>JBAZEO010000009.1:0-56669 GCA_041653935.1 Dehalococcoidia bacterium | reverse complement strand
CAACCGGACAAGATCTTCATCTCTTGCACTGGTCTGGTTGAAAAATATGCCTATTATGCGAAGGACTTCAATTTCATCGACTTGAAATTGGCGGGCTATGTATTCGGTATAGAGATTTGCTTTCATGTTTGTCTCCTAAATCCATAAGCCATCACAATTCGCTTGTCAATCATTTCCGCCCTCTTGGGGCCTATCCCTTTCATGTCGCATGGCTGCCTTGCAAAGTCGCCCTTTGGTACCAGAACCAAATCATACTCAGCCATGACCGGCTTGAGCACGCCCGGACCTATACCATCTCCATGAAAAAGTATCGATGCCGCTAACAGTTCCCTTTCACCATCTGCGGGCCGCGGCCTGAAGCCCATCATAGACCCATCGCAAAGATAATCATGCGCAAGTTCGAGTATGTCCTTGAATTGATCTTCTCCATCAAAGAAGCCGGAATCGTCGCCTTTGTGGAACGCCGGCACGCCGTTCAAAAAGGATCGCTTTCTAAACGACTTGCAACGAGCATAAGTGGATGCGATCGAATGACTAATTTCAGACTTGCTTAGGCCGCGTCCTTGGGCGGAATCCATGATGGCCTCTTGTATGTCGCCTATGTCACCTAGAATGACCGTACAGCCGTCTTGGCCGGTCTTCCCGATAGAAAGTGTCTGCTCCATTAGGTGGCCGTTCAGGACGGATTGCACAAAGTCCTGAGCCAATTTGAGTTCTATATGCAGAGTGTCTGGCCTATTCAAATCTGCGATGAGTTCAGCCGCCGTATCGAATGTCTTTTCGGAATTGGTCTGCGTGAATTGCAAATCAACTGGCAAATCACTTCTTATCTCCAACTTTCCAAATCTGGTGTCACCTATCAATGCTTGCCTAATGCCTTTTTCGCGCTCGCCTTCGCCCGCCGCCATATAGATGCGAATTTGCTCGCTCATCTCATCACCAAGCCTTCTCCATCGGTGAATTTTCCCAAAAATCGTAGAGAAACAATATCACAGAGCTGCGTTCTATCTTGATGGCGGTTGTTTTTTGATATCATTCTATGAAATCGGATATCGCCTCATCCGCTTCCTCGCTAATATATCTATTTGGCATAACATCTCTTAAGTTTTCTTCAGATATATAGTTTCCTCTGTTCATTCATCGTCTTCCTCTCCCAAATTCCCATATCGGTCTCTCTTCGGCAGGCCCAATGCCTTCCAGACACGGGTTCGCAGATAATATGTTTGCCCATCCTCGATCTCCTTTCGCAGCAGACCTCTTTTCGTAAGTGATTCAAGGGCATCGGAAATCATTGATTCGGTTACTTCTGGGAAGTTTGCGCTCATTACGCCATAGACGTTTTTTGCGGCGGTCCAGACTTTGTGGCTGCCCCCGGTGAAATCATAGACTAGGAATTCCAAGTTTTCGAGATTCATCTCATCGCCGCCAGCATCACCAATCCCATCGCAATCATGCCCGCCAAGAAGCCGAGAATAACCAGCATCTCAATCCACCAACTGCCAAAACATCAACGCAACTGCCAACGCGATCCTGCCACGTTTTGCCCAATAAATCTGATAACTGGCTGCTCACTCTTTCGCCTCTTCCGTCGCTTTCTCAACTGCCATGCGACCGATTGACCATGCGATTCCTGCTATCAGGCAATAGACAAATATATCCAATAGGCTAAAAGCCTATCGATCGCACCAGTTCCCAAAAAATCTGATAACGGGCTCATTTCTGCATCTCCTCCATCATTTCTTCCAACACATCCGCCGCCCTATGCGCAAATTCTGGATCGTTGTCCATGTCCGGCATCCGCAATGATCGGATGGCATAATCAAGTGCTGCTATGCGATCTACTTCACCCATGTATTCGGTGCAAGTCCTGCCATTGG
The DNA here is from genome assembly GCA_041653935.1 of Dehalococcoidia bacterium. GTDB lineage: Bacteria > Chloroflexota > Dehalococcoidia > E44-bin15 > E44-bin15 > JAYEHL01. Next base: position 54,792 of record JBAZEO010000009.1, on the reverse strand, counting down.
CGAGATCTTCTTCCAGCTCTCGAATGATCTTTCGTTGGGTCTTGCTGTCTTGCTTGCGGAAGTCTGCGACTTCAAGAGTGCCGTCTGTGATCATGGCATCGAGAGTCAAATCAGTTCGTGGAAGAGTTTTGGGGTCCAATGCATTTTCGATCTGCTCTTTCTGGAAGGCTTCGACAAATGCAAGCCGCCTTTCCAGAGCCGCGCCCACGTTTGCAATTCTGGTTATGTAGCCGTCGATGGATTCTTGCCGCTCATCTATGTCATCGAATCGTCCTTCGTGCAATTCGGCAATTTGCGCTAAGCCATGCGTCAAGGTCGCCAGTCTGCGTAAACAATCGATGATTTTGTCATGTCGTTCCTCGATGGCGGATAGCCGCTCATCAACCAATGGCGCGAGAATGTCCCGGATGGCATCCTTTGCCTTTTCGACCTCAGATGAGAATTCTTGCATAGCTTCGCCGATAGTTTGACCATGTGGGATTTCATCGGGGGTGAGCTTTTGCAGGCTCGATGCAGGATACGTGGGAATGCATGGCGCTGAAAACCATTCCCGGTTTCTCTGATCTATCTGCGCAATCTGGAATATCATGCCAGTTTCGTGTTCGGGGCATTCTCTGTATGGTGGGCAGGGATCGCCAACCACTTCTACCCAATCCCCCATCTGCAATTCCTCGACCTTGCACAAGGAGCTGGCAGGGAACCAAGCATGGCCGTATCCGGAATAAACCACGCCACTGGATATTGCCCATGTCCGATCTATTTTGAACCTATCTCCCATATCATCCGCGTGCCCGATAATATTGGGGCCGACGACCTCTACACGATCGCCGAGTTGAAGAGGAGAGGCGGGATTCATGCCTCTGTCACCTCCTTAGTAGGATCAAGTCCCAACTCACATGCCCCATAAAGCCCGTTGCATTCCTTGGGATGGTCTCTTCGCAACCCTTGGAATTTGGCCACTTTCTCAATCATGGTACCCTTCTTGGTCTTCCAGAGAGACATACCGGTATCATATTCCGACAGATTGACCGTATGTCTTTCGGTCTCTCGATTGTCATTCCAGAATCCCTGATACCAGCCACCGACCAGCGTTTCGCTTGGTGGGTAGAATGTCCCTGCCCTGAATACCGGCTCATCCTGATCTTTCTTGATGGTGATCACGCCAGACTTATAGCCTTTGAAATCTGGATTTTCTGCCGCGCGCCTGGTAAATGTATTGAGACCAACCACATGGCTAACGCTGCCATCATTACGCTTGATCAGGTAGATCTCCTTGGCTATGACGGAACATCCGAGTTCATTGGCAATGATCAGATGGTCGATGATCTCTTGACCCGTTGCCTTTGGGCAGATGAAGTTCCGTATTCCCTCGGCAGACAGCATCCCAAGAGATGGATTGGCAGATACCAACGTCCTGATATTCTTTTTCTCATCGTCTAGGATCACGGCTGGCAGATAGCCGCCAGAATCCTCTTCTAGGCTCATTAGGGCGGTCTGAAAGGCCGCATCTGAGCATTTGACCTTATCCTTTTCAATGCTCAGGGTTATGCTGCCCGATGGGCCATCGATAAGAATGGCTTTTTTTGAATCGTCTATTTCATTGATTTTGTACTGTGGGTTTATGGCGCAATAGGATTCTGTCTTTGCGCGAACGATTGCGAATTTATCCTCTTTCCCAGCCATTTAGATCGCCTTCCTTTTCATTTCTTCATACTTTCTTTCCGCTTCCCATGTCTCCTCTTCGTCTGCATCAATCACCGGCAAGTCGAAAAGACTAAGCGGGTCCTCTTCCATGCCGATTGTGTCGCCCGCTCCGTTGATTATTTCGTGATCCATGTTCTCATCTCCACATCGTCTGAGGACTCTCTATGACCCCAAGCGCATACAGTTCATGGACTTCGGCATCATCCGCTCGCGCCCTATCCATCCTATCCCTCGCCCTATAATATTCGCGGTCCGGGTCCAAGGGCGTCTCCTTGGGCAGGGACATCAGATGCCGGACATCTGCCTCGTATTCTGCATATTCTTTCAGGGCAATCCGTAGCTCGACCTCTTTGTGTGTCCTCTCGGAGATGGGATGGTGACCCCAACCGAGACATTGCTTCTTATGTGGCCCGTGGCTGGATATGATGCCTTCGCGGGCTAATCTGAGCATGAGATTTGCGCTTCTGGCGGTTTTGCGCCGAGGGCATCCGTAGCTACTCATTGTCTTGCTCCTCATAGACAGCAACATAATGGCCATCGATTTCTTCATAAAAATGCTCGTAGTGTGGGCACATATCAGATCGCCTCTAATGTTCGAAAAGCAATCCAAGCTTCGTTCATGCCGAAATTACAGACATGAAGTTGGGCATTCAGTCTCAACTTCCCGCGCCCTAGAGCGCAAATGAGATCGGTACGGCTCAATGGCCACGAACATCTGTTTGCCATTTCTATCCTCTCCTTTCCTTGATCAGCATATCCAACGCATCATCGAGCTTGGAATGCTTATTTTTTTCCTGATACTTCAACAGGATAGCTTTGCTCTCGTCGGAAATCATGACATTGATTCGTTGCATTTTGTCACCATGCAGACTATGCATTATAAGCATAAATAGCTTACGCTTAAGATTAACCATTCCTCAATTTTTCCAACGCCCCCTTCGCGGCCAGCTTATTCCTAGCAATGTGCGCCGTCGCTCCATCTGCATTATAGGTGGAATCCCATAGGTCGGCCTCAGCGAGTTCTAAGAATTTCGACTCTAAGCGGCCTATATAGGCTTGTTGCTTGGCCGATTGCTGCTCCAAGCCCTCCGCGTAATCAATCGCTTCCAACGCCATATCGCACACATTCATCATGTTTCTATGCCTCATTTCGGTGGCCTGGATATAGAAGTCGAGGGCGTCCATGCCGAGTGATTTGAGGCGCTTAATTTCCGCTTCCAATTTACCAACATCATGCTTATATACTTCGCAATGATCGGCCAAATGTCCTTTCCACTCTGATATTTCTGCTTGCAGTGATGCGATTTCTGCCTTATAAGGACCAATCTCATCCTTCGGGCAGTTTTCAGCATAAGTTTCATCGGATTTCTCCAATGCGATGGAGCACGTTTTCCAATCTAGCGGGCACGATCCATCGTCGTCATATGGGCATTCATCGCTCATGAGATCATCCTCTTAACTTGCCACCAAAGATAGCCACGCGCAAATAATTGCCCCGCTTTCTCAATTACGTCATCGGGTCTGAATGGTGCGGCGTTGAATAGGTCTTCAGCGGTGCATGGATATTTCATAGCGATTTCGTAATAAATTTGAGGATAGGTTATCTCGCTCATAGCAAGCCTCTCAGCACATTTACCGCTTCTATCCATTTCTTGTTTTCATCTTCATCATATACGCATCCTACCAAATGTTTGTCTAGGTAAGCTGCCGCCTTGCTTATTGCTGCTTTCTCTTCCTCCGTAATCCTTGGTGGGAGGTCGGCGGATAGCTCCTTAGCGGCCTCTTGTCGAAGTGTCCTCTTCCCTCTATAATGCAACTCGTGGAAATCGCCCTTTTCACCGATATATCGCTTTTCGACACGATCTTCTTCGGGCAGTTCGTCATAGTTGGGATAATCGATTTTGGCTTTAAGCTCGATCGCTTGGGCTTGGTGCATTTCTGCATAAGCCAGCAATTCAGGCAGCATCTTGGCACACTTAGACACAATCAAAGGCTCACATTCTGGATGGTAGCCGTTCTCTTTTGCCTGATAATACTCTTGCAGGTCTTCGCAAAGCAGGCGGGCATCTGACAATATGCTCATGATTCATCATCCTCGTACACAATATATCCCCTCATATTGCCCTTAAATGTCGTGCATTCCCGGAAGAATTCGCTGAATATCCTCAGCAATTTCTCCGCTTGGACGGTTCCATAGGCGGACATGTCGAATTCGATTACTGCTTTGAGTGGCTTCATTGGGTGGCCTCCATCGAGAGGGCGGCTTTCTGCATTCGCATCAAAACTTCTTTCAGCTCTTCATAATTGGCCTTGCTCATCTCGCTATCGAAATCTCTTGGCGCGATGGTGTCGATTTGTGAGAGGAACAATTGCAGAATTTTGGCATCGCCTGCTTGGAAGAGGCTCAACACTTCTAGCATCTTCTGAGCAGCATTCAAGCGATCCGCAATATAGATCGCATCTTCCTTTCGGCATATTGCTATCTTCGGCTGCCTATTTCGATTTACGCCGTGGACGATCCAATCGCCCGCTTCGTTGAAGAATTCGGGCGAAGCGGCCCATTTGGTTGGCTCAAGTTCTGCCAGCCGCTTCACAGCGGCGATAAGCGATTCACTCATTTTTTAACCGCCTGATAGCCTCTTCAACGTCCATTTGAAGCCACGAAGATACCAATTTCTCCAAGTGGCTTCCTACCATCATAGTCCACGCCAGGGTACCATATCCGGCCTGGTCGGCAAGAAGTTGGGTCAGTTTGTCGTTCCAGATGATCAGTTCTGGGGTGGTCATTGATTCGACTTTCTTCATGTTTTTTGCTCCTCATTCGCTTGCTTCAATCTGGAAAGATCAATAGATAGCTGATTGATCGTGAAATCGAGCCACGTCTGATCTTTCATGTCGAGCGCTTCTTTCACCTGATTGCGGTGATGGAAGATGTCTGCGATTAGGCGGCGCATTTCGGTGATGTTCTTCATGTTTGTGGCTCCTTGACAATCGCATCTATTCGCCTCAATTGATCCAAGGTCAATTTTTCAGGCGATGTGTATCGGAAAAACCCGCATAGTCGCTTGAATTCAATTTTCTCCCGGATTTCTGCGGTGGGCTCTACCAAATGTTCCCGATGATACGCCCGAACGCCGCGTTCCCATCCATCGGGATTATATACGGTATCCTGTCCATTGCGGCGGATCACTATTCTACCTGATGGGGTCAGGCGATCGACTTTCGCGAGCCACAGATCGCGACCACCGAGGCCGCCATAGACGGCGACGGTATCGCCGGGCCTAAGTTGCTTCAACCATTCATCAGTCATGCTTTGCCCTCCCTATACAGTGCCAATGCCTGTTGCAACGCTCTCAGCCTCGCATACTGCACATTCACGCCATCTTGCATTGTGCTCCAGCCGGGCGTACCGTCTCGCGCCAAGCTTTCAGACATGCCATTCAAGGTTTCTTGGGCGCGCTTGATTTCAAGTTTTAGGCTATTTCGGGCAGCGCCGATTTCCAGCTCCAGACCGCCTTCGTAATTATCTTTGGTCATGCGATCCCCTCGCCCATGATTCCTTCCCTCTCCTGCTCCTGGCATCACTCCGCGCATCTATCATAGCGGCCAATGCTCCATCATTCTTCGCATACTCTTGCAGATAGACTTCCACTGCCCGCGAGATGATCACATTCTTATCCATCGTCGATATCCTTTCTTGGGCCATCCAGGCGGCCAATGCGATCTCGGTCGCTTCTGGAAGGCGAACCTTGGTTATCTTTTCGCTCATGTGTATGTACTTGGGACTATTAGTATTTAAGGATTGCGAGTACTAAGAGAGGCGAAAGGTATTTATGCTGGCGAGTTCTATTAGGGATATCGAAGTTGAAGGTGACAAAAAAATGAAATTCGCAGTATCCATGCAACGGTCCATCGTCCAAACCGCGGTAGTCGAAGTCGATGCACCAGACTGGCGCGCCGCCCGCTCGATGGCAGACGACATGAGAGAGGAAGCTGACTGGTCGGCGACCGACTCGGATTATGCACCGATCGGAGTAGAAGATGTGGAAGAGGTGGCCTAAATGACTGACTTTCGCGATGCATTTCTCATCGCCTGGTATGCCTTCCTGATCGCGCTCATCTGCCCTGCAATCATGGCCGCCAATGGGCAGGTAAGCATGGAGATCTCTGGCAATGCATCAGGCATCGGCATCCAGGAGCATTCTGTAGAGGCCGCGGGGCAGCTCATTGAGTCGGTACATGATGCGCTGCCAAATAAGAGGTCTTGGGCCATGTTCTTGCTTGAGAGTCATGGTTATGAGACTGATGGGAAGAGCTTGATGTGGGTGAATGGGACGAGATACGAGATAGCGGAAAATGGAAGCATAGAGGCGATATAAAAATGACAGAAATGCCAGAATTTAAGCCACGCGACGGCTTAACAGTGAAAGAGTTGGCAGAATCCTTCAAACAACAGACAGAAGCCGTTATGCCCGGCAAATGGAAGCTGGTAGGCATCCAGGTCTATCTTGTCGAAGAAGAGTTGGAGGTCTTGGCCGCGCCGGGTCTCTATTCAAAGGGATTTGAGAAAGAGAATTATGAGGTGGACTGATGCCATCCATTCGTGAAATCCTAAAAGCCCAAATCGCCTCCCTGGGCGGTGATGGCCTCTGCTATCCAGGTTTGAATTGTAGCTGTAGCATCGATGATCTTTTGCCATGTCTACGAAGACTGTCTGGAGAGGGGCCAACTCTCGATGCGTGCAAGGTTGCGAAGAAGGGGGAAGATGGATTGTATTATGTGATGGAGGGAAAGTAGATGGCCGAATTCGATATCGAGAAGGCCCGCGCCTTTGAGGGTTGCCAAGAATATGAGCATTGCAAAGCAGGCGAGATTGTTGAGGCGGCATGTGATGAGATTGAACGGCTTCAAGCAACGCGATCGCAAGAATTGGCAGATGCCGTCGATGGTGAGCGAGATAGATGGCTATATGATTACCAGCAGCAGGCCAAGCGCATCCAGGAACTTGGGGCTGCGCTGATCGAGCCGGCCAAATCGATGCTGACAGTAGAGCAACGGGAAGCACTCGGAGAAGCGATCAGCATGATAGAAGATCCGTGCGAAGATAGATATCGGGGAGAGGACAGAGTTCTTGCTATCCTTCAGAACATGCTTTCCGGCTCCCTGATCGCCTGGGAAGCGACGGAAGAGCGAAAGACCGTCCTGGAAAATTGCATCTCCGGATACGGGCCGGGAGAAAATGCCCTCCGAGAATATGATGCGAATGTGCTTCGGGCCATGCTGACGGAGGCCAAGCCATGATATCGATTCGTCGATCTACTGAGCACCGGTCACGCATAGTCAGGCAATGGCCCGGATATCCAGCATTTTTGTTCATGACCCGACCTAAAATTAAGAGAGCATGGCCGAAGGAGGGATCTAAACGCGAGTAGAAGCCACATTCGAAGGCCGCGATTGTTATGGCCATGTTCTCCTAAAAGATCTGACCGGCGATGTAACTCGCGATCACGGCTACTTAAATGGAAATCATTCCAATTTCCCTGATGGCATCAAGCCAGGGGCGAGGATTAGATTCTATTGCAGTCCATTGAATGGGAGAGGGAAGGAACCGCGGCTGACCGATATTAGGGAATGCAAGGCGATTACAGAATGATGGTTAACTATGGCGGCCACATCCCCCTATCCACCGTCGATTTCCCAGGCATCGCTGCAACCACCATCTTCCTCCGTGGCTGCTCTCAGCACTGCCCCCTATGCCACAATAAGCATCTTTGGGCCGGAGAAGATCTTAGGCCCATTAAAGAGATATATGTTCTCATAGAGGCCAATAGGGTCTTCGTGGGAGGCGTGGTCATATCTGGTGGTGAGCCTGCTGAACAACCAGAGGCGGCATGTATGATCGCCGACTATGCCCGGTCCATTGGCCTAAAAGCTGGATTGCATACCAGTGGTAGGCCGATGGTACCATATTTATATGAACACTTTGATTTTATTCTATGGAGTCCACCAAGATGACACAATTCGATTTCAGCAAATGTCCCGGAACATGTGAACAAATTCGAAAGCAGGAACGGCGAAATGCTACGCCCCATTTATATGGCGAGGAATTGCCAGCATATAGGCCAACGAGGAAAGAGAGGCTTGTGCGGGAATTGGTGGCATTTGGGAGGAGATTATGGCGATAGAGAGCAAATTCCGATCCTGCACGAAATGCTACTATAAGGTCAATAGGCCGATATGTCAAAGCTTGATGGGCGATGCGGCCACATGCCCTGAGTTCCGCCCGGCTAAATTGAGCCGAAAAGAGAGGTTGAAGGGAGGTAAGCGGCCATGATAGATGCCGAAGTCTGCCAATGGCTCGATGAAGCCCGAGCCACCGGGCGCGTCATAGATGCGGATTGCCTTGAGACCATGATCATTCCTTGGGGCTCCGATTGCTGTCATGGATGTGAGCTATACGAATGTGGCAAATCAATCACCGCGTGGGGATTTTGCCCGGTCATGCAGAGGCAAGTGAGTCCGCATTATTTTTGCGAGAAGTGGGAGCAAGATTAACATGACTTGTGGAGAATGTAGCTATTTCAGGCATTGCAAGGCCCGTGGAAAGAGGGCAGATGACCATCTATGCTATGAAGAGCCAACGGCCTTTAGGCCGATTAGGGAGGAGGAGCATGTCTAATATTTGCCCGAATTTGATTTCACGAACCTCCGCCGCCTGCACCACCCTATACGGCTGCGGCCTCAATCCAAGCAAGGTGAGCGAGTTTTCAGATTGTCACTTGGACTGCGCACATTTCAGGGATTGGATGAGGGCAAGGGAGGATGAGATGGAGAGGGAGGCGAGCCGGGCATGATGTCTTGTGAATTCCTCTACAAAAATGAGATTGTTGAAGTGTTGGATCAGGACGCCAATTATTACTATATCCATACAAGCCGAACGCATCCCGGATACGCACATCGAGTTTTGAAAGGAGATCTGACCGAGAAATGGAAAGGTTCGCCAAAGAACATTAGAAAAAAACTATCGCGTGATGTAAGTCCTTGGAGAGAATATTGGAACCCAGACGGCTTCTTCATAAGTCGTGTCGATGGCAATGAGTATCATTGTCTGCATCGGCATCCAAGAATACCGCTCGGAGATTTCGATGATTTGATTGTCCGAAGCAAGGCAAATAGACGTGTGAAAGATGGAAAGATTCTTGACACGATTGCGGATGAGATGGGCCTAAAACGGGGCAACGTCGTGTACCTCCGGCTGTTTGCACCTGATGGACATATCGAGGAGGCGTCTTGGAGATCGACAGCAAAACAGTTTGAAGATTCGGTAGAAAAATATCACTTGCTCGCGCCTGGTGTTCGATATGAGGTTGTTGGTGAGGGATTTTTTCGGTTTTCTGAGGTACCTGCATGACCTGCATCCTCGGCCTCATTCGCAACGGCCACATCTACATGGGCTCCGACTCCCTCTACCTCAATGGCTGGCATCGCGTCAGGACACCACATCCAAAGATCTTCAGAAAGGGCGACCTGCTCATAGGATCGGAAAATTCCCAAAGAGTCTCAGATATCGTGGAGTACAATTTAGACCCGCCAGAAGATAGCGGCATGTCGCCTGGCGAATATCTTGGCTCGGCCTTCATTCCAGCCACGAGAGCCTGCCTGAAGGAACATGGCGGCCTGAAAGATGAGCAGATGGAAGCTGTGATTATGGTCGGCTACAAGGGCGGCCTATTCATCATAGGAGAGGATTTTACTCTATCTGAGATAGCCACTTCCTATGAGGCGATTGGTGCAGGTGCCAAATATGCATTATGATACCTATATGCGATGGAGAAGACTTGTCTCTCGCCGGAGAGGTTGATTGAGGGGGCGCTGGGGTGTGCAGAATATTGGTGCGCAGGAGTACGTGGACCGTTTAATATTTTGGAGATGTAATATATGAGAACAACTAAATTATCTGAAGAAGTTTTGACCGTCCTCAGCACGGCAAGCATCGAGGGAAATTGCGTCAAATTGACATGCGGCCAACTGGATCGCAAGCTCTATCAGGATGTGAACAAGGCACTTGAGGCCATTGGTGGAAAGTGGAATAGGAAAGCGCAGGGACATATATTCGCAAGCGACCCAGAAGAGGCTCTCGATAACGCAATTTTGACAGGCGAAGTTACACCGCCGAGCAAAAATGGATACTTCCCTACACCGAACGCAATTGTAATGAAGCTATGTGATCTAGCGGATATACAGCCCGGCCAATGCATCCTAGAGCCTTCTGCGGGGCAGGGAGCGATCAGCACAGAATTGTACCACCGAGGAGCCAAAGTCTTCGCCTGCGAGCTGTTAGAGGCCAATAGGAAGGTTCTGATGGGTGATGGGATGCCGCCCACAAGCTTGTTCTCGGAGCCGGATTTCACGAAGTTGGAGACTCAACAGAGATTTGATAGGGTCGCTATGAATCCCCCCTTCGAAAAAAGGCAAGACATTTTGCACGTCATGCGGGCCTTTTCGATGCTCAAGCCCGGCGGAAAACTGGTATCTGTCATGAGCGCGGGCGTGAAATTTAGAGACGATGCATTGGGCAGGGAGTTTAGGGAATTCGTGGAATTGCATAATGGTGAGATTATGGATTTGCCGGAAGGATCGTTTAAGGAGAGTGGGACGGGAGTGAGTACGGTGATTGTGGTGATGGATAGCTGATTTTGCATCAGTATCTCTGATTCCTTTTGGGAGATGGGATGGGGCGAAGCGTTTGTGGAGGGGAAGATTAAAATAGGTTGACTTACGTACCTACCCAGTATGCCGGTTTATGATATGAGCAAGCCCGTAAAACTGACTTGCCCAAACAAGAAATGCCTTTATAGCTGGACCTATCAAGGCAACGCTCCTTTTTATGCGCATTGTCCAAGGTGCGGCTACAAGGTCAATATCAGGAAGGCGAAAGCATGAGTAAAATAGGATGGTGCGATCTTACATTAAATCCAATATCTGGATGTAAAAACGGTTGCGAATATTGCTATGCCAGAGGAATTTATCATCGATTCAATATGTCCTTTGAACCTGCGTTTCATCCAGAAAGATTGCAAAAGATCAGGAATCTCAAGGGCAAAGGCAAAAGAGTCTTTCTGGATTCTGCCAGCGATTGGTTTTCGGAAGGAGTTGAGTCGGGATGGATAGCAAAAACCATCGAGGCGGTTTCCCAAAAAACTGAGCATACTTTCCTAGTTCTTACTAAGCGGCCTGATAGAATCTTAGAACTGATTGGTGGAGCTTACAAGGTTCCTGATTATCTTTGGCTCGGTGTCTCGGTCACAGAACAGACGGATACTTGGAGAATCAGAGAACTTGAGAAGGTTTGCTGCAAGCGATTCATTAGCTTTGAGCCGTTGCATGGACCAATTAAGACGGATCTATCAAAGATTCATTGGGTCATAATTGGAGCTGAAACAGGCGCGCGAAAAAATAAGGTCATTCCTCAAGCAGATTGGATAAATAATATCGGTTGGGCGGCAAGAGATTTGGGCATACCTATATTCATGAAAGACAATCTATCGAATATCTTTGATCTTCTTATACAGGAATTTCCAGAGGTCATGCGATGAATATGATAAAACCAATCGAAACTCATTACAAAGGTTATCGGTTTCGGAGCCGCCTTGAAGCCCGCTACGCAGTCGCTTTGGATAAAATGCAGACAAAGGGCATTCCGTGGGAATATGAATTTGAGGGATTCGATTTAGGCAAAGCAGGATATTACCTTCCAGATTTCTGGTTGCCATCTATAAACGCATTCGCTGAAGTAAAACCAATGAGATTGAATATACAAGAAGTTGAAAGGGTCAAGGCGTTATATGATATGACTGGCTTTCCCGTTCTCCTTTTGATTGGAACACCACACGAAGCAGGAAACCCCGTAGTTTATCCTGCGGAGGACGGAGGATTTAATATAAAAAATTGGTTTTATTTTGGATCTATTGCAGTTAACGCCGCCAAATCAGCGCGATTTGAACATGGTGAGGTGCCTAAATGAATACCACAATTCTGGAATCACTAAGTATACTTTTTGAACCCGGCGACGTTGTAGAACTTCGCGCACTTGGGAAAAGAAAAAATGAGGTTCAAAGCGGCTATTTCAAGGACTTTGCGAAGCTTACCGAAGTTGCGACCATGCTCGATAAGACCAATGAGCAAAAAGGCATTTATACCGTACTAAATCAAGTTAATCCGGCTCTATATGCGCGAAGTCCTGATAAGCTATCGCCCGCGAGAGCGCAACCCACCACCACGTCTGATCAGGATATCATTCGCCGCCGATGGCTACCCGTAGATTTTGATGCAATTCGGCCCGCTGATATCAGCTCCACGGATGAAGAGCACGAGGCTGCAATTGCCAGAGCGAGGACTGCCAGAGAAACCCTAACCGAAATGGGGTGGCCTGATCCAGTGATGGCCGACTCTGGAAATGGTGCTCACCTCCTCTATAAGATCGACCTACCGAATGATGAAGATAGTAGGAACCTCATAGATACCGTTTTAAAATCGTTTGATGCATTATTCAGCGATGACCGGGTAAACGTGGATCTCAAGGTATTTAACGCCGCTAGAATCTGGAAAATGTACGGCACGGCTTCCAAGAAAGGGGATAACATCAAAGAGCGACCGTGGAGATTTTCAAAAATATTAGAAGTTCCGAACGATATTAAGGTCGTTGACCGCAAGTTCTTGGAGCTGCACGCTTGGGCATGGGAGCAAAAGAATCAATCAGAGCGATTCAAAGAAAGTGCGCCCAAGAAAGGCTTTTCCAGGGAGATCGATTTGGGGCAGTGGCTAAATGCGCACGGTCTCGATGTCGCGAAAGAAAAAACATCTCATGGCGGTGGCACCATGTATATTTTAGACCGCTGCCCTTGGGATTCGTCGCATAACGACCATTCTGCTTGGGCCGTACAGTTTCCATCTGGCGCAATTGCCGCCGGTTGCCACCACAACGGATGCGCCGGAAAGGGCTGGAGAGACTTGATAAGGCTTTATGAACCGCACACCGAACCCAAGCGAGAAGAACAGCGCAAAGCAAAGATAGAGGCCCCGATCGCACAACTTACCTTAGCAGACGTGGCCGATATAGAATATGATGATGAAGGAAAAATAGAATCCGTGAAATTTAGTCCTGATAAGGCGGCAGATGCTATTAGCCAATATCTACGAATGGTCTCGACGCCGGATGAAAAAATATGGGTTTATGAGGACGGAATTTATCGATCAGAGGGAGAGACAATAGTAGATCAGGTATTTGATCAGGTGGCAGGCGACAATTACACTTTGCGGGCGGCAAAAGAGACACATAGAAAAATCGTGCTCCGCACAATGGAAGATTTTAATATCTTCAATTCGAATCCGTATCTATTCGCCGTTGATAACGGTGTTATCGATATGCAAACGGGGAAATTTCAAGAGCATTCCCCGGAATTTTACCTAACTCTGAAGTCGCCGGTGATTTATAGACCAGAGGCAAAATGCCCGGAGATATCGAATTTTCTCATAAATTCTCTCGGATCAGACGATAGCATTTTGTCGGTTTTGGATATACTAACGGCAAAAACTACTACCCTAAATTTTGAATATTTTGCGGTGGCTATCGGCAGCGGCTCGAATGGAAAAAGTGTTCTTGAAGAGCTTATTAGATATTTCTATGGAGATGATCAGATCGCAGAGGTAGAAATTGCGACATTGACCCAAAATAGATTTGACAAAATCCAGCTCTACGGCAAACGGTTCTTAATCAATTCGGAGGTATCAGGCGATGTCCGAGAATCTAGGATCATAAAAGCAATCTCCGGAGGCATGAGGATAGATGCCGACCAGAAGAACAAAGGGCACGTCCTTTTCAGACCGCATTGTTTCATCTTCTTTGACACTAACATGCCACCACGGTTCGCTGATAATACGTACGGATTTCAAAGAAGGCTCGTAAAACCCGACTTTCCTTTTAAATTCGTGGATGAACCAACGCAACCGAATGAGAAGAAACGAGATCCGAACTTGTTGATAAAGATAAGTAAGGCAGAGGAGCTTTCGGGCCTCTTAAATTTGCTCATCGTCAACGCGTCGCGAGTTTTACCAGATAAAACAATCTTTCGACGAGGAAGCGGCAAAGATATAGCCGAGGAATATGATCTCCAAGCCAATAGCCTTGCGGCTTTTTATGATAAATTCGTCGAAGAGGCCGAATTGGATTGTTGGGTTAGCTCGGTGGCACTTTATGACTGCTATAAGAATTTCTGTAAAAAAATAAATGCATCTCCTATACGAGATAGAGAGTTTTATGCATATGCAAAGAAACATTTTCATGCTATAAAAGGAAGAGAAATAACACCAAGCGGGAAAATAAGGATTTTAAGAGGGCTTGATTTAGACGATGAGAAGTATAATGCTTTCATTAATAGTACCACCTATAGACCAACTAAAGACCATCTAAATCAAGATGAGGACCAGCAGGACCAAGTAGACCAACAGAAAAGAATATTGGATTTATTAAAAGAAAATATTATTTGTATAGAGAATAACCCCGAAATTGATGGTCCTGCTGGTTCTGATGGTCCTGATAACGGTTTTGATGGTATTTCGGTGGACCAGTTAGATGGTCTTCAAGTAGATAGCATTTTGAAGCGATGTCTCGCCGTTCGCCAAAGGATGAAGGCAATCATTACACCATTCATCATGGCAACGCTAGCAGAAGGCTTAGGAGCAAAGATAAAACCGAGCCAATGCAAGATATGGTTATCGGATCAGGGATTCAAGGAAACGAACGACGGTTGGGTCAAAGAGACCTGAATCAAAATCTATATATAGAGCAACACACCCATCTATCCCTATGAACCCAACAACACGAAAACTGGTTGCCCAAGGTGGCCAAAGGGTATTCACCATATCGCTGCCAGGCGAATGGCTGGCAAAGCATGGACTAGGGAAAGGAGATCAGGTTAGGATATCGGAAGTGGGCGAGGGCCTGCTTATAGAGGTGAGCAAATGAGTCTATCACGAGGAGAAGCAATCGTATCCTGGATAGCAGATCATACCGGCCTATGTTGGCTATCGCTTGTGATCTGGTGGGCAAATATACCGGGAACCCGGCTCTATTGGCCGGTTCATCGGTGTCCAAAAGATTGTGATTATTGCGGAAAGAGAGAGGCAATTACATGAAAATCTACAACCAACTCTGGCAAGACATCGACCGCGCCCACTGGCCCAAGCAAGGCGAAATATTTGTTTGCCTAGATCCACAGCAGCGGCTAGGGGAAGCAACCTGGCAGGTGGCCGAGTTCTGGCAGCAGGACGAATATGGAACGATGGGCTTAGACCATTGTGATATCATTGGTAGAGGGCTGTTTTGGAAGAGGGAAGATGCGATTAGGTTTGCTGAGGCGATCTAAATGGCAAAAATAGGAATCTCGATCTGTCCCCTGATGACCAGAGACCCGGAAAATCCGGTCTTCTGTCGAAAGGATTGTGCGGTGTTTTGCACATATGGAGATATGGCCATGAAATTTATAGACCAAGATGGTTATTGCGGCATGATGCCGGAGTGAGGGGATCAAATGACAAGCGACTTAGAGAAACTTATTGCAGGAGCCATATTCGATTTCGTGGCCTTCTTGACAACCCGAGATGAACAGATTACCTTGAGCGCACATCATAACGCATCGCCCGCGGTCAAGGCAATAGAAGAATTTGCCGCAACGCGCAGCCTATCGCTGGACGAGGCCGATGTGCAAGAATGGCAGACAGCCATCAAGAAAGAACCTGAGGAGGATGACCAATGAGCCAAGTATTACGCATCATCTCGGCCCTCTTTGGCCTGCTCTATCTTCCATTGGCTATATACGGCTCCTGGCTGCTCTACATACATGTTCAAGCCACGGACTTAATGTGGTTCATCTGGTGGGTTAGTATCCCCTTCTTGGTGCTCACACAAGTCTTTAGCGAATTGGCCAAGGCTTGGTCCAAGGAGATGGTCTAGATGCAAGCCAAAACCTTACAACAATGCATTCAAGAAGCCAAAAGATTCATCCAATTGGCTGAAGCCGTTCCCCTCCGCGATGTGGTCATAGAAGGAGAGCATAGCAAACGGACAGTGACCTATATCGAATCTGGCAAGGCATCTGGCGCGATGAAGAGGGCAAGTATGGATTTGTCACGATGCCTTTCGGCGTTGAGAGGAGGCCGATGAACATGGCGGTCCATCTACATACCATCACCAAACGCAAGCAGGAGACAGAGAGGAAGGAAAGGGCTATAAGAGAGGCTAGGAGAGAGCAACGAAGAGCACCAAGAGGGGGCAGTTAATGTTTCGCATACCCAAAATGATGGAAAATCGCCATTGCGCGATCTTGGTACATGGTATCAGCACCATAGAAATCAAAATATCGCACATCACCGAGCAGGAAGTCGTAGGAACCTATAGCGACGGGAAGAGGTCCATGTCATCCAAGAAGCGATCTTTGTCTGGTGGCCCGACGCGAAGAGAGCCGCCCGGTCAGAGGCCGGTAAGCGGACGGCAGCAAAGAGGCAGCTAAAATCAGCAAATTTGCCTATAACATCTGTCGATGGTACAATTGCTTGCGAGGAACTAGAAGAGGTGATCTAAGACGATTACCCTTTTTGAAACCGACAATTGCGCCAGATGCAAACAAGTCGCCGCATGGCTTGATAGAAATGTGGCCGCCTATGCGATTGCAGATCTCATCAGGCCCCATGTTTTTGGCAGAATTGCGAACCAATGAATGCTTTTCGATGGAGGCACCCATAGTTAGGCAGGGAGATACGTTCTATCAGGCGGGGCAGCTATTCAAGGACGGCAAGCTTAATGAAGAGCTTTTGCAGAGGATAATTGCATGATACTTGTGAAATGGGCCGCTTGGTTGCACAACAAACTTGGATGCAACTGTGGCAATTGTGGAAACATCGAAGACTATCATCACTGCCGGATAAAAGGAATGATGGTAGTTCGAGATTGGCAGTATTGTTGCTGTTGGAAGGTACGCAAATGAAGATTCGTGAAATCGAAGGCTCAAGCGATGAGTGCATAGCCTACATGAAATGGTACGAAGGTCGCGAAGATCTCATGGCCACCATAGATGACTTTGAATCCATCCATCTGCCAGGAAAGCCCGCCACGCCCCCAAAAATCAAAGATCTCGTGGACTGGGATGCAAACATGCCAGATCAAGCTCCAAAGGGCAAATTTGACCATTCTACGCAACCTACGGCCATTCTACCAACTCGTTCACCACCCAAAGAGAGGACCGCAAAACTCGAAGCCTATTTCCGAGATTACATAAGGGCGGGCCTGACCGCAAAGGCCATCCAGGAACATCTGATCAAGGAACATGACATCGTCATGACAGGTCATCAAGTCTGTGGATGGCTCGGGAGGATGAAGCAGAAAGGCCGCCAAATGACCCAGGGGGGCAGCAAGCCCGACAAAGAGACAAGTTCACAGGCCCCAAGCGAAGATGCCGCCAAGGGCACCACAACAAGTCCTAGAAGCAAGGAATTGAACCTCCCCCAGATCAAGGAAATCAAGCGGCTCTATAACAAGGACCATTTGCGGACTATCCATATTGCTAAGCGCATGGGAATATCACAGGAGCAGGTTGAAGCGATTGTTTGGCAGGTGAAAGCATGAGCGACGAAGAATATCAAATCAAATTTTCCGTCAACGATGCGAAAGGTAAGTGCCTGATCACGATTGACGAAATTGTCACGCATGATTATGATAAAGGCAACCATTGGATCTTGGATATCGACGGGCGCGGAGCGCATCACGAAACGTTTATAGGAGCAATGGCGGCGTTTATCACTTATAGTCTTGGGAGGAAAGCATGAGCGGTTGGGCGGGGCAGAAATATCAGCGACCCGAAGATCAAGCATCTATTCAAGCAACTGCCTTCTGGATCTGGCAGTTAGAATCCCGCGCCTATTGGCTCCTGGAAGAGACTTATGGCCATACAATGGAAGATTGGGCTTGGGAACATTCAAGCAAAGATATGGCCGCTGCAATGCGATATATTGTTGAAAAGAATGGAATTAATTTGCGTAAGTGGGCGTGGTTGGAAAAAGTCAGGGAGGCTATATGCCCATCGTAAGATTGCAAATTGATGTCAATGACAAGCAAGATGTCAATGACCATTTCGGCAAATTGAACGAGGAACAATTGGATGGCTTGAAGGCGATCATTGCCGAATATCATGGCAAGATTCGAAGAGGCGAAATCTGATGGCAGGCGCGACCATATCATTTACTCCACAACTCGGAGAGCAAATCATAGACAAGCTGCCAAAACGTGGCGGCTTACTGGTATCTGAAATACTTGCCATCTTTCCTGACAAAGATCGACATGTGATAGCAAAAATATTATCCCGCCTATATAAAGCGCATCTGGTGGATAGACGAAAAGTCAATGAGGGCTTGGTACACGCCGCGTGGAGGTACTGGAGAACATGAGGTGCGCAGGGTGTGGGAAGGAAGTAGAGCGAAATCTCGGTCCCGGTTGCATTCATGTATATTGCTCACGGGTCTGTTTCGAGTTGTCCGATGGCCGCGCGGGAGGTCGTGCAGGAACAACAAACATATATTTGCGCAGGGCTTGGAAAATCTTCAATTGCTTTGAAACGGGATTCTTTTGTAAGCCGTTTTCGAAGCGACGAAAGATCAATGCGTGTTATCGAAATGAAGCACGCGCTATATTGGAAGGGAGACATTGGCAGGGAAAGAATAGGTGCATAAAATTGGCAGGAGATGCATAAATATATATAGCAGCAGTGCAATCTATATCCTAGATATCACGAACCAAACAATTTTTACCCGGAGGGAGACTGTGGGAAAACTTGGTCAAGCATGGGATAGTGAGATTGAACCCGTCTTTAGCGGACCGCATGGAATTTTGACCATCCGGGAACTTCGGGCAAAGAGCAACTCTTTTTCTAACCTAAATAAGGGTGAAGATTACGATACTCAATACACAAGGCATGGATGCAAGAAATGCCAATGTGTGATAGATTTTGATGAAGATGGCCATGCATATTGTCCTATTTGCAAGTCGGTTTTTAATGGTCCAAATTCACCGGAAATTATAGATATCATAATAAGGGGCTCTGGCGAGAAAATTATTAGGGAAAGGACGCCGCCGCCTGTTGAAAGAAAGCGGTTGCCTAACTCTTTTTGGAAGGCAGCCAAAAACGGACGCCCCGGTTAAGGCGCGTCTATCCTGCGAATAGTACCGAGGTTTCATGATAAAAGCACAAGCCACTGATCGGAATAAGCCTGCCTATCTCAGATTCATCGGGCAGCATTTGAGCGAGGAACAGTATTTCGAGAAGCATCATGCTGGAAATCTCGGTCTCGATTTGCCTGATCAGCCGCCATTAGTACCTCGGATAGCGAGCGGCGGTCAACGATTGCCAAAATGGGGGAAACCGCAATGGGCCGAATCGATTACTCTTGCGATAGACAAATTGTGCTGGGGATGAGGCGCAAGTCTGAAAGAGGCCTGGATGAGATGGATGAATTGGTGTATTTCAATCTCATCCATGTTAGGGCGAATCTATCCGCTGCAACTCGATAATACGCAATCAATAATAGCCGGGAAGCACAACCGATCAACGGAGCGATCAGAGATCGGTGTAGGCTTCCCTTCGCTCCAATAATGATGTCGAAATTCGCAAAAGATATAGATGGCCGCCACTCGCGGAGTTTCGAGGCGGCCTTTGCGATTATCATTGAGCCGAGGTTCCTATCCTCCCTTTCCTCGGCTCTGCTTGTCAAATGACTGATGCCCATAAGGCATCAAAAATAGGTGATTTGAAATGAAAAACGATAGCATGTTCAGCGAATTTCTGAACAAATGGCCGCATGCATATTTGCGGATTGTAACGAAAATCGGAACACGGCACTCTGGGTGGCTCCAGTTGAGCAGTGTTAATGTCGATAACGTGGGCGATAGTATCCTACTCGACGACGATGGCGTTCTCTCATTGATAAGTATGCGGGATATCGTTTCCATCGAGCGAGATGTCAAAAACGATAAAATGCGAATGCCAGACATCGAATCTTCCTAGTCCAACCGCGCCGTTGATCCGGGATCTTGAAGTGATATCCTGCGGTTCCGGGGAGGCGCGTGCGGCACCAAGCCACTGTTACGACGCGCGGCGGACCTTAAGCAATATGGAAAGCTTTGAATACCTTGCCTATTGCCCTGTGAGAGGGGGCGATATTTTACACAAAAATTACACAAAATACACAACGCCGGTAGATGCCGATTATGACAAAGATAACGCCCGAAATCGAAAAGTTCATAGCAGATAATCATCTGATGACCTGCCGGGCATTGGTCAATCTGATCGAGGACCAATTCAAAATAAAGGTAACATATAAAACTGTTAATAATTATCAAGAGGAAGCCCGAGCACAGGCCACCTCTATCAATAGTGCAAAGGTGGAAGCGGTAAGATCAGCAGTTCTTGATGACGCAAACCGCTATGCTGGAAAGTATTTAGCCATCTTGGACCGCGAGATAGAAGCGTGGGATAAGTTGCTAACTTCTGGAAAGCAGACTTTCCCCAAATCGGATGACGAAGACAAGCCTCGAAAGATTGTGGTTGAGGGAGTAAAAGACCGAGCAACCGCGAGCCAAAGCTTGCAGAAGTGCATAAGTTCTGTTCTGGAATTCGCAAAACCGCCAATGGAATCGAATGTAAATGTCAGCATCAAGCCGGATCTCTCCAAGTACACCGTCGATGAACTCAGAGTGCTTAGAACTCTTGCAGCTAAGTCCCGAGGAGATAGACAAGGAGATAGCAAGGCAAAGCCTACTTGATTTCATTTGCTATCTTAACCCGGATTACGAAGTAAACTGGCATCATCGTGTGATTTGTGAGCACTACGAACGATGGGCATTTGGCGATATTGATCGCATGATGCTGTTCATGCCGCCTCAGAATGGCAAGAGCATGATAGTGTCTGGTTATGGTCCGGCGTGGGTGTTGGGAAGGAATCCAAACGGCAAATTCGTTTCTGCCAGCTATGCAAAGGATTTGGCCGAAACTCTAAACGTGAATATTCAACGGATTATGGATTCCCCTGAATATAAAGAACTATTCCCAGAATCGCGGTTATATGACCGAAATATCCGAAATACTGCCTATGGTACTTATGCCAGAAATTCGACACTTTTCGAGGTTGTAGGGCATTCTGGTAGGTACTTCTGTGCGGGCAGAGGCGGCGGCATATCTGGCCAACCGATGAATTATGGAAACATCGACGACTTGCTTAAGGGCAGGGAAGAGGCGGAATCTCCTACCATACGCGAAAAGTCTTGGGGTTGGTATAACGGCGATTTCTATGCCAGGTCTGGTAAAAATGCGAAAATTCTGATTACTGCGACTCGATGGCACGAAGAAGACCTTCCTGGCAAGCTCCTAAAAATCTCAGACGAAGACCCAGAAGCCGACCAATGGGTTGTACTCAGTTTCCCGGCTATCGCTCAAGAACCGATAGCTCCATATGATCCAAGGAAACCTGGCGAAGCCCTTTGGCCCGATAGGTATCCGTTATCACATCTCAAGAAGGTCCGAGCGGCATCTGAATATGATTGGCAATCACTTTATCAGCAGAATCCGCATAACTTACAATTCTCTATCTTTAATGTAGACAAAATCAAAAATCTAATGGTCGATCCCGGCGGTGTCGACCTTTCCAAATGCAAACTATACGCTGCTCTCGATCTCTCCAAAGGCGGCAACGATTTTGCGGCACTGGTCACAATCGCGGTCTTACCCGATGGCCGATGGCTCGTTTGGGAATGCGATCTATCCGTTGATGTGCAAAGCAAGTCCATAAGCAAACTCGTGGAATCCCAACAGCAATATAATTATCGCACTGTCTGGATAGAAGCCAATTCCCTTGAGATCGCTCAATCCGCTTGGCTGAAAGGGCAGAGAAGCAACTTTGAGATTGTGCTCAAGCAGGAGCAGCAAAAGGCAGGCATTGCGGTGCCATATATTCCTGTCTGGCATACTAAGCCAAAAGTGGATAGGATTAGATCGCTGGAATCGCATTTCAATAATGGGCAACTCTGCTTCAGGGAAGATTGGGCGAAGGTTTATAGGGAGCTGATTAATCAGTTTAGGATCTTTCCTGATAAGAATGCGCATGATGATGGATGTGACAGTATAGAATTATGTATCGCTGGCATTCAGAATCACGCCGAACCGTCTAAGTGGCTTCCACCAGATACCTCGTTCGCAGGTGCCACAGTCTACGATGGTTTATATTAATTTCTGGAGTTATACATGTTTGAAAATCTAAGGCAGTCTCTGGCATCAAAGATAGCTCCAGAATTGAAAGCCAATGCATCAAGCATCGCGCCTCTTGGCATGGCGTATCCCTATGATATCGATGCCTATACATATAGGTTAGATGCCGAGAAGTTGCTTCAAGTCCTAGAAGCTGGCAGCGTGGACCGGTTGCTCATGCAGCTCTTCATGCTGGTTTTGAATGAAAGAGATATCAAGATCATCAATCCTGAAGATGCCAATCAAAAAAAGCTTTCGCCTAAAACACTTGAAGTTAGAAAGCTATTGTGGAGATTAGACAAAATCTACAATACAGAAACCCTGATGGCCCAAACCGGCATAGATTGCATGGGGTTTGGCAGTGGGCTTGTTGAGATGGGGGTAGCAGATCGCCCCAACGGTTCATATTCCTTTCCAAAGACCGAAATGGGTTGGAATGCGCCCGCTTGGCTACAATACATCGATGCTTATTCGTTGGCAGAGCAACCAGCCGCCACCCTAAACACTCAAGCCTATGTTCCTGGCAGAGTCTTGAAGGGCATTGCCTATGATATCAAGGCCAAGCAGATGCAATATTGGCAGACTCAAGCAGAGGGGCAAGTGCCCATCCAATTGCCCACCGCCCGCATCATGCACATTAGGGACAAGAAGTCTAGGTATCCTGATGGCAAGTCATATTTAGCAGGCATAGCACCAACCGTGCTGCAACTCGAATTTGTCCGCAAAGCCTTCATGCAGAATGTGAACTACAAGGGCGTAGGGCGATGCGTGGTCAAAGTTAATGAGATGCGAGGGGCCAACGGAGAATTACTTGCTCCACCAGTTGGCGGCGTTGGCACTCGATACGAGCGGGCATATAAGGCGGCAGTTGACTTTGTCAAAAATTATGGAAACAATAACATAGGGATCTTATGGGGCGGTGACCACGAAGTTATATTCCCCAACCTTGGCAATGTCGGTGATCTGGTCGAGGTGGACAAGTATCTCAAGGCCGAAATTCTTCAACAGTTGATGCCTAGGGATTTTGTTGAGCAGACCGGCCAAGCCATAAGTACGTCAGGGACCCCGATTCTCGAACTGCTTATGATGGTGGTTAGGGGCTGGCGCAGGATCATCTCAGAGCCATATGAGGCGCTATATACTGAAATATTAGAGGCCAATGGATTTAAGGATTGGGCGGTTGAATTTGTTTATACTGATCCATCGCTTGAGAATCCACTCGAAAAGCAAAAGATAATTGTGCAAGCGTTCTCCCTTGGGATGCTTCCGTTGGGGCGTGCGATCTCTGAAATGGGCTGGCAACCATTGACCGAGGAAGAGCAAGAAGAGATGAAAGAGAAGCAAGCTGCGGCGGGGGCGATGTTCTAATGGCAATTTCGGAAGCCAATGTTATCGCTGCCATCCAAGCGCTAACGGCTTTTTCAGTTCAAACCAGCGCAGAAGCAACCGCCGTTCAAAATACATCGGCCAATATTCTTTATTCAAGTGCATCACGCACGCAGGGAAATTTTACCATATTTCTTGCCATTGGACAGGACCAATTGGCCAAAGATCTTTTGCAGATTGGAAAGACCGCGACAACCGCCCAACAAGAAAAGGCACTTGCGCTACTTTGTGGAGCCTATCAGGAAGCCAAGGACCCGGACATCTTCGCCAAAAGCGTTTCATTCGATGGCTATTCAGTCTCTCGTGACGGCCAATCAGGCTACATGAAAGCCTATGGCCTGCTATTGGATGCACTGCCATTGGCTGGAAGCAGCAGCGTCTTGTCTGCATCGGACCTGGATTGTACTGGCAAGGTGGCCGATGATACGAATTATCCCGAGTCCTGGAAGTTGACCGGGCTTGTTGATGAAGTGAGTAATCCGTTCTGAGGTCTTATGCCATTCCCGCACGCGAAGCTCACAGATCCGGCCCATCTCGTTACTAAGGCTACCAAGGAACTCTTCGATGCTGTCCCAACCGCAAGCCCTATCGCACTCACAGGAACCGCACCATCGGTAGCATTCAAATGTCGATGCAAGGTCTCGGCATCTGGCACGCATACCGATCTGGTAGGACATGTCTATATCAATGCGGAAGATCTCAATTTTACAAGTGGGGTCACTACCAAGCAATCTACAACTCTTCTAACATCGATACCAGTAGTCACATATAGCGGCTTAGATTGTTCGATCCTGATCGAATGTCTGGATTCTGGCGGAGCACCCATTCAGGCCGAGACGCTTACCCCCATCGACATCAAATTCCACGATGAGCAGGAATACTATTCTCAAGCCATAGGTGGATTTGTTAAGCGACCCGCGCAATGTGTGACGGATGAAACTGCAAGCTGCATAAATGATGTGATTCGGTATAATGGCACGGACTATCCGATAAAAGCAATTCACCCGAAACGCGATCGCTTGGGCATTGAGCGCAGGCGTGTACTCCAATTTTAGGAAGTGATCAATTGCCCTTACTGGAAGGCTCTTCAGACGACATAATCAAAAAGAATATCGAAGAGCTAATGTCAACCGGAAAATATACAGCGGAACAAGCCGCTGCAATTGCTTATGAGAAAGCGGGCCGCAAGCCAAAGGTCAACGCGTCAGAGCCCACCTATGAATATTTACAAGCAGTATGGGCAATTCTCAAGGAACGGCCCGATGTCTTTGAGGACATTAAAGCAGAAGTTCACAAGACCGCGCGGGCGAGTGCGGGCGGCACGATGAAAGCGAAATATGCAAAGGAGGCGTTAGATGGCAAAGAAAAAGAAGCCCAAGGCACCATGCTAAAGGCGAATTTGGACGGCAAAATTCGTGTCACGTTTATAAACGATAAGTAGCGACACGATACATATAAATACCAAGCCGCTAATTACTTTATGCTGTCTAGGGTCTGCAGCCCGAAGAGCATTTCCTGAATGCCTGGCAGCTTCGATTGATCAGGAATACATGACAGGAGATGTAGTTGATGAGGCATGATTTGCTTCTTGACGAAGCATGGATGGTAGAGCAATACGTAAATTTGGAAAAAAGTTATAGCGATATTGCCAAGATCTCTGAATGTAGTACGACAACCGTTAAACGTTATCTTCGGAAATTGAGTATTCCGATTCGATCCACGGAAGCCGGTTATAGTACAGGACAGCGGAGAAGATACGAACGCGCGGAAGAGCATATAAAGTTGTCAAATTCCGCTAGAACCAAAACATATAAAGATTTTGATTCCTATGTAGAGAAGCGACGACAACTAACAACCGAAAAATGGAAAGATCCTTTATATAAGTCAAAGATAATAAATGGAATTCGGAAGAGTTATGAAGAACATCCCGAACGTAAAGAAATAACACGGGCAACGGCAAAACGTCTGTGGGAAGATCCTGATTATAGGAATAGATTCACGCAAGCATTAAAAGATCGATGGGACGATCCAGAATACTGCTCAGAACAGAGCGCAAAGCGAATCGCTCGATGGAAAACCCCAACTTTTAGAGCAAAATTATCCGGCCCAAATAGTAGCAATTGGCGGGGCGGTTCCAGCTTCGAACCTTACTGCCCCAAATTCAATGAAAAACTGAAAGAGAGCGTGCGTATTGCTTTTAACAGAACGTGCGTTAAATGTGGTAATAAAGAAAATGGTAAAAAGCTCTCTTGTCATCATATCAACTTTGACAAGCAATCCGGGTGTTATGGAAAGCCTTGGAACTTGATACCGCTCGATCACGGATGTCATTCATGGACCACGATGTGCCGATGGGGAGCTTTCAATTTGCTGATAAATTGGTGGTCTGTGCTCCCAGATATAAATCTAAGAGGATTTCCATTCTGCGAACTTACTTTAGATGCTAATTATAATGGTTTAAAATTCTAAACATTTTTCGAGGTGGTGTTTTGCCAGATGGCATTAGAATAAATGCTGCTAGAGCGGGCGGTACGCTCCTTGATGGCAGCAATGATCAATTCACTATTATACCAGTTGTTTTGATGAAAGAAAAGGTCACGAATGGGGCCTTGAAAAGGTACGAAGAATTCTCCAATGATGCACATTGGGCAGAGGGGATTCCGATAGTTGGCCCGCATATCCAAGGCCAACCGCCAACGAACCATTTATCTCCAAAGGCAGGGAAGATCCGCAATATTCGCCTTAATTCAGAGTTGAAACGGGTTGAGGGCGAAGCAGTTATTTTTAATAAAATGATTGATCTTGCCGATTTGGAACGTATAAAATCCGGCGAGCAATTCGCCGGAAGTATAGGCTATTTTTGTAACGAAGAAAAGCTGCAATCTCCGCAAAAGTGGATAGACGGTGAGGAATATACCATCATCGAAAAGGCACCGTTCTTTTTCGACCATTTTAGCATGGTAGCGCACGGTGCTTGTGATTTGCCACAATGCGGATTCAATGTAAATGCAAAGGAACCTGATAATATGGCTGAGCCTGTTATTACCCCACCAGCTGGAAATCCAGCCCCGACCGTTGCGCCTCCCGTCGTGGAGCCGCTTAAGGTCAATGCACTGACTGAAGAAAAGCTTACCGGCGTCTTTTCGGCATTCGAACTGAAGATGAATGCCAGATTTGATGCCATTGACGCCACCATTGCGGCCAAAGACGCCGAAATCAAGACTCTCAAGGCAGCCGAAGAAGTTCGGGTCAATGCAAAGAACGCCGCAGAAGACGCCCTGGTCCTGTCCACCCTGGATAGCCTACTCTTGCCCGCATTCAAAGACAAGAAGGCCGAACTCTTCCCGGCATTCAAGGCCAATGCTGCCCTGTTCATCGCTCAGAATCCCGATAAGATCGATCTGGCAGCTTTCACCAAGCCGCCGGTAATTACTCCGAGTGGACAGGCATTCGTGCCACATGTGAATGCAAGCGAGGACGAAGAACTCAAGGGCCTAATGCCCACCGACGAAGAAGCCGGTATGCGGAAGGTGGCCTAAATGGCAGCCGTAAACGAATCTGGAATCATCAATCTGCCGTGCGCGGCTATCTACGTGTACGAAGGCTACGCCTATGTGATGAGTTCCGGTCAGATGGTTCTCTCCACTGCCGTAACTGATGACGTTCTCATTGCGGTTGAGTCCTCGATAGACGATGAGGGGAACGCCAAGCAATTGACCGCCGGTCAGACAATGCCGTTCTATCTGCCAAGCACTGGCAAGATTGTTAAGGTGGCTTCTCTTACCGGAATCACCTATACGAGCCTGTGCCCGGTCTATCTGTCTACAACCGATGGCGTGGTTTGTGTCTCAACCGATGCATCCACCACTCTGGTTGGTCATTACGCAGGACCGAACAATGTTGCCACCGCGTCAACTGGTGATCTGATCGATGTTGTTCTTGATACTGCTCTCGGGGGGTATGTTTAGATGACTAACTATGCAGCAACTAATACAGGCGCGCTTACCTCCGGTGTACTCGATAAGCTCGTAAAGGGACGAGCCAAGCAGAACGCCAGGGTAATCGACACCAATCTGAACAAAGCCCCGATGGGCCTGCTCAGAGCGTTCCCGGTCGATTCTCTCAGCTCGCAGCTACTTGAGTTCTGGACCGTCAAGGGCAATCCGGGCCAAATCAATCAGGCTCTGGATGGAATGCCAGACATGACCAAGCACAAGTATGTCCGATCCTACAAGGATCTTACCAACTCATGGGACAAGCAGGCCTACAAGATCATGGATTCTGCTCAGACTGCGATGGCAGTCAACCGGCTCGCCAATGACGGCCGCAAATTCATTCAGGACTATTTCACCAATACAAGAGTCTGGAAGCTGCTCACCGAACTAAAAGGCAAAGAAGCAACAGGCAACACGCATGGTGCATCTGATGTTTGGGGCGCAAGCGGAACCGGGGACGCCGAGGCCGACATTGCCAAGGCCATAACCAAGATTGTCAGCACAACCGGAATAGACATCGAGACCGGCGGCTATACCTTCGGAGTGGCCTATCCATCCGAGGTGCTTGATGAATTCCAGCAGTTGGACCTCATTAACCAGGTCACTCAGAGACTTAGCGATTACCTGAAAGCTGCCTGGAAGATTAACCTCTACCCGATCACCCCGCCCACCGATGCAGATGGCAAGGCATACATCGATGTCAAGTTCCAGACCAATTCCGATGTTCTGACGACCTCCGCACTTGTGTTTGTCGAGGGGCAGCAGACCATGATTGGCGGCAACTATGCACCGTCTGATATCATGCTGAATGAGACCGAACGGCAGTTGGCCGAGGGCTGGACCACTGTAATGAAGCAGTGCGTGGATTACTTGGTAATCCCAACGGACGGAACCGCAAACGGCAAGTCGTCTCTCATCTATGAGATCACAGCAGTAACGACTTAGGTCGTTATCCTTTTTAGGAGGTTATTCATGAAGAAAATTCTCATAATTGCCCTGCTGCTGATGCTCATAGCGCCCGCTCTCGCCTTGCCTGATGTCTATGATCAACTAAGAGGCCGCCAGATGGTTGGAGACGGCGGGGCTCCTTGGTTCAAGGACAATGCCGTTATGTACTTTGGCACGGACAAGGACACCAGCCTGAAATTCAATAGCACATCAGGGTATCTTGAAATGGTCGGACTCACTGCGTACGATAATACTAGCATCACAATGACGTCCGGCGAAGATATCACGTTCGCGGGCGGAGATTCCAAGATGGATCTTTCCGCTGGAAGTGGTATCTTCAAAACTCCTCTTGGGGCAGTAACCATCGGGCCGGGCGCGATCGATGTATCTGGGACGCAGACCATCGTTTCTGGCAAGGATATCATAGCAGCGGGCGGTGCATCGGACTTCGACTTTAGTCTAAGCAGCGGGTTCTTCAAGACACCACAAGGAACATTCACCGTTACCAATGGCGGCACGGTTCCAACTGCTAAGACATGGGCTATCACCGATGCTGATAAGATGACCGTTGGCGGCGTCATAGTTCCCCAAGAAATGGTTCTCACCATTCCAATAGGGGCCTCTGAAGTAGATCAGACCGCATTCATCGCAGACGACGCCTGGCAGATTACCAAGATCGAAGAGGCGCATTCGGTAGCTCAGAACACGGCCTACCCCAACACCGGCAACCTGAGCATCAACAAATGCACTGGCACGCAGGCACCTAATGCGGGCGCTCATCTTCACAATACCACCATGTGGCTGAATTCGACCATTAACACGGTTGCCACTCCCACGCTAAATGCTGCTACGGGCGCGGTAAATCTGGCGGATGGAAATAGAATCTGTCTGGATTTCAACGGCACCATGACGACCTTCGCGGGCGGATCTGTGACCATCCATATGAAGAGAATTTAGAACCTAATTATATTTTTTCTTAATAATAATCACAATAATCTTGGAGATCTCTAAATGCGTAAGTCCTCTAAAAGACAGAGGGGGCCGGTCACTGAGGATATGTCAGAAGGCCCCATGAGTGAATCGATCATTGAGAATGTCGCACCGCTCGAACCCGAGGAGATTGGAATAAAAGTATTTGTATTTTTGCCCAAACATTCAAAATCTGCCCGCAAACTCGCTGCAAAGCAATTCTCCGAAGGCAAATCCGAAAAGGGCACCATCAGACTGCCCGATGGCCAATCAATTGCCTTTGGTGCTACCATCAAGACTGAGATGCGGCCCGAACTGAAGGTCATGCTGAGAGATGGCGTGTTCTTGGCAGGCAAAGCACCGAGGCGATCTTAGATGGAGAGAAAAGCAAGGATCATTAGCCTGCTTGAGACCATCGCCGCCCAAACGCCAGCAAATGCCATTCCCTATGGCGCAACTCTGGTAAGAGTAACCGCCGATGGTGCCCCAGGAGCAGCCGTAACCGCCGCCATGCCAGCGGTCGCCCTCAAAAAGAACTATGTCCTCGGCTATCATGTGGCCGTGGATACTGCCGCCACCACTGACCTTATGACGGCCATCCTGAAGGATGATACCACTGGAAAGGGAACCGAGGTTATAGCGGCCTCATCTGCCATAGGGACCACCAGGACACAATATGCCAGCCTGCCCATATTAGTAAATTCAGCGGTCAACAAGACGGCAAGCATCGTATGCTCGGCTCCCGGCGGGGCGACCGTGGTACATGCGACGATTTGGGGCTATGTGATGTGATTCTCCATGCTCTCCGATCTCAACGACATCCTAGAGATCATCAAATTTTTTCATCAGGACAACCCGATCATAAGAAGCAAAGCATTTATAGACAAATATCATAAGCAAGTAATAATAGGTGTAACTATGTCGAAGCATATTTGTGAACAATGCAAACAGGAGTTTGATTGGCCGCCTTCCGAGGCAGATACATGGACCTGCCCGACATGTGGCCACAAGAATACAATAGGCAACGCCACCCTGGAAGATGACTCTCTGGACGGCCTATGCCAGTACGAGGGCCCCGGCCACGACTTGCCTTTGGGCGGCCATAGCAAGATTCCGGACTGGTTCCCGGAAACGGGCCTCATCAAAGCTTGGGCAGTATCCGACCCAGAGTCTGACGCCGGATTCTCGATGAAGAAGCGAGCAGAGCTGACCAAAGAGGACACCATCATTGGTGCACAGGTCAACCGCAACACGCTCGCAAAACTCATAGCCGAATATGGCGAGGACTTCTATCTGTTGCGGGAGGCCAACGGCGGGCCGTTCATGACATTGAAGCAGTGGGCGCTCAAGTTTCCGAATGCGAGTGATCCAAATAATGATGTGCGGGGGATTGCGCTGGTGGCATTGAGGAATATGAGGAGAAAGTTGCAAGGGCCGGGAGTGAAATTCTGATGTTTCGAATTCTTTTGATTTGCCTCCTCATGGCCATGCCCGCCCTCACCTCAATGGCCGATGACCTATCCTACCAAGCACCACCCGGAGCCGTAGATCTCCAGCATGTGGCCTGGGCGGCAGTCCAGAACATCGACAAGGCGAACATCGGCATTTCTGGATGGATGCCCACCAAGGACGATATGAGCGACTTGGGGCCATATTTCGCAGGTACTAGGGAGGCGGTGCAGGGCCTGAATGAGACCTTGACATCTGCGCAGGTGGAATTTGTGGCCTCTGAGGTTGTGTTGCCGGTGAGTGTGGGAAATGCGACAAATGCGACGATTTTGGGAGGGGAATAAATGGATTTTTCTGATGCATTGGAGGCTCTGAAAAATGGGTACAGAGTCTATAACAAATGCTGGAATGGCCCTGACATGTACTTAGAGTTGCAACGGCCCGATGAGCATTCCAAGATGGGCTTGCCCTATATATTCATCAATATGCCAAAAGAGCATCCATTGTATCCAGATAAGAAAGTGCCTTGGCTCGCATCTCAATTGGATATGATGTCAGAAGGATGGGAAGTATGCGGACCTATGGAGTGATTTAAATGGTTGTAATTTGGAAGAGCAAAACCCTTTGGGTAAATGTACTCGCTGCAATCGGATTATTCGCATCTGCGCAATTTGGCTATACGCTTAGTACAGAAGTGACTGGCATTCTGTTGGCCGGCATCAACGCGGCCTTGCGGGCAGTCACAAACGAGCCGCTTGAGTGGTAGATCATTCAATTATATTTTTCGATAATAAAGGAGAATACGACATGAAGAAGCCACCTATCAAAACAAGGACACCCCAAAAACTCGCTGTCGTGGTGGGCAACGATGCCTATCCAACTGCTCCATTGTCGGGATGTATCAATGATGCTAATGCGTTCAATGCTGTGATAGCTACACGAGGATTCAATGATGCACAAGCAATGGCGAATACGCTCAAGCTGCGGGGCTTCACCAGCAATACGCTTCTGAATGCCACGAAAGCGCAGATATTAGCCGCTCTAAATGCGATGGTGAATAGCGCGGTTGCGGGCAATGCGGACAAATTTGTATTCTTCTTCTCAGGGCATGGCTCGCAAGTTCGTGATGTCTCTGGAGATGAAGCCGATGGGTGGGATGAGGTACTATGTCCAATCGATTGGCCGCAATACATTTCAGATGATGACCTGCGAAACATCTTTGGCCGCCTGCCATCAGATGCAACTCTGGATGTCTTCTTCGATTGCTGCCATTCAGGAACAGGCACGCGCGATGTGAATCAGATCGGAACTATCCGGGCACTGCCGCCAATCGTGTGCAAGCGGTCCAAAAAGACGAATACCAAGGCCATCGTCCTTGTTCCGACCCTCAATCATATACTCTGGGCAGGATGCGCAGACGGTCAGACCTCGGCAGAACTCATCATAGGCGGGCAGGTCCGGGGCGCATTCAGCTATTATTTATGCAAGGCACTTGGAGCAACGGGCACCCGATCTCAGATGATCAACTATGTCTGCACCAAAGTCGCTGCATTAGGATTATCACAAGTACCACAGCTTGAGGCCGTCCAAGCCGAGACTTTGCAAGCTCCGTTCACATGAGGCAGCATGGATGACGGCCCCGCGCCTCTGACTGATCACGATTACCTGATCAAGATCTATGAACGTCAAGGATATCAGAGCAAAGACATAAAAACGCTGTGCGACGCTATCCATGACCACGAGAACCGAATCACCGCGCTGGAAAAAGCAGATGCTTGCTTGAATAGTTATGAGCAGGGCAAAACAAGTTGGTGGGAGTCATATAAAGAGCCGATTCTGATTATATTCAGCCTAATAACGGGCTCGATAATCACAGTGCTCCTAAGTCTGTTGGGGGTCCATCAATGAGCTTTGATTCCATTGTCACGACTCTGTTTGCAATGGCATTGGCAACGCTCCTGATATGGGCACTATTTCATCCAAGGGAGGCGAAGGCATGGGCATTTGGGTGGCTGCTCAAGTTTTGCTAATTTTGTGCATGGGCAGCACGGCGGATGAATTCGTGAACGGGGAACCGCCACTCTATGCCGAAGGAGATCTATTGGATATTCCAGAAGATGGCGAGCAACCTATCATAGCCGAAGAAGAGAAGCCCTTGGTATTCCCCGAGGCCATGCAAAAATCAACTCAAATCATTGTCCAATTCTCAAGTGACCTCGGCGAAATGGGAACCTCTGACATCAATTGGACAGCCTTCTGTGCAGGCTTTCCAGAACTGAATCTCACAGAGAACATTACCATGCTGAGGGCATGAAAAAAAGAGGATTAGGCCCGCGTGGGCCTCAGTCCTGCCAGAGATATGGCAGTTGCTCCAGCTCCCGCAGCCACTTCAAATAGGCCGCGTGCTGCTGTTCTGCCCGCAATCGCGGGTCCACTAGGCAGTAGAAATATTCCTTCGTGGCGAGACTGGCCCGCCAATATGGGCCTTCCACATATCGCCAGCCCTGACACCTCATATCGTGGCCTTGCCCCGTTCTAGCGTATAGGTCGGGGATAATCTCGCCAGGGAATCTGGCGATCTCAACCGAAGACGCGCCGGGGCGTCTCTCCTCTCGCAGGAGAACTATCTCCTGCTCCGGGATTTCGCAATCACAACGGGCCATCTCAGGCCACCTCCTGCGCGGCCTTCTCGCGAATAGCCGCATCTACCCAAGGGCTCTTCTGCCCCTGAGGAAGGGCGGCGATAATCTGATCCGCTTCTGGTGAGAGGGTGAATGTCCTCTCGGGCTTGCGGGTGGCCATCTATGCCACCTCTTCGGGTACAAAATCCGCAAATATCGCGGACCACACGCGTCGCGCTTCGGGGCGGTCTATTATTTTCCTCAGAGAGCAGCATTCGCACGGCCCCTCGTAATTCCCTCTAATATCATTACCGCAGTGTCCGGCGTCCTCGCCGGGGCAGGTCCAGGAATACAGTTGTTCCATGTCATCTCACCAATACCATACTGGTATTGTATGGTATAAAAGCATTTCGCCATAACACCCATTTCACAATGACCAATGCATTCATCCAATGCCAGGTCCACATGTATCCTGCTATCGATTCCTATTGCAGGGTATGTCGCGAGAAAGAGAAGGTGGCGCGCGAAGAAGAGCAAACAGCATCAGTGATCATATTGGTGAAGGCAACAAATTGATCAGGCAACTATCCGGAAATTCCGGTTAGTTCATTCCAGTCATCCAAAAGATGGCCAAGGTACTATCTGAAGAAGGTCAAATCATGGATTGAGCGGCATGTCGGTTGGCGGCATGACCTCTTTCTCCATGATGTAGGTGAAAGCATGTCAAATCCATTACCAGATTGCGTATTTGCCAGTTCAAACACCGATGGCATAGCCGATCTAATGCCCGATATGCAAGGCGACTTCCTGGATTACCCGCTCGTGTACGGTTCCGTCAAGCGCGATGGTGATTACAGAGGCAAAACGATCTGGTTTGAAACTGACGATTCACGATTCAATGCACTTGGAAATGCGGTTCTGTATGGTGATGTCTATTGGAAGCTATGGGAAAGGCCCGACCGTGTTTGGAAGTCGGGCGCTCCCTCGTTTGTCGAGGTCAATTTCTCCACATCAAATGCTCAACCGAGATGGAGAGCACTTGAACAGATAGGCAAGAAACGGCATCTTTCCCGATACTGGCAAGAACGAGGCATGAGATGTTGGGTAGATCTCAATGTCGCGCCGCGCTGGTGGGAGGAGAATCTTCTCGGCGTTCCGCTTGGATGGAACGCCTATGCGACTAGAGTACACAAAAATGACTCACTGCAAACGATTACTGATCAAGCATCTTTGGCTGAGTCTCACGCAGGTACAGACAAGATCAAGTTCGCTGTATGGGGCCATCGCAAAGAGATTGAAGCCCTTTGCCAGCGCCAAGGCTGGATCTATGTAAGTGAGCAAAAAGAAATTTGGTCTAAGCGCGATGCGAGCAAAGCGATAAAGAAAGAGTCACTGCATTTGGAAAAGCAAATAATGATTGAAGATATTAAGCCGCGAAAGATTACAGGAACTTTAGAGGATTGGATTCATGCCTAAGAGTTCTGGTGGTGGTGGCTCCGGTGGCCGGACGGCGGGCGGCGGAAGCAGCATATCGGCTCTCCAAGCCGAACAGAAAAAATTGATGCCGATATGAATATGCGAATATCCGAAAAAATACAAAAGAGCGCAGATATCGACAAGCAGATAGCCGCCCAATTGCGAGCCAACCGTGGAGCCACGCCAGCCGGCTGGAAGAAAAATAAAGAAGGCTTCTTTGTTCAGCAAGGATCAATGTATGCGTCTATCAAGCCTTCGGTAAATGGATGGACATCTAATACAGGCGTGCGGGGCGCGGGTCCGATGGTTGGGGCCAATGAGCGCAGCCATTCCACGAAGGTTGCGGCAATCAGGGCCGGGAATAAGTGGGTACGAGAAGGTAAATAGTCATGCCAAAATCTTCGGGTGGAGGAGGCTCTGGCGGGCGATCTGGTGGTGGAGTCGGATCAGGTGATGCGTCGGAACAATTGATGAGCAACCTCAAAAGCGGAAAGTTGTCTATCGAAGAGTCCGTAGCCGCGGAACGCGCAACATATCGGGCATCGAGTGATGCGTTTTTCAAGGAGAAGAATTACGACAAGGCCGGAGAACTAGAAAAAAGATATAAAGTGATGCATGAAGTAAACGAGAAATTCAAACTAGAACAAGCGGCCAAAAATGTAAAAATCGATTGGAACAAGGTAACAACACGCAATGGCCCATCGGTTCGCGACGATGATAATGCCGGTGGTAGAAGAGATCTTACATCAGACTTCGCAAAAAGAATGGCAAAAATGAGAAGAGAGGGTGCTTAGTACCCGGCGTCGTCTAGCAGCTTTTCGACTGCTAGATTCATGGATGAAGCCACCGCCCGCAACCTATCCCGATTGCGATAAGATACTTGGATGGTAGTCGAAAACTCTTCGCGGAGGATACAATGATCCTCCGTATTCAGGATACATGGAGTGCCCGGATTCACATCAGGGTGCTGGCAATCACCGTGGAATTGATCTGCCTGATCTTTCCAGTATTTGCAAGGGGCGGGCATTAAAAGCCCCTCATATTCTTGATTGCTTCTTCGAAGTTGCAAACAATCCGGTAGAATCGCTCGCCTTCGCCGCCAATCACGGCGGATTCTACGATATTATCATGCATCCCGAGGCCAACGTCTTCGAAAGTGACTTTTTCGATGGGCACATTTCGCCTCATCGCGATCTCGATTGTTCTGGCGGCTGCTCGGCGAACCCATTCGGGAACATCGCGGGAAACCGCTGCCCTCTGAAGCTTCTCGGGATAATCATCGACTTCCTTGGCGACGACTTTCTCAGATCTCTTTCCAGACATTATCATATCGATTGCATCTTGTTTCATTGTAGTACATCTCCAATAACTATAGTAGCTATAATAGTATAAATAACTTTCGCTCATCCATCGGTGATCCTCCTCCCATGACCCTACCAGACCGCCAAATTCATGCCATCCTGCAGAAGTTTGGCCCCCAGATCGTCGCATACCTGCGGTCAGTCGGGTACTTCGACCAGGAAGGACCCTATGAGCCGCTAGACCTCATCAATGCTGCCGCCATGAAGAAGTATCTGGCAGCAAGCAAAGCAAAGAATACTGAGATCTGGCACTTCCTGGAAGGCATATTTACAACCGAGATCGCCCTCAACTCATCCCTATTCGCGAAAGCATACAGGCTGGAACCTGTCTGGAATGTGGAAGATATCGCGAAGATCTATTTCAAGAAGCACGCGGGCGAGTTCATCACGCGGACCACGGCCACAGATAAGAAGCGGCTCATTGCCTATGTTTGGGCCAACGCGGGGAAGAATGAAAGGCCGCTCGCGAGGCAGATATTGAGGGAGCCCAACCTGGCAAGCATCGTTGATTATTCCGGGGCGCGAGCAAAAACCATTGTGCGAACTGAAAGACATCGGGCCACATGGGGCAGTTCGCTTGAGTTCGCGAAAGGCGCGGGTAGTGAAACAAAGCAATGGGCAACTGTCGGGGATGGCCGGGTCCGATCGCGGCACAGAGCGCAGAATGGCGTAATTGTGGGCATGGATGAAGCCTTTCCAGACGGCGAACGATTCCCTGGCGAGACCTCAATAAATTGCAGGTGCAGATTGCTCTATGGATTCGATTCATCGGTCAGAAGAACGGGCATCCAGGCAGGCACCAAGACGCCTCCGCCCTATGTAGGACTGTCAGATACGGCTATTTCGGAGCTATACTCATGATCGAGTTCAAAGTGAACATGTCCGAATTGAAAGCCGATCTCACCCGAATGCGTGCCGAAAATGATAGCAAATCCAAGCAATGTGCTGAACAAATCCTAATCGAGATGAAAAATAATGCACATAAATTGAGCCTAAAAGATACCAACTTCATGGATGATGGGATAGAAAGAGCATCCAAGGTTACAAGGCTCGCGCCTTCTATATATGCGATCACATTGGGCAGCGACGCAGAATATGCAAGTTTTCAGGAGCTAGGGCCGCTTTCGGGAAAAAGGAGATGGCGGTTTAGGCCATTTATCAGGCCGAGTGTTTTTGTGGGATTTTCCAAGGCCCGCGAAGTGTGCGAAAGGGTTCATGGCACTTAGCTCATATCCACCTTCACAACACCCTCTTTATCCCCATAGAAAATGATTGGCACCGCCGTTGTGCCCTTATAAGTCGCGCTTCCCAGCACAACCTCCCATTGGTCATCAATCGGATTCTGCCAAGCAAAGATGCCCACCATAGATGAACCAGTATCTATGGCTATCTTGCAGATGGACGGATCGGATACCCAGGCACTATCTGGCATGGCGGTTGACAGCGATACAAGGGCCACGAGGGCCACTAATGCGAGTATAGATTTCATTTCTCATTCTCTCCATCACCATAGAACATGCATCCTTCGACTGTTGTGTTACTCACCTGGCATATCACAACAGCCACATCCAGCGCTTTCTGGATTGTTGCTTGCTCTGCATCGCTTTTCAGAATATCCATGATCATTGCGCGCGCTTCGACAACTGTCTCTTTCGAGACACCAATGTTAATTGCGTTCATTTCTTATCACCAATTGGCTCCCAATATTTCCTAGTTTCGGCTTCCAAAAGTTCAGCAAACCGAAGCAAGATCACATTCAGCGCCTCGCCTTGGTTCCTGATCCCATTGGAATGCTGATAATCCTTCAGGATCTTATGAGCTTCGGGCTTCAGATCTTCATTGATCTTTGTCATGCTTGTCTCCTGGTATGGCGGAAAAATACTTTGCCAACGCGTTTATTCCATCTTCGAGGGTGCTGATGGTGCCTTCCAGTTTAGGCATCGCGGGCGTGATCGCAATCGAATCGCTGCCATTTGATGAAAGCGTTTTGTATATTGGTTCGACTGTTATTCGATGCCCGAGTAGAATTCTACCCATGCCGTCATAATAACTGATTATTACTATAAGAAGGTTTCCCATGTCCTCTCTCTCTTCCGCCCTAGCTGCCTATCTGCAAAATTCCGATGTCATTGGCCCGCTGGTAAGTGGTGTGATAAGTGGCCGAAACTTCGACTTGCAAGATGAGCTATTGGCGACCTCGCCCTATACATGCATCTCAGTCATCGACCTAATCAGCCGCGAAACGCCCTATTTTGGTGGAGACGTGCAATCCAATGGGCAGATCGAGGTATCATGCATCAGCAAGGCGAGTGAGGCCATTTGCAAGGATCTGGCAGATCTGGTCCGGGCCCTGCTTTGGGCCACCAGGACGGTTCCTAGCAATGGTGCAAATCTGCCTACGCGAATTGCCAGCATCCAGCAAGATCCAGATAGTGATGATGAGTTGCAGATCTGGAAAGAAATCCTGACCATCGATATAATTTAAAATTCATCGTCAATGACGATCAAGCGATCCGAGACATTGCGAATAGATCTATTCAGAAGGAGATATATCAATGACTATTGTACCAGTACAAGGAAAAGAAAGCAAGCTCACCGTTGGGGCGGGCTATGTGGAAGTGTTGGGAATAAAGACGGGCAACCCCGACCAAAGCTGGAATACCGAAGATCTCTTCCACTGGGGCGACGAAGCGCCCACCGCGGCGCTGAACTACAAGACCTGGCAGATCCCGTTCACCGCCACCTATGACATCGAAGAGGCCAGCAATCCCGGCCTGAAGGATGTCTATGAGGCGTTTGATGCGGGAAGCGATCTGCTCTTCAAATTGTATCCAGATGCAGATGTCACCACGACCTATTGGTCCAGCACCGCCCATGTCATGGACTGGAAGGTCACCCAGGACGCGCAGAAAAACAACGTGGTCACCTTCACGCTTAAGCCTGCCACCGGAGCCGCTGTTCTGACTTGGAATCACGCATAGGGAGGCCAATGCATGACATTAGCGCCAATGCATGGCTATATCGGGGCTATCTATCTGGCGCGGGGCAGCAACAATAACTACTCAAATGAGCCAATGTCCGAGGTTAATCTACTCTCGGACGGCTACCCGCGCTATACGGTCTATGAGATAACCAATCCCGATAAGCGGTATATGAATGATGACAGCACGCCAACCTTCGCATCCACGGGCACCATCCCGACCATTGCCAGAATAGAGCATTGCGGCGGGAGAGTCGTATTTGCCACTGCAGCGGGCAGCGGGGACACCATAACCTGCGCAACCGGCCATTATCTGACAGTAGCCGAGTTCATGGGCATTCTGAACTGGAATCTGTCCGCATCCTGGAAAGAAGAAGTCTATATGCACATGGGCGATTCCTGCCAGTCGGCAGCCCTGATTCACAAGCAATGGGAGGCCACCTCGGATGCTCATTGGATGATTACCCAGGCAGTCTTAACCACCACAGGTGGTAATGCGAATAGTCACATAACGCTAACTCACATGCCAGGCGGCGTGGATGGAAACAATTTCAGCCTCACGTTGGTCGATCCAGGTACGACAGGCAGCTTGTCTGTTTCCATCCTCGGAAAGGATATCACCGCGAATCTTGCCTATGCGACCGGGGCTATCACCACCACGGCGACACAATTGGCAGCGGCGATCAACTGTCCTGCTGTTCTGAATGCGGGCATTGTGGCGAAGGTTGCCGATACCGAGACAGGCGCGGGGATTGTCGCAGCCCTGACGCATACCCATCTGGCGGGCGGCCTAGATATGGAGGATTATTCGTCTGAAACTAGTAAAGTGGTTGTCGTCCTCTATACCGATGAAGCCAACGACAAGCGATATGAGGGGTTCGGCATCATTCAAAAGTTCACATCAAACATCGATGCCGGCGCTCTGACTAAAAGCAATCTGACTTTCAAGAATCATGGTCCGACTGCGCTCTATTACCGGAAGGGATGAGATGGCTAACACATATTGCGATATCTGCAAGTGTTGGCATAGGCCGGATGGCAGCAGGACGGAGGGCGAAGAGGCGGATGAGCCGAAAGAAGAGGATGCTACTCAATCCTCTTCGCCCTCATACTTCTGAAGCACCATCTCGATGCCTTCGTTCATCAGTTTGTTCCTGCTGACATGCAAGCGTTCGGAGATCACTTTAAGTCGTTCTACGGTCTTGATTTGCAATCCGACTGAAACCGATACCTGCATCTAAGGCACATCCTCTAAGAGTTTATCGCAGAATTCGACAATCTGTTCAAGTTTGGTTCCATCTTTTCGGGCATTTGCACAAGTCAAGCCACACTGTTTGAGATATTTGATTATGCTCACGGTCTCTTGATTCAACCGTACACGCTTTGATGGGATTTTTGGCGTCACTGCGCCGGTTTCACAGTATTCCATGATGTCCTTTACCAAGCTCAGTGGCATCGGTATGCGGCCCAATGGCGCTTTCGTGAATGGGTTAATATCATCACGGAGAGCAGTTTTAATCATCGCGAAAACTGCTTGATTTAACTTACGGTCCTTGATCCGGGAGAACCTTAATATGGCTTCTGTTGCCACTTGATCGAGATTAAAGTCTTCGGTCTTTACCTTCGTGTTCACAACTTCCGCTTCTCTGAGATCATCCATGCCTTCCAGTGAGTTGCATGGGGCGGACTTTCCTTGATTTTCGTGCGTCTGCACTTTCCGAACGTTGGTCTATCTATATTTGTCATTTCAATCAACCTTCTGCCCAGGATACCACATTTCGTCCCTGGTGATGATATCTTTGCTGCCGCATGATGGGCAAACTTCGCCCCAGTGTGGCTTAAAAACGTCAAATGCGCACTTGCAGAAATTACACCACAGTTCATGCACTGAACTCAGGCCGCAAACGTAGGTCGCATCGCCGTATTTCTCCTTGTGAACGGCATGATATTCGGCCACGTCCTCTTTGATCGCGGCTTGTTCGGCCTGAAATTTGCGATCTTTCTCAAGTTCGCGGATGTCCTTGACTTTTGCTTTGATTGCATCAACACCTTGAAGTACAATCCCCCGCAGTTCGCCCGGAGGAATTTTTGAAACCGCCACAACTTCGATTTTAGAGAGAACGGAAGCATCTTCAGCGGGATTTAGGATCTTTTCGGCCACGTCCGGGGACACTTTGCGAATCGCGTCGATGTTTCTGGCAAATGCGGCGTTTTTTTCGATCGTACGATATCCTTTGTCTTCTTCCAATCCTTGTAAATACGAAGTCCGATTTCCGTTGTATGGGAGATTTTGGTGCGCGTCATCGGTGCGCACACCAACCGTGTACTGATTCCCTTTAAATTTGTTTATATTCTTTTGCGCCTCATATCGCTTTCCGGATATGTAATTTCGTTGCGCCTCCGTGGCCACATTCCGACGGCCTTTCTGATTATCTACAATCCAGATAACCGCCTCATCAATACTCTCAATCTCGATCGTGCTGCTGATAGGTTCGGGCAACTTGTTTTCACGACAAATCTTAAGCCGATTATGCCCATCCAACAACACGAGTTCACCGTCTCGGTCCCAAACCTTGACCGGATCGAGACAACCATCTCGGATTATCTGCGACTCCAAGAGGTCGTATTCTTCCTTGACCAATGGAAGGCATACGGCTTCTAGTTCAGGTTCAATTTTATATTTCATAGTATCCTTGTTCACCATGTTGTTATAGTATAAGTAAGCGTCGAGCCGGGCTTACGTGAACCGCCAGACTTGCTTGCCCTGGATGAAATGGTAGATGAATATCCTTAAATAGCTCAACGACGTATGTAATATGAGGCTAGGTTCGCTACCGAAAAACCGTTTTCTTGGACGGTTTGCCTCATGAAATTATCCAAGAACACTGCAAGAGGTGTTTTAAATGCCACGTAAAGGATATCGTTGGACCGAATCTACTCGGCGCAAGAATGTCGCATCGCATACAGGGAAACGTTTATCTGAAGAGACCAAACATAAAATTTCTTTAGCCAAACGCGGCGTCCCTATGCCGCTTGGGTTTGGTGAAAAGATCACTGCTCGCCAAGTCGGAAGTAAACTAAAAGATAAAACAAAACGAAAAATACGCGATGCCAATCTGGGCGAGAATAACCCCAACTGGAAAGGCGGTGCATCTTTTAAACCGTACTGTGAAAAATTCACCGAATCTTTGCGAGAAAATGTCAGAGACGCATTTGGTAGAAAGTGCTTCTTATGCAACGAACCCGAAAACGGCAGGCGATTGTCCGTGCATCATTGTGACTATAATCGTGGCCAAGGATGCGGCAAAAGCTGGAATCTAATACCGTTATGTGTTGGTTGTCATGGCAAAACTTCCAAGCGAAAGCATTATTACTTCAATTTATTGTCCAATCATTGGGCAATGAATCCTGAAATCAACTTTTTTTAAACACGTTTACCGGGTCTGGATAGGGCAAGCTACCCAAATAAATGTTTTCCTGAGCATTCTTCCAGACCCATTTTTCAGGATATCATCGCAGGAGATGAATGTTAATGTCTAAAAGTCCAACCAAAGGAATGCGCGGCGTCTCAATCGAATTCGCTGGCAAGCATAGACTTCTGAAATACCCACATGGCCTCATCGGTGACCTGGAACAGGAAGCAAACAAGATTCTTGCACCGCTTCTCGGCAAAGGCGAGATGGTCTTCGCGCCCGGCATCTTCGGCCAATGGCTCGGCAATTCAAAGATATTCAGCCTCGCCCTTCTCTATGGCCTGAAACATGAGGATGCCGAGCTATCCATTGAGCAGGTCAACGAAGGCATAGATGCTTATGAGGATGGATTGGATGGATTGGGCCGCCAGATGGTGCTCGCTTTTCGCATGGCCAGGGACCCTTCTTCTGTAGCCTCTCTGCAAGTGAGCTGGAAGAACTCAGACGAGACTCGCATAATCATGGAAGAAGCGGGAAGGCTCCAGGAAGAAACGGCGAGGATGAAAGCGGAGAACGGTCTGAAGGCAGCGAAGGAGCGGGCGGCGAAGATCAAGAAGGATCTTTCTGGGAAGGAAGCGCCAAGCTCCGAACCGTCCTCGGTCTGAGCCCGGATGAATTCTACAACAAATATACTTACAATGAGATCCTAGAAGATCTCTATGCACATAAGCAAAAAATCAAATCAGAAGAATCCGCAAGAAAACGGCTATCCTGGTACACATGGGCCTGTTCAATGAATAGGCCATTGTTTGGATATGAGTTTCCGGGTGCAAGGGAATTTTATGAGATTTTCCCGGAAGAAGAGCCGCTTGCGGAGAAGGAATGCAATTTGGCAGATGTAAAA
The DNA here is from genome assembly GCA_041653935.1 of Dehalococcoidia bacterium. GTDB lineage: Bacteria > Chloroflexota > Dehalococcoidia > E44-bin15 > E44-bin15 > JAYEHL01. The sequence continues at coordinate 11,241 of JBAZEO010000009.1, read as the reverse complement.
GCCAAATGCGCGAAAGTTGGAATCCGACCGCCCACGAAATGAGGATATGAAATGCCAGCCTATGAGATTACCGGAGTAGCAAATTTTTCTTCCATCGATCAGGCCCTAGCCAAGCTTGAACGCGATGGGCAGCGAATAGCAGCCTCGTTGGGTAGAATCCAGGCAAAAATTGGTGCCCCAGACACATCTGCATTAGACGCCACCATTGCCAAAGAGTCCAACAAAGTTATAAAAGTCAAAGCGCAAGTCGACCAATCTTCGATCAGCGCGGGCTTTGGCAATTTCCTCAATTCCGAAAAGGGCAAATTCGCCAATGTGGGCAAAGATTTAGGTCAGACTCTACAAACCGGCATGACCGCCCAATTCGGCATGATGGGCAGCATGGCGGGCAGCGTTGCCGCTGCGCTCGGGCCGGTGGGCATCGCCGGATTGGCAGCCGCCGCGGGAATAACTGCTCTCGGCATGGCGTCCATCGGCGCAGCATCCAACTGGGAAGCTGGCATGGCCCGGATAAGTAAGACCACGGGCATAGATGCCGGCACTGCCGCATATGCGACACTGAATAATGAATTGAAGAATCTGCTAACCACGACCCCCACCACTGTAACCGAAATTCAAGCAGTGGCCACCGCAGCGGGCTCTCTCGGCATCGCCAAAGAGGATATCGCAGGGTTCACCAAAATCTCATTGCAAATGGGATCGGCTTTCGATGTACCGGCTGAAGAGGCCGCTAGCAGCATATCTAAGATTCGCAGTCAGATGAAAACATTGCCAGAAGAGGCAAAGACCGCTTCCGGGTTTGCCACCCACATGGGTAGCGCCATCGATGTGATGGGCAATAATTACAATGCCACCGAAGCGCAGATATTGGAGTTCTCAACCAGGGTGGGGGGCTCTCTCAGCACGCTTGGAGCGGGCACTTACGATGTAGCCGGATGGGGCGGAATGCTTACCTCAGTGTTCCCATCCGCAGAGCGCGCGGCGGGTTCATTTGATTCCCTGCTAACCAATCTGACCACGAACACCGAAGCGCAAAGCAAGGCATCTGAGATGCTTGGGATCTCGACCGAAGATTTCATGCAGTCAATGCAGACCGATCCATCGGAAACGATCTTCAAACTCAGCGACGCAATGGCGCAGTCCAACAACCAACTGGCGGATGCAAAGGCGCTCGGCGGGACATATGGCATGGATACATTGGTCAAGATGACCGGCCATACGGATGATTATCGGAAAGCTTTGAGAGAGGCCAATGAGGCCGGAAAAGCGGGAACGTCTATCCAGGGATCATATGGTCGATCCGTCGAGAATATGCAGGCCCAAATGGGCATGCTCACCAATTCACTTACCGCAATAGCTATCGATATCGGTACGCCGATGGTAAGCGCCCTGACGCCTGCTATATCCGGCATAACATCCGGCCTGAACACCATCAGAGGCGCAGGTGAGGCGGTATTCGGTGCCATCACAAGCACATCCGCCTTCCAGCAACTAACCAACCTCGGAACCACGATCTCAAGCGGCTTTAGTGGCATCGCTGGTTCATTGTCGGGCACATTTGGGCAGATAGGAACTTCGCTGAATAACATATTTGGCGGGGATGCGCTCGGTTCGATAACCAATGCGTTGCTCATGCCATTATCGATGTCTTTGCAAGCCGTAAATGCGCTTGTATCGGCATGGTTTACCGTCCAGGGGGCAATTGTTTCAGTCGGTGGCAGTATTGCGACCGGATTTTTGTCGAACGTCGAAAAAGTGGTAGACCTGCTCAAGACCGCCAAAGCATATTTGCAAGCCTTCGGAGAGGTCACTGGGATATCAAAAGCATTCGATGGCGTGAAAGATAAAGTCAATGACATTATCGAAACGGTATCCGACATCGGGACAAAGATATCGTCGGGCTTGACAAGTGCCATTCCAACTGCTGTAAGTGGCTTGCAAGGCGCTTTGTCGTCTCTGGCAGGGCAATTTGCATCACTGATTACAAGTTCCTTGGCAGGCGGATTAAGCGAAGTTGCTGGGGCGCTTGGCCTCGGTGATGTATCCGCCAAGCTTGCTGCGATCTCTGCGAGAGCCAAGGATATTTATGAAAAAGATACACAAACGGGGGTAGCGGAAGGAGCGAAGAAAGGATTTGAGGATTCCAAGGGAGCGGCAAAAGATGTCGGAAAAACAGCGGGCGAAGCGTGGGCAGATACGTTTGCCGAAAAGCTAAAAGCAAATGTATCCCCTCAGATCGCCGCTCTGACCACTTCGGGCGTGAGCGAAGAAAATGCTCTCGCGATCATCTCAGGCCAAACCCGTGGGCGCAAGTCGAAGAGCACGACCTCATATGATGTACTCGGAACATCCATGTCGGTGACGCGAGAATCCGCAGACACTGGATACTTTGAGTCATTTTACATGAATGGAAAGATGGTCGGCAAGGAAGTATTCAACCTTTATAATAAGCTCGGCAAAGAATCTTCAAACGACATCGGAAATGCCTATTACAAGAGCTTTAAAAGCTCCATTCGTGATTCCGGCGCGTTCATGGAAGATCACTATACCAAAATAGCCAGCAGTGTGGGAGACATCCTGGCAGGCGGCGTCCTGGAACCATTGGAAGAGGAGCAACTTAAAGCCTACAAATCTATCCTTGAGACTTTCCAGCAGGAGATACCGCTATCGTTCTCTGCGGATGATAGTAAGCTCTTGAATAATATCGATGATATTATCAAAGGCAAGAAATTTTCCTTAGACGTACAGGCAAATGTGGTTCCGGTCTATGAGAATTGGCAATCTCTGGCATATCAGGAGAAATATAAATACGAGAACAAAGATTTCTTCTCCAAGCTCACCGGCTCCGAATCTGCCCAATACATCGGCTCAAGGGCTGAACTGCAAAAGATCGCCGATAACACAAGCGGCGAATACACGAAGCAGCAGGTAGCCACTGCCAAAGACGGCATTACCGCGATGGACAACGTCAAGACCGCGGTATCCGATGGCACCGCCAGCTCTCAGGGATTATTCACCACATCCATAAGCGTCTTGCAGAGCATCTATGGCGCGACCTGGAATCCGCCCTGGGTAGACCGGCTCACCAGCGCGATCACCACCGCCATAGCCGAGAACAAGTTGAGCGGCGAGGCGCAGGGGTCCTATTATTCGTATGTGGGGACTTCTGGTGCATCGGCTACATCGAATTATGGAAGCGCGGCAGCATTGCCCACTTCTCTGATGTCTGCCGATACCGCATCTTGGATAGACAAGCTCGTCTATACCATTCCACATTACCAGAAAGGCGGAAAGACGCGGACCGACGGGATAGCCTATATCCACGCCGATGAATATGTCATCCCCGCCAGTGCATTGGCCGAATCCAAGTATTACAGTCAGTCCTATTGGGGGCAGGATGAGCTAGATTCCCATCTCAAGATCACGCAACCCGTGAGTGCATTCCAAAGCTCGGCAAAAAGCGGCTTGGTCCCGATCACGGGCAATGGGATGCAAGATGCTATCAATCCTTGGACGGATGAATCGCTTATCAATTCCGACTATATCAAGGCCTTGCAGGCTAAATGGTCAGGCAATTCGTTGGTCAAGCCCTCGGCGGGCGTGGCAAATCCGGCTGTCGTGGATTATGCCGGGCAGTTGGCCGAATCACAGATGAAAGCCGCGATTGCCACAGATAAATATGCTGCGGTAACCGACCTAAATCTGAAAGCCGCATTGGTCGCGAGTGATGCAATCATTCTGAAGACAGCAGCGGACGGGAAATATTGCGAGGCAGTGAGCGATTTCGCCATTGCACAAGAAGAAGCCACAGGGCTATTCTACGACTCATTCATCGGCCCGACAAAGTACTACAATCAGGCTACGTCTCAAGGCATATTGAGTACCAGGGGCAACGCATCAAGCACGCTCGCATCGGAGGTCGTGAAGGTCAAAGATGCCGAGACGGAGGAATATCTACAATCCATCGGCGCTGACATATCTACGATCCGGGGCGATACCTCGGCCATGAAGAAAGCCACCGAAGATGTGGGCTCATTGGGCGACAAGACGCAGGTCTATGATGAGGGCGTGGCGGCCCAGATTGTTCAAGTCACGCAATCCATGATCGATCAGGCCCGAGAGAATGAGGATGAGTATGCGCAAATCACAATGGGCTTACAGCCGTTCACATATGGATTGGCTCAATTCAGCGCCGAAAATGGAAAATTCTGTACGGCCATAAGCGATTTTGGGTTAGCACAAGAATATTCGGGTAACTTCTATGCATCGATGGTTGGGGTCAGTTCCGATGCCTACAACCAGATGAAGGAAGCCGAGTCTCAATATGGCAAAAATTCGGCGCAGGTCGTGGCCCTCGGTCAAAAATTGGGCATAGTTCCCACCGAAGGTTGGGGGCCAAATGCTGCCACCGCCGAGGAAACGAAGAGCTATGCCATGATCGGAGGGCAGAAGATAGAACTCAGCGATGCTACAGTAGCCAAACTCAATGCTGGCAACCCAGAGACATGGGCGGAAATCCGAAAGGTTGCTAAGGGGGTGAGCGGCGTCGACAATTCGATACAGGATCTTAGCATCTCCGTGATGGATGCCAATGGAAATTTGCTTCAGGTTTTCGGGGCGGCTTCCGGCGGTTCTGGGGCGCTGAACGCAAGCGGCACATTCGGGGGTTCTTATGGATCTGCTTATAGTGGTTGGTATACAGGGGGCGCAGCGGGCCTTAGTTCTTATCTTGGAACCTCCTCGTCGTCCTCTTGGATGAATGCCGCCGCAACATCTATAGGCGGATCTGGCGCGATCCAATGGGCCAAAGGCGGCCTAGTCAACACCCCAACCTTCTTCCAAGATGCCCAAGGCCAACTAAATGCAGTCGGAGAGACCTTTGAGCCGGAGTTGATATTGCCGCTCAATGACCGCAAGCGCACGATGGAACTCCTTCAGCAGCATATCCCAATGGCGAGGAGATTTGCCAACGGCGGCCTAATCAATGGCGGCAATATATCCGCTGCATTCGGGTCTACCAACCTGGGCGGCATCACGGTAATCAACCATGCCAACCAGCCAGTAGACGAGAAGCGATTGGCCAAAGAGATCATGGCGCAGATGGCGGAAAAGACCTACCAGGCGCATAAGAGGGCCAATATATGAAGATCGATATCATCAATTCCGTTGGCCCCGTCCAGCAGGGCATAGAATGTGAATGGTCCGGCTCATGGAAGAAGCTCTCCACCACCCTGGAACCCAATGAGCTGGAGCTGATTGTTAGCCGAGATGTGCCAGTTCTCCAGTACGCGAAGATCATCGGAACAGATGAGGGCCGGGTCCGGTTTCTCGGATATGCCGAGAGCAACACGATCAGGAAAGGCGAGGGCGGCCAAACCACCTGGCAATGCTATGGCATGGAGAAGCTGCTCTTGGGTCGTTTCTGCCCAAGATATTTTTGGCCCAAAGGCGATACCACATTTGCCACTCTGTTCGCAGATTCGCCCTCCGATACCATTGATCCGGGCCTGCTCATGATTGCCCGATCAGCGTTGCCTCCGGGCCTGCCCTATAGCTTTCAAGATCAGGATGCAAATATCGTGAAGCTTCCGGGCTATGGAACAAATAGCTATTTTGGAGAATGCGATCTCTATGGGCTGAACCTCAACTATTGCAAAAAGCTGAATGAGATATATGTGCTCTCGGATTTAAGCTCCGTGGACTATTATTTCTATCGTGACACATCGGACCTATATGTCCGCATTGCCAACCAATATGATCGGGGCTGGTATGACCTCGGCGGCCTGCTGGCGATCGGGGCATATGAGACTTATTGCCGGCTGGGAGAATGCCCGGATGACACGATAGATGGGGATCTGGAAACGGATTGGGAGGCAATTGGTGATCTGATGGTGGGTTTGGCGCGGTCCCAAGACTATTATTCCCATGTCCGATATGATAGGAATTTCTGCTATCTGGATTTCAATGATGAGGAAGGCCGGACATGAACGATTATCCCGCGTGTGGTGGCTTGGTTGATCCGAGCACGATCTTAGATTTGGATGATTGTGATTTGCTTCTCTATCCGGTCGATATTGAAAAAATGCGAAAGTTGATCGATAAATATCTTCCCGAGGGATTCCGGCCATGAGCATCTATGTCATTGAAGAGGGCGAAGAGGGCTTTTGCTCAATTCAAAAAGCGACTGCCTCCGACCCGAAAATCCATACTTTGATCGGCGTTGGCCTGGGTAGCCAATATTACACCGTCGATGATCCCACGTACAAAGGGATTCGAATCATAGAAAAATACGAAGTGGAGGACGGATTCAAAGACACTGACGGCAATATGGCCGATTCGGTTACAAAGAAATGGGAAAGTCGCCAAATAGACCATCGCTACACGATCGAGACCACACGAAAAATGGTCATCGAGCCAGGCGATTTTGTCGAATTCCGGCCAATGGATTCAGCACCCGAATCACTCTCTATCTCGTCTATAGAGGATGAATCGAGCGGCCTGACGCGGCTAGAAATGGGCGCGCCGAAGATGGACCTTACCACCGTCGAAGAGGCCCGAAGCGGCATATCTTCAGAGTACACGGTTGGATATCTCAAGGAGTCGCATGTCAGCAAAACAGGGTCTTGCACCTTCTATGTTCAGGACCCGGCGCATGTGACCGCCCCGAATGGCAGTATTGATATTGCCATTCCACCGGGGGTTCTCGCAGAAGACCTGAATCCACGCATCACGTTATCGCTTTCGCTATCTTTGTCAGATATTATCACGGGATGGTCTTCTGGCGGAGTCACCTATTACGTGGGAGACATGGTCTATTGGGAAGCGGACGATGGGATAACCTATATCTATCGGTGCAAATCGGAGCATACCAGTTCGTCCCCGACGGAGCCGGATGAAAGCGGAGGCGCGCCCTATTGGGACAATATAGGCGGCGTGATTGATATCGATTTGGGGCGGGGTGCATGGCGCGTTGAGGTCGATGATGCGAAGGTATCCTTCGGGGCGATTTCTGCCAGCTCAATCGGGTCATCTATCAGCATCGAAGAGATGGACATTACCGATCTGGTGACCGCTGGCGAGGACGCGACGATCGAAGTTTCGTGCCGCCTCAAAGACGAGTATCCGGTATCGCATACCAGATACGAAGCACATCCACAAATATCCGCATCTGCAACGATCAAATTCTACAAGAGGTCATCATGAGCGATATCGCATATTGCCGAGTTCATGGACTAGACATCACGGGCATCGTCGAAGATACTGGCATATCGGTATCGGGGGATGAGCGCAAGACCGATTCGTATTCGGCCGCTGGCATGGATTATGCCACTATCTTGCAAAATGGTCGGGAGGCAAAGACATATTCTATCGATGCTTCCAGCGGCACCAGGACCGATATAGAGCGGTTCAGACGGGAATGCAATAATGCCCCAAGAGGCGCGGAGTTCTGCCCATTCACGGCTGATCAGGTTGCCTATATCGAGGCCGCCAGCGCCACGCCCGCTGCTCATGCCTTTTCCGTCCTTGGGTGGTTTTATAAGTCGCAAGGGACTATCGTTTGCCGGGATGGGTTTCTGTATGGTCTAAATGTGGATGAAGAGACTGACTATCCATATGTCGAAAATCCAGACCTGCCCTATACAATCGAAGTGACCAACGCGGGCGGCTATCCATCGGGCATCGATTATCTCTATCTGAGCGGAACCTATCTGGACGGCAAATATTCCAGGGACCTGAATCTTGCATTTGGCGGGCGCACATTGCGGCTCTGTGATCAGCTCCTCCGAGATGATGATTGGGTCATGGATAGGTGGGGGAACATTCGCCATTTTTGGGAGAGCAAATTCACAAAGACCGAGGCCGATACGCAGACCGATCTAGGAGGCGAGGCATTCTTTTCATTGGGCACCGGCGGATCGATCGCGTATGAGGACCTGGTTCTCGGAGCAGACGGTCTGATCATGGTTCCGTTCTACGGCCCGCACGCCATTACTAGGGCACCATTCATCGAGGCCAATGTCCTAAGCATGGCCGGGAACCCCACGTTGAACTATGCTCTTTCGGCGGATCTATCGGATATTGCAGAAGTCGAATTATCGTCGCTGCAAGTGGGTTACAACAAGCTCTATCTGCCCAATGATGTGATCGCAGAAGACTTCGTGGCGCTGGGAATCGTTTGTGATGAGAACGGCTTTATCGAAATGTCGAATTTCAAGGCACAAGTTGAAAGGCATGTGTCATTGTCACAGCTTCCATACATTGAGATTGATGAAACTGATGATATGATTTTGTCTGATGGTGAAAGTTCGAATCATACTCTGAGATCTATGCAGATGTTATATCGAGATATATTCTAGGAGATTTATAATGGCACATACGGATTATTTTCAGGAGATAGCCGCAGGTTCCAAAGGCAATACGGGCGCATCGGCGGCTGATGCGGACAAAGGCCCCTGGTCAGCGGGCCTCACCATAATAACCGGCGATGTCTACAGCCACGCAAAAACCGGCTATGGCCTGTCCAGGTACAAGGCGAAGAGCGGTCATGTGTCGGTGGCCGGAGCGGGCGGCAATGAGCCGGAGATAGCGACCGCATGGGCGACCTATTGGGAGCCCTATCTGGTGGGCGGGCAGGACGGCGCGGGTTCTGGCAATGTAACAAAGTCGGGTACATGGGCGACAGGCGATGTGCTTGGGGCAGTAGATACCGGATATGGCGCGAAGAGCCTAGGACAACCGGGTGTCGTGGTAGCGGCGGCATTGTCTGCCCTTTCCCAGGTGACCACTGTTCCGGTGGGCTCTACTCACATGGTAGCTGTCTGGAACGGCTCCGCGTGGGTGCTCATGACGCTGGACAATCTCGCCAAGCGATCTGTCCCTATTTGGATAGGGGTCGGGGCAATGAGGATACCGACAACGGCCAATGGTGAGGCAGCCGAAACTGTGGTCATGTCCACGAATAAGCAATCCATTGGTTCGGGTGCTCTCGGTTACGATATCAAGCGATATTATGATTTTGATTTCGTGCTTCCCGATTACTGGGACGAAGGGGCGATCACTGCAACAATACATTGGCGGTCAGCGGGCACATCAAGTTATGGGGTTAGATTTGGCGTGCAAGCATCATGCGCGGGAGATGGCGAGGCAATTGATAGGGCATGGGGCACGGCAGCCGAAGTTACTGATTATTGCGTGGGTACCGCCAATTATGAGCTAGAGACATCTGCGATGTCGTTCACCCCGTCCAATGCAGGCGCGGGTAAACATGTGGTAGGCCGCATCTATCGTGATCCTACGAACGCGGGAGACACGCTGGATGCAGAAGCCGCCTACATAATCGGCGTGGTGCTTGAGATTGGCGTCGATGCCTGGAGCGTCTAAAATGTTCGTCCCTGTGACACCAGTTGAAATCCCGACAGGAACATTGAACGCGTGGCGAGATATACATATCAGTGACTATATAGATGTGCCTGGCGTTGGGCTAACGGGCGTGCTGATGCGGGTTTATGTCACTGGCATATATTCGGGCGTAACCTTCGGAGTGCGGAAGAAGGGAAGCACCGATAGCAGGATCGGAGAGTTGAGAACCGGGAACAAACACATCACTCAAGCGGCATGTGGCGTTGATTCCAGCGGCTATTTCCAGATTTACGAAGGCTCTGATGTGTATGGCGGTGATGGCCTACGATTTGATATCATAGGCTATACGACCACCGGAACGGAATTTTTCACCAATGCCATCGACATCTCGCCCACAAGCGCGAACGTCTGGACGACGAAGGATCTATCTCTCTACTGTCCATCGGCGGTGGGCGTGATGTTGGCATTCACCGGATGGAGTATCAGTTATCCAGTGGGGGCGCGGCCATATGGCAGTACAGACGGCTATACATCCGGCGTAATGGGAAATGATGGCGCCCTGGCGGTCCTGGGGTGCTCGGCTAATCAGGCGATCGATGTCTTCCTCTACAACATATCCTATACCAAGTGCTACCTGATCGGCTACATCGTCTACGGAAGCGGGGTCTTCCAAGTCAATGGTACTGATGTTACACCGACGCTTAATACTTGGTCCGATCTCACTGCCTTGGATTCGTCCGCGGCATTTGGAGTCTACGAATATACGCCATCCAATGATTATTCCTTCGGTATGAGAGCCAAAGGCGATGCGGAAGCCCTCGTACTCGCCACATATCATTGTTGGTGGCTTGCCCCATGCAACGAGGATGCGGTTTGCCAGGCCTATGTGGGTGGGGCGACATTGCGGTTCTTGGGCTATCTGCCCGCGATTGCGGTAGCAGCATCGAGCGGAAATATCATGATCGGGGAATGCTGGGTGGGATAACATGGTCAGCGAATATTATGAGCGCATTGCAAACAGGGGCAAATATTGTCCAATTCCGATTGCGGCGGCGGTTGGAGTTGTCACTGTCGTAAACCAGATATATACATATAATGGAGTAGCATCGGTCGCAACGGTCGCAAAAACATTGACTGCCGATGACCTGAACGAATGGCCGGAACCGGTGCAAGGTGAGGCGGCCTCGGTGAACGTGGGCACGGTGACCCAATTGGCAGCGAGCGAGACGCCGACCGTCACTAATAGCGGGACATCATACGAGGCCATCTTGGATTTTGGCCTGCCCGCGCCATATGCACCATCCTTCCAGTATTCGGCCAATGGCGCATCCTGGCATGGGACATATGAAGTCACTGATGTTTATATTCGCATTTCCGTGGATGGGGGCGCGACTTATGGGGACGCCATAAATTTCGAAGGCCCGCAGGGAATACAGGGCGAGCGCGGCCTAACCCACAGGGGTGCGTGGAGTTCTGGTACTACATATGCATTGGACGACGCGGCAAGCTATGATGGCTCTTCGTGGAGATCATTGCAAGCCGGGAACCTAAATCATGCCCCCACCGAAGATGCATATTGGACCATTCTGGCAGAAAAAGGCGCCGCCGGAGCTGGAACGGGGGATGTTGTCGGGCCGTCTGGAGCCACTGCAAACAATCTGGTAGCATATGATGACAGCACCGGCAAACTCATAAAAGATATTGGGTATGCTATCGCGAATTTGCTTTTGCTCGCGGGCAGGGCAGGCGGGCAAACGATCTACGGCGGCACTGGCGCGGGTGATGACCTCACCATAGAGAGCACGTACCATAGCACGAAAGGCAACATATGTATGCGGTCAACGCCTTATATTGACCGCAATTCAGTGGCCGATGTAAAAA
>JBAZEO010000008.1:0-56763 GCA_041653935.1 Dehalococcoidia bacterium | reverse complement strand
TTATACGACGACCCGTCACTTACGATTGAGTCCGGCAATGTCAGGTTGAATTTGAAACAGCAATCAGTCCAACCCATTTGATAGCCGATAGTCCTACCGCTTTGATGATAGGTGATGCGATCAGCCCTCAAGATAGAATCATACTTGGCCTCGGTATCACGAACGCCGTCTTTATACCGATGATTACCATACGGAAATCCAGCACAAAATAGTATGACGAGCAACAATACCCATGACCAACTTTCATGCCACCACTGTTTCATTGTCATTTTCCCCCGCCTTTCGATTTCGGGTTAGCACACATACCTTCACGTTTTTCCAACTCCTCCACCCGCACTTTCAGGGTGGCGATCAGGCGGTCACACGCCCGTTCAGTCCATACTATTGCCATCTCCATTTGATAGGTGCTTCGAGGACTTGCATATTGTCTTAGATACCGTCCAGCGGTGTTCTTAATCGCCTGCACCCGTCTAACAATTTGTTCCTTCGTCATGGTTTCTTTCTTAATTCTCTTCTTCGTGTCCATCACCGGCCTCCTTATGGCCATTCTTCTGGTGTTCACGGGCCGCCCGTAATCTTGATTGACGCTTTTCTTCATCGGTTGTACCGGGATAAGCGGCCTCGACTTCTTCCTCCAAATCCTCCACCCGCGCTTTCAAGGCGGCAATAGCATCATCACGTACTGACAACGCACATCTGGCCGACGCAAGATCGGCCTTACAATCGGCGTTCTCGTCCTCAAGGGCAACGATCTTTGTGTATAATTCCAATTCCTTTTTGCTACGCTCCATATTCATTTCAACCATACGGGAGGTTGTTGACATTTCGACCCTTTCTTTCAGCCGTTCGTTCTCGGCGCGGAGGGCGGCGAGATAATCAACCGCACTCAACAAACAATCGTGGCGTGTTTGTTTGACAATCTCCATTCCCTTCTCATGCCACGCGGTGATGAGGGCGGCGGCTTCTGCTCGACTATTATTGGTGATGATGGCATATCCGACATCATCCAACAATTGCTCCATTCCCGCCACATCCCCCGCCGTTCGAGGTTCAGGCTTGGGGCACGGTAATATCTTCACCCCCACACCGCAGAAACCAGATTCAGAAGTTGATATAGGTTCCGCCGTCTGCGGGGTGGGTTCTGGCGATTCAATCACCGAGGTTTCGACGTTGTAATTCTTGCAATTATCATCAATCGGGGATGGTTTCCCCCTTTTCACTTTCTCCACCGGCGGGGTCGTATGACAACTTTCGGGATAATCCATTTCCTCAACCGGATCATTCGGATCGGGGACTGTCTCCACCGGCGGGATCACGTCCTCCATGATACCATACATATAGGCTTGTGGTGCACCGTGTGATGGGTCAAGGAGATATACCTCTTTCTCCACCGGCGCGACGGGGCTTGGCATTACGGCGAGTTCTTTTTTATACTCGCGTCCCGCATCGTAGGCGCGTTGGAGGTAGGGTAACAGATACTCAGCATCTCCGACGTTTTCATTTTCCGCTTCCTCGGCCAGCTTTCTCAAATCAATCGACATCACTTCACCCCTTTCTTGTCCGCCTCGTAGTGGCGAACGATGGCTTTGGCAAGACGATAAAGGCGGTAACCTTCGATTGCACCGAGATAACGATGATCGCTATCTCCGATAGATACCCATGTCTCCCGCCCAAGAAGACGGCCCCAGATGATACAATTATGGATACACCTATCTTTAATCCGCCTACTTTTCATCACTCACCTCCCGGCCTCTGCGGCCTGTCTTACTGCGTATCTCGACGTAACTACTGTCCATCCGTCCTCAAACTCCACGAGGATGGAGTTCATTCGACCACGCACCAATACCCGACATCGTTTGCCCTTTCGCTCTGGCAATCGTTTACGCCAGTACCAGATATATGGAAACGATTCGGTCAAAACGGCCTCTTCCTCACGCTCTCCACCCCGGCGGGTTGTTCATTCCCCATCACTCACCTCCGCTTTCTTGCCGCACCAATGGCATGTCGGCCAAGATTCATCCCACCATTCGCCGCGTGATGAATCGGTATTATCCATCCAATGAAAATATCCCATGTGCTCTTTATTCCAACACCCACACCCTGGCCTACTCATGGTCGCCGTCCGGGGTGGGGGTTATCTCTTGACCGGGGGCGTCTAAGCACCACCTGTCAGGATAGGTTTCAATCGACTTAGGATGTAGTCGGCATTCAAATACCGCAAAACTCATCGCATCTTTACCGACATGAAATGCCGCACAATCCTTACAACGCACCTTAACCGTCATTCCGCCTCTCCTTTCGCCCCGGTTGGGGTGAGATATTTACCGCGACCGTACATCAATTCCCATTCGTAATTCGGTATCCGCCATAAAAGCGAATGAGCAATCGAGTCACGAGTCGAATTTGATTGTCTGATATAGCGCGGCATTTTCTTTATCGTCAATCCGTTTCCGGCCGGTATGAGCCACCCCCACCAGTCCGGCAATTCATCAACGCAGAGGTCTTTGGGTGATACGAGAAAATGGATATTGCCTATGGGTTCGTGTCGTGTACCATTGGTCTTGAAGGTCGCAAGAAAATCCGAACGGCTCACCTTCGATTCAAACACGAAGATAAAATCATCCTCTACACGGGACGATAATTCGGCTTGTTGTTCGGCGGTGATATGTCCGGCGGTACAAATGATCGGTTTGAGTTGTAGAAATTCATGGTAGAATCGCATCTGAAGCGAGCATATAGCAACGGCATCAGCGACATATCCATTTCCAAGGATAACCTCTGTCGCTCCGCGCATACCCCGACCCGTCACCTTTGCACCAAGCCAAACTAAAGCCATTTCGGATAGTTTGTCATGTTCATACGACCGCGCCATATTATCCTTTCACTCCCCGGCCGGTGGTTGGCCGGACGGGTTAATCATTTTCGGTATCACCTTACGCACAATCGACGGAACCGCGTCCTTGCGCTCCCGCTTGACTATCCAAAGCGGACCCGGCCCGTACACCATCCAAAGTTTCAGTTTGAGAAGGTAGTCCCTGGTTTCCAATCCCTTGCACTCCACAAAGACCTTCTCCCCCGTTGCCTCATCCGTAAAACAAAAGTCCGGCCGGTACGCTATCTGCGCATCGGTCAGGTATGTCTGCGGCTGTTCAACCAAGTCGGATATTTCCCCGGCGGCGACCATCAGGTCAAGCACCCGTCGATAATCAGCCTCAAGCTTGGAATCATACCACCGGCCCCCCGGAGTAAGCTGCACCTTCCGGTTGCCGTACTTGTTCGTCGTGCGGTTGCGGCGGAGTTGTTTGGGGAAAGCCATCAATCCTCTTTCCCGGTCAGGCGGGCTATGGGCTTCTCCGGCGGCACCATTGTCCGCCCGGTAGCCTTGATCTCAGCCATCAGAACCGCGATCACATCACCCAATTTTGTCCAGTCGTTCAAAATGCTATATCCCTTTCTATCGGCCCTCGTCTCATTTCCAAATCTTCAAACCGGACCCGCTCATCATCCCATCGCAACCAAACCGACCCGGTTGATCCGTTGCGCTGTTTGGCGATAATCACTTCCGCCTTGCCCTTCGCTTCAATCAATTTCGGGTCGTCCGGTTGGGCATCTCTCAGATAGTATTCTTCACGGTGAATGAACATCACGACATCGGCATCCTGCTCCAATGCACCGGATTCTCGTAGGTCGGATAGTTGGGGCTTACGCGTCCCGCCACGTATTTCCACCGCCCGACTCAACTGCGACAGAGCCAGGACCGGGACGTCAAATTCCTTGGAGATAGCCTTCAATCGGCGGCTGATATCGGTTACGGTTTGATTTCGGTTTTCATGTCGGCTATCCGCGTCCATCAGTTGGAGATAATCAACCACCACCAGGCCGAGTTCATACTTTGATGCCAACTGGCGGAGCTTAGACCGTATTCCCATCGGCGTGATAAAAGCCGTCGGATCAATCAGCACCCGCACATCTTCCCAATACCCGGCCGTATCCATCAGGCGCCGCCAGTCATCATCATTCAACCGTCCTTGACCGACCATTTTGGGATTCATGCCAGCATGACCGGCGAATGCCCGGAGCGCCAGATTCTGACCAGTCATTTCAAGGCTGAAAAACGGCACCACTTTACCAGATGCCTTCGCCGTCCGTTCGGATATATTCACGGCATAGGCGGACTTACCCATTGACGGCCGACCAGCAAGTAGGTACAAATTTCCGCCAGCCAACCCCCCAAGCATACGGTCCAGGTCTTTATATCCGGTAGTTTCACCAACCAGCCCCCCACCGGCTTCCTGGCGGACCGATATTTCCTGAACCAAGTCAGGAATCATATCGTATATCGACCGGAAGGTCTGCCGGTCCCGCCTGGCCGTGATCTCAAATATCCGCTGTTCGGCCTCGTCCAATATCTCTGACGGTTCCTTTTCCTGCCGATAGCATTGGTTCACGATGTCAGACATTTGTTCGATTGCCCGGCGGAGTTGCGCCTTTTCCATGATGATGTTCGCGTAGTATTCGGCGTTCGCCGCAGTTGCCACGCCCGAGGCCAGGCCGGCCAGGTACGCCCGGCCCCCGCAGTCAGCCAGGTCGCCCGTCCGTTCCAGTTCGCTCGAAACGGTCGTAATATCGGCCGGCGTCGTTTTCTTGTAGAGCTGGATTATTGCCGCATATATTTTCCGGTGGGCGGAACCGTAAAAATCGGATTCCCCGTGGAGGATTTCCAACACCGGGCCTATGGCCTCATTCCCAACCAAAAGCATGGCGCCCAATGCGGCCTGTTCCGCGTCTTGGCTATGGGGGGGTTGGCGGTCGGTCACTTGAACATCTCCGGCATAAAGGTTTGCGCCCAATAATCGACCGTGTATTCATCTCGGAAGGCTATCCCGGACGGCGATTCCATCCCGGTCTGTTGGCCCTTATCGTGGTCTGGGAAAATCAGCGTATAGAGATAGTTCATCGGCAGGCGTATATCCTCAAGCGGGTCGGCGCCGTTGGTATCCTTGGCAAAAAACTGCTCGTAGTAACATCCGATCTTGAACATAGTCCATCTCATACCCCCAGCCGAATCACTCCAATCCTCTAAACGCTTCCGTAGATTCCCGACGTTTACAGCCAGGTCGGTTTCCAGTTTTGGGGATCGCCGGGCCATGTACCCAATCGCCTTGAGCATTATGCCAATATCGGACAAGGTGTGTCCGGGTTTGGGTGGGGTTGGTTTTTGAACGGTCGGATTTTCTGGCGCGGGTGGAATCTCGATTTCAATTTCGTTTTCTTCTCTATCTGGCGGATTTATGCCGCATTTATGCCGCATTTTTGTATGATGTTCTTGTGTTTTATTATTATCCCTATCACGCTTAAGGTCTTGCCAATACTGGTAGTTAACTATTTCTATGGTAAGTGTACCGTTTTCATTCTCAGTATAAATAATCTTCCCATCTGCCTGCATTTTTGCCGCAACTTTGCGGACGGTACGCGCATCACAACCTAGATTGGATGCAAGGGTGGCGCAAGAATGCTGGAAAAATGTTCCAATTTTGCCGCATTTTTCCCCTTCTTTTGCCTCGATCATAAACTGTAACCATACCCCCCGCTCCAAACATGAAAGCCCTAAAAACCAAGCATCCTGTTTAACTGTTGTCCAAATCTTCACAAAAGGCATAGCCGCACCTTCCCTGGTGTCGTCGGGAATGCCGCCCTTGTTGATTTCCCGGATACCAAAAATAGAATGCGGCCCCCCCGGTTGGTTGGACCGTATGTGCCATCGTGAAGACGACACAGGGGAGCCGCAAAATTATAGTCAAAGATAAAAGCACGTACGATCCAACCATGCTGAATAATACCATTCGGCTGGATTGCTGTCAAGTCCTTTTTTAGCCGCTTTGTCACTTTCTATGCCCCCAAAAGAAAAGGCCAGGTTCCCGTTGTCATAATCCCAACACCCCCTGCCGCAGGCGGTCAACCGCGATTACCTTCTGCCGCATAATCCCCTATCCAATCTACTCAAAAAGGAATTGTCGCGCCCCATCTTGCGGCCAATAGCGGATAGCGTCATGCCATTAGATCGGAACAACCTAAATTCTTCCATTTCTTTGTCGCTGAATTTTGTGCGCCTGATGGAATAATCAAGTGCAAGAGCTTCATCGGCGAGGGTGCGCTTGACAATCAGGTATTCGATTACCCCTTCTAAAAATCGTTTCACCGAACCGGCGGACGCGATTTGGATATACCATTTTATATTGGGGCGTCGGAAGTTGGCATCCGGTTCAAGGTGGTATATTCTCGCATCAATGTCCCGATCTTTTAGAAACAGGCATATTTCTTCTAATACCGTCCTGTCGTTTTGGGATATATTAAGCCTTGCACATTTCCTGCGGCCCGCCCGTGTTTGGATATTGATATTGCCTTCACCATCAAAGAATCCCGCTATATATTCCCAAGTCATTTGAACAATACCTCCTGACGCAATCTGTCCACTGCGATTTTACAGTAAGCCTCGCATATCTCAATTCCGATAAATTTCCTACCCAATTCTTTACAGGCCACCGCCGTTGTCCCAGAGCCGAGGAAGGGGTCGAGGATGAGATTGCCCTTTGTCAAATTTACCAATTTCTTAATCAGCGCAAGCGGTTTCTGTGTAGGATGGGGTGTCCATTCGGGTAAGGTTTGATAATTTATGATTGGTATTCGAAATACGCGGCAAGGTTTATTGCCGAATCGCTCGTATATATATTCGTAATGGTATTCGGATTGGCCGTTAGGTTTATGCCAAACGTGTTTTCCCGTCCATGACAATGGAAATTCTGATTTAATCGGCCAAAATATGAATTGCTGGATTTCGTCAAATCCAAGTTTCGTTATATCGAAATCATTATTCCAATCCCGCCCATGATCGTTATTAAACCCCGGATACGGCGGATCAGTGAGACAAAGATCAATCGCCCCCGCCGGGATTTTGGGGAGGATGTCGAGGCAGTCGGCGTTTATGATTATCCCGGCATCTTCCTCATGGAAAAAAGTCACGCCCTGGTCTTTAAGGTGCCGTTTGATTTCGTCCAGTTCCATCACGCCCCACCCACGAATAGCCGGTTGCCGGTGATAATGTCCTTGAGTAGCCGTTCGAGCTTGCCGTCTGTCGCGGCGAGAAGGTGGGAGCGGTGGAGCACGTCTTGACGACGGCCGCGTTCTTGATAGAACGTCATGCACTTCCTAACCCGTTTGAATTTGAACTGTGCGCGGTATGCCTTTTCTTTAATTGTCTTCTCAATCTGTTTCCGATGGTGGTATGCCTTTTGGTATATCCGTCGTTTTTCCTTTTCCGCCGCTAACTGCTCCGGTGTCATAGAGGCTAATCGTTGTTGTCGCCAAAACCGTGATCGTTGGCGAATACGTTCCTTGTTTGCTTCCCGCCATAACCGGCCATAGGTCTTTTTGTCTATCATGTCGTAACCTTGCCTCCTAAATTATCCCCCGGCGATCAAGGCACCGGGGGATGCTTGAATAGCGACCCATAAGTGAAACGAGACTAACCGGCGGAGGCTCCTTTCGTTAAAGGGTGTCATCTATTGTTTCATCCGTATTGATTGTGCATATTTCTGCAATGGTAGACACCGGACAATAAATCCGATTATGCCGATGTTTGTTTTTGATACCGATTTCCAAAACGGCGACAGAATCATAAATCGTATGGGGCATGACGTTGGCGATGATCGCGTTAATTGTTTGTCCGTCGTGGAATATGACCGTGACGGGTTTATCGACGTATGGTGAGATATTACAGGCTTTCATTCAATCCCCCTGAAGGTCAACTTTAAATCTCCGGGATCGGTTTTGGGGCCGACCCCGGAGTTGCTGCGGGCATCCGATACAGAGGAAGGAGGTGTAACACAAGAGACAGATTCACCATTGCAAGGAGGAAAGCTCGTCACTCTATAAAACCATTCGCCATCATGATTTCGGTATTCCTCAAACTCGTATCCATCACGCCGTAGATCATAGAGTCTTGCGCCGTACCGGAAACAGATGGCATTCAGGTCGCGCATGGACACCCAATGACCGGGCATTTTTCTATCGGCGGGCATGAGGCGGTCGAATATGCGTTGCTTTTGGGTCATAGGTCACGTCTTTTCCGCACATCCCAATAGCGAACGCACGCCTTTGAGAGTAGTTCCCGCCATTTATTTTCCCGTATTGGTTCGGATTTTATGCGTGGAGCTTTCTTTATCATCTGTAAAGTCAAGGGGCGCGTTTCTTCGCTATATGGACACGGTTTCGGTTGGTGAGTGTAGAACAATCCCGCGTGTTCAGGCACTTCATCAACGGGAATAATACCGGGTGGGCAGACATACCAAAAATGGGATGGCCCTCTACCGTTCGCCATGTGGACGTGTTTTGTTTCTTTTTTAGCGTCGGCTAAAAAGTCTGAATGGCTTATTTTGCACTCAAATTCTTGCACGTAGCCGTCGGCCGTGATGTAGATCGCATCCGATTCCCAATACCAGAAATAGATGTTGGTCAGGATTATCGGGAATGCCTGAATACAGGCTCGGTAATGATGAATTGCCAGTTGTAGATCGGCCTCAGTCAATTTCTTTTCGTCTACTCGTTCCATATCGTCCCTGATTCCCTTCATGGTGGACGGGGGATTATTTCTTACCCAATTTCCTTAACGGAATTTCCTCGATAACCGTACAGATTTTGACGCGGGTTGTTCTTTTGAGTTCATAGACGGCAACATCGAAAGGTGCCCCGTCATCGCTGGCTTCGGCCCATGTTGAAAGATCGGTCGTTATATTATTGTCAGCATCAACGAAAATCTGTTTTGCAAAAGTTCTTTTCATCACTCTCTCCGTTTTCTACCGGGGCGACGAATCCCAAACATCGTCACCCCGGCTGTGTGTGCCTACGCCGTGTTCACTCCGATACGCGGCGAAGGTTTTGTAGTGCCCGGTGGGTCTCCTCCCACATTTCACATGATAAGTGTCCTTATTTAGACGACGGGCACCGTATCTTTAGGGCCGTTCGGCGGGGAATCGAACCCCGCTCTGCGCGCGCATTCCGACCTCTTTTGAGGCACGAACGGCCCATGCTTTTGGAATCGCCTGTGTTTTCGCGCTGACGGCTGAGGACTCGACACCTCTTAATCCAGGGGACCGCTACTCCCCGCCTTTTGGCTTTTTGTCTACCACGGGCGATTCCATGCTTTCCTCGACCGGGCCGGATTCCCCACCCGGCACCTATCTCGCCACGCCATCCAACCACGGGCACTTTTTACCCGTCCGGTCGAGTCTTGAATTTGTCACAGAGCTTTTGCCGGGCCGGCCCATGTCTCACCGACCCGGCCTCGTAGAGGGTTTGCCGGTGCGACCGGCTAACCCGCGTTTTCTGGTTCGATGTCGATGAGCAGGAACCCGTCTGTTGTTTTGTAAATTTCGGGATTGCACTCAACTTCTTCGCCAAATACCCCAAACTTGATTTCCATGTCGCTGGAATGGTTTTCAAGTATTTTCCGCAATTCACTAACAGTCATAATCCCTCCTTGGCGAGTAGGGTGTGGATGAATTTCAAGGCTCCATCCATTTGGTCAAGCGTAACCCACATGGCCTTACCCAATGATTCCGATTTCGCCAAATCATCTATTTCGGCTACAACCTCACGCCATCCCGGTATTTCGGCTTCGATGATTTTTAGGATTCGGATTGTCTCATCATGTTGGTTGACGGCATGGACGATGAAATCTCGATTGGCCGTCCCACATTCCCAATACCATCGGTGCTTATCATCGTCTTCAGAATAAACCAAGGCGATAATCTTATCGTCTTTTACGACCGATGACTCTTTACTCTCCCACGGTGTTTCAGTATGATTCATACTTAATACCTCTGTGACGGTTTCACGAAAACGAAACCTTGTTTTCTATAACAGTCAGGGAGTCTGACAGACTTTGCAGTCCAAGGTGGACGTTCATCCATCCTGACGGGTTTACGCCAGATGATTTTCCCGGAATCACGCGACCAACATTCCTTGACTCCGAGATCATTGTTCCCGTTATAGAAATTATCTCGACAACCGATACAGTATTTTCTGTTAATCATCCTATCCTCCAAACGGCCAAAATCCTCTACCCCACGCCCCGGTCAATAACAGCACCCCATAGCCCACGATGACGCAGACCGCGATCACCCAGGGCGAGGGGCGATAGGCGGGGCGAACACGAACCATGTCGCGGGTCATTTTTCACCCTGCCATGATTTGATGGCGATGCGTAACGGTTCGACTTCTTCCGGGTTGTCAAGATTGTGTATGTTGTCCCAAGCGTCGGTAATCGGCCGCACCTTCCCGGCGATGATGGTGGCGATTTGGTCAATATGGCAAGGCGAAATTAAGGGATACCCTAAATCGCTTAGCCGCATTCTTATTTCCCCCGCCGCCTCAACCGCGCCCTGGGGTAGCTTGTCGGTCATAGAGCCTCCCCCGTACAGACGTTGTATATCTGCCGACAGATGTTGACGTCATAGAGCGCATTATGCTGCCGGGTCTCATCGACCTCGATACCCAATGCCTTGGCGACGGTGCCCTGCTTGAAGTCGGGCAGTTCGGCGCGCCGGTCCCGGAGTTTCATCGCTGCCAGGACAGCCACGTCGATCGGCGGCCACCAGAACCATGAACCGAAATACCTGTCCCCGGCCTTTTGGAACCATTGCCGCAGAAACGAATCATCGAAGCCTATGTTGTAGCCGACCATGAAAGCCTTGTCGGAGCGGTCGAATTTGCTGATATGGCGACCGAGGAGCCGGGTAAATTCCTTATAGCCATCAAAGCAGAGCATTCGGGTCGCCAGTTCTTCGCGGGTCGTGCCCGTAACGGCCAAAGCCGAATCTTCGATGATGTCCGCCGGGAATGGTTGCATCTTCAGGTCGAACGGCTCGTCGATAAACACGACTTCATGATCCTTTGTGGGGATAATGATATTCCCCGACAACTGGATGATGCCGTTGCGCACCGGGTCGGTCCCGGTGGTTTCGGTGTCTAAAATTATGTATTTCATCAGAACGGCGTTCCATTCTCGTCGGCATCCGGTACGCGATTGGGATCGACGGGAGCTTGTTCTTCACCCGTGAACTCGTCTTGCGTGATATCGCCCTTGACCGCCGTTTTGAACTGGTCACGGAAAGCCAGAACCGGAATCTGGTCTTTCGGTGAAAGCGGCGATTCTATGGAGAGATTGGCGACCGAATACTTGATACCACCGTCTTTTGATTGCAGGTCAAGGGCAAAGGTCGTCCAGACCTGGAACCAAGCCATACCCTTATTGCGAAGCCCGACCGTGTATTCATCGAATGCCTTGGTGCTGGTCGGCGGAAGCGTCAACAGGTGAGGGATTTGGGCACCGCGAGGCATAACCAGCAAGCGACGGCCGTTCTTACAGGCTTTGCCTTTGGTTGGCTTGCCGTCTTGTCCGACCCCGGAACCATAGGTATTGAGATAGCAGGCCGAACACCGGCCGAAACACCGGATCATCCGTTCGTTCAGGTCGATGTTTTCCTCTACCCGCGATCCGTTGATACCGTCCATCGAATGACAGAGCGGGATAGCCTCATTAAAATCCGGGTCAAGGTCTTTGAGGAAGATCGGGTTGAGAGCAATGTCCCGCCGATGCCAGTAGGCGTATGCCTTGACTTCAGCCAGGATCACAGCGACAATGGACTTTTCCGGTTGACCTTCGGCCCCGACCAGCCAGACATTTGCGCCAGATCCGCCGATTTTGATCTTCGGCAGACGCGGTTCAATACCCGCCATCATGTCGCCATAGGTTTCGTTCATGGCGGCGATGATGGTGTTCTTCTGTACTTCGGTCAGGCTCGTATCGTTTTCGATAACGGTCAGAGCGGTTGAGATTTCTTCTTTCTTGGACATGGTTATGCCTCCTGTTTATAACAATTCTTGGTTTGACTTTTTCAGGGTTTCGAGGGTTGTGGTAAGAATGCCCACCAATTCGTTATTCCAGGCATGGGCCATTTCCAATCGTGAATTTCGGATGTCATACGCTATCACCTTTTCGCTATTCTCCCCCCTCAATATTTCAGTTAGCGCAGAGAGGGCGTACTTCTTGGCGGAGAACACTTTCTCGGCCGCGTCGAGCTTGATAGCGGCGTTCATGGCGGCGGATTCGAGGCGGGATAGTTCGGCATTCAGACCTTTGTATTCATGATCGTGGTCGAGTTGTTCTGCCGCGAACGCTTCCCGACTTTCGGCGTTCGGGTACGCCTTTTTGCCCGTGTCTTCGTTGACGATTGTTCCGGCCACTTGAATCGCATCAAAGCGTATCCGGGCAAGGCTTTCTTTCAGGTCAGCGATTTCCGCCTTGTGATTTGCTTCCTCGCGTAACGCTGCGATTTCGGCAGGCATCGTTTCCAGTTGACCAATCAATTCGATGATCTGGTCTTTGGTAGGTTTTTCGGTTTGCATAGCTATACCTCTACGATATTGGGTTTCTTTGTTTCAAATCCGTCGGACGCGGCATCCTGGGCCAGGTCACCGGCCTTTTGTGCGGCCTGTTTGTCGCGGTTGATTTCATGGTGCAGGTGCGCCTTGTGAAGGGCAAATATCTGATTGCCCCGGAAACCGTAGAACCAGTATTTGTATCCGGCGGCATGGCTGATCGGTTGGCTCTTGGGGTCAACAGGGAAATACTCATAGCCGTTGAGGTTCATCACTGCCTCCCCGTTTCGATTTCCAATTTTTCAAGGTCAAGACATACTTCTGTAAGTCTTGCTTTAGTCGCTTCGTGTGCGGCAGTTTCCATTTTGAGACGTTCTTCTAACCGAATCATCTGGTCATGGTCTTCCCGTGCGTTAGCCAATACTCCAGAATACTCATCGTCGATGATGGCGCGTAACGCCTCTGCATCTTTTGGTGTAACTTCGATACCGATTAGCGGATTTGATATGATGTAATCTCCCACTCTTGTTACCGCTCGTTTCGCTTGGTCGCTCATACCCCCTCCTTTTCGGCCTCGGCGAGAAGGGCGCGGGCGGCATTGATAATGATCTGTCGGCTTTCGTAAACGTCCTTGTCCAAACCTTCATAGTACCTGTTTGGGTTTAAGGACAACAAATCGCTTACCGCTCCCACTAATTGTTTATGCAGGTTGACCGCGTTAAGGGCCAAGTCCATATCTTCATCGGTTTTGAAAAGAGCAACCGCTTTCCCATCGGGATCACAAAGCGTCAATTTTTCCATGTCGTGTTTATGCCACGGTATATTCATCACTTCCCCCCCTCCACGGCCACGGGGGTGCTGTTGCCGTTCCGCTTAAGGGCATCAGACAGTTTGGGGATCGGAGTAATAGACGTATAGAGAAGTGTCTCTACCATCCCTTGCACCACGAAATACTCAAGACAACCCTGATTGACCGCCTCGTTATCATCGGGATACCCACAACAGACCAACTGTGGCTTTATTACCCCTTGGCTATTGTATTCGAGCGTGACTTCCCAATCCTTATGGCAATGGGGACACTTATGCGATTCGACTTTACTATTCATCACTCCACCCCCTCGATTTGCGATAGGAGGGCGCGGATGGCCTCCCAATCGGAAACCCTGATTACCATAAATGGCCCGTTTTCTGGATTTTTACTTCTTTCGTCATCAGTATCAAAACAAAAGGCTCTATTGAATGTCTCCACCAGTTCCCCCAGCCCCGTTTCCGCCTCGATGAACTCAGCTATTTCGATCTTGTCTCTTTGGGCGATCCCCTCATCGTCACCCTCAAGGGCAACGTACATTTGATGAATCTTCTCCGCCGCCCTGATAACGGCGGGTGTTGGGCTAGGCATGGTCCGCCTCGCTTTCCGCCTGCGCGTCTTTCTTGGCGTCTCGGAGCGTGTCGGAAAGGGGGGCGGAGGCGATGAGCATTTGGAGTGATTTGATACGCCCCCATAGTTTCTTATCAATTTCTTGACACCAACTCAGATTGTTCCGACGGTGTTGGAAAATCTGTTCAATTTCTTCCCTCGCTTCATTGACCGTCATCTTCTCCGGCACCGCTTTCTTGCACCGTTCGGCAAGGAGCGCGGCGGAGATGACTGGTTGAGGAATGGGAACCGGTGTTTGACCACAATAGGCACAGTAATCGTGCGGTAGAACAATGAGGGTCGGCGGTTTTTTGCCGGGGTCAATACCGATCATCGGTTGCTCCGTCAACTGCTCGATCTTCCCCACTACGGGGTCTTGCTTGTCGTCGGACATGGACATAAGAGCCTCCAATCGTTATTCAGGGAGCTGCGTAATACGGCCCCTGGTTATTGCTTTCTTTCGGGCCGCACGATCAGATCATCGGAGCCGGGCCGTTGGTAAATAACCAAGGTATCACCGAGCTTGAGGCCAAGGTTATCGAGCCAAATCCGTGGCAAAGCAACAGCCCGCCCCCGAAGTCCATGAGATGCGACCTTGTATCGCTTTATCGCTACCAAATCTTTTGAGTCTTCCATATTTTCACCTGTCCTTTCTACTCGGAAGATAGCCTCGGTTGTTATTATTGTCAAGGACAAACTAATAAAAATCCACGAAATAAGCAAAATAAATAATGCGTAGTTGGCAAGGTTCTTGCAACGCGCGCGTTCATTATATCCGACCGCTTACGGGGGCCGCTACGGGCCGAACGGGGTTCAGGCCACAATCACCCGTCCCCCGTTTTTTCTTCCAATTTGCCCCGTTTCCGGCCGGATTTGGCCTATTGGCGGGGCATGACCGCGTTAAACAAGTCATCCGGCACCGGCTGATTGAAAACCTCCTGCCAGAGCTTACGCCGTGAAATTAAGGGAGGATTCCGAGTAACCTAATTTTCTGGCGGCGGAATCAAATGCTCTACCCGCTTCCGTCTCATCATTAAAACACCCAAGATATATACGGTCCCCGTGAAAACATATCCTTACCATCCATCCATGATTTTTCCGATTCCAAGAGACCCCTTTGTATTTTGAGGTTCCCCCCTCTCTTTTCCGTCTATTACGAGAATCTTGGCCCTGGTCAAAGGGTTTTCGTTCCAAGTGATTGTTCTCGATTTCACCGGGGAAATTTAATGAAAATTCAACATATCCCAATTGGCGAGCAACGGCATCAAATGCTTTTGCGGCATCAATCTCGTTATCGAAGCGTCCAAGATGATGATGTTTTCCATCATAGGTAATTGCGGCCGACCATTTTCGACCACGCCGATGTCGTGATACGCCTCGGAATTTAGAGGTTAACCCAGGATTTTTAATACGGTTGCGAGCGTTATCTCTGTTTTCTACTGCCCGAAGATTGACCCTACGATTATCTAATCCATTATGATTTATATGGTCGATTTGATGGGGGTCGTCGAGGGATTTCAAGATACCATAAAGCACGCCCGCTTGGCGATGGGCGAGGATGGCTAATCCTCTCGTAAGTTTCTTGGCGGCATATATATTCGTTTTATTGGGCCGTTTATACCACGGCCCCAAACAGAGCATCTTCTCATAAATATCATCGTCCACCAACATCTTAGGGCCAGCGATTTTGCGGGAAACAACAATTTCTTTCATTTTTCATTCACCACACCCCGCATCCCCCGGTGGTTAAGGCAACCGTTCATAGACAATTGCGCCGGGGGATTTGGGGATTGAGTCTTTTTGTTGTGAAAGAACGATTACCTTAACCACCAACAAAATACATTGTTAAACACCTGCCGTCAAGTCTTTTATTAAATCTTTCGGAACAGGTCGGTCAAATACTTCCAGCCAAAGTTTCCTCCGTGCGGCAGAATATGCTTGGCTTACTCCATGACTATACATCTGGGCTGACCGGGACAGGTCTTTGCGGTTGGCCTGACGATCAAAGGCGGCTGATTCGTCACGCAACCAGCCCTCGAAATCGACCATGTTCGACAAGATAGACATATAGAGGCCCCACGGTTAAAGTTGCACTCATTCTCTATATCGACCGGACGGTAAATTACTTTATATAAAAAGGTCGATAAACTTTCGGTTGGCGATTCCTTGTAACCTATTACAGATTAGTAAGTCCGGGGATATAAAAGTTGAAATATATGTAAAGGCTTTATGTATCCTTTACCTGTCCTTTATATATTAAACCGCCCGGCGAACCTTGGTCCAGCCGGGCGGGAGTGCAACCCCGCCCCGTGGAGGGCAAGGAAGCGACTGGAATATCTGCATGGGCCGATCCGATGTCAATAAAAAACCCCGCCGGCGGGTAGTAACCGGCGGGGCTGGGGAGAAGGGGATTGTCAGAATTTGACCGGGTTCACTTGATCTCCATTAAACCATCGGAGCGCGCAACCGTTTCCGGGTTGCGGATGGCAATGCGAGACGTTCGCAACATCAACGACCCGGTGGGTGGTCCCGCCCTTACGGATAATCAGGGCAATCGGGCAGTTGATTCGGAACACGACCCCGCCGTGTTCATACTCCCGCCACACCTCATGGCTGATATCCCTGATGGAATATTCGGCCTCGTTCAGGGCCAATTTGGCTTTGATTTCTTCGAATCTCATATATCTAATTCTCCCATCGACTGCTCCGACAAGTCAGCCGTCTTGAACCCCGCCTTCACCGTCTTCTCGGCGTCCTGCAGAGTTAGGTTATATTCCCAGGTGATTCCCGTCCGCGGGTGCAGGCCGCAGAAAACCTGTCGCGCCGCCGACGTCGTGTATAACTTCCCGAGGCTGTATTCATCGCCGCCCATGACCGACCCGTTTATCAGCATCTTCCCGCGCATCATATCCAGCGTGCCAAGACTATGGAAATGGCCGATGGCAACATAGTTGATGAAATCCTGTTGCATCGCCACCACTTCCTTGAGCCGGTGGATCGACCTGGTAATCCCGTACCAGGGAATGCCAGCCCACGATTTGATATTGTCGCCATGCAGGATCAGCCAATTCCAGCCGCCGATCTTTTCGACCGTCCAGAATGATTGTGGAAATTTGCAGACGACCCGTCCGGCCCTGATCTCGTCTCGCAGGAATTGGGACATATACTGATAGGTGACGAAATCCCAATTGACGTACCGTTCCTTGAACCGGACTGGCCCGCTGCGCACCCGGCCATGATTGCCGACTACGCCGATGATATTGACCGCCGGAACGACCGCCAGGTAATCACGGATAAGCTGGGCCAGCATATAGGCGCCGTTGATCGTCCAGTCCATGATGTTCCCCTCACCCGTTTCGGCAAGCTCATCATGGATATACCCGGAGACGATATCGCCAAGCAAGAGGATGTTGAGTTTGTCGAACCGATAGCCCCGGAGCTTATAGGTCAGAAGATCCCGACTGACGTTCGACAGGTGCTTTATCCGCCGGTTACAGATATCGACGTTGTATTCGTTCAGGCCCCGCATTTCGGCCGACCGGATAACCTCCCCAATATGAAGATCGGACAGTAACAGGACGGCGCTTTCGGTCGTCACGTTCTTGTCCGGTGCCGGCGGGGTGGGTTTTTCGACAATGGGAAGACTGCCTATCGAATCCCGGCCGAATTGGATCAGCTTTTCTTGGATATTCAGATCCCGTAAAGCGGCCTCGTACCGCGCGGTGGCGCTTTGCAACCGGCGGCGAAGGTCGTGTATTGCCTGATCCTGCATGACCGTCTGGTCGAAGTTTTCAGAATCCGGTGTTGCGCCCGTCCCCATATAGCTGATTTGTTCGCGGGATAGCTTACTGATGATGGCCTGAAAGGGCCGGGGTGGGAACTGTTTATTAAAGTCAGCATGGAAATCGCGCGGGTTGCGTCCGGCGGCAATCTGGTCGCGCATCCATTGGATTTCGGCATCTTTCCAGGGGTGGCCGCTCATCGGTTACACCTTTTCCTTGACCGTGTACCAAATCAACTGGCCAAGCCATACGGTATTTGCTGTGACGATGATGAGACCGCCCGTAAATGAAAGCCATTGGTCAAGGTGGGGATAGTAATAGAGATTCCAGTATCCCCATCCGGCAAAGAACCCGGCGTGAATCCAAGAAACGCCGCGCACCATCTTTTGTCGGTACAATTTGATTATCGAAGTCAGAATAAAGAAGCCGCCGGTAGCCTCAAAAAAACCGTTCATCATATCAGGCCAATTCATGTTTTCCCCTCCATCTTCTTTGCTCCATAAAACCGCAGATAGTTGACGGCATCACAGGCCAGTTCGACCAACTCGTCAACCGGCGCACCCCGCCGGATGGCCGAATGAAGCCGTTCGGTACATTCCTGATGATGGCCGAGATATGACGTGGCGGGGTCAAGAATACCGGCGATGGTGTTGGCGTTTTCGGGGGACGTGCCGACGTTGTGCGATTTGCTGCGGGCAGATATAATGGCGTCACATTTGAAATCGAATCGTGCGAAAGATTTGAGTATAGGATCATCCCGGGCCTCAGTGAGAACCTTTTCGATATGTCGCCGCACTTCATCATCGCTGATGTGTATATCAACACACAATTCATCCTTGCGCCTTGCTTTGATCGGCCCACCTCTTCCCTTGACCGTCCGGGCGGCTTTGACAATATCCTGAATCCATTCCGGTGCACCCACATATCCCCCGGCGGTTGGCAATATATCCCCACCTATCGGCGTAAAAGTAAAATCGCCATATTGGAGCGTGATCGGTATATCATGCGCCGCCGCGAAAGCGATTTCTCCCCTCAACCCTTTCGATTGCTCATTGCGCGGATTGTCAACTATCATCATCGCATCGGACACCGCCAACCACGACAATGAATAATCATAGAAGTCCTGCGTCGTCAGCGTTTCGCCGTCGGCCAGCATCAACTGGTATTGATAATCCAGCCAGGGGCAATAGGGCGCATACCCCTGCCGCAACAGGTCTTTGGCGGCCTTCATGCCGATGCGCATGTTGTCCAGCGTTTCCAGTACCGTCGCGCCTTGATAGGCACCGGCGACGTACACGCGGGTGCGGGGGTTAATATCCGGCATATTGAGTCACCTCTTTTCCGTCAAAATTGACAGTATGGATGCTGGCCCCCTGTTCGCAGTACGGGCAGGCTTCCGTCGTGTGGACATTCCACCGTTCCCTAATCGCCCCATCGGTCTTACGATGATTGCGGCGGAAATGGTATCCATACTTGTTCTTTGCACGCACCCAACAAGCACAGGTGGGCCAGTATTCGACAATGGGTTCCATTACCTCCCCTTCACTTCCGCCAGCCACATCGAATTGCCGGGCAGCCCGATATTGTCCGCCGCATAAGCCTGGCCTATATACCCCTCAATCCCGCCGTCGAAATAGCGGCCGAACGTCCACCGAAAATATGACGGCGCGTCGGCAATCCATTTGACGTTATGCGCCCGTAGATATATACCTATCGTCCGGTCTTTATAGTGGGCCATCACTTCATTGTTGGCCAGGCCGTCCAGATTGATGCAGGGATTCCGGTCGCCAATCCAGTACATCAGGTATCCGCTATTCCATGCGCCAATCGT
Source organism: Dehalococcoidia bacterium (assembly GCA_041653935.1). Taxonomy (GTDB): domain Bacteria; phylum Chloroflexota; class Dehalococcoidia; order E44-bin15; family E44-bin15; genus JAYEHL01. Next base: position 37,295 of record JBAZEO010000008.1, on the reverse strand, counting down.
ATCACCGGCCGGTACATATTGCCGCACCATCTGGACGGCGACCCGTTCGCGGGTTTGCTTTTTCCATCCATCGACGACGCCACCCGTCGCGGTAATGGTGAAGATGAAGCAGGCCAGAAATACCGTACCAACCGCCATGAGAAATTGACGACGTAAACCCCAAACTAATTCGCCCGACAAAATCAGAATGACGATGAACGCCGATTGCTGATACCATGGGCGCGGGAACCATCGGATATAGGTATGGAAGGCCAGCATGGCCACTATCGCAACGACGGGCCATAGCAATGTCCATGACCGGCGGGTGGTAAACCACAATCCAATCAGCAAGATAGCCAGAAGAACCGGGCTTCCGAAATAAGTGCCAAGCATATTCCATTCGGTGATGGTCATAGATAGATATTTGAGAAGGTAATCCCCTTGGAATTCCTGATGCAATATCCAAGGGTATGCGTTGGCGCTCGATTGTACTACCGTCCCAAAGGTAATCAGATTGAAGGCCAGCCATGGGGCGATGACGGCGGCGCTCCATCCGATAGCTGTCCATGAAATGCGCTTGCGGTCGGCAAACACCCATAGGAAAGCAGCGGCTACAAGGAAGATATTGTCCGTCCGGGCCAATAGTGCAAGCCCGCCGATGATACCAAGAGCGACCATCTTCTTATCGGTCATAGACCACCGCCAAAAGCAGGACGATGAGCAGGGAATTGAGCGGCGTTTCCAGCCCGGACATTGTCTGGATAATCGACATCGGGTTGAATAGATAGACCCCCGCCAAAATCATCGCCACTCGGACGCCGTACAGTTTGTTGGTCAACCGGAATAGCATGAACCCGGCGACCGTATCAAGCAGGGCGGCGGTAATCATCGTCAAACGGATCGGCAACCACCCGCCGCCGAATATCCAGAACGGCGAAATCAGAGCCAACCACAGAGGATGAAATCCGTTTGTCTGCGTGATCCCCCCGTCGGCGCTGGGGAATATGCCGCCCTGCATGGTATTGGCAATTGAGAAATAGTAATAGGCGTCGTCGCAGATAAAGCCATCGAGCCATGCGGCGGGCATCAGGGCGATGGCCAAGCGGATCGCGAAAGCAATGCTCAAAACGATATAAAGATTCCGGGAGACCGTTCCCGTTGTGAAAGCGTGGTGAATACGGTGCGGACTCCATGGATGCAGGGCGTGTTGTGTGTCCGCGGCCGTCGGCCCCCCGGAAATCTTACTCATAGTGCTTGTCCCGCCTCCGCTATGGCGCTTGACATATCCACCTTGATATCGGAAGCAAGAGGACAGGGTACATTATCGGCCGCGTTGGTTTGACCGTCTATCAGTACAAGTGCATCCAATAATTTGGTTAGGCGGCCCCGCGAACGGTCGATGATTTGTTTGATCTTCTCCGCGTCCTGTTGCGATTCATCGTCCCGAGCCTCACCCAATACGGACTGTGCTTCTTGGCATTGCTTGATCCGGTGAACGTGATACCGGATTGAATTGATGAGATTGACGCATATTGTCCGGGCGACAATTTCATCCAAGGTTAAGGTAATCGACATATATTCTCCAATCTTAGCCGTACGTTTCGATCTCTTTACTGTCCGAGCGGATAATGTGATAAGGTGCTACGACGGCAGAGCATAACCCGGATACTATGCCCATGATCGTTTTGATGCGGCTTTGCACATTGTCTTTAATTGGCCAGTCCAGGGCCACGGCACCCAAAGCGAATTGACAACCAGCCCCGACGGTGATAAAGCCTCGCGTCGATTCGACCGCCGAAAAGTCCTGTTGAATCTTGTAAAGCCGCTTCTCATATCCGACAAGCATATCGCCCGGCAAGGCGCTTTCGGAATTGCTGTCTACCACACCACCATCGAGCATAGCTTTGCGAATAGCGGAAGTCAGCTTCATTTTGATATATCGGTCGGCCGGTTCCCCGGATCGCCGTTTCGGGTATTTGATACCATATTGCAAGATATTGGCCATGCGAAAAGACCCGCACCATCCGAACATCAAATCACCGACAGCAAAGACTTTCGGGGATGGTACTACGTCCAGCGCATAGGTGTCATCAATCATCGCACTATCGCCAGCCAGATACACCACGTCGTTGACGACCATGCCGATTATGCAGGTAATTATTGCACCCCTTTCTTGACCTTCCGCGGGCGGCCCGGCTTTGGCTTGTCGCGCAGGTCGATCTTGACCGGAATGCCGACAGTCCCTTTACGGCTCTGGTCGATGCGTATAGGGCGAGTAATAATTGATCGACCAAGCGAATCGGGATCAATCAACTCGGAGGCTGTGCCGAGAACATCTTCGATATATTCAATGCGCTTCAATAGTCGCAGATTGTTATTGAGGGTATCATCTGTCGGCCCCAATCCGGTAAACCATTCGACGTATTTGATGCGGCGTTCCAGTTTGGCATTCTCGGTATAGACGATAAACGCCAGGCAAGCAAGACAGGCGATAACGAAGAGTAAAGCAATGGTCACGATGCGCCCTTTCTTTTGGCGGGGCCGAACAACCGGGCGGCCATGTCAGCCCCGCCTTCCACCAACAGGAGGTGACGATGGTTATCCTTGAGTTGGCACAACGGCCGGCGCTGTGATCTTTTTGCGCCATTCCTTTCCGAGGAAAAGGTTCAGCGCGACGATGATGGCATCGACTGCCAAACCAATGATCGGGCCATCTATCGGTTCGAGCCAGAACGGGAGTTTGATGACGGTATCGAAAAACTTGATGACTGCATCCTTTTTCGCGGAACCGTACTGCGCTTCGTCCCCCATCTCCCGCACGTCCTCGACCATGTTCTCCACTTGCGCCAGCGCCCACGCGATTATCAGGCCGAGTTGTTTGGGGAGTTGGAAAATATGCAGGCCGATACATCCCTTGAGGATTGCCCTCAATTCATCGATGTTCACCTGGCCCTTGAGGCCGCCCAGCAAATAGGCGGTATCAATCGTTACATTGCCCATATCATCCTTTCACTTTCCAGCGGGATCAGTCCCGCCATTTCCGTTTTTGATTTTCTTCTCATGGTAGTCGGCGTAAGAGAATCCGCCCAGCAAGGCCAAACCGAAAACGGCGAACGCATCAAACGTACATCCGCCGATCCCAGCGAATAACGCACACGTCGATACAATCATCAGTTCTTGAGTGATCAAAAACTTGCGGGTAAAAATCTTCGAACGCCAATCTGCATCCATGCGTTGCCCTTTCGTCAGCCGAATTATATAACTGTTAAAACCAACAAACGTCTCAAATTGGCCCCATTTATCACAAATTGGACGGGAGTGGAGTAATTGTTTCCGGTTCGCCCTCTGGTTTCATGGCCATAATCTTGGCGACATATTCACGGGTTTCTTTGAACGGCGGGATGCCCCGATATTTCTTGAGGTTCCCAATCCCACCATTGTAGGCCGCCAGGGCCAGAGCGATATCCCCCCGGACAAACCGGGATTTGAGGAGTTTCGCCAAGTACCCGACCCCACCCATAATATTATCCTGCGGGTCGTATGGATCGGCGACCCCCATTTCCTCACAGACGACCGGCATCAATTGCATCAATCCCATTGCCCCGCAATGAGATTTGGCCCTCGGATTCCAGTTCGATTCGGCCGTTATCTGTGCGTCGATCAACCACATGGGGACACGATAAATGACCGAGGCCGCCTTGCGGATATCATAATAGGGATTATTGTCCATCATAGGCCCGCCCGACCGCGCCGATCCATCCAGCATTCGCCTGTTTCCAGAAATCATGGTTGACTGCCTCGTCCGGATTGACCGACAACCGCGCTGGCGTCATTGTCAAAATGACATATTGCCCCCCGGCCGCGTCAATCGTATCCCGATCAACCAGTTTCCGGGCCATTGATTTCTTGACGTTTTCCTGTTGCGTCCGGGCATCCACCAGCCGGACATTCAGCTTGTCGATTTCCTCTTGATCAGTCGCCGCGTCGATTTCCGTCTTGACCTGTCCAATAACCGTCGCCAGAACCTTTTCGGTTTCCATCATGCCCTTGACAATGGCGTCGATCTTGGCCGTCATTGTTTCGGCCTTATAAAAACCGACCATCGTTTCTTTGACGCATTTCGGCATCCCGATTGTTGGGCCGGACCCGCCGCCGAGGGCGTTGCGCATGACCGAAATTGCTTCCGCGTAATAAAGATATTGATCGGCGCCGGATATCCGCTCGTCAAAATTGACTCCATCGGTCAAAGCTGCTTCGGCGATACCGCCGCATTCATCAGCGGCCGCGTGTACGCGATCCCATGGCATCTGATGGCCAAAAATCTGCCGCCCATTATTGCATCGAATCCAATACATGATTCGCCCTTTCAAAAGACCAGGGCGGGCAAATACCCGCCCTGATTGGTTTATTGGCCGATTAGGCCGTGGTGTTCTGATCGATCCAGCATTCTACGGTGTCTTCCGTATCAGCGGCCGGGATATTGGCATAGTAATGCCCGTCACCCGTGCCGCCAGAACCGGTTCGACAATGGAGCATTCCGTCCGTTCCAGGGGTCATCGTAACCCAATTTGCCGAACCCTCCGTACCGGTATTATAGGCCCAAGTCAGAGTCGGGGCCGTGCCGGTGTAGGTATAGCGCAAGAGAAGGTCGAACCCGAAGGCCATGGCGGTGGTGGCGTCGCTGGGGATTTCGATTACCATATTCCAGGTGATTGCCTCATTGTCGCCACGAACTGCGCCGGCCTGGGTGACGTAGCTGGTTGTACCTTTCAGGCGGTTAGGATTCGCCGTTCCCGCCGTGGCCGAGGCCGGTTTCCAGTCGGAATCCGGCGCAGCATTCGTCGTGTCCACCAGGCAGACCATCGACGTGGTGGAATTCCCCGCCGTCCCCGCCAGAATATCATTGGCCGTGGTGACCACCGTATCCAGCGTGGGAAACGTTTCGTCATTGTCATAGGCTTCATACTTGACAGCCGAGGACAGGGCATGATTGAACGTGCATTTGAACACGTTCCGGGCAGTCGAGTTGTTCCCGTAACCCGTTGCTTTTCCGACAGCCATTTTGTAACTCCATATCTCGCCCTTGTCTTTTGATTATGTGACTTTCGTCAAATTCTCCACATAGAACTCGATCTTCTGTTTCATGGTCACCGGCCGGGTAGCATTGGTAGTTAATTGAATCAGGAGGATATGGTATTCCCCGTTCGCGGTCGCGCTATACAGCGCATTGTCGGCCGATCCCAAGGTGATAGTACAGGCGCCGGTGGTCGCATGAACCGTAGCGACCATATCGCCCGACCCCGTCCAGGCGCCGGCATTGTATAGATCAACCGCCGTCCGGGAATTGATCACGTTACCGGTGGCCTTGTCATAGAGCGTCACCGTAAAGCTGTTGATCGCCGCCGCGGGGATAACAACCCCGGAATCGTCATAGAGCGTGGATGAAAAGACGGCGCTTTCTTTTTCGTTTATCGTATCCATTTTGGACTCCCATCGGCGTTGGTTTCAACCGCTTCCATGCGCGGCCGCTGGACTTTACATCCTCCCATTTGCGGCCGCGAAATCGTAGCTTCATCCATATAGGGACCGGATATTCGGGATTGATCTATTTTGGGGCCGGTGACTTTCGCGTCGGCCATTTCCGGGCCACGGATCTTCATATAGAGCATCCGGATGATACCCGGAATGACAATCGTAACCAGCGTATTATGTAGCCGCTCGAGGCCGTTCATACCTTCGAACATGGCGATATTTGCCAGACGGCCCGTCCGTTGGTATTCGGCCATGACCACGTTGGCGATCACCGCCGTTGAAACCTTGTCGGTTATGATCAGGTTGACCACCCGGGCGGTCGTGGTGGATTCCGCCAGAATCGTCCCGGCCAGCCTGGCGATATCAGTATCCTCGGGCAGGAAGGCCGAAGCCATCCTGGCAAAGCTCTCTTTTTCGGCCAATAACAGGTTGGCTAGCCGGGCGCCGCCGGTCTTTTCAGCCATCAGGTAGTTGGCTACCCGGCTATCGGCCTCCATTTCGGCCTGCACCAGGTTGGCAATCCGGGCGGTCGATTCACCGGCCATCAGAATGACGTTGGCCAGCCGGGCCAGTACCGTTTTGTCGCCTATCAGCGCGTTGGTGATCCGTTCCGTTGCCGGCTTGTCGCCGATAATCAGGTTGCCGAACCGCGTCGTGGTTAGGGCTTCGGTAATAGCCAGCTGGGTAATCCGGGCCAGTTCCGTTTTGGACCCGATCATAATAGAGGCAATCCGGCCACTGCCTACGGCCTGGGCGATTATCTGCTGGGCAATCCGTTCCGCCGCCGTCGATTCGGCCTTCAGATAGTTGGCGATCCGGCCGCTTGATTCCGCGTCGGCGATAACGGCCTGGGCCAATCGGCCGGTAGCCGTCGCTTGAACGATAATCAGGGCCGCCAACCGGGCCGCCGCTTCGGCCTGTGGGGTCGTTAAGTTGGCCATCCGCGCTTCGGCCGGGCCTTCCATTAGGACTAGACCCGCGATCCGGGCGGTCGCTTCGGCGATAACCTGCAGGATATTGGCCGTCCGCTCCGTCTCGGTCTTTGAGCCGATGATGGCGGCAGACAAGCGCGCCGATGCTTCTGATTCCGGTATCGTCAACCCGCCGCAACGGGCCAGGACTTCCTTATCGCCGATAAAGGACGCCGCAAACCGGGCAACACCGGCTTTGTCACCCAGGAATACGCCGGCCAATCGGGCCTGGGCCTCGGCGATGACCTGCACTAAACCGACTATCCGGTCAGTTTCGACTTTGTCCGGGATTAAGATGTCGGCCAAGCGTTCTGTTGCCGTGCTTTCCGGGATGACGACGTTATCGATCCGGGCCATGGCGATCTTGTTGGTGACGATAATCTGTCCGACCCGTGCCAGTTCCTCTTTGTCGGTCAGAACGGCGCTAGTCATGCGCTCAACAACTGCCTTGTCTGGGATGGCGATATTCCCCATCCGGTCGGTCAGGGCTTTATCGCCGATCAGGGCATTCATTACGCGCCCAATAGCCGTCATTTCGGGGACAGTAATACCGCCGAACCGGGCTTTGACCGTCGCTTCGGATAAAACCAGGCTCATCAGGCGATCACGCGCAACCTTGTCGCCCAGGATGATGCCCATTACCCGCGCCGAATTGGTATATTCGGTTATGGAGAAGTTCGCCAATCGGGCAGTCAAAGTTTTATCTCCAGTAATCAGGTTGGCAAATCTGGCCCGCTCAACCTTGTCGCCAATAGCAATGTTCCCCATGCGCGCGAGGGCGGTTGCGCATCCGATAATCAAATCGGCAATACGCGCGGTCACGACCTTATCGGGGATCACCAACGAACCGGCACGCGCCAGAGCCACAACGGTCGGGATTACGGTATTCCCCATGCGCCCGGTTGCTTCGGTAAAGAACACCTCGGCGTATGTCGAATTGGTCGTGATCGTCGGGGCGGTGGCCACTCGCTTGACGATGCGAATACCGTCAATCATGTAAACGCCATCGCAAACCGAATTATAGGTAGCCACCCCGATGCCGATGGTATCAAAGACGGTGATCTCAGTATCGTCGGTCACGATCTCGGTCCCGTTGACGGTCGCGCTCACGCCAGACGATGAAATTGATACTTTGAATTCGTAATATCGGCCAAGGCTGCAGGCGACGACGTTTTCCCACCCGCCGCTATAATCTTTGTATCCAGCTTGATTGTTACTGCAGTTCAAACCGACACGGACATATTTGCTGGCGGTCACATCATTCAAGACGACATATAATATCCCAGTCCCGGATTCATTCCAAACGTGGAAATAGATATCGACGTCGGTAATATCGGCACCCATTCCGGGATAGGCATCATTCAAGTCTTTAGTCGCCTCGTAACCGGTATTATTGGAGATATTGAGAAAGCAGAATTTATCGCCATCCCACAGCTTATTGGTATGCGCCCATGCGCAGGTGGAAACGTCGTAGCTGTTGCTGATCGTGAACTTGCTGGCCGTCGCCGTCCATCCGCCGCTACCGTTGAGATCATCGCCACTATCATAATTCTCAAAGTTTTCCAAAAACATGAAGACGAGTTCTTCATCTATCGGCGGGGACGTCGCTGCGCTGTTGCCATAATAGATTTGATAAATTCGGTCAGTCGGCGCGTTGGTATTCGCCGCCACGGCCGTTTTGAGCGGAAACTGAATAGTGGTCGCTGCCAGTCCGAAGGCGTCCGGCAACCGGTCGATCTCTGTGCGGGTGATCGATGACCCGGTATTGTATGCCTCAACAATCCGCACGTCGGCGCCGTCATAGCGGACAAGGGTATTGATTTTGTCCTCCATCCAGACCGTATCGTTGCAACGAATGAAGGCCAACTCCCGCTCCCTGCCCGGATATCGTTGCGGCAACGAAACGATCATGCCGATACCCTTGCCGGTGTTTGCGGACAGATAATATCCGTTCCAGGAATCGGTGTCGATGGTGCGCCGATAGCAATAGAGTTCGCCGCCGAAATACACCTGCCCGGTCGGCTTTACGAACCCATAGATGTATATCTTGCCATCGTCATAATACATGGCCCCGCCATGGCGGTATTTCCAGAGTTTGGGCAGGCTTTCGTCGGTATAAAGATCGGTGATCACCCACTCCGACCCCGACCAGTAGCAATAATAGATTGTCGTTTCCTCGCCGGTGTTCGCCGTATAAGTAAAATAGACGAAATGCGGATAGTTATTGCTGTCGATCACCAGGCCATCATTGTTGGTATGGACAAACGGCGCGGTCAGGGGGTCTGTCGTCGGATCGCCGCAGGTATCAATCTTGGTCACATTGGCATACTGGATATTATCAACACCGCGCGAAGTGGTCGTATAGCCGACAGGATTCTCCGTCCCAAATTCATACCAGGTGGTATAGGTGCTGCTGGCCAGATCGGCGTATATGCACGATATCGCCCGGCCCCTATTGGTGATGCCATAGTTGTCCCACCATGATAGAACGATATGCACCCGATCATTGGCGTCGATGGCCACGCCGCCGCAATACATTGACGGCGGAGAGGTTTTATAATCGGAGTAATACACCACGTATTGGATATCACTCCAGCTCGTCCCGTTATTCGTGCTACGCGTGAAGCAATAATGGCCATGGCTGGCTGACTCCGTATGCCGGAAAAACAGAAAGATAGTTCCCGCGCTGGTGATAACCGGGCGGATATAGGTGCAATCATTCAGGGCCGCAATTTCAGTCGGACCCGCCCAAGCGGTGATGTTAATCCCGTTGCCGGGGTCGTCGGCATTGGTTGTCCGATAATAAACGCCCTGCGAACCATGACCGCCGATAAACAGATGGAGCTTATGGTCGGCACCGATTAGGATGCAGGGGTAAAAGTGCGTGTCCGATCCGCTGTAGGTATCGGCCAATTCATAGACTGAACCCCATGTCCCGGTTGAATGGTTGTATTTTTGGACATAGATCATTATGGTGCCGCTGGTCGCATCCTGACCAAGAAACGAGAGATATGAAAATCCGTTGTAATAGGCCAGATGCCGGCCGGTCATGCCGATGCCTTCGTTTGTCCAGCCGATGGTCGATGTGACTTTCCCGTAGCCGGTTTGCAGGGTCACCGGTACGGTATAATCAACTGGTACGATGGAATGACTTGTCCCAAAGCGGATATTCGCGCGCGCGTGATAATCGGAACTCCAGGTGCCGCTATCGGTCACGCCGTAGAATGTCCCTCCGGAAACCCACCCGGTCTCCTCACCCCAGACCGTGACACCTTTCATCCGCCAATAGTATTGTACTGCATCCTGGAGAATCGATCCGGCATAGCGGACATCGCCGCTGCGTTCTTCGTCTCCATATTCACCGCCGAACTGGAGAAGCGCCGACTGCCAGAGATCGTGAGCGGCGGCGGAAGAACCAACCTCAATGTAGCATCCCCCCATATCGGCATATTGCATCCGGGCATTGAACGCCGCATCCCAGGGAACCGGGTAATTGACGGTCGGGTTTTGACTCCCGGTCGTGGCATCAAGCTCATCCTGCCCGGTCTTGACCCGGAGATCGTCGGGGTCGTCTGGGGTGGCGGCTGAATGATCGTCATGAATACACAGCAACCGAACCGTAGCAACTGTTACTACCGGCCCAGAACTTGCCGTCGTATATTTAATTCCAAATTCCACTTCATTAGGAGCGACGCCCCAATTAGTCTTACCCGTAGTTGACCATGGCGGGGTTGTCCAAGTGAATGTCTTGGTTGCGCCGGAGATGCTCGTGATGGTTTGCGCGGTTGTCGCATAGGTCGTTCCATTATAGACGAGTACGCCAGCAATCTGCGTAACATCCAATCCCGCACCCTTTTTAGCATAAACGGCAATATTCCAACTCGTCCAAGGGATCATCTTTTCGGCGACGTATGTTTCCGAACTGCCGACGCAAGTAAAGGTTGTGATATAATTTTGGGTATTACAATGTATTTCATCGGTAAATGACGGAGTCCCCGTTTCATCAACGAGAGCATAGCTGTCGCTTCCCGACGAGAGCGTCCATTGCTCCGTTGCTCCATCGGCCATCGGATAATATGTGCGGGTCGTGGCCATTGCCTTAGTGCTTGTCCACAAATATCCCGAAAAACGTCCCCAGGCCGGCCAGTATGGCAACACCCCATTTGATTGCCCGTTCCATGGCAGTATGAGAATGGGCTTGACTGGCGACGCTATTTAACCGCTCTTCATTAGCGGCGAGTTGGCGATTCATCAATACCCGCGCCTCATCGTGACATGCGCAATGCCGCTTGATTTCCTGCATGGTTTCATGGCCAATTTCCGCCTTCGTTTCCAGTCTCGCCTGCCCGGCGGCGAGGTCTGTCAATATCTCGCGCAATGGTTTGTCCGCCATGCCCTATCCTCTCTCAATACAGTTTGATGGCTGTTATCATGGTGCTTTCATTACTCTGCCGAAGTCCGGTTACAAGGAATTGCAATCCGCTCCAGCTGGTACCATAGCATTTGATGAACGGATCGACCGTCGTCGCATCGAACTCAATCCAATCCCCGATCTCCAGGTCGGCATAGGTGAACCCAACGGTTTCGACCTCAATCTGCACGTGGTCGTTTGCCCAAATACCGTTGGCCGAACCGACAAGGTGGTTGGCGACCGTCGTGACCGACGTGCCGCTGATATTCGGCCATGATGCGCTGTACTTGTATGTCCCCCCATAGGTTGATTGGCTCGTGGAATTTTGCACGACCGAGGCATCGCCGAAGGAATCGTACTCCTGCATGAACCGGCTTTCAATATCCAGGTAGTTGATGACCTGGCCGACGGTTCCAACGCGGAGTCCACCATCCTTGATATGCGTCCATGGAATATGAATCGGATGCGACCCGCGCACGGCCGTCGTGGGCGTAGCATTGTTCAGGGGGATCAACCGGGCCTTGCCGTTGGCCGAATAGAAAAAGGCGAACGTGGATTGTTCGGCGAGGCGCCGGATGGCCTCGTCGGATATCATCTTATTGTCGGAATGTAGATTGAGCCGCGCTTCGACGCTGGTATTTTCGGCAGCGATGAAAGTGGTCAACTCTAAATCGGCGTCAGCCAGGCCGACCTCGTCCCGGAGAATCGATTCGACCATCCCGGCCGGGTCGATAATGCAATCCCCGTCGGCATAATTGCTTGAACGGCTGGTAATCCATGATCCGTATTCCCGGCCCTCACAGGCGGCCCAGGCCATATTGAATCCACCGATACCCGGCGTCCCCGAAGCTGGATACTTGACCAATATCCGAGCCTCATAGATAATATACATGCCATACCCCTCACCGGTGCCATCGGCGATACGGCCCTTGAACCAGAAGCCGAGGACGTAGGGCATGTTTTTGCTGGTGACGGGAATGGCTTCCCACGTCGCCGACGGTTGTTCCTGCCAGGACGTTGAGCTGCCAATGCTGACCGATGTATAAGAGTCGGCCGATCCGGTAGAGGCATACATGAAACGCGCCTCCCGGTCGGTATTGACCTTCCCGGTATTATCGATCCCCTTCAATTGGACTTTGAAGCCGGTATCAAAGCCGGCTTGTGCCAATTCCGCTTGTCGCTTAATCCAATCATCCTGGTCGAGGGCCAGCATGAATTTGCCCTCTGGGTAATTTGTCGAACCATCACCCTGGACATAATTATCCGAAACGATATCGTAGGTTGACGTGCTTCGGTCGAAGCAATCTGACGTTCCCGACGCGCTGGAAATCGCCTCAGTCGCAAATCCTTCATCGTCGCCAGACGTCGGGAATATCCATGCTTGGACATATTTATCAACCACGCCCGACCCGCGATGGTCTGCGTCATCATTATCCAATGTTGGATCAATCCATTTGACCGGATCGGTAAAAGTATGATCTTCATACCATAATTCGGTCAAGGCATGCAGGATATGGTCGGATACAACGAACGTGCAATAACATCCCGGCGTGACTTGGATTGCCCGGGCCAGACCCTTGCCGCTCCCGTCAAGATTTTCGCTGTCTATGGTGAATTTGCCATAGACCAGCGGTATCTTATAGGTCTTGTAAATCTTCGGCGCCCCGGAATATGAATCCCCGACATTGTTCTGCGGCAGCTCAACCGTTTTTAGGCGGCTTGCATCCGTGGCTGTGATCGTCACGGTCTGATCGTCATATGTCGGCGCGGCCATCGCCTTGCCGGAGAACCGGAGAAGGCAGTCAGATAGGGCGGCTGCCGTCCGTCCGGCCATCAGGTATATCTTGACAACCCCGCCAAATAACCCCGCCACTTCGCTTGAAAAGCGAACATCGGCCCCGGCCGATATCCGATAGGGCAGGTTGGTAATTTCGATGGTGACGTCGCTCACCGCCCACTGCTTCGAATAGATATCCAGGCTCTGGTCGATTGACCAGCCGTTCAGGAGTCCCGCATAAACGTGGCCGTCCGTCAACTGCATTTCCGTATCGGAAAATAGCCAAGTCGTCGTGCCGTCGTTCAGGCTAACAATCGGATGAAAGTCCGTGCCAATAGAGTTTTGGAAGGGGGTGAACTTTGCCGGCCGGGTCAACATCAGGTCGTCTCCCCATCCTGGATATAGGGGATTTTCTCGAGCGTGATCGTCGGCTGGTAAAGCTGGTAGTGGATCATGTTCTGGTCGAGCTTATCCAAATCCTCAGTAAACCGGACATAATAATTGACGCTATCCTCGGTATAGATGAACGGCCGGAGCGACCCGCGACAATCCTGGTGGGCGTCCTCAAGGGCTTCCCAATCAGTCTGACTGAGAACGAACGTCCGGGGAAGCGTACCGCCCTCGCCGGAATTCAGGCCGGCGACAAATCGGCGGCCGCCGGCGGCTCTCATTGTCCGATTGAAGAACTGTCCGGTATCGCGTAAAGGCAGATTTGCCGCGGCCGTCAACGTCCGCTTGCGCAGAAGGAAGATCCCTGAAATTTGGGCGATGTTCGATCCGCAATTGACAATCGCCAAACGCCAATACCGCTTGGTCGTCGGTGTCGGACTTGCGGCCGGGAAATATATCGGCGTCCCGACGGTCGGGTCCCATAGCTCGCTGATCATCGCCGTAATGGCCGTATAATTCCCATCATCATTATCGTCTGAATACAGTTGAATGCCATGCGTCCCAAAATCATAATCGGTATTGTAGTTATGAATCCAGACGGCGAACTGGTCAACCTGTTGCGCTGACCCCAGGTCGATATCGATGGTCTGATTCGACGTAGAGGACGGTCGCCAATGAGTGTCCGGATTCCAGTCCATCATATTCTCTTTTGGATACCCGGTCTCTTCCGACGTGATCGCCGTAATGCTGGCCTTAACCATCGGCAGTAGGGTATATAGATCAATACTCAACTTGCGGCCTCCCCGTCAGATTGCCGGTTGATACTTTGAGACGGCTGAACTTTCCGGTCGCCGCCTGTTCTATGGCCGGTATGATTTCCCGACGAACGAACTCCCGGCTGGTTACTGGCCCATGGAAGTGGATGTTGATGTTGCCGGTCCCGGCGGATTGATTGAATCCCGACGACGAAGACCGGGACGATGCGCCCGAGAAGGCCATGGCCGGGACGCCGATTGATTGAATCCCCTGCATGACCCCGCCAGAAAAGAACTTGGCATAATCAAGGCCGCTATTGAACGCCATCGCATCATTTTTGGGATTGTCAAAGCCGATCAGGTTGAGCAGTTTCCCCGCGAATCGCCCAGCTATCCCCGCCATAACCCCTTCCATAAAATAGCCGAGGAAGTCCGCGGCCATGCCCTGCCATACCTCGGCCAACTTGACCTTCTCACCCATGAAGACGCGGTACATGGCATTTCCCGCAGTCGCGCCCGCGCGCGCCATGCCATTGACGAACGAGTCGGCCATATCCAGGACGACGGCAGAATGTTGAGCGGCCGCTTTTTTCGATGTCGCTATCTCCATCAATGCTTTATTGTTGAAGAACTTGACCCACCCGCGCCAATCAGCATCCCGCACGCCCTGATGGACTTGTTCGACCCGCTTACCTGTTTGGATGGCGGTGCTGATTTCGAGATTTGACATATAGGCTTGCACATCAACGGTAGGTGCGCGACGTGAACTGTTAATGATATCATCAACCATCTGATTAAAAACGCGACTCGTCTCGGCAGCGGAATCGGCCAACGCCTTATTTTGATTGATGATGATTTCGACGGCCTTGGTGACGCTGTTTGTGCCGATTCCAGCCTGGCGCACCCAGGACTCAGAAGATTCTCTTGAAGTATTTGTGGCCGTAGAAAGGCCGATCATTGAATTGGTAAAATCGTCAACACCCTGATCGGCGGCGATCATCTCCGATACCATGCGATGATAGACCTCAACAGCCTTTTGGGTATCATCCAAGCTGACATTCTGCACCGCCAGGAGTTTGCGCCATGAATCCCATAGACCGTTCTGCCGCGCCTCAAGAACCGTTTCCTGATAATTGAATTGGGCCATAACCTTAGTGAGGGCTGGGAGTAGATGCGTCCCGGCCTCTTCGGCCATCTCCGCGAATTGTTCCTTAACGCGCTGCCATTGTCCGGCAGCCGTCGCTGCAGCGGCATCGGCGGCACCTTGCGTCGCCTGTTTGACGGCATCCAAAACAGACGCGAAATCTTTGGCCTTGCCAGACGTTTCATCGATGATAATCCCATAGCGGGAGAGCGTTTCAGTATGGCCCTTATAAGCCTTTCCCAGTAGGTTGGCCGCTGTCAGCAAATCCATATGCTTACCAGCCGCAAGATCGACGGCAACGGATGCCGTCCGCATAGCGGTTGAGGCGTTCATTCCAAACCGGGTCAACGATTCGATCACCTGACCGATGGATTCATCCGTTTGTCCCGTCGCCGCCATGATGTTTTTGGCGAAGGATTGGATACGCGGCATAGTCGCATCAGCGGATTGCCCACTCAGGGTGATGGATTGCGCAACCCCGGCCCATACCTTCTCGGCTTCGACGGCCGACGCCACTGTCCAGTCAATAATCTTTTTGGCTCCCTGCCATGACAGGTAGGCCGTCCCTATCCCGACAATAGAGTTCTGGATGCGACCCAATACCGAAGTCGCTTCATCCTTCGCCCCGATGACGATCTGAAGTTTTTCAGTGCCGGTTGCCATTATCTCGTTTCTCCGCCGCTATTGCGGCCCGTTCGGCGTTGACGATCTTGACCGCCTCGATATACTTGGCAGGCAGGCGATAGAAATCTTCGGGCGTGGACAATCGGCTTGTCCCCCCAAGCATATTGACCAACTCGTACATATGGGCGACTTCGAGCGGGATAAGGGGGATCGGACATAACCCATAGATGAAACACCGGCCGAGAAAATTGGCGGCGCCAAGCCTTTCTTCGGCATTCGCGGCGGTGACGCCACCAAGCGGCGGCATACCCTGGGCTTTGAGATCGACGGAACTGGTTTTGAGTAAGCACTTTTCCGGTCCCCTTGTGCAGCTCGCGCAATCGCCGGGCATCAAACCCTCGGCAACGAAGTCCTCGACATATCGCACGAGCCTTTTCAGTTTTTTACTTCGGCCTCCGACGGCGCGGAAAGCCTCATGACCTCGGCGGTCAGGACGCTGATATCCATTCCGCTCATTTGTTCAAGCGTCTGCCGCTTGTTGGTGAATCCGTCGATCTCGACCACCCGGTCATCCAGGATATCCAGCGCATCATTCCATGAGGACTTACTCAGCGTCGCCGATTCGTCTTGCACCGTTACCCCGGTCATTACCCGGAGCAACTTGAGATACTGCCGTCCGTCGGCAGCCTTGACCTTGAACACCGTCCCGCTGATGGTAACATCATGGACGGTCTGCGTGTCGATTAGTACGAGAGCCATTTCTCGCCCTTTCTGTTATGGTTTACCAACCCTTGTCCGCATCATCGGCAACGATCAACGTACACATCTGCGTGCTGGTCGATGACTTGGCGACCAATTCAGCCGAGAAGTCAACCGTCACCAATTCTGAACCGAAACTGATTTTGCTGTCTTTCACATATGCGTAGGCGGTGATATCGAAGTCGTTCGCGTCGGTGCCGGCTGTCGCATTGCCCCATCCGACGTTGAACGAAAAGTGCGTTCCCGCCTTGAAGTACCCGGGGATCAGCGTGGTCGAGGCGTCATAGAACAACGTCCCCTCAATGGTGCCGCCTTTATTGGCCAGCGCAAACGTCTTGACCTGACCGGACGCCTGCCCCATCGGGATCACGTCCTGTTTGAGCGTGACCTTCCAATTGGAAGCGTTGGGGGAAATCGACCCGGCAAAGTTGTATGAGAACCGGGCCATATCCTCATAGTAATAAAAGCTCGCCGTAGAGGCCGTCCAGGTGCCGCTCGGATTGGCGGTCGTGGATACTGTCCCCCGGCCAACCATGTCCGCCTTGACCGACATATAATTCCCGGCCGAGCAGGCGAACTCCAGCTGTTTGCAGACGAAATCCGTCGCCTTGTGGGACAGGGAAGCAATCGGTGCCTTTAGGCAGATAGTCGAAAAGCACCCGGCGTTCGAAGTGAAAGCCGGCTCCGTCGAATGAACGATGAAAGTTTTCTTGTACGGACTGGATGCGCCCTCTGTAACCGACTGGAAATATGAATAGGCCAGCAGGGGGATCGTCCGGCAACGAGCGCGCGGCAGGTCGATGGTGCAAGTCGGCATCGACCCCTTTTCGAGGGCCAGAACATCAACCTCGTCGCGGGTCCGGGTATTCCGGGCCACATCCGGGTCGATGATCTTCACATCGGGGATAATGATCGGGTCTTTGGCCTCCTGCAGGTCCGTAAATGAACTGCCGTCGGCAATCGCCGTTCCCCAAGTGGCGGCCTGCGCGATCCCCAATAAGAACTCGGAGCGTACATTACTCGACATTGTTACCGTCCTTCTCGCCCTTGAAATCGTCGCAGAATCCAGCCGCGATCAAAGCCTCGGCGGTCTTTGTATCGACAGACGTCCCAGCCCCGCTTTGCAAGGCGCGGAAATCGTCAATCGATATCGGCCCATAATTGGCCCGGACAGCCTCAATCCACGGAAGTACCTGGCCGTCTTTGATTTTGATTTTCTTCATGGTCATGATTGTGTGTACTCCACCGGCACCTGAACGAGGATTCGCATTTCCCCGCCAAGAGTCGCCGAATCGTCAAAGGAAGCCCGACTGATGAACGCGCCCGTCGAGAGCACCCGGTATTCATCGCCGAGGTTCCGGTGTTCGTTGATATAGTTGCTGATCGAAGTCAGCAACCGGACATTTTTTAGCCAATCGTTATGGCCGTACCGATAGGCCGTATGGACGCGGATAGAAACGGTCACGATCCACAGATTGAGTGATTGGGAAACCGCACTCCCGGAAGGAACCGCATCGGCATCGTCGGCCTCTATTGTGACAGCATTCAACCGCAGATTGGCGATCCGGTGCTGGGTGTACGTATAAGAGAACGTCGGATCGTACCCGGAAGCCATCGTCGTCTTGAGCGCGTCGATCAGCGTCTTGACTTTGCTCCGGGCGGTATCAATCGGCGACGGGGTCCCGTAGATGGTGATCGACGGAGCGACATATGCCGCCGCCCCGCCAGTCCCGGCAAGTCCCGCCTGCCGTGAATCCCGCTTTCCTGCGCCTCTCTGTCGGCTATCACGGGCCATTAGTCTGCCTTCACGCTATCCGGCGCCGCGCCGGCCGTATCAGCCGGGTGGAAGTATTTCATTGACCCTAAGGCGTCGGTGCTGTGATAGAGGAACACCGTATCGGCGTCGTTATGGTAACGGGAGATCGATTTCGACCCCGGCTTGACGCCGATCAACCAACCGAGGGTATCCTGATCAGCCAACAGTTCGGCGATGCTTGTTCTGAAACCAGCATTCGCCAAGGCGGTCAAGATCGAATCAAACCGGGTGTCATAGAGGCGAATGGTATCCCGCGTCTCGGTAATCTGCGCCCGGAATCCAGTTGAGGCCAAGACGGCAAGGACTGAATCCCATCGGGCATCGTAAACATACAGGCTTTCGATTGTCGCCGTAATACTGGCCCGGAATCCGGCCGTCGCCAAGGCCGCTTGAACCGAATCGAACCGCGTGTCGTATAGTTTGATCGAATCCCAGATGGCGGCGATGCTGGCCCGGAATCCCGTTTGGGCGAGAACCGCCAAAATGGAGTCGAATCGGGTATCGTACAACGGTATGCTGTCAAGATAGCCGAGGCGAGCGGCATTCAGCCCCTTTACCCCGCCGACCGAATCGTCTGCCGGGTTCCAGGCATCGAGATTATAGACCTCGTTGTATAGAGCCTGCAGACGGACGTAAAGCGATGGCGCTTCAGCCGAATCCAGCGTCCCGGTCAGCGCATCCAGATTGATCTTCGCCCGGACGGTATCGGTAGCCGGCGCCCACGCATTGATATTGACGACCTCGGCGTGGATGACTTCGGTCGATTCAACGACAGCGAGGCCGGCCGACGTAGCGGCGTTGGCGGCCGTTTCCGCAGACCCTGCGGCGGTAGCGGCCGAGGCGGCCGAGGCGTGAGCGAGCGAGGCCGTATCGCGGGCGGCCTTGGCCATGGCGATGGCCGAACGGATAAAGTTCACCAAGCTGGTATCGGCGTCAAGCAGCAGATTGAGAGAATCTACCAGTTCTGTCGGCAAGCCATCATAGGTCGCCACGACAGTCGGGGGGTCAGCCTTGACGCTATCGGCCGCGCGTTGTGCTACCTGGGCGACCGTCGGGGCCGCATTGAGCGAGTCCTGGGCTGTCCGGTAATAGTAAATCAGCGACTCGGGCATAATCATCACCGACCCCTTGGTTTCGGTAGGTAGCTCATCGAGCCAGGAGATAACCCGAATACCAAGTTGAGTCTGACCGCCAGCACCGTCGATCTCTGATATTTGGTTTGTGAACCAGACATGAATCCCGCCAAAGGTTGTGTCGGTCCAAATACCATCACACGTAAGATCGGCCCCTTCCGCATAATACAGAATCGTCGAGCCACTCCCGCCGGCGGTGAATACCTGAATCGATTCCGGCGTTGCCGGGATGCCATATGAATCGACCGGGGTTGTCACCGGGAAGGTGATATACTCGCCGACCTTTTTGATGCCGAGGAATTCCGCTTGCGTCGGCATCCCCGCAAAGAACGCGATGCTGGCCAGCAGGATGATCGCCGCCAGCTGTTTCCAGATGTACTTCCTCGACATCATAATCTTGTCCTCACTTTTTTATTGCCGACGACGTCACCCTCTACGGGGGCGGCGCTGATTGTCAAAGACACAAGGCAGGTCTGCGGCGTATTCGATGCACCGGTTGCCGCGATGGATATATAGGCCGTCCGCGTCCCGACGGGCAGGCCGGAGATGTTACAGCTGACCGTCACCGTCCCGGTATTGATGCCGCTGCCAGGGCTGAGCAATAACCACGAGCTATCCTCGGATACCGTCCAAACAAGTGACCCGATCCCGGAGTTGGAGATATTGAGTGATTGCGACGCTGGGTTGGCCCCGCCTTCGGTCCCGGCGAATGTAAACGTACTCGGCGTCCGGTAAATCTCCGGATAGGTCACTTCATAGTTAGGCGCCCCGATCAATCCGGTCGCCGTCGTTTTCTTCGGCGTGGTGAAGCCCGGTTCGTTGGCGACGATGACACATTGGTATGGCTTGATCCAGAAGGAATCGACCGGCGTAGACCCGAAGGCCGACCCCGACATGGTGTAGTTGAGCAGATACCACGATCCCGTCAAGGACACCTTCATGGAGTCGGTTGTGAAATTGGATGATGGCCCGGCGGTGCGAACATAGACGTAAACATTCCCCGAGTCGAAAGACCGGCGCACGAGGACGTCGGCATCATCATCATAATCTCCGATGGGACTCGCTGCGTTATTGGTATCAATAAACTCCGGGCGCCCGCACGGCGCACCAAAGTTATTCTCAAACAAGGCGGCCCAACTCTCCGGATGATTGAATCGACGTAGGGGCGTGAAACATGAATTGGTATCCATGAACGTCAGGAACATTCCATATTGAACGCCATAGACGCGCGCCGAATCATGTCTCCAATTTGCCGGATCGGTAGAGGATAGAAAGTCGCAGAATCCCACCCATCCATCGACTACCGCCGGATGGACGGCACAGGTTTCGGCCATAGCATAAATCTGTTTCCATGTACTCCACCGCTTGGTATAATCGATATACCCCTCGAAGCTGACGCCGCGCACGCTGTCGATCAATCGACCAAGATTGCGCTGGCAGTTATTGCCGAGCGGGGCATTGGCCACGCCGATATAGCCGTGCGGCCCAAGTTCCCGATCAATCTCGGCGGCCGCATGATCGAATGATCCGGCCTTGAATTTCCAAGCCGAATCGGCGTTAGTGATATTATGGCACTCATACCAGTCGAACCCGGCGGTCGGCCCACCGGAGTATGCAGATGGTGTCCAATAACCATAAAGCGGAAGGTCATATTCCTGATAGTTGTCATAGAAACCAGCCGTCCAATGACCACCAATAGGACCAATCCCATCAGTGGCGGAATCTTCGATCATGTGCCTGCTATAAGCATAGCGGACGGCTTCAATCGTATAGGAGCATCGACCATTCAGCGTCCAACAATATCCGGCCGGATAAAACGCCGTGTCACCGGAGGTGTTATTGAAATACTGATGGGTCTGCCGACGCTCGGAGTAATTTAAGGCGTTGGCGTTTGATACTGTTCTCGTGATGGCATCGCTCTTGACCCAAACCGAATAGGCGGTATCAAGGATATGGACGACCAGGGATTCGGGGGAAACCCCTATCGAGTCCATATAGTGCTTCATATAGACGTAGTACCAGTTATTGACTTCGTCGGTCAATCGTTGTGCGTATTGATATTCCGGATGATCGCGGTTATATAGGGCAACTTCATGCGGTCCGCAATAAGGGCCGAGATAATTGCGGAGGGCAGGTTTATAGATGCCGGCAGAATCAAATACATATTTCAGGAAACCAGCATCGCCGGCCAGGTTGCCGTCATACTTCTCGCAGAATTCTTCCCATGTCCAACCGCCAGATGACCATGCGCCGTCATAACCATTCCCGCCGCAGACGACTCGGTAGGGGGTCCGGTCGGTATATTGACCCATGACTGGCCCGACCATTAGGACGGCAATGAGTATCAATAGGGTGCGCTTCATCAGTCCCCCGCAATCACGGCTACACGCCGCCGGCCCGTACCAGAGAATGGCACAATCGGTTCAGCATGAATCCATACCGTCCCGCTGGGCGGTCGATATGCTCCGATACTCTCAGAAGTGAAGAATGAGATATATTCGTTTCCTTCGACCGGATTGGTGCCGGTGGCATTACCCCACATGCGAAACACCAAGACGTCGCTCGTTGAATAGGGGAAGTTGTTCAGGAAGTCGGCTGCATTGGGATGTGCGGCGTTCGGCCTGATGGTAAACGTCCAGAAGGAATCCGTCCCGGAAGCATTCTGGCCATAGAACTTCGTTGTATCAGAAACGACGCCAACAAAATCGCCGCCAGCCGTAGTCCATGCCGATCCGGTCGCATAATTGAACCAGGTGATCCCCGTATCGGTTGCCGGAGAATGCCCGGGCGTCACCCATTCGGCGACGACATATAGTGTCTCCCCGGCCGAGAAATTGTTGACGCCATCCTTCATCATGCGTAGGGCAAAGGAATCAACGGTGATCGACGTCCATGGTGCAAGGGCGGTATGGATATAGTTCGTCCCGATGATAACCCGGTTCTCCCCGGTCCCGGCGGAATCGCCCCGGACAATCATACCCGTTGAATTCGGCCATCCGTACGTGTACCCATACGCCATGAAATTATCGTACCACTTTGACGAATCGATCTCCACCGTCACCGCCCCACCCATGGCAACCGACGACAAGCAGAGTATGGCGATTATGAGCGTCAGCCGTTTCATCGCTTACCCTTCCCACAGGTGGCATAGCCGAGCATGCAGTAACCGAGCAGGGTCATGAACGCCGGGATCACTCCCCAATACCATTCGGCGAGCCACCCGGTCACGGCCATGGCGACCGCAGTCGCCAAGACAATCCAGAAGTGGATGGTAAATGGATTGCGCATGGTCATTTCCATTTCCTGTTCAGGTAGGCGGCCGTCTGCCATTCATAATGGAATGTCCGGCCGGCGAGGCCCAGGGCGGCCGCATTCGCGGCAACCGGAACCGAGTAGATCACGTCAGCCCGCATATATCCCCACCAGAGCTTGCTCGTATCGGAGAAGAATATCGTCGTGTCGATCCACGTCAGGGTCGTCGCCAGGGCAGTCGCCTTGAAGGTTGCCAAACAGGTTTCCGGCCCGGCCCCGACTTCATCAAACATGCTGGCCATGAACCGCACCCGGAGCGTGTCGTT
This sequence comes from Dehalococcoidia bacterium, assembly GCA_041653935.1. GTDB lineage: Bacteria > Chloroflexota > Dehalococcoidia > E44-bin15 > E44-bin15 > JAYEHL01. Next base: position 14,426 of record JBAZEO010000008.1, on the reverse strand, counting down.
CGTGAATGCCGAATCGACCTTGATGGCCATGCGAATATGGAGCTTGGAGTATGGCTGCAGTTCGGTAATCCCGGTGCTGGTCGTATCCCAAATCGTGACGCTGGTATCGGTCGAATCGGCCGCAAAGGTATATGAGCCGCCGTCCGATCCGGTTGTCAACCAGCCATCGGCCGAGGCCGCGGACGCCAAGCACAACAGCACGGCGACCATCGTCAATAACTTCCTCATGGTCTTTCCTCCATCGCGCATCAGAACGTCCCCTTTGCGCAGTAATAGGTTATCACGACATCCATTTCAAACTTGCCGACCTCTTTACTGAAAGCCGTTGCCTCGGATAGATAGGCCACATCGAAACAGGCCGTTCCCAGGCTTGGGCGCGTACCCGATGCGTCCGGGTATATGACTTTCTTCACGTCGGCCGATAGGTTGAGCAATTCCGCCTGAAGCTGGTCAGGGTCGGTATTGCGGACAAACCCGCCGATGATGATCCGTTGTTCGAACCGCACACCGTCGGCGTCAATTACCGCTGCCACCGCTTCCCCGGACGGAATAATCATCAGTCCGGGGGACAATTCAGACCGGTTGGTCCAATCGACATCCTTCCGCAAGACCGTCTGTACGTTGGTATTGTAACCTTCCCCGGTGTTGATGTCGGCCAGCAATGTCTCTAACTTATTCAGGATCGTGCCCAGGACGCTCATAAGTGCCTCATGACGTGACGGCGGATGGTCGCGACGATGTTGTCCGTGTTATCCTCGAGGGCGGGTTTCATGAACGGCCGAGGCGGGATTGTTACCCGCTTGACCGAATGCCATGAGCCGTCAGGAGTCTGGAATTTGAGATAAGGCTTTGTTTTCGGTTCGATAATCGCCCCGTACTCATGAACGGGGGCGTATACGACATTTGTCCCAACCGTACCTTGCCAACCTTGCGGATGGAGCGTCGGTAGGGAATGCGTGATCGACGACCGCAACCGGCCGGTCCGGACGTTCAATACTTGCCCGGATAGATAATCCCGCTTGACCTTTCCCTCGACGAGAATGCAGGCCGCCAGAATCCCGTTGCGGAGATTTCCGTTCATGTTCCCAACGGTGGCCGCAATCTTCTCCGACCGTAAGGTCTTACCGCCGACGCTCAACGTGAGCATCATAAGTCAATCCTCCGGTTGCGGTCGAAGATGGCCCGGATGTCGGCCGGCCATGTTCCGAAGTCGTATGTCGTCGCCTCATTGGCGATCGATATGGACCGCACCCCCAACTTGCCACCGCTCATTTCCTCGCGGTAGATACCCACCAGCTTTTTGACGCCCAACTTGATATCGGCTGGTATCGACGCGCTGGTCGCATAACCGGCGGTATAAACGAATTTAAGATTGCGCTGGCCTTTCGGGAAAACGTCCTTGTCCTTCAGCCAGATTTCCCCGGTGATCTTGTCCCACTTCAGGGTGATGGCATACGTCGAGGCCGCTTCCCAGGTATCGTCCCCATCATCGTCGAGCATCAATACCGGATCGGTTCCGCCAGCAGTCGCATCGATGATCGGCCAATGCAGCAGCCACATGGTATTGCGTCCGTTGCCATCACGCAATTCGGTATGCGCCGTTGATATGAGGTCACGCTTCATGTACTTGACCACCGATTCGCTGACGCCGTTAATTAAGTCCTGTAGGATCGTATCCTCTTTGTTGTTATCGAGGGCGAGTTGCAGGAATATCTTTTCCTCGTCAAGCGTCACCAGTGCGGTCGTCGATGCCGTGACTTCAGCAGCCATGCCGATTCTCCATCACCGGATTGATCATCCGGTTTTCATATGGCGGGTTGACCATCTTAGTCTCGACGGGCGGTTCGACAACCGATTCAAAGCAATCCGGCATGTTTTGCAGCAGCCGGGCAGCCAATAGGTCGTCGATTTCGGCGATATCACCAGGGATCAAGACGGCCACAAATCCGGCAGTCGTCATGACCTTGTAATTGTCGAGTCCGTTGTTTTCCAAAAATCGTATTTTCATTCGAACCCCGGAGGGGGCGACCGAAGTCAGCCCCCTCATTCAAAAGGGAGTTAGGGTTAACCTTTGTCCGGTATGTTCGGGACGTTTTTGCCTTTCGGTTTCGGCGGTTTCGGGACATCATCTGGGGCCGGTTCGATCACCGCATTGGGGTCGATTGGCGGGGGGGTATATCCGACATCCGGCCACACTTCGAAACTTCCAGGATACTGCTTGACCAGATAGTCGGCTTGCGCATCAGATATCAGCGCCTTTTGGCCAACCACCAACATTCGGGGATGAGTCGAACCATCGAGCCGAATTTCGGTCACGTTGTAATTCTTGAACCCGGTGTCGGCCTTGAATAGAATCGTTTTCGCCATTATCCACCTCAGTCCTTGCAATCGTCGTTTTCGATGAACCGGAACCATGCCTTGATATTGAAGGTTGCGGTGTCATTCGTGTTTACGGCCGTATCGCGCCGGACGATCCCGATATAGAGGGAGTCATAGCAGAGGACGGTGCGCTCGAACGTGCCGGGCGAATAATATCCGCCGACATTCATGATGCCGTCGGTACTATCCAAGACGGTGGTGCCGGACCCGTCGGCCTGCACGTCCTCGAAGTAAACGTATGTGATCGTGTCCGCCCGACTGGTCACCGTATCGACGTGGAACGGGTACAAATACCAACCGTTGTCGGGCTTCGCATACCAGGTAATGATGGCCGTGTCACAGTTATTGATCCCGGCGCATGCCGAGACGGGGGTCAGGGTGTCGAGGAAAACAACCGCCAGAAACTGGTCATATTTGCGCGGCTTATTCAAAAAGCCTGCCGCTTCATCCGTAATCTTCACCCGCATGGCGGTCGCTGGTGAGCAAGTGACCGTGACCAGCGTATCGGCAATGGTATCGGTCACGTCGGTCACTCGTTGCACTCCCCCATAAGCAACGCCCGCCAAAAGGATGAGGGGGAGCGCCAAAAGGCAGATATATTTTTTCAAAGTCTGCTCCTTTTCGCAGGGGGCGGCCCCGAAGGACCGCCCCGGTTTTTCGTTTACGCCGTCACGTCAACCCAGAAGATCAGCAACTGATCGTCCGTCGTATCCGTCGTGTCCTTGACGGTATTCGCGGCAGAGATCGACAGGGTGGTTAGGTCCACCTGAGCCATACTGGCCGCGCTCGCCGCCGTCGAAATATGGAACGCGGCAACGATGGTGCTGGTCGTCTTGATCCCCGTGCAAGTGATCGCGGTGGATACACCGGCACCCGTACAGAGAAATGCGCACAGGTTGAAATGGCTTTTCGCCCTGTTGAGCAACCCGTTGTATGTTGCCATCAGATTGCTCCTTTCTTACGCCGTTACGTCAGTCCAGAAAACCAACACGCCATCCGATGCCGTATCACCCGAACAGGTGATTGTGTTTGTCGCCGTGATTGTCAGGGTGTCGAGATCGATCTGCGCAAACGTCGCCAGATTCGACGCCGTGGACAAATGGAAGGCAAACAGGATCGTCGAGGTCGTCTTGATCCCCGTGCAGGTAATCGACGCGGCGGCCGACGCGCCCGTACACATAAACGAGCAGATATTGAACTGACTCAAGGCCGTGTTTAGCAGGCCATTGTATGTTGCCATTACATTATCTCCTTTCAAGAGGGGCGGCATCATTACCGCCCCCGGTCACAATCAGCCGGTCTTAACCCACCGGCACGTTGATGCCGACGGCCACGGGGTATTCCGTGGACGGGGTGACTTTGGCGAACGCCTTGCGGACGGTGCCGACAAACGCCCACGAACCCGAGCGGATATCCTTCTCGAATTCAATGGTCATCATCCGGCGGTCGCCGACGATGAATCCGGTGCGATCAAAGCACACAATCACGCTCGAGGCATGGTTGGTGTCGGGTTCCCAAATGCCAGCGGTCGTCATTTCATCGCTGATGAACTCGGACACCTTGATCGGCATACCGGCAAGCTGCGCCACGTCACCAGTAACCCAGCCAGCGCCAGCCGCATAAGTGCCCGGCTGACGGACTTCGTTAAACGCGGTCATGAGGTAGTACCCCTTGACCGATGAATACAGGCGAACGTCGCTCGACCGGATACCGCGAGCGCCGATGTAGGTCCGCAGATAGGCCACGTCGGAGGCAGTAAAGGCGGTCGTGCCGTCACCCTCGCCAGCGGTCGCACTCTGCACGTCCCACGTCCGGGAGGCGTCATAGGCGAGACGCCGCAGACCCTTCCATGCGTCGGTCGTATAGATGTTGTCAGCGGCCACAGTCCGTTCGGTATCGTAATGGGTAGCGGTGGTATCGCCGTTGAAGATGGCATCCTCAACACCCGCCGGCAGGGCGCGCCCCAATTCCTGGCGGATCAGCGGCAGGACGTTGACGATGGAGTCACCCTCGACGCTTTCCTCATCAACCAAGACGGCGCAGGCCATCTTCTTGGCCGTCAAGGTGACGCTCGAGGTGGTGAAGTCACCCTTCCGGTACTGATTCGGGTTGTTGCTCGTCGCATTGTCGGCCGTGTAGGCTTTCGCATGCGCGGTCAACAGGGGGTATTTCACGCTGGCCCCGGTCATGGTGTAGTGCGGAAACTCCGACTCGACGGTCATGTTCAGATCGTACAGCTCGAACAATTCCGCCGACGGGATCGTATTCACCCAGTCGGACCCATACCCGGAGGTGGTCGAACTGAAGGATTTCACGATCAGGGGATCATAGTGATCCATCAGACCGATCAGCGACTTGGCGTATCGGTCGATCTGCGCGGTGAATTTGGGATCGTGACCCCGCTCGCGGGCGGATTTGTCGATCTGCTTCATCAGGATGGTCGCATCCCAAAGGTTGCGCGAGGCACGGATCAGGTCGCCATTGGCACCCTTGTAGTCGATGGGCGCCCGCAGGAACAAGTCGAGCGCAGACCGGTCGGCATACTCCGGCAGCAGCTTCCGCCAGGCCAGAGTGTCGTTCGGGGTGTGCGCACGCCGTCTATCCAGCTCGGCCATGTTCTTAACCTGCTGGACGGCAGTGGCCAATTCGGTCTGCAGAGCGACCATGTCGCCGGAAATCTTGGCCGTGAAGGTCGTGAATTCCGTCGGTGTGATCTGACCGGCAGCGAGTTTCGCGGACATATCATCCACCATTTTACTCAGCCGCCCGAGATCGACCTGCAACCGTTCGATCTCCGCAGCTTTGGGAACTTTTTCGAGGGCGGTTTCAATTTCGCCCAACTTGCGTACCAATTGCTCATCAGCCATTGGTATCTCCTTTCGTTGTGGGGCTTTTGGCGCTTCGCCCTCGTCGCCATTGGCCGGATTGAGTAGTGATTTGAATTCGATGCTTTCGGGCTGGAAGCCCTTCTCTGTCACCGCCGCAAACCACGTTTCCGGATTGGCTGGTACGGTGACGACCGATATCTCATAGAGACGAAGGTCTTTGATCGTGCGGAGCGGCGGGTCTTGCTCCTCGTCGGTTTCCTGCTTCTTGATGCGGAAACCGATTGAGAATCCTTTCAGCGCACCCATCTTGACAAGCGTCCATACGTCGCGGCCGCGGTCGGTATCGGCTATCTCCGCCCGGATGCGCAGACCATTGTCGTCGATGGTAAAATGATCGGGGAGAACGCGGCCGATAGGCATATCGGCCAATCCGATAAACCCGCCGTGGCCGTATAGTAGGGTGCCGCCCTGATTCAGGTAGGCGTCTTTTGAGCTGACAAACGCCGTCGGCTCAACGATGTCGTTGTAACTGTCAACCGCACGAGTCGAGGCGTACCCCTCGATGTATCGCCCGTCGCCATCCTGCCATGCCTTGATTTCAAGACCCGCATGGATGGTATCATGGATGAAACACCCGTCGGGGAGTGGATAGGTCTTTCGCCCATCCGTCCAGGAATTAGGTTTCGTCAATCATGCAGACCTCCCCGCCCTTGGGGATTGATATTGTGAGTTGTCTATCGTTCATATATCCTTATGCGCTAACCTCTTGACAAGAATAGGTGCATCGACAGTTACAAATCTGGTCCGGCCCGGCATCGGGGTCGCCCGGATACATCATCTGGACACCACCGATAATAAACGGGTCATTGAGAAGCACCGTCTGGCCGTCGGCGTCAAGGTGATCCTCTCGCGCGTTGTCCGCTTGGGAGTGTAGCCAAACCTTTTCCAGCCGTAGGCCAAACCCTTCGGCCTCCTGATGGGCGGCGAATTGCCCACCGTTGACAAACTTCTGCATCTCCGTCCGGGCGATCAGCTGGCAGCGCGGTCCGACACCCATCTGACCCGGTTCAGGTTTGTACCACGATTCGAATTGGGTAATCAGGTTGTCGCGGATGGTTGCTATTGGCGCGCCCTCATTGTATCCGTCGGCCAGGATTTGCTTGACATACTCCCAGGTCGTGTTGTTGATCTTCGTGATCTTGTTCATCCCGTTGGAGATAACCTGCACGACGTGGGGGTTGGTCAGGTCGAAGGCGGCATCGATACCGAACGACGAAAAGACATCAGCCCCCACGGCCTCGATTACCCGCTTGATCTCCGGTTCGGTCGCCTGCCGTAGAGCCTCGCCCTCGGCCGCGCGCGGGAATATGGCGTCGGAATCATCCGGCACGTCCCCGGCCTTCGTGTATGGGAAAAGCGGATGGCATAGCTTGCCGCCCGTCGTTTTATCAAACCGCTCAAGCGTCCGGTCCAGCTGGTCCTTAAAGAACTCGGCCATCACCTGGGCGAACGACCGCTCGACCTTCGTCAGCTTGCTATCGAACCGGAGCCAATGTTCTTTTTTCGGGTCGGGGTCGTCCGACCGATGGGCAAGGGCGTTTGACCCACCGTTTCTATCGGACGACCCGCAGCACCCGCATTTCTGTATTTTTGCGCCCTCGGAGATTTTATCCGGGTTTGAGATATCGCCAAACAGACTGGTAGAAGGCATCGGCTTGAAGATATTGCCATCCGGAATCGGATCAACACCGACCTTTTGCCGGGCTTCGTTCTGTGTGATGATGCCAGCGTTATAGAGGGCAGCCGTCCTGGTGGCAATTTCGCCTTCATTGTCATGCAAGGCGGCGACGCGCTCAAAGTTGAACCGATACTCCAGCCCCTGGACGGTCGGGAACCTTCCCGGCAGCCGCAAATTGATGGCCGATTCGATCAGGCGGGCCGGGGGGATAATCCCGTACTTCCACATGATCCGCTCTTGCTGTTCCATATTGGAGTAGTTGGCGAATTCCAATATCCCGGCGATGGCCGGCGGAACGCCGAACGCGGCAAGGATGGCCAGGCGGGTTTCCTTTTGCAGGCTTTCAAAGCCAAGCTCGGTCAGGTTGGGAATGAGGTTCAGGGCGGTAACGTCGCCTTCCATCAACGGGGGCCGGAACCGATTCTGTCCGCCATACTTGGACTCTAAGTCCTCGATCAACCGCTCCCGGACTTCCTTGGCGAGTTGTTGCTTAACCCCGATACCGATCCCCATGATCGGGCAGTTGCGGAAAAAGTCTTTATGGTAATCGAGCACCGCCTGGTGGAGCGTCAGCGTCGTCTTGAGCGAGGCGACGGGGGCAAGGCCATGGAAATGATTGTTCGGGTTGGGCATCCGAATATGGATGACCTCGGGAACTTCGAAGCGCCGTGTGCCGCCACCGTGCCGGAATTCGTAATGGGATATCAGATCCTCGCCGGTGCCGACAATCGTTTCCATCTTGTGCGACGGCTGCCGATACATCTCAATCGGTACACCCGTCGGCGTTTGGTTATCGCTTTCAAGCGTCAAGAATCCTTCACCGGTCAGGAATAGATCAGGAACCATCAAGGCGAGGATTTCGTACATCCCCATGTCGGGATTTGGCCGGGCGATAATATCAGCGGCTGGCCCGGATTCAAGAACGTCGTATTCGGCGCTGCCTTGGGCGGTAGATTTCTTTGCCCGTTTGGGAACGCGGGCTTCCATCGGCAGGCTGGCCAGCTCGTGGGCGATACGGCTGATCCCGATATACACCCATGCGACGGCCTGATAGAATAGGATATCGGACGCCGGGTAGGTCGATTTGGCGGCCGGGAGGTTGGAGTAGAATTGAGTGACGACCGGGTTGATCCGGTCGGACTTTACATCGATGTCGAGAAGCGGCGGCGTCTTTGGCTGAAAGTCCAGGGCGCCGAGCGAGAGATATTGTAGGAGCCGCTTACCCCTGTCCGTCAGTTGAATTGCCAAAGTTGCTCATATTCTCGCCCTTACCATGGATGAAATCGTCTATCGTCGTGTCGGTCAACGCCGACGTGATTGTCTTGCCGTCGATGGTGGTCTGATGGCCGTCAGTTTTATCGTCATGCGTCCAGTATAGCATTTCTCCATTAATGTTCCTGAGACTCCATTCCCGCCCCGCCGCATCGGTATGTTTGCGCCAACCGTCAGACATCACGATATCCTCGGCACGTTGCCATAGGCAATCTGTTGCGCTATGTACTCATAGTTGTCCGCATGGCGGAAGTGGTCGGGCTGCCCGTCCTTTTCGACCCACACTGCCATAATCACCTTGCTTTGCCCGAATTCCCGGTACATCCGGGCCGGTGCCTTCATCTGGTCGGTGAACCCAGCGATGGATTGATAATTGGCAGGCAAGACGATCATCTTCCGGGCATAGGCGGCATACGATTCGTCGAGCGACAGATGCTTGTCGATCTTCACGTCTTGCACTACCGGGTCAACCTGCAATTCCCTGACAGTTGGGTTCGGGGGGTATTCGCATAAATACACGACGCCGGGGTGACTATCCCTGAAAGCCACCGCCGCGCTGAACTCCGGCCGCTTGTCGATCACACAGCAAAAGACGTTGTATAGCCGCAGCACCCGATCAAGCTCCGACCAGTCCTTCGTCAAGGGTAGGGTCCCGATAAACCGCTTTACCCGCTTGCCGTCTTTGAGGGACGAGATTGAAACGTGAAGAACGCCGCCCACGTCCACGCCCGCGATGCAGCCCTCCCCGGTTTCCGGCATGAAATAGGACTGGTCACAGCATGCCGCCATCATATCATCGGTAATCGAACTGCCCTCGGCCGAGTATGCCTCGCCAAGAATGGAGTTGGCGAACCGTTGCATTCTGATCGGGCTGACCTGGCTGTCCTGCCAGACCGCCCATAGCTTTTCGATGGTCGTCTGCGCGGTGAATAACTGGCTGACATGATACCCGGAGATGGAACGGTCGGGGTATTCTGCAACCCACTCGCCGCGTGCCAACCGGTCAAGTGGAACACCACAGCGTATGCAGCCGAGGTGGATGTCCCGGCCACACCCGGCCGTCCAAGCCCGGTCTATCAATTCGTATTGGTTGCCGTCAAGCATGCGGATGACATTGCCCACCCACTTGATAGGCTGCCATTGACCGCATGCCGGACATTTGAGCTGCCATACCTTCTTGTCAGACTTGGAGTAAACGGCGTCGATACCGTACCCGCCGACGGAGGGGTTGCTGATTTCAAGCGTTTCCGGTTCGCGGCCGGTCCGTTGCTTTGCGGCGGCAAGACGGTCAAAAGCGAAAGCGAGGTTTGCCTGATTGCACTCGTCTTTTTCATCGAGGATAAGAAGTTGGATGGCTATAGACTTGAAAGAGTTTTTGGTGTTCGAACCGACGAAATAACAGCGGCCCTTCCACAATTCCTTGAACCGCACGTTGTCGGTCTTGCCAAGATTCTGATTGTAGAATTCGACATTCGATAGGACGGGGTTGATCCGGCCGGAGATTTCCCGCTGACATTCCACGTCCCCCGGCATGACATACAATACCGCCTGGCCCTTCCAACATCCGGCGAACGCACGGCAAACAGCATATTCGGAAATCCCGCATTGGACTGACTTTTCGATCACGATGTTCGGTGATTGATCAAGATAGATGGCATGGGACCAGGGCGCATCGGTAAACGTCATCGGTCGGCCGTGGGTGTTCCGATGGTGCTCGATGGCGAGATAGAGTGCAGGGTAACGGACGGCGGCAATTTCAGCGGCCGTTTCAGCCCTTACCGAAGACGTGACCCCATTCTCGCACAAGCCGGTCGCTTTCGTTTGCTGGCAATGCGCCATAATCAACGATGACCACGTTAACATCAGGCCGCTTAGCCATAGCAGCCTTCTCAATTGCATCGGCAAGCCATTTCTCCTTTTCGCCGATTTCCTCTTGAGCTGTCTTTATTGCTTTCAGGGCCAGGGCCGGGTCGATAACGAGAGCTTCATGCTCAACCCCGTCCCGATCCACAACAATCATTTTCCGTCCATTCAGGGCCAGTTCGTATAGATGATGGAGATAGGCCAGCCGCACTTCTTTGCGGGCAATCGGAATCGTGGCCATGTGCTTGACCAAATCCATCCGGGCCGCATCGATCAAGGCTTTGGTTTTTTTGGATTTACCTATCGCAGCAATCGACCGGGTAGTTATCTCGATATCAAAAAGTCGTTGCACGTCTCCGGCAATAATGCGGCACGGGAAGCCCTCGATAAGTCGCGCAATGACATATTGTTTGGCTTCGGGAGTCAACTTCGGATTTGCGGTCGTAACACTCAGGTTTGGAGAGGTTTGCGCGCCTTGCTTTTCTGCCCAATTGACGATCTTCTCGGCTCGTTTGTCGCGGTCGTCAGCCATCGGTGCCCCCGCCTGATAGTGACCGCAGAAACGCCTCGATGGTCGTAAATCGCTCATGCTTTTGGGGATTATCTAAGTCACGGATTGATCCGTTGATTTTTATAACACAATCATCGCTGCAATATATCGCGGTCGATATTCCAGACAAACGAACGGCTCGGTCGTTTCCAACCGAGCCGCCCGAACCCGATCTGTCCGTAAGGTATGTCATGTCCGCCGAATCCCTTCGGCAAACGCATCATATCACCCTACCCCATTCCTGTCAACTGTTTTATGCTGTGGGTGTTCAATTTGTGATAAACGACCTATCACTTCCCGCGCAGATAGATCGTCACGCCGATCCGCGCATGCACAGAGCTGTACCCATCCGTCGTCGAAAAGCCAATGCCGGTTGTCGTGTTCAATAGTCCATCAAACGTCCGCGTCACCACAGCCAAGCCGGCCCTAAAGGTGATAGTCGGCGATACCGGGACCTTGAGCAGTCCCTCGAATCCGAGTTGGCTCTCCCGGCCGTTGTGTGGGAACCGGACAGAATGGTCCGCCGTGATGGAATGGCGCAGTACGTCAAAGGTTATGCTCGGCAGCCGATCCGGGTTGCCAATTGTTTCACCGGCCGCCTGCCCGACCAGAAGGACAACCGCAAGGATCGTGATAAATGACTTCATGTTATACTCCTTTCTTTGCCTACGCATACCGTCTGCATGCTAACATAGGCAATGTTATTACGCTATTCACCGGTCAATATGCGCAGCAGCCCGCACAATTCCGGATCTGTTTCCGGGCTGATAATCTTGAATATCTCCGGGTCCACCACAACCGACGCCGGCAACAGCCTAGCGCCGACACCTTTTGACCGTTCCCATATCGGCCATATCATTCCCCGACGCGGTGGTGGCCACTTCATCCCGAGACTTTCGGCCATTTGACACCGTAGGCGCCACAATGCACTCACAGCCTTGTCCGGGTTCCCGGGTTCAAGTTGATCATTGCCAACCCATGCACCGCCAGCAGCCGCCAGGACCAGAAAATACCGATATATTTTGGGCGTCAGCCAGATTGTCTGTCCGTCGATCTGAATACCATGCCGATGATAAGCGGATCTTCCCACGGGGTGCAAATCTAGCCGGGCCAACAGGCAGATATGCGGTATGTTGTTCATGGTTTCCCTTCCCTGTTTGCTGTTCACGGCTTTGCATTCGGATAAGATTGATAATCAGCACGTCGTTCAGGTCGCGTCGGATATGGCCCCAGCCACACCGCCGGCAGGGTATCGGCCGGATTTCTTAGGATAGTCCTTATCGAATCTATGATCTGGTTTGAGTCGGCCGGATGACCGCGATAGTGGTAATACAGGGCAACCCCGCTTTTATGTTCGCCCTCCCATATCACAGACTCAAAGAAAGGATATGTGTCATTGGTGATGCTATCCACCTGGGCCTCCACGTCCTTGAGGCGGCGGTCGAGGTCATCCTGATTGCTGTTCACGCAGTAAACCCAGGCCACGATGCAGATAAACGCGATGATCTGCAAAGCGGTTCGCGCCCACACTCGTTTCATGGCCTCCTCCTCATGGTCGTGTCACACTTGATGATGTATGGATTACTGACGATCTCCAAAATCGAATCTATCTCCGCGTCCGTATATTCCCGCCGCAATACCTTCCCTATGTCTGTGTGCCATGTCCGATACGTCGTATCACACCGCACAATGGTATCGACCACGATGGGATACGTCCATAGAGTGTCGCATCGGCCACCGGAGCAGTATATCGTGTAATGGGTTGCGCCTTTGGGCCAATCCTCTCGTGATATTCCGTCAGTGACTCGCATCCTAAACCCCTCGAACCGGGGCGGTGCCAGCAGACTATCAAGGATCGCCCGTAGTGCATCCATGTCTATTTTGAACCAAGTCGTATCACAGGTGATATGAGTATCCCGTTTAAAGGTAAATGTATCCGGCGCAATTTCAGAAGCATATCCGGGGTCAATCACCGTATCGCACTTGACCGCGTACCCGATGGGGTGTTGCTTGGGCATGCCACCCTCAAGAGCATAGGTCGCCCCTACGATGACAACCAAGATGTAGCAGAATACAAGTCTCATAGTATTCTCCTTCCCCCCGCCGCCGAAGCGACGAGCAGGATGGAAAAGATTACTTTCCACATGGCAATTCCCCTCCACTCAAGATAGCGTTGCCGCAAGTTATCCGACTCTCGTCTTCTTCTTTCGAGGCGATGAATACCAATGTCTCATATCCGGCCCGCATCAACTTATCAGCGATGATTTCATATGGCTCCGGGGTAGTGTAATCGCCATCGGTTTTAATGCCAAGCATGGTTGCCGTGTTCGTCTTGTGCATCGGCGTAAGTTTACAAGTATATAATTCCGGGCTAAACCATTGAAGCAAGATGTCCGGGTCGATTATATACCCTGCGATTGCAAAATTGAGTGTAATCTTCCGGCCAACCGGAATTATTCCGGTCATTATTTCCTTTATTTCAGACAAGGTGCAGGTATTCCCATGAAACATGGCCCGTCGTTCGGATTCGTCTGTCGAGTTGATCGAAAGTTGTAATCCGGCCTCACCGTCGAATATTCGATTCTTTATTCGCATCCAGTTGTGAATGAATACTTTTAGCCATTGGTTGCTTCGTGGCATCATGGTCGATACTACTGGATGGCATCGGAAACTATCGGATAGATGTTCCTTGATCCACTTGCCGCATTCAAGCACGTTCGGATTCCACGACGGTTCACCCATTCTGGCAAAATGGATGTTCAGTCGTTTTGTAGTAGTAATCTCCGGGTGAAGTTTTAATCCAGTCAATATCTGGCCTGTTAAATCATGGAACGTAGCATTGACTCCCGGCCCAACCTTAGGTACATCACAAAAAGTGCAGTTCATAGAGCATCCGTACTGCGTCGATATAGTGATGACCCACTTGTCGGTTAGGGGCAATAAATCGGTATGAACAACCGGCCGGTGCGATAAATTCACATCTTTCCCATAATCGCCAATACTCAATAATTCCAAGTTGCCCTTGAACCCCTTGACGATTAGAATATCGCCCGTCGGTACGGTGATTCGCCTTATTGTCTCCATATTACACCCCCGAACCGTTCTTCCGCCAACGACTCGGCGAAGGAGAGGAGGCGTAGTAATGACGGAATAGGGACAACCTCGTCTTCGATACAGGCCATATCGACATATTCATCGTCGTATTCTTTGCCGTCTATATCAATATATTCGGCACCGTAATCACCCGTCCCCCACTCTTTCAGCTTGCAACACGCTTCGTATAAACCGTTCTGCTTTGGTTCCATGTCACCCTTCTTTCTTGGCGATGCGCTTGAGATATTCACGAACATCCCATAGCACCCATAGAATTACACCCAAGAAATAAACAACGAGCGCCAATCCGACCGCTACAATCCTGTCCATCACCGCCCCCCGGTCGTGGGTCGCAGATACTTGGCCTTGATGCCACCTGTCTCATACCCGCCACATGGCTTCGTGAAATAGACCATTTGGCTTTTGTTGTCAGCGCCACAAACAAGGACTGCACAACCATCTACCGTTTCCATCCGTTCCCCGATCAAGTCATGCAGGTCTTTGGGCGGTTGCCAAGGCTTGACTTTAGGCGGTTGCTCAATCGGCTTGTGATAATAGGCAACCAATCGCCCATCGTTATACGACGACCCGTCACTTACGATTGAGTCCGGCAATGTCAGGTTGAATTTGAAACAGCAATCAGTCCAACCCATTTGATAGCCGATAGTCCTACCGCTTTGATGATAGGTGATGCGATCAGCCC
>JBAZEO010000007.1:0-68912 GCA_041653935.1 Dehalococcoidia bacterium | reverse complement strand
GTGCCGTTGACATACTGCACCGTGCCGTTGACATACTGCACCGTGCCGCCCTGGTTGACATACTGCACCGTGCCGCCCTGGTTGACATACTGCACCATGCCGCCCTGGTTGACATCCTGCACCGTGCCGCCCTGGTTGACATCCTGCACCGTGCCGCCCTGGTTGACATACTGCACCGTGCCGTAACAAGCAATTACCATTTCGCCTCGATTGACAACTCGTATTTGACCAGGCAACACGACCTTCGCGGCTATCCAGTCCTGTAATATACTCCGCGCTCTTGTTTCATCCTTCGCGGGATCGTACCACTCCGGCGTTACATCCTGATCGACCCTGTATCTCCACTCCTCTAACGGTTTCGTAAAGTCGCCATTAGGCGGTGTTATCTCGAATTGCAGGACATTCGGCCCACCAACGCCGTCCGCATGTAGGTTGAATTCCTGTATGATCTCCGAGTGCGACTCGGTTTTTTTAGACCAAAAGGCATGGTCTTTCGTCAATACTCCCGATGCTGGTTGACACATAATTTATATCTCCTCTCCTTTATTTGTAAGTCGTCCCTTGCCGGACGGTGTAGTGATGAATGCTGTGTTGGTCATGGCGTTACTCCAACTCTTTGCTGCACGATTTTGATATTGCGACCTGCTTCTACCAACTTTGACCAGTAGACAACAATAAACTCGTTGCCGTCTGAACCATTGGACTGGATTATGTAGTCTTTGTCTTTGCCTTCAATGCCCTGCTCTATATGCTTGAATAGATCGAAGGTCTTGACTATAGCAGCCGATATTAACTGCCCGGTGTCGGCATTTATGTATCCCTGCACTGTAAAACCAGGGAATAGATTGCCACTGGATTTATGAGTTATCGCATAAAGCCGTTTCTCATATTCTGTTTTCGAGCCACTTGTTCGTCGATAGCGAATAGTAAAAGAGTTGAATGGCTTATATATCCCATCGCGGTTACGCTCAATTTTTTGCACACGGCTTGCTATACCTCTGACAACACCCTTGTCCTTTATAACTTGCCAAGCGTCTATACCTGCCTCTTGGTCTAACGTCCGCATAAAATCCTTATTGTCAGTGGTATCCTCTACGGGTATGAGATTACCGCCACCCACATTCAAGCTGATTGCAGGCCATATTGATTTAATGAATGCCGCCGCACTCCATTTGAGATCAACTTGCCATTGAGTTACCAAAGATCACACATCCTCTCTTCTCAGCTATTCGCAATGATTCTTCGTCTATATCGCAACCGACTCCCACACGCTTTAGGGCAGCGGCTCTGACTAAAAACGTGCCACTACCCGCGAACGGGTCGATAACCAGGGCTTCAGGCTCGGTGCTGTGGAGTATGAACCTGTCGGCCAATTCATCAGGCTTTTGCCATTTGTGATAGCGGTCGCCTATCCGCCCGTCGGGAGCATTAATGTCCTGAACCGCGAACTGCTCTACGGCACGTGGACAATTGAGCGCGGGAGCGTCCAGCCCACGAAGATAGAGGATAGCTTGCCAGTTCTGTATGTAGGATTCGGCGGGCTGAACGCCAAGCGTATTGCGGTACGTCCACACGAGCACATTTTCAACCGTGAACCTTTTTTGCGTCATGCTCGCTGCCCGAAGATATGCCCACAGTTCATCAGGATACGCGCCTATGCAGATATAAGCCTGACCGCTGTCTTTCAGCTTCGCAAGCGCGAGCGGCAACCATAACTCCGCAAACTCATGGATGTTGGACACATCGGTCATATACGGCGGGTCGGTGAGTAAGAGATCGGCTACGCCATCGTCCATATCCCTGAGCCATTCGATAGCGTCTTTTCTATATAATTGAGGCTTGACGCCCTTCAATGGCTCTATGGACTGAATCGCTAGTTCACGCTTGTAACTACGGGTCAACTCTCGTAAGGCTGCAAGTGATAAATGTTCCTCCTCTGCTTTAGAGAGAAGCATTTCCTGATCTTCTGGTGGGAGTGATGCAACCTCTTGATGGTGCGAGAAGGGTAGATTTTCACGACGTCGTGAAAATTCAACTTTCTCTGCAACATAACGGGCATTGGCAAGAGTACCGTAATCATAATCCGTAGCATCTATGGCTTGTGCGTACTTATCGCCGTATCGGTTCTCTCCATAGTTCACCCAGTCGCCAATCCAAAACTGGACGGAGCCATTGATATATTTCAGCCGTTCTCCCAACCTCTCCCACTCCTCGTACGTGGGATTGGTCACAAACTCCATTGAGTTCGGCTTGAGTCGGACATGCCGCCATACTGGATCGGCAAGAGCATTGCCACCGTCTACCACATCCAACTCAGCAGATAGCTCGTGTTCCTCAAACTCCGGTATGTAAATCTCGTCGTTTATCTCTGTCATTCGTTACTCCATTAAAAACCCGTATTTTTGCTAGCTAGACAAGCGTGTGTTTGCCTGCTATGAATGAAAATGTTAGGCGACTGTTTCCGTTTTACGCTCCTCTAATCTCATTCGTCGTATCATCCAGATTGATACGGTAGATTCGCTGAGTTGTTTGCCGATTGGTAAGAGTAATTCATTTAGAGCGGCTGTTATCTCATCCCGCCTCTTACCTTCCTTCTCAAGCTCAAGAGCGTAATCGTACCAATCTTTATATTTGCGCCCATAAACCTTTTTGATTCTCACGTTCAAGAGTCTCTGGTTTCTGGGAGGTAAAGAACGTCGCATATAATCCTCCATTAGTAGTAGATGCTACTACATTAGTATTATAGGCAGTTGTAGAATAAAATACAACTACAAAACTGAGATATTATTAAGATATTTTTGTGTTGACATATCTGGATTAGTAGGATAGAATACAACGGAAATAAGGAATTGGCTTATGCCCTATCATTCAGAAGAAGTTGCAAATCAAGCAAAAGAGTTATTAAAAGATAGTGGGATGGATGTTCGTAAGGCTGCGATGCAATCAGAATTGCATCGCACGGTTATATACGATATTTTCCGTGGTGACAAGGTTTCAGAAACAACACTACGGAAATTCGTTAAAGGACTTGGTGCCGAAGACTCCAAACGAGGTATTAATCTACTAATCGCCGCCGGCTTTGAACAGCCATCCGATCCCGTCGAAATCCTTGATAACGCCCTCAAGGATAGGGAGTTATCCGATTCTGAGATAAAGAACATAATTACTTTCGCTCTGAATAAAAAACGCGATATATCAGAAGAAAAACGCACAGAGATTGATAATTATATAAGAAAGGAGATTTAAAACAGGGAATAATATAGATGAGGCAGTTAAGAAGTGAGCACCGGGTATTCAGTTACCTTCGATGGATAGGAGGTACGAACCGATGCGAGCAAAGCGGGAGATTGAGAAAGCAAGAGCACTCTGGACTGGCCTCGGACTCGAAGCTCCGGTTGATCTACACCTCATCTGTGACCAATTAGGAGTCAGCATTCTAAGGCGCGATATTCCCGAACTGACTCAGGATATATCAGCGGCGTATATCAAAAACGGTCACCGCGCTATTATCCTGGTCAACGTCGTGGATTCGTTATGGAAGCAGCGGTTTAGCATGGCGCATGAAATCTACCACCATATCCTGCTCAATAATCTTCCTGTTCATGGCAGGATATGCATATTGAGATCAGGCTTGGGCATGGTAGATGACGAAGAGGTTGAACATAAGTGTGACCGATTCGCGGAAGAATTACTCATGCCGCAAAGCTTGGTTATAAAGTGGCATGACGAGCTTCAATATAACCATGAGTTCCGCTTACAAATACTCGCCGAAAGATTCAATATTGGTGAAGAAATAATGCACAAACGGATTGTAGAATTGAGGTTGACGGATTGAATAATCTGGCCATAAAGACAATCATAATAATCTTTCTGTATTCGCTCACAGCAGGCGTGGTCATTTATATGTATACGATGCGCCCTGGGACAGATACCGATTCGAGACGAAACACTATTGCTATGGTGGATGGCACGGCACACCGTCCGTTCATCTACCGCACCCTGATACCGAAGTGCGCCAGGCTGGTCGAAAGGGCCGTGCCTCATGGCATAAGTGCTCGCGTTAACTCTATTGCCGACGCGAGAGGCAAATACAATAACAGGCTGAGTGACACCTGTAAGATGCTTAAATGGAATCCGCACCGGTTATCTATGTATCTGATAGTCATTATCTTGCAGTGGATGTGCTTGATCGGATTTGCCATAATAATCAGACGTCTTATCAAGACCATACACAATTTGCCTGAGTTTATGGCCGATTTGCTGCCAGTGGTCGCCCTATTATTGTTGACACTTGGATTTGTCTACGGCCTGGGTTACATATACGATCCTTCTACACTCTTTTTCATGACCCTGGGATTATATTTGATAATCAAGCGCCGATTCATGATTTTCTATCCGGTTCTTGCGCTTGCACTCCTCAACAAGGAGACAGCGTTTCTATTGACCGTATTCTTTTTTCTGCATGAGTTAAGGTTGATGAGGCCGGGTAAACTTGCGTTACATACAATTGTCCAAATTGCGCTTATTGTTGCAATACAATCATCCATAAGATGGAATTTCCGCTTCAGCCCGGGATCGACACTCGAATACCATTTGATGGACAATATTTTAAAAAGTAGCAAAATCAGCCTCTTATACATAGTCACGATATTTATTATTTTCTGGATTCCTGTCAAGAAAGGATGGGCTTCTGCGCCAGCTTTCCTCCGTCATTCGCTCATTGCCGGACTTGTGTTTTTAATACCTGGGTGGATTATGTTCTGTCGGCTCGCGGAAGTGCGCGATTTCCTAGAAATCTACCCTATAGCTTTCCTGATAATGGTTCCGTTTATAGCCAATATTAAAAATAGTATTACTTATGATGCGGAGGATGTGGCAAAGGGAAGTGAAACAAAATGAGCAAAAAGAGGAATTCTTTATAACATTAATAGCGTTCATAGTGGTAATATTTGCACCAAAAGTTGTATTGGTTTGGGCATTCGTGGTTTTTACACTATATGGAATACTAGTGCCATTCCTATACCCACGGGATGGGAACGGCAAAGGAGGTTGATGGATCATTGAACCGAAAGTTACTATACGGTGAATTTCTAATGAGGCAAGCTAATGGCAAAAGTTATCGGATATACCAGATCGGCGGTTGATGAGCAAGGTAAGTCGCAGGCTATCCAAGAACGCTCGATCCGCGAATGGTGCGAACGCGAAGGGCATGAGCTAATTCGTATCTATAATGAAGCTCCAATGTCCGGCTTGACGGGTGTCGATGAACGACCTGCGCTTAAAGAAATCCAATCATTGCTCCAAAGTGAAAAAAAGGATTTTGACGGGCTTATTGTTTTAAGGTTAGATCGTCTGTTTCGGGATTGCGTGAAGCAGGTTGCATGGCTTCGATTTCTCGGTGAAACGGATTGCGCAATCTACTCAATAACAGAAATCGTTGACCATAAGACAGTCTTGGATCAGTTATTTGAAACGCTGAAATCACAATAAAAGAAAATGAATCTGATAGCCTATACCCGCCGGTCGACCGATGAACAAGAGGACTCGCAAGCCGTCCAAGAGAGATTCGCCCGTGAGTGGTGCGAGCGCGAAGGGCATGAACTAGTCGCCATCTACCACGAGATTCCAATATCAGGATCGAAATCCGTAGAACGCCGACTGGTGCTTGCCGAGATTCGAAGTATGCTTCGAATGGATGCTTCGAAGAGAGGCTTCGATGGCCTTGTAGTCTGGAAGCTAGACAGACTCTTCCGCAATCCAAGTGAACAATACAAATGGCTTGAGATTCTGGACAAGGCGAAATGCACTCTCTACTCTGTGACTGAAACGATAGACCGGGATAGTGCTTCGGGTCGATTCATGTTACATATTATGATGGGCGTAGCTGCTCTTGACCGAGAACATACGGGAGAGCGTGTGTATGCTCATAACTTGGATCGTGCTCTATCTGGTCGCTGGCCTGCCGGACTGCCTCCACTCGGATTTACTTACGACAAAGCGACCAAACTTGTTACCGCGAATGACCGCGCCGGTGAAGCCGTCCGCGTATTCGAGTTGTTTGTCAGATACGGCGGCAATGCGGCGGCGACCGCAAGGATGTTGAATGCCGAAGGGATACCCAGCCGAGATGGTTATGCATGGCGCAATAAGACAGTATTCTCACTCTTGCGATCTACTGTCTACCGCCAGCAATTAAAATATGACGGTCGCATAATCGACGCGCCGGAACTCATCCCGCGTATTGTGCCGGTCGAACTTACCGATATGGTCGATTCATTGTTGATGCCAGTAGATAACAACAATCGCCGTAATTCACCACGCAAACTTGCTTTTAGCGGATTCCTCTACTGTAGTCTTTGCGGAGGTCGACTTTGGGTTCATAATTGTCAGAGGAGAATTGACGGATGGATGTGCAGAGGCCGTGCTGATAAACTCTGCAAAGGGCAATCCGTATCGAACAGGTATATTGATCGGCTTATGGGCATGGCCGTATCCAGTGCCGTGTCGATATATCGTAAAGAAATAGCGAAAGCGGCAACCGAGAAAAAACCGAAGCATTATAACGGATCATCTAAGCGCAAAAACCTCGAAGCAATGAAAAGTCGCGTTAAAAACCTATATATCACGGGACATATCGACCTTGCGGAGTTTACAGCAAGGACGGATGAGATTGAAAATCAAATAAAGAGTATTCCTAATGTCAACGTTGCATCCATGGTTACATTAAAACTTGCAACCGAGTGGATTGAAAACTTGGAAGAAAATTGGACGACAATGTCGGATGAAGACAAGCGGGAACTGATGACTATCATCAATGCTCGGATAACGGTCAACACAGGAGCACAGCCACTGTGGATTGATCTATATTCCAATTTATCGTTGAATCCGATCAGGGTTGTTTATCCAGAGTGTAGAGGGACAAAAAAGCAAAGTGCCACACCCGATAACGGATAATGTGGCACAAATGCTTGTATTATGTTGCCCTCAAGAGCTAGTGCGGTGCATAATGCAAGCATTCATTCATACCCGCCAAACCTCATAAATCGCTCCACAATCGTTTTCTACGTCCTCAGCATTCAATCCGCGTCTATGTGGTGGCTTGCTGCCCGACAGACGGATTCTAGCCAGCAGGCCATGCGGCTGTGGCTGAAATGACGGCAGGCTTAATCCGGGTAGATGATCTTCCGCTGAATGCTAAATGATCCTGGTATTTCAACCAACTTAGGAACCGGCGCGGCTGCCGGAGCTGCAACCGGAATCACTGGTGGCTGGCCTGTGACGGTGGCCAGCGTCCAGTTACCCTTACTGTCTACGGTATACTTAACCGTATAGCTAACGCCCTTATAAGTGAAACCACCAACCCTGCCTGCCTCATCCCTCGTAAACCGGATATCGCTTTGTATCGCGCCGACGTTTGTGAGTGACAACTGCCTAGTGACCAGGCCGCGAGCATCCAGCGTCCGCAGTGTGGATTCAGTCCAGTTTCCCGCGCCGTCAAACGCCGTTACGGTTTCTATGCCTTGTCCGTAAGCATGAAACTCCCAGCCCGTGACCTCGCTTGGTGGCGTTGTGCCATAGGCGGTGTCGTTGTCGATCTGCACATGGTCGACGCGGCCTTGATCGTCACGTTGTATTCGGCGCATCACATCCTGTAAAAATGGCTGCTCGGTTGATGAAAGTAGATAATAACGCCGCTCATGGTCATCAACTGGCAGGGATCGGTAGAGGAGTTTTCCGGACGGCTTGAACTGAAATATCTCACAAGGGCTACAATGCCGGTATATCGCCTGTGTCCTGCCCGCGTCAGTGACAATGGTATCGGTATAGGCGAGCGGTTGGCCGGTAGGATCGCCGAAAACTTTAAGCAGGATCGAAACAAGGAGAAAGATAGATTCCATGTTTAACTTCTCCAATCCATTCCCTCAACAGTATTGCGTAGCATGCTCACAAGCTGGTCAGACATCCCGAAGCGGGCTTTGTTTATTTCCAGTGATTGATCCATACTGCCGTCATTGTGTCGCATGGTTGCTGCTTTCCAGTCGCATAGCATTTCTATCAAGTCAACCAATGTCATGCCGTCTATGCCATTTGCGAAATGCTCAGGATGATGCCTATTATGATTGTAATGATGATCTAATGCGGGTTTCATTCCTGATAGATAAGACTTATATTCATCACTGCCGTAGGTGCAACCGGCTAATTTGGGTGTATACACTGTGAATATTTCTACCTCTGGACGTTCGAATTTACTCTTGTCATGATCCGCGCAACGTAACTTAATTTCTTCGAGTAATTCGGTCATAAATCTTACCACATTGTTAATATGCTTTTGTGTTTCTGTATTTGTTTTTAATTCGTCTACTGTATACATATCAACTCCTTAAATCAAATCTTATCAGTAAGCACATAGGTCGCATCCACGTTATTGAGCAGCACGGGAGTATCCCACGCTCGCCTGCCGCATCCGTGACCGCCATAGCACTCTATGGTCATTGAATTACAGACCAACCAAACATGACCCACCTTACTACCGACACCGTCAATAAACGCTATCCGCAAACGACTGTCCATAAGTCCAGCTACGTCTTTATACACTACCTTCTTGAATCCCTGTGCCTTACACCATTCCTGCTGATACCACGATCCAGGCGCGATCTTGACGGTTTCATGGCTTGCTTGGAATAACAGCCAGCGTACAAACCCACTGCAATCCGAAGTCTTGAACGCAGGTGGAAGATGATACAGATTCGGCTTGCTTCCGAGTCGGTACTTTACGACGCCGAAGCAAGCATTCATCCGTCTGACAAGTTCGGCTCGATCGATTGGTATTGTTTTCATATTTCACCTGTTTGGAACCTGCGTTATGGTGTATCCCGCAGCATTCTTATGTCCGCCGCCGCCGAATTGTTTTGCTATCTCAGATACATCAAAGTCTCCAGTTGAACGTAGGCTAAATGTTCGATCTCCATTAATTTTATCTGAATACACAGCACTGAACGGTTGACCTTCAGCGAGTTTTTGAGCTATCTCGGATTGCAAGACCGTGGAATTAACTATAGGTATAGTATGTCCACCAATATTTATTGTCTCAGGATACAGAGTTGCGCGTTCAATGAGCCTATTCTGATAACGTAGTATAGCGATACCCTCCTTAGCAAGTTCACTTATTTTAGTAGATGCTATCTTATCCCAGCCAGTGAATGTTTTCGGGTAACTATGGAGTGTCGCATTGACTTCTTTCGACTGTGGCAAGCACCATTTCCACAAATCCCGATCTTCCACATAATCAACAATCCAATGTTGCGGTAGTCCGAAATATTCTCTAGTCAGTTGGCAACCTGCTTTGTTCATATCAAAGATGCAGAAGCCCAATCCTTCCAATGCTGCCTGAGCTGTTTTGTGGTGATCTATGACCAATAAGGCCTTGGCATACTCCTTGAGCTTCAAAAGCACGTCGCGTGAGTAAGAAAAGTCGAGTATGAACACATCTCGATCTTTGACTTCTGGAGGTTCCTGTCCATAATTTGTCTCAAAGAATTCGGGAACTAATCCGCCTTGAGTTAATGCCTTGTTCGCTAACCAGGCGGCACAGAACCCGTCATTATCATTGTGATGAATTACTAATGGTGTTGGCATAATTATTTTCTCAACTCCTCTAACAAACTCTCCCCTGTTATCGGCTCATCAATTATCCTGCTGACTTCAGCGAACGCATTCAATAATCGTCCGTTTTCCTCCTGCAGATAATTATTCATCCGCGCCATAGCAGTGTCACCGACAGGTTGCAGTTTACCGTCGACCACAATACAGACGGCTCCACATTCGCTGCAATGAGTAACTCCACTATCATTATTTGGCATGTTGCACCTCTATAAACGGAGAGGTCTACGAGGGAGTGCGTAAACCTCTCCATCCGGCCCCTACAGTTCGGTCACTTGATAACTTCCACAAGTTTTATAAACCAACTTGTCCTGTATCGTTCATCAGGCACATAAGCGACTCCGAATTGCACAACCGCATTGCCCTGATTGATGTTGATAGATGCGCCAGGATTCAGTTTAATACCGTCATCGAATCGCGCGATCACGTCAGCATTGAAGGTGAAAGTCGGCAATTTCTGAGGTTGATAGACCTTAAAAGACAAATCCCCAGCGGCGCAACTTTCCTTCGTTTTGAAACTCTGTAGATAAATTATCTTCCCGCCGAACTTGTCTATAAAGTCCTGAACGTTCTCGATAATCCCACCATCGCTGGTATCAATCTGTGCAATAGGTTGGATTATATTAAGTTCGATCTGACCCACAGATTCAACACTCGCGAGCGATACCTGTGTCATGCCGATCTGAGCCTGATATACAGTAGTCATATCGGCGTGCGCTGTAGTCGGTAAAACAGTCATCATAACGGCTATAAGCACTAAAATAAGGCATTTTACTGCATTTCCAGACTTTACAGCCGCCGTCCACACCGGTTTACCGGCAGCGTAAGCCGCCTGCGTGGTAGTAGCATAAGCCGCCGCCGCCTGAAGCAATGCCATGAAAGCGTCAGGTTTTTTGAGTGCTTCCATGCCTCCCGTTATCGCCATTTCAATGGCGCTCAACAGGAATACGATAAACCATGCAAACCTGCCGGATTTTAAGAATTCGACAGTGCTATCATATAGCTTTGCCCGCATTACTGCTACGAAGCTGATATTGAATATAATACCGACTGCGTAGCCGACGATTGTCCATTTGTCCATTTTATTTTCCTCCTATTTCCAAATAAGCTTGATTGCTACGGTAACTACGATTGCGGCGATCCCACCATATACGGCTATCATCCCTTTCCATTGGTTCACTATCGCAAGTATCTTGTCTACCTTGCACTCAATATTCGTAAGCCGAGTATCTAGGTCTGTGCATTTCTGGATTACTTGCCCCATCCTCAGATCATCATCACCCATATCGGTCCCTCCATGTAACAGTTAATAAAAAGCCCTCCTTCGTGGAGAGTTTATCGTTATGGTCGTAACCCCCGCATCAAACTGCGTTTGAATGAAGCGGGAGTAGGTACTGACGGTTTACCTAACGTCGTTTTCTTCGGGTTCTTCGGCGTATCGGCATAGGTATTCGCACCTATGCCCACAAATTGAGTGGCTGTTGCAAGTGCTGCTACTCCTGCACCCTCTCCAACGAAGGCTTCTCTTACGCCCTCAAGGTTCCACGGTGTTATCATTTGACGCAATGTTTCCTTGTCGGTAGTTGGTCTTCCCATGAAGTCGGTTTTTGTGATGAATCTGGAGGCAACACCTAACCCGCCAGCTTGTTTCGAGCTAAGGAACTGAAGCAGTGCATCATGCGCCTGGGGACTGCCATATTTATGTGTCCCCCATCGCGTATAGCTTGCTGAATATTTCCATAATTTGAATGTTGTCCTTAATACTTGCGCTTCACCCGAAGTCATGGGGAAACGAGTATTGCCAACCCTAAACTGAAGAAAATCAGGAGAATCCATATCAAGTCCAACTTCAATCTCTTTGCGTTTTCCCCAAGGTGAATTGTTTATCAGTAATGCAATAGTAGTGATAGCGGCTGCTTCACGTGCGAGCACTTTGGCCATGTCCTTCTTTATAAAAGATGGCACATTAGGATCAAACAAGGTAGTTAGTCTTTGCACGTCAGCGGCCATCTTCCTTGCGGAAACAAACAAGCCTCTTAACGATGGAGCCCATGAGGATAATCTGCCTAAATCTCCATAGCCGGATAAAATATTTATGTGCCTACCCCAGGCTTTACCATCGGCTACCGATAATCTATCTCCGAATGCGTCAATGATAGCATAGGCAGTTTCATGCCTGATGTAGTTGGCCGCTGTTGTATAAGCTCTTTCCCAAGGTCGAACCAACCTTCCTGCCAATGGGATTCTTTCGGCAAATTTCAAATATCGAACATTCTCTTCGACTGCTCCAGTCATAGGAATATCATCAGGCGACTGGTATCTTACGCCCATTTGTTGCGCCTTCGCAAATCTAGGGTCTTCGGTAATTGCAGTATGTATTGTATAGGTATTGCGTTCAGAGAACATGGCCTTCAGACTAACCGGCCAACCCTTCAACCAGGCTTTGGGATTGCGATATAACAATGACAAGCCCTGTCTACCTAGGAAGCTATCATCGAACCCAGACCATATTCCCATGAGTGAGTTCGGGACACCGAGTGCCACATCCCACAATTTATGTGTCAGTGACTTATTAGGTGAGGTTATGTTGTCTAGTTGCATCCGCAACTTAACATTCTCTTGATGCACTTTCACCCATTCGTTAGTCCATCTGATGGGTTCAGCCTTTTCTTTCGGCATACCGCGCGCTATCTGTGCCTTGATGTTAGTAGCCCGCGTCTCCATTCCCTTTATCTGTCGTGCATACTTTCTCGCCTCGATCTCTTTTTCACTCAACATTCTGGATTGAGTGGCAATCTGCCGTGTTTCAGTCGCAAGTTCTCTTTGTGTAGCCTTTAACCCCTGCTTCTCAATATCGGCTACGTGTTTGGCTTTGGCTTTTTGTGCAGCCAAGACAGCGTTTTCTGCATCCCTGGCAGCCTTACGAGCCTCTTGTTCGGCAGTTTTTATAGCCTTGATCTGTTCGCTCAACCGAGTGGATTCGGCTTTTAACGCTTCTATCTTAGGAGTAGTGATAAGTTCAGGCTTTTCGGATACCGGCTTAGACTCTCCACTCAACTTAGCCTCTTTACCAGCTATTGAGCGTTCCAACGACCGTTCGGTTGCGACCTGCTTTCTCACTATAGCCAATGCCGCGTCAACGTCTTTATCGCTTGCGGCAAACTCCTCTTTCAGGTAGGCTTTTATTGCAGCAGTAGTAAACTTAACGCCCGCCTCAACATGAAACCCTATCTCAATAGCTAAATCAGCTATTATTGTGGGATCAGGAATAGAACCTAACTGACTGGTCATCTTGGCATATCTACGCGCCCTTGCAGCATCACGCATCGCAACCGTGATAGTAGAGTTATTCGCGCCCCATGTGCCAGTCTTGAAGTCAGCAGGAGACTTAGCCACCATCGGTTTATTAGGCTGTCTTATCTGCTGCTCTAACGACTTCTCCTTCGCCATACCGGATTCAAGCCGCTCGTGAAGCGTTATAACCTTATCCTGTCTTGAACTGTTGAACGCATCACCCTGATTGTCACGCCCTTTAGCTAACCATTGGTCAAGTGTTTCGGGAGTAGTAGTTACCGATCTAGCTTGAAGTGCGCGAGCTTGTTCCGTGCCGGTAGCTTTGTAAATACGCCTTGCTCTATCAAACTCTTTGACCAATGCCGTTATTTCCGGCGAATCATTGCCATGACTCTCCCGCGCTTTGGCTAATTGTTCTTCAAGTCGCGTCTGATATTCGTGTACAACAGCATCCTCGATCTTATCTAGCGGTCGCATGTTTTGTTCGAGTTCATCAACTAACGCCTTACCAGTCACCTTCCCGCTTTTAACCAGTTGGCTGGCTTGCTGCGAACGTTCCTGCGCCGTCACCTTCTTAGGCTGTGGCAATTCTCCTAAGCCCAGTGTTTTTGACTTCTCGGCCATAGTAGCATTCTTGATAGATACGTTTGCACCGCCTCCGCTTCTAGCAACCTTGTGCGATGCTTCCCATATAGTGTCCACCTGCGCCTTGCTGAATTTATAACCCTCAGTAGCCATGACCTTCGCCAGTTCAGCGACAGTCTTGACTCCCCTTGCTATATGGTCGGCAGCAATAATAACATGCAGGTCGAATTCTTCTTTTGTCATCTTGCGAACCGCGCCCAACTGCCCCGGCTTGCGCTTGGCGGCTTCGGGCATATTCCGCTTGGCTTCGGACTCTATTTCAGACAACCGCTTCCTGGCAGCGTCAGCAGCATCCGTAAACCGCGTCTTGACACGAGGCGTCGGCGCGACCTCAACGTTCGGCTTCGCGGGAGCAGCCACGGCGGGTGTCGGCACTGGTTTTGCGGCGGTCGGTGCGTAATTGGATTGTATCTCTTGATGCAGTCCGCTCTCAGGTAACTTGCCACCATTAGCCAAGAATTCATCAACTACGGAATCGGGTACGCGCTTGCCTTCACGCAATGCTTTTTCGACGAGCAATTGGTGTGTATCGGCAGTTCTTTCCACTTGTGCGTATTTTATTTCTGTGGCATATTCGGGGTACTTTTGGAGTAGTTCATCCTGCACTTCATTGTATGCTTTATTCCACATTGCACTGTCAATAGATTTTCGAGATTCAATTTCCTGTATAGCCTTTGCCTGTTCAAGGGACATACCGGAATAGTCACCTTCAGCCTTATAAGGAGTATCACCAAGCACAGTCCTCATTTCATGATAAGAGTCTACACCCTTAGCAAACTCGTCGGACTTCATCTCCCACGGTTCTTTCGCTCCCGCCTTCGCCTCTACGGGCTTCACAGGCTCCGGGGTGGTAGGAGTGGGTTTGACTGCCGGAGGCTGTGCAGGCTCGACAGCAGGCGTTACCGGTTCAGCTTCAACATTCGCCCTGTTCGCCTGTATACGTGCACGTGCGGCGGCAACTTCAGGATTGGGCGCAACAACGGCGGGAGTGGCAGGTGTAGGCTCTGGTGTTGCTTCAACCGGTTCCGCCTTCTTCACGTATTCCTTAACAGCTTTATGTATATTCTTGGCAGCTTCTATTTCTTCGGCAGTTACAGGAGTGCCTACCTTGCGCTTATTCAGCACGTCAAGTATTCCGGCAGGCACGGTCTTTAAGAATGCGCCCAGGATGAGTGGATTATTGATATTGGCCTGCTGTAACCCGCCTATCATCTGGTCGATATAAGCCTTCGGGCCTTGTTGCGCGAGTGTCGGTATGGCGAATATCGGTTGCAACGCCGTAAACTCAGCGCCACCAGTGACAGCGCGATAACCGGCGCGTCCTGCAATACCCTTAGTACCAGGAACTTTAGCAACCTTTTCACCGACCGCCTGCACAACCTGCGCGGGCTTACCGAGCTTTGGCGCAAGTGCTTTACCGGCCTCACCGAGTGGCGCGACCATAAACAATAGATTCATCAAAGTATCGAAACTGCTCATTTCGGTAGGTTGATAACCTTCGCCAAGATGCTCGGCTTTTTTAATTGTTTCTATCCGCTGTTTTTGTCCCGGCGTAGTCTGAACCATAAACTTTTCAGTAGTGGATAACGGACGCGCGCCTGATGCTATTTCTCTTTCCGCCTGTGTTGCGGTACGCTGTGACAATGGCACGGGCTGGTTATTCCTGCGCCACATCGAATATACCTTGCTTATCGCGGGATCTGATTTGCTAAGCCCAGGGAACTCTTTCTTAATTCCTTTGATGGCACTCCCGATGTCGGCGGGATGGTTATTATTTAGCCACATAAGCAGTGTGCCTTCGTATAGCTTCGTAAGTCCCGATTTGCCGATGTCGGTTGCCTTCGGGCCAGTCTTTGGCGTAGGCGTAGTTTCGGTACGTTGACGCGGGAGTGCGGAAGAACCAATCGATCCACCACCCTTAGATTCCTTGAGGAGTTCATCAAGTGATTTAGTCCTCCCGGTAGAGGTTTGTGATGGGCCTCTCCTAGATTCGGTTATCAATTGATCTAATGTCTTTGACATTATTTCTTCCTCTGGTTAGGATAATAATATAACCTTGCGTATTTTCGCCAGATCAACTCTTGATCTTGCGGAGACACACCATAAGATTTAAGCAGTGTTCTCACTTTCGGCCCTACAACACCCGGACGCGTACCTTTACGAGCTTCGGCAATTATGGCATCCCTGATTGGCCCACCCTGCGCTGAAGGTAGTCTGAATGTAATAAGACTGTCTTCTAATCTTCCAATCTCAGCATCGTATTGATTTAATAACTGTCTGAACTGTTGCGCTTCTACTGGATTGGGTTTTTCACCAGTAGTAGCTTCGTCTAATGCTAATTTAGCACCCGTTCTTTTACTATACAGGTCGGTAACACGCTTAAAAGCGTCATCACGTTTAGCGGCTGCCTCGGCTTTCACCTTAGCTTTTCTTTGAAGTTCCGCCTGTCTTAACGCTTCTCTTTTTGCTACCTGATCTTCAGCACCAAAGGCAATGTCCTGCTCTTTACTGGTTATGTCTAATACCTTTCCGGTTCTATCTAATACAGCTTTGGGTGAAGGTGGTATATTATATCCACCACTCGGAGGCTGAAGGTTAGGGAAACTCGGCAATGTACCCGGGCCGGTAGGTTGATAATTAGTCACGGGAGCAGGCGCAACACCGCCAGGAGCGACCTGCACACCCGGCGATGGCGACATACCCGCGTCTTGCCATACCCTATCAAGCAGTGCAAGTCCCTGTTGAGTTACCCAGTCTGAACCCGAATCGGCTCCGGCTTGTATCATCAACGCCGCCGACTGCAAGGCTCCATAATTAGGTACGCGCTCAGGTGGCACATACATTCCGCTTGAATCTTTAGGCCACGGAGCCATACCAAGAGCCTGCTGTTTATTGTCCAGTTCCCTCAACATTGTTTGTTGCTGTCTTGGGTCTAATCTCCCGAATGAACTGGCCGCTACGGTTGAGAGGATTTTGGCATAATCCGTTCTTGATTGCTTATCAGTAGCAATCTGAGTTCGTGTAGTCGCGGCATTTTCACTCAGGCTAGGAGGATATACTAAAGGAACTTTCTGGGTTGGTAATGGCCCAACACCAGTCAGTGCCGATAAAATATTTGCATTAGGCACTGGTTGTTGTGTGGTAAGTCCATATTTTGCATTTATCAGATTTCCCGCCGAAGCACCACCAGTGTCGTAAGCTGCCAAGGACAATTTCATCATGTCTTCATCGGGCATCGGCTTTGGCCTCGGAACCTGATAACTTGGTATCTTATCCAGGAATTGTGGATACTGTTGACCAAACATACTCGCGGCACTGCCATACGCTTCGGGTGTTATATTCGGATCGCCAGACATGTCGACAAGACCATAATAATCCTTCATCGCATTTTGCTGACGAGCATAATCCTGCTGTTCCTGTTGGGTTTTGCGTTGATAATCTAATGACTGCTGTTGTCGTCGCGCCTGATCTTCGGCCATGCGGTTTGCAAACTGCTGTTGCGCTATCTCATTGGCGAGTAGTGCCGCCTGTTGCTCCTCCTGCTTTTTCTTCAACTTCTCATTGATGAGCGAGGTAAACAGGTTGGATATAAACATATTCGGCGCAATACCGCCGTAAGGATTTCCTGCCATATCATTACCCTCCGTATAAATAGTTGTTACCTTTTAGACCTGTATTGCCTGCGCCTAAGATATTAACACCGTTCGTGCTGCTGGCATCGCCCCAAAGCGACCCAATGATACTGCCCAGGTTGCCCATCATGCCGCCACTCTGCTGCGCATACTGCTGGGCTAACTGGTTATAATAATTCGCGTTATTGCCAGCCTGGTTAATATTATTACCTGCCATGTTAATGCCGACTCCGGCATATTGTGACGGATTGATAACCATACCGTTCACAGCGCCAAGCATGTTGAAGAAATTGCCGAGTTGGTTTGCCTTACTCGCCTGATTAACGCCATACATGGTAGTCGCCTTGTTCGCATTCTCGGTGGCAAGCGCGTTATTGAACTGGTTCTGGAATCTCGGTATAAGGTTCGTCTGCTGCTGTGAAATCGGCACTCCACGCTGTGCGTAATACTGCGCTATATTGCCCTGCATACCCTGTGTGGCCTGATCTAGTCCCTGGCGCGATAACGTCGATAACCCTTTTTCAAGTCCTGACGTATCGGCAGGTTGGAGGTATGCAGGCAGTCCCGCGTTATTACCACTCATCATATTTTGGATATAACCCATGAGCGTATTGTAATTTTGCGTCTGTCCTGGAAGTTGCGCGAGTCCGGCCTGCATATAAGGTGCTATCCATTGATCGAACAACTGCCTCTGCCACTCCTGCTGTTGTCGCTGCAAGTCCATCTGTTGTTGTGCCTGACCTGCCGCCTTGCCAGCGTTATGGCTTGCATCCTGCCCTGTTATTGCCGAAAACGTACTCATGTCAATACCTCCAAACACTAACTCGTGGGATTTCCCTTTTCTATATAAGTCAACGAATATCCCTCAAAAACAACTGGCTTTGTGAATATGCCAGACCATTCCATCATAAACGACGGCCCATTTGCCGATGGCGCAACATCGACGTAGTTACGTTCACCATCTACCGAAGCGGATAGTGTTTTCGAGACACCCGACCATTCTGCCGTCGTTTCATCTCCACGCGTATAAGCTTTTACCGTTATTGATTGGTCGCTTGCGGGCTGGTGAAAATTCATGAACATCCTGACCGGGCTTTTTACGTTGAATTCCTTGTCTGGATTGCTTCCATGCTGTATAGCACCCGACCGCCATACGCATTCGACTCCCGTTCCTGTCTGATCGGGAACATCCTGACTCCAGAGAGTATATGCGCCCGTTTTTGCATGAAGCCTGTATATATAACCATCAGCGGCGCTACCGTAATATAGTTCGCCATTATCGCCAGGGCCATTCCATACGGATAGACAACTTGCGTTGACAGGATACGATGTCGTACCTATTTCGCAATACGTGCCTGTCGGTATGTGATACATCATCATCTTATTGCAATAAGCACTCGGAGATTGAGGCCATACGAATACATAATAATCCCTCCAGCAGGCCCCCGAACACTTCTCGAAATAATCCGCGTAACTCCCGCCTGCCGTCACCTGGTCGCGGAACGGGTATCTATTTAACGGGAAAATCTTCTCGTATACACCCTCCGGCATCGCACCCGGTAATTTCCTCTGCACTCCCGTATCGGCTGATAATCCGAACAATACACCCTTATAATTCGCCCATGCTCTCGCGCTTGAAGTGCCATCCATCCACGCTTCTATAAGTTGATGGTCGACCCAATTGCTGCCTATCCAATACCAGGTCTTCGATCTCGACTGCACAATCAGGCTTGCTATGGACATATCATTGCTCGGAGTTATTGCAAGAATCTCATCTCCCGAATGCCCGATTGTGAAATAACCGCCCAGTGTCGGGTCTTCATAAGTCGGTTCATCGGGGCCGCCCCACTCGTAACGCGCCCAGTGTTCGGGATCGCCTACGGTCGAGAAATAGCCCCGGTGCAGATAATTAGGATCGCCCCAAACATACATCTTTCCGTTGTTATAACATACATGACTTACCGATGCGGGAGGAGGATCAAAGTCATTCGACATTATCTTGGTCGAATCAAGGTCAGCATCGGCACTCGTGTATATATAACTTACCGTCGTTGCCCCGGCAGCCCAAGCCACCTGCGCTATGCGATAAGCCGTCGAACTGCCATCAGTCGCCGTCGAATAGAACCGGATATAATCCGCCTGCCGATCCTCACCCGTGAGTGCCGCCGTTATTGTGACCTGTTGCCCTGCGGTTGTAGTGACGGTCGCCTTCGGAGAAGGATTGGACTCCGTGCCTGTTACTGAATTATAAAGAGTGAAATACATATCTCGTGTTCCGGCAGTCAAGTTGGAACCCGACGCGTATTCAGTAACCGTAGGCGCTATGTTGGGATTAGGGACTAATGCGCTTGTGGCTCCAAGTGCCGTGAGTGATGTATCTATAAGTTTATCAGTGTGGGTATACCAGACATTGCTTCCCATAGGACTGTATAACCCGTAGCCATCCCAATAATCAGCAACTACAAGAAAATCGGTTCCTCCGTCTTCGGTACGTTCTATGCGTATACCGAAGTCACCGGATACGGACGAATAAGGCGTCCAGTTGATAGGCACTCCAACCGTAAAATAGTCTCCCGCGTCTGTTACTGCCGTAGTTACTGGTGGCGATGCGGTAACGGATGCCTTGGTTAATCCGCTTATCTTACGCAAATAGCGATATTGGTATTTGTAAACAGCACCAGTGTCTAATGCGCTGGTTCCTCCGGTTGCCGCCGCTAATGTCGGTGCGGTCGTAGGTGGCGCAATGCCCGCGTTATTCATCCTCACGATGATATAATCGGCCTTGTCTGCTGGATTGAACGCCGCAGTCGATTGCCCGTTGCCTGTCAGTGTTATAGACGTATCGCTACCCACTGCTGACACTATATACGGCCCATACCACGTGCCGGTGGACGCGCCGTTGCGGTTGCAGTAGTAAACCTTATCGCCAGGAAGAACGAACCCGCTCCATGTCGTACCTGTTCCCGTAAGCGTCGTGTTGCCCGTGCAAGCGACTGTACCTACAGTGTAATAAAACCCATCCCACCTATATAGTCCGTAGAACGCAATATAACAACGCCCATTAGCGGAAGCATACTCGGCGGGATCGGAATATCCAGCGGAATATAATACCGGTCTATAGTCCACGCATTCGACAAGCGAACCGTTAGGGATAGTGCGCGGTACAGTGCATGTCAACCTGCCGGTCGCCACCGTCTTAGCCGTATAATATAAGAAATACGGCGTTGTATCACCGCTTGCCGGTGTAATGCGGACATAACTACTGTTAGGAAACCTGTTTATTCCCGCCTCATTGCCTGAGTCCGCCGTCCTGATGGTTATATAGCCATCGGTAGTAGCCGCAGCCGACTGAAGCGTGCAGTAAACCTCACAAGCGAGATATGCATACGCGCCTCGGCTTGCAAGCGCCCATCCTTTTTTACTTGTCGCGGCGGTATCGTCTATCCTGTGACCGGATTTGTAAAAGCGCTCAAGTGACGTTATCGCGCCAGTTCCAGGCATTCCGCCAGGATTGGTTATTATCCTGCCGTCAATGGACGTGAGATTCCCGCCAACGTGGACGAGGTTTTGAAGCACACTGGATTCATTCATGCCAACGCGCTCCGGTACTGCTCGATTATTCCCGCCGTTAAAATTATTTGAAGCTGCAACAAGTTCAGCCATCAAGTCACCGCCATGTTCACGTCGTCTATATAAAGATCAGCCGAAGGGAACGCGTCCATATCGATCTCTACGATATAATGCGTCGCCCACGCGGGTGCGCGTTTGCCGGCTATGTTGTAAGTCCCTTCGATGATCGTCCAGTCTACCGCCGCCGATGTGAAGGTAACGCTATCCGTATGTATCGCGGCGGTGCGGGTAAGATACGTCGGCACTCCGTCCGCGTTGTAGTCGATCACGCCGTAGTAACCGCTTATGGTTATATCGCCTGTTTCACTGCCCGGCTTCTTATAATAAAGCTCGTGGTTTCCAAGTCCTCCAGGAGTGACGGGACATATAAACGCGAACTTGCCGGTTGCTCCCGCGCCCGTGGTCGCCTTCAAGCATTTTGACCCGGTTCGCGCCATACCTGGCGTAGCATCGAGCACGAGGTCTATATTCGTGCCGTTCAGCCTGTCGGTTATCGCGGCTGTATCGCCTGAGATGAACACATTGCTCGTGATGGTCGCGCCCTCGAAACTGCCGTCTTTGATGAAGTTTTCAGTCGCGCCATCGCCGATCAGGTGAGCGCTCGCGCTTATATTGAGTCCTGCCCTATTGATTATCCTCACAGTGCCGTAAGCGGTCGTTATTGCATATTTTTTACTCGTAGGCATTACATTGTGTATATGAACTCCATCCAACACTACCATCGCCGCACTACTGGACGCGTCAGGCTCGCAGGAGATAAGATAGTCCGGCTGAATCAAACCCGACGCGGCAAATGTGATCGCGCCGCCGAACATGTGAACCAGTCCGCCATTGCCCGCGCATTTTATCGGCGGTTGATAGCCGTCTGCGGTTGCGTCATGGTACTTGCTTTCCATATAACATCCGTACATGAAAAGCATTGCGGATGAAACGTCTATCTGTTTGGTTATCTTTTCGGTAAGGTGATCGTGATTATAATCTATCGATGTCCCATACATCGAAATAACACCAGTCCGCATATATATACCGCACTCGTTATTAGAGATCGAACCAAGATGGAACGTCACATTTTCCCCGTTGTCCGCATAACCGGATGGATAACTTATACCTATGCCGTTCCGCATTAGGGCGGTCTTGTCGAACTGGATGAGATACGCGGAATTCTCAAGCGATACACCCGTGCCGAACAGTTCCACAATGCAGTTGACGATAGACGCGTACGACGCGCCCAACTTGCGCGAATCACCTGGGCCTGAAAACTGCATGCCGATGACCGATGAATACCTGGATGACCCTTTTAGATGCACACCCTGTATTCTGGCCGCATGCTGCATATATTTATCTGCTGACGAACCGGTTATATAAAACGCCGCGCCGGACGTTATAGCCGAGCAGTCGATAGGCGCGCGCTCTGAATCAATATCCACGTAGGAAATATCGACGGTTATCTGCTGAGTTATCTTCCAACCCGTTACCGCAGGCAATTTAAGCGTCGCTCTCTTGCCCGAATTGACAATATGATTAAGCGCGGCCACAAACGCGGGCGTGTCATCGTGGACGCCATCGCCGTACGCGCCGAAGTCCATGATCGAGACTTCTTCATCGTCTTTATCATGCTGGCTTCGCCCGACCGCGCCAACGGCATCGCGTATATAGCCGATCAAAGCCGCGCCCTGGTTCGGGTCGGCTATATTGCGTAACGCCGCTTGCCACTGCTCGTTAGTAAATGATGACATTGGTGGGTTCCTTACGCCTTCCGTCCTACGCCGCTGGGAATACTATCGCTTCCGAACTGTATATTTTGCCACCCGCCGCAATGTTCACAAATAATGTTTTAGCGGCTGCATCCGTATGCGTGATCGTGAAATCGATACATCCGGGTTGTATGAGGTCTACGTCGGTGAGATAACTCCAGTGTTTGTCCGCCGTTATCACTTTCAACTGAATGCCATAATTGATTGCGATCGATGTAGGCGCTGTAGTTATCTCCGCGCCTCCGGCAGTATCCGACAGCCACAAATCTACAGGGTAAATCCCGTCTATCACGTCATTTGCGAACTCATCTTTCAGTTGGACGACAACGTTTTTATCGTCTTCACCATCGCCGGTTACGGTTATTGTCGGAACTCCGAGAATCGCTGATGGAGTTACATAATCGAAATCCAGTTCAACGTAGAACTTGCCGGTCACGGTTGAAGCTGACGGTCTGAACTCGACTACAACAGTGCTGCCATCGGACACAATCTCATTCAGAAGTGCTATAGCAGTGGAATCGCCTATGCCCTTTGCATTTTCAAGCGCGGTATTGTTCGCGTAGTAGGTATCGGACACACCAGGCTTACCAATACAAATAATCGCGCCACTTGCTGTGTTTGTGGCCTGTGTATAGACGATACGCGCGGCCTTGATCTTGATTGCCCTCGTAGTGAGATATACGACATTTATGTATCGCCATGTGGCCGCACCCTTGGCGTCCAAGACCGGAGTTATAATCCGTCGCGGGTTCTCTGTCAGCCATGCCTTGATCGTATCGTCCTGTTGTTTGGACATGCCGGATTCGAGATCGAGCACCCGATTATTCAGACCGGTGCGATGACCCCAATATCTGCCAATATCCAGATCGTTGCTGTTATAGACCTTTCCATTCCACATAACATTGGCATGGAGTTGACGCACGGGATGGACTTGAGCCAGATACTCAGCGTTTACGGTGCTCATATCGATCCCTTGCGCGGAAATGGAACCGAAAAGCGTCTGCATATACCAAAACTCGGCGGTACTGCCGCCCATCTCTGGATAAATCTGAGCGCCCACTATCGCCATATTGCTCTCGGCAGACGAATGCCCAAGAGCTTTGAATACTTCACCGCAACCATTGTCCCTACATCGAATTTCAACAATAGGGTTTGTCCATTGGAGAGTGCCGAGTCCGGGTAAAGGTGCAATATGCACGATACCAACCGTAAACCGCGGTAATGCGGTGTTCGGCACTGCCCCAACTCCTGCCATCAACGCGGTTCCACCCGTCCAACGTCCACCCCAGAGGCCTTTTGAGCCAGTTCCATAGAGCACGGTAGGGTCGCTACTGTCCTCGGTCATTACCTTTGGCTTGACCTGTGTCGGGTCCCAACCGTCATAAAAAATCTGATCGTTATCGGCTCTCGTGGTGTCGATCATCTGAAGGTCATTAAACCCAATAGCAAAAGCCGGATTCGCCCAACTACGAACTTTGACAAGCGCCAGATGATGCGCTGTGCCTGTTTTCGTTCCCGTCCAAGCCAGAATGAGCGGAACCCAGGTCGTATCATAACTAGGTGTTAGGGATGGAAGCGGGATTGAATCGCCGATCTTGGTATTGTCCGAAGTTTGCACCTGGAGTTCCCAGTCACCATCTTTAAGGCCGCTGCAAGCCCCGACATACATAAAAAGCTTGATAGCATCCGCCGTAACCGGTACGCTTGGGAAACTAGCGGGAGTAAATTTATACGCGTCAGTCGTCGCCGTGTCGGGAACACTGATTTTATGACCGGTATTCCACTTCGGGCAGGAATAACTCAGGGCGGCGGAATAACCGGCTCCACCACTCCACAGATTGACGGCTTCCTCTCCTGAAAGTATTGTCTTAGCGTAAAGCGGTGGGTCGGTATCTAAATCTTTATATGCGTAAATCTCAGGGTTTACCTGATCGATTGCCCCGCCAATTACAGCCGCGCCATGTTTCCAGCTATACTTGATATTCTCAGCGCGTACGATGAGGCCATACGCCGTATTGGCAGGAGTTACATCAGTCTTGAGGCACGCGCAGGCTCTAAACGGTGTCCCGCTATCCTGCCCTAGCGTAAAGTCTTTTATAATATGGCTCACTCCGCCTACATCCTGAGTAATCGTCAGGACTGCCGTACCGCGCAGGACATTGGTATCTGGCAATAGAACCGTCGAATCTCTTCCTGATCCGAATATCGAAATGGCGTTCAGTGTTTCCGGTATGGTAAAATCGCCGCGAAACCTGCCCGGAGCGATGAAGATGCTTTCACACGACGCGACTGCTGCTAATGCAGCTTCAAGACATGCTCCACGAGCTAAGTCTGTATCCGCAGTCGGAGTATAATTAGTCCACGTGCCATCGTCGTGTCGAATACGAACAGCACGGGCAGCCTCCAGCGCGAGCACCCTCGGCCCGGTCGGTGCTCTATCGTTGTTTACCATAAGTGGCCTCCTTTATCGCGTCTGTTATCTTGCCCAAAGCGTCCTGTATCGTTGTGCAAAGCGTCACTACGCAGCCGTATGTCAATAATCCGTATGCCAATAATCGCCAATCGTGTAATACTCCTGCGATCATAGCCACGATCATGCACAATATGAGCAATGCGTTCATTATTTCTTCCGTCCTTTTTTCGTCCCTTGCTGCACTTGCGGATTGATGCGATTGAGTGCTGATTGTTGCTGTTTCGCCAGCTTTTGAACTGCCGCAAGCCGCTTCCTATCCGTCCGTATCTCCTCAGCCTGTTTAAGCGCGTTCAAGTCGCTTTCAACCTGCCATTTCTTTTCGTCTACAGACACAGGTCTTGATTTTGCCACCGTAAAACCCTCCTAATGCTTCTTCGCTCCACTGATTTTCAGGAGTCTCGGATTCTTTCGTTTGGCTGCGGCGGATGCGTTCCTGCCCGATTTAGCCAAAATAGCGCGGGCATTTTCCAAAGCTATCCCTTGCTTCCTTGATATTTCCTTAGCCACGGTTTCAAACCCGCGATGAGTTTTCTTCTTCATATAATCAGCCCCACCTTTCGACCGCGTATTTATCATTCGCGCTGGTTGCGGTTGCCGCCGTCGCGCCGTTATACGTCTTATAGGCAAGATACCAGTCGTTCGCGCCAGCGCCGGAGGGCCGTATCGTTCCCCATACTCCATTGTCCGAAATGCAAGCCGCCATGCTGTCCTTGCCGACTGTGCCGGTTGCGCTCGTGGTCGCCCTTACCGCTACTTCGTAAGTGCTGTTACCATCCAAGACTACCTGCATCGACACAATACGCGCATTGCCGCAGTTCACTGTTCCCGATACGGCGGCAAAAGTGCCGTTCTTGCTATTTAATTGCCTGAGTCCTGAAGTATCCATTGTTAATCCCTCCTAAATCTATATTTGCATATTCTCATATTTGTATGGTATAATATCACCATGAATAGAACGGTTAGGTTGAGACTTATACCGACTTGCGAACAGTCCGACGCCTTGATTGAAACGATCCGCCAATTCACGGAGTCCTTCAACGCAATATGCCGCGTAGCTTGGAAAAAGCGCGAGGGCAACGCCTACAAACTTCATTACATTGTTTATCGCGGTTGTAAAAATACTCTTCCCGATCTTGTTTCCGATCTGCATGTTCAGGCAATTCACAAGGCATCTGAGGCCATAAAGGCAACTATAACTCGTTCTAAGAAAGAAAAGAAAACATCCTGCCCACAATCCAAATCTTGTCCTCCAAGGTATGAGCGACACACCTTCAAA
Source organism: Dehalococcoidia bacterium (assembly GCA_041653935.1). GTDB lineage: Bacteria > Chloroflexota > Dehalococcoidia > E44-bin15 > E44-bin15 > JAYEHL01. Next base: position 42,548 of record JBAZEO010000007.1, on the reverse strand, counting down.
ATCTACTGGGATAAAGGACTTATCAGCATGTCGTCTACAAACGGAAGGCTCAAAATTCCTTTTACCATTCCTGAATATGCCAAATATGCTATTGACTGTCCTACGTCTACCGCCGACCTCATCAAACGCAAAGGTAGGTTCTACCTGCATGTCGTCGTCAAATTGCCCGATGTTGATTTTATCGACAACGGTAAAGCAATAGGTGTTGATCTCGGCGTTACCAGACCTGCCGTTACTTCCGACAACAGATTCCACGGCAAACGCCATTGGAAGGAGGTTGTCAAACGAACCTTCCGCCTCAAACGTGATCTTCAATCGAACGGTTCCAAGTCGGCTAAACGCCACTTGCGACGCCTTGCGGGACGTGAACAACGTTTCCGACGCGATTGCGATCACGTTATCTCCGCCTCTATTCTCAAGGATATTCAACCAGGAACTACGGTTGTAGTTGAAAACCTTACGAACATTAGAACTCGGTGCAAAGCCTCTCGCGGAGAAGCCAAACGCAGACTTCACTCCTGGAGCTTCGCGCAACTCAAGGGCTTCCTCGAATACAAGGCCGAAGCCAAAGGATGCCAAATTGTCGCTATTGATCCTCGGCATACATCGCAAAGGTGCAACCGCTGCGGGTTCACCTATCGCGGCAACCGTAAGTCTCAATCCGAGTTCCTTTGTCGTCAATGTGGTTTTAAGCATAATGCTGATCTCAATGCCTCTAAGAATATCCGAGATAAATACCTTGTCGGTTGGACTACATGCCCTTCCGATGCGCCGTTGTCACCCGACGTATCGTTTCCTCAACTTTTAGTTGAGAGGAACAATCTGATAGTTTCGACTATCTCTAGCGTGACCTAAAAGTCGCGTATCCGGTAGGTCGTATCCTGGCCTGGTATTCGCGTGATCTGTTTATTCCGAGTGCCTTCAGCGAGTTCACTTCTTCAAGGTATTCCTGATATAATCCGCTTCTTCGTATCGCGCTATTGTCTATATCCGCCGAAAAACCGCCCGCAAGGTCTATCGCCGCGCCCTTTGCTATCGAATCCTGATAAGCCACGGGACACCAATCGGGCGAACTTGTTGCATTTGCCAGTGGACTAGGGCTTTCCAGCACTTTCAGATATACTCGAGTACTTCCCGCCTGCTGCCAAGTAACATCGCCATCCGATACAGTCCCGCTTATCGTAGTCGGCCAGGTTGGAGCCGTGCCTGACGCTGTTCCCGCAACGGTGCATTTATAGTAGAACCCATTTTCGCTCGCGGCGGTAGGAACAACTAGGTCGCCTACGGAATACGCGCTTCCAGCCACCCAGGATGCCCGTACACGCGGCCTAGGATTGAATCCAATTACTAACCCGTCCGTGTAATATTGACTTGGTGTGCCCGCCGTAGCAGCTTCCCAACTACCATCGTCCACGTCGAGCCGCGCCATGCTTATAGGAATAAGCCGCTTGCGTTGGCTGCCCGTTCCCAACCTGACTCGGTAAATGTCCATGATGGCCGTGCCGAGTGACATTTGTCTTGCGCCCGTGCGTATACCTACAGTCGCCTCAACCTTGTTTATCTTAGTAAGCCTGTTTATGCGCCTGCACGAGCGGTTGATAGCATTGACAAGCACCGTACCGGTCACGTATGAACCTTTAAGCTCATGCAAATGTTCTCTTGTTGCTGTCGCAATAGCCGATCTATCCATCTTCAGGCTCCTTATACGAAGGCTCGTCTCGGCATGTCTTACATACAAGCATCCCGTGAACTCGTGAGAGATCACGCTTGTTGAATGTAAACCCGCACCTGTCGCAGTCTACTTTCCTTTGCTCACGTTTAAGTTTGATATTTTTCGCGCACATCTAACTCGCCCTTCATCCAACCATAGGTTTTATTCAGTCCATCGGCAAGGTTGACTTTAGGCTCCCAACCAAGAACCTGTTTTGCAATCGTTATATCTGGCCTGCGGTTATACGGTTCATCGATCCGAGATTCCAAATACCTAACCTGGCAAACGCTATCGAATAGTTTCATTATCTTTTCCGCAAGCGTGCGTATCGTTATCTCATTCGGGTTCCCTATATTCACCGGCAGATGATAATCGGACAAAGCCAGTTTTATCAGTCCGTCCACGGTATCCGCGACATAACAGAAGCTCCTGGTCTGCGATCCATCACCTGTTATCTCAACGGGTAAACCTTCAATCGCGCACCTGATGAAGTTAGACACCACGCGCCCGTCTGTAGGGCGCATTCTCGGCCCGTAACTATTGAATATCCTGGCGATACGCGTATCCAGTCCACACGCGTCGTGATAAGCCATAGTTGCCGCTTCAGCGAACCTTTTGGCTTCATCATACATACTGCGAGGGCCGACGGAATTCACGCTGCCCCAATAACTCTCCGGCTGTGGGTTTATTTCGGCGCACCCGTATACCTCACTCGTGGACGCAAGTATGAACTTTGCTCCCGATGATTTAGCGTAATTCAGCATATTGAGCGTACCTGCCGAACCCACAAGTAGCGTTTCGATGGGATACTCGGCATAATCAATCGGGCTTGCCGGACTCGCCAGATGAAATACATAATCTGTCGGCATATACGGTAGTTTGACGATACAAACATCCGCTTCTATGAACTGAACTCCAAGCGGGATATTCTTGCGAGTGCCGGTTAGAAGGTTATCTATGATTGTGACCTTCATGCCAATACGCAATAACTCGTCTGCCAGGTGGGAACCGATAAAGCCCGCTCCGCCTGTCACCACCGCATGTTGTCCTGTATAGTTAGATCGCATCAGCTAACTCCAATATCTTCTCAAGTTGTCCCGTGAGCGTCTGATTAGACCATATCCATGAATGTCCCGCGTTTGCCAGTTTTTCTCTATCGGTATTATCAAGCCATTTGATAATCTCAGGCTCAATATTAGCAGCCTCGGTCTCGATAATGAACGGTATCTTGTATCCTTCAGGCAATGGTTCGGATATAACGAACGCGCCTGCCGCCATCGCTTCTCCGAGTCTTGACTCGATATTGAGTCCATCCGCCGATATATGCAGGTTCAAGACAATCTTGCACCTGTTGTAAAACTCGTTCAATGCCTCATGGTTGCAATCCTCGAAAACCGTGACTTTGAACTTCTCGGATTTGCATAACGCGCCAATTATTGCTTTTCTGTGATTAGATAAACAGCCGGAGAATCCAACATCATATATCTTTTCGACTGCTGCCTTGCCGAACGGAGGACTAGCGCAAGCGCAACTGACGAATTCAACCCGTCTTGCGCCGAATTCTTTGTATATCGGTACATCAAGTGGATTATGAGTAACCACCAGATCGACGCTCGGTATCAATTGAGCAATTTTCCCAAGTCGATTGCGACTATGTTCATCGCTTATACCAACCTGTTCACAGTGCCATAAAACGGACTTAATACCCTTCATGTCATCCGGTATCTTTGGTTCATGCCCGGTCAGGATAACTAAATCCGGCTTACCCGCTTCCGTACTGTAACCCATATCATTCAGGGTAACGGCTAGCTTGTTGGCAAACCCGTATGGATTGACACCACCCTCGTCGTCGATAATGGCTATATTAGGTCGAGTGACGATCCTGTGTATTCGCTTCAGGTTCTTCGAGATATTCAGATGATCTATAGCATACTGCCTGTACTGTTCTGGGTTACACTCGCACGTAAGCATCTGGACGGCTTCGTCAATCGTTTTGAATATCCATTCGGGCTTGTAGAAATCTCTTGCGGACAGCCAAGAGTGAATGACCGGCTTTAGTCCCGCCGCCATGCCCTGCGCTAATGAATAACAAAAAGATTCCTCAATAGAAGTTGACAAATAATAGTCTTTGTCCGCATAGAAAGTGTTAAGATCAGCCTGCCAGGGATAGAAAAACACCCGTTCCCGCAACCCTAGTTCATCTATCAGGTGCATCACATAACCATAGGTGCGGTGATCCTGCCAATCAATTGCAATATGGAGTTCGTAATCCACGGGACACTTGGCAAATATCTGCAATGCGAGCGGCAGGTTTTTCTTGTAATTCCCATAACATGCCATCGCGATACGTTTGCCCGTTTTGCTCAAATACTCCGGCCTGGTAGCCACAAGCGCATAACACCTTAACTGTCCATGCTCGTTATCTATCTCCCATCCGTCTTTCCAAGTGCCTCCAATTGCGCCGGATGGAACGTTTGCCGGTGTATCTCCAATAACAAACCCTATCGAACGAAGTATCTTTGATAATGCGTCTACTTTCACCCTTGGCACGTCATAGGTCATAACCAACCTGCCGCCAGGACGAAGCGCGTTATAACAATTCTTCAGGACACCAGATATATCATTTAGATGCTCAAGAACGCTGCATGATACGATGGCGTCATATACGTTCTGTCCTATATCCGAACCGATAACTACGGGAATATTCGGGTTGCGCTCTGACTCTTTTCGCATTGCTTCAGCATCGACATCCTGCCGCGCAACATTACAACCTTTCTCGGCCATGAGTTCGGCAAACCCGCTGTAACCCGCGCCAAAGTCGAGAACCTTCTCGCCTTTGTTCAAATGATTGAGAATCCACGCGTATTCATACGGCCTCGACCACCATTCCTTGCCAGTAGGACTTGTAAGCATCTTCTCGTAATTCTTGACGGGCAACTTCTCATCCTCAATCGTCAAGAACTTGCCGGGTTCATATTCGGTATCTAATGAAGGCGCAATAGAGAACTTATCTACCTCAATCCCGCCAGGAACTACATGGCATTTACACATCTGGTCGAGTCCAGGCACTTGTTCACAGGCCAAATCCTTTAGATATTGCGCGACAAAAATAACGTCGTCTACCACTCGCCAATTCACCTGTTGTAAGTGGCCGCTGTGCGTCTCGTATCCGTGGATTCTTACAATAATACGACCCTTCTTTTCGAGGTTGGTAAGTTTTATGGCAAGGTCGCCAGCCCATTCGCAAAACACACAGTCCGATTCTTCCGCAATCTGTTCGACTTGGTTTATATCGGAGGAAATCTGAACGTCCTTGCCAATATTTATGAAATGGTCTACTACCGACTGTAAGAAATCCATTTGCCCACGATCTACCAGGAATGCGATCCTGTCACACGGATAATCGGTATGGTCTTTTTCATAACCGATAATCTCTTTCCAATAAGGAGTGCCTTGTTCGATAGCAATGCGCCCATGCTTTATCGCCTGCTCTGTATTGCCGGTTTTCCTATAGACTAGCCACAGTCCATGATGAGGTCGCCAGGTATATGCGTCAGCTTCGACGAAGAACGGATCGACTGGCATAGGTTTCAAACTTGCCGTCTTCATCCAGAACTCCGCTTCTTCGTAATCGCCTTTGATGTAAGCCAATTCGCCGAGCATCAGAATGCCTTCACCGCGCCGCCAGTTGTCTATGCAATGGGCGGCTAACACGTTGCGAGCATCTTCCGGCCTGCCGACACTCGCATAAGCCTGCGCGAGTAGGTAAGATGATTGATAATTTTCTTCATTCCATTTACTTATCGTTAAGTGTCGCTCATACCAATTGATAGCCTTCTCATGCATCCCGCTGTCAAAATACGTCCCGGCAAGATAAAATATGCTTCGGCGGTCGTTCGGGTCGGCCTCGATCTTCGGCAGAAATATATTCTCCGACATCTGGAGTCGCTGCAAACATCTGTCCATCCGGCTCTCTTTTGACTTGGGAGCGCGGTTATGGTCTATGGTAAGTTCCGGTATTCCAATGCGGTCATAACCAGGCGCGGTCTCTACCCAGTTGTGCATATCGCCTTCAAATCTTACGCCTACATGATTTCTTATGACTCTTTCAGCTAAAAAAGACTGGTGAAGCGACCCGTCATCCTTGAGCATCCGCATAGTGACTAAAATAAGATGGATATTATCAGGTATTTTCCGAAGCACAGGTTTAAGATTCTTAGCCGTTTCTTCGGTCAGAACCTCATCGCAGTCCATCGATAGAATCCAGTCGCCCGTGCATTTCTCAAGCGCCAGATTGCGAGCTTTGGCGAATGAATCTTCCCAGGGTATCGAATACACCTTGTCGGTATATCGTTTTGCAACCTCAATTGTCCTGTCCGTGCTGCCGGTATCGCACACTACGATCTCATCTGCTATATCCTTCACTGAGTCGAGCATCACAGGCAAACTCATTTCTTCGTTTTTAGCTATGCAGTAAACAGTAAGTTTTAACACGCGATCTCCTCTTCTTGGATTGTTATTCCTAGCGGGAACATCCTGCCATCGCTCTGTAAACATACATTCGGCCAGTTCCACCATAGTTGCGGTTTGCCCTTGCTCATCGAATAGAGCGTATTCTTCGCGTTAATTTCTTTATATCTCTCAGGATCAGGCACGGGATGATATTTATGCATTACCGTATCCGATAACACGAATAAAGGTCGCTTTTGCAGCACGAAATCACATAACAGGTCGAACTCGATATAACCGCCGTACCCGATCTTTAGATCAAATCCCGCGCTTTCCATGAAGGTAGCTTTAGACATAGCCATCCAATCTCCAGCCGCATAAGGATTGAACCTGGTTGAACCGTCCTTCTGTTCGTCAGTCCTATGCGCGATGACTATTGCATCGGGATATTGCTTCAGTGTGTCCACTGTATCCATTATGATCCGTGAAGATATGAACACACCGGTGCATGAAAACGCTATGTATGGAGTGTCAACTAACTCGGCTGCCACGTTCCACCCATCGGCCTGGTTAAATATTTCATCTTCAACTGATACCGAATAACTAACCGCCGCGTTATCAGCAACCGACAGCTTATCCATCGGTTCATATATTCCGTTCACATGCTCAGTGTCGGTGGCAACTACGATAGACAGTTTAGGGCTTGGCACTATCTCTACGATGCTCACATCTATCAAAGGTGCGCCTCGTGGCATATAGGTTCCGCAAAGTGTTCTAACATTACGTTGTGTGCATTCATTCGACAGTCAGGCGGACAGTCGCGCATACAATCGATGCTTTCGATAACAGCTTTTCGTCTATCGCCATGCCACACCTCGCTGAATGTCTGTTTATTCAGGTCGCCAATCCTGCCATTATCGAGTCTTTGGTCGCAACATATCTGCACATACCCTTGGGCATTTATGATCGTCCAGAAGTTTTGCGCGTAGCAGGTGGAATGAGTTCTTTTGATATTATTCGTAAGGTTCGCATAACGATAAAGATTGCTGTTTACCGAGAATGAGTTACTTTCATAAAGCCTTTTCGCCGTCTCGATCTCTTTACTTACATCATCCCTTGAGGTATCGAACGGCCTGAACTGGACATAATCACAACCCAAACTCTTGACAATCCCCGCCGACTTGACAATATCGTTTCTCATTGCTTCTTCAGTTAATATTCCAACGCCAACGACCGCCTTACGGTCTTTAATCCCAGCCAAATATTTTATATTTTCAAGCACAATATCGTATTCAGATGGTTCTACGCCATGAACAAGTGAAAATCGTAATGGGTCTGCCGCATCCAGCGATATACGTATCCACGCGCAACTGTCGGCGAGAATAATTGCTCCCTCTGGAGTCAATAAAGAACCGTTTGTGATGAGTCCTACGGATAGTCCCTTCTCTGACGCATATTTGATTATGTTTACCGCATCCGGGTGAGCTAATGGTTCGCCGCCACCCGTAAAATTGACCGCCTTGCATCCCAGCGACCACATCTCGTCTATGATTGCAATTGCCTTATCAGTCTCCGTTTCCGCAGTGACATTCTCAGTCCAACACCCTAAGCATCGAGGACACCTGTGAGGGCATATATTTGTAAGGTCGAGGTCAAAACCTATGGGCGCATCCGTAGTGCCTTTCCTCAACCACTCTACAAGCCTCTCTGGATTTCGTAAAATCTTCCAGTTATTGAATGGATTCAATTTCAAACTCCCGCATACATTGAAGGGAGAGTGTTAACACTCTCCCTTCAAGCTAAACGCCTATTTGTTGATAATCTGCCATGCGACACGCCCACTTGCCGTAGCAAGCGTTCCCGCCGTTTGACAGCGCCATAGTCTCACGGTAAACGATGTACCTGATGCTATGGTCGATATGACAGCACCTACGCCCAAATTGGCATTGCCGTAAGCAGTGCCTCTGATCGGAGTCAGTATGACCCGCGATGAGGCTTTAACCTTAGTCGTAGCAACAACACCCGATCCGGCACTGGGAGCGGCTATGGTTTTCAACCCAGCCATCGCGTTCGCCGCTGATGCTACTACCATCCGGGCTATTGTCGTATCTCCAGACGCGGATATTGCGCCAGTAACTCCGAGGTCGCCAGTTTGCGTTATATTGCCGGTCAATGATATATCGCCGGTGAAAGCAGAAGTACCAGTAACGTTAAGTGTAGTGCCGCCTCTTTCAACGCCGGAAAGCTCCAATTTGTCGAGATTTGTAGTTCCCATTTATCGGCTCCTTCCTAAGCACCCGCCGACCAGTACAACCATCTCCAGTCACTCGCGCCATACGAGTAACGGACACGAGCCTTCATTTTTGCGTCGTCTGTGTCGAAGTCGCCATCGTTTTTGAACGATACCGGCACTCTGTTAAAGGAAATCGGCGCGCCATATACCTTGTCGGCAAGAATCGCCCAGCAGTTTGTGTCAGTCAAGAACGGACTGACAACCAACTTCAACTTGGCCTTGAAATAGTTGTCGTCATTGTTTGCCGTCCCTGGCTTACCGGTCGAGTTGAGTATCTCCCATGCATCGAACTCAAGTGCGGGCGGAACCAACAGCACACTAGGTTCAGTGTAAACGAACAGGTTTTGATCGTTTTTCATGTTCCTGAAATGCGCAAATGCTGTTTCCAACGCGCCAAGCGTCAGGTTGCTCGATACATAGTTGCCTATTGTCGTCCCATTGACACCGATAAGCGGATGAGCGGTAGACGCAAGCGCCTCACCGTCACCACCGGTAAATACCGTAGTGCCTGCCGCGTTGACAAACAGAGAGAAGTGATCGTACTCCATCCTATACCTTGTCGCGTTGGCAAGCGCCTTTGTCCGGTTCTTCATGACACCGTACTGGTCGTCTTCTATCAACTCTTGGGTTATGCGAATGCCTCTAGAGAAGGTTTTGTGTGTATAAACAGTGTCAAATCCATCTACGAAGTCCTCGTACTCCGTGGCTTCGCCTTCTTGTTTTTCAGTGAGCATACCGATACCTGTAACCGAGTGATCGGTTTCAGACCTCTTGGTGCTCTTTTGTATATCGAATATCTCTGGATATACAAGCGTGTTCAATCTTAATGCGTCGAAATAGACTTCACGCAGTCCTTCTGCCAGGAGAGGAGTGAAGCCTGTTCTTGTCATAGTCATTTGATTTCCCTCCTAATCCTAGTCATCTACTCGCGATTTAGTCTGCGCGAAGATAGACCTGCTGAACTTGACGCGGAACTTATTACCTGTATGCGCGGATAATGATTCATCAGGATGGAATCCCGATATAGCGCATACTTCAAGCGATGCTGTTCCCGCAACTGTTCCTCTCAGTCTATAATTGAAAGTCGTGCCTACTAGAATTGGAACCTTGTCGCCCACCTTCGCTTGCGGCGCAAACGAACCGAGCATCTTGGCTTCAAACTCTGTAGTCGGCACTGGGAGATAAACAGGATATTTACCTGTCGTGGAATCCGCCGTAGACACATAAGCCGCGCAAACACCGAGCACACTTGTCCCACCATCTGCAAACTTGGTGGCTGAACCCGTTGTCGCGCTGAGTCTAAGGATAGAACCTTCATAATAGGTTCCCGACACCAGCGGGTAGTTCTTGATAGGCGGTGGCCCACCAGTTTCACTACGTACTGGCAGGAACCCGGCGTATTCTCTAGCCATAGTGGTTGCCTCCAGAATTTAGTTGTGTTTTTACTGATGGTTCTTTTAACTAGAGGATTGTAGCCACTGTTTATATTGCAAATAGCGATATAACTGGCTGTCCGCCTTTGAACCTGCGGATTGCAGTCTTTGGGAGACTATCCGCCAAGTACAACAATGTGATTGTTTCGTCGAGGCCGAAGTCACAATTGTTGTGCGGTGATAACTACCATCATTATTGTTGTAGTAGTTATCACCTTTTATATATCATGAATGTGCTAACTTGTCAATTCGGGTTTTTCGGTCGCAATCCAATTCAATTATTCTTGACAATACCAATCCACCAATCAAATACTTCAGGGTTATCCCGCCAGAAATTTACCATATCGTAACTAGCTAAATTAGCAACCTGCTCACCATCAGCACTACTGTAGCACCCATCCCAAGCAGCGAGAGCATGTGCCACTTCATGTAAAAACACACAAGCTAATTTATAACCACTAATTCGTGTTGTAATATGTATTTCGCAGGTATCAGGAACGCATTGACCGAATAATTTTTGACCTATTTCCCAATCTGCGTTTTCCCAAATGACATTATAATCATCAGCAAATATCTTGACTTTATCAACTGGGAATCCGTAAGGTTTATCGTCCATTTAGTCGTTTATCTCCCACTTATATCTAACGGAATATTGAACATCCTGCCCGTCGTGGTCTCACCGTCGTCGTCGTATCTATGCAATCCTTCTTCATCGGATTGGCGATCTCGTTTTGCATTCATTTCCTTATGCGCTTCTATGTTTTCACGATCACGCTCCACAGCGTATTCTTTTCGGCAAGCCATGACTACGCGATCTCTATGGATAACTACATCGTGTCCGAGCCTGTTGTCATGCATCACAACGCCATCGGTTTCAGCAATCTCGGACGCCGGTATCTCTTTATAACCGAGGCGACGCATTTTATTGCGTCCTTCCTCTGTATTCTCTACAAGAAACGTGTTGAGTCCAGGGTTTTTCGGTAATGCGAAGTCGCGCCGGTTGCGCCCGTCCTTTTTGACTTTCACCCGCTCCATGACAGGAGCTTCCCATACCTCCGCCTCAGTGCCAGTAGTTTTTACGGTTGCGGTATCGGGAATGGGATCAGGATTCATCATGTCGTTATCCTTCGCCACTCCAGCAACAGGAGCGATAGCCTCATCCGGTGTGGCAATAGGAGGAATTACAAAAGAACCGGCTGTTCTTGATTCATCCGACTTCGGAGTTCTTTTCTTTCTTGATTTCTTATCTACCATTACATCTCACCTTTTTCCAGCTTTTCCGCTCTTTCCTTTGCCCGTTTTATTTGTTCCTCGCTTAATCCCAAACCGTTCTGCACTTTCCCTATTTGCGATGCGGGATATAGATTATCAATGCCGCTGCTTGGAGTCGGTTGTGGCTCCTCTATGCCAAGATGCCTCAATACCTTCAACCGTTCCTCTGGATTATCTCCGGCTTTGGTCAATTCCTGGCGAGCATATCTACCGGTAACGTTGTTATAGACCTGTTCGGCCAAGTACGCGGCCTGTTGAGGATTAGCCATCTGGGTATCATCCAGTTCTACCAACGAAGCCTTGAATTCACCCTCTACCAGTTGGTAAAGCGGATCATTCTTGAATTTGCTCATCGCGCGTTCCCTGTTGGCCGTAGCAGCTTTCTCTAGCTGTTTTATGCCCTGCGTATACCTATTCAGCGTACCTAAAGGGTCTTCGTAGAACTCATCGCTGAATTTTGTCCTGAAGTCCTCGGCGGCGGGATTGCCACTTGTTGTAGTTGTTGTCGTTACCGGTTGTTCGGCGGGCGGATTTACTTGCACCCAATTACCCTCCTCGTCTAGTTCCCATTGTCCGTTTTGCTTAACGGCATCCACAGCTTTAAGGAGTTTCTGTCGTTCTTTCTCAAGTGCTGCCCGCTCTTGACTTGTTGTTGTATGTTTTCGCTCTAGTTCTTTGTAGGATTCTATCAGAGCCTCAACCGACTTGAACTGTTCAGGCAATTTCGTTTTGTCGGCTGGCGGAGTAGTTAGCTCGCCTTCGATTGGTGGTGTAACGGACTGTCCCGATCCCTCAACGGGATTGCCGAGTTCCAGTTTGTCGTCTGTCTTTGGTGGCATTATTTCCCCTTCTTTCTTAATATTCGCGATTGTTCTTCAGGCAGTCTGAGGATTGTTTTATAAGCATCAATCCTGCCTTGTTCATAAGATAAATCTTCAAGTGTTTTAATTGTGCCGTGCTGGATCATCTTGTCGGTTATACCGGCGATCTTATCTGATATTATCCTGCCGATATAAGGCCATGCTCGCGCAATGCCTTCCCAAAACTCTAGTTCTTCTTCTCTCGATTCAGTGGACAACTACAATCTCCTGCCTTGTCGCATGGATTCCAACTGCAACTTCGCTTCCCTATCGGCCTGATTCTCAGCCGATTGATGTTGTAGTTTGGCCTGTTCTAATTGCTGTTGCGACTGCCCTTGCTCCTGTTGCATGGCGATTGCGTTCCGGGCTTCTGCTACCATCTGTTCAAATGCCTGCGCCTCCTGCGGATCATCGAACTGCGGAGCCTGCGCCATACCCATCGCAACCGCCTGCGCCTGCTGTTGCATCTGCGCCTGTTTTATCTGCAACTGGATTTCCTGTTCAGTGCCGATATACGACTCGACATCCGTTGTGCCGAGTGACTGCAAATAATCCCGTGTTAAACGGTAAATATGAAGTGGGTTGCTGACCACAAGTGGGTTCTTGTCGGTGATCATGGTCTTATACACATTACTTGCTCGCTGAAACTCCATATTTTTGTCAACCGTGCCGACAGAACCATGTGGGATGAAATCCCAAGGGAAGATGAGCATTTCACGCTCTATATTGAGCATTTTAAGCTCATCATCTGTCATGAACTGATACATCAGTCCCGCGATCTGCTTTGCGACTTCTACATGCGCGCCCTGAACGCGCCTTATGACATCTTCAAACCTGCTGCCGGCCTTCGCCATGACCATCTGAAGTTCACCGAGCGTCTTGTTGCCCTCAGACTGCCTACCCGTAGTCATGTCGTTTATCCCAGAGGCGCGTTCAGAGTTGCTGCGGTTCATTTCTTGAAGATCAACGCCTGGTATAACAGGCGATAGTGTAAACTCTACAAGATCGTTTATGTCATCAAGTTCGGTCACGCCACCAGGCGATATATCTATCGAGTCTGGGTTATCAAGCGATCCTTTACGAACCTTGAATGCTTTGTTAATTGCCTGCGTAGTAGCATCCGCGCGCTGGTTGTGTATCGCGTTCGCTTCGCGTTGCATGTGCTCAAGTATCTGAGGCAGGCAGCGCTTAAAGAACATCTTGACGCTTTTCAAGAACGGAGCCATGCTGACGTAATAACGCCTGCCGTGGAAATACGGGAACTGCGTGGCGCGAACTATCGTTCCCGTTGTAGCCTCGAGTACGAATACGCACTCCTCCATAAGCCCGTCTTTATTTACATCATAAGGCGCAATGACCTCCCAAAAATAATACTGTTCAATATCCACATTCTCGATACCAACCTGGTCGTTGCGCTCATCATTACTAAAATCTTGTAGAGAGCTTGTCAGTTCGTTCTCTGGTCGCTTCATTACCTCTTTTGCGGGAACCGCGTCGAAATAACCGTCCTTAACGCGCCTGTTTACTTCATCCTCGGTAAGCACAAACCTGTCGCCTACGAGATAAGCATCTTCAATGCTCTTTGCCGTCAATGGGTATATGACAAAGTTGTTTATATCGACCGTCTCAATGCGAGGGCCGCGGTATTTGATCTCCTGCACATCTATAAGCGCATTAGTGCCTTTTTTATCGACCTGCTGGCGTTTTACCGTCCTGTATTCTTCGCGCCAGGGTAGCTTTATGACCGCTGACGGATGCATGAGTGCCGTTAAGTGCCACTGATCCGCTGCCTGCGCATAATTCATTATTGCTGTCTGAACAGTCTCAATAGCGGCTTCTACGCGTTGAGCTACCTGCTTGAGCGTCGCGTCGGCTGCGAATGGCGGAGGCACTACGTTGACAATAGGAGATACACCCAATACAACGCCGTTTATATTCGAGTGGAATGTATCGACATCCGGCTGAATGATCGGAACGTTGATATTAGAGCACTTCTCCCAAGGATCATTTTTCTCCGGCAAGTCCGACTCGAAGAACCGTTCCCACGTTTTGATATTATCAAGGAGCTTTTTCATGCCATTGCGCGATGACTCTATTTTCTCCAGTAATTCCGCGCCAAGTTTCACACGTTCGGCTTCGTCTATATTAACTTTAATATCAGGCATCACAGGTAGTGGCATGTATCTAATCCTCTTGCTTGCTTTCTATCAATCGCTTGTTGTATTCGGTGGCAATATCAAGCAGGCTACCCAAATATTCTTCACCCGCGTAGTCCATCAAAGCCTGTGTATCCTTGGGCAAGCAGGCACCCCTTACGCCTCTAGTGCCTCTAAAATGCACTTGGAAGTGACTCGGCACTATCCACGGATCGGCTACTAGAGCGTCAAGCGTCTCTTGCGTCATGCCGAGATCATAGAGCATGTTGGCAAACGTGACCTTTAGCGCATAATAACTATTCGTCGCAAGCTTGAGGAGTTCGGCTTGTCGGGCTGGTAGATAATATCTTCTTAATTCTCCTGTTAATAGGCTCTCTACGATCCGATGTGATCCGTAAATTGCGCCATATTTTTCTGGTTCGTCCCAATCTTTTTGTGGCACACCAACTATATGTGATCTTCTCGGATTTGCGTAATCCTTAACTGCCGTCGCTTCACTCAAAAACTCCGGTACGAAAAAGAACTTGTGCTGTGGGTATAACTCTTGAAGTTTATCAGTCGTACCGGGCATGACTGTGGATTTTATAATGACCGTCTTATCACCTGTAAGCAAGCTCACGGCGTCATACACAGCCGAGCAATCCAAGCCCTTACCGTTGCCAGCGTACGGCGTAGGTACGCAGATAAATACGACCTCTGCATTGGCGTTCAGCAGGCCAATGCCACACCTTGACCGTTCTGGTATCAGGTCATACGCGAATACGTCATGTTCGCGCTCGTAGTAGGCGTACAGCGCGTTTCCGACCATTCCACAACCGATAATCCCAATTTTCATTCTCTAATGGCTCCTAATTTGATCTGCCCGGTAATGCAAAAATGACCCGGATACCCCCTTGCAAGGTATCCGGGTCATTGAATCCTAAAGTATGATTCGTGGTTTGCAACCCACTCACATACCGGGCATTTGTTAAATTATGTTATATTGTTAATCGTGCTCCTTAGTGGATCAGTTAAACCGTACCGGAGAATCGAACTCCCACAATCACCAGTCCACCTGGAATTGAACCATTTTGCTTAGATACTAAGACACCACATATACGGTAAAGCACGATTTTGTATTTATATTAACTATCTAATACTCTCCAATGGCTTCGGCTATGGTAAGATTATCCTTGACGGCATCCATTTCCTCCGCAGTCAACGGTATCAATTCTATGTGACCCGAACAGCTGAGAATCAAGCCACAATCAGGGCATTTAACATAATAAGCAAATTCAGCGTCAATATGGAATGATGCGCCGCATTTGCAGGTAACATCCATACAAGCAGTACTGCCTTTCCATTGAATCCATCCATGCGGTATACCTTGATCTTCGGGTCTAAATGTCCTGCGTTCTTCTGTGACATTTACAATATCTGGTTCAGGTTATGATACCTCATTCATTTCGCGTCCTTCCTATAGTAGAGTCTCATTATGGCGGAGCGAGTAGGATTTGAACCTACGGGGCGGTTAAGCCCTACAGTTTAGCAAACTGTTGCAATTACCTGACTCTGCCATCGCTCCATATCCCATCACTCCACATCCTTCCTGCAAACCATTGTTGGAGTCATTGCGATTACCAATAGCTTCTGCAATACATTTAGTTGGACTCTAACCTCTTCAATCATATCTTTATCCAACAGTGCTTTAACAAGATCAAACTGAGATTCGATGTTGTCAAACAACTCTGTGTAGTTCGTATTATGACCTATGGTAGCGGGTTGTTGAATCAACTCACAGTCAGTCGCTCTGATCTTCCTGTAAAAAAAGTAGTCATCACTGCAAACCCAAACCTCACCCGTTATACTTGGCTCTGAAGTCACGAGTGCTGTGTACGGTTTGCCCTTCACAAGAACCTTAATGCCCTTCTTGATAGGTGTATGTGTGGTTGGTTCATCTGGTATAAGTTTGCACTCAGTCGCTTTTGCTATATATCCATTGTTGAGATCATCCGCTATGAATATATATTCTTCTCGATTACCAGGCATTTCCCAATCATCGACAACCCTACCTGCGAAAGGCACTCGAATATTAGGATCAAGCGAAGAATCTAATACCTTATTCACAATTACCAAATCACCCTTTTTGAGCTTGGGTTTTGCAGTAGTTGTTATAAGTTCGCAATTAGATTCTTCTATGTATCTTAAATGTCCCTCATACTTATTGAATATTTCTATATGACCTAAACTGTCGGGAATTGGATTAACAACCATGTAGGGTAGGTATATCAATTCACCTTTCCTATTCTTGATAATAACCCGGTTGCCTATTATGAACTTTGGTTTTTCAGCAAGATGCAACCAACTCAGAGGTCTGACTATTGACGCATAATCAGGATGTGATAAAGTTGCTTCTGGTTCAGTGCCGATATTGTGAGGTTCTTCTATTGTCCAGACGATCTCACTTTCTTTTACTATTACATTGTCGCCCGCCTTGAACTTCGGCGTGAGTTTTGCTTCTATAGCCTCAATCCGCTTGGTTAATTTGTCTATTCTGTTCATTAATAATACCTTCCCGCGTGGTTGTCTCACCACATGTCCGCAGTAGATGGCCTATAATCACCATTGCGGATAGCCCTAACGGTTGCATTGGCAAAAAATTTACTCAACATTGAATTGCGTTCATACCTACCTGTTTGTGGTGAATACATTGGGTATTCGTTCGTCTCCATAGCCCTAATGATCCATCTCGGCGTTCCCTGCGGGAGAGGATAGTAGAGATCGGAATACATATTAAGTGTTTTACGCTTTTTCTTAGGCCACATTATTTATGTTCCTCACAATCTGCCCTCCTCACTCATTCCGCAATTGGAGTATATAAATATTTCGGCTCAGGTTCCACGATTTCATACTCCATCGGTATTGCAGCAAACCTGCCGCGAATACGGATCACGTGACCACCATGCCATTGATCGTCCGGTACGTCGACATGAGACCAGAATCGTTCACTTCGTGGATCGATGTATTGCGCTCTGAATATTCTTAACTCCCAAGGTATGCGGATGACGATCTTGCTTGTTGGATCATACAACATGCCACTGTATTTTAATAGAGTAGGATTCTTAGGGTAATACTCACACTCTAACTTTAACCAATGCGCAACTGTTGAAGGTTCATCAAGACATAACAAGTTGAGCAATTCATTGCATGATTGCGCTAACCTCTTTGCCGATGGTCTCTTGCTCCACGGCCACTTACCGGCATAGGTTTTGATCGGCTCGGCGATCTCCCAATTGTCAGTCTTGGCAGTCACCTTACCATACTTACCATACGGTGATACTAACGCAATCTCAACTCGCCCATGTTCTATCTTCGCATATTCGTGTTCAAACTCGGTTTTATATGCCTCGAAGTCGAGGTTATTCATTACGCCCACCAAAAGTTCCAATTATCAAAAATATCATTCAATGTCTTACAACCTATATAATCAATCATAATACGATCAAGGTCAAGGTGCATATATTCTGTGTCGGATACTCCGCGACTGGTCAGCGATATGATTTTCTCAATAGACGCAGTCATAGCAACTCTGTCACCTTTTTTGTTCGTGCCAGGTATGTATCTATGATTATTATAATCATCTTCATTGTTATTCATATTGCCACTCCTCCGGCCACCAATCGGGCGCGTCCTCATGCCACTCTTTTGACCAGCATTCGGGTATCGGCGAAGCGCCAATGCCTTCAACATCGAAGCCAGTCGTGGCTAGCTTTTGTATTTCAAACCAGGGTATATCTCTCCATTCGGATATACCATAAGACCACCTGACTGGTATTTGGTATTGACCAAGACTGTTATACGACTGCTGTAATGCCTCAACGGTCAATTCAGGCTTACTACATGCCTTCTCTGACAGTTCTTTTCTTGCCGAAGGCGGTATCCATAAACCCGAATGCTCTGCCTGTTCTGCGACTGCAATATAGAATAAGCCGCTCGGATGTGGTGTTATGTTGTAATTTATCATCCTAGTATCCCGTCACTTTGTCCTTTTTTCTCACCTTGCGCCGATAGTCGTCCTCATCACGGTTTCGTTGATGCTTCTTCGGTGTAAATAACGCGCCGACAACATACTCCAGCGCGTCCATCGGATGAGACCATGCGTTTTTTTCAGGGTCGTTACGGAATCGCTCAGTCTCACCTATCTGTTGAAACCTATACGCTCCCTGAAATCCCTCAATGAGCATGTGGCAGTTGGGCGATATTACTAAGCATGGACTACCACCTGACGCAGTGGTCAACGCATAAATAATCGCTGACCTTCGCTCAGTCCACGTTATTGTCCCCTTTCGCGGCTGTATACCCTCCTTTTGCATCAACTGAACACAACTCTTGCCATCAGTCTGTGATGCAGACCATCCAGCAGGGTCAGCAAAGTCTATGCACTCGAAGCCAGGATATTCTTGATTTGTCATCCGTATAACAGCAGGTGCAAATGTCTCAATGAAGCATCTGCGCTCGTCAGTCCTGCCATCCCAAGTTGCAAGCTCATTCAGCACTAATATACGCCCATTAGGGTCTAACTGCGCCCAAACACAGGCTGGAGTGTTTCCAAAGTCCCAGCCCCTTACAATTACCTTTCCAGGTATCGGGCGTAATATCTGTTTAGCAACGTGCCATTCCCTTACAAATTCATCGGCGAAGATAGGTAAACCACTGGCTATTGACCAGTTGATCTCCATTTCCCTTTCCCAGTCACGATCATTTGTGTAACCTGACTTAGCGGTAGCCTTCCATTCTTCGCTTCTTTTGGCTTCATCTGCGGTATAATGCACACGCACTACTCGAATACCTGTCTCAGTTAAGCGTTCTTCGATGCCCTGCATTATTATTCGCTCACTGCCTCTCTGAGCACATGCGTATTGCCAAGGCGAGGATAATATACCTCCTCCGCCTCACTACCAAGATCGGCAGTTGTCACAAGATCAATATGTCCGCCGCCATCAATACATGGTCGCATGGCTTTGTAAGACCGCCCCCACCACTGCCAGAAAGCTATTTCGTCACCAAACACATTGCTTGCTGTATATTGCCGTAACTGATCCGCACCTGATGCTATCGCCATCAAAAACGATCCTGTTTCGGGACAGGTCAATGTCTCGTAACCCATGCCGCGCTTTGAACCGTGTATCAGTTGAGGTTTGTTAGGCCATACATCCGCTGGTATCCTCTCATAGACACCCAATATGCGTTCTTCGCCTAGAAAATATGCGCTACCCTCTAGCTTTCTACTACCTACAAAATTAGCATGATTATATTGAGTGAGTGTATCGTATAAATAAAGCGATAATAACCACCAGGAGATCAACATTCTCCGGCTCTTTTCATACGCGTGAATGGGTGGTGTTAAATAATTCTCTCTACGTGTGCGAGTAAGGTATTCGAGATAAGTATATTGAGGGAATTGTCTGATCTCACCCTTTGCTTCATCCTTTGTATACACGGCGCGTGATAGGAAATCCCACTCATCCACGAATGGCGAATGGGTAGACGTTGACTGCCTAGTTAACTCGGCAAACCTGCGCAACGAGTCCTCGACGACAGGGACATTGTTGACTCTCATTATCCCTTAATCAATACTCTTGCAATACACATACCAACAGCAATACCTCCGCTTAGGTTACTAAGCATGAGTAGCCAAATTAAAAAACCCTTCACAAAAGACGACTTATTGGAGGATGCTATAAGCATCGTGCCACCAATACCAAGTGCTACCAGTAGCAAAGCAATACAAATCAGAACAATTAAAATGATTATCAGTCTCCAAGACCACATTATTTACCCTCCAGGGTATTTAAATAGCGGATACTCCACCCAGCCGGGTCTATCTCGACATCGGGTATCCTGACGGATAACTCGACAATCGAGCCTGGCTGCAAGAATGGCAATAAATCAGCGGGTATTGAAATACGGTTATTGCCACAATCAAGGTATTTTAATATAAGGCAGCCGTTAGATATACCCTCAACCTCTACCGTAAGACTACCTTTTATTGCTGCTTTCATTTCTTATCTGCTAATCGCCGTACGGCCCACGACCAACCGGAGGAGTTGCCTCAAATACCATTTGTTTAATCTGAGCTAATAATATATCGCGCGATGCGTCAATTATCTCAGCGGATTCGGGTTCACGTCCTTTGGCGACCAAATGCTCACCCATCCGACAATCAAGCATGAGTTTGTTGATCGATTACCGTATATCCGCCATCGTAACGGTCTTCTCCCTGGCTCTCATTTCCCTGCCAATCTCCCTTTACGCTTCGCCAGCGCCCTCTTCGTGCATCTTCGCAAAAACGGGCAGTCATGGAGCAGGCAGTAGGCGTAAGCCTTGCCGGATGGTATGTCACAATCCTTCTTGTCGCACCAGTAGGGCATAAGGCTACTTCTTCTCCAGCCTCTCCGCTATCGCCTCCTTTAGTCTATCTCTCAGCTTTGGATCGGCTATAACAGCATCAATCGCCGAGTTCTGCGCTGTCACTACCTTGCCCATCATTTCCTGCCAGGTCTCCGGCGAGTAGATCACCCGCTCACCAAACTGTATTTTACTATGTATCTCACACAGTTTGCCAATTTTAATGCCATGCTCCAACAGTGTGTCACATAGCTCAGCGGTCAATGCCTGCCCGACTATCTTTTGCCTGAAACGAGATGAGGCCACCCGCGCCACTGCTATATCACTTTTGAGCGAGAGTATATGCGGGTCTGTCTTAAAATACTCGTAGTCCGCTTTCCAGTCGTCAGGTACGTAGTTTGAATAGAGGCCGTGGACAATAGGGCGACCGTCTCCGCCGGAACCGTCAGCCCCGCCATGTTTCTGACATAAATCCTTGCCAGTAACAGCCCACGCATTGCATCGCTCACCTGTTCGCTTTGATTTTGCTCTACATTTTACGTTTGGTACTCTCATGAGGGTTATCTCAAAACTCAGTTTTTACGCTCACTGAATACCCCCTAGGGTATATTTTATACTACTACAGGGAGCAGGTTAAGTCATCTCTGGTAGTATATAGTAACACCCGAACTCCCCAATTACCAATGAGTGCGCCCTATTTTGTTGTTACCCTGTCTATTTACCGAGGGAGCCAGCATTGCACCGGCTCCCTCTTGCGAGGAAAGGAGAAGTGAACGGTCGACAGCTCGACATTCTCACCACTAAGCAGGTGACGCCGGAAATAAAATATTTTGCTCACCCAATTATATACGGAGCTTGAGCGTAAAGCCAATCATTTTACGCACGAATTGTGGTTTTGGGTATTGGCGGATTTGTCGGTAAATATAGACAATTCTGCGGATAAAATTGCAGAACAATCCAGCAAATAATTATTAAATAGGTGTTGACATAGGTTATTATTTAGGGTATTATACTATTGATGGAGGGCAGTTAGCTCTCCGCAATAACGAAACGGAGGAGATTGAAATGTTTGATTCAAAATCGATAGACAGCATAGAGGGTTGGAAGGAATTTATAGCTGAAAGGAAACCATATGCCGAGGTCAGTCGTCATCCGGTAGTTGAGTGGGGCGACTGCAAATACATACTGACAGGTAAAATTAAACTACAGCAGGGACTACAGCGACTAGAGGTTATAGATGTAACGAATCTATCAAACCTACTGCTCGTACATGAATGGCCTGGAATATCAGCCAGTATACCATGCGATCACGCAATTGTGATATGGCCGGATGAGGGCCATATATCCGTGATACTGAACGATGGTTCAAATCAGTGGGTGCATTTAGCTGATTTAGCTATACATGTAATACCTGGAACGGCTTCGGATGCAAAACAGGTTCAGGAGCAACAACTAGACGAGTTGGAAGCCAGCATCGACGCGGGCGGTCATTTGGATATTTGAGAGGAGGAGAATTGAAATGTATCGAATTAAACACGGCGGTTGCGGTGGAGCCTGGGGACCCGATGGCCACCCCATTGACTGTAAAACGCTAGGGGAGGCATTGAAATTAGTATATCAGCGATTCGAGGATGAGGAGATCAATCATCCATACGCCCCAATAGTTTCAACAGCAGAATTAGCGATAACGCGTTGCGCTGATGGTAAATTGGTATTTCACGTGATCGAATATACCTGCGATGATACCGGTCTTGGCCCAGATGAGATTGATTTTGAATATGAGCATGTCACCGCACGGAGACGGTGTTTTACAGAGATTTATGACTATACGGATTACCAGCAGCTACACGAAACGAAAACATTTATGCGTGGTCGCAAGGGAAATCCAGAAAAGGAGAATTATTAAAATGAAACGATGGATCGTACACGATTCAAAAACGCTGGTTACGGTAGCTTGTGAAACACTTAAAGAGGCACGAGTTATCTGTCGAGAATTCAACAAACACCGACATCCTAATGACCGCGCCGGTGAAACTCTTGCCATCATTGAACCAATTGATGGTTATCTTTATTCTCTCATGCGCAATGTTGATCTCATCAGCATTCCAGAGCACCTCCCGAAAACTTATAATGGACTAGAAGTCTGGCCGGGTGGAGAAACGGTAGTTGAATGCCATGCCTAAACATTTTCCGAGACCTGGCGAGCTATCGACGGGCGAGTTGGCGGAATATCTCAACATCAATCGTCGCACTCTCATATCGAGACTCAGAGCTAAAATAATCCCTGAGCCTCGACGCAGAGGCAATAAACGAATTTGGACACAGAAAGAAGCAGAAGAATTAAAAACCCGCCCGGAAGGGCAGCCGTGAGGAGAGGAGGATTGAAATGAGCACACAAACAATGACAGTTGAAGAGTTACAGTCCCGATATTGTCAAATACAGCAATGGTTAGAGGAAATGCCACTCGGTGAATACGAGGGTGAACGTGGCGAACGCTTCAAGGCTGAACAGGAGCGAATATATAACGAACTCAACCGGCGCGGTGCCACCTGTTAATACTGAACCATTACCACAATCCCACCGTCATCGCTCCAGCGGTGGGATTCTCTTTGTCCTCTTTACCTGACCATCCTCGATGTAAAACATGGTATCCGATACGGTCTTACGCTTATGCGTTATATAATGCTTGCGTACCAGTTTACAGCGACTCTCCCTCCAGAATAGCCACTCTATACTTTGACTATGGTTTGCAGCCTCACCATCCAGCGAATTGATGACGGGCGTGACTCGTGATATTATCGTCTTGATCATGCGATTGACGTTGTTTGGGTGGATATTAATAACTCGCGCCGCGACTGACGGCCTGATTTTAGCAATGCCATTCCGCCGCGCATTGACGATCAGCCTGAACATATCCCGTTGCGGCCTTGTGAGTCGCGCCATCCGCATAATAGAGGCTATTGTGATATTGCCATGGCGGTGACATACGCTGTAGTTGTCGGTGGCGCTGAACTGGTCGAGGTCGATCCCAGTCCGTTCAACCGCCATTTTCCGTACAAGCTCCGCCTCCGGGTAAACTCCAGGCGTTCCCGCTAATAACGCATCCGCCTGCTGCTCTAAAAATGATTCCCTATTAACCGCCATTTGCACCCTCCACCGTTGATTTTCACTCGTTCGCTTGCTATAATATGGTTAGGTTTTTAATGGTTTGGTGCTTGATGGCGACTCTGGATCACGGAGTCGCTTTTTCTTTTCTATCCATACGCCCATATACCAACTATAAGGCTGATGGAGGCGATAACTATAAAAATTATCATTAATGTAAGCCAGATTTTCTCGTCAGTTCTAGCTTCTATCATTACGCCGACAAAACTTACTATCATAAGAACAATAGAAGTTATAAAGATTTTTGCTAATATTTCACTCAACTCTGGATACCTCCTTGTGATGCTTGGCTCGGTTCGGCGACGGATCGGGCCTATTTTTATTAAATATCCCCTTGAAAATCCTCATAGCAATCCGCACATATCAAATGTAACCGATCATCATCATTGATTTCATTGCTATATGGATTTGGAGATAAGTTTTGTTTCTCAAGAGGAATATGCTTTCCACAACTACAGCAATTCCCCCGCTTTGCGCCTTCGCAGGTTGGACATTTAAGATTTTTCGGTTTTCTGGACATCTAATAATCACTCCTAGCTAATCTTTTGACCTACCAGGGAGCGGCTTGATAACTGATTTTTAGCTTGCTTAGCACCGCCCCCTGGCTTTATTCAGTTTTCATCACTACGGTTTATTCGTTACAGGCTATGGACGCGTTCGCCCACATGGAAACTTCCTGCAACTTCGTGAGTGCCAGCGACTTCTCACGGCTTTCGGGACAATGGCCATTTATGAGCTTTGCTAACTCTTTTGCCTTATCCCTGATTTCCGTGTATCGCTGCGGCTGATCATCCTTCGGCGGATGATCAGTGAAACGTTTTTCGATGTCTGATACGTCTGGCAAGGTATCACCTCCTTTCGTAATTCATTTCGGCTTTTACTACATCGCGATATGGCTTCATGTGGTCGAGCTGCATCTCGCCGTTCTCGTCGAATTCGCCGTACCTACTCCATTTTTTCTTCTTGGCGTATTCATCGAGCGCGGCCTGGGCCTCAATCCTGGTATCGCGCAGTGGCAGTGATTTGATGCGATGCTGGCCACCGAAAAGCGATTTATAGACAGTCATCCATCCACCGTCTTCGCCGCCGATCCCTGAGATACGAAGATAATCTCAATCCGGCTGTCGGCGGTATCGCGTTTATAGATCGTCCGAGTCAGTTCTCCCCAAGGCCACAGTTCCTCCGGGTGAGCAAGCATATCTTGCCACGAAGTATTATGAAAATTTTTTATAGTGAGACAACCATTGGCATTATGATTATCCACAATACGGGCCTTATACGGCCTGGATTTGCCATCATCATATTTGGTGATCGCGCCCTTCTTCAACCATTCCGGCGAATCCGGTAAATGTGCCGGATAGTCATCCCGTCGCTTTTCCTTGTCGTCCATCCTATCCCCCAAATGCAAAACACCCGACTCAGGAACCGCGTTCTTGTCTAGGGAACGTAGCCCGAATCGGGTGCAGATTTATTTTACCACAATATGAAGCGGTCTTACCACGTTCCCTAGACGATATTATTTTATCATATCGGCGGCTATAAGTCAATATCCCCCGGCTTCAAAAACGCCCTCAGATCGGCCTTCAACATAAATGGCACACCGAGCTTTGTTGCAAGCGTCGACGCTTCGATTGCGAACTTACGCCAGTCAATTGTTTTAGCGAGTGGATGATAATTTAACTTGCCGATCTTGAAGATGTTGGCATACGGAGCCATGCGTTCCATGAAACTGAGAGTCTCATCAGGATCAATAACAGGCTCGAAGCTAATCCAGGTTTTAATACCTCGAACATGTGCTTTGACAATGGCATCGATCCGTTGATATGGCGTCGAAGCATAGGGTTCCCATTGCTTTTTTAAGGTTGTTAGCGTTACTCCGAATTCATCATTTGGATCGAGTAGATCAAAGTCAAACCGTGCATCGCCACCGTTCTTAGTAAGAATCCTGACGTTATTCTCGCTGGATTTTATAAGAGTGATTGCATCCCTTGTAAGCACATTGTTATAACCTAGCGGGTAAGGATCACACGAAAAACAGAGAAATATAGGCTCATCAAGTTTACCAAGTCTATCAAGATCGGCCTTTAGTCGCTCCAATATATTGGGCTGCGGTGTGCAGGATGAATGAAATTTCTCACGGTCTATATGCTTTATATCCGGCACATAGCAGTATTTACAACCATGAGGACATCCGTTATAAAGATTCAACGCATAACCGTGATTAGCATATTCTCCAGCTCTACCAGATGGTGTATATAAGATCGGCTTCAATTTAACTGACATGACATACCTCCGTCGCCTGGACATCATCCTCGAACGTCTTCCATCCGTGCTTATCGGCGTGGAGCTGCACAATCTCTTCAGCCTCAAGGCGGGTCGCGCAATTTGTCAGGTCAGGTTCGGTTAGAATCCCCTTGTATCCCGGCGAGTAGAGGAACGGAAAGAAACATTTACGCATTCCACCCGACTTTATCGCGAGGCTCATCGTGATGGTGATTTTGCTGCCATCTTCATCGAACCAGTATTTTTTACTCATATCAACCTCATTTGATCTGATGTATTTTTATTTTGCCGAGATAATCTTTTCCTCAGTGCGGAAGTTTCGGCTTTATGGCAATCCCTGCATAGCGTTTCGTATCCATCCAGGCCGCATTCGCCGCCGCCCTCTGCAACCGCCACTTTATGATGAGCCTCCCAGGTTGGGCGTTCTCGATTCCTTCTGAGGAAATACTGAAAACAGTCTCGGCACAATCTCTCTAACATTCGGAACGCAACATAAGCATCATGAAAGCTTGTGACTATTCGGCATTGCTGCCCACAACGACTACATAGGGCTTTATCGCGTTTTTGTACCTCTTCCCGTACATAACCGGGATCAGTTCGGCAACGCCACTCATGGACACATTCAGCACTACAATAGGTTCGGCGACCAACGGGCACTTCCTTCAAGCACCAACGGCACAAGTTGCGACCATTCGGTCCCTTATGGAGCTTCGTTTCGGGCAGGTACGCTCCCGGCATTCGCCTCCGTTTACTCATCTCCAATCATCCTGATATCCGGTTCGTCGACAATCATCTTTAGCGGCAGTCCATCGACCATGACCCCAACGAGATACCAGTTCCCGCCGTCATCCTCAAAAGCGATCTCGATCTTACCGGGTCCCTTATCCGTCATGACCGGCTGCCCGGCTCGATATTGGCAGGGAATTGATATTGACTGCCTCTCGATTGCATGGGCGACTGTTAATATGGCTTTATCAACGCAAGCGCTACACAGGCCCCGGGCGATCCAAAAACATCCTTCCTGGCAGGCGCGGTCATCAGTGCAGCCACACACGACGCAGGTATTGTCATCGTCACGTTCCCCGGTAACTGCCTCGAGTACTTTTAAGACCTCTTGGAAGCCATAAGATTCGATTGTCATTATCCCTTTCCTTTCGTTGCAAGCTCCACTGAGCGCGGGCATTCGTTGCTATCCATCGTCATCTGACCAAAAAGGCGTCTATCAACCGCCATACGGCAATATTCCGCGCTTATCTCAATGCCGATAGCGCGACGGCCAAGACTCTTGGCCGCAAGTAAGCTCGTGCAACTGCCCGCGAACGGGTCGAGGATCGTATCGCCCTCATTGCTCCACGACCGTATAAGGTCTTTAGCCAACCATAGTGGCATCATTGCGGGATGCCAGAGCTTTTTACAAACAACTTCTTGACCTGCCGTTTTGCCTCTCCATACATTGCCGCGCATACCGAGTTTTTTGGTCATATAGGTGTGCCTGGTAGACTTCGCACCATCGCGTTTCATATAGGTGTTTTGCCCTAATGCGCCAATTTTCCCGGCTTGAGCATTCGGCTTGTCCATTATTGGATTGAAGCATCTTGGCTTGCCTTTGGATAAAATAAAGACGTATTCAAATAATTGATGGTAGCGAGTGAATTCCGGGTTTGCATGGTTTAGCTTATGCCATATCATCGTGTCGTGAATACTGAAACCGCATTACTCGCGGAAGAATATCTTTTGCTTGCAGGATGTTAGCGTTTCGGACCCGTTTACTACCGAATCATTGACATTCCAACAGAGGACGCCGCCCGGTACGAGGACACGGTAGAGTTCCTTCGCCGTCGCCTCGAAGTCCCAGGTGAAGCCGTTGTAAACGCGAAGATTGTCATAAGGCGGACTCGTACAAACCATGTGGACGGATTCCGAAGGTATCTGTCTCAATAACTCTAACGCATCACCTTGATATAATTCCACGAGGTTATCAGTGTAAAATGGTGTCATCTGTCCCTCTCGCCCACGCTTGAAATGGCATGGTTTTTGGCGCGAGCAGCCGCCGTGCATAGTCTCCATCGCTTCTTTAAGATAGCGTTCATGGCATTATCATAATATTGCCTGCGCTCCTGAGCGGCAATATAAAGCTGTGTGAGTGCATCAATTGGAGTATCGCCAATACGCTCTATATCTTTTCCTAAGTCCTTCTCCCATATAGTAGCCGCATAATTACCGTTGGCATGTTTTCCGCGTTTGTCGTAATCATAGTCCTTCCGTGTAGTGATCTTCATTAGACTTCGCCCTCTCCGCCGTTCGCAGCCGGTCTATTCTCTGTAATAACTCCCCTATTGCCGCATAGTGGACATATATAATCTTGTGTGCCAACCAGACTCAACCCATATTCTCTATTGAGCCTCTCAATCCATCCGCAGTTGCAACACTCGCAAGTAAGTTTAGTAGCAGCCTCTGTTGTTATTCTCCTCCGATCTTGCAACCAGATATAAATCAAGACAACGGTTGGAATAAAAAACACTATGGTTACACCAAACAATATGTTGCCTATTAAATCCATTACATCTGCCCCCGCTTCGCCGCCGCGTCCATCATCATTTCTGGGATTGTTCGGTTATCCGGCTTATGCCTCAATATCTCAACGATGTTGTCATAGTCGGACGGCTTAAATACATAGACTTCTGCATCAGTAAGCCTGAACACATTGAGCCATATAAGTTGCTCCGGTGTGAGTTTGCCAGCCTCACTTTTTAATTCAGCTGCTATGATTCGACTGCCTTTGACGAGGATGTTATCTGGAAACCCGACGCCATCACCCTGCACGGCGGTTGACCACTTACCGCGCCTATTTATCGACGGCCTGAAGTGCGCTACCCTCCAACCCAATTGACGAGCTAGATCAATAAATTGCGCTTGGAACGCATTCTCAGATATTTTGGGCCGGTCGCTACGCTTGCTCAACATTGTTTTCTCCATCCTTCGCGTTCTGCTATCCTGCGGAGACCACATAGTGCCAGTTCGTGCGCGTACGTCATTTGTGTTTTCACTTGGTTACCTCCGGTATAACATCACGCAATTCAGGAAATGCTTCATAAACAGCTTCCAATGCTTTGTCGCTATCTACAGCTTCACAGCTCCACTCGCATTTATCAACACAACCTTCACCGACCTCACAATAGCCACAGAAAATATCTACACATTCATAACCACTAACTGCAGGAAATGGGCATTGATAATGTCCGCAACTACCTGTACGCTCTCGCTTAGCACATGCCATGATTTACTACCTCCGCCTTCTCCACCTTATCAGGGCATTGTGCTCCGATATTATCAAGCTGATCCCTACGGCGTTCCCAATCAGGCATATAGGTGAGCATGAACGCATTGAATAATTTATTATGCGGATGTATGGATCGCACAAGTTCATAGACAATCACAAATTCGCATAATTTTCGCGGAGTATTCAATAGATCAATATTTAGTTTTAATCCACGACTGGATATTGATGCCCACTTGCCAAGCATCGGGACTATTGATATTGGATTTACCTTTACACCGATTTTCGCCGCCCAATGTCGGGCGAGCCATTCCAATTTATCTTTTTTCACTTGGATACCTCCGCCTTCGCCACCCACGGGAGCGAGTCGTGCAGTACTCCATCGAGAAGAGGCATGCGAACCAGCTTGCCGCCTTGAATTCCCTGTTTGTAGAAGAAGTCGCAGCCTGCCGCGTGACATTCATCACGCAATCGACGCGCCCAGTCCTCATTGAACGGTCGGCGTTTCTTGCCACTTTCACAGCCACAAATGATTCCGTCGAGTGATTCGCCGCGGCTAACATATTGCGAAAAACCATATAATGCATTAACCCATCCTGTGCTTGTTTCCAACCTCATCAAATTCACGGCCTCCAGCATCGGTTCAATACTCACGATCCTGCAGGCAGCCGGTATCTGGAGTAGATATTTTATGTTCTCGTCTGCTTCGGGCTGTGTGGATACCGAGGTTCCGAGGATGAGGTTCGGGAGTGGCCATACCTCCCGAAGTCCGAATGCCATATCACCCTGCCATTCAATTTCAGATTCAGGCGTATGCTCAATCATCATTTTATTTCGTTCGGATGGATTTATCCCTTCACTCCAAACATGGTCATCAGCTTCTTGGTAGACCATTCCCATACGTTCAGTATCCGAGAGGTATTCTTGCATACGCGCAACTCTTTTAGTAAGAACTATGAACGTATGTCTCTGGCAAAGTAAAACGCGAGCTAGAACTTCATCAATATACTCATCCGGCACGTCAGGATGAAACAGATCACTGACCGAATTAATGAAGTATGTCGTCGGCTTTCTGCGCCGAAGCGGTATCTCCAGCCGCTCAGGAAAAAACTGAATTGTCGAGAACGGCCTGGCATACTGCGGGCAGTTCTGGAGCTTACCCGCGAGATACGCTTTATGGCGCTTTTCATGCAAATCTTCACTCCAACAGTTTCTACAACCTGAAGCTATCGGTGTGCATCCGACATTAACGTTCAGCGTTTCGCCTTGCGATCCATCAGTGTTCTTAACCCACGGGATTTTCGTCTTACCCATCTTGCTTCTCCTCCTCAATCCTCACCGACCTCACGCCGCCTGCGTTTAACGCCTCGCGTAGCAGGTCTATCGCGTCGTTATTGACTCGATCAAATCCCTCAATATTTACTTGGATAAAATCTCCACTTTTACGTATTATTTTGCAGACGTAGTTTCCTTTTTCGGGCGTGCCGGTTCCGTCATTCCATAAGGTGATTCGTCCAGCCAACCGGCCTTCTGCGTCCGTTAGTGTCACATAGATCATATTTGCTCAATTCCTTTCTATCCGCCTGCTCATTTTCTCGTAATGAACCACTATCATTAAAGCCAAATACTCTCGCTTGGGTCACATTTATTTAGATTTGTGCCAAACGATATTGAAATCCACTTTGGTATGGATTCATTGAAAAAACTCTTTAGGTCTGATATTGTAAATCCAATAACACCTGTTTTTGGCTCGGCGGCGCAATCCAATCCGGCGCGAATACAACAAGCCAACTGAGTCCAAAATTTACCTTCTTCGTAACGATCGCAGTCCTCATCGTAATGATTGTATTTCTCGAAGGATTCTTTGAAGATGTCACAACACAAATTAGCACTATACCTATCATCCTTATGAATCTTGCGGCTTACATCCCAAGAAACGTAATATTTCCAACTACCGTCATCATGCCAACCGAACCAATTATTGACCTCTGCCAGCAATCTTTGCCTACGCCTCTCGGTGGCATTCGGATAATTCTTTGCCATGCCGGTAGCAAACTCTTTCCATCGCTTGTATTGCAATTTATTCATATCTCAATCCTTTCATTCACGCTGCCTGCTCTTTCCTGCTATCCAAACCCTTCTGCCGTTCCCTCCGACAGTCCGCTATTGCTGTAATAGCGGCGTTAATCTCATCCTTGTCGTCAGTCTCGAATGTTATCAACCCAAACTGCGTATGGATAACCAGCTTGAGTGTGCTATTTTCGCCAATAGGCGGTTCGCTTGTCTTCTGCATCCGATTGATCCTCCTCGTGTCTGGTTTCAATATCGTAAAATGTTATCCGCTTGCCCTCCCACTTAACATCTACATCGCTTGTCGTACCGTCTTTGTATTTGGCGATTATAATAGAAGCATCCCTTGGACTGCCTTCGTCTATTTCAGGCTTAGGATTGTGCAGTAGGATGACACAATACGCAACAGCTTCAATCTCACCTGATTCGCGTAAATCATCCTTGGATGGTTTAGACATTCTTCGCGCTTCGGGTAGTCGCTTTAACTGACTTGCGGCAATAACTGGAATATCCAACTGCATTGACAAATCATGCAGTGAACGCGCTATATAGGTCACTTCCTGTTCCCGCGAGCCGAAATTGCCTCTTGTCGTGATGAGTTGTAAGTAATCCACCATTACCGCGCCGATCCCATATTGGAGTTTAGCGCGGTTACTCATAGCGATGATTCGGCTTATATCGCATCCTTTATCGTAAATATAGAATGGCATGTTATAAATCGTGTTTACGGTGTCGGTAACAATATTGATTTCTTCTTCGTCGAGAAATCCGCGCCGCATCTGATAATTACTTACACCCGTTCCCGCCGTGATAAGCCTCCTTACGAGTTGCTTTGCGGTAGTTTCAAGGCTGAAGAATGCAATAGGGACATTATTATTACGCGCTATCTGAAGCATCAACGCGGTTTTACCGGCGCTTGGCCTTGCCGCGATGACATTCAAGCCGACCTGTAAGCCTGTGGTGATAGAATCAACCGACCTGATACCGGTCATTAGTCCAAGTGGTAAACTCTCACCACTGACGGCTTTATCTATGTCTTCATGTACCTCCGTGACGACCTCAGCCACTTTTACGAGTCCGCTACGCGCTGTTTTGTTATTGAGTGACAGTAGTTTTGTTATCGCCATTTCCCTCGATTCGGCGGCGGTCGTGTTGGTCAAGAAACAATCGGCATGTATTTCACGACCGAGCTTGGCAAGTTCCCTCAGTTCAGACTTGTCCTTAACGATCTCAGCATAATATTCCGCCCTTGATGAAGAAGGAAGCTGATATATTATCGCCATGAGATATTCTTGTCCGCCGCATTCATCGAGGATGCCGCGCTTTCTCAACTCCTCCTGAACCATAATTGTGTCGGCGGGCTTTTTCTCTTGAAATAGCGCCCAAATAGCCTCGTATATTTCTCCATGAGCTGGCCTGTAAAAATCATTCTTTCCGATCATTGAAGCAACTACGGGTATGGCTTTCGTATCAAGCATCATTGCACTAAGCACGCATTGCTCCGCGTCAATGTTGTTCGGAGGTTCATAACCCATAGAGGCTATTTCATTCGGTGTCGCGTTTTTCTTGCTGCTCAAGACGTTTAGCCTCCAATCTCGCAAGATGCTTTCGTTCTAACTCTAAATTAGCTTCAACTAACTTCATGCCTGGTGACGGTTTGCGCGGCTTGTATGTGCCATCGGCGGTATAATCATTGAGTTCGGATTGTTTATGCGCCTCAATAATCCCTGGCAGAATGTCCTTTGCTATATAACTCCAACGGTCTTTACCTTGTAATCCTCCTTCGCGGATGGCCTCGATGGTTATCTCATTGCCGTGAAGTTTCATACATGTGGATATACCTTGGGTGTCGGCTCCCGTCGGGTGTATGTTTATAAGTTGTATAAAACAAGAGTGGGGGTTGTTGTCCGGGTCTCCTGGTACGCTAGCATCGAAAGCAATTGCGGCACTTCTACTACTTCTATTCTGTTCTATTCTATTCTTTTCTATTACAGACGAACGGTCGTCGATCATTCGTCGATCATTCGTCGAACGTTCGACGATTACCGAATTCTCATCGTATTTAGGTAACTTTGAAGCTTGGGGACGGTCTATTTTTTGATAAGTGTGCCAGTTTCGTAATTCTACTATTCGACGATCATTCGACGAATAGTAGACGAATGATCGGATACCATTCGCACACTCCAAAAGATAATTCTCGACATCCTCAATTGTTACTGAATCCTTAAAACCAAATGCAATTCCCTTAATTCTCCGAGGGGATGCTTCTAAGCGTCCCTCATCATCCGCATTTGAAAAGCAGGCAACAAAAACTCTAAATGCTCCATCTGAAAGCGATCCCACATCCTCATCATCCCATATCGAAGGATCAATCATTCTTTTCCTAGCCATCCCTTAACCCCCACACCCGTACAATAAATAAAGGCGAGTCTGCAATGAGCCGCCCTAATACGCGAATAGAAGGAGGTTCTGCAAACTCGCCATTGAATGCCACTACTATCTCAGGTGTAATGGCATGACTAATATTAAATTTTACATTAAAAAAGCGGCTCATCCTTAAACCGTCCTTCTATTCGCTACATATATTTTAGCGCATCCCGCGCTCAACTGTCAAGCATTTCCTGACCGCTCCCGCCGCCCGTCAACAATCAATACTAAGTGCTATTTGTCCATGCTGCTCAAGTTCTACAAACTCACAATTGTAGGTGCATCCCTTACCGATACCAAGGCTTTCAGCTATTAACGGCTCCACTCCCATATCCCTCTCGAAAGAGACAAATGCGCATGAATATTTTCCGTCACCTTCCTGATACAGCGCAGGGCAAGGTGTTTTATCTGAGAGCAATGCCATTCTCCCTATAAAACAGACTTCTTCGCGGCAACATTTACCACAACGCGTACAATCACTCATTTTCCACACCCACACCCACAGCCTCAACCTTAGTGCCAAAAAAAATTAAGCCGTACCGTTCTTGGCTCTCTTCGCTTCGCCGCCCTTACGTCCGGCTGCCTTGGCTTCCTCACTGTCCCACTCATGGGCCGTTCCCTTCTCATGCGCGGATCGACCGCCCTTACGCGCTATCTCGCGCTGCTTATCCGCGTCCATTGAGGCAAAGCCTCTTTCCTTAATGCTCACTTTTTCACACCACCTTCCATTAATCTATTGCCTGCTTCCATTATCAAGCGTTCTCCCACACGGTATTCGCTCGATACGAGAACGTCACGTATTTCTTCGTTTGAGAGATTGCTATATATCTCATTCACAACCCTATCTTTACACTCTTCGATACACTTCACGAGATCATCTTTCGTCTGTATGGCAAAACCAATCTCTGTGCCATCTATAACGATTCGCATTCTATTTCACACCACCTTTCTTCGCCGCTTCATCAGCCAGTCTTTCAAGTTTGGCGCAAATAGACTGCGGGCAAGACCCAGCAAAAAGATATTCACAGTGACCTTTGTCATCGCTGCAAATACAATGCTTACAAGGTATGAATACCGAACGATCAAGTAGGAGTGACAACATCCTCTCAAGTTTTGCTTTTGTATATTTCATACCTTTCCTCTCGGCCTACACGTCGGTATCCCTGCACCTCTCGGCGCAATAGTTATCGGCTTGCCGCGCTTTTTGCCATTGTGGCGATGCTTGTCGGCCTCTATCTCATCCGCCCTGACCATTGCGGCAACTACAGTCGTATGGTCGCTGCACGAGCACCGATGGCATATCCAGGTCGCAGCATCCCGCAGGTGCGCCGGTACATTCTGGATGGTGTTTTCACAAGTTTTACATCTCATATTTCCACTCCTTATTCAGCGTATAATAACGCTCTCTGAAATGCGGGTGCTTCACGATCTCGCTTACGAGAATTACATGACTTACAAGCGGGCACTACATTCTCCTTGGTATGCCCTCCACCTTTCGAGATTGGTATGACATGATCCATCGTCAGGTTCTTCAGCTTCTTGCCGCAGTAGACACACTTGTGCTTATAAGTATCTTTTATGATTTGCCATTCTTTGACAGTAAGAGTATTTTCTACTTCTGTGAACCTGGCCCGCCTGCGATGATTGTTTGCTCGGCATATATCAGCGTTTGCCTTTTGCCAATTGCGATAATTATTAGGATGCGACTCATGATAACGCCTCGTATATTCTTTAATTCGCTCTGGATGTGCCTTGCGCCAGAGCTTATTTTGTTCTGGGTGTGCCTTCCGGTAACATTTCGATTCTTCGCAATGTTTTTTATTATATTGTTCGGAATGTAACTTGCGCCAACGTTTTCGCGATTCATTTATGCGTTCACGATTTGCCTCGCGATAACACCTCTGGCGTTCTTTGATGCAATCTAGATGTGCTTCCCGACAACGTTTTGAATATTCCCGCATTTCTTGTAAGTGAGTATCTCGGTAAACCCTCAACCTCTCTTTTATTTTATCGGGATTATTATCTCTATATTTCTTTTGATATTTCCTTATCTTTTCACGATTGTTGTCTCTCCACTGTTTATCATGTTCGCGGCGTTTTTTCCTTGTCCTTATATGGCATAACATCTACCTCTGTACATAAAACGGCGGGCCTGCACTGAGCCGCGCCTTATTTGCGAAAACAAGAACAGCCGTACAAGCCCGCCATTTATGTCCATGACCGTTTTAGTGGTATGGACAGCCGTTATAAGACTACCTAATAAAAAAGCGCCGCTCATTTAACTGTTCTTGTTTTCGCTAGTTCCATTATACCAGGTGGAATGTATGATTGTCAATTTTTTGTTAAGTTGGGAGGCCAGTCGCCCAACCAGCCTCCCGTTTTGCCACCCTGAGCCGTCAGCGGGTTTATTTATTGGGCGGCAAAGTCTATCGAACCGTCCTTAGGAATGGAGCCAGCCTGGATGCTCCCTGCTTTATCAATTCCCGCCCACGCTCACCTATCTCTTCTAGGGCAAGTCCGCCCACTGAAAATTCTTTATCACAACGCATTTCCCTGCTCAATTGATGAAGGAATTCGCCCGATATAATCTCAAGCATACCTAGATTGAGAGCCGCCTGTAGATTCAGATTCCCTGTATCCGATAGATAAGCATCGGCAAGTGTATATTCCAACGCTGGCAACATCTCGGCTATAAGATTACCGATTGATGTATCATAAATCGTGTCAGCGGGCAGAATCATACATTTACGCTTCACTTCTGATATTGTAATCGTCATTCTCCAACTACTCCCTTCTGTCCCATCTGCTATCTTGCTAGTTAAACCGGTTGCAATTCGCCAACCTGAATTTTTGGAGGGCAAAGGCACTAACTATGCACCCTACGCTTGTGACTCGCCTGCCATGTCCTACCAGAACCGTCCCCACCTGACCAAGACCCGCCCCATACCGACCCGCCTAGCCTGCCAAACCATGCCTCTTACGGCCACCCTGACCATGCCGGAACCCGCCCCGCCTGCCTTGCCAGAACCATCCAAGCACACCACAACCCAACTCGCCATGCCTGCCATAACTTACCTGGACTAGACCCACCGTACTACCCTCGCCTCGCCTGCCTTACCGTACCCCTCCGAACCAGGACATAACGCGCCATGCCTGCCATACACACTTCGTCAGAGTTTCTTCCACTTGGCAACAGAGTTCATACCAAATGACCCATCCTTCTGCGGTCGCCATTCTCCAATTCCAACAGCAAATCCCGCCGTGTTGAACAGGTTCACAATCTGCTCAGGCGAGATAACGTTTTTATTGTAACGAATTATGAATGTAGCACTCCACTCACGGAACTCTCCACGATACCGGATGTCAGCCGTACCCATGCCTATTCGCACCATATCTTCGCGCATTGAAGGTTCGCCGTCTATCTTGACCATATCGCCGATAATGTGAAATGCTCCACGAGCTGTGACCTTTGTCACGCCGTCAATGTGACTGCAAGCATCAACAGCAGCGGCCTTAAACGCGACAGCAGGGAAACCGTAACCACCATCAGGGAGTTTATAAAGCGAGTCTTCATAGTCCTGTCGAGGGTCTTTCGCTTCCTTTGCCTGCTGTGGCTGTTTCATTTGCTTGGCGAGCATTTCCTTCTTTGCCTTTTCGCTCCATTTATGACAGATAAGCGGTGAGTCTCCTGTAAGCGTTAGTTCCATTGTCTCAATGGACAACTGCGGTAGAATTATCGTCATTTCTTCCGTTTTCTTTGTTCTCATTATTTCTTTTTCCTTTCCTCAATCTCAATAGGCCGAACGCTAAAATACTCTTTGCGGTTATATTTCTTGTGAAGTGCCACAAATGCCGCACTCGGCCCGGCGCAATCGACTTCAAGCGACAAGTCGGGTTCATCGCCGGACTTCGGTGGACTGCTATACGCGGTTATTCGGTAGAGCATGGCAATTCCTCGATCCTGCCCTTGACTCTCCAGTTTTTCAGCAAACGGACGATGAACAAAGCCCACTCCCGCTGTTCAGCGGCGGACAGCAGCTTCTTCCCGCGCTTTGTCGGACTTAGCAAGTAATACTCGCCGGTGCCTAGCTTCTGTGCCGCCATCAACCGCGCGTCCTCAAGTGGCGCTGAACCGTACCAACAAACACGGTAAGCTGGTTTGGGTTCTTCAGCCTTAACTTCTACCGCCTGTTCAGGTTCAATAGTTTTCGTGTTCATGGCTCCTCGACTTCCTCCGGTACGAGTTTTTCAAGTTCGGCACGCACCGATTTGGTACAACTCATATCATCAGGATATTTACAATAGCCATCCACGATACAAATGCATTTACTACAGATGCTTGTCGATAGGTTAAGGTTAATCATACTGGTTAGCATGTTCTCCTGCGATTCGCCTTCCAGTGACTTCTCAAGTAGTATCCGCATCATCTTCTCAATGCGCTCTTTACTCAACATAGGCTTCCTCCGTTTCCTCCAATTTCTGCCTGCCTCAGTCGTTTGATATAATCCACTGGTTTGTTTTTACGCTGAGGCAGGCAGGGTGTGTTATCTATCCGCTCCTGGTTCTCTCTCAATTTCCTGCCATTCCTCGTCATCCACCCGCCGCCCAGGTTTCGTCATGCCGTTCTCTTCGGCCTCATCCAGGTCAACGTCGTTGACGCCACTTATTGAGTCGAGATATTGCTGGTGGATACGGTCAAGTAATTCGCGTGTGCGGTCGTCAGTGTTATTCGACATCCGATTCTCCTACAACATCAGGCCGCTTACCCTCTTTGAAGGCTACGCAATGGTCATAGCAGTATGCTTTACCAACACAGTCCTTGCGCGAGAAATTGACAACATCCTCAGTTGTGTAGACCTTACCAGTCTTTGATTTGTAACCGCGTATTTGCTTGTCGCAACCAGGCCACTCACAAGTGACATCAGGTTCGGTTGACTGCTGTTCTGGTTTGGCTCCCGATTGTGGCGGTCGCTGTTTGGGTGTAGAGGGCGGTTTACCAGACAAAAATGCTTCGAGTGCTGTATACGCTTCGTTCTTATCGGCAATTGAGAAGTAGTCTTGTCCGTTGCGGGTCACTTTCTTGGACTTCACCCATATTTGAGGAATAGCATATAAGTACCGTCCGATACCAAAATGCACTCCCGCCCGCTTGAGTCCATCACTAACAGCAGACTTTATGGCTTCATCTTCTTTGGCTGCTTCGCCTGCGTCGGACTTTGTTTTGCTGAGAACAGTGAGTATGCTTTTAACCGCAACCATCTTATCATCTGCAACGACTACACTCCAGTCATAACTCCAGTTCTCATTGCCGACTACTTCATCGAGCCGATTCATTGCTGCCCGTGCATCTATGAAGGGCAATGCCATTACTTGTTCGCCCTTACCCTTCACCAAGAAGTCTATTGCATTACGGTTGAACGGCGCACTCAACGCTTCGTGTATCTTATCCCAGTCCAAAGGCGACTGCCGACCTAAACATTCTTTGTTCATTTCGCTACTCCTTTGTATCAACCGCCGCGAGTCGATCAATCCAACTGCGGACTAATGTTATATGCTTGCAGACACGGTGCTTGCCGCGTGTTTTGAAGTCACGGCACGAGCATCCTGGCTTAGACGGATTCACTGCGTATACCTCACCCGCTGGTGTTATCACGCGATACCACTCCGGCCACTTGGTCTGTTTGACTATATAGCCGACAGGTATCTCTTGCGGCGGTGGTACATAGCCGGGAACTAAATGTCCGTACCCTGCGGCCTTTAATTCGTCCTCGGCATCCCAACGGGACTCCGCCTTCTCGAATTCCGCATCGCTGTAACCGCCGATCCCACTCATGACCGTTCACCAACCTTCGCCTTCTCCACGGCCTTCTCCACTATCCGCTCAACTACCGGCACTGACATATCGAGTATGCGTTGAATTTCCCAAGGCGCGTAAGCTTTGGTTGCCTCAAACGCCTCACGCATCAGGTCACGGATTGTTTGGTCTTGTGTTTTCTCGGTTTTCACGGTATACTCTCCTTGTTAGTTGACTTGGCCCTGGCCGTTGTCATGCAGCGGTTGGGGCTGAGTTCTTATTTAAGATTCCTGCGGTATCCACACCGCTTGCAGACTCTCGCCCTATCCGATGAGTATATGTGCTCCGGTTCCGGCCTAGGCTGTGGACAGCCATTATTCTCACGTGTCGCACATCGCATATCCGATGGATATTCGTTACTCACGTGGACACCGTTTCTGAAGACTTTCACTGGTGTTTTCCAGTCGTGCGGATGATAACATGGACAGCATGGGCATAACTCGTCTGATGCCTCACACGGATGGCCTTTGTATTCACTGATTTTTAACGTCCTGTCCCTGACTTTCAATAGATTAACTCCTTTCATCGGTTTCGCCATTAGGATGCTGTGTCAAATCCTCAAATAGATGAAACACCAGCGTCTCGTCGGCCACTTGAACCGTACCGATATAATGTAAATCACCGTCAGTTATTGGGTATCCGGTTCCAACCATCCGAAAATGCCGTATCGTTAGAGGATTGCCGACCCGTACCAATGCCCATATACACGGTATCCCGCGTTGAACCTGTACACTCAAGATTTCTGCATCGGCGGGCAATTGCAATCTAAACCAATCCTTAAAGGGAATAGGGTATTTGTAAATCGTAGTCATCTTCGCTTCCTCCATTCATGTGCATGGGTTGCAGGTCGATAGTCCAACGCGTCTAATAAGTCCCAATTGACCGGCTGCGGGTGCGTCGGCTCACGCAAGCATTCAGGCTCGTCGTCAACCTCGAATAGCCAGCAGCCAAACCGCGCCGCCAGATAAACGAAAAGGCACACGCCCGTAGCAATGGCAGTCGCCCACGCCTGGCTGCCCACTACGGCACGCACGAACTGAAACGCTATAACCCACAGAATGAACATGAATAGCCACCAAGTAATCTTGTTCGACAGTTTCTTGTCGAACATCTTTTCGAGTTTTGAGTAGATCGTGTCAATCATCAGGGATCGCCTTCCTGGCCTTGATAATGCCTTCAATGCCCTCACACAACAGCAGAGTTGTGGATACGAGGGAGAATAATAAAAATATGTAAATCAAATAGCCAGCACTACTTGGCATATTCATACTGGACAAGACTATTGATGCTATAAATGACAATAGTCCTATTGCCGATATAACTACTTTTAGCCAATATTCACCTTGCATTGAGAGCCTCCTTTGCTTCGGCTATCTTCTTCAGCGCATTACCGTAAGGGCATTTGGCACTATGTTCAATTTGAGCGTTGCTTGACTGTGGCTTGTAGCAAACCGTACATTCCCAACCGCCAATTCTGTCTTGGATGTAGCGGTGTGTATTCGTTACCCGTGAATTGAGAAATTCCGCTGCCTCTACCAACTCGCCGATCAGGGCGTCCTTGTTCGCTAGTTGTTGTTCTTGGCATTCGATAACTGAATGCCCTGCAAGGTAACATCGCTTACCACAGTCGGCGCATTCGTCAAGGTCGTATTCTTCAACATCATTTTGCATCTTGTCCACCTTCCTCGGCCTTATTTACGGCCTCCTTCATCTGTAGCACGGGACAATTGTCAAGGTGTGAAATAGCATTAGGATGACTGCCTTGCTCCTGGCAGTAATTACAGATAAACTCGTGGTCGCCTGGTCTGCTTGTAGGTCTGACCCATGTATACTGTCCGCGGTCGCCGTCGTCTGATAATGGCTCAAGCATCGCCCGACACGCCTCCAGCAAATCAGGCGCGGCGGCTATCAGGTGGGCGTTGGCTTCATCTTCACCGAATACAAAAGCCACTCCCTTATTTTCTGGCCCTCCTCCGATACGCCAATATCGACGCTTGAAGCGAATGTCACGATTATCAGGTTCTCTAGTCTCAATTCTCCACTGCCCTGCCATATGCTTGCTCATCGTTCTCTTGCCTCCCTCAATTTCGATTCCTCCTCTATGGTGCAGGAGACCAGGTAATTAACATATCCGCCGTGTGACTGTTGGGAGAAACGGATAACCATTTCCCATTAATAGTCCCAATGCTCCGGTAACCCGCAGGGTCGATTTCATCAGACCAGATAGCATAAGAATGGGCTATCTCATCTTCTGATTGCACGAAACCGTATTGATCTTTAAGTGCCGCTACAAAAAATGACCTATTGTCCCAACCTGTGCTAAAAAACGCACCATCATCCAAGCGGGTAATATCTATATGGGGTATCATCGTTCTCTTGCCTCCCTCAATTTCTTCTCAACCTGCCGCCCGACGAACGCGCCCAACAGTTTAATGACAGGCTCGCGGGAGCCGGGGAAAGGAGTGTCAGTCAATGCCGGCTCCCGCGTGCGCTGGTCGCTCCGCTCGACTACGGGTATGGGTATATCGTTAAGATTGATCGCTGTGTTGGTCATTTATCTACCTTTGCGAACCGTGACCTTGCCATCTACACTGCGATCAATTAACACGGCAGTTTTGCCGTGAAGTTTTATCTGTGGTAATGGGGTATAAGTGATTACCGTGCCGCCCTGGTTGACATACTGCACCGTGCCGCCCTGGTTGACATACTGCACCATGCCGCCCTGGTTGACATCCTGCACCATGCCGCCCTGGTTGACATACTGCACCGTGCCGTTGACATACTGCACCGTGCCGTTGACATCCTGCACCGTGCCGTTGACATCCTGCACCGTGCCGCCCTGGTTGACATACTGCACCATGCCGCCCTGGTTGACATACTGCACCATGCCGCCCTGGTTGACATACTGCA
>JBAZEO010000006.1:0-73771 GCA_041653935.1 Dehalococcoidia bacterium | reverse complement strand
CTGGGGGGCCTACGTGGTACGATGTTTGCTTCAAGAAAGTGCCGTTCAAGTGGTCGCTGGCTATCAATAGTGGCGAGAAGGTCTATATCAGTGCCATGGCTCCCCACTATCTCAACGTACTTCA
Organism: Dehalococcoidia bacterium; assembly: GCA_041653935.1. Taxonomy (GTDB): domain Bacteria; phylum Chloroflexota; class Dehalococcoidia; order E44-bin15; family E44-bin15; genus JAYEHL01. Next base: position 73,647 of record JBAZEO010000006.1, on the reverse strand, counting down.
AGGTGAAGTTATGGAGGGCATCTGGGGCTGGGAATTCTACGGGGCTCGCGGCTGCCTAGGTAGGCCGATGCGTGAAGCCTTACGGATGCGGCCTATGTCGAGGCGGGGGCTGGAGGCCAAGATGCTAGTACGACGGTCGATGAACGACCTAAGCTACCAGTGGCTAGAGTATTTGTTGGAGGCCTATCCAGGCCATGTCGTTGAGTTCTCAGCGTTCTCGACTTGTTGGGGAACCGTCCCCGGTCATAACACTGTCTTCTGGGAGATAAGGAAGTACTGATGGATCCGAAAGAGTATCAGAAACTGGCGGCAAGGACTGAGTGTGATCAATGGGCTGCGCTGGACCGTATGGTCAGCTATAGGCCCTACGAGGATGTGCATCCGAGGCAACTGGAAAGCAAGCTCATTCCAGTGCGAGCCAATCACGCTGCGATTGGTATCGCAGGCGAGGCAGGTGAGTTGGCAGCAGCGATCGAACGGTGGATCTACTACGGCAAGCCGCTTGATGTGATCAACGTCAGGGAGGAGCTGGGTGACCTGTTCTGGTACGCGGCTGAGATGTGCAACGCTCTGCAGTTGGATATGGGCGACATTATGGAGGCCAACATCGCCAAGCTACGCAAGCGATACCCAGAGAAGTACACGGACGAGCTAGCAGCCGAGGAGAACCGCGACCGTGCAGCCGAGCGTGAGGTGCTTGAGAATGGGGGTGAGGTGGAAAAGTTTCCAGATAGGCTTGCAGCTAATCGTGCTTTCAAGGATGAAGTCCTGCAGGAATCTCTGGCAGAGGGTGATCACGTAGTTGTGTGTGATGATGTACGATGCATCAACGGGTGGAATATGACATTCATAATCCGCACCACGACAAACGGCTCCACAAACGAATACTCACTCAATCAGGCTACCATCCGCCAATTCGACTTTGACATGAGCAAAGGTATTGGCAGAATGATCGTTACAGATGGTCATGGTTGCCATCTGTGGGAGGACATAAGTCCACAGTGCAAAGTATTCAGGCAGGGTGAGACTGGTAGTGCCTACACAACCGTCTACCTGAAACAAGGGATGACCAGGGCAGAGGCGTTTAAGATGATCAAGGAGATCGACCACTATGCCGAGCAAGAGTGAGATACCGGATACGATCAAGCCGTACTTGTTTCATGGGGTGGAGGTGCAGTACCGTGCTGGCGAGAAGGAGGCCGTCGGCACGTGTCCGTTCTGTGGTGCAGAAGGCAAGTTCAGTGTGAACGTGGCTACGAGCAAGTGTAGATGTTGGGTCTGCGACTGCGGCAAGGAGAAGGGCGGTTGCAATGCACAGTCGTTCTTGCAGCAACTGTGGACACGCAGTGATGAGATGACTGCGACTTACACAGATCTGGCTACGGAGCGTCGGTTGCTCTACCCAGATACGCTGATGGCGTGGGGCGTGTGCAAGTCTACCGTGGATGGTGTATGGATGGTGCCTGGATACGCTGCTGACGGTACGTTGCGTCAGTTGTATCGGTGGGTAACTGTGAAGGGTAAGCACAAGCTACTGCCGACGCCTACAATGGGTCACCACTTGCACGGGGTCAACCTGTACTCCAAGCAGAAGGACGAGGTGTTCCTGTGTGAAGGCCCCTGGGATGCCATGGCTCTCTGGGAAGTGCTGTGCCGTGTGAAGATGGACAGTCAAGGCACGTTGCATGAGACAGCCAGTCAGGACCATTGTTGGGCTGCTACGGCGAATGTACTGGCTGTTCCAGGGTGCATGACGTTTTTTGACTCGTGGCTCAAGCTGTTTCGTGGCAAGACCGTGTACCTTTGCTACGACAACGACCATCCACGCATGAACCCCAAGACTGAGCGTATGGAGCCTCCTGCTGCACTGAGGGGGTTGCAACGCGCGGCGTCCATACTGGCCCATGCCAAGGAGCCGCCGGAGTCCATTAGTTACCTGCGGTGGGGCGAGGCAGAGCAGTTTGATTTGCAGAGGCCAAGTGGCTACGACATACGCGATTTACTGACCACACCGTAAGGAGACACCCCCTATGCCCGTAGCCCCCCTTAAAAAACGCCCAGCAAGGCCCCTGGCAGCCCGAATAGCGGCTTTGCAGGCCCTAGTACGTGGTTTACTACCTGTGCCCGACGCGTGGCTTAAAACGGCAGCAAAAGCCTCGTCCAAAAACAACGACGGCGATGGTACAGACGACGGCACCATGGAGTGCCTACCCTGCAACAGTTACCGTGAGTTGATCATGTCTTGGCGTAAAGCCATGCGCTGGACTGACGGACTGGATCATGCATTAGCCGTGATGCTTGCTTCAGTCGCCAGCACTAAGGCTGTTGGCGACCAACTCTGGATCAAGGTCATAGGTCCAGCAGCCTGTGGCAAGAGTACGCTATGTGAAGCCATCAGCGTCAACCACGAGTACGTGTTAGCCAAGAGTACGATCCGAGGCTTTCACAGTGGCTACAAGCTAGACAGCCCTGAGGAAGGTGGTGGAGGTGGTGAGCAGGATCATAGTCTGATACCACAGATACGTGGCAAGACTCTGGTCACCAAGGACGGTGATACCCTCCTACAAAGTCCTAATCTGTCACAGATCCTTGCTGAGGCACGAGACCTGTATGACAGTACGAGCCGCACACATTATCGCAACGCCATGAGCAAGGACTATAGCGGCGTACGCATGACTTGGTTGTTGTGTGGTACTAGTTCGTTGAGAAGTATAGACAGCAGCGAGTTAGGCGAACGGTTCTTAGACTGTGTCATCATGGATGGTATAGACGACGACCTAGAGGACGAGATACTCTGGCGAGTAGCCAACCGTGCTGACCGTAACTTAGCGCTAGAGAGCGGTACTGACGCAGCTAGCCAGCACGAGCCAGCCCTAGCAGAGGCCATGCAGTTGACTGGAGGCTACGTCACGTTCTTGAGAGAGAATGCTTCCAAGGCCCTGGCAGGCATCACGCTGCCAGACACTGGTAAGCACCAGTGCACCAGACTGGGTAAGTTTGTGGCATTCATGAGGGCGAGGCCTTCTTACCATCAGGAGGAGGTAGCAGAGCGTGAGCTAGCAGCTAGGCTGGTGAGCCAACACGTACGATTAGCCAAGTGCCTAGCCTTCGTGTTGAATAAGAACGAGGTAGACGCTGAGGTAATGAGGAGAGTGAGGCAGGTAGCCCTAGACACTAGTAGAGGCCAGACCCTAGCCATAGCAGCCCACCTACACGGTACAGGAGACATAGGCTTGGAACCTACTAGCCTTGCACACTTGCTCACCAAGGAAGACAGTAGAGTGCGTACGCTACTGAGGTTCTTGAAGGCTATACACGTCACTGAGGTGTACCAGCCCAAGGTCTCTAAGGGTGTCAAGGGTAGACCACGGTACAGGCTCACGTCTAAGCTACGCAAGCTCTTTGATGAGGTGTTTCCTCAATCCACTACCTAACTATATACTATACTATAGTATAGTATTATAGCGTAGCATACCCCGCCGTTGGCTATTATAACGCGCAGTTTTGTCGCGTAAAGCCCACAACGCAAAAGTTAGCGTATACTATAACGAGAAAGGATCAACGATGCAAAGCACGGATAGATATGTGTGGGTACCAGCCCATCCCTGTGTAAGGGCTAGAGAGGCCTCTGACCTGTTTGATAGTGGTGTCATACTGGCAGGGTGCGTGATGACTATGCTCATCATGCTCGTAGTGGCTTGGGTGTTTAACTAGGGGAGAGGCTGTCATGTCAAAACCAGCGTTGCCACCAAAACTTGAACTACACGAAAGTCAGATCATTGAGACGCTGTTAGCAGGCCTCAAGGAATGGCGACCGGACTTGCAGTACCCAGAATCACACTCTGACATGCAGGCGTGCGTCCGTGGCCTGCTGGTCATGTATGATGTGACTCGCAAACCATTGCCGTCTCCGTTGCCGTCACCCTGCCCGTCATGTGAAGGACTGGGGCATTATGTAAGGCAGGAATCTGGATACCGGCATCTGCTTGATTGTGAGAAGTGTGGTGGCACAGGAAAGATGTACTACTGAGATGGTCACTTACTCCATAGTGCTGGCCAAGGACGAGGAGCGATACTACTTCATCTACGATGACGAGCATGCTGTGGAGATGCTGAGGAGGCTTGCACGGTACGCCAGCAACACGGATCTATCGTTCACGTGGTACGACGCTGCTGTAGTCAGTCAGGCTGTACGTAATCTAAGAAGGGAGAGCTTGAGATATGGGCTTGGATAACCACGAGATGGAGAAGGCTTCTTTAGCGATCAGGTTAGTTGGTAGGATCCTATGGAACCTGCATCAAGGATGCCTGGAATCAGGATTCAATCAAGAGCAGTCTTTCGCCATCACACTGGAGTATGTGAATGGGTTTGCCACACGTTCAGGACCCCAGACAGGACCAGACTCAGATGGGAACTAAGGACAAGAAGATCCGTCAGCTTGAGAAGGCACTCAGCCACAGGTGCGAGTGTGTCTTCGAGGGTAGTCAGCAGATATGGGAGTGCCATTGGCACGAGTGCTTTCGCTGTGGACAGGACACTAACGGCGACCCCTGCGATAACGAACAGAAGATGCCTCTAGCCAGTGGGGATGTACCGCCAATAAACACACTACGAGCTCTGGTGAATGAGCTACAACACCAGCTTGATGCCGCCCTTCAGAAAGTTGACGGCCTACAAGTTAAGATTGCTCAACTGTGTAAAGAGGCAGCCTCAAGGACAGTAACCATCATAGCCTTAGAGCAGCAGCTAGCCATAAGACCAGAGACCATCGAGCGTCTAAGAAGTGAGTATGCACGCCTCCAGCAGCAATATGACAGGCTCAAACAGGCCGTGGGAGAGGGTCTATGAGTACCGAGGACAAGACCATCCACAACGGTATGATCTTTCTACACGATGGCTACAACCACACAACAGACGAAGAGGTAGTGACCTGTGTTGTACGTAAGAGTCGTACTAAGCAACTCAAGTGTCATCACGAGTGGTTGCCCATAGCTTGGAGCAAGCAAGGTCACGGCAAGTGGCGGAACGGTTGCGCGTTGTGTGGGAGCACTAACACGGTAGTAACCGAGGAGTACATCAATGGGTAACAGGTACAAAGTAGTGGACTGCTGTGTGGTGCGTGAGAACGGCGATCATGCTCCATGCGGCAACGCTGAGTTAGCATGTCAGAGACTGAATGATGGTCTTGTCGGCGAGGTCATGTACAACTGGTACCCAGAGTGCACAAATCACCCACTGACTATGCCGACCAGCCTTGATGAGCTGAAGTCTGAAAACTATCGGCTTCGTAGGGCTGTGGATGCGACGACTGATGTAGTTGACACATACCATCCACAGAGTGGTCCATGCCTACACGATAAGGTGTTTTGGCTGGGGACCCAGTACGAGAGTGCTATCTCACAGATCCATCATCTACGTGCAAAGCTGAAGTCGCTGAGGCGTAGGATCATGGAGAAGGAGAAGACAGAGCAGATACGGAACCTGCAGATCAGGTGCTTGCAACAAGAGGTCGACGGCTTCAAACGCAGCATAAGTCGATCGGCGGGAGTATAAGGTATGGCACGCGTAGTCAAGAAGGCGAAAGTCAAAACGAAGAATGATCATGATCAGAAGGATCTAGTAGATCGTCTGAGCGTGAAGGAACAGAAGTTCGTCTTGGAGTATATGTTGGATGGGAACGCTGCGAGAGCTGCTAGAGCGATCGGATATTCTTCTGGAAGAAGCACTGTGACTGGGAGCAACATCCTCCAAAGACCGCATGTGAAAGCAGCTATAGAAGCCATAGCGAAGAAGGATCGTGAGGCCTTTGAGATCCAGCGATGGGAGATCCTTTGGCATCTCGCAGCCTGTGCCACACGGAGTGGAAAGGACTACGTAGACGAGAAGAATCGGCTGACGCCAGTGTCAGATCTAAGCGACGCTGCTGCTGCGGCCATAGACGGTTTCAAGCAGAAGGTGAAACGCTACACACGTGACGACGGCACCGAGGTAGAGGAAGTAGACACGGAGGTGAAGCTGGTCAGCAAGGCGCAGGCGTTGGACATGGCACTGCGCCATAAGGGTCTGTTCGCAGCAGAGAAGGTCGAGACCACCGTGAGCGTGGACGACCAGATCTTGAGGCGTTTCCTTCAGGAAATGCACGTGCCGCTCACGCTAGATGTAGACCCTATCGAGCAGAAGATACAAGCCCTTTCACATCACAAGGAGCAGACTAGTGAGTAACACGTGCGAAACCTGTAAGCACTGGATCCTATACACGGGGGTCTATGTTTCGTGGCCCAACGATCAGGTTGATTACCTTGGTGAGTGTCGTAGTGGTAAACTACTACGAGTGTTGGATGAGGACGACGCTGCTGAGATGCTGGTCAGTTCATGGAACAAAGTCCCTTCTGAGGGCCTAGGAGCCACTGACGCCTTAGGCTGTGCAGTGCGTATACTAGTGGGCAAGGACTTCGGGTGTATTCACCACACAACAAAGGAGCAAAGCGATGGAACCTGAAACTAAGTTACATACGACCAAGGCCCTTGAGGTCATGCAGGCTTTCTTAGACGGTCAACCGATTCAGTGCCGCAGATATGGAGAGACAAGATACTGGGACACGGCCGAGAACCCCACATGGAACTGGGATGGATTTGAGTACCGTGTTGCCCCACTACCAGACAAGACCTTTGAGGAGAGTGTGCGAGCACACCTGAAGGACAAGATCAAAGATCAAGGTCCGTGCCGTACGTGTGGTCGTAGTCGCCGTATTCTAACAGAACTCTACCGTAAACTATTCAACGAGGAGCCTTGAGAATGATCTGGTGGTTGCTCATAGGATACTGTCTGCCGGTCTGTCTACTGTTCGGGTTTGCAGTATGGCACAATCGTAAGAACGATCTGGATCTGACAGCCATTGGTGTGTACCTAGTGCTTTCACTGTGCTGGCCCCTCACGCTGGCCATAGTGGCTTGGAGGCCTAGAATATGAATACCCCTAAGTCCTGGGACGGATTGCCAGAGACGGTGGTCGATGCCAACGGTCATCAGTACTCACTAATAGATCTATACCGTCAGCATACGACATTGCAGGCAGACCTCATAGAAGCCCGTCTTGTGGCGAAAAGACTCTATGAATTCCTCGCCTTGAAACACGGTGATGAGTGGGTCAGGGAGTTTCCATGGCTGCGTGAGGCAGGTCAGTGAAGCGAATGATTGGACCTGGATCATGACTACACTCTTGCATGTTGTGTTCGTGCTACTGTGCATGTATGGCTACTGGCTCATGGCCCGCCTTGAAACCAATAGACTGTTAGCCAGCATTGACGAGTTGCAGAAGCATGTTGAGAAGGCAGAGGCTGAGTACGAATCCATACGACGCAAGCAGATTCTTCTGGAGAGGCGGATTATGGAGCTGGGTCAGTGAAGCCAATTGCAACTGCTACCGATCCTATGCGGATGGCCTCTGTACTGTGGCCTCACGTGACCTTCTATAGAGAGCAGCGTGAGATCATCTACAGCGTACGCGACAACGACGAGACCTTCGTGCCTGCTGGTAACATGCTGGGCAAGGACTTCGTTAGTGCGTTCATAGCACTGTGGTTCTTCATGTCGCGTCACCCCTGTCGCATCGTGACAACGAGCGTGGATGCTACACAACTGGAGGGCGTGTTATGGGGTGAGATACGTAGGTTCATTCAAGAGAGTGCGGTACCGCTGGACAGCACCAAGGGTGGCCCTCTGCTGGTCAACCATATGCACCTCCGCAAGGTTATGCCAGACGGGCAGGTAGACGGTCTCAGCTACATGCTAGGACGTGTGGCAGCCAAGGGCGAGGGTATGCTGGGGCACCACATAGCCAAGACCGGTGATGGTATACCGCGCACCCTGTTCCTGGCTGACGAGGCTAGTGGCGTAGACGACGAGAGCTACAACCGTGCGGACACGTGGGCAGAGCGTAAACTAATCATCGGCAACCCTTACCCCTGCACCAACTTCTTCAAGAAAGGCGTCAAGGGTGGTGACTTGGTTGTCAAGCCCAAGACGTTGGTAGTATGACGTTTATTGACGAGCAAAAATCAGAACATCCAATCAGGTACAGGTACGAAAAACTGCGCCTGTGCTTCACCGAATTTATAGCTAGGTGCTTTCACATCTACATTGGGTAGCTGATGCGATACTACCGCAAGATCATCAAGATCACGGGGCACGATAGTCCTAACGTAAGGTTCGGCAAGGCGCAGCTTGCGGCAGGCATAGAGCCTACTGACGAGATCATCATACCGGGTGTCTTGAGCTATGGCGAATACTGCAAGCGTACGGAGTTGTGGGATCCCATACGCAAGTGCATCAGCATAGACGCTGAGTTCTACGAGGGCGAGGATGCGTTGCTGTTTCCACCGTTGTGGCTCAACGCTGCGGAGCTACGGAGGGCAGTGGGACCAGCCCGTACCATGGGGGTGGACAGTGCTCTGGGTGGGGACAATACCTCATGGGCCGTAGCCAGCGACAGCGGTGTCATGTATCTGGAGAGCCGCAAGACGCCGGACACTTCCGTAATACCCAGTCTGACGCTAGGTATAATGAGCCGGTTTGGCGTACGTGCTGAGAACGTGTTGTTTGACTACGGAGGCGGAGGCAAAGTACACGTGGACCGTTTACGTACGACGGGTCACAAGGTGCGTGCTATCCTGTTTGGCTCGCCTGCTACGGCTGAGAAGCGTAGGGGCCTGAAGCCCCTAGAGCAGCGCAACCGTGATGATGAGGTGCGCATGGCCTACAAGAACCGCAGAGCTGAGATCTACGGCACCGTACGCGAGCGACTGGACCCGAAGGCGTTGACCACACCGTTTGCCATACCAAGTGAGATAGCCAACAAGCCTAGGCTGGACGGTGGCCCCAGCCTACGCGGGCAGATGGCCCCCATACCGTTGTGGTTTGACGAGGAGGGTAGAATGTATCTACCACCCAAGCACAAGAAGCCTGACGCCGTGAACAAGACTGACTCCAAGATCAACCTCGTAGACCTGATAGGTTGCAGCCCTGACGAACTGGAGGCTGTGTGTCTTGCTGTGTTCGGCTTGTCAGGACGCACCTCTCGCAGCACTGCAGGAGCCATAGTGTGAGTGGCCGGGTAGCTCCCGGATGAACTGCGGAGATGCGAGGGAGCCGCAGCGGTTTGAAGCGATGATCGTCCTGGAGCGTTAGCTGAAACCAACCGAAATTGCTCGCCCATATGAAGCCGTTCATTCAGTCCACATTCCTGTACCTCAGCCATCGCAAGCCGCGTCCAAAGCACTGGTTATTCGTCAGCCCACGTAGATCATACTCCACCAGAGTCTTGCGTAGGATACAAGTGAGAGGTGACAGTCCTACAGAGCCTAAGGCAGTTGAGAACTGGCACACACTCAAGCAGATTTACCCCGTAGTAGCATCACACCTGGAGGATCTATGAGTGTTGTTGAAGGGACGAAGCTGATCGAGACACGTAGTTGCCTGAAGTGTAGGAAGGCGTTCGAGCCGGAGCAACGGTTCTTCTTTCTGTGCAAGAAGTGCCGGGACTACAACGCCAGAGTGAAAACTCCACAACGGATCCCACACTTGAAATCACGTGGTGGATCTAGCACGTATACCACCTGAAAGGCACTATCATGAGCGAAGCGATCAACAACGAAATTCTGTTCAACGCAATGATGCAGCGATCTGAGCTACTGCAGAAGCTGCTGGATCCACGGCGTGACCTCAAGGTGGAGTGCGGTTACCCTGACGGCGGCATGGAGCCAAACGGCTACCGTGAACTGTACGACGAGGATCCTATCGGCAATCGCGTGGTCAACGTGATACCTAACGAGTCCTGGAAGAACGAGCCGGAGGTGTACGAGGACGAGGACAGCGAGGCGACCACGGAGTTTGAGACAGCATGGGAAAACCTCAGCAACAGCCTACGTGGACGTAGCTGGTACCGTGGCCAAGGCGAGGAAGGCTCACCGATCTGGGAGTACCTGCGCCGTGCTGACGTGCTGAGTGGAATAGGCTGCTTCGGTGTGCTGCTGCTAGGTCTGGATGACGGCCAAGAGCTGAGCAAGCCAGTCCGCGGCGTCGAGGAGAAGTGGTCCGAGCCTGTAGACATTCCAGTCAAGGGCCAAGAGCAGCCCGCGGAAGTGAAGGCACCAGCCAAGCCTACGGGTAACGTGTACACACTGAACGTGGACAAGGACAAGACCAAGGGTCGTCGTCTGTTGTTCATGAGGGCGTTTGATGAGTCGTTGGTGCAGATTGCTCAGTACGAGACCAATCCTACATCGCCGCGATATGGTCAGCCGGTCATGTACAGCATCACGTTCAACGACCCCAACGAGTGGACCAAGGGTGGTATTGGCTTACCCTTTGCTACCAAGATGGTGCACTGGACCAGAGTCATTCACATCGCCGACAACTGCGGCAGCTCTGAGATCTTCGGCACGCCGCGCATGAAGCCGGTATTGCACAGGATCCTAGACCTGCGCAAGCTCTATGGTGGTAGTGCCGAAATGTACTTCCGTGGAGCGTTTCCCGGCTGGTCGCTGGAGACCCATCCGCAGCTAGGCGGCGACGTGAACGTGGATGCTGCTGCGCTGCGCGAGCAGATGGAGCAGTACATGAACGGGTTGCAGCGATACATGGCTCTGATGGGCATGAGTGCGAAGAGCCTAGCTCCGCAGGTTGTGGATCCTACGCCGCAGATCGACGTTCAGATCGGTGCTATCTGCATCGAACTGGCTGTTCCACGCCGTATCTTCGAAGGATCCGAGCGCGGCGAGCTGGCTTCTTCTCAGGATAGCGACTCGTGGAACGATCGCATGCGTGCTAGGCAGGGTAAGTACCTCACGCCTCGCATGATCATACCGTTCGTGGACCGTTGCATCATGGTAGGTGTGCTGCCTGAGCCTCAGGGTTACTCCGCAGTATGGCCAGACCTGGAAGCACTGAGTGAGCTGGAGAAGGCACAGGTGGCAGTCCAGCGCGTGGACGCCATGGCCAAGTACATCGGCGGCAATGTGGAAGCCCTCATTGCTCCCAACGACTTCCTCACACGGATCATGGAGATGCCGCAGAACGAGGTTGACGAAGTGCTGGAAGGTGCCATGGACCAGCTCGAGAAGACCAACCCAGACACCGAGGACGAGATCGTACCCGGTCACGTGCCTGCGCCTCCAGTGCCCGAGGAAGCACCCGGCACTATCAAGATGCGTGAGGGCGAGAAGGTTGTCACGACTGAGGGTGACGAGGTGGCTGCGTTCCCAAGCAAGAAGAAGGTTGAGAACTACAATCCAAACCAACCACGTGACGCCGATGGTAAGTTTGGGAGTGGGGGCGGTGGCGGAGGAGCAAGCGTGAAAGCAGAAATCCAGCAGCAAGTCGACAATGCTCCTGTAACAAAGCGATTCAGCGATACCGTCGTACCGCGAGAAGACTATGTCTATCGGTTTGTTACAAAGGAAGACTTTGATAAGGCTCTAACAACAGGTGAGCTAGGTCCTGGTCGTTCGGCTGATCACGGTGGTACTACAAACTTCTCTAAGGAGCCCATCCCGATCTATGGAGGAGCAGCTAAGGGTTCTGCAGGGTTGCTCGTAGAAGTGCACGAGTCAGCCTTAGTGGATCCAAAGTTCTATTGGGGGTCAAAGGATCTGTACGCTGAATCTCATGGATCTGTTCCGCTGTCCAGTGCTTCTAGGGCCTGGGGTTATCAGCTTATGGATGGTGGTGGCCTAAAGATAGTGGACGTGACAGACAAACTGAAACCCACCGACAACTGGAACCCCAATCAGAAAAACTGAAGTGACATTAGACTGAGCCATGGGCAAGAGCAGAACGTTCACGAAGCAAGAGATCGCCACGATGCTGCGGCGATACAACAACGGCGAGCCTGCCTACAAGCTGGCGGTCGCGTACGGGTGTTCACATGCGAGGATGTGTAGGATCCTACGTTTGCAAGGTGCTAACATGCGCCGCAACGAGACTTGCTACGAGCCTACACACGACGAGATTGAGGAAGGTAAGGCCGCGATCCGCCGTGCCAACGAGGCCATGATACCAGCCTACTGCCCACCGGAAGATGACTTTGACTACGAGGTCTATGACTGATGGTGATCGCTAAGCCACGCAAGAGGGTTGTTGTCTCCTCGGGGAGCAGGGGTCGTACCTTACCCGAGGAACGCACAGGGTCACACCCTGGCAGCCCTCTCACTTCTAATGCAGGCAATCCACGCAAGGCCAAGAACCCACTACGTAGTGATCCAAGTAGGACTGCTACGTTGCGGCGTTTGTTTGAGGTGGAGTTACGTAGGCGGTTTGCACGAGTGGCTAAGCAGATCCAAGACCTGTTGCTGGTAGAGGACGCGTTTGGTCTGGTGCGTGAGAGTACGTTGAACGCCTACAACCCTTCGCAACCACGTGATGCAGAGGGCAAGTGGAGTAGTGGCGGTGGTGGAGCTGGTGGTGTGTTCACAGCCGACAAGCTGCCGAGTGACATGACCGGCGATGTGGAGTTCCTGGACGACAACGACGACATCGTAGCGACCATGTCCGTTGAGGATGCTAGGCTGGCCCTCAAAGAGCATGAGGAGATGGGACTGGATATCAAGGACGTACGGCTGCGGCAGTCCAGCGAGGCAACCAAGGCAGAGGCGGAACGCAAGCGAGAGGAGTACTGGAAGGACCGTGAGCGACAGTCTACGGAGCTGCAACGGATTGAAGGACTGGCTACGCCGAGCGGCTTGCGACCGGGGCATCCAGGCTACGTAGAGCCACCAGACCAGCTCTATCATGCCACGTTCGCAGCAGACAAGATCAAGACAGAGGGCCTGAAGAGCAGCGACGAGCTGGGTCAGCAGACGCTGGGCGGCAGTGCTTCCAACCTGATCTCGTTTACCACGAAAGACAACGCTGAGAAGTACCGCGACGGCCTCAACATTGCACGGAAGGCAGCTAGAGGCGAACTTACTAGAGACGAGCTGGTTAGTGCTGGCGTGACGCACGGTGTGTCTGAGGCACGTGTGAACGACCTGATGCTGCAACACGGCGACAACGACTTCGCTGTGCTTCAGGCTGTGTCGCTGGAAGGCAAGCAGTTTCCGCTGTTCATGGGTACGGGCTGGCCAGACCATCTGAAGGACGCGAAGCCCGCCAGCACTATCTTCATCAGGACCGCCGACGTAAAGGACCTCTATTACAATCCGGGCGAGACAGAGTGGAGAGTGGGCGATTACAAGGGCGTGACTGCGAACGCATACAATCCTAATCAACCACGGGATGCTCGTGGTAGATGGGGCTCTGGTGGTGGAGCTGCTGATACTACCTTAGAAGCTTATGACAAGTTACCATCATCCATCAAGGCGTTTGTAGAATCTAAGGGATGGGTTGTTAAGTCAATCTCAGACGAAGAGATGCGTAAACAGGGGGCAAACGCCTTTGTCAACTATGACAAGAAGGAACTGAACTTCTCTGAGAAGGTTCATGCGGGTGACATGGCTAAGAAGCTAGACCCCACAAGCACCGATGAGGAAAGGAACTTCTACGCTGTAGCCCACGAAGTAGGGCACGTACTAGATGTTGAAAATGATTGGTCTAGCTCTGATACGTTTGCTGAAGCGTACAAGCTGGATATGCGATCTATCAGTGCCGCAGAGAAGTATGGGCAGCATAACTATTTCTTGACTGGTAGAAGCCAAGGTCGAAATGAATCGTTTGCCCATCTGACAGCGTACCATCTAGGGGCAGACCTACATGCAGAATCACTCACAGACAAACTACCAAGGTCGTCAGCCGTAGTCAAAGATCTTATGGATCGTAAGTTTGGGACCGCGTCGACCGTAGAACCCAGCAAATCTATCCTCCCTGGGATTAGCAAGCCCCCAGTTGTCAAGAAGGCCACACCTACAAAGTCTGTGGATTATCCTACATGGCTGAGTGGTAAGGCACCAGCCAATCCAGACGCTAGAAAGATCTGGGAAGCGAAGCGTAAGAAGTGGAAGGCTACTCACAACCAACTAGCGACGAACGCACGGTGGGTCTTTCAGAGTAGGCCGCAGCAGATAGCGGCGTTCTTGAAGTGGTTGCAGGGGGTGCTGAAGGACGAGGTGCTGGCTGGCAAGGACGACGGACTGGGTGAGGCGTACTGGCGCAAGTTTGTGGAGGAGGCCTACCAGAAGGGACAGGGTCGTGCCTTTGACGACGTGAGAGTACCGGCTGTGCAGAAGGATATGCGATGGTACAACGGCACGAAGGAGGAGTTCCTACGGAGCAGTTTCGGCAGGCCCATGAGCATTGAGAAGGTTCAACTCATGGCGGGTCGCGTGTTCACTGATCTGAAGGGCGTGACTGAAGCGATGGCCGTAGTAGTCAGTCGCGAGTTGACTGAAGGCTTCGCACGTGGCGACAATCCACACGTTCTAGCACGACGGCTCAAGGACGAGCTAGGCTTCGGCTCCAATAGGGCTGCGACTATTGCGAGGACAGAAGTAATTCGCAGCCATGCAGAAGGTCAGCTAGACGCTATGGAGCGACTAGGCGTGACCGAAGTAGGCGTCATGGTGGAGTGGGATACGGCTGGCGACGGTAGGGTGTGTAGACTATGTCAAGCCATGGACGGTGTAGTGCTCACAATAAAAGAAGCGAGGGGCATGATTCCGAGGCATCCTAATGCTGTGTTTGCTGGATCATCGTTTGCTTCTTATGGCGAATGCGAGGAGCTGGTCCGGGCTTGGTATTGCGGCCCAGCTATTGTACTTACCCTGCGGAGCGGGTTGGCTCGGACGACCATCGGACCTAATCACCCAATACTCACCCCTAGAGGAATGGTTCCTGCGGCACAGCTTAGAGAAGGCGACTATGTACTCTACGACCACCGGAAGAATGGGTCTTCCACAGGCTTGAATGTAAATCAAGTTCCAACGGTCGAGAACATATTTGAGTCTCTTCTTAGAGTTACGGGCAACTCTGGGATTGTAGCCACGTCCTCGGATCTCCACGGCGATAGGGTGTTCTGTCAGGGTAAAGTCGAGGCAATATGGCCCGCACGTGGTTTGCTGGGAGTATGGGATTCCTTCGGCGTCGAGAAATTGCGAGAGGGCAACTTCGCAGGAACCTACCCCAAGACCGAGCTTCGATCTAGTAGTGGCTCTAGCCAGCTTAGTGGCCATAGTGTCAGTCTGGCCCCTTCTAGCTTCGTAAGCAAATTTGGCCTTCTCAGCAGGGGTGTATCTTCTGAGGACGATCCCCATTCTCTCGAGACGGAGTTTAATTGCACTACGATTGACCCCGAATCGTTGCTGCATAGAACACAGACTTTCTCCAGCCAAGTAGCGTTGCCTAACCTCTTCAAGTGGGAGCGGATTCATAGTGTTTCCTTTACCGAGTATGAAGGACTTGCTTTTGATGCCACAACAGCAACTAGCCTGTATTATAGTGGTGGACTAGTAGTCAGCAACTGTAGATGCGCACACCTACCCGCTAACGTGGGCGAGCCGCAGAAGGAACAGGTGCGCCGCAAGGAGGAGATCCAAGCTGCTATCACCGAGAGCTTGAAGGCTGAGAAGCCTAAGAAGCGTACGCTGGCGGAGCAACGTAAGCGAACCAAGTGGGTAGGCCCTGACAAGCGTATCGCCAAGAAGCGACCGGTCAGCGTGGTTAACTATAACCCCAATCAACCACGTGACTACAAAGGCCAATGGAGCAGTGGGGGAGGTGGTGTGGGTCACGAGAGTATACCAGACGCTCCGCCGAAGTTTAGCACACTGAAGGAAGCCGAGCAGTGGGCGAAGACGCACGGTGGTCAAGTCGTTGTGACTAATGTGAACGAGGCTGCTGAGCTGATTGCTGGTGAGGCTGAGGGATTTGCTGACCACATGATCAAGCAAGGACGGTTGGACGCAAGTAACAGGCCGTCCCATGAAGAGATCGTGGATAACTGGAAGAAGGTGCTACGGTCTAAGAAGGGGAACGAGGGCGACAAGCCTGCCTTCAAGGACCTTGACCCAGAGCTGCACTTGGAGATACAGAATGCTGCGAATGCCAATAGGGCGAACCCTGCATATCAGGAGTTTGCTGAGAAGCATGGTGACGTTCCTATTATCTTCAGGAGGCAAGAGAAGGGTCGTTCATGTGCGGCAGAGGAACGGGCTGCAACTCACGTCTACGACAGTCCGTTCTGGCGTGGCGAGAGCGGGTCTGATCTAGTCCCAGGTCAACCTACGGCTGGTGGTGTTGGTGGCTATGCTGCTATCCTACGACATGAGTACGGTCACAAGCTATTTGGTAAGCTGTCAAACGAACAACAGCGTGAGTGGAGAAGCATGGTTCCAAGCACCGTTGGGACAGATGTTACTAGCTACGCTGGCAAGAATGCTGAGGAAGCATTCTGTGAGATCTTTGCCTTGACCACAGATCCACGGTACAAGCAGGGTATCTTTCCGCCGTGGGTAGACCAAGTCTCATCTAAGTCTAAGGAGTGGCTCCTATGACACAACCATTCTCGCAGTTACCAGACACACCGTACATTCCTAATAGAACACCGTGGCCCACCCCCGAAGAACTGACCAGTGCTGGTGTTGAAGAAGGAGCAGATGATGAGGGAAGGATTCACACCTACGCAAACGGCAATGCTGAAGGTGCTGAGTGATGGACTGCCGCACAGCAAGGCGGAGTTGCATGCGTGCCTGCCTGATGAGATGGGGCCACTAAAGAACATCAGTCGGCACTTAGGCGAGATACGCAAGGCGTTGCGACCACGCGGGCAAGACGTGCTGTGCGAGTACCGCGACCGTGCTAGGTTGTATCGCTGGGTGCGCTTGCTGGGGCACGAGGGGGACGGGTAGGGTACCATGGGGTAAGGGGGCGTCTGGCCCGTTTATGTGTACGTAAACTTCTTGTAGAAGTGGGCTACTAAGACCCACGAGCGGGGGCTATGCTTTTCGTCGGTAACTGATCATTGCCGAGGAAAAGCATGCTCCATTCTATTACAGCGAACGTGACAGGTAAGACGCGACGCCAGTTCCGTGGCGGACGCGAGTATCTTGTTGCCCCTCTGACGCTGATCGTTCCCGGTGTCCTGAATGGATCACAGGGGCCTCTGTACTATCCCGCTGACGAGATTGAGCGGGACTTCATGGCATGGAACGAGATGCCGATCGTGGTCTACCATCCGCAATCGGTAGACGGATCGCACGTGTCTGCCCAGTCGCCCGGAGTGCTGGACAAGCAAGGGATCGGCTACGTGCGCCGGCCTGCCTATAACGGCAAGCTGACCGCCGAGGGCTGGTTTGACGCAGAGCGCACACGTACCGTAGACCAGCGAGTGTACGACGCATTGCTGCGGAACGAGCCGCAGGAGCTGAGCACGGGGCTGTACACGGACAACGAGCCAGCAGAGAACGGCTCTACTGCGCCGGACGGCAAGCTCTATACGCACGTGGCACGCAACTACAGACCGGATCACTTGGCAATCCTGCCTGATCAGATCGGTGCTTGTTCCCTCAGGGACGGCTGTGGTGTGCTGGTCAACCACACAGGAGATACTACCGTGCCGCTTGAAGAGAAATTGTCTGTGCTCCAGAGCCTCGCTGTGCTGCTAGGTGTTGAGAACGCCTACAACCCCAATCAACCCCGTGATGCGAAAGGCCAGTTCGGTGCGGGCGGAGGTGGAGGTGGTGGAGCTACTGGCGGCAAGGGTGCGTCCAAGGCCCATGGTGCTGCCAAGAGCGGTGCTGGTGAGATTGACTCACTGAAGAAGAAAGAGGCCAGTCTCACCAAGGAAATGGCAGATCTTGAAGAGCAGGAAGAGTACGGCAAAGCTGCCGCTATTGAGGAAGGCCCACTGCGTGAAACAATCGCCAAGCGGAAGGCACTTGAACTAGACGCTAAGTCTAAGGCTAGCGAAGATCGTGCTGCCGCTGAGACCGAGAAGGCGTCGTACAAGGGCGAAGCGGGTGGTGGCTCTGACTATGAATCGCTCAGAGCTGATGCCAAGAAGTATCAGGCAGAGGCATCCAAGCTGGCAGCCAAGGCTCGCAAGATGTCTGACAAGGGTGAGAAAGAAGAGGCTAGCAAGCTGTGGAAAGAGTCTGGGGCAGCCAGTAGGAAGGGTCGTGAGGCCGCTGATGCTGCGAAAGCAGTTGCCCCTAAGAAAGCAAAGTCTACAACACTCAAGGGTGATGCCGTTCAACGCGTGTCTGGTACTGACGAAGTGCCTATCTCTATTGCGATGCACAAAGCACGCAAGGATCTACCCAGTAAGAAAACTGCAGAGGTGCTAAGCAGTGCTGGGATTGCTACGACACAGAATCCCTATCAAGGCAGTAAGAAGATGGTCGTGGCTGATGCTAATGTGCGTGCCGGACATGGGAAGGAGTCTGTTCTAGCCTCGGAAGATATCGGCAAGGTACGAACCAAGATGATCAATGACGGGTGGAAACACACTCACAGTCAGAACATACCCAGCATCTCCGGTGGCAAGAACGTGCAGGAAGCGATGTCTAAGGGCGACCTTACAGCTACGCTTGTAGACTTCGGCTATGGTGAAACAACCATCCGTGTGTCAAAGGGTAATCCAGGCCAGTCTGGCCAAACTCGTAACCAACGTAGAAGGAGGTCAGATATGACCAAAAGCCGCGAAGATATCGTGGATAACCTCATCGAGAATAGCTGCTGCTGGGATGAGGCTGATCGCGATGAGTTGATGGACCTGACGGACAACCAGCTCAACAAGCTGGATACCGCATTGGAGAAGCAGCTCCAAGCCGACGCTGTCGTAAATGCCGCCCGTGAAGGGTTCGGCATGGATTCCAAGATCACCGTGAACGCTATGCCGGAATTCATCAAGAAGAAGATGGCGGCAGCGGACGAAGAGGAGGAAGAAGTTGTGGACGAAGAGAAACCCACGGGCAACGTCCTGACCCGAGAGCAGATGGAAGACATCGCCCTTGCGCGCAGCATCAAGCAGGAGCGCAAGGACGTGGCCATCGGTGTGATCACTGGCAACGCCCAAAACAAGTTCACGAAGGAACAGCTCAACGCCATGCCGTTGGACACGCTCCAGAACTTGGCTGCGTTGGCCAAGCCGCTTGTGAACGAGAGCCAGAACGTGCCGAGCTACTTTGGGGCGTCGGTACCGCCTACGGCCAACGTGGGCACGAAGGACGATGACAACGACTATCTGCCGTTGCCGACGGTGAACTGGGCCAAGCCCGAAGCGTAGGCTGCGGCTGCCAAGGTGTAGCGACTCCAAAACAACGATCACGATCAAGGAGATATGAGACATGGCGAAGGGTAATAACATTATCGTGAGTGCCGAGCCGAAAGGCGTGTTCAAGGAGGGTATCATCGACGGAACCCCCCTTCCCGGCACGATCATGCAACTGAAGGCCGCGACCGAGCCCATCGGAGGCCGTCACACGTGGGAGGTGCCCAACTACGACGCAGACGGCGATCAGCGCGTGGTGGCTGTGCTGCTGGAAGACCGGCTGCAAGGCAAGACCAAGGACGACGCCTACGCGGACGCAGACCGTTGCTTCCTCTACTTCCCCATTGCTGGTGAAGAACTGAACGTACGGTGGTTCGCCACTGGTACCGCCACGAGCGACTCTGTGGCCATCGGCGACTTTGGCATTGTGGACGACGGAACTGGTCTGCTCACTGACACAACTAGCTCGCCTGAGTCGGAACCGTTCCAGAGCCTGGAAACGGTCAGCGACGTCGTGCTGACTGGAACCCTTGTGTGGTGCATGTACACCGGTCACTAGTCTGTAGCCCTGTGGGTGGTCTGCTTAGAGCAAGCTACCGCGACTGATAAGAAAACCCGTTTAAGGAGATAACCTGATGTTCGTGCAAGACTTCGTGCAAAACGGGCAGGGCTACGGAGACGTGGCTGGTGCCCTCGCTGGTTGCCGGTTCGATCCCGGCATGATGCGCCCCTACTTCGACGAGCGTGGTCAGCGTTGCGTTACCGTGAATACGGGACGCAAGGTCAAGGACAAGACTGGTGTGTACGTGCCTGAGTACAAGAAGGCACTAATCAGCCAGTTGGCGTCCAACGGTATGGGCACGCCCGTGTGGAATGCCACCAGCCTGCGCAAGGACGAGTGGATCCAGATGGATCGCCAGATTCTGAAGGAAGCCCGTCAGCGTCTGCGTGCGTGGACTGATCTTGCGGCTGCGTCGAGCTTCGGTGGCTTCAACGGCATGGCCAAGACCGTGCTGGAAAGTGAAGCCATGAGTGATCCTGGCGAGGCCATCGTGGACATGGACGGTCTCACCGAGGGACGCACCGACAGTCCACTGTTTAAGAACCGTGGTCTGCCTCTGCCGATCACGCACAGCTCGTTCTGGTTTAGCCAGCGCAATCTTGCGGTGTCTCGCAATAGCGGCACGCCCCTGGACCTGACCATGGCTGAGGCTGCCGGTCGCCGTGTCGCTGAGATGGTTGAGAAGACCCTCATCGGAGCTGAGACTGGCATCAGCTTCGGTAAGGCTGCCAACTACGCTGACTATGAGATTCCCACGGTGTACGGGTACACCAACTTCCCGCAGCGCAACGAGAAGACGGACTTGACCACGCCGACGGGCAGCAATCCGTCGAGCACTGTGCAGGACGTTCTGGAGATGCGTCAGTTGCTGTACGACGACCACTTCTATGGTCCATACATGCTCTACCACTCCGACGACTGGGACACCTATCTGGACAACGACTACTTCGCGTTGGCCACGACGGGCATGGCTGCGCCAACCCAGACGCTGCGCGAACGGTTGCGCAAGATCGAGGGTATCCAGGACGTCCGCCGCTTGGACTTCCTCACTGACGACTTCACGCTGCTGCTGGTCCAGATGACCTCGGACGTTGCCCGTGCCGTCAATGGCATGGACATCACCACGGTCCAGTGGGAAACCCGTGGCGGAATGCAACTGAACTTCAAGGTCATGGCGATCATGGTGCCTCAGTTGCGTGCTGACTACAGCGGTCGTGCGGGCATCGTGCACGCCACGACCTCGTAGGTGTAATCCACCTGCCCCTGCCCTCCCATCGTAGTGCCGATTATGCGATGGGAGGGCCCCTTATTCTATGACAACGAATACTTCAAGGAGCAACTCTAATGACGAAGTTTCGCGTGTTGGCTGGTAGTCACCGTGAAGGTGGTATTACGTATCGCCAGGGTGACATTGTGGACAGCAAGAGCAACCTGCTCAAGCACAATCGCGGTGGACGCAAGTATGCGCGGGTCACCGACGAGGAGGCTTTTCAAGACCCTGTGGACGAGGCTGCTGTGGCAACGGCGGAGCCTGTCGCAACAATGCCAGACGACGGGCTGGAAGCCATGAGCGAGGACGAGCTGCGGGAGTTTGCCGACAGCAACGGCATCAAGCTGACGGGCAAAGAGAAGGCCAAGCAGCTTGTCGCCAAGATCCGTGAGGCAATGGAGTAGGACCATGGCTGCTCGCGTAACCCAAGCAGAAGTCCGTGACATCGTAGACAACGACGGTACGACAGACATGACGCCGTTCATTACGGCTGCCAACGCCCTCACGGATCGTGTGGACACGTTGGACACTGACGGGATCCTGTCAGACGCGTTGCTCAAAGAGATTGAGCGGCATCTGGCTGCCCACTTCTACCAGTCGCTGGATCAGGGTTACCAGAGCAAGAGTACGGATGGTGCTAGCGGTAGTTTCCAGGGACAGTATGGAATGCACCTGGAGCGAACGGCTTACGGGCAGAATGCCATGACCATGGACTTCACTGGAACGTTGGCTGCCATCAACAAGGGCAAGCCGAAGGCCTCCATGCTGTGGCTGGGGCTGAAGCAGAGCGAGCAGACTGACTATGTAGACAGAGGCTAGGTCCATGCCAGTAGAAACTACAGAGCTGAATGAATACGCTGTGTTGTGGGCTCTTAGCAGCTACGACAACAACGGCGAAGCTACTGTGTCTGCTGGCGTGGAGCTGAAGGTGCGATGGACCGATGCTGAGAGCCAGTCTGCTACGGCACGTGGCACGCCTATCGCAGCAGACGCAACGGTTGTAGTGGACCGTGACATAGCCCTGGACAGCATCATGCGTCTGGGGCGATTGTCTGCGTTGCCTACTCCGCCGACTGACCTGTACGAAGTAGTGAGCATGCGGAAGACGCCGGACTTGAAGGCTCGGAACTATCGACGAGTCGTGTCGTTGCGACGGTACAAGGACGCCCTACCCACGATCGTGTGAGTACGATGAACCAATACCCCCACGGATACTTTGCTGATCCGGCCACTGAGGCTCCGGTTGCCTTTCAGGAGGTGTCACTGCGACATCTTGCTGGTAAGCGACTGGGGGGATTGCTGGGATGGATCTTCTTCTGGGTCAAGAAGCCACAGTATCGGCTGCTGGAAGATGTACTATTCATAACAGCTAACCGTCGCAAGATTCTTGTAGAGCATGGATTCGTGTTCGATGGTGGTTCAGTGCCGTTCTTGTTCTGGTGGTTGTATCCGCCGGATCAGTCTGACTGCCTGCCCGCGTTCGTGGTACATGATTGGGAGTGTACTCCGCCGTATCCGTGCGATTCAACTGTAGCTCATTGTGATCTACGAAACGCCTGCATAGCCAACGGTGCGTCACACACCAAGGCACACAATATCTGGATGTGGGTTCGGCTGGCTGGCCCACGATTCAAAGCAGAGGTGATTCATGGGACTTAGGGGAGAAGCAAGAGCAACGATGGCACAGGGTCGACAAGCTATCGCTCAAAGCCAGAAGACGCTGAGCAAGGCTGATCAGCAACTTGACACACTCAAGGAGCTGCTGGTCGTGGCCAAGAGCATCCTTGAGCAGATCAATGCATTGATGCAATCGATTGCGAAGAACGGGATTGATGTGAATCCCAAGGTCGGAGAGACTGAAATTCCAGTAGGGGCAAACATTTCAACAAGGAGCGAGTCATGAGTGTTGGAACAACCGTGGAAGCCATTCGTCCTATTAGCGACAAGCATGCAAGACGGCTCGGGGCCAATCGATGGAATTGCCTCAAGATTGCCCGCAGCCTTCGGCGACGGGGCATCATCAACAAGGACATGACATCCAAGGAGATTGCGACAGCGATCGCCGTGGAGATTGCAGCGAAGAATGCCGACGAGATGGAACTGTGTGCTACCGAGGACAAGCGAGATTGGGCTTCATTCTTCGAGGCCCTCATTGCATTCATTGAGAAGATCCTGCCCCTTATCATGATGTTCATGGGCTAGGATTTCCGCACGGGTCAGGGGCAATCATACAAGGAGACGTGAAATGATCAGCAGGCTTATCATGGTCTTGGCTCTGGCCACTCCGGCTCTGGGCCAAGACCTGAAGGTGGAAGGGTTCGGTCCGGCACAGGCTGCCGTGGCCGAGCCGATTAGTATCAGCGGGCCGGATAAGGCCGATGCTGGTGAGGTGGTCGTGTTCCGCTTGGTTGGCACGCCGGCTATTGACCTATCGCAGCCTCTAGTGGATCAACTTGAGTGGTTGACTGGCGAAGACAGGATGTTCGCCTACGTGGCCATGCCGGGTCACGCTATGACTCCGCTGGACGTGGAGGGCACAATAGTCTTTTCTCCTCGGGGGGCCACCATGCGGCCTCAGCTTACGTTTGGAGTAGCTGAACCTGGGGAGTATAGGCTGTTAGTGGATTGGAACTACGGGCAGAATCAGCTAGTAGAGCATACGGTCGTCGTGGAGGGCGACTCTCCGGACCCTTTCCCCGATCCCGAGCCGCAGCCAGGCCCGATACCCAAGGGGACGCGGCTAGCCCTGGTACTGGCAGAGGCACAGGACCTGACGGCGTCGCAAGCGGCAGTGATACGGTCGCTGGACAGCTACCTGCG
The DNA here is from genome assembly GCA_041653935.1 of Dehalococcoidia bacterium. Taxonomy (GTDB): domain Bacteria; phylum Chloroflexota; class Dehalococcoidia; order E44-bin15; family E44-bin15; genus JAYEHL01. The sequence continues at coordinate 49,796 of JBAZEO010000006.1, read as the reverse complement.
GACCACCCCCTCCCACCGTTACCGCTACCTGGACCCGGATACACCGACGCTGGGGGACTGGGGAGCCCCGTACAAGGAAAAGGTGCAGGAGCTGGGCCTAAGTCTCCCTGCGATACTGGTCAGTGTCCTACCAGACCAAGCCAACCAGTTGGACGCCCCCTATTTCGTTCACGCTGGTGAGCTGCCTGCCACGGCTGCTGAAGCCCTGACCAAGCTGAAGGAGGCCTTGCAATGAGCGACAGATACGAAGACGGCTCTGTATGGACTCCTCAACAGCCGAGGGCTACAGGCTGTCTCCCGCGCAAGAACAAGCCGGGTACGGTCTGTTCGTTAGCCAAAGACAAGCTGGAAGTGATCCCACGTGCAGAGTGGGACAGCATCCTCGCCGATCTTCCGGGGGGGTGTGTTGACTTCAGCGACCGGATCGGCGAGTTCTATGACCAGGATGGTTACGGGTCGTGCGCCATGGAGTCTTGGCATAAGGCCGTAGAAACTATGCTCCGGTTGATCCATGGGGCTGATGTGATCGTACCCAAGTTCAATCCGTGGTTCGCCTACGGCATCGCCGTCAACTGGCGTGGCGGACCGCGCGTAGGCACCAGTATTGACGAGAACTTCACACTGCTGCAGAAGATTGGCTGCTGCCCCGAAGACATCTGGGGTAGAAGCATGGGGCCGAACAAGAAGCCGTCTGCGGAGGCCTACGCTGCCGCAGAGAAGTACAAGCCCCTTGAGGGACTCGACTGCGAGAACGTGGACGAGGTAGGCACAGCCATTCTCAAGACGCGTCCTGTGGTGATTGGTTGGAACGGTCACTCAGAGCTGTTGGTCGGTCTGAAGCCGGGAGGGATTGTGAAGGTCTGTGGTTCCTACGGATCGGACTACTACAACGGAAGCGGCTTCCACGAGAAGCACATTTCGGACATCAACTTCGGCTACGGTGCGATCGCACTGCAGACTGCCGTAGACTTGGGATTTAGTTCATGAGTAAGGTCCTGCCGCCCACGGATGAGTCTCCGCTGGTCCTCGGTGCGAGGCTCTATCCGGGCGTGCAGTTCCAGGAAGGCGTTCGGGATGACTTGTTGGTCAAGCTGGCCGAGGATTGCACGAAGCTTCTTACCAGGAAGGGGCCTAGGGGCTACCGAAGGGATGGTCATCCTCAGTGGGATGCACGGTACCGTGAGATACGTAGCAAGCTGCAGATGAAGGCCGTGGAGGTAACTGCTCAGGCTGATGCTAACTTAGCAGATGCTCCAGAAGAAGTTATAGTGCGAAATCTTTATGATGCATGGAGGCAGTCGAGCGGGCATTGGGGGGTCGTGAGCAAGCCGCACAAGCGATACGGAGACTGGATTGGTGTGACCAAGGGGGGCATCTGGTACGGAACGATTATAGTGGCAGACTGAAGGGATGGCTGGATGAGTACCCGAGCAAAAGCAAGCACCAACGGAGATGATGAGTATGTGACGCATGCCAGATGCCGTGAGCGGCATGGGAGCACACTCTGGACCCTGATATTCCTCGGTGGTTTCTTCTTGCTGATGCTTGGTGGTGTCGGTACAGCCATGAACATGTCGAGCAATACTGCTGAGAGAGTTGGTCGTGTGGAAACACGTCAGGACGAGATGGAGAAGGAGATAGTGGCTGGTCAGAGAAACATGATGCTACGTCTTGATGACATCCTAGACCGCCTAAAGGAGTGATTCAAATGTTACCGTTATCTGTGAACTTTGCTGCAATTGGATTCATCCAGTGGATAATCATCGCGATTGTTGTAGCGGGCGTCGTTGGAATTGCCATGGTTGTTTCTAAGCAGGCCGGCATCGTCATTCCAGCGTTCATCGTGACCATTTTCTGGATCGTATTGGCTGTTGTCGTTGGGGTGATCGCAATCAAATTCCTTGCTAGCATGGTGTAGAAAGGAAATACATGTCCACCGCCGTCACCGTACGGCGTGCGACCGAAGCTGAACTACCTTGGATCTGGCGGCTGGTTCACGCTGAATACCTACGCAGAGGATTGATAACGCCCGAAATGGATGGCATGTTTTCCCACTATCAGCACCTCGATTGCATTTCCGACACCGTTCCGCTTGTCGCGGTGGATGGCGAGCGGCTGGTAGGCACGATGACGACAACATTCGACGGGCCACGAGGACTGCCGACAGATAGTGAGTATCCAGACGAGACTGGTGAGTTGAGGATGTGGCACAAGCTGGCGACGTGTTGGAGGATGGCGACGGATATTGAGTGCCATTCGTCCCACGCGGTTTCGGCGGCGTTAATGGCAGCGACCGCAAAGATGTTGATGGATCATGGAGAGCCAACCGTGCTAATGGAGTGCCACCCGAGGCACTCCCTGTATTATCGCAAGCGAATTGGATTCGAGATTTACGCGAAACGAGACGAGACACCGGGCCTGACCAACGCCCCGTCAGTGTTGATGGTGGGTGGAACAGGAAGCTATTCGAGGTTGTTGAAATACGTTACATGATGCCCTTTCGCCGCACAACCAACGCCACGCAGTTTCGAGCCCGTGTTCGCAGTGCGTCCTCTGTGCTTCTGGGAAGTGATGACGCTCTCTTCCTGCCGGATGTATCCTCACGTAAATTCATCGCTGGCGTCTGCATGTCGTTACGGCACGCGGAAACGTCTGCGAGGCAGAAACTGGCCAGCGGTCGATCCGACCCGATAGTCAGTGCCGATGCCGTGGAGATAACGGTCGGGAAATGCCGACATACTTTTCATCAACCATTGCAACTGGATCTCACTGGCAATGCTATCGAGTGGGACGTATCTTACTGTTCCATCGACGATATCCCAGCTTTTGAGCGGTTTATTGTGGACATGCCCAGCGATTTGGAGTGGCACTATCAACCGCCGCTAGTTGGGGATCTCGATGAAAATGGGTGGACGGTTACTCGCGATGACGTCGGCAGCATCATTTGCCGCGACTTCCGACCCGAAAATGTGGTCGGCAGTTATGCAATCTACGTGCCGCAGCGTGGTACGGTTACAGACCGGAGAACCGGAAAGTTATTGGTAGATTGGGCCACAGGTAAATTTGGGCATATTTACCGCCCAGAGATGATTGCAGCGAATGGACAGCGGACGTGGTGTGAGATGCGACTGGAGGGCCATGAACTCCTGATCGAGATGCCGATTGCGTGGTGTAGAAAACATCCTGGGCCGTGGATGTTAGATCCCATTGTGGGGTACGATACCAAGGGTGCGAGCGGTTCCGACCCAAGCCCTAATTATGTCTGGTGTTATGGTCCGTACGCGGCTGGAGGCGACGGCACAGTTGACAAAATCTATATGTGTACCGCTGATGCCGAGGAAGTGACATGCGGCATTTATGCGGACAGTAGTGGGTCGGTAGGAAGCCTGATTGACGATACTGATGGGGCGGTTCCGAGCGGTACAGGTGGTGGGACCGATCCTGCGACATGGAGTTACTGGACGTGTGATTCCGGGGCGGCTGTGACGAATACTACAGCCTATTGGCTGGCGCAGAACCACAGCACAAGCTCGTTGGCCATGAGAATGGATACCAACGCTGCGTTTGACGGGAAATATAAATCGTCCGCGTATTCGTCTGGTGCATTACCGTCCACAATTGCAAGTCCTACAACTTATGCAGATAAGATTTTCTCGATTTATGGCAACATAGCGACAGCCCCCGATGCGACGATTACGCTTACCTCCCCGGTAGCCTATCAGTGCATACAACGCGATGGTAGCGATCAGGCCGCCATCTCGATCAGTGGTACTTATACTGGTACTCCCGAAGCGATTGAGGCGTCGTGGGATGGGGGAGCATATGCCACGATTGATGCAGCCCCAGCAGATGGAACATTCTCTGGCTCGCTCGCGGATCAAGCGGCGGGTCAAGGTGCCCTCGTCGTGAGGTTTACGGATGATACGGACGTGACCGACACGTCTGATTATATTGGCATCGGCGACATATTCCTTGTGGTTGGAGACTCCATCGCGGAGGGGCGCGGTCAACTCCAGACCCATGACCACGCAACACTCAAGCCAAGCGTCTTCAACCAGAACGACACTTGGACTGAGGCGAATGACCCATGTGATAGCAATACATCTCTTGGTTCTCACTGGCCGATACTCGCTAAACATCTCATGGACGAGATCGAATTGCCTGTCGCGTTCGTAACGACAGGCACCGGGTCGACCGACGTTGCCGGGAATACACAATGGGTCCAAGGAAATTCCGCCTATGTCGAAATGCAGGCTCAGGCGGCGGCATGTGGGACGAGTTTTAGGGCGATCCTTGCTCACTGGGGACCAAACGCAGTCTCATCCTCCCTGTCACAAGCCACCTACAACGCGGCACTCGATGAATGGATCTCGGACGTTCAGGCGGACGTTCAGGCCGATATCAATCTGTATTTGGGTATTTTCGGTGAGGTGACAACCGTTTCAGGCGTGCGCGACACGTTGCGATACGCGATCATGGAGGCCTGGGCGGACAATGCGAGCATCGGCTACGGGCCAAATCTGATCGAGCAGGACTACATTGATAACGTACATCCGACGACCGATACACACCTGCTGGTGGTTGGTAATCGGTGGGCTGCTGCGCTGATTACTCAACTGTACGGTGGATCAGGCGGCCGAGGGCCGCGGGCTACCAGCGTGACTACGAGCGGTGCCACAGCGGTGATTGCCGTGAATGAGGACTTGGAAGCCGCCAAGAGTGGCTACACTGCCGGGGCTTGGTCGCTTACGGACGGCAGTGGGACACGCACGATCACGAGCGTAACTCGCACAGCAACGCGGGAAATCACCGTAACTGTGTCTGGAGCCGACTTGGCTGGCGCAGTAACCGTTGTATTCGCCAGCGAGTCTACGTCTGTAGGTGCGACGGTCCCGACGAAGCTCTACACGCTGCCAGATACGTCAACCGTGTCACTCCCGCTGGAGCCGTTCGTCCGGAAGAACGGTATTTCCGCCAGTGCCGTCTGTACTGGAACAAACGCCACAGTAGCAGCAGCCGCAACAGTTCGCGTGGCCGCGGCTGGAGTAGCGGCAGGGACAAATGGCACCGCAGTTGCAGCCGCGAAAGTAGCGGTGAGTGCTGCGGCGGTATGCGTAGGAACGAATGCAACAGTAGCGGCAGCAGCAACAGTAGTTTCGCCAGGGATACACGCGACAGCGATATGCTCAGGCACGAATGCTACGGTAGTCGTTGCTGCTACCGTGAGAGTCGCCGCTACGAGTGCTTCAGTCGGCGGAAATGCAGTTACTGCTTCGGCTGCAACGGTAGCCATAGTGGCATCGGCGGTATGCGTAGGCACAAATGCTACTGTAGTTGCTCGGCTCGGTGAGTCGGCGGCAACGTATAAACCAATCATGTTCATGGTCTGTTGAGGATAACACGATGGCAATATCTCATTCACAAGCCGCGAAACAAGCCGCCACGAACGCTGTGGTCGATCTCGTTGATGCTGGCTCTGGAGCTGGCTATATCACAATCTGCGACGGCACCGATGTGCTGGCGACGTTGACGTGCAATGATCCAGCTTTCGGTGCAGCGGACGCGAATGGCACGGCAACGCTGGACGTTGATCCAGCGATAAGTGCGACCGCATCTGGAAATGGGACAGCCGACAATTTCAAGGTCTACGATTCCGACGACACGTTGATATTCAGCGGCACAGTTGGAACCAGCGGTGCCGATATGACCGTGGATAACACGTCGATCAACTCCGGCCAGACCGTTTCGTTGACATCGTTCACCTACGATTCCGCCGAGGCGTGATATGGGCGAAGCATTCAAAAAAACAGTCCACTACAGCGACGACGGCGTTTCGCTTGTCGAGGCGGACGATTATGCCGCGATGAGAACGGCTCTCGGGCTGGATACCTTCCTTGGGCCATTCGTCTCGCACCCGTCTAACCCGCTGCTTACGGTGACAGGCGATGAGCTTCACAAAACATTTGCTTCCATCGTGTACGATGATGGTGTGTACTACGCGTTTTACTCATACTATTCCAACTATTCCGGCGGCGTTTATTCCATCGGGTTAGCCACAAGCACGGACGGCGTTACATTCGAGGAATATGCGTCGAATCCTATTTTTACTCCATCTGGATCGGGATTTGGAAGCACGTCCCGTGGCGTAGCGAGAGTGTGGACGGAGGATGGCGTATGGCACATGCTGTTTCGTGGCAACAGTGCGACAGCAGGCGTAGATGACGATACTGGGTATGCGTCAGCATCTGCTCCGACTGGCACTTGGGCTGAGTCGGCTGCAAATACGCCCGTTTTGACACATGGGACCGCAGGTGCGTGGGATGAGTATGGAGCCGAGTGCTGGGCCGTGTGGCGGGTAGGAGACACGCTGTATACATTTTACGAAGCCAAGGTGGGCAACGTGTCAACAGCTCGCGCTATCGGGTTAGCGACTGCATCGGCGTCTGATCCGACGACATGGACAAAAAGTGCATCAAATCCGATTTTTACCGGCGGCAGATTTTGTCCCGATGTATTCTATTTTCGCGGCATCTGGTGGGCAATCGTTCCACACTATGGATACGAGGCTGCTGGTGCGAATCATGCTGTGCTTGAACTGTGGAAGTGTACCACACCGAACGACTTTGAAACGTGGGAGTGGTGTGGAATTATCAAGCACACCAGCCAATCGGGATTCGATAGTGACGATCTCGACACGCCATACATTCTGACGGATGACATATATCGCAACACGTATACGGTGACTGGCGATGAATTGTGGCTGTATCACGATGGGCAGAGTGGATCAACACGCCAAATGGGATTGGCAATTTGTCGAGCACTGCCTGGGGACTGGGTTACGCACGACAATTACGGATACGGGTATCTGCCGGTCAACGAATTGGATGCGGCGTACATCGACGTATCGCAAGACGCGACTATTTTAGGTCGGCTTGCTGTTGGCGTAGCGACCACCACAGACAAATTCGAGGTGTACTACGCAGGTGCGGTCAATGGTCGCATTTGGGGAAATGGTGGTTTAACTCGATTTACTATTGGCTCACGTAGGCCAGATCGTGTTTGGAATTTTGAGGCATTAGCATTTACTGCCGAGAACGGATACGCATTTGCGATTGATTGCCAGTGCTCTACATACGCCGGACCTTTGATTTTTCGGCAACTTGGGACAGACGTTGCGAGAGTCGAAAAGACCGGAGAGCTGACGGTAATTTCTGATGTGGTCGGCATCAAACTTGACTCCGCTGGCACGACTACAATTAGCAGCAACGGCACGAGAGTGGCGATCAATAAGGCGTTGCAGATTGGCGGAGATCTGGACGCCAATGGACATACGATCCATTTCGGAACGGCAGAGAATGAAGCGACGATCGCGACCGGGACGAACCCGAACACATGCACCGTCGATCTCCAAGCAGGGAACCATTGGACTATTCCGGCAAATGACGCCAATAACCCGATCAATGCCACGATCACCATGCCGCCAGGACCGTGCGGCGGAACGATCTTCATTGAACAGGGAGCCACGCCGCGAGACATTACGTGGTTGCCAGCGGAATCAGTGGTGTGGCTCGGGACAGAGCCAACGTGGACGGATGCCAGCGAGGCAAGTGAGTTTCACGGCATATCGTGGCGATTCAATGGGACGTATGTGTTTCTCAGCGATGCCGGCAAGACATCCATAGCCTAGCTAGGTGATTTATGGCAATAATCAAGCTCGATGACAATACAGCCGGCCGAACCTACGTGGCGAAAATCACGCGGGACAGCGACGGCTATATGTGGGACGGTGTTTCCGCATTCGTTGCTGAGAATACACTGACTGATGCTCAGCAGGCAACCGCCGTTGGATTGGTGACGACTACCGCTGTCGTCAGCGGGACAGGGACGCATTCACACTACGGATTCACGACGCCGGTTGGGATCACTGTACCCTGCCATATCGGGCTGTACCTGACGAGCTACGCGGTAAACGATCGGGAGGCTTACGGGGCGGATTATGATCCAGGTGGAATAACCTCTGTTGACGTAACGAATGCTTGCGGATTGGCAATCACGCTGTCGGAAGAAATAGGCGACATCAAGGCCAAGACTGACCTGATTCCCGCCTCACCGGCTGCTGTTGGTTCGGCGATGGTTGTGTCGGATAAGACGGGATTCTCGCTGGCGTCGGACGGGCTGGATCAGATCTCCGCAACGCCCGTGGCTAACCCGACGACGTGGCCGCAGAGGATCATGTGGTTCGTGCAGCGGTTCTTTTACTCAGCCAAGACACCGACGGAGCTGATTACGAAGGATAGTGCAGGGGCAACACTTACGACGCAGGCGATTACTGACGACGGAGCCGGTACTGAGACAATGGGCCCACCAGCATGAAACTGAGTAGCCTGATACAGATATTCCTACCATTCAGCAGGATCACTGGGGGTGTCGTACCTCCACCAGATGTGCCCGGAATGGAATGGACCCTGAAGAAGAACAGGCTGCACTGGACCATGAAGGATCGCATAACACAGTGGACTATGCCTAAGTCGCGAATGCACTGGACATTACCAGAGGATGACCAATGAGCAAGATAGTTGCGCCTGAGCGACCTGTATGCGCTGAGGGTGATACGGACCTTGGATCTGTGTCATTCTCCAATCAGCTTGACGCAGGTGAAACCCTCACAGGCACGCCGTTGGTTGTCGAAGTTAATACGACGGATCTGACTCTGTCCAACAAGACAGTCAGCACAGCCGTCCTCGAGATCAATGAGGTAGATGTGCCTATTGGAGAAGCTGTTCAGTTCAAGGTCTCTGGTATGCTCAAGGAGACTGGTGTATACAAGCTCAAGATCACGGTCACAACCACCAGCACACCTGCGCGAACGTTGGTTCGCTACGTGCGATTTGATGTGGAGGACTGACAGTGGAAATACGCGGACTAGACAAAGTTCTGCGAGCCCTTGAAAAGCTGGAACGTGAGTCCAAGCGAGAGAACAACGGCAATGTCATCGTTGGCTTCAACGCATCGTACGCCCTCTACGTGCACGAGAATGTGGAGATGAAGTGGCGAGGTCTGCCGCGCAAGGGCAAGCACACCGACGGCACACGTAAGAAGGGCGACTATTGGGACCCATCAGGGCGAGGCCAGTCCAAGTTTCTAGAACAGCCTGCCCACACCATGCGCAAGGAGCTATCGACCATCATAGCCACGGCTGTCAGAAATGGAGCCACCTTGGTTAAGGCTCTACTAGTGGCTGGCCTACGCTTGCAGCGAGAGGCTCAACGACTGTGTCCCGTAGACACTGGAAACCTCAAGGCTAGTGCCTTCACGGAGAAGGAATGAACCACACCGTCGCAGACGTAATCCGCCACATGCTCATAGACCTAGCTCAGGGCACCTTGCCCTCAGCCAACGGTTCGTGGCCGATATACGCCCATAACCTACCCGACACACCAGACAACGCTGTCGTTGTCTACGACACGGCTGGTCTGCTAGACGGTCGTAGTGGTGCCGACTCTGTTATGGAGGAGCACTACGGTATAGAGATCATGGTCCGCAGCTCTGGGGTCACAGGCTACACCAAGGCTGATGCGATCGCTGTGGCCATGGACACAGTCCAGAACGTGTCTGTGACGGTTGACACCACATCGTACGTTGTTCACGCAATTACCCGTAAGAGCGGAGTGCTGAAGGCAGGGACTGAGACGCCTACCAGCAAACGCTACTTGTTTACTGTTAACGCTGTTGTCGCCCTGACCTAGGAGGTTCACTCATGGCTGCCCCTACCGCAACTGAACGTTCCACCCCTGGTGGATTGAAGCTGAAAGACGGCTTCTCATCCAAGCTCACGCTGGCCGCTGACTCTGACATCGAGTTTTTCGAGAAGACCGTACAGCCTCCGGGCATGGACGCCGGTGAAGCGATCGAAACCACTACGATGCACAACACGACGTATCGTACGTTCACGGCTCGTAAGCTGATCACCCTCACACAGATCACGATCAACGCTGCCTACGATCCGGCTGTGTACACGTCCATCGTAGCCATCATTGGCGACGAAACCACGATCACTGTGGAGTTCGCTGACGGCACCACGATTGCCTTCTACGGCTTCCTGAAGTCCTTCACGCCAGAGGCCATGGAAGAGGGAACGATGCCGATGGCCGCTATCGTCATCGTGCCCACCAACGTGGACTCGACTGGTGCCGAGCAAGGTCCCACCGTCACCTCCGTAACTGGCACATAGTTTGTCTACGATCTCCGTGCAGCAGGCCCCTAGCTGTAAGCACTAAGGGGCTGGGGGCCTGCCTTCGCTACTCTGTAACCTAGGAGCAAACCAAGATGATTACTGACGATCTTACGCCGCAGACCGAACCTGTCAAGCTGAGCGGAAAGGACTATTCCCTCAGGGAAGCCTCGGGCGATGCGGCTACCAAGTTTGCCAACGCTCGCCTCAGCTGTATCAAGCTAGGGCCTGACGGCAAACCACAGACCGTACGTGGCATCGCCGACGTAGAGCCCCTGCTGGTGTCACTATGCTTGTTCGACGAGTCTGGCAAGAACGTGCCAGAAGCCACCGTACGTAGCTGGCCTGCTCGCGTGCAGAAGGTGCTCTATGATCGTGCCAAGGAGATGAGCCACTTAGACGACCTGGAGACTGAAGCTGCTATCGTGGTCCAGATTACTGCTCTCCAGAAACGTCTTGAGGAGATGCGTGAATCAAAAAACGTAGGAAGCGAGTCTACGGCGGATGGTTCCGACTAGCCTCGCACCTGCACATGAGCCTGGATGAGTGTCTTCGCACTCACACACACCGTCAGTTCCTTGCATGGATGGAATATCTGGATGAGCAATGGAATGAGCCGAAGCTATCAGACTTCTATCTCATGCAGATTGCTTGTGAGGTCCGTCGAGTGCTCGCCAAGAATCGCGAAGCCATCCAGCTCAAACACTTCTTCCTCAAGTTCAATAGTCCCCAACTGGCTCCGACCAGTGCTGAAGTCGCCAAGGCTGTTTGGCAAGCAAGGTTAGCTCCACTAAGGAACCAACATGTCAACCGAGACTGAGATTGACCGCCTTCTTGTACGCCTCGTGGGTGACGCTACTTCTTATCAGAAGATGCTCAACGATGCTCAAACAGGTGCTCGCAGAACTGCCGATACAGTTGAGCGTGAGGGTAAACGTATCGAACGGTTCGCCGCCAGTCTCCGCACGTTTGGCCAAGGTGTTCGTGGTGCTGGGGCAGCTATGTCCCTTGCTATCACCACGCCACTCTTGGCCATCAGCGGTGCCGCCTCCCACGCCTCTATGAGCTTCGAACAAGCTTTACAGCGGTTGCGATCATTGGTTAGCATGTCACGGGAGGACATCGACTCCTTTCGAGAAACAGCTCTCAAGATGGCTGCTAACCTCGGTCAAAGCCCCATCGACATAGTAAATACGTTTGAGTCAATCTCTTCTGGAGGAATAAAAGGGGCTGCTGCTCTCGACGCATTGGAAGCTTCTGCAAAAGCATCATCCATTGGGATGGGTGATATGCAGACTATCGGTAGGGCAGCCTCACTAGCTCTTGCAACCTACGGTGAAGAAAGCCTTAAGGCATCCGAAGCCATAGAAATGGTCTGGAAGGCAGCAGACAGAGGGCTTGCTGAAGCGAGTGGATTCGCCTCAGTGTTCGGAAAGATCCTGCCCGCCGCTAAAGCTGCTAAGCTAGAGTTCGGAGAGACTGCTGGTACTCTCAGCGCCCTGACACTGGCCTATGGAGAAACTGCTACGGCTGCTACTGCCCTCAGTAGCATGATCAGTAAGATCCGTGGAGCTGGAGTCTCCCCGAAGATCATCAAACAGATGGAAGCTTCTGGATACTCCATGAAGGAGTTGCAAAAAGTCTTTGCAGATCAGGGTATCGTCGAAGGTATTAAATACCTAGATGCTATGTTTGCCAAGACAGGTATCACACAACTCCAATTCTTCTCAGACAAGGAAGCTGAAAACGCATTCAACGTCCTCAGGGACTCAAAGCAATTTGCAAGCATCGTTGATGACGTCAGCCAATCCGTAGGAGGCATTAATTCCCGCTACAAAGAGTGGGAAGAAACCATGGGAGCCAAGATGGCTAAGGCCATGGCAGGCACGCAGGCCATGATGATCAAGCTCGGTGATATGTTAGCCCCCATCGTACAGAAGCTCACTCAGTGGGGCCTCAGTGCCATGGAAGTCTGGAACATGCTCACACCAGAGATGCAGAAGGTTGCCGTGGTTGTGCTAGCTGTAGTCGCAGCCATAGGCCCCCTCCTCGTTGGCTTCGGGACCATGGCTGTCATGATCTCATCCGTCATAAGTGGGTTTGTTGCCCTCTCATCTGCAATCACTTTCCTACTCCCCCTTGCGCCAATGATTATGGGAATCGTCGTAGCCATCGCTGCTCTTGGTGTGGCTCTCTACCACATGCGTGGCCCCATCATTGAAGTGTTCAACGACCTCAAGAAATACTTCAGTGACACCATCGCAGGTATGACGGCAGCCCTACGGTCCGGTGAGATCGAACTGGCTTGGGAAATTGTCATGACCCAGATCAAACTAACGTTCTTGCAGGTCATCACGGATATGACGATGCACTTGCTGGGGTTCATGAAGCTTTTCACACTGGTCAATCCAGGACTAGCCTTGATCGTCCGTGACCTAGCCTCCAAGACAACCGTCAAGCTGGGTATAGAGACCTTCACCACCCAGTTAAAGCTCAATAGCCTTACCGACGAAGCCTTGCGCAAGGGGGCTGAAGCAGCCGCTGAGGCTGCTGCGGATGCTGCTGGTGGAAGCGTGGGCGGTACAGGCCCAGCAGCTACAGCCTTTAAGGAGGGCAAATACTACGCCAGCGAGGGTGTACAGGCCACTACGGTGGGCTCTGCCGAGGCCATGGCACGGGTGTCGGCCTACCGCTCACTAAGCGAGGGCTCTGCGGCTGAGCGTACAGCCAAGGGCGTAGAGGAGGTGGTGGGCATACTGGAGCAGATACGAGACATGGGTGGCGGTCTGTCACCCGCAGCACTAGCGGAGTCAGCCTAATGTCGATCACCAAGTGTGCTCCCTATACAGTACGGGCTGAGCAGGACGAGTACGGTCACCGCAATTATTGGGTCACCTACCTAGTCCAAACCAACACTCCCTACCAGAATGGTGTGGGCGATGGCCCCCGTACAGTCGGTACTGCCGCTGCGTTGCCTACTATAGGCACACCCTACAGCTTTGGCAATGACAGCGACCCTTGGGCCATGTGCCACCCGAACCGTTCTATCAAGCCTCAAGGCCAGCTCAGCGGTGATCCCATCAAGACGTACACCGTAGAGGTGTTGTTCAGCACTCGCCCAATGAAGCGGTGTATGACGATGGAGTGGGGTGACCCCCTCGCTGAACCTCAGAAGATCAGCGGCACCTTTGTCAAGCACAGCATCGAGGCAGCCAAGGACCGCAATGGTGTGCTCATCAAGAACTCTGCGCACGAACCGCTCCGTGGACCCAAGCTGGAGTTTGACTCGTCGAGGCCTACGGTGCGCGTTGAGCAGAATGTATCTACACTACAGCTAGACCTATGCTCCTCGCTGATGGACCATGTCAACGACGACACCATGTGGGGCCTCGCTGCTCGCCATGTCAAGCTCAGTAACTTCACGTGGGAAGAGTTGTGGTACGGTACCTGTACATCCTACTACAAGCGTGTCTTTGACTTTGACATCCGCAACAATGACCAAGATCCATTTGACCCAGACATTGTGGACGAGGGTACTAAGGTTCTAAACGGTCGCTGGATCAGGGCAGATGACAAGACGTCTACAAGCACAGAACCTGGATGTGATCAAGTGGATTTGTGGAAGAGTGTGGATGTGTGTGGTGCTGCACCGGACCCCTCCAATCCACAGCACTTCATCCGCTATAAGGATCTCAACGGCGAAAACACTCGCGTCATTCTCAACGGATCAGGAAAGCCTGCATATACTAGTGAGGTTGTCGACTGGTATCCCTCGGCTGGCTCGGCTGGCTACGGTACGGCACTGACGGGGGACATGGCCGTGTGGAAGGTAGAATACTATCCGGAAGCCAATCTCTTCCAGTTAGGCATCCCAACCGACATTGACTTTGGAACGGCGACACTCGACTAACACTGTCCTGGCAATAGAAGGAGCAATCTATGCCAAACACAACCAATCGTATCACGGTCGTTGAGCATGTCTACCATCAGGTAGCGGGCCACGATCCTACTGCTATTGACTCAGTCTTCACCAGAGAAGTCACTGAGACAGAGCAAGTCTACACCCGCAAGTCTCCCAAGGGTCTCAGCACTGAATGGGAGCCTCTCGACACGGGCTGGGTCAAAGACCCCAGCATGATCTTTATTTGCAATGACGCCAAGGAAGGCACCATTGAGATCATGTTCCTTGGTGGAGCTGTTATGGATCGACTGCTCGTTCTTCCCAGTGAAACTCAACGCCTTACCGTGCCCGATGCTACACGGCTCCGAATTCGTCGCCAGGAAGGCATTGGTCAATACACTCTCACTGCCATTCCTAGGTGATCCATGGCCAACAAAGCATTCTACCTCACAGAGAACGATGTTGAAGTCCTCAGCCGTGTGCTTCGTGACTACCGCAGCACAGCTAAGCAGCCTATGCGGAGGCAGGAGATTGATGAACATCAAGCCCCTGAAGTTTACGTTGCTCATCCCCAGGTCGGTGTTCTACCCGGGATTACCAAGGCTGACGGTGATTTGTACTATCGTCCAGGAAAGGCCAAGTGCAATATCTACCGCATCGTTGAGGACGTTGTAAATGAGCCAGAGCTACGCCCCCTGTGCGGCGGAGACAACCAGGACGAGTGCTTCAAGCATGTCTACAACGTGAGCAATCAGTGCCTAGAACAGTTCTTTCCCGTCCTAAGGGATAAGTTTGGTCATTGGTTGGCTCTTAGTGGCCTCCAGATCTTCACGTGCGAATTGACAGAGAATCTTTTGCCGGGCGATTCGGCTTCGGCGATTCTGTTGATCGGACCTGCCAAAAACGAAAACGGCGAAATCATCACTGTATTTGATATTCCAACGTCAATAACGACCGGCAAGATGATCGCGAACGGAGTCACGTGCCGCATCATCAAAGACCCAGACGTGTCCCTCGCGGCGGATGAATATGTGTTTCTACTGCCGTTTGCGTGTGAAACAAACCAAACAGGAACGGCTACTTAATGAGACGGCCTCGACGAGATGAGTTGTGGGAACGCACGCCTGGTGGGGTGATTGTGCCGAGGCGGCCAGTGCTGCCGACGAGACGGTATATTCAGAAGTGGGGACAGGTGCCGTGCTGCTGCAACGAAGCTACGGGCGGTACGGAATGTTATTGTTGCGATGTCGATATTTGGGTATCGCTGGCATGGCCTGGGTTCAGTGACGCGTTTTGCGGGCCGGCGGCAGGAACATATCTCTTGCGCGATCAGCCGAGTTCGGCGTACATAATCGGCGAATCACCAGATACGTACTGCCAGGGAGGATACAACGGGAGTTACAACGGCAATAATGTAGCTTTTACGTTGCGGGTCTGGTGCACAAACACCACTGTTGGAGGAGACTCGTATGTTCGCGGCGACGTGGAGCTTATCGTAAAACCTACATCTAACTATTCGCACGTATGGTATAAAACCACTATACCACTCGGCGCAAACGGTGACTATATCGCTTGTGGCGGCTTTGAGGTCTCGCTGGCATTGTGGAAATATGCCAACAGTGATATCGAATGTCGCGATTACGCCCCAGAGAGCGTAGAAGTTACGGGGGTTGTTGCGTGAATTCACCATGCATAGAACAAATCGGCCCCAACGAGTATCGGTGTGTAAATCTGGGATTCATAATACGCCCTAAAATTCTCCCGATTTATTGCTCATGCAATAACGGTGTGCGATTACTGACGCCTACTCAGGCGTGTCCATTCTCCCCGGTGCTTGGACGCCTCACTACCGCAGGCATTGACCGTCTCCAGCGATGCCGCGACGCAAAGTGCGGGATGATGCTGCCGGTCGAGGAATCAATTCGGTGCACGGGGGTGGGCGGCGGAAAGTGCACCTGGGTCGGGAAATGGGCGGAGCGGCTGAACGATGCGGAGTGGACTTGTCCGCACTGGAATCCACGTGTTTCCATGAAAGACCATGCAATGCGCCGACCCTCCCACAGAGAACAGATGACAAAGCTACCCCCCATAATAACGCAGGCCAAGGCAGCAAAGTCAAGGGGCCTAGGCGACGTACTGGAGGCAGCCCTATCCAAGGTAGGCATCACCCATGACCGTGTAGACGCGTGGCTGGGTCGCCCGTGTGGCTGTGCTGAACGTAAGGAGCGTCTCAACCGCCTGTTTAGCTGGGCACGCTCCATAGGAGAGACTCCGCCGGAAGAGGCTGCCGCCAAGGTAGAGGAGATTTTCAAGTCATGAAGTGGGCCTATGGTGTGACCACGGTGCCTTCCCGCAAGGACACCACACTACCCAAGACGCTGCACTCGCTCTGCGATGCTGGGTTCGGTGAGCCACGCCTGTTCGTCGACGGATGTGATAACCCTAGCGACTACGACGCCTTCCAACGACCGGTCACGTGTCGCCCCACACCGCCCCTACGCATCGTTGGTAATTTCATGCTGGGCTTAGCGGAGCTGTACGTGCGCAACCCACTGGCTGACCGCTATGCTATGTTTCAGGACGATGTAGTCTGTGTCAGCAACCTGCGTGAGTACCTGAGCCAATCACCCTACCCAAGGGACGGTTACCTCAATCTGTATACCTTCCATGAGAACTTTGCATTCACGAAGGGCAAGGCGGGATGGAACCGTTCCAATCAGCGTGGGCTAGGCGCACTGGGCCTAGTATTCAACCGTGACGTAGCTCAGAAGTTGATGGAGAGCGGGCACATGATCCGCAAGCCTGCATCAGCAAACAATAAGCGGTCCTGGAAGGCCCTAGACGGCGGCATCGTGTCTGGCTTGAAGGCGTTTGGCATCCACGAGTACGTTCACAATCCATCCTTGGTGCAGCATATCGGTACCATGCAAAGCACCCTGGACAACAATAGTCACGTCTGGCAAAATCCTACTGAACACTTTCCTGGAGTAAACTTTGACGCCTTGGAGCTACTGAAATGATCTCGGAGCGTTCTACCTGTCGTGCCTGCTACTCTAACAATCTGACCCCTCTGTTCTCGCTGGGCAGCCAGTACGTCAACGACTTTCCGTTGCCTGCTGATGTGTACAAGGCCCCGCGAGTACCGATCACCCTAGACCTGTGCAACGACTGCACGATGGTTCAGCTACGGCACACAGCACCACAAGACCTGCTCTACACGCGGCACTACTGGTACCGTAGCGGCGTCACTGACACCATGAGAGTAGCCCTACGGGACATCACAGCGACCATCGAAGGCCTCGTAGACCTACGTGCTGGTGACGTAGTGCTGGACATCGGCAGCAACGACGGAACGCTCTTACGATCCTACTCCGTCCCAGGTCTTCACACTGTGGGTGTCGAGCCTGCTACCAATCTGGCTGAAGAGGGTGCAAAGGGCGTGCACACCTTCATCAGCGACTTCTGGCCCTCTGCCGTCTACAAGTGCAAGCCAGCCAAGGCGATCACGGCCATCGGCATGTTCTATGACCTGGAGGACCCGAACCCATTCATCGCCGCTATCGCTGAGAACCTTGCCGACGACGGCTTGTTTGTGGCTCAGCTCATGTGCCTGCAAAACATGGTGGAGCTCGGCGATGTGGGCAACTTCGCCCATGAGCACTTGGAGTTCTATTCTCTCAGGAGCCTGCAATTTCTTTTCAGGAAGCACGGACTGGAAATCATCGACGTAGAAACCAACACCGTCAACGGCCAGAGCTACCGGCTCTACTGTCGCCACCGTGGCGTCTTGTCTGTTGCGCCAAAGCGAGGTGCACACCTGCGCGTAGAGCAAGCCCTCAAGGCGGAGTCATCCTTGAACAATCCAGAGTTCTATCGTGACTTTCACCTTAGACTAGAGCTGAATAAGGATCGTGTTGTTAGATTTGTGCGCCGTGCATTGACCCAGGGTAAACGCGTCTGGGTGTATGGCGCTTCCACCAAGGGCAACGTAATCCTACAGTATTACCACCTCAACTCATCTATGATTGAAGGTGCAGCAGAACGGTCACCAGAGAAGTGGGGTCGCGTCACGGTAGGCACGGGTATTCCCATCTACAGCGAAGAGGAGGCTCGCAAGCAGAAGCCTGACTACTTCCTAGTCTTGCCCTATGCCTTTATCAGCGAGTTCTTAGAACGCGAGAAGGCATGGCAGATCCAACATGGTGGCAAGTTCATTGTCCCTCTACCACGACCTTACGTAATCGGCTATGAAGGTGGATTGCATCCACTTCTCAGAAAGGAGTACATTCTGTGAGGGCACTCATCTTAGGTATCGGTGGGCAGGACGGCAGCTACTTAGCAGACATACTGCTAGCCAAGGGCTACGAGGTGCACGGCCTCTACCGTCGCAGCAGTGTGAACAACCTCCAGCGGATCGAGCACTGCCTTGGCAGTGTACACCCCCACCAAGGCGACCTGACGGAGCCTAACTCGCTGCTGCGGATTATCGACGATGTGCAACCGTCACTCATCTTCAACGAAGCAGACCAGGACGACATACGATGGAGCTACACATTACCGTCCTACGCCTTTGACGTTACGACCAAGGGCGTGATCAACTTGCTGGAGGCTGTGCGGCACGTAGATGACAGGATCAAGGTGTTCCAGCCATGTTCCAGCAGCATGTATGAGAACAGCAGCTACGCGATCGCACCTAAGAGCCCCTACGCGATCGCCAAGTATGCGGCCTACTTGATTTGCACGCACTACCGCGCAGTCCACGGACTGCGGATCACGTGTGGCATCATGTTTAACCACGACTCACCGCGACGCAGCTCTGGCTATCTCCTCCAGGAAGTGTGCGAGCAGGCCCTAGCCGTAGCAAGCGGCAAGCAGCAGCACATCTCACTCCGTTATCCAGGAGCCTTCCTAGACCTAGGCTACGCCTACGACTACATGGTAGACGCCGTCAACCTACTGGAAGAGGCTCCACCGTGTGACGTGCAAGTCTGTACTGGCAAGCCCATGACGCCTCGCAAGCTAGTGCAGATGGCAGCGGACATACTCAAGACAGACCTGCCCATCAATACGACTGGGGTCGGTGCGCAGCCTGCGCCGTTGGTCGGGGACATTGGCCAACTCACAGACACACTCCGTAAAGTAAGTAGGATTGACACGGCGCTCCTCGTAGAGCTGGTCATTAACAAGCACAGAGGGCTCTAACATGAACGTTGGTGCGATCGGCTACGAGGTACACAGCGGTCTAGGGCACCTTA
Source organism: Dehalococcoidia bacterium (assembly GCA_041653935.1). GTDB lineage: Bacteria > Chloroflexota > Dehalococcoidia > E44-bin15 > E44-bin15 > JAYEHL01. The sequence continues at coordinate 30,409 of JBAZEO010000006.1, read as the reverse complement.
TGCGATCCTTCTATCAGGCTGGCTTGGTCAACCGTGTCCTCATCATCCGACACCCTCACTACCAGAACTACAGCAGTTGGTATCCTGCTGACCGCAGGTTCCCACGTGAGAAGTACAAGGCGTTCCTACAGGGCCTAGACGTACTCATACTCTTTGAGAACGCCTTCGTGTGGGACATACCCAAGCGATCGCGTGTACAGGGCACCAAGGTCGTCATGATACCAAACTACGAGTACACACCGTTCCCCATACCCGTCAAGCCCGACCTCGTGTTATGCGGCTCATTGCTGGATGTGGATTACTACAAGAGCCTCTACAACACCAAGTTCTTGACGATGCCCGTGGAGGTAGATCGCTTTCCGTGGCGACTGCGCGAGAAGGCCCACACATTCATCCATAATGCAGGCCACGGTCAACGAGGCTTTGCTAAGGGAACACCTCAGCTCGTAGAAGCCATGCAATATGTTCAATCACCCATCAAGCTGATCGTGCGTGGCCAACCGGGTGAGAAGCGTATCCGCGAGTTGTTTGACGCCGAGAAGGGCAACCCTCGCGTAGAGTTCCAGTTCGGTGAGTTTGACGACGACCACCTCTACCCTGCTGAGTGTGATGTGTTCATCAATGCAGAGCAATACAACGGTATGAGCCTTCCGCTTCAGGAGGCCTACGCGAGCGGCATGCTCGTCATGACCACTGACCGCTACCCCACTAACACGTGGCTACCGTGCGAGCCGTTGCTGCCCGTGAACCACTACGTCTGTGACTCACAGGCCGTGGAGTTTGACCGTGCTATCGTAGACCCACGTGCCATAGCAGAATCTATAGACGCATGGTACGGTCGTGACATAACCTCCTTCTCACTACAGGGACGCCAGTGGGCTCAGGCTCACTCGTGGGAAGCCCTCAAGCCCATCTACCAGGAAACGCTTGAATGCCTAGCATAGCTCTATGCACCCTCGTACTCAACGAGATGGAGTGGCTGCCCAAACTGTACGAGCAGCACAAGGATTGGCCCAATCTGACCAAGTGGATCTTCGTGGAATCTGCAGACCGTGTCTATGCTGCCACATCACCACACATGGTAACTACCGAGGGCCTCAGTGTGGACGGTACCTCACAATTCCTACAAGACCTAGCCTTCTGTGACCCTAGGATTATCTACATACCCTATGGCTTCTGTTCCAACAGTAACCCAGCACTGGGCAAGATAGAGGCTCGACAGCAGTACCTTGACGCACTCCTGGACGTTGCACCTGAGTTTCTGATGATCCTTGACGCTGATGAGTTCTACATGCGATCTGACCAATCTGCAATCAACCAACGATTGCGGGTTAGTGGCGGCAAATATCGTCACTTCTGCTTTCAGTTTACACATATCTGGCATCCGCAGAGCATTGACTATGCTCCCCTATTCCAATATGAGGTCACTGGGGGTTTCTGGGATATGAGACACACAAAGGGTATCCGCTGGAACAAGGACCTACGCTACAGTACAAATCATCAGCGACCTGAAGTCGGCAATGAACGTGGTGCTATGGCTACCTTCAATAAGCCACATTGTATTCATATGGCGTTCGCTTCCAATCCTGCGATGCGAGAAGCTAAGCATACCTACTACATCAACCGTGGGGAGGGAGTCGTTGACGGTCGCCAATGGTACGTCGACTCTCGTGACATGTTTCGTACCTGGAGTCCCGGTATGAATCTACCTCGTGGGGCAAGAGTACAAGAATACAGAGGCCCTATACCGGAGGCATTCAATGCAATTTGAAATTCGAACTATCGATTACTATATTGAGAGGATCAACAATGGAATTTCATTTGCATTCCCGGGATTCTCTGACGCAGAGTGGTTTTGCATTCTGTCGCACGATCTAGGCAAGAAGACCGGGCTTGGACAACTAATGACTGCAGAAACAGGGCAGAAGCTGCGAAGGGTTCTTGAGGACTATCGGAAGGATCCTGATTTTCTTGTCGCTGTTCCTTCTTGCATGTGGGATTTAGCAGACTTCTATAATGCAGGGATCCCCAGAAGAATTGAGGAGTTCGTAAGCGAAATAGATTACAGGCTCCCTTTCTACGAGAGAGATATTGTGACTGATCATCTGGCGGAGCGCGGGGGATTGTATCCTTTGATCAGTTGCCTACAGAATCAAAGAACGATCATTATTGGGAACTCGGCACTGCGCGGGTTAGACTTCCTTAACTATGCAGGATTTATTGAGATCCACGGTCCTAACTTTCACTTAGATTCTGCAGGGATTAGCCGAGTAGTGCAGGAATCCAAGCAGAACTACGCCCCTTGCACGGTCTTTGTCGTTTGTGCTGGCCTCAGCGCAGCTCTAATCATATCCGAACTCTGGAAAGAAATGCCTGATTGTACTTTTCTTGATTGTGGCAGTATCTGGGATGCTTTTGTCGGGATTGGGGGGCAGAGAGAATGGAGGGCTCGTTTGTATGCAAACCCAGAAGATCTCGGCTACTGGAAGAAGAGAAACTTGATGGGCTACGTCTAGCAATTAGAAAGTAAATGTCAAATGATCTATGAACCTGGACAGGTTAGGAATCTGTTTCCTCACATCAACTTTCAACCGAGCCATTTCATTTTGGCAGGACCGGCTAATGGCAATGAAGGGCAAATCTTTCATGAAGTCTACCCATCAGTTCCTATCATAGGATTGGAGCCCCATCAAGGGGGATTCCAATATCAGGTCCAGGAACAATTCCCTGGAATGCTGTTGCCTATGGCCATCGGACAAGCCGTAGAAATGTCTGGAATGCGGCTGTCCGTAATCGGTCAGGGAAAACTGGTTGACATGCCTGGGTCAGCTTATCTAGTTCCAGTTGTGACTCTAGAATGGCTGAACTGTTACTTCGGACCGTTTCAGGATGCGATTTTGTGGATGGATATCGAAGGGAGTGAGATGCCAGCCCTAGTCGGCGGAAGAGATTTGTTGCAAGGGGGAAGTATTCGGCTCATGAACATCGAGATCATCGAAACGGCTGAACTTGGGATGGAGGCTGAGCTCAACAGATTCAAGGATTACTTAGATCCTCTGGGCTTTGAAGTAGTCAAGGAGTGGAATTGTGAGTTTCTAAGCCCAAAGAAAGACAGATACCGCCGCGATGTAATCTTTAGAAGAAAACAGACTTGACTGAAGGAGCAGCCATGACAGCCTATCAACACAACGACTACGCCAGCGAGTTCAAGCAACGGAGCCGAGGCTACTGGGACGCCGTGTCTGCCTACGTGCGCGGCAATGGCCCGCCACCGTGTAGGCCCTACCAAGTGGAAGTGCATCCTGCTCTACTAGGCTCGCCCGTGTGTTTACAGCGTTGTGTGGACTGCCATGGCCAATTCCACCGTGAATACGGATCCCTCACCCGACAGCACTACGACAGCCTCATAGACGACCTCATAGAGATGCAGGTTCCTTCCGTAGTGCTGTCGGGTACTTACAGCGACCCGTCTACGAACGCTGACCTGCTCTGCCATTTTCTTCAGGAAGGCGGGCCACACTGGGGCGTCAAGCTGCACACCTACGGTCTTGGCCTAACGCCAGCCGTACGCCAAGCTATCGTGGCAGCAGCCCTCGCCTCACCTACAAGCGGCTCCTACGTGACCATCTCCAAGTGTACGCACGATCTGCTCACGTACGTAGATCTGTGTCGTCCCGTGTGGGGCCTGAATCCGGGCATCAAGGCTGAAGAAGGCAACATCATCTCATTATGTGAACTGGCATCCGAGTGCAATGCCCCCCTGACCATCCGCCTCAACTGCCGCGTCACTCGTATCAACGGCACCTCTGCACAGTTGACCCATCTGCTTCAGTGGATGCAGTGCCTGCCTGACACCGTGAGCATACGCTTCACGACAGACTACATGCCCTCCAGTGCTCCGGAAGCCTACCGCAGATGGTTTCTTACTAACGTGTATGTAGACGCCATCACTGCTGAACGTAGTATCAAGGCAGCAACCAAGGCAGCACGGTTCGACCCATCACGCATCAGCTTCCGTGACGTAGAGGCCAGTTCCTACAACGGTTCGCTCTGCTACAACGGCCTCCTATTCGCCGCAGTAGCAGCCACGGGCAAGCTGTTCCCCTGTCAAGGCATCAGCTTCCGTCAGTATGACCACCTCGCTTACGGTGACCTACAAACCGAGTCCTTCTCGTCAGCGTGGCGTCGCTACGTTAATGCGTGGCCCCATACGGCAGACGGTTGTCCGCGTTGTGCCGCTAGCTGCGAACGTATGATCAACGATGCCTTCCTCCGTGAACAGGATCACTAGTATGCAAGCCCACCAAGTCTTAGAACACAAGTTGGCCGACTGGTTAGGCTGCTCACCCGATAACGTGGTAGCTTGCAGTAGCGGTACCGCAGCCCTCCATCTTGCCCTAGAAGCCAGTGGCCTACAGCGTGGCTCCAACGTGTTGGTACCCGACTACACGATGGTTGCATGTGCTAGAGCCGTAACCCTGGCAGGCCACACGCCCGTCTTCGTGGACTGTGACCGTGATCTACTCATAGCACCACTACGAGCCCATCGCTTGGCCACACACGCGCAGGCTCTCATGGCTGTGCACATCTACGGTCGCCGTTGCAACATGGACGCTCTCTCTGCCCTAGATGCACACGGTATGTATATCGTAGAGGATATGGCAGAGCTGCACGGTACCAAGCCACATCCACACACCGACGCAGCCTGTTGGAGCTTCTACCGTAACAAGGTGGTCCACGGCGAAGAGGGTGGCGCAGTCTACTTCCGTGACGCAGCCAAGGCAGTATTCGCCCGTCAGCTACGGTGTCTAGGTTTCACACCAGACCACGACTTTGTCCATAGACCACGTGGGCACAACTACCGGCTCGCCGACTTGTTGGCCACACCGATCATAGACAGCCTGTTGCACATGGAAGCCAATCTGCGACACCGCAAGTTCGTGGAGGGCTGGTACGACGCTCGCATCCCTAGACCCTGGCACATGCCCCAGCGAGAGTCTGTGTGGGTCTATGATGTGAATGTACCAGGTATGACCTTGTCCATGCAGCATCACATCGTCCGCGAGCTGAACGAGGCTGGCATCCAGGCACGGTGCGGCTTCAGGCCCATGACCGAGCAACCCGAATACTTCAACCGGCAGAACACTATGGCCTTCCGCCTCAGCCGTAGTGTGTTCTACTTACCCGTGACCGAGACCATGACGGAGGATGATGTGGACAACGCCTGCCGTGCCCTGCTTACCTTGTTACCCCCCTCCTAGGTGCCCCAGGCAGCACCTAGCACCCTTGGCTACCGCTTGCTCCCGGTAGCCGAGGGGCGGGAGGGGCCTGTGGCGTGGCAGGGTCGGCCATTTGCCGCTTACAGGGCCTAGGTTGGCCCCAAACTACGCCTAGGGCCTACCCCCGCGTAAACAGAGCCCCCAGGGGCCTTAAAAACGGTACGCCCCAGCTTACCCATCTTAACTATCTTAATACCAACAAAAAATGCCCTACCCAGCGTGAGCCGAGTAGGGCGTGGGAGCTGTGGCAGACACGGCAGCCGTAGGCTAGCCAGCAGCCTTGATGTAGGCGTTGAGGCCGACCACGAGGGGCTTGCCATCCACGACGGCAGCCGTGGGGGTGTTCCCGTGGGTACTAGCTACCACGAGGGTCTTGCCACTGGATGAGGGCTTCGGGTCTTCCAAGTCCATGACGATGGTGATGGTCTTGGCCTTCTTGTCGACGACGCAGCTTTTCAAACTCATGACGTAGCTCCTAGGTTACGAGGGTCGCTTGTCCGTGCAGCACGATGCCAACACGGTGTGAATCGCTTGGTAGGGTGAAAGGCCGTTGTCTACGAGGTGGGTGTAGTCATTGAGCAGGACGACGGCCACGCGATCCTGCTCTCCGGCGGCTTTCTTCAAGCTTCGCAGTGATTGCCGCCACCCGTACTGCTTGCGTAGGTTCCGGAGCCAGACGATCACGGATCTTATGTCTGAGTCTCTTAGCTTCGTCATCTGCTGGATCCTTTCCTATCACAGGGTAGAAAACACTGCCGTAGCTGTAACTGAAACTGGGCAGTGGTTGTAGACCGCAGTACCGGCACGTCTGCCGCCTACCTTGATCTACGTGCCACCGTAGGCACGTGGGGCACTGGACGCTGAGTGGTTCGCTCATTATAGGGTGGCTCCTAACCGTACAGCCAAGCACTGAAGGCGGCTCCTGCACAGAACGCAGCCATAACCTTCAGGCCCTCGATGATCCATCGTTCCATTGTAGTTGTCCTTGGTAGTGTGGTGGGGGGCGTGGTGGTCCGCCCCTCGGTTCGTAGTAGTTACTAATCACGCAACGAAAACCAGCTCGGCTCTGGCACGTGTAATTCCCACATATAGGAGGTTAGATTCTTGTTCTCTGGCCCATGCAGTCTTGGCCATGGGATGGGGGCACGGTGCATCTTTGTTGTTGATGAAGAAGACTCGCTCGGCCTCCAGGCCCTTGGCCTTGTGGATGCTGCTGAGGCGAATACCTTGTACGTCAGCGTTGTCCGTGAAGATGCTGTTGATCTTGGTGATCAGGTCGTTTACGGACTTGATGTCACCGCTGTTGATGAAGGCGTGCAGGCAGTCCACCTTGTCGGTAATGTTCTGCAGCTTCACCTCGCTGGGATTCTTCTTGGCTTCTTCCTTGGCACGCTCCACCTCTTCCCACGCAGCCAGCTTGTCGATCAACTCGATGATGGTGGTGGCCTTCAGCCGTTCCACTGTGGTGATCAGGCCCTTACCGATGTTGCGTCCCTGGATGGTGGCCTTGCGGTCCTGTGCAAGGAACTTGAAGCACTCGGACACGAGCGGACCGTTGGTGCGGCACAATACCATATCGCCGTCGGCCACCTTGGTACGGTAGCCCACGAGCGTGTTGTTGCTCACGATGCCCACACTGTTGGACTCGTGGGCCTCAAAGTCAGGCACGTACCGCTGAGCCGCAGCAACGATGGCCTTGCCGCAGCGACGGGTAACCGTGAGGGGCAGGTGGATGCACCCACGCTCCGTAGCAGCCAGCTCGCGTTCCATGCGTGGCATGCTCTCGGCGTCGGCACCAGCGAAGCCGTAGATGGCTTGCTTGGGGTCTCCACACAGGATCAGGCGGCGACCACACTTCTTGGCTAGGGCTTGCTGGCAACGAGATAGATCTTGCGCTTCGTCGACTAGAAGCAAATCGTAGATGTAGGTGTTTAGACCCAACGCAACCGGCAACCAGATCATGTCGTCGTAGTCGATCGTGTTGTCCAGGTCCACCCGCTTGCACTGCTCCAGCACGCGGGCTACCATGTCGTAGACGCGGAGGCGGTCACCGTTGCAGTCTACGTCATAGTAGGCTGCCAACTCGTCCAGGCTGGCATCAGCGGGGCAAACCAAGTTGATCTTGCACAGGCTGACCAGTTGGACCGTGGCCTTCAGCAGAAGGGGCTCCTTCCACCGCAGATCCTTGAGAGGCATATCCATCAGCTCCGCAATGATGGCGTCCACGCGACGGTCGTTGACTTCCAGGCGGCGACCACCCTGTTCAAAGCGACGGGCTACGGCGCGGAAGCCCATACCGTGCATCGTCATGGCGTCGCAGCCTTGCGGCACGCGTCGCTTCAGCTCAGCGGCAATGTCCTTGTTGAACGCTACGAAGCACACGCTGTTCGCCTTATCCTTGCTGAGACCGATCGCATCCCACACGGCTTGCTGCTGGGGCGATGGCTTCAGCACAGTGTCGAAGCCACGGAGTAGCTTCAGGCCCTCAACGAGCGTGGTGGTCTTGCCCGTACCGGCACGGGCTTCCACGATCACGTGGGGGGCCTTGTCCACACCCGTGTCTTTGCGTTGCCGCAGCTTGTCGGCCAGCGTAGCTTGCTTGTCACCACAGGTCTTCGTCACAGGCTCTGCAACAACCTCTTCCACGACCACCATCTTGGGCTTGCGGGCAGTCTTGACAGGCTTCTCTTCCGCCAGCACCTCAACCAACGGCTTGCCCACGGGCTTGCGAGCAGGGTCGTTGATGGCAGCAGGCCCACGGAAACGCATGGCAGACAGGAATGTGGTCTTGCGTTTGGTGGTGAGGTTCGTCACGTCGTAGACCGTGGTTTCCTTCTTGGTCAGCGAGTTGTAACGCTCGCGGATGGCGTCCACGCGAACGGTGACCAGATTGCCGCTGACCTTGGCACGGTAGAGGCCCTTGACTTTGATTTCGTTCTTCTTCATCGGTTTGCTCCTGGTAGTGTGTGGTGTGATCACTGGTTGCGGGATACGCCACGCGGCCATCCCTTGGATTGTTTGGTGTTGCGGAGGGCTACAGCGTGGTCCTCTACGACGGTGTAGTAATAGCCACCCGGCATATCATGGCGAGTGGCAGGCAGTGTACCGTCAGCGATCATAGAGCGTACGTGGCGAGCGTTGCACCCTATGATCGCTGCGGCTTCCTTGGTTGTGATGTGCTTGGATTTCATTGGCTGGCCTTATGCTTGGAACACACCCTCCGCTCGGTGCCCCGGATCACCTTGCCGTCGATGCCCTGCTCCTTGCAGACGCCGCAGACCACCTCGCCCCAGTACCCGCTTCCGCAATACATGCAGTCGCGGTGCCGCTTGGGTTCGCGACACAGGCACTTGGCGTGAGCCTTGCGGTACGCCTTGGCACGCTTGAGCGAGCGAACGTGGTCCAACAAGGCATTGACGGCCTCGGCTCGTGTGGTGGACTGATGCCAGCCGTAGCAGCCGAACAAGCGAAAGGCGTATGCGTTCGCAAGTCCCTTGGCGATGCTGCCGACTGGGCTGCCAGTCTTGGACGTGAAGACCGTGTAGCCTTCGTGGTTCTTGGACACGTAACCGTTGCCAACTTTCGTTCGTGCCATGGTATTACCCCTTGTCCCAGGTGATGCTGTCACGGTCCACGATCCACGGACCAAAGTGGGTTGCGTCGTAGGCCCGTCGAGTAACACGCACGGGCTTGGTGGAGTAGGGCATCTTGACCCACCCCTCGGTGTCGCTGGTCTGGTTGACTAAGCGACGGTAGTTGCTCTTGTGCCACGGGTCTTGGCCATGGCATCCGCAGTTGCACGGGACCATCTTGTTGATGACCCACTGGCGTCTGAGCGTTGTCACGGTGTTGCTCCTACCGGCTGGCTTCAAGGATGATCACGGAACGGTCCATGTCGGGGCAATCCTCGTCGCGTTCATCAGGTTCGCGGAACGACACGCCAGAGTGAGAATAGGCGGATTCTTCAAGAACGCCGAGGTGGTACTCGTCAACGGTTCTGATGGGAAGGGCCTGTTGTGTGTGGCAGTGGTCGCCGTAGTCACAGGCGAACAGAACCAAGGCGTTCTCATCGTAGTTTCGCAGCTCGTCAATCAAGTCTGCAACAGTAAGACCGTCTTGAAGTTTGCGCAGGATCTTGGTCATGTCAGCCATCGTATTGCTCCAGTAGGGTTTCGTGGCACCTCTTCAAAGCTAGGCTGCCAAGCCTAGCGACCCATAAGGGTGAGCGACTGGCTTGCACAAGCCTGCCGTACTAGACGGGTCATAGGCGATTGCAACGGGCTCCACTGGCGAGGCCTACCAGACTAGGTGGGTCATAGGTCCTCGCGGTTGGCTGCTGTTACCTTACCGGTCGCTCTTGGTTGGATTCCCTCTACTTGCGTAGGCGGGGGGAACCGATCCGAGCGGGCCACAATTCATCACCGGGGCACCCGGAAGGTTCGCCGTTCAAGTTGTCAAGGACCAAACTCACTACACCCTCAGTATAGTAGGTTATCGGCCAAAGTAAATAGCCGGGGACGGCTATTTGCCACGGATTTTGGAAAGTAGTCGTAAGTCCTTGGTATTTATAAGGGTTGCGCCTACGAAAAAACCCTCCTGTTAGGGAGGGTTGCAGGGTTTTACGGGCTGGCCAGCTTGGCAAAGGGGGCTACACGGCAACCGTGGGCTGCGTAGGCGACAGGGCTGTGACCGGGGCTGCGGCGGTATTGCCTGCGCCGCGGAACCCTTGGCTGATGATCAGGTAGGCTGTGCCGCCTTGGACGTCCTTGACCTTACCACGCCACGGCTCCTCGTTGGGGCGAACGGGCTTGACCCACATCAGCTTGCCCACGAGAGCAGCTTCCTTCTTCTTTGGCTTAGGGGGTGTGGTCTTCTTGGGTGTGGTGGCTGCAGCGAGTGCCTTGCCCATCGCAGACTTTGGCTCTGCTGGAGGAGCCGGTGCTTTCACCTTGGGAGTGGTAGGCTTGTCGCCGTTGCGCTTGGCGGTTACCTCAGCGGCACGCTTCTCGGTACCGTTCCTGAGGGAAGGCTTGTCCACACGAGCCTCTATGGAGTCAGCAGGTGCTTTCGGATCACCGATGTCAATGCCCCCTACGATGGGCAGATCGGCCAGCTTGCGGAAGCCATCGTCGTTCACGGTGTAGTTCAGCTTGAGCGAGGCTGCCGTCACCCCCTCGTCCGTGGAGTAGCAGCCCCATGCCTTGACGAGCAACGATGCCTCCTCCGTGCGGTTGCCGCCCTCTTCGTGGAGTTTGGCGAACGCCTTGACCAATTGCTTCGTTCCATCCTCGGAACCATCAGCCAGCCAGACGATGAAGTTCTCGGCCATCCCCATCATGCTGAAGTCACACTGGGCATCACCCGGAACGGCTGCTTCTTGATACGAGACGGGGTCAGTTGCCGATGTAGCAAACAGGTACATTAGAGCGCTCGTGTATCCCAGAGTCGTGTACTTCTGGATCTGACCCTTGTCGTCATCCTCCTCGTATACGAAGTTGAGGCAGTGCAGCAGCTTCGCGTGAGCACCAAGGAACGCCGTAGCTTCTGCGTGTGTACGCCGAGGAGCAAAGGCATCCAGCACGGCACCAGTGCGTTCCCACAGGAGCCGGATAGCATGGTCAGCCATACGGGCTATGATCCGCCGCTTGCGTGCTGGTGCTCCTGCTAGGTACTCGCTACGGTAGAGGACATCCACCAAGGTGCGCGGCTTGCACGTATCCATCGTGTTGACCGTTTCGTCGTCCTCTTCCACACCGTACGTGATGGACTTGAAGATGGTAGGCTCCGTGGCCCAGTACTCAGCCCACTTGTCCTTGTCGGCATCCCACTCCTCACCAGCCAGTACCAAGGCTACAAGCTGATGCTGTCCATTCAGCAACGTACCGGTCTTGCCCACGATGATGGGCTCACCGTTGAACCGCCAACGCTTGCGAAGGATCTCTTGCTCCAGCGTAGCCACCACACTACCGTAGAGCGGACGATTGTTCACGTTGTTGGTGCAACGTACCTTGACGCCCTTCGTGTCACGCACCAAGTAGTTGACACCGAACTTGGAAGCACCCTCTCCCTCAGGCAGCCAACCCAACAGCTTCTTAGCAAACGCTACCGTGATCTCCTTGATCTCCCCAGACGGTTCCTTGTAGAGCACCTTGCGAGTCTCAACAGTCATGATCGTACTCCTCTAGGTTTAGCCAGTTCTCAGGCGACGTACCAGTCACCCACGCCGCTATTTATAAGGGTTGCACAGCCAAAAGTAAATAGCGCCTTGCCCTAACTTAGTAGTATACCATAGTATAGTATATTACGTAAGTATATTTCGCCACCATCAGTATAGCGTGCAAGGCACGGCTTGTAAAGCCCCAGCAAAAAATTTTGTAGCGGCCCACAAAACGCCTATTTATAATAGGTTGCGTTGGCGGATTACGATCAAACGAATGCTCACGTAGGAGTACATACCGTGGCAGCCAAGAAGAAACGCAAGCTCACGCGGCATCCCTGGGACACGTGGTTCCGCCGCAACAGTTTTTCCCTCAGGAAGGGCAAGCACTACCAGTGCATGACCCACTGCATGATGATCCAGCTACGTGCTGCTGCCATCAAGCGCGGCCTACGTGCCAGCGTACTCCAGTCTGAGGACGCACTACACGTTCACATCAGTGAGGGATAGGCTATGGGCAGAGCGTCAACAACAACCTACACGTGTGATATATGTGGAGATCATACCAGCCTCCCAGACGAAAAGTATCCAGTAGGCTGGGTAGACATGCTTTCACGGGGTGGTGACGTGTGTCGTAAATGCGTCAACAGAATTCGTGGGTGCATGACCCTGGACGAAGCGAAGGCGATTGTAAAACAGCTTACGCCACCAGCTCGGCATCAACACGGTTGCACATGCCAGGAGTGCAGACCATGGGCAGATTGAGACGACACTACCAAGTAGACATACACCCCATCCTGTACCGTATCGGCGTGATGGTACTAACGATCGCCATCACCGTCGTTGGTATGCTAGCGGCACGTGAGGTATTCTTTCACACCGTGGCCCATGCTAACGATGCCTGGGAGGCTGGTCCATGATAGAAGACCTCCACGAGCAGCTTCTTAGACGATGCTATGCAACGGTGCAAGGCGTCGTAGATAGATCACAGGGTCAGCTCACAAAACTGACCGAGGATGAGCAATTTGCAGTAGCCTATCTTATGGCTATCCCTACATCACAGACTTATGCGAACGGTGTACTGACAATAATCACTGCACCGTGTATTGTTGGCTTTGACGGTCAGCGATTCACAGTCACAATAGGACCAGAGCTATGAGCTACAGTCACGCACGATGCGTCGCTGTGCTAGACACATTCTGGGGCTACGAAGGCAAGGCTCCAGGAATGTTTCGTATCAATCCTGACAACCACTCAGGCAGACGCCTGTACTGGCTACTAGGGCACGAGGATCTATGGTGCACCAACGCCTGCAAGGAGGCTGTAGGCAATGCTAGGGGCCACGGAGCACCGAACCCTGAGTGGCTGAGTGGCAACCTACAGCGAGTGACCTGTGATCTACTCTTGGTCTGTGGTACGGTGGCCAAGCAGACGTTGATCCGTTGCGCTCATCAGCCTCCGTGCCGTAGGCTTTACATACCGCATCCTGCCGCCAGAGTCAAGAAGGTTGACTGGGATATGTGGCGGGACATAATCCAGCGAGGAGCACACTGATGATCTTGGATACAGGTTACGTAAGAGACGTGCGTTGCGAATGCGGCGACTTTGCCGTTGGCAGAGTACAGGGCCAAGACCTGTGTGAGAAGTGCCTTGAACAGGTAGAATGGCCTGACATAGACTTAGTTACCCCTGAAGAGTGGCGTAACTTCTCAGACTTTGAGCGAGAGCTATTCAGACGGTACTGGGCACGCAAGGGTATCGTCTACTTCTGCTGTATGATCTGCTATTACCCGACAGCGTTCGGTCAAGTAGGATGCGAATCCTGCTCTAAACATCTACGCAAGGAGCACATCTGATGTCGTTGATACGACCACATCACACGTTCATAGGCGTTGATCCTGGTAAGAGTGGTGGCATAGCCATCCTGCGATCGTACAAACCAACGGTGGAGAAGTACCACATGCCAGCCACGGAGGCTGATCTACTTGACACGCTGGATGTAATAACCAGTGTTGAAGACGCCCTCGTAGACGAGACCGTGATGGCAGTCGTGGAGCTGATCAGCCCATCTATCTACGGCACCAGCAAGAGCTCCAATGCTAAGCTGTATGGGAACTACATGTCGATCCGCATGGCACTGACGGCACTGAGGATCCCGTTCACGGCTGTCACGGCACAGAAGTGGCACAAGTCACTCGGCATACCACCGCGCAAGAAGACCGAGACGCAGACCCAGTGGAAGAACCGCTTGAAGGCGAAGGCCCAGCAGCTATTCCCTCAGGAAACGGTCACATTGGCTACGGCTGACGCGTTACTGATAGCTTGTTACTGTAAGAAGGTAGGAATCCATTCATGACTTACAGAGAACACTGCAAGAAGTGGAAGAACTGTCAACTGTGTGAGCTGTGTCAGACACGCAAGCATGTCGTGCTGGCCAGAGGTACCGTGCCATGTGACGTGTTGTTTGTTGGCGAGGCTCCTGGGCAGTCGGAGGACGTGCTAGGCAGGCCCTTTGTAGGCCCAGCCGGTAAGCTACTGGACCGACTGATTGCTCGTACGCTGGACGGTCAGTACGACTATTGCCTGACTAACGTGGTGGCCTGCATACCTATCGACGCTGAGGCAGGTGGCAAGGCAGGTGAGCCGTCCAGAGCAAGCATCAAGGCTTGTGCGCCACGGCTGCAAGAGATGATTGAGCTAGCACGACCACGACTGATAGTACGGGTGGGCAAGCTGGCTACCAAGTACGTAATCACATCTATTCCCACGGTAGACATAACCCATCCAGCCGCTATACTACGAATGGACGTGACGCAGCAAGGCCTCGCCTACCAGCGCTGCTACGTGGCTATTGAAGATGCCCTCGAGGAGTTGGAAGAAGGCTAACTTTGTTGGTAGCCACTGCGCACCGTTTATAATAGTTGCTGCATTCGCTTCACGGAAATGTATTCTTCTAACTCGTAGTGGAGGGCTAAGCCATGCGAGAGTAGGTGAAAGACCTACACAACGGCAGCAGTAGGGGTCGGGCACTTCTACTGCTGTCTTTTATCAACAACGGAGCAGAGTCATGCAATACTTATAAACACAACCTAACAGGGAGCAAATAATGCAGTACAGAATTCCCGACTCGATTGAAAAGAAACTGGACGTGTATCGGCGGAACATGAAACTGGAAGCCGGCAAGATGATGACGCGAGGAGGAGCCATTAACAGGATTCTATCGGAGTCACTGGACGGAGTGGAAGACGTGAAACTGCCGTCGTTTGCCAACCTCGCGCTGCGAGTCAGAAATTTGGAGGAGTGGGCGGCTGAGCAGTAACAACCCAGCAGCAGGCCGGCGACTAAGACCACTACCACGGAGCAAAACGATGGAGTATCCTGAACGAGTAACGGCCATCTGCAAGGACATGGCCCAGAAGCATGGTAGCGACATTGATAAGGCCGTAGCATCGGCTGAGGCTGCCATACGCAAGCTGCCTGACTTTGACGACTTCGTACACATGCTGATCACGCTGGCTATCCGCGAGCTGATCTGCGATGCACGGCACCACGAGAACCTGCGTACGCGGAAGGCTATGGGTTCTGACGTAGAGCGGTGCATACCCAAGACCACCGTAGGTACGTCCAAGGGCGTGATCCGTGCCTCACAGAGTATCTACAACTACAACATCGGCGGCACGATGCTTGGTATGATGACTGCAGCAGACGTAGAGTCTGCTATGAACACGCAGCACGCCATCTCCAACGGCCACCGTGTGAACTACTTGATGCTCAAGGCCATCTACGGCAAGGTACCCGAAGGCAAGATCGTCAAGCAGGTATTCACTCAGAAGCAGCTCATAGCCATCCGCCAGAAGGCTGAGCAGTCCGTAAGAGGCCGCTCCAAGCTGGCTACAGCCAACTGATCACAACGCCTGCCCGACACCGGTAATGTAACCGATAAATACTTTGGGCAGGCTATAAAACACTAGAGCCCTTCGAGTGTGGAAATGTAGCCGATCGGTCGGTTGAAGGGCTCTTCCAAAACAACCAGCCTGTTCGAGGAGGTGCGTGTAACCGAACTCTTTCTTGAACAGGCTCTTCCAAAACAACCGTCTTGTGCCGATCGCTATGATGTAACCGACTGCTGTTTTGGCACACTGATCCAACGCTGCTCGAAATTGGATATGAAACCGTAGATGCGCTTGAGCAGCACAAACTAAATCGCGGTAGTGCGACGGATGTCTTGTAACCGAGTGGGATCGTGCCTACCGCGACAACATTCAGACTAGCGGTTATTGCCGTGTAGCCGAAACACGAATTGCTAGTCCTTTTACTCTATGAAGGAGTTTGTTATGAAGAAGCAAGAAGTGGCCGACATGTCCGCGGAACTCCAAGCCTTGCAGCGACAGCGAGCATGGGTGATCAAGTCTAGGATCATGATCGCCAATAGGCTCCAAGCTACCGTGGCTGGAACGATGGGCTACAGTAGTGGACTGAAGGAGAGCGAACGGCTGAAGCTGTACAGCGAAGCCACCAAGGTGATCAAGGGCGTAATAGAGGGCGACGAGCATGAGATCCGTAGTCTCATCATGACCACGTGCTTGGCTGTGGACGGCTTTGATGCGCAGCAGGCCATCTACGAGAAGGAGATGCTCAGTGTGGCCAAGCGGATGCCCGTGGCCAAGTGGGTCGCGGAGCCGGAGCAGGCTGGCTTCGGAATCATGTCGTTGGCTGTTATCATCGGCGAGACCGGTGACCTGAACAACTATGCCAATCCCGCGAAGGTGTGGCGTAGGTTAGGCTGCGCACCGTACACGAAGGACGATGTGACGCTGATGGGTTCCTCGTGGCGCAGCCGTGGCGGCAAGAAGACCGTGACCAAGCTGACGGCAGAGGACTGGACTGACTTCGGCTACAGTCCGCGACGCCGTAGCATTGCCTACGTGATAGGCGAAAACATCATCAAGCAAAACGGCGAGGGACCGTACCGCACACGTTGGCTGAACGCTAAAATAAGGGCTCACGAAACACACCCAGAGTGGGAGTGGAAGCCCTGCGACAAGTGCAAGGGCAAGAACCCAGCCAAGAAGAAGTGTATGACCTGCGGAGGTATTGGCGAGAAGTGTGGACACGCTCACCGTCACGGTATGCTGCTGGCTACCAAACTCCTACTCAAGAACCTCTGGCTGGAATGGACTCATACACCCTTCAAACCGTACAAAGCCTGACGAGACGGGAATTGTAACCGACTCCACCCCTGTCAGGCACCTTACAAAGCCTAGCGAACATCAACCTGTAACCGATTTGACTGGTGCTAGGCCCAATCCAACGGCTGTCCGATCATCGACTTGTAACCGAAAGAGCACCTGGACAGCCCCAATACAAACGGCCCTCGATTGTACGTATGCAACCGAGCATCACATTGAGAGCCCAATCCAAACTCCTGACGATGTGCTCGTTGTAACCGATGGACAACGTGTCAGGACAAACCAACGAGAAGCGATAGGCGCGTTGTAACCGAGACCAGCGATGCTTCTCACAAACCAAATCCCGCGAAACGGCAAGTGTAACCGATAGACAGTTTGCGGGTCAACCCAAGGAAAGAATCTAATGGGCAAGAGTAATACTGGCGATGTGATTGTTGGTCTTGGATGCTGTGCTGTTGCAAGCGTGCTAATGATGGTGATCGTATGTGGTGGTCTTGGCCTCGTGGCTGTGGGCATCAGCAGCAGTAGCAACACCACGGAGAGCATCCTGGGGCGAAAGGTAGTCCGAAAGAATCTACAAGGCTGGGTTTCCAGTGAGGACTACAATCAGTGCCTGCAGTACGTGGCAGCGGGTGACCTTGAAGGATTTGGTAATTTCATGACAGAGGGGTTGGCGGCTGGTAGATGTGTGGATTTTGGGGTGGGAGAAGTCGTTTACGTCAACGACGTATCAGTGATGATGGGGGCAGTCAAGGCACGTCGGGAAGAAGGTACTAAAGAGTACTGGGTTCCCATAGAGTGCGTTCAACCTTAAGGAAAGAATCCAGATGAAGACGAAGACTAAAATGGCAACGGTGCTTAAGAAGAGCAGCAAGAAGCCCATGGTCAAGGCTAAGAAGCCACGCGAGCCACTGTGGAAAGGGCCTGCCGTGGATGGTATCACGCAGTCCATGCTGAGTAGGTTCATTGTGGACCGTGAGCGGTTCAGGCTACTAGTGATTGAGGGCCTCGCACCACCACAGACGTTCAATCATCGACTGGAATATGGGTCCATGTGGCACGTGTGTGAGGAGTACCACGGTCGCGACGAGGACTGGAATGCTCCGCTGAGGGCGTACGCCAAGGGCCTCTGCCAGAAGTACCCTATGCAGCAAGAGCAGGTCGTGCACTGGATGCGAGTTTGCGCGTTGCAGTTCCCAGTCTACGTGGAGTACTGGCGCAAGCACAAGGATGTGATGCAGCGGAAGCCAGTGAGTCAGGAGGAAGTGTTCAACGTACCGTACGAGCTACCGTCCGGTCGCGTGGTACGGCTGCGCGGCAAGCGCGACAGCGTGGACCGCGTGAAGGGTCGGCTGTGGTTGCAGGAAAACAAGACCAAGGGCGACGTAGACGAGCAGCAGATGCAACGGCAGTTGCTGTTTGACCTGCAGACCATGCTCTACGTGATCGCACTACAGACTGAAATGCACGAGCCGGTCTGCGGTATCCGCTATAATGTAGTGCGTAGGCCCCTGGCAGGCGGCAAGTACAGCATCACGCAGCACAAGGGTCGCAAAACCAAGAAGGGCATCGTCGGTGCCGAGACGCGTGA
This sequence comes from Dehalococcoidia bacterium, assembly GCA_041653935.1. Classification (GTDB taxonomy): domain Bacteria; phylum Chloroflexota; class Dehalococcoidia; order E44-bin15; family E44-bin15; genus JAYEHL01. The sequence continues at coordinate 12,193 of JBAZEO010000006.1, read as the reverse complement.
TCAGTTCTACGAGCGACTGCAGTCCACGATCGCTGCTGACCCATCCTTCTTCTTCATGCGATGGAACGTAGACCTGACACCGACAGACGTGGGCAAGTTTGAGCTACAATGCCTGATCCCACTACTGGAACAGATCTGTGACTGGTGGGAGTGGATGCAAGCCAATCCCGGCGACCCATACGGTGTGAACACGTCCGGCGATGGCAGGATGTATGACGGCTATGCCATCCACTGGCGGTTGCCGTACGGTGTTTACAATGTGCTGCTGGAGGGCGGCAGCACCGAGTATGATGAGTATCTTTCCAACGGTAGCACAGTCGGCTTGAGCCGCGATGTTACCTTGTTCAGTGAACTGGAGGAGTAGTCATGGGCGAGTACTGGAAGCCGGTCAACCTGACCAAGAATGAGTTCGTCCATCCGCACAGGTTGGATTGTGGACTCAAGCTGGCTGAGTGGAATCACCCAGACTCTCGTGTGCTGCGACGAATTGAGGAGCTAGTTGCTTCTGGTGAGTGGGATCATTCCGATAAGGTAGCCATCGTATCCGACTACGGTGGAACTATCCCACTGGAGCCGTTTACAGCCCTCACAAACGAAGAGTCGCTGCTTCTTTACGAGATAGCTGGCGAAACGTATACGGACGTGTCAAAAGGAGATTAAACTGTGCCCATCGTCAAGAAGCAGAGTATGAAGAAGAAGGCAGCCAAGAGCAGCATGGCCTCAGCGTGGGACTATACTGACTCCATCAGTCTGCTGTTGTATGGTCGGAGCGGTACGGGCAAGACGACGCTGTGGGCCACCTTCCCGAAGCCTATACTGGCCATCATCTGTAGTGGTGGTATCAGACCCGGTGAGCTGAAGAGCATCAACACGCCGGAATACCGCAAGACCATCAAGGCTTGGGTGGTCAAGGAGAGTACCGACGTGAGGGACCTACTGGAGACAGCGGGTGACTTCGCGACGGTGGTGCTGGACCACGGTAGCGGCTTGCAAGATCTGGTGCTCAAGGAGGTGCTGGGATTGGATGAGCTACCGGCTCAGAAGAGCTGGGGCCTCGCCAGTCAGCAGCAGTACGGCCAGTGCACGCAGCAGTGCAAGGAGATCATGCGAGCCATGCTGAACTTGCCACAGCATCGCGTTATTGTCGCTCAGGAGCGGTCGTTTGAAGGCGACGGCAACAATCAGGATGTGATTGCTCCATGCATCGGTGCTGCTATGACACCGTCGCTGGTAGGATGGTTGAATCCTGCCTGTGACTATATAGGCGAAACCTTCATCCGTGGCAAGACCATTGAGAAGGTGATCAAGTCAGGTAAGAAGACGCTACGGCAGCGAGTACGGGTGAAGGGGGTAGAATACTGCCTACGCACCGGACCGCATGATGTGTTCACCACGAAGTTCAGAGTACCTCGTGGGCGAACGCTGCCAGAAGAAATCGTGGATCCATCGTTTGAGGCTGTGATGGAGATCATTAACGGCAAAGGGTAGCAGGATGCTAGTGTTGAAAAGGAAGCTTGGCTCATTCATCGTGATCAACGACAACGTCGTGGTCCATGTGTTGGAAGTGCACGACGGCAAGGTCAAGCTGGGCATAGAAGCCCCCAAGGAGGTGTCTATCCGTCGCAGCGAGCAGATCGCTGCTCGCCGCAATCGTGAGTATGTCGGTGACTAGTTACTAGTTCTACACAGTGTGAAAGGTCTACCATGGTGAAGAAGGTTACGAAGAGTGCACTGGCTGCCAAACTTGGAACCAAGTTGAAGGAAGCCTACGAAGGGCACAAGGACGACGAGGTTGTGTTTGATGCCGGCGGTTCACTACCCGGTGGGATCGAAAACGGCATCGCTCAGCTCGTGGACTGCTACTTCAAGCCGTACGAGAAGGGTACCAACAAGGGGCAATTCTTTTTCTATGCGGCCGGTATTGTAAAGAAGCCCACGGAGCACGACGGCGTTCCGATAGCTGGCCTGCGCACCAGTATCATGGAGCCCATGTGCGACACCCCCAGCCGCAGCCGGCAGACAATCAGCGACCACATGGGTTGGATCCTCAACGAGTGGAAAAAGCTGGTGCCGGACCTGGACCTGGACGACGTGGGCTACGACGAGTTGGAAGCCACGGCTGCCACGATCAAGGAGCTGGCTCCGCACTTCCGCTTCCGTACGTGGAAGGGGGCCAAGCAGGAGATCGAGGAACGCGATGGTGCGTTCTACGTGGGTGACAAGAAGTACAAGACCGAGGCTGCTGCCAAGGCGGCGAACCCCTACGTGGGCACTGAGCCGCGCACCAACGAGGTGTGGAACGGTGCCGTGGACTACGTTGAAGACGACGACGAAGAGGTCGAAGACGTAGTAGACGCCGAGGAAGAGGAAGAGGCCGCGGAAGAGGAAGCCTCCGATGAGGAAGTGAGTCTGGAAGACTTGGCTACCGCAGCCGACGAGGAAGGCGACGAGGATGCTGCCACCGAGATCAGCAACCGTGCTGAGGCTTGTGGCTTGGACCCCGAGTCCTACGACACGTGGGCCGACTGCGCTGCCGCCATTGAGGGTGCGGGCAAGAGCAAGACCAAGGGTAAAAAGGCCCCGCCTGTTGAAGAGGAGGAAGGAGAGGAAGCCGAAGCCGAAGAGGAAGAGGCCGAGTGGGAGCCTGCCGTGGGCGACGTGTACAAGTACAAGCCCCCGAAGGCCAAGAAGGCAATCGAGGTTGAGGTGAAGAAGGTATTCAAGCCGAAGCGCACCTGCAACCTGGAATCGCTGGATGACCAGAAGGCGTTCAAGCTCGTTTCGTGGGACGAACTGGTCGGCGACGAATAGCGCGTTGTCTCCTTCTGCGTAGTGTGTTTGTGGTTCGTGGTTCAGCAGCCCTGTCCGTAGTTAGCCAGACGGCAGGGCTGCTTGTTTCTTAAGTAGTGTAAAGGAGCTAGCCGTGGAATCCGTGCAAGTCGTATCGTTGAGCAAGAAGGAAGTGGACGACGCCGTGATTGAGAAGGCCAAGACGTTCGCCGGGAGCAAGGTCGGTGGAGCCAAGATCGCCTATGTGGGGGGTGGTGCTCAGGTTTCGTTCCAGTGCAGCAAGCCGTCGTCCGGTAATGCCACGATTCTTGTGAACAAGAGTGGTAGGAACCACAGCGATGCCTCCTAAGCCTAGGCCACGCATAACCAGACCTGTACCACGGGTCAAGTGTATTGCCTGTGGTGGTACGGGCGTCAGTAGCAAAGGCGGGAGGTGTCTGCCGTGCAACGGAAAGGGCTTGCTGAAACGATTCGCGAAGCCGTTGGGAACAAGAAGCCGATCAAGTGGTCGTTGAGGCCAGAGGTGCTGTTGTGTCCCAACACACCTCAACCGATGCACGGAGTAGTGCCACGAGAGATCCTGGGCTCTCGCTGGTGGAACGCTACGCGACAGGCTGCCTACGAGTCGACGGCGTTCCATTGCGTGGCCTGCGGAGTAAGTAAGTATCAGGCCAAGGCGCACCAGTGGCTAGAGGGGCACGAGATATACAAGGCAGATTATCAACAAGGTCTGTGGACCTACATAGAAACCGTGCCCCTCTGCCACTACTGCCACAACCACATCCACGATGGACGGCTGCTCTGGCTGCTACAGCGAGGCCAGATCACTCAGGGACGGTACGTGTCTGTCTTACAGCACGGTGACCGTGTGCTAGAGTCTGCTGGCCTCTTCAGGCTATCGCACGCTGAGCGTGACAGGCTCATTCTGGCTGCCAATGCTGAGGGGTTAATAGCCCCGTGGGGTAAGTGGCGGCTTATACTGAATGGGCGTCGGTATCCACCCAAGTTCAGGACCTATGCTGCATGGGTCAAAGCCACCAAGAAGGAGGAGCAACGCGATGTCTATTAGAAAAGTGCCGTGGCTGCTATGGACTATCTCTTTCCTTGCAGGATGTGCCGTTGGTTCTGTGTTCTGGAAGTGCGTTTTCAGTATTGCTGGAGTAGAGTGATGCCTAAGCGACCACGACAGGGAGGCATGATCAGCCTAGACAGTGAAACTACGGGACTGGATCTACGGCACGGAGCGAGGCCCTACTACGTGAGCACCTGTGACGAGGATGGGTGCAACGTGTCGTGGGAGTGGCGAGTGGATCCGTTGACGCGTAGGGTGGTGGCAGACCGCGGCGACCTGAAGGACCTGCAACGCAAGATAGACGGTGCTGATAAGATCGTATTACAGAATCCCAAGTTTGACTTCATGGCCTTGAGCCTGCTGTTCAATGACTACAGCATGGAGCTGAGGTGGGACTGGGCTAAGATCTACGATACATTGTTGGCAGGGCACTTGCTGGCTAGCAATCAGCCCCATGACCTGACCACGATGGCCATGGTGTACTTGCAAGCTAACGTACAGCCGTACGAGGACAGGCTGAGGAAGGTGACGCTGGCGGCTCGTAGCTGGGCACGAACTAACAGGCCAGACTGGCGACAGGCCAAGGAAGGCTTGCCTGAGATGCCTAGTGCGAAGAGTACCGTGTGGAAGTACGACTGCTGGATGCCGCGACTGGTGCACGAGGAGGGTGGTGGCGACGAGACCTGGGAGACCGTGCTGAGTGAGTACGGTGACAGCGACGCGAGCGTGACGCTACCGCTGTTCAAGCGGCAACAGCAGATCCTGAAGCAAAAGCACCTCTGGCGGATCTACGAGGAACGGCTCAAGGTGCTGCCCGTGGTAGCCGCTATAGAAAACTACGGCGTGACGCTACACGCTGGACGGTTGGAGGAGAAACGTACGGAGTATGCCGAGGCCAGTCAAGACGCTCATCGTACGTGCCTCAACATAGCCAAGCGATACGGCTACGAGTTGACGCTGCCTAAGAGCGGCAACAACAAGTCGCTCACGGAGTTTGTGTTCAGCGAGGAGGGGATGCATCTACCCCCACTCAAGAAGAGCAAGAAGACTGGGGTACCGTCGCTGGACAAGACCGTATTGGAGCAGTACTCAGTCACGTTGCCACGCAACAGCAAGCCGCTGATGTTCGTGACGGCACTGATGGGCAAGCGCAAGCGTGACACGGCTTATGGGTACCTGGAGAGCTACAAGAAGTTCTGGGTACACACGGAGCACCGTGATAGGGTGTGGTACAGACTGCATCCGTCACTGAATCCCACGGGCACTGACACGCTGCGGTGGTCGTCACAGAACCCGAACGAGCAGAATATCAGCAAGAAGGAGGGCTTCAATCTTCGGTACTGCTTTGGGCCTGCGCCGGGTAGGGTGTGGTACTCCTGTGATGCAAAGAACCTAGAGCTGCGGTTCCCAGCTTACGAGGCCAACGAGCCAGAGATGGTGTACCTGTTTGAGCATCCTAACGATCCGCCTTACTACGGCAGTTATCACATGCTCATCTTTGATACGCTGCATCCCAAGTTGTTTGCGAAACATGGTATGGAGAGCAAGGAGGCCTACGCTAGCACGTGGTACCAGTGGACCAAGAACGGTGACTTCGCTGTGCAGTACGGAGCTGTGCTAGAGAGCGGTACGGCGGATCGTGCCTATCATGTGCCTGGAGCACAGGCTAGGATCCAGAGCCGGTTCAACCGTATCAAGAAACTGAATGCACAGCAGATTGCCTACGCTGAGAAGTATGGTTATGTGGAAACCATGCCTGACAAGACCGTGGATCCTGATCACGGCTATCCGTTGTGGTGTGGACGTACTAGCTACGGACGCATCATGCCTACGGTACCGTTGAACTATCACGTATCAGGAACGGCTTGCTGGTGGATGATGAAGGGAATGATCCGCTGCCATAACTATCTACAGGATGTGGGCGATGACTACCATATTGTCATGCAGATCCACGACGAGCAGGTGTTTGACTTTCCCGACGACGAGGCAACCAACAAACCCATCATCGAGCAGTGTATGAAACTGATGGCACAGGGCGGCGACGATCTAGGTGTGCCTACCCCTGTATCCTGTACTAAGCACTCTACCACCTGGAGCACTGGGTCGTGAAGATCGCAGAGGTACGCAAACTGACGCCGCAGGAACGGTTCCTGTACTGGATTGAGGAGCGAGAGACCATACGCCTACGCAAGGAGAAGGGCAAGCCGAAGCCCTGGACTGACGACGAGATACTCCAGCAGTATCGGTTCTGCAACGTACGGCGCATGGATGACACGGTGAGCCGTTGGTTGCTGGACAACTGGTACAAGCCAAACTACGATCACCACAACATCGTACTAGCTTGTGCTCTGGGTCGGTTCATAAACTTGCCCAGCTCATTGGAAGCGATTGGGTTCCCCTACTTCTGGGATCCCACGCGTGTCAAGGACGTACTGCACAAGCAGACCAAGGTGTTCAATGCAGCCTACATTGTGAGCACCAACGGAGTGTCAGGCGACAAGGTGGACATTGTCATAGACAGCCACATCAAGCCGTTGCGTACCCTGTCTGTGCCGACCAGCAGTATGCAGGAGGCGTGCAAGGTGCTGACCAGCTCCAAGGGTGTTGGTACGTTCATGGCGGGGCAGATTGTGGCTGACCTACGGTGGGCCTGTGGTGGTCAAGGTAGCTGGCGTGACCGGCTAAAATGGGCACCTATAGGGCCTGGATCACGTAGGGGTGCAAACAGGCTACTCGGTCGCACCATCAAGGACAGCGAGTTTGGTAGTGTGCTGACCGACGTGATCAGCCTGTGCCGTACGTGCCTGCGCCGTGGCATCGTGGATCGGTTGGAGGCAATTGACTACCAGAACTGCCTCTGTGAATTTGACAAGTTTGAGCGTACACTACACGGCGAAGGCAGACCGAAGAGGAAGTACAACGGGGTATAATCATGGCGACAGTGTTAGACATCCGTGGGACACACGGTAGCGGCAAGAGCTGGATAGTCCACACCCTGCTGGGCAAGTACGATCACGCTGAAATCATAGAGGAGGGCAAGCTGATCGGCTATCATCTACAGAAGGTGGATGTGGCTGTAGTTGGCAAGTATACGACCGCTTGTGGCGGCTGTGACCAAGTTGGTTCAGCGGACGAAGTGGTGCGACGGGTCAGGCTCTTCTGTGAGTCCTACAAGTTTGTGGTACTGGAGGGTATCCTGGTGTCTCACACGTTTCGGCGGTATGATCAGCTCGCTATGGACCTGGAAGGCGGTGGTCACCGCTACCGATTCTTCTTCCTGAACACGCCGCTGAAGGTGTGTATTGATCGGGTGCAGAGCAGACGGGACCGTAGTGGTAACACCAAGCCGCTTGACCCCAAGAATATCATCAAGGACCATGCCAGCGTATGGAGGCGTGTGCAGTCTGCCATGCGAGAGTCTGGTCGTGACGTGACCGTGTTGGACTACCGTGTTCCTATGCCTACCATACTCGGAGCAATCCTATGCCCTCGCCATTGATCAGTCGTAGTCTAGAGTTGCCGAACGGATACCAGCAGTTCCGGTGGATGGCCGAGGGCAAGGAGAACAGTCATGGTGTGACGCTGAACGATCCTGATGGATTGCTGTCGGCTCTGAGCAAGGATCGCGGAGAGGCTTATCTGTACACGAGCCACCAGATCTTCTATGAGGATGGTCTGCTCAAGCAGACCAGAAGTAGCCCGAACTGGGAGGGTGGATTGCTGACGTACTCGACCTGCAAGCAGCACCTGCGCACCACGAGTCGGCAGTGGCCCGGTACGTGGCTGGCCAGCCTGGGACCCCGGGATTGCTCTGACAACTGCCTGCTGATGGTCGGCAGGGTCGCCCACGCATTTCCCAGCAACTACACGCTGTCCGGCTGCGTGCGAACGAGCTACCCGTCCGTCTACAAGGTCAAGCAAGCCTGTCTTAATCCAAGGGGCGACCTGTACACACCGAAGCGACCGCTGGTAGGTGATGAGGTGTTCCACCACGAGAACTTCGTGGAGCCTAAGAACCACACCCGGAGCGTGGAGTTCTACAAGAAGTCGCCGGGCAGCCGTAGCGACCGTGCTGATGGCCTGATTCCCAAGTGGTGGCGGGACCTGGAGTACATCAGCCACCACGGTCACAGACCCTGGCACTTTATTCTTGCCCCGTGTTGGGTGTTCAGCAAGCCGCTGATGTGGTCTACCATTTCTCCAGGAAGGGCGTCCGTGCGGTTGCCAGCCGTGGCTCTGGGCAAGGCCCTAGCATGCCCAGCAAGTCCCCCAGCGAGCCCACCCGTGCGTCCTGGTGGTAGCCGTGGGCAATAGTGGCCTGTACCAACGAAAAAGCCCTGCCAACGTGGCAGGGCTACTTGTAACGAAACGGACTGGTGGGCTACTTGGCAGCCAGAGCCTTCTTGCCGGCAGCCGTGATGGCATACACGACCGAGCGGCTGCCCTCGTAGCGGGCGGACTTGATGTAGCCGAGGCCCTCCAGGCTGCCATCTCCTGCCTCTTCGTGCGTGGAGGCACCGAGCAGCTTGCTCCAGCCCTTGTTCATGCCAGTAGCGTCAGCCAGCTCGTTGCGGCTGAGCTCCTTGCCGCTGGCGAGGGCGGTCAGGACCTTGTGCTGCCGCTTGGTCAGGCCAGAGGGCACGGTCTCGGCGGGGGCAGCCTTGGCAGCCGCAGCCTTCTTGACAGGGGCCTTCTTGGTGGCGACCTTGGCGGTCTCCTTGACGGCAGCGGACTTGGCCACAGCCTTGGCAACCTTCTTCAGTGGCTTGCGGGTCCTGGGGGCGGTTTCGGTGGCGACGGTTTCGGTTTCGTTCGACATGACTTTGCTCCTAAACGGCGTTACAGGCTTGGCAGGACCAACTCCCACCACTGAGTGAAGTATAGCTCCCGGCTGGGAAAAGTAAAGCCCACCCGGCAAAGATTTTTGCAACCGTTTATAATAGGTTGCAGCGTAAGGACTTACGATCACAACGAAATCAGGAGCAACACAATGGAATTCGCTTTCCGCAACGTCAACGACGCATTTTCTGGGCTGGTGCGTGCCGTGCATGAGGGTGAGGCACCGACAAGGCGGTCGGCCAGCCGGTACGGCGACGTGATCCAGTTTGATGGACCTGTCACGGTGCAGTATGAACACCCCTGTGAGCGTGTGTTGTTCAACGCTGCCCGCGACTGCAACCCGTTCTTCCACCTCTACGAGAGCCTGTGGATGTTGGCAGGCCGTCGCGATGTGGCTCCGTTAGCTTGGTACAACAGCAAGATGGCGGAGTTCAGCGACAACGGCATCACGTACCATGGGGCGTACGGTCACCGCTGGCGACGCTACTTCTGCATAGACCAGTTGGATGAGGTGGTACGAGAGCTGAAGGCTGATCCACATAGTCGGCGGGTGGTCTTGCAGATGTGGTCGGCTGAGGCTGACCTAGGGATTGATGTCAAAACCCTCGACAAGCCATGCAATTCTCAAGCCTACTTCGCTATTCGAGAGGCTATCACCTCAATAGAGCCCGACGGATTCTCAGACCAAGGCACGGCCGTCTACACCAAGTTTCTAGACATGACAGTCTGTAACCGCTCCAATGATCTGATCTGGGGGATGCTCGGGGCCAACGTGGTTCACTTCTCCATGCTCCAGGAGTACCTTGCGGCTCGCATCGGTGTGGGGGTGGGAAACTACTATCAGTTCACCAATAACCTCCACGTATATACGGAACGGTGGACCCCGGAGAAGTGGCTGGCTGACGTGTACGATGATCCGTATGATCAGCCTAACTTCGTCTTGGTTCCGCTGGTAACCAATCCAGACCGGTTCGACACCGAGTGCACCACGTTCGTGAACCACGGTTACGGTGACGAGCTGGATAAGCTATCCATGAAAACACACCTGTGGACCAATAAGTTCTTTCCTAGTGTGGCCATCCCGATGGCTAAGGCGTTTGCAGCCCACAAGCAGCGAGAGTACGGAGTGGCCGAAGAGTACTTGACTGCCGTTCTAGCCGACGATTGGCGTATCGCTGGCTTGGACTGGATCAAGCGGCGTGAGGCCAACTGGCCAGCCAAAGGGAGCAAGTGATGGAGCCGGTACTGAGTAAGAAAGACTTTGTGCTTCGGTACCGTGCCTCCGAGTTTGGGAATAGGGCACCTACCTGGAACACCCTAGAGGAGTTTATTGAGAATAGGCCATGGCTCTACCTAGGTACCGAACAACGTTACCACATTCGCAACCGTCGGGCTGGGGGGCCTACGTGGTACGATGTTTGCTTCAAGAAAGTGCCGTTCAAGTGGTCGCTGGCTATCAATAGTGGCGAGAAGGTCTATATCAGTGCCATGGCTCCCCACTATCTCAACGTACTTCAAGGCGAGGTGATGGAGGGTGTTTGGGGCTGGGAGTTCTACGGAGCTCGTGGCTGCCTAGGTAGGCCGATGCGTGAAGCATTACGGATGAGACCTATGTCGAGGCGGGGGCTGGAGGCCAAGCTACTGATCCAATGGTCTATGAACGACCTGAGCTATCAGTGGCTAGAGTATCTATTGGAGGCCTATCCAGGCCATGTCGTTGAGTTCTCAGCGTTCTCGACTTGTTGGGGAACCGTCCCCGGTCATAACAGTGTGGTATGGGAGGTGCGAAAATACTGATGCTGCCCCCAGTAGACTTGGAAATGTTCACAGAGTTTCAGGGTGTGGTTAGACCCCTAGACATCCAAGTCTATAGGGCTCTGCTGTTGGGAAGTGCAAGTACAAGACGTATCAGAGATGTATTACTGCGACATGGTGTGTCTACAGGTATTGGAAGAGTACAAGGAGCATTGGAGAGACTGTATAGGCTAGGCTTTATAGAAGTTGATCCGTGGGAGTCTGACGATAGATTGCCAATCACATGGAGTATTTTGAAATGAACCCAGAAGAGTATCAGAAACTGGCGGCACGTACAGAATGTGATCAGTGGATGGCCCTGGATCGTATGGCTACGTACAGGCCCTATGAGGATGTGCATCCACGGCAACTGGAAAGCAAACTCATTCCAGTGCGAGCCAATCATGCTGCGATTGGTATCGCAGGCGAGGCAGGTGAGTTGGCAGCAGCGATTGAGCGATGGATCTACTACGGCAAGCCGCTTGATGTGATCAACGTCAAGGAGGAGCTGGGCGACCTGTTCTGGTACATGGCTGAGATGTGCAACGCTCTTCAGTTGGATATGGGCGACATCATGGCAGCCAACATCGCCAAGCTGCGCAAGCGATACCCCGAGAAGTACACGGACGAGCTAGCAGCCGAAGAGAACCGTGACCGTGCAGCCGAGCGTGAGGTGCTTGAGGCTGTTGTTGATCCAACCTACGTTGACGAACAGGCAAGCCGAAATGACTAAATCAGGCGTTGAATCTTGGCAAGATGGTCTAAAGACGACCGCTGAAGAATGTCCTGATCTGGAAGGAGTCTATGTCAGGGCCCTAAGAACACCATCTGGGCAAATAGTCTTTGTTAAGAAAGTGACCCAAGATGATCACAATGATGGTGGAGAGTCTTACTCTATCTGGGAGGAGCATGCCCAACTCCTAGATCTACTGAGAAAATTTGGAGCCGTATGGATTGATACGAAATACCACGGCTACCATCATTGGAAAGATACTAAGTCTAAAATGGGTATCCAGTCTAAGTTGGATAGCTTTAGATCTGGCGATGACGGTCATCGCTTTGCAGTCTTCTATCCAGGTCGTGGTCTTACTGGTCAGGAGTTCAAGCGGAGATGTAAGTGATCTATGAAGAAGGACGAGATACCGGATACGATCAAGCCGTACTTGTTTCATGGAGTGGAGGTGCAGTACCGTGCCGGCGAGAAGGAGTCTGTCGGCACGTGTCCGTTCTGTGGTAGGGAAGGTAAGTTCAGCGTGAACGTGGCCACAGGTAAGTGGAAGTGCTGGGCTTGCGACGGTGGTGCTGAGAAGGGTGGAGGTAATCCACTAACGTTCTTGCAGCAACTGTGGACACGTAGTGATGAGATGACTGCGACTTACACGGATCTGACTAAGGAGCGTCGGTTGCTCTATCCGGATACGTTGATGGCGTGGGGCGTGTGCAAGTCTGCCGTAGATGGTGTGTGGATGGTGCCTGGATACGCTGCTGACGGTACGTTGCGTCAGTTGTATCGGTGGGTGACCATCCAGGGTAAACACAAGCTGCTACCGACGCCTACAATGGGTCACCACTTGCACGGGGTCAACCTGTACTCCAAGCAGAAGGACGAGGTGTTCCTGTGTGAAGGCCCCTGGGATGCCATGGCCCTCTGGGAAGTGTTGTGCCGTGGGAAGATGGACAGTCAGGGCACGTTGCATG
>JBAZEO010000005.1:0-87773 GCA_041653935.1 Dehalococcoidia bacterium | reverse complement strand
GCACTGATCGGTGTATTCTCGACACTTTTCTTTTACGTCTCCACCTTTTTTCTCGGGTACCTGTTTCATCTTTTAGCCGACAGCACCACAAAAGCCGGACTTCCTGAAGAATGATCTTTTCGTGATCCGGTACGGGAAGACTGCCCGGCAGAGAACGAAAACGTGTATTCCTGAAATTTTCTGAACCGGGGTAAATCAGAAAGCGGAATCCGATCTTTCTCACTCCGGGAGAGATTGTTTTTGAAGAGAGCTAAAACCGAGTGCTGTTATGGGGCATATAGTCACTAGGTTATGTTCTAATCAAATTCTTTATATGCTTACCATGCAAAAGTATCTTTCATGACTGCGCCAGCAAGTCAGGAAAGCCGTTTCCATACTTCCGATGTTAAGTACCGGGAGTATTCAAACGGTGCCTTAAAGAAGGCAGTGAATAATCAGAAGATCACACAGGATGATGCAGATCTCATTCTTGAATTTGTGCAGGAAACGAAAGCGGTCAACAAAAAGATCACCGCTTCACGATGTTTCAAACTCACCGTTACTCTGATCCGCCTCCGGGAGTTTTTTCCAAAACCATTTCGGGAGAGCGCTATCAAAGACGTATATGCCGCGCGAGAGGGTCTTGAGACGGCGCTAAAACCGGACGGGTCCCCCCGGTACAAGGCGAACACGATCGCCGATTTTGTCCGGTTCATGAAACGGATTTTTTTGTGGATGGTAGAGAACGGATACTCTGCAATCCCCGAAAAGAAACTGGGGGACATTTCCCCGCCAGCATACCATTACGACACAAAAAAGGCTGATGATCTGTTCACCAAAGAAGAGATCCGCGCAATGTTAAAAGCCTGCCAGAACAGCAGGGACCGGGCGATCATCAGTGTCTTGTATGATGGTGCCCTCCGTGTCGGGGAACTGGGAACCCTGCGATGGAACCAGGTTCAATTCACCGATGTTGATGCGACCGTAACGGTGAAGTTCAAGACAGAGAAAACCCGGCTTATCCCGTTATTCATGGCACGGGAATATCTCTCAGCATGGAAAAACGATTATCCAGGAGAACCTGCCGGGGAGAACTTCGTATTCCTGACATCCGGCGGGGGCCGGAACCGGACCGGCAGGAACCAGCTCCAGTATGCAGGTGTTGCCAAACAGATCAAGAATATTGCAGAGCGAGCCAAGATCACCAGAAAGATCACGCCGCACCTGTTCCGGCACAGCAAAATTACGCATTTGATCCAAGACGGATGCCAGGAAAGTATGATTAAACTGCTCGGATGGGGGGACACATCCACGATCATGATGGATAAGTGCTATTCGCATGTCGGTCCCTCCGATGTCAGGATAGAGATGGCACGGTTAGCCGGTGTGCAGATTGCGGGTAAACCGAAATCAAAGGTTCTGGAGCCCCGGCAGTGCCCCCGGTGCGGCACGATTGCCGGACCCACCCATCAATGGTGCCCGGTCTGTGCACTTGAGCTAACAGAAGAAGCACGACAGAAGGTTATGGTAGCAACAGAACAGGCAGAACTCTTACCGGAATTTACAGCAATGAAGAAACAGATTAAAGATCTTCAGAATCAGATTATCGCTATGCAGGCGAACGAATCAGCTTGAAGAATTCACAATAATTTTTCAAATTTTTTTGATGTTTCGCATCCCCCCAATTCTCGTTTTAAATATTCTTTTATTATTGGTTGCCCTTTATCAGATTTTTTAATAATGTTGATTACTTCAATGGATAGATCGGGGGGATATTCGGCTAACATAAGGACATGAATAAAAAATTCAAACCCTTTGAAGACCTCTTCATACAACTTAGAATCGATAAAATCCAAAAATTCAATAAGTGTCCTTTTTGCAGACTCATCTTCGAAATAGATGTTTTTTGGGAAGATGTTCGCAATCCCTTTATTGTCGGTTGAGATGTATTTTGGGGAGATTGCTTCATTTGTAATCCTTTTACATGAACCATTAAACAGACTCAATAAAAACGGTCCGAATCCCGGCTCTTTTTCCGGCATTTTTAAAATAAGGGAATATACCCAGTCAATAGATTCGTGAAGGTATTTCCATTTTTTTAAAATCTTCATTTGATCATCAATCGGTCCGTATTCCGCCCCCGGCGTATCATGGGTATCCAGATCTATTGATAAATTACAGCCATGAGTGAAAAACAATTCGCTTTGGGCGACAAATCGGCAAAAACCGTATAGCGTGAACGTCAAAATTTTTTTAGGCACGTTTTTATCATTGGTTTCGTTATCCGATTTTAAAATCCTCAATACAACCAATTTTTTACACGCCTTATGAATGGTCGAATAATCTTTCTCCAGTGTTGTGGACAGTTCGTAGGCAGTGATGGGATCTGGCGATATCGCGATTTTGTTTAGTATATGCAGATCATTTTCTGAAAACACCATACTATGATTCACTAATTCCCTATGTGATCATACTTTCCATATATACCTACCCATCAGATTACTTACAATCCCGTGAAGGGTGCGGAGAAAAAAGATGGTAATTGTAATTCGCAAAGAACAACTTTTCCAGAACACCTGTCTTCAGATTCCATATGATCTCAAACAGGCTGCAAAAGAACAGGGGATCAATATGACCCAGGTTCTTGTAGAAGGTATCAAAAACAAATTGAAAAGACAAGAATGCGCCGGGATTGAGCTAGCGCCAGCAAGTTCACCCGGCGCACCGTCTCCCAACCCGCAAAGGAAGGGTAGACATGGTTAATTTTGCGGCTTCTGAAGTATCAACTTTGCCTAAACCCCGGCCTATATCAGGGTTCACGATCGACCGGGAGACTCTTGAACACCTGTCGCCGCTACACCGTGCGGCGGCAGAGGTTGCTATCCAGACCGGGAAGTGGCACCTTGTTTGATCTTGATTTTGAAATTTTTGATGAGGGACGCGAGCATGGAACTTATTCCAAAGTCGCGTGAAGCAGCGGTCCTTGTCGCTGATGCGGCAGGGGATGAGAATCTCACACCTGCGCAAATCGCCGCATTCAGGTACTTATATCGCCTTGACTCGGACGAAACTGTCGCGTCCCTGGTACTATCTGAGGAACTGTCTCTGTTTGCTCTGGAAGATATCCAGGCACTTATCGCGGATATCCGGCAGCATGGGATCCATGGTAAGAGACAGCTCCACCAATGTGCGGCAGATCTGAAAATGGTGACGGATGCCGATCAGATTGCTCTTCTGCGGGTTGAACTACCCGATATAATCTTTAACAAATATTATTTGCGACATCTGTTGTCGGTTCTTGACGACATGGAACGACCATGTATGAGACCCCGGCACACGATTTATGGTCCCTGGCAGATGGAGTCATGACCTTACTGAGGGAGGGAGGACGCTCTCCGGAGAACCTTGATTCGGCATTGAAAACATTCAACCGGGTAATAGCAGAAGCCCAGGATGGAAGCGATGCTCTGATTGGTGCACTGTCTGTGGCGAATTGTGTGTATGCCATCACGGGCGTTATCGAAAAATCCAATGAATACATCCTCGCGAGTGGATTGATTGATCTGTCACAAACGGCGGTGCAATAATGCCGGAAATTGTCATCCATTGCACCGAACACGCGGATTCAATAACCATAGGCACTCCCGGAAAAGGAGGCGAGATTAAAATTTATTTCGATTCCGGAGACTTAAATGAGGCGAAAAAAAGAATTGATGCAGTAGTACTGGTGAGACAGCACCTTTTGAACCGACTGGCATCGGGAGATAGACGGGCATGATTGCGATTGAAAAGTATCTGGGTTGTGATGCAAGTTCATGGTTTGCCGGATACCGCAAGCAAGTTCAGAAAGATTTCGACAAGACGCAGGAAACCATAAAAATCGACGGTATTTCTCTTGATGTTTTTATCCAAAAGGGAATTGCCGAATTGTTGGAAGCATGAGCAGCGCAGCACCGAGCTTGTAGGAGAAGGTGATACGAGTGGCGGAACTGGTGGGGGACGGGAGCGAAGCGAAACGACTGCGAGCCCTTCAAAACTCAACACTGAAGGCACTGCCAGGCAACATTTATTACCGCATGACCAGGGAGCAGCTCTTTGAGATCCTGATGACGGTAGGCGGGGATGCTGCGAAAGTTCGGGATCCTGCTCTGTTTTTAGAGGCGTGGGCTATAGCTGCCGCACCAGGTAAAGTAAAGAGTGCTCCTCTATTCCATCCGCCATCGGAGCCGGCAGTACAGGAACTGATTTGCGAGGTACGCCAGGAACCAGTACCGGCGGGGTGGACTCTAAACGAATCCTCACACCGCCTGTTTTTATCAGACCAGGAAGAAGAAACGCAAAAAATTAGAAATCTGCACTGCGCGACAAATCCCCGATCAGATCTCGGAAATAGTGAGCGGCTCACTATGCGGTTCGGGAAGGATCTACGATTTTGCAATGCATTTAAGAGCTGGTTTATTTGGGACGGGCAACGGTGGAAAAGGGATGAATCCTTATTCGTTCGGGAGCTGGCAAAGGAAACAACCACCAGGATAGGAGACGAAGCGGCAATGATTAAAACACCAATCGAACGAGCTGAGTTTTATAAATGGGCGGGCATATCACAGGGGCATACTCGGATCGATGCAATGACCGAATTAGCCAAATCAGCTTTACCAATGACACCGGACCGGATGGACGCGAACCCGGATCAGCTGAACTTTCCGAACGGAACCTTAAACCTTAATTCGTTTGTTTTCACCGAGCCCCGACGCGATGACTACATAACAAAAATTACCGGAACTGTCTATAATCCGGATGCGAAGTGTCCGAACTGGTTACAATTCATTAACCAGGTCATGCAGGGGAATGAGAACCTGATCAGTTATCTCCAGCGGTCCTCCGGGTATTCACTCACAGGACGCACAGGGGAGCGGGCATTATTCCTTTGTCACGGAGCAGGAGCGAACGGCAAATCTACTTTCTTAAATACCCTGCTCGCAGTTATGGGTGACTATGGTAAGCCGGTTGAATCGTCCACGCTCTGTATAGCTCGGACCGAAGGGATTCGGAATGATCTCGCAGCACTGAGAGGAGCCCGTTTTGTATCAGCAACTGAGGCTGGCAAAGGAAAAAGGCTTGATGAAGATGTCATTAAGAAGCTGACCGGCGGTGGCGATAAAATACAAGCCCGATTCTTGTTCCAGGAATATTTTGAATTTACGCCGGAATGTAAAATATGGTGGAGTTTCAACTCAGCCCCAAGGATCACAGATACGACAAACTCGATTTGGAACCGCGTAAAACTTATCCCGTTCTCATTTGTCATTCCTGAACCTGAAAGAGATAAGAAATTGCTTGACAAACTACTTGCAGAAGCACCGGGGATCATGCAGTGGATGATCACCGGACTTAAAAAATACCAGGAGATCGGAATTAGTGAGCCTGAAGAAGTACGGCAGGCAACCCAGAATTACCGGGATGAGCAGGACTTTTTGGGAGATTTCTTTGCAGATGTTTGCGTTATCGAACCCGGAGCAGCGACCGGAGCAACGGATCTATACAATGCATACAAACTTTGGCACGAATTAAACGCACCGGACGAAAAGTGTAAAAGTGTTCGTTCGTTCGGATTTGAAATGAGCGATCATGGTTTTGAGCGTACCAAAGATAAGACCACGGGAAGAAAAAATTATGTGGGAATCCGGCTTAAAAACCAACCCGGTATAAATTCTGACTTTCCGAAAAAGGAAAATGGCAAATCGTGACTTGTTTTGAATTTCGAAGCATGGCGAACCATAGATTGTCATTTCCCGTAAGTCCCTTAAAGGAATCGATCCAGCTACTTTTAGGGAAATAGCCGTTCATGGTTCGCCATCATTCGAAATCGCAATCGTGGCTGTTGCACAACTCGAAAAGATTAACCCAATAGTAGAAATGATAAAAATTTTTTGCGTTCTGACAAATTTCCAACGAGATTTTCGATACAAATTGATACAATTGTGGAATTTGAAATGTCTGTGCAACAACCTCAATCCGCGCTCAATTTACCAAAACGTTTTTCGAAAATATGTTCATTGGTAATGCCATCATTTCTTATGCAAAAATATTAAAGATAACAAGAACCATCGAGGAGCAAATTACGTTTACGAAGGACTACCTGAATCTGGGTGTTTCAGCTTCCGCATGGCAGAACGTGAACGCAAGCATCAGAAACGCGATGGCAGCACTTCCCCTGCGGGCAGTGCATGTCGAGGCTGATCCCGCTGATCCTGATGTATATGCCGATCCACTCTTCGAAAAGGTCTTCTACAACCTGATCGACAACGCCCTCAGATACGGCGGTGACCAGATGAAGACGATCCGGGTTTCATCACAGGAATCTGACATGAGCCTCACGATCGTCTGCGAGAATGACGGCATGGGAATCTCCGCAGATGACCAGAAAAAACTTTTCCGGAAAGGGTTTGGTAAACATACCGGTCTTGGTCTGTTCCTTTCGCGGGAGATCCTTGCAATCACCGGCATCACCATCCGCGAGACCGGCGAGCCGGGCAAAGGAGCACGATTCGAGATTGTGGTGCCGAAAGGAGCGTACCGGTTTACCGGTACCAGGGAAAAATAAACCGGAAAAAATCTTGATACACAACCAATTGTTTTGGGATAACGGGTAGAAATGACACAGGGTATTTGCGCAGATCGGATAAAGGAGCTGGAACGAAGGAGAAAATTGAGCGAGGCTACTAATAAACAAATGGCGAATCCAGACGTTCGCCGAAAAATGAGCGAGGTAAAGAAAGGACATAAAACATCCGAAGAAACAAGGGGGAAAATAAGCGAGGCAGAGAAGGGGAAATACCATACAGAAGAGACCCGCAGGAAAATGAGGAAGCCAAAGAAACTGGCAAAGAAAAAGAGCAGTGCCTGAATGACGATATCATGCAGGCAGGGGCAATGATTCCCACATTCTCCAAATCAATATGACCGGCGAAAACAGCATAACCCCCCAGTCTGCCTGAAAGACAAGATTATCACAACCACGCAATAAAACAGACCGGGGGAATATCTCATGCTCCTCAAACTCCTTTAAACTTTTTTGACGGGTACAATCGTCGCAACGGGCTGAATTTTGTGTATCTGGGATTTCCCACACGACCTGGATGCAAATGCATCCGATAACGCTTATTACCAACAGTAATCTTAATAAGGTATTTATTACCATAGGTAATATATGATACTGCCTGATTACCCCATCCAGAAGACTGATTCAGACAAGGGGAATCTGGTGCGATTACAGCCCATTATAACAATTACCAATAGTAATTTTTAGAAAAGTATTTATTACCATAGGTAATATATGAAACTGCCTGATTACCCTCTCCAGAAGACTGCCTCAGACAAGGGGAATCTGGTGCGATTACAGCCCATTATTACTATTACTAATAGTAATTTTTAGAAAAGTATTTATTACCATAGGTAATATATGGTATTGCCTGACTACCTCAGGCAGGAGATACCACAACTATGGGAGATTTTATTCCAAGAACAATTGTAAAGTCCGCGATACGCACCTTTACCGATCCGATTGCAGATGCAACCGCGTTTGACACGATTGTCACTACGATCGTCGCGAACCCGTTCGAATGCACACCCTATTCCGTAACTGGTGAAAATATGGCAGCCGTTGAGGTTACCAAGCGCTCATATGGCGCCGCACTGGTATGGGAAAACGCCGAAGCGAAACGGTGCGGTTCCACTACCGATAAGTACGAGACCCATGCCGGTTTCGATGCCGGCGTTGCCATCCTTATGGGCAGCGCACCGTTTGCCGCCGCACATGTTGGTACGATCATACATGATCCTGAAACCGATTCCTATTCGGCAACGATCCGGTGCCACGATGCAAACGGCGAGTTGTACAATGTGACCCTCACCCGCGAGACGATGACCGTGTCGTCCTACTCAGATGACGCGATCCTCACAAGGATCGAGACCTGGGCGGACGGCGTTGCAGCACTCGCCTGATCCTACTTTGACGGGACCTGGGAAGGGTGAAGACCCCCCGGTCTTCACTCTTTTCATTGCTTTCTGTCACGACGGAGCCTTTTATGGACGTTGAATTATTAGCGGTCGTTCTCGGCGCAGTGCTCCCGCTGTACCCAGCGCTGTTTGTCATCTACCAGAAGATCGGCAAATACGACGTGATGTGCGAGGAGTTCGGGGTTCTCAGGGACGAACATGAACGAACAAAGGAGAAGTATCATGGAAACTGAAACGCTCATGCAATCAATTGCAAGAGTAACCGGGCTGTACCGGGGCACGTTTAACGGGCTTTTGCTCTTAACGCCCGACACGCCACTCTCCCCGGAAGAAGTGAGCCGCAATCCGATTTTCTATCAACTCGATCTGAACCCGGACAAGGCGGATGAGAACCTGATTATCGACCTCATCTACGATAACCTGGCACCCATCCGGCTCAATGATATGCGCCGGGGTACGGATATGCCACACGGTGTCCGGTTCTGGATGGATTGGTTCGACATCCCGCACTATGACGAGATGCATGATATTGATGGGCGGGTGGTGTATCCCAGGGCCCCGGGTGTCCACAGGGTCCGTATCCGGACCGGTCGGAGGAAGTGGGCGCAGATGGGGAGGGTCCGGGATTTCTCTCCGGAGAATGGCGGCAGCACGAGCCCGGCGTTTCTCTTTAAGATTGCGGAGTGAGGAGAATGTTTGAGAACGAGTGGCAGACCCGGTGCACGATCTGCGGGACCGGGGTCCTGCTCGCTGCGGTTTTTTTCTTTGCCCGCTTGCCGTTCGTACTGCTGCTCGTGCCGGTTGCGGTGCTGTTCGTCGGGATGACGGCAGATCCGTACCATACGCACGCGATCTGGTACGGGATGATGAACGCTCTTGGGATCTTCCGGATGGATCGGCTCGTTCTGGAGGATCTCGCGGTCTATATCCGGCAGCCGCACTACTTCTGGCTCGGTGAAGTGGGGATGGCTTCTCTACTCGCTGGTACGTTTGCAGTTCCGGCGGGGATTTATCTCGCGGGAAGAACCGGGATCGCCCTTGCATTCATCCTGGCGATGATTGTTTTCCTGCCGTTGTTTGTGTTCCTGCCGAAACTGATCCAGCGGGGGATGCAGGCGAATGCTCATGCGGTGGTTGATGCTTTTGGGAAAAATGAGCAGGTGATGAAGGTGATTTGGGCGCTGGTTATCGCGATTGTCGGACTCGTGATCACGAAGGTTCTGGATCCGGGCATGGCGCAGGAGATTGTTGGGGTGCTGACGACGACTGTGCCGTGAGATCGGGGATTTTCACCGGTGCTGTTCTATGTTGGGGAGAAAGAGTATTGTGAGAGAAATGAACAGGAGAAAAATTAGGTTTTTTTTAGCCTATATCTACGGGCTAGTCGTGCAACAATTTCTTTGATTTTGTAACTATCCCGATCCCTCTTTTTTTCCGTGGTGTTATGAGCCCGGTTCTATGAAATACGAGATCAAACCGGTAGATCTATATACACTGAGAGTATTTTAATAATTAAGAAATATGACTTGGGACTACGAACTCATACGAGTTAACGTCTACTCATTTTTAAAAAATGAATACTCCAACGGGTATATTCAAGGATAAAGAAAGAATCAAAAAACCAGTCTCATTATAAGGTGATAAGGTTATCAGGAATTATGGATACGACTTGTAAATCCCTGATTATAGATAAAATTATCCTAAATAATTTTAAATCATTTTTTGGAAAAAATGAAATTATTCTGGGGTATTCCTCTGAAAAATTTGTAAATCTTATCGTAGGACCGTGCGGTTCTGGTAAAACAACTATTGCGTATGCACTGCAATGGGTCTTTAAATATACAGACCTGAAAAGATCCAAACTGGAAATTTCTCTCTTAAACAAACAAGCGTTAAAATCCTTAAGAAATCGTCAGGATGCAGAAGTCTCCGTCCAGATTTTCCTTTCAGATAAAAATTCAGATCTAAAACTGATGAGACAGAGAAAATTTGTATATACCAAACAGAATGGAATTATTTCCCATGTATTCGACTTACATACAGATAAAGAATTTAAAGAAAACCGGTGGGTCATATTTGAAAAAAATATGCCATGTATTTTAACGCCATTATCTTTTTGGAATTGTAAAGATGACCCGTGGGA
This sequence comes from Dehalococcoidia bacterium, assembly GCA_041653935.1. GTDB lineage: Bacteria > Chloroflexota > Dehalococcoidia > E44-bin15 > E44-bin15 > JAYEHL01. The sequence goes on along the minus strand of JBAZEO010000005.1, from coordinate 77,632 downwards.
TTTAATAGAAAATTTACTCCGCTTATTGTTTAAGTTTTCAAACGTTCCGAACGAGAAGTTAAAGGAAATGATTTCAGAGGCGGTAATAAAAAGTGTCAGGGATAAATATCAAAACGTTGAATTTACGATAGAATTCGAAGAAAATGGTATTTTTCAATTAAAACGTGATGATTACAATGTTTTACCCGAGATATCAGGAGGGGATCTGATGCTCCTTTGGCTCTCACTTTTAACGGTAATAAGAAAATCTACAAAATGTGATCTGCCGCTCATCCTCGAAAGTCCATTCTCTCGTCTCGACACGATGAAAAAAATCCTTATCGCAGAATCCCTTAAGGATAATTTTAATGATGGGCAGTTGATCCTTATGGGGTCTGATATCCAATTTGAGCCAATTTTGGATATTTTAAAACCCATTACCAATTGTTGTTATCAACGGGAAATTAACAAAGAAAGAAATTGATTCATTTTCACTTATATTCATTAGGCGAATGTTCGTCACTGTGTACTGAGCACATGTCCAACGTTCAATAACTCAGTCGCGGGTATGATGCATGGGAGTGCGTGATCCGTAATGCAGATGCAGCCCGGCAGCGTTGTGGCATCACCCCTCATCTGGTACTCAGGGCAAAGCACACATTCGCGACAACTCCATTTCCGCTTTTCACTTATCACTTACGGTCCCCCGGGTTCTACCGGAATTCTTGAAACCCCTCTGAAGTAAAAACAAAAAGACCGGAAACCTCCGCCGGTCCGACAAGGAGAAATCTAAAAAACCGTCCGGAACCTGAATCCCTACGGTTCCACCCCCGCTTTTCCCCACCAGGTCTCTTATTACCCCCTCTCTAAAAAGCCCCTATTACCGGAGGTAATACCTACACTCCAAAATAAGCCCAAATTGGGCTCCGATTCCCTCCCGCCGCATTCCTGACATCCTCAAAAACCCCGTAAAACGCCCGGATCGGTTAGTGCCGAAAAATACCCTCAATTCTGGCTCCGTTTGCCAAAATACGGCAGGAAACGATGTCACCCATTGACTGCCAAAGCCCTTTAAAGCGAAGTGAATTTTTGCCGAACACTTTTGCCCATCTCAAAGGAGAAAGTCGATTGCATGGGCATTGGCGAGGCTTCTTTTTGGAGGTATATATTATAAAAATAAATGGATTGAAATAGACCGGGAGATGTAGGGTTTTTTCGAGAATTTCAGGTGGTATGAGCCCGTAACTTCTGAACGAGAGCAAGCTGATTCTTCGCTTCAGCCTTCTTCTCGTTCTCGATAATTTCAATAATTTCATTCATGGGTTTTGCCAGTTCGTAGATTTTCATTGGTCTGCCTTTGCGCTCAGATGAACTCTCGCGACTGCTGATCCATCCCATATCCGTCAGGGATTTCATCGCTATGCTCACCTCGGGCTGGCGCATATCGACACCGCGCTCGATTGTCCGGGCTGATGCTTTCGGAGTGTTCGCAAGAAACACCAGTATTTTCGCTACATTTTTCCTGGTGCCGATCTCAATAAGGAGATTCACAAACTCTTCTTCCTTGTCGGTAAAATACATTACATTCTGCTGTTTCATACGGAACACCATAATTTCTATCAGGACTTTATACAATTTTATTATTTTTATAGCAATAAATGCATTTCGGTAGTATTTATCAAAAATGGGGGGGAAACGGTTGAGAACTGATTATTGTCCAGAACATTGAATCGTTCGGTCTTCTGCTCCTGATATACCGTGATGCCGATGATGACGAACACAAAGCTCATCAGCATGATGCCCTCGGTCACATCGCCGAGTACAAAATAGATCAGACCGCTTGCGACCAGCAAAATAAACATCGGCTCTTTGATTACTTCAACGATAATGCCGAAAATGCCGTGTTTCTTAGCATCCGGGAGTTCATTGTATCCCTCAGTTCTGATCTTTTCGGCTGCTTCAACGCTTGAAAGACCTTTGACTGATTCTATGTCAAGAGCTGGCACTATGGTGTTCCTCTCTCAACGGGTAACTGCGTATCATACTCATGCTCATCGGGATGTTCCCTGTCGTGAATTTGCCATTGTGCAGGCAGACACCATGTACCTTGTATTTCACGCTTAAACTAAAATATTTGCAATTGTGATGGGATATGGAATTCGATGGAAATGGGGTTCCCGCAATGTATTTAGGAATCGCTGCACCCGGGAAAGTGTTTATATGGACATCGTATCTTTTTTCCTGGTTGTCCTGTTGAGACTACGAAGCCCACAGCACGTGGCGGCGCGATGCACCGTCGATTGTTCACGCACGCGCCCCTTACTTCACTCTTCGGGGTCATGTTCGTAGTTGGCATTAAACATCGTCATCGACCAGCAGTTACAGACGGTTCCGAGGCGATTCTCACACCGGTGCTCAACGGGAATCATCGCAAGGCTCCGTTGTTTTTGCCAAAGGATGATGTGGCGGCGGATTGATCCCGCCTCTCGCCATTTTTCTGGATTATTTCTCCCCCGTGTTGGTGAACCGGTACGCCCCTTCCGGTACCGTAATCTCAAACCGGGCGCCTTTGCCCGGTACACCGTTCTCGGTGATCGTGATGCCGGTGATGGACAGAATCTCACGGCAAAGGAACAACCCGAACCCTGTATGTTTGAAATATCCCCGGTTGAAGATCGCCGTCTTCTTGTCCGCCGGAATACCCACTCCATCGTCCTCACAGACGATCATAAGCCCGCGACTGGACACTTGTGACGAGATCCGGATTGCGGTCATCTGGTCGCTGCCATACCTGAGCGCGTTGTCGATCAAGTTGTAGAACACCCGTACGAGGAGCGGATCAGCATACACCTCAAGGGCGGGGCTGTTCGTTTCAACGGCAATGCCCCGCAGGGGAAGGCTCTCTCTCGCCATGACAACGCTCTCGTGTACATTCTGCCATACCGGTGCATGTATCCCCAGGTCCTGGTAGTCCTTCGTGAAACGGATCTGGTCATCGATGGTACCTGCGATGTACTGTTCCTTTGTAATGAACTCTGCCAGCTTCACGGGATCGTTAAGGAGGTCCCGCGAGAGTTCGAGGTAGCCATTCAGCGCGGACAACTGGTTGATGATGTCATGCCGAGTGATACTCGATAGCAGGTTCAGTTTCTTATTCGCGAGCGTCACCGAATCACGTAACGCCTTCTGCTCGGTAATGTCGACAAGCACGATCAGGCTCGCAGGCACACCCTCGAATTCGATCTGGGTGCCGTTGAGGCTCATTGTCCTGCGGTTGCCATCCTTTCCTATTACATCAATCTCATAGGGTTCAACCGGAACGCCTTCCATCCTCCGGCGCACTGCGTTTGCAACACGCTCATGGAATTCCGGAGCGATGAAGTCAATGATATTCCGGTTGAGCGCTTCATTGGAAGTGTACCCCAGCGTTTTTTCCGCTGCAGGATTTGTGTACAGGATTGTGCCGTTCCGGTGCACGAGGATCAGTTCCGGCACATGCTCCAGAAGAGAACGGTACTGCTCTTCGCTCTTTTTGAGTACTTCTTCTACCCGTTTGCGCTCGGTAATGTCGGTAAGGACGATCAAGGTAGACGGAGCATTATTAAAGATGAACCGTGAGCCCTGCACAAGGCAGGTATGCCTCGTACCATCCTTTGCAATGACCCCTATTTCATAGGGATTAATTGGTACCCCTTCTTCCCGTTGCTGTATCGCATCCCTTATAATCTGATGCGAGTCCGATGAAATAAACCGGAACATGGGAGGCGTCAGCAACTCTTCCTTTGTATACCCAAGCGCCTGAACTGCCGCAGGATTGACATAGACGACACCATCTTTTGTGTGGACAAAAATGTAATCCGGCAGTTTGTCTATAAGGGCCCGGTACCGCCCCTCGCTCTCCGTTAGTGCCACGTCTATCTTTTTTCGCTCTGTAACATCCTGGATCATACCATCAATATAGAGCGGTTCGTTATCGGCACCGTAGATAATGCGCCCGCGTTCATTGAAGGAGCGGATTGACCCATCCTTGTGAATGAGACGGTACTCCACCATAAAGATCCCACCCTCTGTGATTGCCTTTTCGACAGCCGCAACAACCCTTGGGCGATCCTCCGAATGGATTAACGGTTCAATCGAACATATGGTGCCCGCTACCAGTTCTGGTTCCGTGTAGCCAGTCAGGGTGACGACCTGATCGTTGAAGAACTGCATCCTGCCATTTTCCTTCAGGTAGACACGGTACACAATCTCGGGGAGGTTCGCTGTCAGAGTCCGGTACTTCTCCTCGTTCTCTGCAAGTGCAGCTTCCGCGTTTTTCCGGTCGGTGATATCCCGGATAATAGCAATGAGATAGGGAATATTTCCAATAGAGATGGTATCGGCGTTCACCAAGGCATTATACAATTCGCCGGATTTGCGCCGATTTAAAACCTCGAATTGGGATACCTTGCCGTGTTTTCGTACCTGGTCGATTAAGCGGTCCCGGTCCTCTTTATTCTGCCAGATACCGAGCTCAAGGGTGCTCTTTCCAATCAACTCATCGCGGGAGTATCCGAAAATTCTTGTTGCTGCATCGTTCACTTCGATGAACCGTCCCGAATCCAAATCGCTGATCGTGATGGCATCAGGAACTGACATGAACGCTTTTGTATATTTTTCATGGGTAGTCCGCAACGACTCCTCAGCCTGCTTGCGCTCGGTGATGTCAACGGCAATTCCACGAAGCCCCTCCCGCTTGCCATCAATACCGGTCAAAGACGGGTGAATCTCGAGAATCATCTCACGCCCATCACGATGGCGGGATGGCATTTCGAAATGTGAGAGCGGCCCTCTCTGGGAAAACTGGCGTTCCAGTTCCTGGATCGCAGAGGACTTTACTTCCTCAGGTATCATATCGGTAATTGATCTTCCGATGAGTTCTTCCGGTGTATATCCCATGACCTCGTGAATATTTGGACTGACGTACCGGAATATCCCCTGCGGGTCGATCTCCCAGATAATGTCTGGGGAGGTCTCGACAATAGACCGGAACTTCTCCTCGCTCTCCCGCAGCGTTTCTACCACCTGTTTGCGCTCGGTAATATCTTCAAAGACTGTGGCGAAACTGCCTTTTTGAGTGCAGAATACTGAAATTGAGAAATGTTTTTTCAACGGAGGGAAATATGTTTCAAAGACCTTCGGCTCTCCGGTCAGGGCTACCCGTGCATAGATTTCAAAGTAGGGCGGCTCGGCTACGCCATATGCTTCCCTGCTTGTCTTCCCGATTACCGTATCTCTGGAGATGCCAAGTTGCTTCTCGAACGCTAAATTGGTTTCAATGATGATATAATCTTCCGGGATACCCTGGTCGTTATACGTGAGTTCATGGAGGGCTGCGCCTTCATTCATATGCATATAGAGGGATTGGAATTTCCCCTCGCTTTTCCGGAGCGCTTCTTCTGCTCTTTTCAAGTCGGTGATGTCCCGGACAACCGATATAGATCCCATGATGATGCCTTTATCATTATGGACAGGAGCGGCGCTGACCTGCCGGTACCGCAACTCCCCGGTTGCAGGAGTCCGGACGATCTCCTCCTGGAGCCGTACCACTTCTCCGGCAAGAGCACGTAATGGCGGAGCCTCGTCAACCGGGCGGGGGCTGCCATCCGGGCGAAGAACTTCCAGGCTCTTCGCAAGGGTTTCGACATTGAATCCATCCGCATGATCAAGACGGAATTCCCGGAGAGCAGATGGGTTTGCCAGCGTGAATCGCCCTTCGGTGTCAGCAAACCAGACCTCATCGGAGATGCTGTTGATAAGTAAGGAGAGTTTTTCTTTCTCCTGCGAAACATTCGCGAGCAATTGCTGGATTTCTGACTCTGCTCGTTTCTGTTCGGTGTTATCACTGATTATCATCCGGACTGTTGCTGCTCCCTCACCGCCGGTAAGCCGTACACTTTCCAGCAGGGCGGGGAATGGTGTCCCATCCCCCCGGGTGAACGTAAGGGTGCAGGTCTGTTGGGTGTCCTGCTTAATGACATTCCGAAAATATTGATACCACGGACCGGAATCATTTTCTGCGATATATTTACTGAGGGGTGCCCTGATCAGTGCACTCCGCACAACGCCAAGGAGTGTTGCACCGGTGAGGTTCACACTGGTGATTATGCCTTTGTCGGTCAGCGTGAGATACCCGACCGGGGCAAATTCGTAGAGATCAAGGTACTTATCGCGTGACTTCTCCAGCGCCACGTGAGCCTGCCTGAGTTCTTCTGCCTGCATCTCCAGTTCGACCTGGTGTAACCGGAGGTTTTCTTCCACCTGTTTCAGATTGGTGATGTCCTGGTTCGCCCCGTGGTTTTTGACCGTTCTGCCTTTCGCATCTTTCGTGATGCCAAACCGCACGATGATATGCCGGATCTTGCCATCCCTGCGGATAATGCGGTGCTCGATATCCCTCGTATAATTCGGATCAGTGGCTGCTATCGCCTTTTGCACTTCATCTGCGACCACACGCTGTTCATCCGGGTGAACGAATTCCCGTGCATAGACTTCTGCCGGCATCTGGTAGCCGCCCTCCCGCTCTGCCGTTGTGCCATACAGGGCATAGAACCGGTCGTTGAAAGTGAAGATGCCTGAAGCAACATCATACTCCCAGTTCGCAATATGGGCGAGATCCATCGCTTCCGTGAGTTGAACCTGGCTCTTTTGGAGCGACTTCTCATCACTCAGGTGTTCTACTGCCCGCCGGATCTTATGCGCCAGTTCGACAAACTGCGACTTGGGCTCGCCGCCTTTCTGGATATAGAAGTCCGCCCCGCTGTTCAGGGCTTCGATGACTACCTCTTCACGCCCTTTTCCGGTAAAGATAATGAAGGGTGTTTTGTCTCCCCGGGCCCGGACGACTTTTAAAAACTCGATGCCGTCCATCTCCGGCATCTGGTAGTCAGAGATGATTGCGTCAAACGTCGCGAGCTCAAGTATCCGGAGCGCTTCGGGAGCACCTGTTGCTATCGTTACGGTGAAATCCCCGAAATGTTCCAGGAACATCTTACAAAGGTCGAGAAGGGTTGATTCGTCATCGACATACAAGACCCGGATTTTTTCTTTCATCACTCTTTCGCTCCCATCATCCGCCACATTCCTTTCGGTACGGCGATCTCGAACCGTGCACCTTTGCCCGGTACACTGTTCTCGGTGATTGTGATGCCGGTGATTGCAAGGATCTCGCGAGCTAAAAAGAGCCCGAGACCGGTGTTCTTCCCGAATCCCCTCTCGAAGATCCGCTCCTTCACTTCGGCAGGGACACCATCGCCATCGTCCTCGCAGATGATGAGCCGCGTCCCGTTCTGATCTTTTGAGGTGAACCGGATAAACGTGATCTTCCCGCCGTGCCGCACCGCATTATCTATCAGGTTGTAAAAGACCTTGGCGATGAGCGGGTCCGCGAACACTTCAGTTCCGAAAGAGAGCATGTTCGCAAATCCGATCGACCCAAGGTGCGCTTCCTTTACCGCAGTGTCGACGAGCGTGCTGATATCCTGCCAGACAGGGGCAAGGACACCGATCTTCTCGTATTCTTTGGTGAACTGGATCATGACAGTGATCCGGGCACTTGCATTCATAATCCCGGTGAAAAAGGACAGCAGAGCGGGATCAGGGACTTTCCCGTGTAACAACTCCAAAAAGCCATTGATCGCCATAAGCTGGTTGTTGATGTCATGCCGGGTGATGCTGGAGAGAAGGTTGAGCTTTTTGTTGGTTTCACGCAACGCCACCTCCACCCGTTTGCGGTCGGTAATATCCTGACCTTGTGCGATGGTAGCAATCACCGTTGTATGATCTTCACCGAAGAGTGTAGCAGAGTTCCAGAGGACGGTTCGAACGCTCCCGTCCACGTGGAGAATTGGCAGCTCGACCGATTCCCAGTGCTCCCCGCTTTGGGTCTTATGGACCTGGTTTAACACGGATCCCCTCGTCAGTGCAGGGACGAGAATCTCCAGTGGCTGCCCAATCACTTCCTGCTCAACCCTGCCGGTCAAATACTCGAACGCATGGTTGAAACGGGTGATCCGGAGACTGGAGTCCCAGACGATGATCGGGGCGTTTGCAAAATCGAGCAGGTTGTTTAAGTATTCATTGGTCTCCTCCAACGCATTCTCAGCCTGCCGGATATCAGTAATATCGCTGATTGCCACCCGGACTGTTGTCTTTCCCTCGTTTTTACCGGTGAGCCGGATGCTTTCCAGCCGGGCGGGGAAACGAGTGCCGTCCTCCCGCGTGAGCATAAGGGTGGAGGTGAGTTTCTTTTCGTGCTGCAACACCCTCATAAAATACCGGTCCCATGCTTCACTATCCTGTGGGGCGACAAATTTCCTGAACCGTGCCCGTTCCAGTCTGCTTCGCGGAAGCCCAAGAAGTGTCGCACCAGCAAGGTTCACGTCGGCTATGATTGCCTCGTCATTGAGCATGAGATAGCCGAGCGGTGCAAACTCGTAGAGGTCAAGGTACTTGTCCCGCGATTCCTCCAGCGCCAAGTGAGCCCTCTGGAGTTCCTCTGCCTGCATCTCAAGCTCGATCTGGTGCACCTGGAGTTCGTGGATGAGTTCGTCCGGGGTCTGCCCCTTTAACGTCGGAGAAATCTTACGGGAGCGTGCAAGCCGCTCCTCTGCCTCATCCCGCAGGGACCGTCCGGGGGAAGTAGTGCCCGCATCCTTCTGTTCCGGTGCCATCTTCTTTTCCGCTGCCATCAGTCTTTCTTCCTGCTCCGCACATCCCGTGAGCGATCCTGTGCCGGCACTCCACGCGCGGTGATGTCCTCAATAGCGAGGAGGATAAACGGTGTCGAACCTGCTTCTCCGGGGATACGGCGGGCGTTTAAGAGCATGGTCATGTGCCCGATGCCGGGGAAGTCGTGTTCGATCTCAAAATTCTCAAAATTCGTGTCCTTCGGCAGCACGGTTTCCAGCAGCTCCCGGAGCTTCGGGATGTCCCACTGCCGGTCACCCAGTGCATAGAGCGACCGGTTCTGTGTCTCTTCCGGTGTCATACCGAAGGTCTGGTAGAATGCCTTGCTCGCAGAGATTACTGCCATGTCAGCGTTCAGGACGACGAGTGGCTCCCGCACCGTGTCTATGATGCTCTGCGCATAGTCGCGGGCACGCCGGCTTTCGGCTTCGACTGCTTTTAATGCAGTGATATCGGAGAACGTCATCACCACGCCCTCGATCACGTTCTCCAGCGTGCGGTACGGCATGATGCGGACAAGGTACCATTCGTTATTGGTCGTCCGCACCTGCTTCTCCCTCGGGATGAGCGAATCAAGGACCGCTTGCGCGTCAGGGATGAGGTCTTCGTCCGGAATCGTTGACCGGATATCGGCAAGCGGGCGCCCGATATCGGATGCAGCGAGCCGGAACACCTTTGTCGCATCGCGGGTGAACCGTTTGATGGCGAGGAGATCGTCTAAAAATATCGTCCCGACATTGACGTTCTCCAACAGGTTCTTCATATCATTCTGGATGCCCGTGAGCTGCTCGATCTTTGCCTGAAGTTCTGAATTCACGGTCACGATCTCTTCATTCAGCGACTGGAGTTCTTCTTTTGACGTCTCAAGTTCTTCATTCGTGGACTGGAGCTCTTCGTTTGTTGATTGCAGTTCTTCATTCGTGGACTTGAGTTCCTCGTTTGCTGCCTGCATCTCCTCGATGGTCGCCTGGAGGTTCTCTTTGGTGTACGCCAGGTCCTGCTCAAGTTCCTCGACGCGTTTAAAAGTTCCTTTACCGGTAGCACGCTTCACCGGTGTGCGTTTCTCCGGCACCGGTAATCCGGTGTCCCGGAAACTGACAAGCAGCAGATTCTCTGTTGCCTCCGGGTCGGCAAGCGGTCGTACCGTGACATCAACCTCGTGGATACCCCCGTTCGTCCTGACCGGAATGTTCCGAGAGACCGCTGGTGTGTGCAATATGGCAGCATTGTAGATGGCTGTCCGCAATTCGAGTTGCAGCCCTTTGCGTGCCATATCGATGACATTCATCCTCGCATGACCCTCAGCCGGCTGGAGGTATTTCCCGGTTTCGCCGTGTACGTAGATGATGTTCCCTTTTTCATCGGTGATAACGGACGGCGGGGCGTACTCCTGGAGGAGGGCGCGACGGGTGACCTCGGCAAAGTTTGTGTTATTTCTCTTGCCTGTGACATCACCCGGTTCCTTTTCCGGCTGGTCGCTGGTCCACGCGAAGCGCTGTGCAACCAGTGTCCGGGTAGATGCAAGAGAGGGTTTTGTGGTGTAAATCTTCCACTTTTTATCGAGCGGGGCAAAGAGATCGGTAAAATTCCCGATGCCCTCTGACGGGCTCAAAAAGAGCACCCCGCCCGGTCGGAGCGCGTAATGAAACGCCGGAATCACCCGGTTCTGGAGTTCGGGTTCCAGGTAGATTAAGAGGTTCCGGCAGCTGATAATGTCCATCTTTGTAAACGGCGGGTCTTTGATAACGTTCTGGATAGCGAAGACGACCATCTCACGGATCTCTTTTTTTATCCGGAACCCGGTCTCCTCTTTTGCAAAGAACCGCCGCAACCGGTCGGGTGAGAGATCGATGGCGATGTTTGCCGGGTAGGTGCCAGACCGTGCGATCGCGATCGCATCGTCATCGATATCGGTCGCGTAGATCTGGAACGTGAACTCCTGTTTGATCTCGTCCATGTACTCGCGTAAGAGCATCGCGATGGAGTACGCCTCTTCACCGGAGGCGCACCCCGGCACCCAGACCCGGAAGACATAGTTCTCCGGCTTATTCTCAACCATCCGGGGCAGGACCTCGTTATTCAGAGCGGCAAACGCTTCTGTGTCACGGAAGAAGCTGGTCACGTTGATGAGCAGTTCCTTAAAAAGGGTCTGAACTTCGGTAGGGTTCTCCTGGAGGTACCGGGCGTATGTGTCTATGTCCGAAAGGTTATGCACCACCATCCGCCGTTCTATGCGGCGTTGGATCGTGCTCTTCTTATACTGGGAAAAGTCGTTGCCGGTCCTCGACCGCAGGATCATCATGATCCGGTTCATTGCACTGGTTGCGGCAGGAACCGGGATGGGCGGGGGTATCCTGGTATCCGCGATGGTCTTTGCATAGGTGACCAGTTGCTCCACGATCTTATCGACCGGCAGCACATATGTGGCAAGACCGCTCTGGACGGCACTTGCGGGCATGCCGTCATACTTCGCTGTTGAGGGTTCCTGCACAAAGGAAACGCCCCCTGCCCCGTGGATTGCGCGGACTCCGAGTGTGCCATCCGACCCGCTTCCCGAGAGGATCACGCAGATCGAGCGTTCGCCCTGATCCTCGGCAAGCGATCGCAGGAAAGCGTCGATTGGCAGTCGCAGTCCCCGTGCCTTTTCAGGAACACTAAGCTGGAGTGCGCCATGGAAGATCGCCATGTCCTTCGCGGGCGGAATAATATAGACGTGGTTTGGCTGGACTTTGGTCTGGTCCTGCGCCTCGTGAACAGGCATCGTAGTGTTCCGCTGGAGGATATCGGAGAGCATGCTTGCATGGCCCGGGTCAAGGTGGGGGACGAGCACAAACGCCATGCCGCTATCGACCGGCATTGTTTTGAAGAACAGTTCAAACGCTTCGAGCCCCCCGGCAGAGGCGCCGATTCCGATGATGGGGAAACTGGGTTTGGGTGTGGGGGTCTTTGGGGCTTTCTTGGGAACGGAATTTTTGTTTAAGGGGTCCTGAGCTGATTTGTTATCCGGGGAGATTGTTTTGGTTTTTTTCATTGTCTCACACCACGTATCAGAGGATGGAGAGAGATTATTATTACTATTATATTTATAGGTTGTTCCCAAAAAGGCACCATCAATAACCGTGTTACCGGTAGAAGCACTCCTACACGAAATCAAGGGGGCTCTCAAAAGGGCAGACGATGCCCAAAGACATGAGCAGGTTTTTGATTATCCGGGGTCGTCAACGGTTGATGCAGGCAGGTACGTGATCCCGGTGTTGCGGTCAGCCCGCGAGGAGATGCAGACGCCCGCTCCCATTCGCGTGCGTTCACTTCGCCCCGGCTTGCAATTGTCAGGACCGCCCGGCTCTCCACCTTCGGACGGGCGCAAAAATAGTAGCATCGACCGGCAGTTGCAAACGGTGCCGCTGCGATCGCTAATGCGGGTGATCACCGGGCAGAACCGAAAGGCATCGTTGTTTATCCCGGCTGATGAAATGGCGCCGGATTGATACCGGCTCTCGCTATTTTTTACGGTTTATTATCTCCTGGTTCTGGGGAATCAAGGAAAATTAAACCATCATACCCTGATTGGTTCGTTTACTCACATAGTATGTTTGATGTGATGTCAAATAATCTCGGTATACTCCAATTAATGGTTCTGTGGCTCTGACCGGACTTAATGGAAATGAAATTGTCGGAACATTTCAATGTCGAGTGTTTACATGTCCCGCAGATGCAACAGAACCTATTTCTATTCGTTACCGGAAACGTTATTCAAGAGTACAGAAATGGCACTCGTTTTCCGCACTTGTGAGAAGAGAGGGGTAGTATTTATTGACATACTCTTTGACCATGCGTCGGGCTGAAAATAATGCGCTGGTACTTTTTATGGTTTCTTTCATCATCTTTACCCAGCCGTGGGGGATTCCGTCAATAGAAGCAGAATAGTATAGTGGCACCACTTCTTTTTCAAGCAGGGTATAGAGAGCAGCGGCATCGGAAGCATCCCGTGCTACCGGAGAAGTGTCACTGCCAAAAGCCCAGCCATTACTGCCATTATATCCTTCAATCCACCACCCATCAAGAATACTCATATTGAGTACCCCGTTTAAAGAAGCCTTCATGCCACTTGTCCCGCATGCCTCCATAGGCGGAGTAGGATTGTTCATCCAGACGTCCACTCCGTGAACCAGATACTGGGCCGTCTGTTCCCCGTAATCTTCGACAAAACCGATCCTGCCACCAAATTCCGGTTGCTGGGCAAATTCATAAATCCGTTTCAGAATTATTTTCCCCTCATTATCGGCAGGATGAGCTTTTCCGGCAAAGATCATCTGAACCGGATGCCAGGGGTTATTCAGGATCCTCTGGAGACGGGCTGGATCATGAAAAATAAGATCTGCCCGTTTGTACGCAGAAAACCGGCGGGCAAACCCGATGGTGAGAACAGAGGGGTTGAGCATCAGACCGTCTGCGACAAGGTTACTGGGTTCTTTTAAATGAGTCTCCCAGTTAACCCGCTTTATTTCCCGGATCCTGTTGAGAAGTTTTTGTTTCAGCCACGTATGTGCTTCCCAGATTTCCTTATCCGGTATCTCATCAATCATCTGCCAGATCTCCGGGTTGTCGTGGTTGATCTGCCAGTGGGGATCGGTGGAGGTAAAATATTTTGAATAGAGAACTTCCATCCGGGGATTCAGCCATGTCGGGATGTGAACCCCATTGGTAATATGGTCAATGGGGATCTCCTGTTCCGGCAGGTCAGGCCACATACAGCGCCACATCCCACGGGCAATCATGCCATGTTTCTTTGAGACACCGTTATGATATTCAGTTGTCCGGAGTGCAAACGCGGTCATGTTGAACCCGGTTCCAGGGTTACAGGGGTGGTGTCCGAGCTGGAAAAAGGTGTTCTGGTCGATGCCAAGCTGCTGATAATACCTGGAGAAATATTTGCCTACGAGATCAAAGGGGAAAATATCATTTCCTGCGGGAACCGGAGTATGGGTAGTAAAGACCGAAGTCCCTCTCACCTGCGCCAGGGCAGCCTCAAATGTCATGCCTTTTTCCACCCGTTCCCTCATCCGCTCCAACTGGGCAAACGCCGGATGCCCTTCATTGAGATGCAGGGCTGAAAACTCTATTCCCAGATCCTTGAGTACTTTTTGTCCCCCGATCCCGAGTACTATTTCCTGTCGCAGACGTTGTTCGGGCTGCTCTGTGTAAAGGCGATGGGAGATAGTCCTGTATTCAGGAATGTTTGCAGTAATATCAGTATCCAGCAGATAGAGAGGAATCTTGCCTACATTAACCCTCCACACGGCGACATAAACAGGGGGTTCAATGAAGGGTACCCGTATCACCATCTGGTCTCCGGAACGAGAGAGAACCCTTATAATCGGTGCCGCATCGCGGTCCAGCACTTCAGTGATATTATCCTGCCAACCATCGGGGCGAATATGCTGGTGGAGGTATCCTTCTGAATACATGAATCCCACAGCTACCAGCGGAACACCCAGATCGCTGCATTCCTTTAAATGGTCCCCCGCGAGGAACCCGAGACCACCCGCATAAAAAGGAAGTGAGTGGTGGAGACCATATTCCGCAGAAAAATATGCAATGGTAAGAGATTTGCGTTTTGGGTAATGTTCCGAAAACCAGCCATTCCGGTCCGTCAGGTACTGGGAAAAACGGTTCATAATGATGTCATAACGATGGAGGTATTCCGGATTTAAAAGAAGACTATCAAGAAATTCAGGGGGCATCTCCCTGAGCATTTTAACGGGATTATGGACACTTTTTTTCCATGCCTGTTGGTTGATCTGCTTAAAGAGTACCCGTGCTTCCGGGTGCCAGCTCCACCAGAGATTGTATGCCAGATCGACGAGACCGGATATCCGTTCCGGAACATGGGGAAATTTATCAGCCAGTCGGTTATTCTGATCGGCCATGTGTGTATACCTTCCTGACTTTAATGTGGATAATGTCATGATTAATACTATTGGAAGAACAAACGAACATGAAAAGCGAGAACCGCATAATAACATTATAATCTCGTAACATCCCACTTGGCGTGAGGAAAGGTGACGTTATTTTGATCGCCAGTGTCTGGGAGACCCTGTATCGCTCCCTGCAAAAACCGCAGCTGGATCCGGTAATTACCGGGTTCAATGCCAATATCGACCGGATTATTCCGGTGACACCCGATATACTGAGATCCTTTGAACATCTTGCAGTGCAGGGATTCGGTGCGATACCCGACCGACTGAAACAATCAATGAGGTACTGTTCTGCTGATGAGGTGTTTATCAGCGAACCGTCAGTATATCTTAAACTTTCAGAATCTTTTTCCCGTTCCGGTACGCTCTCTGTGGGAGGCCAGGCAGGAATTGCTGCCGTTCACCTGTGCAGACTTGGCATCCCGTCAGTTACCTGTGCTGTACCCGGTGCCGGCCCAGAGACCTGTGCCATGCTACAGAATGCTGGTATCATTCCTCAGACGTTTGAACCCGGAGCGAACGATCGTCCTGATATAATCCACCTGATATTCGAATACTCACCGGGTCTGGTACCGCTGGCTGACTATGTTGTCCCGCGGAACAACCGGTTCATCGTGTCTCCTGTCCATGATCCATCGACGGTAATCATACCTGATGCTTCAATGGATTCATTTCTGGAACAGATTCGTTCCTGCCGGCGTGCATTTCTCTCAGGCTACCAGTACCTGCGAACGGAACAGGAATTTGTGACCGCAGCACGGCAGATTCGGATGATCCGCAGTGTTCATCCCCTCATGCGGACACATGTTGAATGCGTCTCTGGTGCAGACCGGCATGTGATGACGATGATGCTTCGCCATATCATCCCGAATACTGACAGTATCGGGCTCAATGAACGGGAACTGGGGTTGTTCATACAGGTGTTGCGGGCAACTGATCCGGCGTCCACGACTATACTGCCCTCTTCTCCTGTTGCCTGCGTGCATGATGCGATCGCTCTTGCAGATGCTACGGGTGTGCCCCGGATTCATCTCCATACCTTCGGTTATTATATTCTTATCCTGAAATCCGGAACAAAAAAACCGGAATTATCACGGGATGCCCTTCTCCTTGCAGCACGGGTGACTGCCGACACAGCGGGATTGGGAGACCAGATCCTGTCGCGAGAAGGGCTTTTGGCGTACGCTGCTGTCCGTGAAGTGTTTGGTCCGGATGAGACCCCGGGGGTTTTCCGTGTTGATGAGCGGGTGGTGGTGCTCGTTCCCACATACATTTCACAAAATATAAATAAGACAACCGGGTTTGGCGACATTCTTTCATCCACCGCATTCGTTGCAGACCGGTTCTGATTGAAAAATTCGCCAGATTGTTGATAGTATTCAAAGATGATTTCACCAAATCCTGCTTTCAGATGAAGTCTCAATCAAAATTTCGTCGTGCATACGTGAATTGAATCCGCATTTCATGTGGTTAATCGAAATCCTCCAAAATAATATTTTTCTCTCTTCAAAACTTGCAACCAGGAAAAGATTTTATATACTCTCGCGGTTACTCTCACTATGACTGATGAAGAGAATTCGTATAGTACAGAACCCCGTGCAGGATCTCTCTCTGATTTAGTATGAATGTCGGCAAACCGACTTTCATTTAGTCTGCCTGAACAGGTATTGTTCATCAGGGTTTTTTTAGCTTGATAACTGTTGCAAACAGGCGCAGAAGGCATCACACGGCTCCCGGGTTCTGGCAAGGCTTGGCTCCCCCATGCCAGTCTTTAATGGAGGATAGAATACAGGTATGCCCGCACTAACTATGGGATTCGAGGTACACCAGCCGTACCGGCTGAACAGGCACTTTGCGCCGGATCCAAAGGTAAAGAAAAAAGATTTAGCGAACCTGTATTTTGATGCGGTCAACCGGGATCTCCTGCTCCGTATCGCGGAAAAATGCTACATACCTGCAACCACGATGATACTGGACATGATGGACGAGGGATTCTCATGTGCCTTCTCATTTTCCGGCACCCTTATCGAACAGCTTGAAAAATGGAGCCCGGATGCCCTTGCCCTGTTCGGGCAGGTTGCCAGACACAGGAATGCGGAGATCGTCGCCCAGACATATTACCATAGTATTGCCAGCTGTTTCCATGACAAAACCGAATTTGTTGAACAGGTCCGGATGCATGCCAATCTGATGCATGACTTGTTCCATGCAGACCCTGTAATCTTTGAAAACACTGAGTTTACGTTCAATAACGAGATCGCAACAATCATCAAGGATATGGGTTTTGCCGGGATTTTTACCGAAGGGGTAGATCGCATCCTGGACTGGAGAAGCCCTGATTACCTGTATACCTGCAGGGACATCCCTGTATTTCTCCGGAACACCCGGTTATCAGATGACATTGCTTTCCGGTTCGCAAACAGTTCATGGGACATGTATCCCCTGACGGCAGATACCTATGCACGATGGGTCGCACAAGCTCCGGGTGACGTCGTGAATATCTTTATAGACTACGAATCGTTTGGGGAGCATTTGTGGCCGGAAACCGGCATCTTCGAATTCCTGCGGCATCTTCCCGGGGAACTTTTGGCACAGAATGTTTCTACCGTGCTGCCATCGAAGGTGCTTGCGGAATATTCACCGGTGGGCACAATCGATGTGACCGAGACAATCTCCTGGGCTGATATCGAGAAGGATACATCTGCCTGGATGGGAAACGACAGGCAGCGGACGGCTTTTTATGCCATTGAGGCTGCACGTACCTTTGCAAAGGATACGCAGGTCTGGCGATATCTCCAGACGAGCGATCACTTCTACTATATGTCATCAAAGTCCGGTTCCTGTGGCGAAGTGCATTCGTATTTCTGTTATCTCTCAGGAGAAGAAGCGTTCAGGAACTACATGAGAATTCTTGCAGATTATGAGGAACGTAACATACGATTCACAAAAAACCGCAAGGCAGCAAGAACACTGCGCTCACTATCCCCCGAAACTGCATTCCATTTCAATTCTCCTTCCGGTTTTGTCGGTTATACGGCATACAGTCTTGACCAGTTCTGCGAGCTTTTATCCGTCGTGCCTAAGGATTCTGTCCAGTTCCATCTGGAGCGGGGGGACTTTACGTGCTGGATCAAGGAAATCCTCGGTGATACCGGGCTTGCGGATAGTATCAGGGACTGCACAGAACACCAGAAGCTAACAAACCTCGTCTGTGAGTGGAGGAAACAACTGTGGAATTACTTAAACTAGCCATTTTCTGCTGGGAATCGCTCTATGCAGAGCGGGTGGGGGGACTTGCCCGTGCTGCAACCCACCTCGCTGAGACCCTGGCAAAGCATCACGAGGTGCACTATTTCACCCGTGGGTGGGTGCAGGACCAGACAATCAATGGAGTTCACTATCATTACTGCCAGCCTCATGGCAATAATATCGTAGAGTATTGTGATAGTATGAGCCAGGGGATGTTAGAAAATTTCTTAAACTGGGATAAACCCCGGAAATTTGATTTCCTCCATTTTAATGACTGGCATGCAGTACAGGCGCTCCATATACTGCAGGACCGGAACACCATCCTCACCTTTCATTCCACAGAATACGGGAGGAATGGCAACCAGTATGGCGATTGGTGGGAGTTTAAGGAGATCTCCGGTAAGGAATGGTACGGGGGACTGATTGCAAAGCGGGTAACAGCCGTTTCAGCAACGCTCAAAAACGAGGTCATGCACCTCTATAATGTGCCCGACTGGAAATGTGACGTGGTACCGAATGGGGTGGTGCCGCGCCAGTTCCGCGCAGAGATCGACGCCGGGGAAGTAAAGCAGGCTTATGGGATCCACCCGTACACCCCGCTCATCCTCTTCATTGGCAGGCTGGTCTACCAGAAAGGTCCTGACCTGCTTATCGAGGCAATGAAAATAGTGTGCCAGAACCGCCGGGATGCAAAGTTAATCGTTGCAGGCGAGGGGGACATGCATCAGTTTCTGGTGGAGCGGGCAAAGGATCTTCCTGTTAATTTTGTCGGTTACATTCCCGATTCGGAATACATCCGTCTCCTGAATGCCTGCGATCTCGTGGTAATCCCCAGCAGGAACGAGCCGTTCGGTCTCGTACTTCTGGAAGCGTGGAGTGCTGAGAAAGGGGTTGTTGCATCCAATGTCGGAGGGCTTTCTGAAAACATCGATTCATTCATCGACGGAGTGAAGGTCGAACCCGAGCCAGACTCGCTTGCATGGGGGATCAACACGGTAATCGATGAACCCTCCCAGGCGATTGCGCTGGGAAAAATGGGCAGGAAAAAAGTTGAGCGTATGTTCCTGTGGGGCCCGATAGGCAAGAAAATTACAGAAACCTATTCCCGTGTGATCGCATGAAAATCGCCTGTTTTGTTGATGAGTTCCCCCCTTTTTTCCGGGGGGGACTGGGGACATACGCAACTGAGATTTCCCGCCAGTTAATCCGCAAAGGACATTCCCTGACAGTATTTTCACGAAATATGGGTAATGACCCCACGTCAGATACCTGGTCGGGTGTCGACGTTCACCGACCACGGCTTATGAAATTTTCCGATATCTTCTCCATTGTTAACCCGGCAGAAGTGAAGACATGGGATGATAACGGGCAGGAATTTTTCGCTGAAACTATCCTGTACAATCTTCTCTCTGCATCAAAACTGGTTAATAACCTCGTCCTGAATGATAAGGATCACTTCGACCTGCTCGTTTCCCATGACTGGCTCGCTGCGCTTGCCGGTATCATTGCCCGGAGAAATCTCGGAGTACCGTTCGTCTTTCACTTCCATTCAACTGAACAGGGGCGAAATCCAGCCGGGTCTCCGACAATCAAAGATATTGAACGCCTGTCTGCCACCGTTGCCGATCGCATTGTTACGGTCAGTTATGCCATGCGGGACGAACTGGTGAGCTTAGGGTATCCCGGGCAGAAGATACGGGTGATCCATAATGGTGTGGACGAGAAGAAATATGACGCCACGCGGTTTTCGGCATGGCAGGTAGAATCATTCCGCGAAAAGATCGGCGTCGGATCATCTCCGATGATCTTCTTTATCGGCAGGCTCACCCGGGTGAAAGGAGTCGACATGCTTGTCCTTGCGATGACTCACATCATTAAAGAGATCCCGGATGCAAAACTTGTTATCGTAGGTATTGGGGAGATGGACACGATGCTGAGCCGGATGGTTCACGATCAGCACCTCGAAGAAAATGTTATTCTGCACTTCAGGATGGTACCGGAAGAGGAACGCCTCCTTTATTATGCCGCATCGGATGTTGCTGTTTTCCCGTCAAAATATGAACCGTTTGGCATTGTCTGTATTGAGGCAATGTCGATGGGAAAACCTGTTGTTGTTGGTGCCTGTGGAACGTCCGGTTTTCGTGAGCAGGTGATCCCCTGTGGGGATGGAATCTGTGGTTACCATATCAACCCGTACGATCCTCAGGATATTGCACAATATGTCGTCGATATCCTGAAACGTCCTGACCTTGCTGCAACGATGGGGAAGAATAGCAGGAACCGTGTAGAGGAGCTGTTTACATGGGACATTGCTTCAGAAAAGACTTTAGTGGTATACCAGGAACTCGTGGATAGCGAAAAAACGTAAAGGAGTTGCTGATTGTGTTCCAGTACGGGCGGGTGGTCCAGATACCCGGTGTCGCCCGGAATCTTGAATTTTTAATGACGGCGGACCATGCATATTCTTCCTCGACCGTAAGTGGCAACACCAGAAAATATCATGGGCTTTTTGTAGAAAACGGGCGACTCCTCCTTGCCGGACTTGATGAAATGGTAAACGGGATCCGTTTTTCCTCGCAGCACTATGAGGGGGCATCCAATGATACAGGACTCCGGTACCTTCACGCATTTTCTGCATATCCCCCGTCGTGGATCTATATGATTGACGACACACTCATTAAAAAGACCATCACGTTCGACGGAGACCTCGAGGTTGTTTACGAGGTTTCTGGTGACGCAGATCTGTGGATTCGCCCGCTTATTACCGACCGGTCAGTGCATGAGGTTCTCAGGGATCCTCATCCAGAGTGTATACATGAACGCGAGGGTGTTCGATGGGGTAACCTTCTTTTTCGCGGGGATCTTTTTTATGAACCTCGCCCTGATACCTACCGGAATGTCTGGTACCAGCGGGAACATGAACGGGGGTACGAGTCTGTTGAGGATCTCCATTCCCCGGGAGTTTTTCAGGGTCCTGTGCGGGATTCCACGGTTACATTCCGATGCACAGGGAATACACAGTTTTCGCAGAACCCCCCTCGTACACAGTCACCGCAAACCTCCCCTGACTGGTTAGAATGGGCATCCGATGCGTTCTGTCATGGGGACGAGATCTTTGCCGGCTACCACTGGTTCTGCGAATCATGGGGCAGGGACTCTGCAATCAGTGTTACCGGGTTGTTCATTGAACGGGACCGGAAAATTGCTGCACAGGCAGTACTGCAACGCCTTGCATCCGGGATGAGAGGAGGCATAATCCCGAACAGGTTCCCGGATAATTATCATACAAGTGATGCTTCGCTCTGGTTCATCCATGCCCTTATACGGTACCGGCGCCGCTGGGGAGATGACCCCTTTATGGAGCAGATGAAGCCGTTAATCAGTGATATTCTGAATAACTATCCATTTTCACCTGTCGCTTCGATTGACGAGTGTCTTATCACCGTTGTGCCAAAGAGCACCTGGATGGACACTGAGTTTACCCCCCGCGAAGGAAAGCCGGTAGAGATCAATGCATTATGGGTCAATGCACTGGCAGAATCTGAGGCTATGGGAATCACGACCCCAGTACCTTCAGATTCTGCACGGGAAGCATTCAGAATGTTCTGGAACGAAGATCGGCAATGCCTTTTTGACCGCATCGATCCGGTTGATCCTTCCATCCGCCCTAACCAGGTAATCGCTATCGCGCTTGGTCTTGTTGATCAGGATCAGGCAACAAAAGCCATGAACACCATCAACAAAATCCTCCTGACCCCCTTCGGGCTGCGTACTCTTTCGCCGCTCGATCCTCACTACAAAGGTCATTATTCCGGTGATCGCAGTTATCATAACGGGTGTGTCTGGCCCTGGCTGACAGGCTGGTATGTCGATGCACTGATACGAAATGGAGTCCACCGGGACATGATCAAACCGTTGCTTACTCCAATCCTCCACCATCTCCGGGAAGCCGGTGTAGGATACATATCCGAAATCTTCGATGGTGACCCTCCACATTCCCCGAATGGGTGCATCGCCCAGGCGTGGAGTGTTGCAGAGATCGCCCGTGCCAGTAGAACGGTTTTCCATTGATAGGTAAAAAAAGCATTGCAGGACCATTCATGAATCATCCCAACTTCAAGGACACCATCGCGGCATCCCCTTACATCTTCACAATAGGGGTTGCCGGTGACAGCGGATCGGGTAAGACCACTTTTACTCAGGGCATCCGAAACATCTTTGGGGACGATCTGGTCTCAACCATCACGCTGGACGATTACCACAGCCTCGACAGGGCAAGTCGTAAGGAACAAGGCATCACGGCACTTGATCCCCGGGCAAACCAGATCGATCGGCTCGAAAAGGATCTTATAATGCTCAGGCGTGGCGTCCCTATTGAAAAACCGGTCTACAACCACAGTACCGGAACATTTGACCCTCCGGTTGTTTTTCGTCCAAAAAAGATCCTGATACTCGAAGGGCTCCATGCATTATTCACCCCTGTTCTTCGTCACTATCTCGATTTTTCACTTTTTGTGGACCCGGTAAAAGAAGTCAAGTATGACTGGAAGATACAACGGGATGTGAAAAAAAGAGGGTATTTTGAGAAAGATGTCTTAAAAGCAATTACCGAGAGGGAACCCGATTATGAGAGATACATCGCCCCCCAGAAGGAGTTCGCTGATGCCGTTATCGGCATCGATTACTCTGAATACGGCAAAGATCTCGGGCTTGAACGGAATGTCTACCGGATAACTCTCTCCCAGAACAGGATGAAACAGAATATTGAGAATATCGACCTCTCACTGGACCTGTACTCGATCCTCTCGCTTTCCCAGAGGGATTTCTCTCTCAAGTTCAAGACCGGCGAGCATGACGGTCACAGAATGGGGGACCTGATTATCGATGGCGAATTGAGTGAACACGTTGCAAAAAAACTCGAAAACAGCATTGAACATCAGACACGGGTACATCCTATCTCAATTGTTAAGAACAGGACGTATCTGACTGCCGGTGACCTCGCGCAGCTGATCTTGTGCTGGAGGATAATACTTCGCCGCATCTTCCTGGAGACGTGCCGGTAATGGCACCCCGGGGAATCCCTGCACACGGGACGGTCAGACCGTGTGAACGAGATGGATTCGATGAGCTTGCTATGAATGGAATGGGCGACTGGATATGAACGGAAATAATCCCCCTCACAAAAAATCTCCCTCCGGCTCACTGTTTCCGGTCTGCTGGAAAGGACCTCTGCCTGAACTATCTGTCAGGACTGCAGAAGATCTTCGGGGAGTCCTTGCAAACCCAAAGTGTACCTGCAAAGGACCGGTGTATTACATGTATCGCGATCTCGCCCGTTCTGTAAAAGACCGCACCTGGCTGACTCCAACAGCAGATCCGGTTTGATATCACGGTAATCCCGCCGCGTGAGATCTGTGGGGAGTTCGTCAGGACAAAGGGGCATTATCACCCGAATGATCCATCAGGTACCGGCTACCCTGAGATATATGAAGTCCTTGCCGGAGAGGCACACTATCTGATCCAGAACCAGGACTATTCAGATGCGGTGATGATTACGGCGTGTGTCGGAGATATCGTTGTTGTTCCACCTGGATATGGACATGTAACGATCAACCCTGTCAAAACCCTCGTCCTGCAGATGGCAAACATCGTCTCTTCGCGGTTTTTGAGTAATTACGAGAGATATGAAGCGCAAAAGGGGGCAGCCTATTTTGAGATTGTTAAAGAAAGGTTTGTACAGAACCCGGCATACCCGAAACATCCGCATCTCCGGATTGTGAAGGCACAGCGGCTTCTTGGCGTAAGGAGTACGATCACCGATCCCCTCTACGATTTGATTGAAAAGCGGGCTCCAGTCCTGGAATTTCTCAATTATCCTGAAAAATCCGGATCATTATTTCGGGAAATCTACCCGTAAACACTTTTTTTTAGGCGGTTTGTATCCTCCTGCCAATCTTTCGGCTCCCCTCCTCTATCTCCCGCCATTATCACACCATTCATCAGTTTTGACTACCACACTCCCGTACCATGCCCAATACTTATAACTTGTCAGATGATGCAGCAGGACTCGCCGGGTCCGGACTTGCGCTGGATATGGTGATCGACCGGCAGTTGCACACGGTGTCGATGCGATCACTGATGCCGGGGCTTATCGGTCATCACCGGAAGGCGCCACTTTTTGTACCGGCTGATGATCTGGCGCCGGATTGATCCCGGTACTCGTTATATTTCCGGTTTATTTTTCCCCGGTTCTCGTGAACCGGTACGCACCTTTCGGCACCGTAATCTCGAACCGGGCACCTTTACCCGGGGTGCCGTTTTCGTTGATCGTGATACCGGTGATTGCGAGAATTTCCCGGGAGAGGAACAATCCGAGCCCGGGGTTCTTCCCGAAACCCCGCATGAAGAGGTACTTTTTGTCCTCTCCTGATATTCCAACACCATCATCCTCGCACACAAGGGTAAGTCCCTTGTTAGATTCCTGTGACAAAACCCGGATCGTCTTCATCCCTGCGCCCCCGTAGCGGAGAGCGTTGTCGATCAGGTTGTAGAAGACTTTTACAAAGAGCGGGTCGGCAAGAATTTCAAGATCCGTGCGGTCAACGCTGACACGGACATCCCGCATTGGCAACCCTGCTACTGCTTTCTGGATACTCGCGTTCACGTTCTGCCATGCAGGAGCAGCAGCGCCGAGCTCCTGGTAGTCCTTCGTGAACGTGATCTGGCGCTCGATCGTATTCGCTGCCTGCTCCTGTTTTGCGAGGAAGTCAGAAAGCGCCGTATTGTCGCCTGCACACTCCCGGGAAAGCTCGATGTAGCCTTTGAGCGCGACGAGCTGGTTCCTGATGTCGTGCCGTGTGATGCTGGAGAGCAGATTCAGCTGCCTGTTCGCCTGCCGGAGCGCTTCCTCGACCTGTTTGCGCCCGGTGATGTCATGGGCGATGCCGTAGATACCGACGACCGTGCCGTGCTCGTCCTTTGTGGGGACGGCACTCGACGTATGCCAGTACCAGGTCCCGTTCATATGCCGGACGCGGTACTCGACCCCGTGTTGTCGCTGCCCGGTCTCATTGACCAACTGTAAAAATAAGACGCACCCGGGGATATCCTCCGGATGGACAAATTCCTGGTAGTTCCGCCCGACAACCTCCGCAACCGGATGCCCCAGCAGTGTTGTCCAGGCAGGGGAAACGAATGTGAACACCCCGTCGGAGGTGAGCGTGTAGATGATGTCGTGGCTGTTCTCGATCATCAGGCGGAACTTCTCCTCGCTCTTTTTTTGCGCTGCCTCTGCTCGTTTCCGCTCGGTGATATCCGATAAGGTGATGACCACCGCATAGGGTTTTTTCTCTCCCACTCTATACAGCGGGCTCGTGTTGATGTTGACCCATGAGAATCTCCCTTCCGTATTCGTGATGCCCATAACGATGTTCTTGCACGCTTCGCCGGTGGCGAGTGTATGCACGGACGGATGTTCGCTGCCGGGACACTCTGACCCGTCTTCACGGATCGTCTTTAACTTCCGGCTTGTTGCCGTATGTTCCAGCACATCCTTTACGGTAATGCCGAGAAGCTGTTCGGCTGCCCGGTTGATGGTCAGGATCTCACCCGTCTGTGCCTGGAGGAGAATCGCTTCATCCACTGAAGCGACAAGCGTCCGGTACCGCTCCTCGCTCTCGATAAGCGCCATCTCCGCCTGCTTTCGTCCGTCGATGAACCGGGTGGTCATCATGATCCCATCGACGCCCGGCACACCCGTGAGATTTTTCCCGGTGGATTCCACCCACGAGTAGGTGCCGTCAGCCCGCCGGATACGGAACTCGGTGGGAAGACCGGGATTATTGTGGGCATACACTGCCTCGAGTTCCTGTTTCACCCTCAGGAGATCCTCCGGGTGGATGAACTCAAACGGGCTCCTGCCGATCATGTACCCCTCCGGATAACCCAAAAGGCGCCCGGAGGCTGCGGTCTCAAAGACGATCCTACCCTCAGGATCGAGGATGCGGATGATATCCGAGGCGTTCTCGGCAAGTGCACGGAACCGACCCTCGCTCTCGATAAGGGCATCCGCCGCCTGCTTCGTCCGGGTGCTGTCCCGCACAGTCAGGATCGCGATCGTCCGCCGCTTCTGGGGATAGACATTACCGGAGATCTCCGCCGGGAAGAGTGTCCCGTCTTTTTTCTTGTGCGGTTGCTCGGAGATATGCAGCATCCCCACATGATCGGGGGGGATCATGCGCTCGTGTTCGTGGGTGAGTGCGGGCAGTGAGAGGGATAAAAGTTCGGCACGGGTATATCCGTACAATTGTATCGCAGCGGTGTTCGCATCGAGAATCTTTCCGCTATCCCGGTCAACAACGATCATCGCTTCGGCAGCGGACTCAAAGACATTCCGGTATTGCCGTTCGCTGGCACGGAGGGAAGACTCCATCCGTTTGTGATCGGTGATATCGCGGATGGACTCAATGGCACCCGTGCAGTGTCCCTGTGCGTCGTAGAACGGAGACGCGATAAACCAGAGATAGGCACCGCGTCCCCCGTGCAGCAACGGGATGAATTTCTCAGAGATGAGATTGTTCCCGTCATGTTTTATCGCGTCGTATCTCGCAGCTGCCATTGGATTGAAGTCGAGGATGAGATCGAGAAGGATGGGGCGTCGTTCGTTGTAGAACGGCAGCGCATATTCATAGTTCCCTTTTCCGAGAATATCTTTCGCACTCACCCCCGTCATCTGCTCCATCGCACAGTTCCACGCGATGACGATCCCGTGGGCATCGATCGCGAGCGTAGCATCGGGGAGAAAATTGATGATGTCCGCGAGACGGCGTTCGGAGTCCCGCTGTGCCGCAACCGCCTGGTGTTCCTTGACCGCCTTCTCGATCTTGTTCTGGAGTTCGGCGAACTGCGACCGGGGATCCCCGCCTTTCTGGAGGTAGAAATCGGCACCGTTGTCGAGCGCCTGGATGACGATCTCCTCCCGCCCTTTGCCGGTGAAGAGGATGAACGGGATGCTCCCGTGATGCGCCCGGATGTACTTGAGGAACTCGATGCCGTCCATGACGGGCATCTGGTAATCGGAGACGATCGCGTCGTAGCGGTGGGAGGCAAGGATCTCCTTGGCTTTCGCCGGAGATGTGCAGGTATCCACAAAGAGCTGCCCGGTCGTTTCGAGAAACAGTTTCGCTATATCCAATAACGCCGCTTCATCGTCCACATACAATATCGAGATCATGCCGGTTGGAATTGGAGGTACATTTTCTGTTGTGAGCGTATGGCTTTTCTGGTTTGTGGACCTGTGCGGATCCCCGTGAAAAACTCCCGCAGGAGTTATTCCGGTGTTGAACGGTAAACGCTCAGGGGATCAAAAACCGCGTGCATTGATTGTCAGTGGATCGATCTCTACGTGATGCCCCGTTCACTCTATTTTTTTCAGGGAAGTGTTCATTCCCACGACAGTAGGTGCTCGCGGGCACGGGTAAATTCCGTTCCCAGCTGATCCAGCAGACTCAGAGTGCCCGCAACTGTACCGTTCCGCGCAATCGTCTCAAGTTCCGAGCAGATCTCCCCTACCTTCACCACCCCCATGCTCCGGCTGCTGCCCTTCAGCGTATGTGCCGCCCGGCGCAGTTCATCGGGTTTTCCCCCGACGATCGCCTCCCGTATCTGTCGTATCAGCGGCTCGCTGGTCGTGAGATACGACTCGATGAGCCCAGCAAGAAATGCCTGATCGCCCTCATCTGCCAGTTCTTTCAATTCAAGAAGAACCTTTTCGTCAACGGCATCCGAATCCCCGTCAGCAGTGGGTTTCCCCATCGCAGGTTTTCCAGATCGCTCGAGTGCCTTCTGCAACTCATCGATCCGGATCGGTTTACTGATGTAGTCATCCATGCCTGCCGCAATGCAAAGTTCGCGGTCACCCTGCATCGCATCGGCAGTGACGGCGATGATGCGCGGGCGGGTACCCTTTGGATATTTTCTGACAATCCGCCGGGTCGCCTCGATACCGTCCATCTCCGGCATATGGAGATCCATGAGCACCACATCGTACTGCTGGCGATCGACGGATTCAACGGCTTCCAATCCATTTCCGGCGAGATCCGCCCGGTATCCCATCTTTTGCAGGATCTTTTGCGCGAGTTTCTGGTTGACCTGATTGTCTTCAGCGACCAGGATCCGGAGCGGGACGCGTTGTGCCAGGTCATGGTCGAACTCTGATTCCTTGTTTATTACGATGGGGGTGGGCGCGTGGGGCTGCTGTCCGAACACCCCGACGATGGCGCTCGAGAGAACCGCCGGTTTTATAGGTTTTGTCAGGATCGCAGCAAACAGGTGCTCGTCAGTGTCCGCCTCCTTCTTTCCCATCGACGTGAGCATGACAAGCGGAAGCGCCGGTGCATCACGGTATCGGCGGATCTCGTGTGCGAGCATGAGCCCATCCATCTCCGGCATCTGCATATCCAGAATTGCAAGATCGAACGGCTCATTGTTCCGTATCCAGGTGAGCGCCTCACGCGGGAATTCTGTATGTCGGGGTTGCATACCCCAGGCTTGTGCCTGGATGATGAGGATCTTCCGGTTCGTCTCGTTATCATCGACGATGAGGACCCGTTTGCCCTGGAGCAGTGCCAGGCTGTTCGCGGGGACCGTGGGTTCACCAGGGGCGGCATCCACCCGGAGGGTGACATGGGCGACGCTGCCGGGTCCTCCCGGTTTGTTTTTCATTTCGGCGGTCTGCGGCGCAGGGGATTCGAGCCAGGCAGTTCCGCCCATCAGCTCCGCAAGACGCCGGCATATAGTGAGACCCAGACCCGTGCCACCATATTTTCTCGTCGTGGATGCATCGACCTGCGAGAAGGACACAAAAAGCCGGTCCATCCGATCCGCCGGGATACCGATGCCCGTGTCCCGGATAGAGATATGCAATTCGTACGATCCTTCCCCATGACCCGGTACGTCACTCGTCTTCTTTGCCGAGACCGAGAGCAGGATCTCTCCGGCATCAGTAAATTTTATCGCATTTGAAAGAAAGTTGAGAATGATCTGCCGCAGGCGGGTCGGATCCCCGATAATACGTTCGGGGACATCCGCGTCAATCAGGTATGCCTGCTCAATACCTTTCTCCACCGCACGGGTGGAGATCAGGTCAAACGCTCCTTCGATGCAGTCCCGCAGGTCGAACGGCTGGCTCTCGAGATCCAGTTTTCCCGCCTCGATCTTGGAAAAATCGAGGATATCATTGATGATGGAGAGGAGCGCGTCGCTGCTTCGCCGGATGGTCACGGCATATTCCCTCTGGTCCGGGGTGAGATCGGTATCGAGCAGGAGGTTCGTCATCCCCATGATACCGTTCATCGGGGTACGTATCTCGTGGCTCATGGTGGCAAGAAATGAACTTTTCGCGAGATTTGCCCGCTCTGCTTCCTCTTTAGCGTTCCGGATCTCAGTCTCCGCCCGGCTCTTGTCCGTGACATCACTGCCAACAACAATGTATCCCAGTCGTTCCCCGTCATCACTGGTCAGTTCACGGGTGTTCCACGAGATATGCCGTTCCTCACCGGATTTTGTGCGGATGCGGGTCTCAAAATTTTCAAGATACCGTTTGCTTTTAATGATGTCGATGATATTCTTTGTGACCTGTTTCCGGTAGTCATCATCCGGGTACAGCCTTTTCCAGATCGTGGATGTGCCTGTCACTTCTTCGTGAGAGTACCCTGAGATCTGCTCGGCGGTTTTGTTCCAGACCGTCACCTTGTTGTCTTTGTCGAGAAACATCATCCAGAGCTTCGCATTGATGACGAGACTCTCCTGGAACTCTGCGTAGCGCTTTATCTGACCCTTTGCCCGGGATATCTCGGTGATATCATTTCCGATCACAATATAGCCAAGACATGTCCCACGACTGTCAGTGAGTTCGCGGGAGTTCCATGAGATCCTTTTCGACTCCCCGCTCCGGGTCTGGATCTTCGTTTCAAAATTCTCAAGGTATTTTTTATTGCTGATGATGTCGCGGATCTTTTTCGTAACCTTATTCCGGTATTCCGGTTCGGGATAGAGCCGTTTCCAGATATCGGATTTGCCCAGCACCTCGTCATCGGAATACCCGGAAATTTCACTCGCGGCAAGGTTCCAGATGAGCATCGTTCCGTCCAGATCCTGAAACGTCATCCAGAGTTTCGCGTTTTTGATGATATCTTCAAGGAACCGGATCAGGGTGGAAATATCCGGGGTATTCCCTCCGGTTTTCCTGAAGAGATCAAGGATCTGTTCTTCCATGACAGGTTTTTCCATGATTTCACCACCACGTAAGTTCAGGTTCTAAAAAAAACTTCCTGTTCCCGTGAAGATGCCTATGCAGTCCCGGAACATATAGTTGTGCTATTCACGGTTCATGGGTGGGATTTCCGTTGGCGATAATGACACCAGAAGGGTTTTACCGCCTGAGTGAGAATCGGTAAAACGTCAACATGTACCGGGGACACACTCCAGGATGCCTGATCCCGGATCCCCGGCGACTAAACCGTACATGTCAGTGAGAGAATCGGTATATCCATAATGAGGTGTGGTGGCGATGGCAACTCCTTTGAAGGTCACAATTGTCGAAGACGATACAATCGTCCAGAGTATTCTGGGGCAGCGACTGAAGAAACTCGGGTGCACGGTCATCTCGCAATTCGAGTCCGGCGAGGACGTGCTCGCGCATATCGGGGATGCCCTGCCAAACCTGGTGATCATGGATATCAACCTGAGTGGAAAGCTTGACGGGATCGAGACCGCATGCCGGATCCAGTCACAATTCTCTCTTCCCATCGTCTTTGTTTCCGCCAACCGGGATGACGAGACGATCCGGCAGGTGAACAATATCAGCGGGGCTGAGTTTGTCGTAAAGCCGATATCCGATGACGATCTCAGGATCGCGATCCGGCTCTCCCTTGAGAAGTACCATCTCATACACGAGATGGAAACACGGAATGCGCTGTACAAACTGCTTTTCGACCAGTTCTCAGGAGGACTCATCGCGACAAATCTTGAGGGTATCATCACCTATGTGAATGAGAGCGCCCGTGCACTTTTCAGGTGGAGTGATCCGGTCAACGGGATCATGCATTTCCGGGAGATTGTCACCATCATCAACGAACAGGGAATACCGCTTGAAAATGCGTTCGAACGGGTCAGAAAAGAGAAGACGATCTGCTGGCTCCCCCAGAATTCTACCCTCATCGCGTTCGATAAAACCCGTATACCGGTGGTTGGTAATATCAGCCCGCTTGTAGATCCCGATGGAGCGATACGGGGGATGATCATGATCTTCTATCCCATGAGTAAACCGGTCTATCTTGAATTCCGGGGACGACCTGCGTATTGAATAGATCTTTTCCTATTTCCGAGAGATTTTTTTCCAGGGTTTCCTATCCCACAAATCCTCGCGACAGATCTCCTGTCGCATGAATTACCAACCGCTCAAACGCGAATGTATCCTCTTTACTACCTACCGATGTAGAGGTGAAGAGGAGCACACCCTATAGGGTGAAGTGCGAAGGGAGGAGTCGTGCTGTACTGGGTCACGGAGCCTCATCCCTTTCCACCCTTCTTCAACGTAGATATCAGCCGGGATGACTCCCCGCCCCGCATCTTCAATAGTGTCTTTACTGACGAGACCCGGACATCCCGGTTCTCGTCATGAAGGGTCTCGGTCAGGGCAGGGATCGCCTTCCGGTCCCCGATCGAACCCAGGAGATCAGCCGAGGCTTTTCGGATCAACGGATCGCTGTCGGATGTCCCCTGGACGAGTACCCCCGATGCCGCACTGCCCTGTTGTGCGAGGGCTTTCCAGTCTTGCTGGGCATAGAAGTACAGCGCCCGCTGGTCCGGCGTCTCCGGTTGCCAGTCGATTGTATCCAGCGCACGGGCAACCATCTTACGGACTTCACCATCGCGGTTCTCCAGCTCGGACACGAGAATGCGGGAACTGATATCCGGTTTCATCCGCACAAGAACGGTCAGGGCTCCTTTGCTCACTTCAGAGTTTTTGTTCCTGAGACCTTTCACGAGGGACCTCCCCGCAACCGTCCCCAGTTTCATGAGGGTATTCATCACGGTCTCACGGACAATCTCATCTGTGTCGAGAAGTCCGGTCAGGACCGCATTGATCGCGGTCTCGGAACCAATCTCCCCCAGCGACAGGACAGCCATGCTCCGCACATCGGGATGCACATCACCGAGCGAGTGGATGAGTGCCCGTGTCGCGACCGGACTCTTGAACTTCCCCAGCGCCTCGGCGATCCGCACCCGTACGATGCGCTGGTCGTCATCGCGGATCGCCACCCCGAGCGCATCGACCGCACGCTCATCCTTCAACATACCCAGCGAAAGTGCGGCACGCCAGCGCAGCTCCGGATCCCGGTCCTTCAATACCGCGATGAGCGGTTCAACGCCCCGCACATCCCCCAGTTTCCCCAGGGATTCTGCCGCTTTCCAGCGGCTGGCGAGGATCTCCTTCTTGTCCCCCAGCGTCCGCACCAGTGCCTGGACGCTGCCCCCGTTCTCAGTGACAGGCAATGCCACGGTCTTTCGTGCACCATTCGCAACCGCAGCTGGTGGCGGGGATGTTGAGGTGGGTGCGGGTTGCAGCGGAGAGGTATCAGCCCCGTTCCGCCAGGGAACTTTCACATGCGCCGGTGATGTCTCCTTCTGGCGGACACTCTTCGTAATGAACCCAAGACGTTCGAGGTCCTGCCACTGGTCCATCGCGATCAGGTAATTCCGGCGGTCATTCACCGACACAGGTGTCCACTTCCATTTGTCGAGCGTCTGTGCCGCCAACCTCCGGACACGGGGATCCACATCCTCCAGCCGGGCGATCAGTTCCGGCACCACCTTCGCGTTCTCCCATGCCTGCATCCCCTGGAGCACCGCGAACCGCACGTCCGGGTGGGGATCCGGCAGGAGCGGGATGAGGAGGGGGGCTACATCACCCTGCGGGAACCTGGAGAGTACTGTCACCGCCACCGCCCGGATCTCCGGATCCGGATCCTGTGTGACCGGGGCGACGATGCCGGGGATCCGCCGGTCACGGTTCTGCCCCAGCGCGTGGATCACGAGGAGCCGTACTTCGCGGGAACTGTCTCGGATATGTGATGCGAGTACCGGAATGGACGCCGGACCGGGAATTTTCCCAAGGGCACGGATCACATCCGGGATACTCTCCGGCTGACGGTCGATCACCTGTTTCAAGAACAGGATCGCACGGGGATCCCCGATCTCCCCCAGTGCAGCAATCGCTTCGGTACGGCAGACGGGATTGTCATCCTGCAAAAGGAGTGTGATGGGAATCACCGCCCGGCTGTTCCCAACATTCCCGAGAATCCAGAGTGCCCGGCACCGTACATCCGGGTCCGGGCGGTTCAACGCTTCGAGCATTGGTTCGAGCGCGAGATTCCCCAGTTTATGTAACGTGCCGGCAACCCCGGTACGGGTATGGTAATAGGTGTCATCGAGACGGTTTGCCAGTTTTCCGGCGATTTTTTTCCCGATTTTGGCGAGATCCAGCCAGCGTTCCTTGACGATCAAATACAGGATCTGTTCGGTTTCCGTCGCGGGCTTCCACGACATGCGGTCAAGGGCATACGCGGCGGAAATACGCACGCCGATATATTCATCGTCAAGCGCCTTTACGAGCGCCGGGATCGTCCGCTGGTCGCTGATCTCCCCCAATGCGGATGCCACTTCCATCCGGACGATGCTCTCCTCGTCAGAGAGCGCCACAACAAGCGCCCGCACAGCCCGGATGTCTTTTAATTTCCCCAGGGTCGCCGCCGCTCCCTGCCGGACGAGATAGTATGGGTCTTTCAATGCCCAAAGGAGGGGTTTTATCGCGTCCTCACGGAGGTTCGTGAGTTGTCGCCAGTCACGCTTCGCGATAGAATACATCACCTTGTCCTGGTTATTTGCCGGTACCCAGCCAAGAGCATCGAGCGACTTTGCCGATAATTCCCGGATCCCGTATTGCGGATCCACCAGCGTGCGGAGCAGATGGGGGATCGCAGCGGGATCGTGGGTCTTGCCGAGTCCGGTGATCGCCTCCATCCGGATATCGAGGTTTGAGTCATTGACGAGCCGGATGAAGAGCGCAGTCGAACCTGTATCGCGCAACCTCGCAAGGGCTTTGACCGCTTCCAGCCGGACGCCGAGGTCCACGTCACTGACCGCTTGTACGATCCCCGGTATCGCACGCGGATCACGGGTCGTGCCAAGAGCTGCGGCACTCATGCGCCGGATGTCCTTGTCCGGGGAGGAGAGTGCCTGGATCAGGGGGATGACGGCATCCGATGCCGGGAGATCCTGGAGGGCGGCAGCTGCCTTCCTCGCAATCTGCGGATCCGAATGAGAAAGCGCCTTTGCCAGTCCCCGTACATCCCGTGTGTCATGCAGTTTCTGGATGTCAGGAGTGAATGCCTCAAAGAATCCCATGTAAGTTCACCAGGTGACGGGGCAGGACCGGTCGGGATTCGCCGTTCCAACAAAGGGAAGATGCCCATCCGTGTTCACAATTTTGAGTCATCCGCCCAGAACACGAGGGCGAAACCCTCCCTCGTTCCCTTGCTGTCCGTGATCGCGGTCGCCTCTGTGATTACCGGAACGGTGGTGCCATTCCGCGTGACGAGCAGCGTCCGGATCCGTTCCTCCTCATGCAGAGGAAATTCGCTCGTCTCGTTTTCAGGTGTTTCACTCTGCTCGTGCGCCTCTCCGGGGATCCGAAAGACCGTGGAGATGGGCGTGCCCCGTGTCTCATCCGCTGAAAAGCCGGTCAGGCGCGAGGCGGAACGGTTCAAAAACAGGATACGATTCCCGTTGTCGACGACGATCACGCATTCGGGAAGATCGGCAAGCGCTCGTATGATCTCGTCCGTTTCCTCTGACATACCGGTCTTCTTCTCGACCTTGTGCTTGTAGATCGCCATCTCGATATTGCTATAGAGCTCGCGTTCCTTGAACGGTTTGATCAGGTACGCCACCGGTTTTGTCTGCATCGCACGCTGCAAGGTCGCGTCATCGGAATAGGCGGTGAGATAGATCACCGGCGCGTCAGAAAATTCGGCTATCTGCCCGGCTGCTTCGATGCCATCGATCTCCCCTTTGAGATTGATGTCCATGAGGATCAGGTCCGGTCGGTTTGTCCGGGCGTTCTCTACCGCATCGCTGCCCCGTGCGACAATCCCGGTGACCGTATATCCGAGTCGTTTCAGGCGCTCGGAGGTTTCCCGGGCGATGATTGCATTGTCCTCAACAACGAGAATCTTCTTTTCCGTCATAGTCTATCAGGGTCCCCGGAGATTCCTTTGTTCGTATATGGTGTGTTCACTTCTTCTGGCATAATTCTTCCCATCCGGTTTTTACCATCCGGTTTTTCCCATTCGGCTTTCTCCTTCCTGCCCAGCCGGGTAGGGTATGATCGTCAGATACCCATCACGATACCGGCGGTTCCACGAGATACCATACGGGTTTTTTGGATCAGGATTTTTCGTACGGGAACCGGATCCGGTAGGTCGCGCCCGGCTGGCGGACGATCTCAAGCTCCCCATCGAGCTGACTCGCGAGATCGGAGACGATGGTCATGCCGAGGGATTTTGTCGTGGTGAGATCCAGGTCCGGAGGGATGCCAATCCCGTCGTCGCTGACCGTGAGGACATACTGGTGGGGATCCTGTGTCATCGTGATCGTGATGGTGCCTTCTTCGCGCCCCCGGAAGGCATACTTGAAGGCATTCGTGATGAGCTCGTTTAAGATGAGCCCGCAGGGGATGCCGGTATCGAGTTTCATCGTGAGATCCGGCGGCGTAACGTTGACAACAGTATGGATCTTGTCCGGGTC
Organism: Dehalococcoidia bacterium; assembly: GCA_041653935.1. GTDB lineage: Bacteria > Chloroflexota > Dehalococcoidia > E44-bin15 > E44-bin15 > JAYEHL01. The sequence continues at coordinate 41,831 of JBAZEO010000005.1, read as the reverse complement.
TACCCCATAGGAATCCACCAAAAAGTCGATGAGATCACGGATATAGTTGGTGAACGGGATATGGGCGATATCCGCCGACTGGTACAGTTTCTGGTGGATAAGCCCCATGGATATGACCCGTGAGCGGGCATCCTTTAAGAGCGCCACCTGCTCCTCATTCTCGGTAGAGATCGACTGGAGGTAAAGCAGGCTCGATATGGTCTGGAGATTGTTCTTGACCCGGTGATGGATCTCCTTTAACAAGATCTCCTTCTCCCGCAGGGACGCCTCCAGGGCTTTTACTGCCCGCTTGAACTCGGTGATATCCGAATACATCGCGAACGAACCCCTGAATGTCCCGTTCGCGTCAAGAACCGGCGTGACCGAGACCGAGACCCAGAGGATACTGCCATCCCGGCGCAGGAACCGTCGCTCAAAATGCTCGCTCGCCCCCTCCTGCTGGCGTCGGGTATGTACCGCGTGATCTGCCAGTTCACTCTCTGGCATGAACGACTGGACCGCCCTGCCGAGGATCTCATCCGGTCGGTACCCGAGCATCTCCGCCATCCGCCGGTTCGTGTAGGTGATGATGAACTGTTCATCCAGCGTCCAGATGCCCTCTTCGGCAGTATCCACGATGTGCCGGTATTTCTCTTCGCTCTCCCGGAACGCAGTAAGCGCCCGTCGCCGGGAGACCGCGTACCGGATCTTGTTCGAGAGTTCGGCGAACTGCGCTCTGGACTCGCCACCTTTCTGGAGGTAGAAATCCGCCCCCGCGTTCAACGCCTCGATCACCACCTCTTCCCGCCCCCTGCCGGTGAAGATAATAAACGGTGTGGTATCCCCTTTGGCTTTGAGGTACTTCAAAAAATCGATCCCGTCCATCTCCGGCATCTGGTAGTCCGAGACGATGGTGTCGAATTTCTTTGTGGCTAAAATCTGGATCGCTTCGAGCGTACTTGTTGTGGTCGTGACGGTCATATCCCCGGGCTGTTCGAGAAAGATCTTGCAGAGTTCCAGGAGTGGTGTCTCGTCATCGACGTAGAGCACCCGGATTTTTTCCGCCATCAGGCACCAGTCCCGGTGTACCGCCATGCCCCTTTGGGCACGGTGATCTCGAACCGTGCCCCATTCCCCGGTACACCGTTCTCGGTGATCATAATCCCGGTGATCGCGAGGATCTCCCGCGAGAGGAAGAGACCAAGACCGGTGTTCTTGCCGAAACCTTTGGTGAAGAGTTTCTTTTTGTCCTCTGCGGGGATCCCAACACCATCATCCTCGCAGAGAAGCGTGAGGTGTGCATCTGACTCCTGCGAAGAGACCCGGATCGTCTTCATGCCCTCGCCCCCGTACCGGAATGCGTTGTCAATCAGGTTGTAGAAGACCTTCTCAAAGAGTGGGTCGGCAAAGATTTCCGGATCTTTGGGATCGACTTCGACATGGACTGCCCGCATCGGCAGACCGGTAACAGCCTTGTTGATGCTCGCGTCCACGTTCTGCCATGCAGGAGCAGCAGCACCCAGTTCCTGGTAGACTTTCGTGAACGTGATCTGGCGCTCGATGGTATTCGCTGCTGTCTCCCCTTTTGTTATGTACTCGATGAGGGTTTCCGGTTTGTCAATCACCTCATGTGAGAGTTCGAGGTATCCTTTGAGCGCCATCAACTGGTTGAGGATGTCGTGCCGGGTGATACTGGAGAGCAGGTTCAGTTGTTTGTTTGCCTGTCGAAGCGCTTCCTCCGCCTGCTTGCGATCGGTGATGTCAGTGAGATAAAAGCGGATCGACCGGTACTCGGGAGAGAGGTAGCACGTAACGAGGAAATACCTGCCGGCAACAGAGCATTCCCGATCATAGTTCACCCGTGTCCGGGTCTCCCACTCATGGATCAGCTGGTGGACGTCCTCAGGAATAAATGCGTGCGGGCTTGACAGCCCCAGCCGGGTCATTGTCGATTGTATAGACGGGTTGACGAACAGCACCTGTTCCGATGGATCGATCTCAAAGATCATTGCCGGGCTCAGTTGCGGGAAGGATGCCAGTCGGGCAATTTCCTCCTCTGCCGCTTTGCGATCCGTGACGTCGCTAAAGATCGTGGCAAACTTCCCGGGAGCAGGGCTGAATGCATAGACTTCAAACCATTTGCCGAGATCGGTCGAGAAATTCACAAACTGGGTAGGTGTTCCTGTCAGTACCACCTTCCGGTATGCCTCGATCCAGTCCAGTTCCAAGCTGGGGAGAACCTGCCTGACGGTCTTTCCCTCAATATCTGCTGCCGAGAGTCTGGTCATCCGCTCGAATGCAGGGTTCACTTTTAAAAACCGGTAATCGACCGGCTTTCCGGTAGCGTCAAGGATGATCTCGTGGAGGGCGTATCCGTTTGTCATCTCAATAAAGAGCTCGCGGTACTGCCGTTCGCTCTCGTTCATTTTCCGCCAGAGGAGTGCGTATGGCTTGCGGATGCCGACAACCACAATGGCGAGATACATGCAGTACGTGGCTACGAGCCGGAAGAGGTGCCCGATCATGTTCATGGACCCGTACACGCTGACGTACGCGGTGAACGAAAGCTCAGCCCCGATGGTCAGGACATTTGACATGGCAAGGAGCCAGAAGATGCGGGGATCGAACGCCGCCCGTTTCCAGTACAGGAGCGCCGTTGCCGCGACAAGAATGAGAGAGATGACATACTCGCTTGCGATCTTGAACTGCGTAAGCCCCTGTCCCACAACAAAACACGAGGGAAAGATGCCTGCGTAGATTGTCCAGAGGAGAAATACTGTTGCCGCAGAAAAAATGGCGAGCACCGGCGCAGTCCGCACCCGCCTGCCTATCATAAGCGGGGCGGCGAGAAGTGTGAATGCCTGGAGATACCGGGCGGCAATCCAGAGCTGGGTAGGAAGATCGGCACTGTTCCCCGGAAAGACACCCATTCCTTTGTATGCGAGGGTATGGACGAAATCGATAACACCGATGAAGAGGATAGCGAGCCCGACTATGATGAAGTACCCGTTATCAATTTTGTCCCGGGCATTCCAGACGATAACGAAAATTGAAATGGCGATTGCAATAGTCGCAATCTCCACGACGCTGTGGAAGACGACATAGTTCATCTGGCTGATAACGACAAGCACCGCGAGGATAATGGCAATACCGGCGGTGTGGATGATGACGGGTTTCGCTAACTCCGGACTGAGCGGGAAACGGGTGTCTGGCATTCCTCTCTCCATTCGCTGTATAACCTAATTCTCCGGATGGTATGATTAGGTTATCGTATGCATGTTGGAGAGATCATCAGGAAGAGTCACACTGCCTGTTCCTGGGGAAATCCCGGTTGTCTCCCCCAACTGCCCGATTCCTGCACTTCTTTTTCTCCTCAATCGCCCCGGATGGCAAAACGCAGCACAACACGGTATCGTTCGAAATCCCTCATACCGAAACCTGAACGTGAATCACCGGACGGCACTGCTGTTTATGCCAAAGGATGATGTGGCGCCGTATTGATCCCGGCACTCATTATTTTCCCGGTTTATTTTTCCCCGGTTCCCGTGAACCGGTACGTCCCTTTCGGCACCGCAATCTCAAACCGTGCACCTTTCCCAGGTACACCGTTCTCGGTGATCGTAATCCCGGTAATCGCGAGGATCTCGCGGGAGAGGAACAGACCAAGACCGGTGTTCTTGCCGAAGCCCCGGGTGAAAAGTTTCTTTTTGTCCTCGCCAGAGATCCCCACGCCATCATCCTCGCAGACAATCAGGAGTCCCGTGTCCGTCTCCTGCGATGAGACCCGGATCGTCTTCATGCCCTCACCACCATATTTGAGGGCGTTGTCGATCAGGTTGTAGAAGACCTTTTCAAAGAGTGGGTCGGCAAAGATTGCCGGATTTTTAGGATCGACTTCGATACGGACATCCCGCATCGGCAACCCTGCCATCGCTTTTTGGACACTTGCATTCACACTCTGCCATTCGGGTGCTGCGACACCCAGTTCCTGGTAGACTTTCGTGAACGTGATCTGGTGCTCGATGGTATTTGCTGCCTGCTCCTCTTTCTGGATGTAACCGGTGAGTATCGTGGGGTCATCGATCATCTCTTTTGAGAGATAGAGATATCCCTTGAGTGCCATCAGTTGGTTGAGTATGTCATGCCGGGTAATGGATGATAGCAGGTTTAATTGTTTGTTTGCCTGACGAAGTGCATCTTCTGCACGTTTGCGCTCGGTGATGTCCCTGATAATCCCAAGCATTACGGTCTTGCCCTGAAGGTTGATGATATGGGCATTGATCTCGACCGGCACAATGACCCCATCACTCCTCCGGTGTCCTGTCTCAAAGATTGCACCCCCTTTGGTTGTGAAGAGCTGGATGATCTCCGGGAGCGGCGGGTTATGGTATTCTACCGCAAAGTCGAGGGGAGAGTGGACGAGGATTTCCTCGCGGGACATCATCAGCATTCGGCAGGCACCATCATTGACATCGATGAATTTACCCGGGGTAAAGTCCGGTCCGATCTCATGGATTTGGATCGCGTCATTGGCGCTGTGGAAGATGGCTCGGAATTTCTCCTCGCTCTCATGGAGCGCCGCTTCCACCTGTTTGCGCGTGGTGATGTCTTCAAACACCGCAACAAAAAACTCCTTTGCCGGAGAATATACCGAGATGTGCAGCCATTTTTCTATAGGTTTGAAATTAATCTCGAATGATTCCGGAGTACCTGTCCATGCAACCCTGCCATAGATCTCAAACAACTTCGGGTAAGAGTCCCTGATTCCGGGAAACACTTCAGTAACCCGTTTCATGGTGACGGTTTTTGTGCCGATAATCCGGTCAAATGCCTGATTGACATTAAGGTAGATGAAGTCATCAGGATGACCTTCGCTGTCATAGATCATCCGGCAATAGGCAAATCCATCCAGCATATTAGAAAAGAGCATGCGGTACTTCTCTTCACTTTCCCACAGCGCCTCTTCAGCCCGTTTGCGTTTGGTGATATCCTGCACAAGCCCGAACATCTTTTTCGGCTCATGGAGGTCATTATACTCCGGTCGTCCCTTCGCCCAGATCCAACAGATAGCACCATCTTTCCTGCGGATGCGGCATTCGAATTCCCAGTCCGAGAATTTTTCCAGTGCCTGCCCGAATTTTGTGTCCACAATTGAGCGGTCTTCAGGAAGAACATGGTTGAGGAACATTTCATATGTCCACTCCGGGAGAAGTTCTTCATAGCCGAAGATCTGATCATGGCGAAGCGATCTCCATGCCGTATGTTTCACCAGATCAAGCTCCCATGCGCCCATATCTGCTGCTTCCAGCGAGAAGTTGATCCGTTGTCCGCTCTCATGAAGCGCCTCCTCCGCCCGTTTGCGTTCGGTGACATCGTTGTACACCGCGACGACTTCCCCGGACTGCAACCGGAAGATGCGGTTCTCGTACCAGCTGGAATACTTCTCATCGACATAGATCTTCTGGGGAAACAACTCAGGCACGCCCGTCTTCCAGACTCTTTGGAACACCGGGATGATCCCATACTCATCGACTTTCGGTCGAAGAGCTGAGAGGCTCTTTCCTATTACCTCATCTTTTGTCTTACCCTCGATCTCAAGCGCCATCTTGTTGAAATCCCGGATGATGTAATCCTTTCCCGTCGCCCCGTCACCGTGAACTTCATAGATGGCTACCCCGCTTGTGACCGTATCAAAAAGACCCCGGAATAACTCTTCACTTTCCCGGAGTGCACCTTCCATCTCCCGGATACGGAGAAATGCCCGGATCGTCTCCACGAGCTCGCCCGGATCCAACGGGTGCACGAGGTACCCGTCTGCTCCACCGGTAAGTCCTTCGACCCGGTCTTTTGGGCTGACATATACGGCGGATTGGTGGACGACGAGGATGGATGCGGTATCCGGGTTCAGTTTGATCTGTTTACAGACGAGAAAGCCATTGATGTCGGGCAGGTTTACGTCAAGGAGGACGAGGTCAGGGTGCTGGTTTGCTGCCAGCGTGAGGGCGTCGGAGCCATTCGCTGCTTCAATCACGTCAAAGCCCGCGTTCTTTAGGATCTTTGTGGTTACATACCGTCCCGCTTCGTTGTCATCAACGTTTAAGATCCGCCAGATTCGCTTATCACGCATTTAAGGCTCTCCCCCGCCACTCTTAACCCCTATTCAGTCCTATGCCTATTTTAACTTGTGGCTTTTTTAGGGAATTTTGCCGCTGGCATCCGTAACGGGAGGGGATCAGGCGGGGTTTATGTACGGGCTGACATTCATTATCTTAAAAAGGTTCTTCTCCCGATTTAGGATAACATCAAATTAGTAAAAAGGCTGATTCAACCCACATTTCGATAAATTCGGTTGAATTGAGGTTTTTGAGTTCGAAAATTTGGACCGTTTTTTGGCTAAAAAATTTTGTCATTCTAGATAAACTTTGTGCATCTCAAATCTATTGAATTTTCTCCCGCACTTTCGTCGCTACGGGGGGGCACTGCGACCCCCCTTCGCTCCTCACCCTTCGGGTCGTGCTCCTCCTCACCTCTTCGAGGTGAGGCAGTAAAGACGAGGTATCCGCCTTCGGCAGCAGATGTTCATGGGGCTTATGACATATTTCCAAGGTTTTTGAGCTGAGAAAAACTCAATAAAACTCCCTCTAAAAATTGGAGAGAAGAGCCGAAGCTTTTTATATGATCAAAAATCCTAAAATTGGAGAAGAGCCCTTAAAAAAGAATGGTATACACATGACAGAGATGTCCTCGATGTCCCAGATGTTCTTCCATTGCCTGGTCTTATCGAGAGGCTCAATACTATCATTGCAGAAGAGCACCTGAAATGGATGCTATTCACCAAAAGTGTTGATGTGATCGCACTTGATGATAAGGATATGACAGCTTTTTCGGGAATACGGGATGACACATGGAAAGAGAAAAAGAAGCTCTTCGGCTTGTGATTGATACCGATAAACAGAATGTAGATTATCATAAAAACCAATACTGAGCATCCACTATTCGGAAATTCTTATGAAATCTGTTACCGTGAAAAATGTACGCTCATTATTCGCACATCTGGAGAATGGACACTCGGAGAGATTTTTCCGTCACGTTGCCACTGATGTGTGTTGGACGGTGATGGGAACGCACCCGCTCGCAGGCACGTATCATAACCGTGAGACATTTGTCCGAAGCACATTCGGGCGGCTCAACAGGGTTCTTCGTGATGGCGTAAAACTGCGGGTGACAAATGTCATAGTATCCGGTGAGATTGCTGCCGTTGAGCTGGAAGCGCTCTCCATGGCACGAAACGGAGCTCCCTTCAACAACCGCTATTGCTGGGTATGCAGGTTTGAAAATGAAAAGATTGTTGAGGTCAGGGCATATCTTGATTCGGCTCTCGTGAAGAAACTGCTCGATGAGAATGAGATAGAAGCACAATAAATCATATACGAACATGGATTGGCAGTTATTTCAGTGGCGTCATCATGCGGCATCGAAAATACACTACCGTCCAATCTCATACTGGGCTAAAGTCGTGAAGAGGTGCTTTTTGTCCTCTGCGGAGATCCCCCACGCCGTCATCCATGTAGAGGATCGTGAGTGCCGTGTCGATATCCTGAGATGGGACCCGGATGGTCTTCATCACTGCACCCCCCCTAGCGGAGTGCATTGCCAATCAGGTTGTAGAAAACCTTCTCGAAGAGCCGGTCAGCGAAGATCTCAGGATTTTTGGGATCGACTTCGACACGGACTGCCCGCATCTGCCATTCCCCCGGTATACGGGTGTGTAACTATAAACCCGTCACACGATGAGACGCTCATGATGCCAACCCATTCACTTCAATCGCAATCATTATCTTTTATACCCGGCTATTAGTGTGTGAGAACAATTGTTTCTGGGATGATTGTGTGTCCGCGATCAAAGCGTATGCAGTATACAAAGACGGTATGCTGGTACTTGAAGATCCGGTGAGTCTACCGGAACATACCCGGGTGGAAGTTGTAATCCGTAAAAAGTTTTCAGAGTATGTAAAAAAATTCGGAGAGCCGGAGGCAAAGGAAGACATTGATCAACTGCTCCTCGCAAACCGGAGAAGAATGAGAGATGAATAATTTTTCTTCCTGTGTGATTGATACATCAGTTATCATAAAAGCACTCTTCTCACCATCACATAGTCCTGCTGGGAAAACCTATTCCTGTGAATTAAAAACCCACAAATCATGCGTAGCACTACTTGCTGTTCTCGATGATCATGGAATTGAGGTTTTCCTTCCTCGTTGTGGCATTATTGAGATTGCGGCAGTATCAACAAGACTCGCAAATCCCTCTGTTTCAGAAGAGATTTGTAATGAGGTTGAAACGAGTTTCACAATTGTACCTGAAGATCGCCTCATTGAATCGGCTTCTGCGTGACTTAGATCTCAAATCGGTAATTCCGGACCTAAAATAGTCAAGCCACGTATAAACTCGGATTCTCCCCGGATTGATCCCGGCACTCGTTTTTTTTCCGGTTTATTTTCCTCCGGTCCCTTACCGAACCGGTACATTCCTTTCGGCACCGTGATCTCAAACCGGGCGCCTGTGCCAGGCAAGCCGTTTTCGCATATCAGGCTTTAATGATCTCGCTCCCCGCTCTTTGCTCCTGTTCCGTCCTATTCAAATGTTTACGTCTGGCATTTGGGGGAATGTTGCCGTGGGTTGCGACACGGGACAGGATTCAGGAGAGGGTCAATCACGGGCTAACTTTCATAATCCCCAGAACTTACGCGGTTAAACCATTCAGATAACGGGATTTAGTATATTTGCATAATGAATTACATTCAGAAGTTGCCAAATTTAATATGCAGAATCATTCTGCGTAAGTCCTCGTAAGGAACAGCTCTGAGACAAGCCGGTTTCTCTGCTTTGAACTGTGCTGCCGCCTCAGTGATTCAATCGTGCGTGCCGGAGGTAGCAGACCCGAATCTCATGACCGCAACATTAAGAGTGAGCATGACAATACTACAATAATAGACATGGACGCACTTGGATTGCTCCGTAAGCATGAATCGATCGTAAAAGAACGGTTTGGTGTTGCAGAGATCGGTATTTTTGGTTCATTCATTCGCGGAGAGGGACGACCGGAGAGTGACGTGGATGTGCTAGTCACCTTTCAGGAAGGGCAGGAGACGTTCGATCATTATATGGACTGCAAGTTCTATCTCGAAGAACTGTTCGGGAGGAAAGTGGATCTCGTGATGACGGGGGCGATCAAGAAAAGGCTCAGGGAGTATATACTCGGAGAAGTTGTCTATGCATAGAACGGTTCTCCAATACCTCGATGACATCCTTGAAGCGATAGACAACATCGAACAGGATATTACCGGCATATCATATGATGTGTTTGTCGCTGACAGGAGGCGAAAGGATGCAGTCATACGGAACTTCGAAGTGATTGGTGAGGCGATCAAGAATCTTCCCCCCGAACTAAAAGAGCGATATGCTGGAACGGACTGGAAGAAGATCGCCGGTTTCCGCGATGTATTAACTCATGCATATTTCGGTATCAAACCAACAATTCTCTGGGATAACTGCACCAACAAAATTCCCTCTCTGAAGAGGGAGATCCATCATATCCTTAAAAATGAAGAATCCAGAAAATGAATGAAGTATCCCGCCGGTCTTGCACCTCCCGTATCCATTACCGGCACACCAATCTCGAACCGGTCGCCTGTGCCGGGCATGCCGTTTTCGTATATCAGGCTTTAATGATCTCGCTCCGCGCTCTTTGCTCCTTTTCCGTCCTCTACCAATTTTAACTTGTGGCTACGGGAGAATTTTGCCGCTGGTGGCGGCACGGGACAGGATTCATGAGAGGGTCAATCACGGGCTAATCTTCATTTTTGGTGAAACGGCAACAAGAATGATTATATCTATAATCATTACATCTATAATTACTATGAAGTTCTATGACCGGGAGAAGGAATTGCAGCTCATGGAGCACCTGTGTGGCGCTGCACCCTCGTTTCTTGTCATTACGGGTAGGCGGCGTGTTGGAAAGACAGAACTGATCCGGGAATTCTCCCGGGATAAAAAAGCCCTGTACTTTTATGTTGACCCGAACAAGTCTATCGACATTTTGATGGAGGAATTTGGGAATTATACCTCGGCAGTTCTGGATCTGCCCGAACACATACGGATTGACACACCGGAATCCCTGCTCGAATTTCTCTTCACCTATGACCGGCACCTCATCGTTGTATTCGATGAGTTCCAGCGATTCCAGAAGATTCACCCGTCGTTTTTCTCCCAGATGCAGCGATACTGGGATCTGAAGGGAGGGGACTCCCGCTTGTTTCTCGTTATCTCCGGTTCTTCGGTTGGGATGATAAAAAAGATCATTTTATCGGGTGATGATCCACTGTTCAAGCGGGCAGATAACATCCTCATTCTGCAACCGTTCGGACCAAAAGAATGCCTTCCCATCCTTACCGACATTGGTGTGAACAGCCTGTCTGAACAGGTTGATTTGTATCTTTTGTTCGGCGGGACTATCTACTATTACACGGTTCTTGCGAAATACGGGTGCACCGATCTGAAAAGTGCACTTGAACGACTGGTTCTCGATGAACTTGCCCCACTCCGCCACGACATGAGCGATGTGCTTATCGAGGAGTTCGGGAAGGAGCATGCAACCTACTACGAGATCCTCGCGGCAATCGCAGAAGGGAAGTGCGCCCAGAAGGAGATTGCCGATTTTACCCATCTTGGTCCGACCTCACTTCCCCCGTATCTCAAGGATCTTGTAGATCAACTCGGGATCATTGAGTACCGGGTTCCCGTCACCGAACAGGAGACGCGCTCGAAGATGGGGCGGTATCTTTTCGCGGATAATTTCTTCCGGTTCTATGCCCGGTATATCTACCGGAACATGAGTATGTACCAGAGTGGTCAGTATGATCGCATAAAAGAACGGATATTATCAGAATGGGGGGCATTCTCCGGTTGGGCGTTTGAAGAGATGGTAAAAAAACTTCTCGCACGGGAACTTGCACCCAGTTACGAGCGTATCGGTGGATGGTGGAACCGGAGGGGAATTGAGATCGATCTTCTTGCACTGGGACATGCCGGGAACCTTGCGGTAGAGATCAAAAACCGGGATCTCACCCTGTCTGAAGCCCGTAAGATCCTGTCTGTACTAAAAAAGAAATGCCCGCTTGTGAAAGGACTTTCCGGGCAGATGACGCTTGGTGTTGCTGCACGGACGATTGAAGGGAAGGAAGTGCTGTCTCGCGAGGGATATTTTGTCCGGGATCTGTCTGATCTTGGGATTGGCGGGTGAGTGTCATGAATGGCGGTCACACAAAAATGCTGCCAGGTACCTGATATCCCCTCTGCCCACGCCGTTTGTGTGTTCGCGGTAAAATGCAAGGCAGGTCGTAACGTGCTGCTCATTCCGGTCCCTTACCGAACCGGTACATTCCTTTCGGCACGGTGATCTCAAACCGGGCGCCTGTGCCCGGTACACTGTTTTCGGTGATTGTAATGACCGGGATAGCAAGGATCTCCCGCATCAGGTATAACCCAAAACTCATGTACTTCCTTCCAGAAGCCATTTCCAGACGGGTTTTATGATGATAGTGGTCTCCCCGTAAGTCCGGCGTTCCTCCTGGTCACTTGTCAGGATCAACCCCTCGTTTACGTTCAGGGCAGACATCGCTTCAATGAGACCTTCAGTTTCCCGGTCCATGTTCTCATCATTCAATTCATGGCACACCTGGATTGCCCCGGATATTCTCCTCCCGTCTTTTGTTATAAAATCACATTCCCGGTTTTTGGAATAATAATATACTTCATTGCCCCTGCGCCTGAGTTCAATAAATACGATATTTTCCAGGAGTCGTCCTTTATTGGGGGAGAGGGAAAACCCTCCAATGAGGGAAAACGCTGTATCAATAATATAGCACTTCCTCGGGGAATTCAGTTGTTTTTTTACCGAGTAATCAAACCGCAGCAGTTCAAAGAAGAGATATGCTCCGCTTAAGTAGGTGATGTATTCCTTGACCGTGATGGCATTTTTAAGCCCGAGACTTGTTTTTAAGGAGTTGTAGGTAAAAGGAAGCGAGATGGCAGATGCAAGGATTCCTACAAGTTCCCGAACGAGCCGCTGTCTCCGGATGGAGTACCGTGCGATGATATCCCGGTAAATGATGTTGTCATAGAGCGTTTTTATGTATTCATTGTCCTGGTTTTTGAGGTACTCCGGCATTCCGCCACTTTCAACATACGTGGCAAATGCCGTTTTCAGTTTTACCCGCTCTTCCGCACTATACAGGGAATCTTTCGCACGTTTTTTCACACTGATCTTTTTTGTGCGGAGGAATTCGACAAAGGAGAACGGATATACTTCGAAGAGCTTGTATCTTCCCGTGAGCCGCGTGCCGAACTCCTTACTTAAGAGGGACGCATTCGAACCGGTGATGACGACTTTTTTTCCTTCGTCCTGGAGCCGACGGACAAATGTTTCGAACTTGTCGATGTTCTGGATTTCATCGAAGAAGTAGGTTACCGGAGTCCCATACACTTCCATTAAGACTTCATTGAGGCTCTCGAACTCTTCTGCACGGAAACCAAGCAGCCGTTCGTCTTCGAAATTGACATAACAGTACCGGGTTTTGGTCCGCATGATCTGTTTTAAGAGCGTGGATTTGCCGCATCTCCGTATCCCGGTAAGGATCAGCACCCTGTTGTCGGAAAATGCATCGAGGACCTGCTTTAAGATCGACCGTTCGACAAATGAGCCACCCTTTTCGATCTGGCTCTTCTGCTGGACAACGAGATGCCGCAGGAGCTCTGTAGATACCATACTAATTACTAATTAGCAGAATTGATAAAAGTTACTCATTAGCAGTTAGTAGTTTTCCTTTTTTTTGTTTTTGTGAAACTATTCTGTGGGTTATATTACCCGGTACCCACCCTTTGGCACCGTAATCTCAAACCGGGCGCCTTTACCCGGCGTGTCGTTCTCAGTGATCGTGATGCCGGTGATTGCGAGGATCTCCCGTGGTACGGGAGAGCCCGGGCGAATATATCTTGATCAAGGATGATATGCTGACAGGTACCCGGCGCTCAAAGATTGATGCGATTAATTCGGGTTATGAGAGGTTCGGCAATACACCATTTTCCCATGACACTGCCACGGCATCCCGTTGGCTGCGGGATTATCGATAAGAATATTCATCCAGTATCGTCAATTTCATTTACTGACAAAAGTGCCTGGCGGTACAGCCCGTCATCGATGAAAAAACCCATAGTATCTATAAGGTTGTTTAGTTCAAGACGAAGTGAGCCGATCTTTCCCTCTACTCTCGCCTTGATCAGGATACCGATTACACCCGTCTTTTTCAGACCAAATGTTGCTGCAACCTGCCGTGCATCTGTTTCATCCAGAAGGATCAGATCTGCATTCTGTTCAATAGCAAGAGCAATAACTTCGGATTCGCCACGGTGTAAATCCAAATCCAACAGATTAATTACGGCTGTGTTAACGGGTTTTTGTATGGAAATCTATCCACTATCGCGTGCTTTTCGGACTTCCGAAGCACCGGGCAGTGTGTCACCACTGAGGACAACCTCATCCCATACCGAATGAGGAATTATTACCTGCCCAAACATCTCATGCAGCAGATACAACCTGCCAATACCTGCCAGGTTGATCAATGTGGATGAGTCACTGATGACTATGGGCATATTCGATATCTTCAGTGAGATCCCGCTCCGTGTAATGCCGGGGTATCTTTCGCGTCTTAAGCAGATCATTGAATTGCCAGCGACCCAATCCAGCAAGTATGCTTGCATTCCTTGAGGTTAACACGCCTCGCTGGTACAATGCAAGCGCCAGTTCCTTTTTTAGTTCGCTCTCCATATCTCCGGGAGGAAAGCGGATCACATTTACGATCTGCTCCGGAATCTTCAGACAGATATCTCCCATTGCTCGACTTACTCCAGTTTTCTCCTTTGATGACATGATATTGTTCTGTTTGTAGTATTAAACCTCTCATGAACATATAACAGACCAGATCCCATCTGACCACACCTTTTGTGTTTTCGCAGGAAAATGCACGGCAGGTCGTAACGTGCTGCTCATTCCGGTCCCTTACCGAACCGGTACATTCCTTTCGGCACCGTGATCTCAAACCGGGCGCCTTTGCCCGGTACACCGTTCCCGGTGATGGTGATGCCGGTGATAGCCAGAATCTCCCGCGAGAGGAACAACCCGGACCTGGTGCCCACACAGAAGTCCCGGAAATGGAGCCCGGTCTTTATTGCAATCCCGGTTGTAGATTTTTTTAAAAGTTATGACATCGGGATGTTATAACTTTCAAATAATTATGACATCGAAAAGTAATTATGGTGCCAATTGAGGAACTGGAACGGTTCAACCCCATCTGGAAATTCCTGCTTGGCGTTTAATTGTCCGTGGCGGTCCGGAATTTTCCTTCCAGTGCAACCTGAACCATCACCGTTTTGTTATCCGCTGAAATTCCCACACCGTCGTTCTTTCCACATAATCGCCCGAATCACAATACATATCAGCACAGGGGATGCTTACTCTAATGCCCGTTGATGTGCTGCTCAAAAACTTATTATTATCACCCGGGAAAACTACAAACACAAGAGCTGATGAAAATCCCATGTCCGAATATCTTATTTCAATCAATATCCAAAAACTCGAAGGAGGTGGCTATCTTGCAACAAGCGAAAGCATTCAGGGTCTTATCGCTCAGGGGCGGACCATTGCCGAAACGATGGAGATCGCTCAGGACGTTGCCCGGAAACTGATCGAATCCTCTATTGAGCATGGCGATCCCCTGCCCGTGAACCTGTTGCCCTCAACTAAAATGATTAAAAATGTCAAGATACCGATCAGCGTGACGGTATAATGCGATGACAAAAATCTCGCCATTGTCAGCCCGTGAGGTGATACGAAAATAAAGATCGCAGGTTTCGTGTTTGATCGGCAGGCAAAGGGAAGTCACGAGATCTGGTACAATCCTGTTACGAAACGAAGAACGGTAATTCCCAATCACCCGGGTGTCGATATCCCAAAAGGTACCCTGCTTGCTATTGTTAAAGAATCCGGGCTCTCGTTTAAAGAATTTCAAAAATTGTAAATTCATTGACCTTAAAATGCACTGATCTTTTTTACACGCTACCCGCAAACCGGTACATTCCTTTCGGCACTGTGATCTCAAACCGGGCGCCTTTGCCCGGCTCTCCGGTCTCCGCGATGCTCATACCCGCGAGTGTCAGGTACTCGCTCACAAAGAAGAGTCCGAACCGGGGCTGGTCAGCAACAATCCGTAAAAAGAGGGTCGCCCGTTTCTGGGGATCGATACCCGCACCGTCATCCTCACAGACAAGGACGAGTCTATCCGGTATTTCATGGCAGGAGAAGCTGATCCGTGAAAGACCCGTGCCATGCTTTATCGCATTGTCAATGAGATTGAAAAAAACCTTCCCGATGAGCGGATCGGTGTACAGTTCGAGCCCGTGCACGTCTGTGACGATCGATACAGCAGTATCATGGCTTGTCAGCGCAGCAGCCATACGGATGGACGGCTCGAGGGGAATCCACCGGGGCTGGTCGATACCCATCTCCTGGTACTCCTTTGTGTTCCTGATGACCTGGTGGATATCTGCAAGGATCTTCTCCGCCTTCCCGAGGAAGGATGCCCGTTCAGCCTCGGTCCGGACATCCTTCATGAGCTCGGCATACCCCCGGAGTGCGGTTACCTTGTTCTGGATGTCCTGGTATGTCACATCATTCATCAACGTCAGCTTGCGGTTGGCAAGCGCGAGAATGTCCGATGCCCGCTTGTGTTCGGTAATGTTCCGACCGATGCCCAGGACCCCAATGAGCTGTCCGTCACTTGCGTGAACGGGTGTCTTGATGGTCTCCAGAACCTCTCTGTGTCCGTCTATTGCGAAAGTAATTTCCTCTTCGTTTGTCGTGAAGCCCCCGGCAACTATGGCTGCTTTGTCATGGTGTCGGAAAAAGTCTCCCTGGTCTCTGTCCATGAAGTCGTAGTCCGTCTTCCCAATGATGTCCTTCTCCATCGCGCCAAAGAAACTCTCGAAGCGCCGGTTGCATGACAGGTACACCCCCTCG
Source organism: Dehalococcoidia bacterium (assembly GCA_041653935.1). Taxonomy (GTDB): domain Bacteria; phylum Chloroflexota; class Dehalococcoidia; order E44-bin15; family E44-bin15; genus JAYEHL01. Next base: position 25,719 of record JBAZEO010000005.1, on the reverse strand, counting down.
GGATCCTTTAACCATACAAGATCGGGAAGGGTGTCAATTAACGTCCGCAGTCGCGCTTCGCTCTCCCGCTGTGCCTTTTCTGCCCGCTTACGGTCGGTGATATCAAGCGCAGTTCCGACCATACGTACCGCATTACCCTCTTTGTCATATTGAGTTTCGGCTTGATCCAGAAGAATTCGCATTTCTCCATCCGGTCGGATAATACGAAGCACAAATTCGAAGGGTGTCTTTTCAGCGATGGCTTTTTCCGATGCCGCCCACAAAGGCTCCAGATCATCTGGATGGACGATCCTTGCAATAGAATCCCGTTGAGGAATGAAGGATTGGGGCTCATAGCCAAAGATACGGTACAATTCGTCAGACCAGATGATCTGACCGCTCTGAACATTCATATCCCAGCTTCCCAGATGAGCCACGCGTTGGGCGACATTAAGCAGTGCCTCTCTTTTTTTCACGGCTTCCTCTGCCCGCTTACGGTCGGTGATATCAATCACCGAGATTAATCCCGCCGGTTCACCGTTGAACTGGAACTGGCTCCCGGTCAGGGTAACCCATTTCTCTGTGCTGTCTTTTGCGATTATCCTGAAATCATAGGTTCTGGGGAGTTGTTTACCGGCTTGTCGCTCTTTGCCATTGTCCCTGACAAGCTGCTGGAATTCCGGGGCAACGAAATCCCAGTAGTGCATTGTATACAGTTCTTTGCAGGAATACCCGGACATCATTTCGCCTGCCGGATTTGAGTATACCCAGCGATCCCCCTGGTAAATCATAATCGCAACGGGCGTGGATTCAGCAAGTGTCCTGAACTTCTCCTCGCTCTCCCGCAGAGTCATCTCTGCGTTCTTGATCCTAAGGAATGACCGGATCGTAGCCACCAGTTCTTCCGGCTCGATAGGATTCACGAGATACCCGTCTGCTCCCCCTTCTAATCCCTGCACCCGCTCGCGGGTATGGACATAGGTCGCTGACAAGTGGACTACAGGGATGGATGCGGTCTTTTTGTCCTGCTTGAGCCTTTTACAGACCTCAAAGCCGCCGATGTCGGGAAGGTTCACGTCAAGGAGGACGAGATCGGGGTGCTGGGTTGCTGCCATCGTGAGGGCATCGGTGCCATTCGCTGCTTCAATGACATCAAAGCCCGCCTTTTTCAGAACCCTCGTGGACGCATATCGTCCCCCTTCGTTGTCGTCCACGTTCAGGATGCGCCAGGTTCGGGTCTCAGGCATTCCGGTTCACACCACCAGTATTCTTGTCTGCCATCGCCCTATTGAGGGCTAGGGTCAGGGTGTTGATCACCGATTCTCCTGACAGGCTCTCCTTTGATATGACCGAGAGCGCCTGTGCATTGAGCGTCTTTCTCTCCGTCTCGTCAAGGCTCTTTGCACTCACAACAATCACCGGAATCGTTGCAAGGTCGGGGTTCTTTTTCATCTCGGAGAGTACCTCAAAACCGCTCATGCCGGGCATCATGAGGTCAAGGAAGATCACGTCGGGGTGTTCGGTCTTTGCGATGGAGAGCCCCGTCTGCCCATCCGGGGCATCAAGGAGTGTAAACTTTGTTCCCGCAAGGAGTCCCTTCATGATGTACCGCGCCACTTCATCATCATCGATGATGAGGACTTTCTCGACCGGTCGTGTGCGGGAGAGCGCCTGGAGTTTGTCGAGAAGCCATGTCCGTTCCACAGGTTTTATGACATAATCTTCGGCACCGAGCGTGAACCCTCTCTCCGGGTCATCCACAACCGATATGATGACCACCGGGATCTGCCGTGTCGCTTCCGCGGATTTGAACCCGGCGAGAAATTTCCATGAATCTTCGCCCGGGATCATGATATCGAGCACCACCGCCAGCGGTTTTACTGTGGTGAGGATATGCTGTGCCTCCTTTATCGTGAGTGCCGGTACCGCCTGGAACCCGGACTGTTTCAGGTACTTCTGGTAGATCACCTGTGTCATCTCATCATCATCAATCACGAGGACTGGATACTGGGTGCGATCGATCGTAACCGCAGGTTCCGTCATCGCAGGTTCACGGCGGTCGGTGAAGTTTATGGGAATGATTGCCGTGAACGTGGAACCGGTGCCAATCGTGCTTTCCACGCCTACACTCCCGCCGAGCATCTGCGCGAGCCGTTTTGCAATCGGCAACCCGAGCCCCGTGCCCGTGATCCTGCCTTTCTGTGCCCTTTCCACCTGTGTATACTCCTCAAAGATCCGTTCCTGGTCTTTTTTGTCGATGCCGATACCGGTATCAGCCACCGCAAAGATCACCGATCTGCCATCGACGCTCAGGTGGGCTGAGACCCGGATCTCTCCCCGTTCAGTAAACTTGATCGCGTTCGACAGGAAGTTACGGAGGATCTGGGAGACCTTCCCTTCATCAGTGAAAAGAGTCGGGATCCCCTCCGGATCATCGAACGTGAGCCGGACGGATTCGTTCACGAGGAGCGGTCTTAACAACCCCCGGAGCGTGGAGAAGATTTCCTGAACGGTAAACTCCTTTGTGACAACAACCGTCTTTCCGGCTTCGATCTTTGCGAGGTCTAAGAGGTCGTTTACGAGCGTCGAGAGGTCTTCTGTTGCCTTCCGGATGAAGACCACCTGCTTCTCCTGCTCTTCGGTGAGTTCCCCGTCCGAGCGGTCGAGAAGGAGCCGACTAAGGGCAAGGACGGAGTTTAACGGCGTGCGGAACTCGTGACTCATGTTGGAGAGGAACCGGGTCTTGAGCTCGTTTGCCTTCTTTAGTGAGACTGCTTTCTCGTCCAGTTCCGCGTACAGTGCCACTACGCCCCGGTTGGTGTCCTCGAGCTCCCGGTTGACACTGATCAGCTCCTCCTGTCGCTGGCGCAGCTCTTCCAGCGCACGGATGAGGTCCTGGTTCTGGAGCTGGATCTCCTCAAACGGGCTCTGGGCGGCAGTCTTTACCAGCACATCAGCGATATGGGTGAGGAGTGCCGGGGTCACCTGCGGGGCGGTGACCGGAAGGTTCTTGCCCAGAAAAACCGTGGTGCCCTTCCCCGGCAGCGTATCGATGTGGAAGTGGTCCATTAAGCGTTTGGAGCCGATGATGCCAAGCCCCATCCCGGTTTGCGAGACAAACCGACCTTCGAGTATTTCATCGAGGTTGGGAATGCCCTTCCCATGGTCCCGGACGGTGATGGCATAGACATTGGGCTCCAAGCCAGTATCGATAAAGAACTCGATCTCGCCACCTCCGGCATACTGGTACGCGTTCCGTGCAATTTCTGAGACCGCGGTGCTGATACGGGTCTGGTCGTTCTTGTCAAACCCGAGTTGTTCAGCGATGATGCGTGCCCGGAACCGGGCATACACAACGTCCTGTTCATACCGCAACTCCACTCTCGTGATCGCTGTGCTCATACATTCACCTCAACCTGTTTTACGGCAAGAACGGTCACATCGTCCCTGCCCCGTGTGTGGTCCCGGTACAGGACACCTGCGATGAGGGAAGGGTGCTTTCGCGCAAGTCCCGGGTAATCTTCCATGTCCCAATGCGTGGTGAGCCCGTCGGTGTGCAGGATCAACAGAGACTCTGGCGCCCAGGGATAGGAGAACTCCTGGAACTTCCTGATCTCGACACCCGCCGTCCCGTTCAGCGAGACCATGCTCCGGGTGACTGGACCGGTGATGATCTGTCCTGAAATATTGCCAGCCCCCGTGAACTTTACCGTACCTTTTCCCACATCGATCGCAGTAACTGCTACCACTCCCCCACGGGTGCTCCTGAGTGCGGCGTGCAGGATCTTGAGGATCTCTACCGGGTTTCCGCCCGGATTCTTCCGGAAGATCCTGATCGCTTCAGCCGGAACTTCCGAGGCTTCGAGCCCGTGCCCCAGCCCGTCAACGACAAGGATGACCGTCCTGTCCCGTAACTGGATAACATCCCACCCGTCGCCACAGGGCTCATTCAACACAACCGGAAGGCAGACTACACCAATCTCCAGAGGGGAGGATAATGGCAGACGCTGTGAATGTGATTCCTGTGCAGGTGAATCTTTATTGATCCGGGCGAGGATGGCAGTCCCCTTTCCCGGCTGGGAGTAGAGGTCAAAAACAGATGAGAGCCGACGGACTGCCCCAAGCCCGTTTCCCGGGCTTCCCCCGGTAGAATATCCGTTTTGCAGGCTCCTCCCGATATCCTTGATCCCCTGCCCCCGGTCGAGCGCAAGGCACTCGATCCCGGAAACCTCTGCCTCAGTATAGGGGCGGATGAGGATATCTCCTTCTCCCGCATGCTTCACGAGATTTGTTGCGAGTTCTGTCACGATGATGGCAACCTTGCCGGCGAGTGCTGCATCGAACCCCTGTATCTCGCAGATGGTCATTGCCGTCTGCCGGGCTTCCACCACGCCGCTCATCTCCCCGATATGAATGCACTTCATCCCGTTTATCGCCATCGCGTCACTGTCACCCGTGTGCCCTCATTCGGTTTTGACCAGATCTCAAATTCGTTCACCAGCCGCTTTGAACCCCCAAGCCCAAGCCCGAGCCCGGTACCGGTGGTGTACCCGTCTTTTAACGCCAGTTCGATGTCCGGGATGCCCGGACCATGATCGAGAAAGGTCAGCCTGATGCCGGATCGTCCATTTTCTTCAAGGGATTCGATACGCATGGTACCCCCTTTGCCATGGTCATAGGTGTTGCGTGCCAGTTCGCTTGCGGCAGTCACCATCTTGGTCTGGTCGACGAGGGAAAAGCCTTGGGCTATCATGCAGGTGCGGACTCTCTGCCGGGCTCTGACAATGTCCTCACTTTTTTTGAGCTCCATAATCTCCGGCTCCGGAAGGCTCATCTGAGGTTACCTTTCTCGGATATTTCCACAGCGTGCTGGAGCATCTCGACACCCCGCTCGACATTTAAGGTTGTCCGGACATTCTGCATGGAAAGCCCGAGCTCCACGATCGTGATCGCCACCGCCGGGCGCATGCCGACGACGACGGTCTGTGCCCCCAGCGCCTGGCTCATTGCAGCGATGTTCCCCAGCATCCTGCCGATGAATGAATCGACCATCTCAAGCGATGAGATGTCGATGAGTACGCCCCTGGCACGGTCTTTCACTATACGTGCCGTGAGGTCGTCCTGGAGGGTAATGGCAAGCCGGTCATGCATGTCAACCTGTATGGTGACCAGCAGGATATTGCCCAGTTTGAGTATGGGTATCTTGTCCATGCTCTCTCCCGTTCTACACCGCCCCCATCAGGTAACGGTGAGCCCAGCCTGCCGGAATGCATATTTCAGGGCGTCGGCAAGGGACGCTTTCGTAACAACATCGCCGAATGCCACACCGAGATGTACCATCGTCTGGGCAATCTGCGGACGGATACCGGAAATGATGCAGTGCGCTCCCATGAGTCGTGCCGCAGAGACCGTCTTTATCAGGTGCTGGGCGACGAGCGTGTCGACAGCCGGGACGCCGGTGATGTCGATAATGGCGATGGCGCTGTTCGTATCGACGATGTTCTGGAGCAGGCTCTCCATGACGATCTGCGTCCGGGAGCTGTCCAGCGTGCCGATGAGCGGGAGGACGAGGATTCCTTCCCAGATCTTGATGACCGGGGTCGAGAGTTCCAGGAGTTCCATCTGCTGCCGCCGGATGATCTCCTCCCTGCCCTTCTGGTAGGTTTCGGCAGTAAAGAGCCCCAGCTTGTCCGTGAGGACGGTTGCGGTCCATATCTCGTCCGCTAAGACCGATGCATTGGATCCCGCTTCTTTCCTGAGCCGGGTAAAGATCGGCTGTTTTAAGGAGAAGATAAAGGTTGCCGTCTCCGTAGGACTGAAACCCTGCGCTGCACGGGTCTTTGAGGTTGCCGCAATGAAATCAAGCACCGGCTTCCATTCCGGGCGGGTGATATCGGTGAGATTTCCGCTGCGGCTCGCGTTGATCATCAGCCCCATGAGTTCTGCGGACTGCTTGCGGAGTTCAGTCTCCGTGAGAAGGTCTTTTCGGTATGTGCTCGAAGCGATCTGTTCGCGCATCCAGTCCAGAAGGATCTCCTGTTCGTTCTTCTCCAGGATATCATTCAATCTGCTCGTTGGTTTATCCATAGTCGTTGGTCTCCCTATTTTCTTATCATTCTCTTTAACTGCTGCACACGCAACCACACGGGATGATAGGGGGGAAGATGACAATCCCGTTATTGCACTGTAGGTAAGCACAACTTTATGATATTTATACATAACGTATAGAAATGATATAAAAGACAGTTGATCCCATCAAATCCCACCTCCCCTCGCCCCTTTCCTGTGATGATGAACGGTGTTGGATTACCCCCGGCTTTGAGATGCTTGGGGAACTCGATGCCATCCAAGTCTGACAAATGGTAGTTGGAGACGATGACATCCCTGGTTGGTTGTGATGCTTTGATACCACCAATCACACACGGTGCCGCTCGAGATCGCTCATACCGGTGCTCGAACGGGAACACCGGAAGGTGCCGCTGTTTGTACCGGCTGATGATGTGGCGCCGGATGTGGGAGGATAATGAGGGGCTCGGCTTTTCCGGAATACCGGGCAACCACGGGAGGAGTGTCTGTCAGGGATCCTCGCTATAGAAGGGATGAGAGGGACAGCCCTGACAAAGGAAAATTAACGGAGTGTCCCTGCCAAAGCGATGCCCGGTAAAAAGCAGAAATAAAACATTTTACCTATGCAGGTCGGTGTGGGTGGGTGGGTGGGTGATCGCGTATGAGAAGGATAGATATCCACCACTATTTGGGACGATTGTATACCCATAATTATGTTGTCAGTAGTTCAAGAAATTCGTCGCGGGCGAATTTTCCCTGTTTCATGATCGAGATGAGAACGCCAACCGGCAGGATATCCCGTTTCGGTACGACAACAAGTAATTTCTGCCCTTTGTCATCAACTTTGAAAAAAACCGTATGACTACCTGGTGGTGGATAGCACCATCGACACTTAATAGATTGCTTTGTCATCAACTTTGAAAAGAACCGTATGACTACCCTTTCCCTGATGACGGGCTTTTTCAAACCCGACCTTTTTTAGCCGTTTAATGATAAACGTTGAAGAAACCCGGGGAAATTTCACGCCTCAACCTCGATAACAGACGTGAATTTTTCATGGGAGGTGATCGATGCCTCAATATCTCCAATCATGCCATATTCCTGTGCGTTTTTCAGGTAGAAATCGATTGCTTCACGGATATTGTCAAGCGCTTCCTTTGGTGTGTCGCCACAGCTTGCCACTTCAAGTTCAACGCATTTTGAAACATATACCCCATCTTCTTCCCAGATGGTGATCGTACATTGATAACTTGTCATATGCTGCTTTCCACTGGATAGAATATTGATCCGGCATTATTAAGTATATTGTCTTTTTACAAAATCACCGGGATCTTAATAAACAAACCCGGGAGATATTTCCCGTCATCTCTGATAGGGATGTTGCAACAGGTATTGCATTACAATGTACTATCACCCCGATGCAGGACGCCCGTGGATTTCTCCGGTCTGAAGATGACATTGACAAGGCACTCACGGGCGGCACCGGCTCCGTCCGGCTCCTTGACCTTACGGCAACCGTCGGGACCGCCCACCTTTCCACCTCCGGGCTGGCGCTAAACATTGTCATCGACCGGCAGTTACACACGGTGCCGCTGCGATTACACATACCGGTGTTCAACGGGAGTCATCACGAAAGAGCGTTGCTGTTTGTGCCTGCGGATGATATGGCGCCGGATGCGGGAGGTTGAGTGAACAGTATCGGTATAAAAACTGCCAGATTATCAGGCTAAAGAGGCAATTTCTGATGGAAAATTTTTAGAAAAGGTGTCGTTATGGATTATGGAAAAATCGTTGGAGATTCATTTGAGTATGCAAAAGAAGGACTCGTAGGAGACTGGAAGAAATAGTTTCTGCTCCTCGTCAGCTGTATAATATTCCCGCTGATTCTGGGATACATGCTGCGGATTTACCGTGGCACAACGCCCTCACCGGAACCGGACGAGTGGGGGACGATGTTCATTGACGGACTCAAGTTCCTTGTCGTCGGTATCATATACGCCTTACCGATCATTATTCTCGAACTTGTTTTGATGGGCGCCGGGTTTGTAATGTATATGCAAAAAACACCCTTCCCGAATCCGGCATCCATGATGGAACTCTTTGGTGCAGCCCTCGCGGGTGTCATTCTCCTCCTTGTTCTTGCAGTTATAATTGGTCTTTTCTCAGCTATCGGTTACGTGCGTTTTGCCCGTACCGGGAGTATCGGTGAAGCGTTCAACTTCGGGGCGATAACAGAACAGATTGGCAGGATTGGATGGATTACGTACATTGTTGCCCTGATCATCGTCGCCATTCTTGTCGGCATTGTTGAATTCATCTGCCTGCTGATCCCGTACGTGGGTCTCATCCTTCTGATCTTACTGCTCCCGTTCATCATCCTGTTCACCGCACGATACATTACGCTCGTGTACGACAGTGCCGGGACGGCATAATTTGTCATGAAACAAATATGATGCTCGCGTGCTAGAAGCATACAAGATAAAAATTCCGGGGACATTCTCATAGGAACCCCCGATGAGCTGATGATGGCACAAACATACAGCATGAAAACGGCGGTAGCCGTTTTCAAAAGAAATCCGGAAACTATCAGGTCCCCGGCACTCTTTTTTTATCAGGATCTCTGTCATAAAAATTGGCTCTTCGCTACTCCAAACGGGTAAGGGGAGACTAAAATACGTTATTTTACACGCCCGACAGCGATAGTAACACGGGATTGGTAAAGAGGACATGCCTCGTCGTTTTTCCAGATACTCATGTTCATCGTGTACGTGGCATCATGCTTCCGGGAAACATTGATCACGATGGGGTTTGCCGGGGTAATATTGTCGTACACTTTGTTATGTTCCGATATGATGGGTGAGCCATATTCGTAAATTGCGTATGATGTGTAATACGTAGCAGGTTTCTCATCCTTCGGAGTATACTGGAAAGTCAGTGAGTCTTCAGTGCCATAGACGTCTGACCTAAACAATATGCTCTCTAAACCGTCATACGCCGAACAGGTCGTTGCAGCAGGTGAATTATTCGGGAAAGGAATTCCTGTTACAGACATTACAATTATCAAAACGATGACAATACCGATGATTCCCATGTGAACAAGCGTATTTTTTTCCAAGAATTCATCTCCGTTGGATTCCCCAATTTGGTACGCCAATCACCATAATCTTTATGTTTTTGCCGCAACGGGATAATGACCGATTTACAGAATTCGTGCTATCGGTCTTAAAAGAAAACAGCCTGATCAGTGATACACGGCTACAGGATTGCAGACCCAAAAAAATGACCGGAGAAATCACCCTGTCCCGTTCAGACAAGCGGTTCCGGCTGCTGCTCAGAAAGCGCCGGTAGCCGGGTGGTCTTGAACAGCACCTGATCGCTGCTCTGCCGGATCTTTTCGATGATCAGGTCTTTTGCCCTTTTGGTGACTGCAAAGATCGGGACGGCAACCCCTGCCTGCAATAGCGCTTTCTTCCCGGCGACCTCCCGGAGGGTCTTGGATGCACAGGATGTGACAAGGTCAGCTGCCGAAACAAGCATCTCCGCATCCCCACGGTTGAGTCCGGTAACATGGACTCCGAATATAATCGCATTAGGATACAGGTTCCGGATCTTTTTTGCTTCCGTGGGAATGGCAACCGTGACCGCGACGTTTTTGTATCCCAGCTCGTATGCCCGCGCAACACCGGCGATCTGGTCAAGTTTCGCATGAGCCTTGTCGATGACAACTCCTCCGTTCTCTTCGATTCTGCGGATAACGTCCTTGTAGGGCACCGTCTTAACCAGTCCGGACATCCTGCCGCCAATGCCCTGCACAAGCGCTGGCTTTGTTACGATGACCGTCCCCGCACCGTCACAGGCAAGGACGACAGCGTCGATCATGCCGACCGAGAGACCGAAACTGAGGAGTTCGGACGCCCCGAACCCGACAAACTCCCGGGTATCAGAGACTTCGCGCCGAGGGGTGCACATACCCCACGCCTTTATTCGGTGTTCGATATTTGCTTTTACTGACTCCTTGTCAAGGGTAGAGAGCGGGTACGCGAATTTTTTCGTGAGCGGACATGACGTGATGTGCGCTTCCCCGACTTCGATCACTTCCCCGTTCCGGATAATAATCCGGCACCTGCCGATCGCTTCCAGGATATGTTCATCGGTGTTTTCTGTCATATGGCATCAGCCCTGATTATTTTGAGTTGCGGGTTAATGAGGCATTGTATCGATCCCCCATACCGTCAGGTTGCAGGTAGGCGTGAACATGAATTACCTCATTTGACTATTGTTAGAGCAAACCCCACCTGCCCAGTCCGGGCTGGAGTTAACCATCGTCATCGACCAGCAGTTACACACAGTGCCGCTCGAAATCACTCATACCGGTGTTCAACGGGAGTCACCGCGAAAGAGCGTCGCTGTTTGTACCAAAGGAGGATGTGGCGCTGGCTGCCATGGGGCGGGACTGGCAATTTCAATTTTAATGATTTGCGTGTAAATTGGACAGGTACACATTTTTTCCCCATCATATACGATATATACCCGGAATCTCCAAGTCCATACATTATGACTTCAACTGCATGGAAATGGTCCTTGAGCTCCATTGCGGGAATGGCTGCGCTCATCATCTATAGTGTATTCACGTTCACTTCAGTTGCTCTCTATCCTGCTCCCTATAACCCGATCTATGACTGGCTCAGCAACCTCGGAAATGATAATTTCAACCCGGCTGGAGCCTTCTTCTTCAACACCGGGTGTATCCTTACGGGAATTGTTCTGGTACCCTTCTTCGTTGGGTTATACAGATGGTATGAGCCAATCACATGGAAAAAGATCCTCCTTTTTGCAGGACAGGCGGTAGGTATCTTCGCTGGTGTGGCACTGATCATGGTAGGCGTATTTCCCGAAACGCAGATAGCCAGTCACATGCTGGCTGCTGGTTTGATGTTCAAAGCCCTTTTTGTTGCAATGGTTATCCTCAACCTGGGTCCCCTTTTCACCCATCCCCGGTTCATGCGATGGGTTGGTTATTATGGCGTTGTGGTAGTGTTCATTGATCTGACATTTGTTGTGGTTCTTTTAATGTACAAGGATATCCTCGGGGCGTTTCATACGACCGTTCCGGTTCCCGGTCTGGAATGGGCTGCGGTATTTTCATCTCTGATATGGATAGGGGCTCTTTCGTATAATATGGCAAAATCCGGGGTTTAACTTCTCTACCCCTTTTTTCAGATCTGGTACATGAGGCTTGACCGGTTATTGCATATCACGCCCGGCACTCCGTATGAGTATGATGGTGATCGGCAAACGTCCGGGCAGGTCAGAGATTGACATAATTAGCGTCTGAAAATCTTCAGAAACCGCCCCCACTTTGCCGGGAGGATAAAATGTCCTCTTGCCGGTTCCTTCTTTTTTTTTAGACATCCTGCAAGAATACGACCCTCAACCGGCATCGATCACAGTATCGACAAAAGTAGTCAGCTGTGACATCAACATCGGGTCAAGTCCCTTCTCCACGGCTAAAAAGACGCCGGAAATATCCATGAGCCGGAGCTTGTTCGTCACAAAATGGATAAACTTCGAGATGTTCGGTGATGTGAGGTATATCAGCATGGTGCTGATGGAATCATAGAGGATGCAGACTTTTTTACCGGTTTTCTCTTTTAATTCTTCCGTGACTGCAATTCCCATATCCGTCAGGTTTGCCGGGCTGGTGACATAGCGCACCACCCCCGGGATGTCTGTTGCCGTCCCGATTGAGGCTTTGGTTACCGTATCGATGAACGAAACCGAGGCAAGGTCAACCCCGCTCTCGCCGTACAGTTTCCGGAGAACGGTGTACGGGAAGTTGGTCGTAACAACGATCGTATGGTACCCCAGTGCCGAAACCTGCATGATTACATCGATATTGCGCTGGCGAAGGGATGCAGGCGAGGCAAGGATCAAAAAGATCCGACGATTCTCCAGTTCTTCGGGATTCACCAGATTCGCCACGACGTCACCCGTTGAGGAATTCGCGGTAGGCTTCCGGGATCTGGCTGTTCTTATCTACGATCGCCTTCTGAAACTCCTGAACATTTGCCATAATCTGGGTGGCATTCCTCACCTGGCTCTCAAGGCTCATCATCATTTCATCTGTGGTGATCTTCCCTGCCCGGGTAAGGTTCACGATTTCCTGGATATTATCGCGGATGATCTCGACAGGCTGTTTTATCCGCATCGCCATCTCGGTCATATACGCGACGAGTGCTTCTTCTGCCCGTCTTTGTTCGGTGATATCACGTCCGATGGCGATCTCCCGCACCGCACCGTGAAAGCCAATCTGCTGCGTGTTCCAGGAAATGATCCGTTGCTGCCCGGTTTTTGTGACGATGGTCGTTTCGAGGTTCTCAAAGTACCGGTGCTCGGCAATGATCCCGGTGATGCGCCTGGTAATAGTGCGGCGGTATTCTGCGTCCGGGTAGAGATGTTTCCATATGTCACGCTTCCCGATAACTTCGTTTCTGGGATAGCCGGTGATCGATTCCGCTGCCCTGTTCCAAACAATGACATACCCTTGGGAATCAAGAACGGCAATGAGGACGTTTGCATTGTCGATAATGCTCTCGCGGAAGGCATCAGCCTCTTTCTGACTCGTTACATCCATGCCGACAGCAATCGCGTGGGTTTCGCCATCCTGTACGATCTCTTTTGTGTTCCAGAGGATGAAGCGGGAATCTCCGGATTTCGTCCTGATAGTAGTTTCGAGGTTTTCAAAATATTTTGAGAATCTATTCTGGCTTTATAAGAACGTTTGGGATTTTGACCTGTTTTATGAAAAAGGATGATCCTACAAAAAAGCTTGTTGTCGTGGTTTTATCTTTGACTGGTATTTCCAAACCGCCACATTCCCTTCGGCACCGAGATCTCAAAACGGGCGCCTTTATCCGGAGTACCGTTCTCGGTGATGGTGATGCCGGTGATTGCGAGGATCTCATGGGAAAGGAACAAACCGAGCCCGGTGTTCTTGCCAAAACCCCGGGTGAAGAGGCGGGATTTGTCCTCTGCAAAGACTCCAACGCCATCATCCTCGCATACAATAGTAAGTCCCCGGTCAGATTCCTGCGATGAGATACGAATGGTTTTTATCTGTTCACCCCCGTGACGGAGGGCGTTTTCAATCAAATTGTAGAAGACCTTCTCGAAGAGCGGATCGGCAAATATTTCAATATCGGGACTATCAATGTCGACATAAACATCCCGCATTTGCAGCCTCGAGACCGCTTTTTGGATACTAGCATTCACGTTCTGCCATGCGGGAGCCGCAACACCCAGATCTTGGTAATCACGGGTAAACGTAATCTGCTCCTCGATAGTCTTCGCAGCTTGCTGTTCTTTTTTAATGAATCCGTAGAGTGTTTCCGGTTTGTCAATAGCATTCAACGATAACTTAAGATAACCCTTGAGCACCATCAATTGGTTGAGGATGTCGTGCCGGGTGATGCCCGACAGAAGGTTTAATTTCTTGTTTGCCTGACGCAGCGCTTCCTCCGCCCGTTTGCGCTCGGTGATGTCCTGGCAAACGACAAGAACACTGAGCTCCCCTAAAGAACTTGATATCGCCCGTGCATGTTCGTCAACCCATATCAAACTCCCGTCTTTCTGGACTTTACGGAACTGCCAATGGAACCCCACTCCGGGAGATTTAAGGCAGACCTGCAATTGTTCGGTTATTGCACGATGATCATCGGGGTAAAAGACTTTCAATACAGACTGACCTTCAAGCTCAACGGCTGTATATCCCAGCTGGCTTGCTCCGGCATGGTTTACCGAGATGACGTTCCCCACGGAATCCAGCGTAAATAGCATAATGGGGTTGTCATTATACAGGGCACGGTACCGTTCTTCGCTAGTACGCAGTTCCTGTTCTTTTTTCCTGATATCGGTTATATCGTGAAGGATTCCTTCAACACCCAGCACATCTCCCTCATCATCATAATAAAAATGACTGCTGGCAATGACGTGGCGGGGTATACCATACCGGGCTTTAAGCACAAGAGGATAATTTTCCACTGAGCCCTTTTCTTTTATAGCAGCAAGAAATCGTTCACGTTCTTCTGGATTCTGATAAGTATCAAGGGCGACATCGAACCCAATCATCTCCTCTTCTGAGTCATAACCGGCAAGTTTTACCCCGTGGGGGCTGAACATGATGAGTTTGCCTTCCCGATCGGTCCGGTAGACTACATCCTGCATTTTGTCGATGATGTCACGGTATTTCTTTTCACTCTTTCGGAGTGCATCTTCCACCTGTTTCCGGTCGGTGATGTCCTGGCAGACGACAAGGACATGAAGTCCCTCCGCCAGACCCGGGATTGTCCGGGCATGTTCATCCACCCAGATCAAGCTCCCGTTTTTGCAGACTTTACGGAACTGCCAGTGGAACTCCTCTCCGGGAGATTTAAGGCAGACCTGCAATTGTTCGGTTACTGCACGATGGTCATCAGGATAAAAGACTTTCAATACCGACTGACCTTCAAGCTCACCAACCGTATATCCCAGTTGGCTTGCTCCGGCATGGTTTACCGAGATGACTTTTCCCTTGGCATCCAGCGTGAATAGCATAATGGGGTTGTCATTGAACAGGGCACGGTACCGTTCTTCGCTGGCACGGAGTGCCTCTTCTGTCCGCTTTCGCTCTGTGATGTCAGTGATGAATCCTTCAAGATAGAGCAACCGACCGGCATCTGAAAAAATGCCACGTCCCCGTTCCCAGACCTGACGCGTCTCTCCGGTTTTTGTAATGATGGGGTACTCTTCCTCGAAGACCTCCTTCGTATCCAACAGGTTCTGCCATTTATCCCAGAGGGTCTTTTGGAACTCCGGATGTATGATATCGTTGAAAGCCAGTGTTTTATTACCTACGAAGTCATCGGGGGCATAGCCGGTTATGTCCCGGCACCCGTCGCTTATATAGTCCATCGTCCAGTTGTGGTCGTTGGCACAGCGATACACAAACCCGGGCAGGTTTCCAAGCAATGTACGGTAAATCCTTTCCCGTTCCCGCAGTTCATCATCGATCCGCTTGCGTTCGGTGATGTCCAGCAGGGATGCAACGCTCTTCTTTGTTCCCGGAATGACATCGATGGTGAGGTAGATAGTACGGATATCCCCGGTTTTTGTAATAAACCGGAACTCATAGTGGGTGAGTGCCTTCTTCCGGTCCTGCCTGCGTAACCGGTGCTGGGCGAGCATCCGTTCAAGGTCCTCTTTCACTACAAACCCGGTCCAGCTCTTCTTTCCCTCAATATCGTCTTTGGAAAAGCCGCTGAGTTGCGCGAAGCCGTTATTGGAGAGGCTGATTATACTGCTCTCTTCGATGACAACCATCGCAGTGCCGGTATTCTCAAAGACCGTACGGTATTTCTCCTCGCTCTCGCGCAGATTCTGCTCATGTTGGGTGAGTTGTTCAAGGGTCTGCCGCAGTTCCTCTTCAGTTGCGGTTATCTGTTCGTAAGAGGCTGCCAGTTCTTCATGTGCTTTTTCGGCTTCCTCCTCCGCCTTCTTGCGCTCGGTGATGTCTTCCGAAACACCTTCCATCCAACCCCTTTCCCTGACAAGCCGTGCGGAAAAGCGCATCCATATAATCGAACCATCATTTTTCAAAAAACGCGCTTCATAGTTTCGAAATTCGCCATCAGCCTGTAAAAGAGAGATTATCTTCTCGCGGTCGCAAGGGTCGACGTACCGTTCTGCAATGTTGAAAGGCTCTGCCAATAACGAAGCTCTATCCTGATATCCTATAAACCGGGCAACGGTATCATTTGCGTCAAGCAGGAGTCCTGTACGCATATCCGTTCTGAAGAGACCGATCTGGGAATTAAGGAAGATATTCCGGTAGGTATCCTCCGCCGTCCTAATCTTCTCCTCCGCCCGTTTGCGCCCGGTGATGTCGGTTAAGAAATTCAGCGTGGCAGGACTCCCCTCCCAGTCGATCGCGACGGCGCTGATCTCAACCCACCGGGTGCTTGCATCATTTGGACTCAGCCGGAAGGCATAGCGGGATGGAGGCTTCTCGCCATTCATTCGCTTCTGGTACCACTTCACTACCATGGCACGGTCATCCGGGTGGATAAAAGTAGAAAACGACATGGACCGAAGATCCTGTTCCGAATACCCGGTGAGTTCGACCATTCGATGATTGACCAGTTTCAGCATCTCGTCCTGCAAGACGATAATTGCCTCATCCGCGTGTTCGATTAAGTGCCGGTATTTTTCCTCGCTTTTCCGGAGCGATTCCTCTGCCCTTTTCCGGAATGCCGACGACTTGACCTTATGCGAGAGTTCGGCAAACTGTGCCTCGGGATCGCCGCCTTTCTGGATGTAAAAGTCCGCACCGTTGTTGATTGCCTGAATGACCACCTCTTCCCTGCCTTTGCCGGTAAACAGGATAAATGGGATCGGTCCAAAGCGTGTTCGTATCGTAATAAGGAACTGGATGCCATCCATGCCGGGCATCTGGTAATCGGAGATGATGATGTCAAATTTCTCCTGTTCGAGCAACCGGATCGCTTCAGATGCACTCAGTGATGTCGTTACGGTAAAATCTCCAGACTTTTCAAGGTACAGCTTGCCGAGATCAAGAAGACCGGGTTCGTCGTCAACATAGAGGACACGAATTTTCTCTGCCATCACGTATTTACTCCTTTCATCCGCCACATTCCTTTCGGCACCACAATCTCGAACCGTGCGCCTTTACCCGGTATGCCGGTCTCGGTGATCGTGATGCCGGTGATCGCGAGGATCTCCCGTGAGAGGAAGAGACCAAGACCGGTATGTTTCCCAAAACCCCGGGAGAAAAGACGGGATTTATCCTCTGCTTTGATACCCTCTCCATCATCTTCGCATTGAATCATCAACCCGGAGTCAGCATTCCGGGCAGAGAACCGGACTGTTGTCATCCGCTCCCCGCCATACCGTAAGGCATTATCGAGCAGGTTGTAAAAGACCTTCTCGATCAGGGGATCGGCAAATATGTCGATATCAGGACAATCGATAGCCACTTGAACACCCTGTACCCGAAGTGCCGTGATCGCTTGTTGGACCTGAGCATTCACGTTCTGCCAGGATGGCATCTTCACCCCGATCTCCTCATAATCCTTGGTTAAGTTGATCTGGCGATCGATCGTTCCCGCGATCTGCTGGGCTTTTTTGATATAATCTGCCTGCTGTGCCAGAGACCCGAACCCATCACGGGAGAGATCCAGGTATGCCATAAGCGCCATGAGCTGGTTTTTTATGTCGTGTCGGGTAATGCCCGATAGCAGGTTCAGTTTCTTATTCGCGAGCATCACCGCATCAGAAAGCCTCTTCTGCTCGGTGACATCCTTCCCTATGGCAATGAAGGTCTCGCGAAGACCGGGAACGTCCTGCAGGGTACGGGTGTTCCACCAGATGATCCGCTCATGCCCGTCTTTAGTCCGGATACGGGTCTCGAAATTTTCCAGATACTTGTTGGCTCCAAGCACCGCCTTGATTGTTGCCGTGACCGTGCGCCGGTACTCCTTGTCCGGGTACATCCAGCTCCAGACAGCGTTATTCCCGATCACCTCGCGAGCGGTGTACCCGCTGATCTCTTCTGCCGCCCGGTTCCAGACACTCACGGTCCCTTTTCCGTCCAGCACCGATATCCAGATGTTCGCATTCTTTATCACACTCTCCTCAAACTGTCTGAGAGCATTAATCCGCTCTTCCGCTTGTCTCCGTCCGGTATTGTCCTGCCCGATAGCGATGAACTGCGTTGGTGTCCCGGATGCATCTCTGAGGGGCTGGGTGTTCCACCCGATGATCTTCTCATCGCCGCTTTTCGTACGCATACAGGTTTCGAAGTTCTCAACAAAGGAGTTCTTTTTGATAATGGCAAAAATATTTTCCACGACGTGCTTCCGGTACACCGGGTCGGGATAGAGCTGTTTCCAGACAGTATTCTTTCCGATCACATCCTGGGCAGGATACCCGCTGATCTGTTCAGCGGTGGTGTTCCAGACAAGGATCGTCCCTTTGGCGTCGAGAACGCTGATCCAGACATTCGCGCCCTCTATGATGCTCTGCTGGAACTGCTGGAGTGTGCGGATCTTTTCCGCTGACTGTTTTTGCTCGGTAATGTCCTGGAGTGTTTCGACAGCGCCGATCACCTTCCCGCCAGCATCCCGGATCACGGAAGCGGAAAAGCGGAGCCATTTCCCCTCATCTCCCAGCGTGGGGAAGAAATCAGTCCCATCATAGGCACCACCTGCCAGCCGGACTGTATCAATCTTCCCGGTATACCATTCCAGAATGGTCTCGGTCTTCTCGTCTACTAAAAGGTCAGCAAGGCACGGTCGTTTCCGATCATAGAATGCCTGCCAGTGCCGTGTTGTCCCGATCATGTCTGCTGCCGTAAAACCGGTAGCCTCTTCAAGTGCTTTGTTCCACGAGATGACCCGATGATCGCGGTCGATGACAAAATTTGGGATAGGTGACCCCTCTAAAATGTCATGTAACTCCACTTCTTTTTGTCTGATCGCCTCTTCCATCTTCTTACGATCCGTGATGTCGACAAGGATGATGAGGACTGCGGGTGCACCCTCGAACTCGATCTGGCAACCGTTGATGATCATTGTTCTCCGGTTACCATCCTTTCCCACAACCTCAATCTCATAGGGTGCAACCTGTTCGCCGCTTATTCTCCGGCGTATTGCGGCTGCAACGCGCTCATGGAATTCCGGAGCGATGAAATCTGATACCTGCCTGTTGAGCGCTTCATACGGCTGGTACCCTAGTGTTTTTACAGCCGCAGGATTTGTGTACAGGATGATGTCGTTCCGGTGCACAAGGATAAGTTCCGGCACATTCTCCAGAAGGGAGTGGTATTGCTCTTTACTCTTGCGGAGTGTATCTTCTATCTTTTTTCGCTCTGTGACATCCTGAATCATGCCGTCAATATACAGCGGTTCGTTTTCATTCCCGTAGATAATGCGTCCCCGTTCATTGAAGGAGCGGATTGAACCATCCTTGTGAATGAGACGGTACTCCACAGCAAATATCCCGCCATCAGTGATTGCCTTTTCGACAGTCGCAACAACCTTCTGGCGATCATCAGCATGGATCAACGGTTCAATCGAACATATGGTGCCCTCGCTCAGTTCTGGTTCAGTATAACCCGTCAGAGCGACGACCTGATCGTTGAAGAACCGCATCCTGCCATTTTCCTTCAGGTAGACACGGTACACAATCTCGGGGAGGTTTGCTGCCAGAGTCCGGTACTGCTCTTCGCTCTTCTTGAGTACTTCTTCCATGTGCTTGCGTTCGGTGATGTCCCGGATATTGTGAACTGCGCCGACAAGTTTCCCTGTTTCATCCAGAATCGGGTCAACGGCAACGAGAAACCAATGCTTGCCTATCTTCAGTTCCATCTGCTCCCGTGTACGTGAATCCCGCATCCGGACAAACGGGCAGCCGGGGATTGAGCCCATTGTTTTATGCACTACTTCGAAGCAGTGCAGCCCGACAAGGTCACGAATATTCTTTGCAGCAACAATATCCTGCATCATGCGGTTGCACATTACTATTCTCTGGTCAGCATCAATGATACAGATGGCATCCTGAGTCGAGTCGAATGTGCTCTGCCAGCGAAGCGCCGCATCTTTAAGTGCTGCCTCTGCCCGTTTCCGGTCGGTGATATCGACAACAGTGATCAGACCTGCGGGTCTCTCTCGGAATATGATCGAGCTCCCTGAGAGTGCAATCCATTTCTCGCTACCGTCTTTTGTGATGATCCGGAAATCATAGGATCTTGGCACGGATTCGCGGGTCTGCCGCTTTTTGCCGCTTTCTTTAACGAACGACTGGAACTCGGGAGCCACAAAGTCCCAGTAGTGCATGGTATAGAGTTCATCGGCAGAGTAGCCAGATATCTGTTCCCCGGCGGGATTTGTATATACCCAGTATTCCCCCTGGTAGATCGCAATTGCAAACGGACATGACTCCGCGAGGGTCCTGAACTTCTCCTCGCTCTCTTTGAGTTTCCTGTCGAGCGCATGTTTGTACAGCGCCATCTCGATGGTACCATGGAGTACGTGTTTATGGGCGGGTTTTAGAATATAGCCGTACGGTTCTGTGAGCTGTGCCTTTGAGAGGCGCGTGTCGTCAGTAAAAGCGGTGAGGTACACAATAGGGATGTCCGCGAATGCCCGGATCTTCTCTGCGGTTTCTATTCCGTCCATATCCCCGATCAGCTTGATGTCCATGAGGACAAGATCGGGTTTTTTAGTTTTTGCTGAACGAATCGCATCCTCTCCGGTGGCAACCGGTTTGTGAACCTTATACCCAAGCGAAAAGAGGGTTTGGACAAGGTCTGCTGCGATGAGGGCTTCGTCTTCAACTACAAGGATACTGGACTTATTCATCGTTATTTCGCTCCTTGACTTCCGGCACCAGGAACCGGATCGTATACGCTGTTCCTGCCGCAGTATTTATCTCAAGATTCCCCTGCAGCTGGTGCTCCACAATGAACCTGATCAAAAACAACCCGAGCGAGTGGGACGTGCTGACATCGTTCCCTTCCGGGATCCCTGTGCCGTTATCTGTGATTGTGAGGAGATAGTCGTTGCTCTCGCGGTGCAGGGTGAGTGCAAGGGTGCAGGGCTCCCCGCGGATGTCTTCGCAGGAGAATGTGTGCGGGAATGCATATTTTAACGAGTTGGTGACGATCTCGCTCATGACCAATCCGCAGGGGATGGCAGTCTCGATGGACATCGTGACATCTCCCATCTCGATCCTGCACCGGATATTGGTTTGTGCCCCGTACGCCTGGAACAGGTACCGGGTCAGTTCTTCGGTATAGTGTTTGAAACTGATGTGAGCGAGATCGTCTGACTGGTAGAGCGATTCATGGACAAGCGCCATGCTCCGGATCCGGGTCTCGAGATCTTTTAAGAGGGTGATAACCACCGGGTCGGAAACGGAGCCGATCTGGAGATCGATTAACGAAATTATCCCGGCAAGGTTGTTCTTCACCCGGTGGTGGATCTCCCGGAGGAGGACTTCTTTCTCTGCAAGCGCAGACTTAATCGTATTTTCAGCCCGCTTTCGGTCGGTGATGTCCCGGATGGATTCGATTACCCCTGAAATATTTCCGTTTGCGTCATAGAGCGGGGATGCTGTAAACCAAAGATGTGCTCCCCTGCCGTTATTGAAATGCGGGATAAAGATCTCGGAGAGTAAGGAATTACCTTCCTTTTTTATGAACGGATATTTTGCAGCAACTACCGGGTCGTCGTGAAGGATGAGATCGACCATGATGGGACGCCGTTCGTGGTAGAACGGGAGGGCATATTCATAATGTGCTTTCCCAATCATCTCTCCTACAGGGACGCCCGTCATCTCCTCCATCGCATGGTTCCATGCCAGTACCGTCCCGTTTTTGTCAATGACAAGGGTTGCATCCGGGAGGAAACTGATGATGTCCTGCATTCTTCGCTCTCCTTCCCGCAGCGCCTCCTCCGCATGTTTACGGTCGGTGATATCCGAGAGGAGGACAAGGACGGCGGGTCGTCTGTTCCAGGTAATCAGGCTGGCATTGATATCCATCCAGAGTACGGATCCTTCTTTGGAAACTATCCGGAATGCATAATTGTCTTTCAGAGACTCTCCGGCAAGACGTAGTATGTGTTGTTCCCCAACCAATGCACGGTCTTCGGGGTGAACGAATTCCAGGAATGGTTTTTGGGCAAGTTCCTCCATGGTATACTTGCCAATCTGTTCGAGTTTTGGATTTCCAAAACATATCCTGCCATCCTGGATTATAAAAATCACTTCATTTGCTTTTTCAATCAGCATCCGATACCGGTTTTCGCTCTCCACGAGCGCCACTTCTGCCTGTTTGCGTTCGGTGATATCCAACAAAGAGATGACGACCGCATAGGGTTTTGTTTCACCCTGCCGGAAGAGCGGGTTTGTGTTGATGTTGACCCATGAAAATTTCCCTTGAACGCTCGTGATACCCATGACGACGTTCTTTGCTGCCTCTCCGGTCGCGAGGGTATGCATGGACGGGTGTTCGGCATCCGGAAACTCTGTCCCGTCTTCCCGGATGGTCTTCCACTTCCGGCTGGTTTCTGTATGTCCCAGCACTTCCTTTGCGGTAACGCCAAATAACTGTTCTGCGGCGCTATTCCAGGTCAGGATCTCACCGGTCTTCTCCTGGAGGATGATCGCTTCATTAACGGATGTAACGAGCGTCCTGTACTGCTCCTCGCTCTCCATGAGGGCTTCGTTTGCCTCCTTGCGTTCGGTGATGTCTTCGACGTTCCCGTTATAATATATTACATGACCCGTATCATCGCAGACGGCTTCGCTGGTGTCCCGTACCCAGATAACTGTTCCGTCATATGTGCGGAACTGCACTTCGAAATTACGCACTACTCCTTCACGCCCGACAAGGGCTTGCCACCGGTTGCGATCCCCGGGGTCTGCATAGAGGTCAGAAACATTGACTGCGAGGAGCGATTCACGATCAGGATAGCAGAGCAACCGTACAAGCGCCGGGTTGATATCTAGGATC
This sequence comes from Dehalococcoidia bacterium, assembly GCA_041653935.1. Taxonomy (GTDB): domain Bacteria; phylum Chloroflexota; class Dehalococcoidia; order E44-bin15; family E44-bin15; genus JAYEHL01. The sequence goes on along the minus strand of JBAZEO010000005.1, from coordinate 3,104 downwards.
TGTCCCGATGGGGTAGTACGGTAGAGACCGATAGGCACACCTTCAAACAAGCTGTGGTACCGTTCTTCGCTCGCCCGGAGTGCCTGCTGTGTGCCGGTAATCTCTTCAACCTGTTGTCGTAATTCCTCTTCAGTTGCCGAGATTTGTTCGTTGGAGGCATGAAGTTCCTCATTTTTTCTTAAAAGTTCTTCTTCAGATTTTTTGAATTGCGTAATATCTCTTGCGATACCAAGTACTGATCGAACCGTACCATCAAGAGAGAATTCCGGTGTCAGCATCCAGTCAAGCACCACGCGTCCATTGACACTATCCCAGGTAAACTGGGTCTGATAGGGTTTTTTAGTCGTAAAGACGCCGGTGATCTTCTCTTCCCAGAAACGGCTCAGGTTTTCGTCAAACCCACTTTCACGGTGGGTTTTTCCGAGTATCTGGTCTTCGGTCAGTCCTGCAACCCGAAGTCCTGCCGGGTTCATGTACGTATGTCGACAGTGCTTGTCATACCGCATGATATAATCCGGGCTGCTTTCAGCAAGCGTGCGGAACTTTTCCTCACGCTCCTGGAGTTCCTCTTCGTCGCGTTTCCTGTCGGTGATATCCCTGCCGACTGACTGGTACTCTTTCAGGCTGCCATCGGCAGAAAAGATCGCCCGGTCGCTCCACCGCTGCCACCGGATGCTACCATCCGGCATGATGATCCGTTGATCGACAATCTCTACCGGATGTCCGGGGGTGAGGGATGCAAAAAGGCGGGCAACACTCTCCCGGTCTTCCAGAGGTATACGTGGTCGGAACCGGTGCCCGATGATCTCCTCACGGGTTTTCCCAAAGTACCGGCAGTATGCCTCGTTCACAAAGACATGGGTTCCATCCGGGAGAAACCGGCAGATGAACTCGGTCTGGTCCTCGACAACATTCCGGTATCGCTCTTCACTCTCCCTGAGCGCATCTTCAGCCCGCTTGCGCTCCGTGATATCGGTTAAAAAATTCAATGTGGCAGGGCGTCCTTCCCAGTGTATCGCGACGACGCTGAGTTCTACCCACCGGGTGTCCCCGGCTTTTGGACTCAGGCTGAATCGGTAGCGGGAGGGTGCCTCTTCGCCATGCACTCGCTTCTGGTACCGCTCGCCGACCATGGCACGGTCATCCGGATGGATAAACTCGAGAAACGACATAGACAGAAGTTCCTGCTCCGAGTAACCGGTGAATTCAATCACACGGGGATTAACGAGCTTCAGCATCCCGTCCTGTGCCACAATAATTGCCTCATCCGAGTGTTCGATCAAATGCCGGTATTTCGCCTCGCTTTTCCGGAGCGAATCCTCAGCCCGTTTCCGGGATGCCGCAGACGTGATTTTGTGCGAGAGTTCAGCAAACTGTGCCATGGGATCACCTCCTTTCTGGAGGTAGAAGTCCGCCCCGCTGTTGATTGCCTGGATGATCACATCTTCCCTGCCTTTGCCGGTAAACAGTATGAACGGAATCGATCCAAAACGTGTCCGCACACAAACAAGAAACTGGATGCCGTCCATGCCAGGCATCTGGTAATCGGAGACGATGGCATCGAATTTTTTCTGCTCAAGCAACAGGATCGCGCTGGGTGCGCTTATTGCTGTGTTTACGACGAAAGCGCCGGACATCTCTAAATACTGCTTGCCGAGATCAAGAAGATCGGGTTCATCATCGACATAGAGGACCCGGATAGCTGCCGTCATCACACATCCTTCCTAACCCGCGTGCCGGGTGACCATACCGCTCCCGGAGTACCGGGCGGTGTGACCGTGTCCATCAAAAAGAAAAAGAACTGACTTGATGTGTGATCGATGCAGGGGCTTGTTTTGATTTTTTCCATTGTTTCACCAGGAATGGGTGATTGGAGTGGGGCAGTGTCCAATTCAGATATCCTGCACAATAATCCTGTCACCCGATATAGGCACGTCCTTTGATGCGTTCATTGTTGTAGGCTTGATGATCGGCTAAAAACTCCCGCTGTCTTTGGAGTGTACGTGTGATCCCGTGACATTTCATCGGGTGCATCAGTATGTGATGGAATGGTGTGTATTGTCTTAATGGTTGTGACGTGCGGAATGATCCCGGCACTTCCCATTTTTCTCAATAGCCTCCGATCGTCAAACCCACCACGCTCCGTGCAGCAATTCACCATACGGGATAAAGGATATACCACTTTCTGTCGCATATTGTATCTGCCCTTAAATTGGGCAAGATTACCACAACCATGTCAGATTTTGTTCCGAAATCGGTGGTCAAGTCAGCAACCCGCGAACTTACGACTCCCATTGCCGATGCCGTGGCATTCGATACGATTGTCGATGCCGTCGTATCGGGCAACCCGTTCAGCTGCACTACGTATACCGTATCAGGTGAGACCCTGGCAGCTGTCGCGATCACCAAACGCACCTATGGCGCCGTACTCGTCTGGGAAGACGTGAATGCGAAAAAGTGCGGCAACACGAGCGAGAAGTACGATACCAAGGCGGGTTTCGATGCCGGCGTTGCCATCCGCATGGGCAGTGCACCGCTTGCCACCGCACACGTTGGTACGTGCATTCACGACCCTGAACTGGACTCCTATTCACCCATCCCCGGTTTATGCGATGGGTTGGTTATTATGGCGTTGTGGTTGTGTTCATCGATCTGGCATTTGTTCAGGTTCTTTTAATGTACAAGGACATCCTCGGGGCGTTTCATACGACCGTTCCGGTTCCCGGTCTGGAATGGGCTGCGGTGTTTTCATCCCTGATATGGATAGGGGCTCTTTCGTATAATATGGTAAAATCCCTGCCTTAACTTCTCTACCCCTTTTTTCAGATCTGGTGAATGAGGCTTGACCGGTTATTGCACTTCACGCCAGGCACTCCGTATGAGCATGATGGTGATCGGCAATCGTCCGGGCAGGTTTCGAGGTTGTTGTAATGAGCGTTCGAAAATCTTCAGAGACTTCCCTATACCAGATTGGGAGCCTGACTTCGCCACTTTGGGGTAACTTACGCTCAATTTTAGCACAACCCCCATTCGCCAAATGGGGTTTTTACCTCCCGATTGGACCTCTTAAAGTGCCATTATTTTAATGAACTCCCTAAATACGG
>JBAZEO010000004.1:77776-98690 GCA_041653935.1 Dehalococcoidia bacterium | reverse complement strand
GTGCTGTTCTTGATCTCGACGGCGCCGATCTCGATGTCGGCAGTCTCGAGGTTGACGGCCAGCTCGCCGTCGCTATTCACCTTGAGAGCCTGCGGGTTGGTGCCGTCGCTTCCCATGATGAGCAGACCCTTGGAAGGGGTACCAGTGCTGTTTGTGTAGATTGCATCGTCGATCAGCTCGACGGCTGTCTTCACGTCTCCGACTGTGGCTTCGGTAGCGAGGTTAGTCGTGTCGCAGGCGACGATCTTCCCGTCGATGGACGAGAGAGTCGCTTCCGTCGCGGCTCCCGCGGGAAGCGCGGATGCCTGGACGTCGACATAAAGGCCGTTTGCGCCTACTACCGCTCGAGTGTCGGTAACGCCGTCCTTGATCTCGACGGCGCCGACCTCGATGTCACCCTCAAACGTGACTCCTACTCCGCTCACCGAACGGCGGTACTTATAAGTGACGGCTATCGTCCCGGCGTTGCTGTCCCTCATGTAGATGACCTTGCCGGTCTCATAGATGACGACATACTCCCCGTCGTCCAGCTCATTATAGAGGGATACGGAAGTCTCCGCAGCGTCCTGGTCGACGTACGTTACCGCTGACCTGTTGTTAAGCTCGGTGAAGCTCACCTCAGTGCCGAAAGCTGTTCCCGTAAAAACCAACGACGTGTCGTACGAAGTTCCGATCCTGTCGCCGAGTGCGGCTGCTACCGGACCGAACGGAAGCTGGAGGTACCCCAGCTCGCCGGCGGACCCTGCTGTCAGGGTGGCGGTGTAACTGTGGTTTACTATCTCAGTTGCCTGGGATATGTCGGAAATAGGCAGGGGAAGTCTCGTGCTGAGCTTCTCGAACCTTGAATTGCCCGTTACCATGTTGTTTTTGATTAAGATTTGTTTTTTGTCTTGGCACGAAACGGCGCTAATATATCCGATTTTTTGAAGTCGATCTTCAAACCGAGAAGCCCCAGCCGCTGTGGCTGAGGCAGAAGTGATTACTCCTTGGGCTCCCGTGGTCTGAATAGCGACACAGGTTTCGTCGCTCTCATGCGACCGTAAATGACGGTAAAGATAGCGGCGACGTCGATGAAGGCAAAGATTCCGTCCAACACTGCCGTCCTCATCTCCGAGGCCATCTCGATCCCGAACGCGTTGCGCAGGATGATGGCCAGGCTCGATACGAGCGCGACCGTTGCGGCCTTCAGGGTGAGTGACTCGGACGGTGTGATGTAATCGTCACCAGAGTCGCCTACAGCCTTCACTATGCCGCGCTTCCTGGCCTCGGGCTTGGTGATGAACAGCCACTGCGTGCCGACGCTCGTGTTCGTGAACACGTCCTCATACCCCCAATACCCGTAGGCAAGTGCCGAGATCTCGCGGTTCGTTGGAAGGCGGCCGATCTTCGACTTCAGCCACGGGTTGAAGGCGATCGACTGCTCTCGCATGTACGACGACCAAGTCCTCGCCTGGCCGTACCGGTTGTCCACGGGACAGACCACCGGGATGTCGAGACTGGTCCAGATGTCCCAGACATAATCCTTGAAGAACGAGTACGGGAGCCAGAACTCACCGTCCTTGCCCCACCACTTCCCCCAAGAGTTCTGGATGCGCACCGCGCCCACCGTGCCGTCGAGGCACTTGTGCGCGTCATCGTACCCACGGGCCTTCACGGCATGCCCTCCGACGAAGCTGCTCGCCGGTGGCTTGGGGATGTCGCCGTTGGCGTCCGGCCTGTTGAACTCGCGGTGCCATGCCATCGAGAGGACGGCTGTCTTGCCGTCGGCTCCGATGAGGTTACGGAGCTCATCGACCGTATTGAGGCGCCAGTAGGAGTTGATCTTCCTTACGGAAGCGTCAACGTCCATTCCCTGGCTGATGTGCCGGACGCTGATGTAGTCCTCCCACGATAGGTCGATTGGAGGTTCAGGGTCGAGCGCCTCGAGGCAGGTACCTGCTTTCTGCCCGACGATGAACGCGTTGCGGGTGTAGGCGCCGTATTCGGTGTTCCCTTCATATTCCTTGGTTCTTGCCATCCCGTAGCGGGCTGACATGTTGACCCCCTCGTCGTGCTCGCGGTGGGCGGAGAAGGCCTGATTCGTGCAGGAACCCCGCGAAAACTGATTCTTCAGCCCATACGGGTTCGGTATGTCGCGTGCCGGAGGGAGTCCCGCGGCAGGCGCGGCCACCGTGGCGTAAGAGTAGTCGCGAAGGTCATCTACATCCTTGATGACTCCGAAGTCAGTGTTATCCGAGAGGGCAATCGCGGCCTCACGGGAGTAGATGGACTCCTCGTTGCGGGACTCGTCAAGTAACACGTCTGCCTCATTGTTCTTGGCGTGGCCCCTCATCATCCTATCTTGTCGCTTGTTGCGCTTGGACATGTGGGTTGAGTGTTAAGCAAATTTTTTTTGCGTTCGCATCACCAATCGTGAGTTTCTTCCTGAATGGCACACTGCGCTACTTCTTTTTCTGCTTATGCTCGATGACAGGAGGGGTAAGAGATTCTTCAGAGTTCAGGTCGCTCTCCAGTTCCTCCCGTTTCGGGATGGAGAACTGGGTGCCTTCATCGGCTACTGTCACCTCAGGGGCATCATCTCCGATGTATCCGGTAGCGGCGTACCCTGACGTCACGATGTCTACTTCCTCAGTGTCCACCTTACCGACGACGGGTTTATCGGAGATGCGGGCCTTCTCGGCGGCAAACTCCGCGCGCAGCCTGTCCTCCTGTTCCTGCAGCTTCTTCTGGACGATCTCACCCGCGATCCTCGCGGCCTCGCTGACGATCATTTCCTTGATGTCCGCCTTTGGGGTTCCTCCGGACTTGACCGGGGAGTTCCCGTCAAAGCTGATGCTTGTGTAGTTCGGGCCAGGCGTCTTAGGCGCCTTCACGCTGTTGGTCTCGTCCTCCAAGAACTCGATTCCGTATCGCGGAGAATTTCTCAGGAGCTCGGCGATTCCCTCATCATAGGTCGAGTATGACCCGTCGGTGAACTTCGCCCTGATGGCTGGAGTCGCCGGGATACCGAGAGCCTGGTTTCCGTCATACCCGTTCTTGATGACCGGGCAGTAGTTAGGGAGGCGAACTGACTTGAAAACGAACTTCTGCATAATGTTTTGTTTAGGAATAGTAATTTTTTACTGAAAGGGGCGGGGAGCACCGCCCGCCGCAGAACACGCGGCATAGGCCTGCGGGTTCACGGAATCTGGAAACTTCCCGCCCCTTTTTTTATTTTTTTTTCCTCTTGGACTAGAGCACCTCGCCCCAAACCTCGAGCAGGCCGGCGTCCGCGATGGAACCGGCGTCCTTGACGACGAACAGGAGTTCAGCGTCGTTGTCGGCGGTCAGGCCGGCGAAGTTCGCGGCGCTGGAGACGTCGAAGACGGTCGTGCCAGTAGTGTCGACGGAGGCGACGCTGAGGATGGTTTCCTCAACTGTGCCCTTGCGCTTGATGACAAGCACGCTGGCTGCGGCGGCAGTGCCTACGTTCAACGCGTAGTTGAACTTCTTGGCGACGACCTTCTTGCCCTTGGCAGCCTCCTTCCCGACCGCGCGATTCGGGGTCAGACAGTAGGCATAGCGGAGGGCGGCGGAAGTGTCGAGCTTGGCGTCATAGACGCCACCCACGCCTTCCACGACGGCCGCGGAAACCACGCCGGTGACGAGGGCATTAACCGGGGTAAGGGATCTCTCGACATCGAGGAGCTTGCACTCCCAGCTGGTGGTCGAGTTGATCTTGTCGGCAACGGCACCCATGGTCGTATAGGTGGCCCAATCGACAGCGGTAGTTCCTGCGGAGTCGATGAGGGTGATGTCGGTGGCGGTCGTGACGGTCACGGAAGTGACGGACAAACCGGCCTTGTTGCGGATGCGGAGGCCAACGGACTGGTCGTTGGTAAGCTGGGCGATGACGCCCTTCTTGTTGAACTCGCGTTCCTCGTGAATTGCGGACATGTTGTTGTTGTTTTACAGGAGGGCGGACGTATGAGCCTTACGGCCCTTTACGCCCGCCCTCCCTGATTAGATCTGCCTGGGGACTAGGCCTCGACGCCGCGGAGCATGGCGCACTTCTGAATGGTGGTGCGCTGCAGGCCGGCGGTCGTGCGGTACTCGTCGATCGAGCCCTTGAGACCCTTGTCCTGGACGTCGCGAACGAGCTGGGTGTCAAGACCCTTCATGAAGCGGTACTTGAAGCAGTTCTGGACGTCGAGCAGGAGAGCCTCTCCGGCGTAGGAACCGACAAGCATCGGGTGCTTGACGATGCCCATCTCGCCTTCGACGGACATCCAGCTGTAGATCTTGACGCCATAGCTGGTGTCGCCGACCTCAGTCTTGATCTGGCCGAGGGACGGGAGCTGGATCGCGGCGAGCACGTTGCCGCCGGAGTAGAGGGTCTTCTTCTGGGAACCGTAAGTGTTGCCCTCGCGGACGAACGCGTTCAGGTCGCTGACCGACAGGGCGCCGGTGGTCTGGTCCTGGACGTAAGCGCCGCCGGTGAGGATGCCCTCACGGATGCCGCCGGTCGCGGTCAGGAGCATGCCAGTGGTGGCATCAGTGGTCTCCTTGCGCTCGCCGAGGATGAAGGCGCGCTCGATGTCGCGGGCGTGCTCGATGCCCTTCTTGGTGATCTGGCGCATGCGCTCGTCACCGGTGTAGTTCTCGGAAGCCTTGGCGATGTCGGAGATGGCGACGGCCTTGTTGAAGATCTGGACGAAGTTATAGCCCAGGGACTTCGTGGTGGCGTTGGCGTTCGGGGTGGTGCTGAACTCAGAATGGGCGGAAGCGACCAAGGTGAGGGTATCAGCATCGGCGCCGGCAGCGGCAACGGTAGTACCGAAGGCACGCTCGGCGGCGAGGACCGTGAAGGTCGTATCGGACGGGACGGTGGCAACGCGCATGCGCTCGCCGGTGCGGTCGTTCACGACGACGTCGCCGGGGACGAAGATGCGGGCCGGAGTGTCACCTGCACCAGTTACGGTGACGGTAACGGCACCGGAAGCGGCATAAGTACCGCTGACCTTGCAGGACGTGCCGGAAAGGTAGTCAGTGAACTCCTGGAACTTGTAGGAACCGGTGACTTCCTTGAGGATGCCAGCGCCCTTCCAAGATCCAACCTTGGCATCGTAGTTCTTGCCGACGTTGGTGATGGTGGCAAGCAACGGGGACTCGTTCGAGTCGAGGATGCCGATGGAATTAGAGATGTCGAGCTTTAGGGAACCTTCGGTCTCGTTATCCTTGATGCCCCAGGCGCCAGTATTGGCTACGGAACCTGTCGGGCCGGAAACGTGATCCGGTTCGGTGTAGTACGGAAACGGCATATTTGCTGTTTTCTGTTTTTATTTTTTAAAGATCCACCGATAATAATATTGAAACTGGATGAGCTATCTGAGCGTCTTCGCCATGCTCATGAGCGCCTCCTCGAAACCCTCCTTGGTCCCGACGGCACCATGGCCCGCTCCGTTGCCGCCACGGGCGGCCAACATCTTCTGCTCCTCAATCATGTCCTCCTCGACCTTGCTTGAAGCCTCGGCGCTGAGCTTCTCATACTTGACCATCTTATAGACGTTATCAAGCGGGAATGACTCAAACTCCGGATGTTCATCGTACCAGTTGGCGATTCCTTCTCGGTACTCGTCAAAATCCGGGACTGTCTCAGCGAAGTCGCGGACCTCATTGGCCAGCTTTATGGCCTCGAAATCCTCGCTAAGCTTGTCCACCTTTCCGATCTTGCCGTCAGCCTTGGACAGCTCCTCGGCGATAAGGCTCCTGACCTGCTCGGCAAGGCCAGTGGGCACGTCGGCATTCTTCGCCGCCTGCTTGACTTCCGCTTTTGTCGCGGTTCCGTCAAGGATGCCCTTGACTACTTCAGGGTCAAGCTTGTCATTCATCACGGCATTGAAGATGTCCTCTCGACCCTGGACCTTCTCCAGGAACGGCTTGAGGTCATTCTCGTTGCGCATCTTTTCATCGAGCTGCTTCTCGAGCTCGTCGAGGTCATGTTGAGTAATTTCAGCGATGTTCATATTTTTTTATTTTTCCTCTCTATCTTAATTATAACACATGGTTTAGCCTTTTTGCTCCTTTTTTGCCTCCTCGAGCGCCTCCCGCGTGGCTTCCATGTTACCCAGGAGCCCGCCAAGGGCCGCACGGATACCCTGGGAGATCAGGATCTCGTGCTGCCCTTGGGCCGTCAGGGGGTCATGCGTGGCGTTGGCCACCATGCTATCCTCAACCTTGCTACTTAGGTAAAAGTTGAGCGCCTTGACTATCTTCTCGTCGTTGAGTATCATGTTTGCCGCCGCGAGAATCCTCTCGTCTCTTTCAGGTAGAATGCTCATCGCTGTATTGACTTAGCCTGGTTTAGAATAGAAGCACCAGTGTCCGAGGCGCCACGCAGCGTCGGTATGTTAGTGTCGACCTTCCCTGACCGATTCATTCCGCGTGGGTTTGTCGTGTCAGGAGCGGCCGGCGGTACCTGATTGGGGTCTAGCATCATAGGCTGCGAGGCTGCCGCGAACGGAGACTGCTGGGCCCCCCTGTCCTCCAGCTCCTTGAGTATCGCGTTATATGCCTCGGGGGATATGGCCGATGAGGTTCCTGACTCATCAAGGTACTTCTGGAGGTCGTTCTGCTCTACCGGAGCCTGCCCATCTGCACCATCAGCCGGCATGGCTTCCTGCCCCTCAACCACCAGCTTGTCCACCGGATAGGCAAAAGGCACGAGGGTCATGCTGAGCAGCTTGCGCTTGTCGATGAACGGGAACTGGACCAGCAGCTGGAAGAGGTCCATGGCCTGCTTCTTGTCGACGTCATTCCTGCCGGAACTGGACGGCTTGACCGTGCTCTTGAAGTCGTAATTACCCTTGAGGTCATCGCGACTGATCACAGGCCACGACAGCTGCCCGTCTGACCCTGTGACGCGGATTGCCATGCTCTTCGACATGAACTGCCCCCACATGGAGATCCACAGGCGGTGTAGGTCGGAATAGCCGTCTCCGAGGTGGTTGATGAACAGCCTGACCCGCTCCAGCGTGGCCTCACGGAGGTGCCTGACCTCGGTGGCGCTGCCGCCGCTCTGTACGCCTCGGGACGCGTCGTCCACGCCAGTCGCGTAGGCCATGTCAGCCTTGAGGAGCGACTCCTCCTGGTATGCGCTCTGCTTGACGTCCGAGAACTCGACCGGCCGCACGCCGTTCGGGTCTGGCGACCAGATGATGCCGAACGGCCTGACTGCCAGGTCCTTCTTCGCGATGTTCGCGTTCGGGTTGACGATCCACATCTTGTGGATGTTGAGGAGCATTGCGTCGAGGCGCTGGTTCTTGATCGTGTTGAGCATCGTCTGCATGCCGTCGAGCTGCTCCGGCAGGGAAATGCCCTCGTACTCGAACGGGACCTTCATGTACGGGATATGGATGATGCCCGTCTCCTTGTGGTTGTACACGATCGGCAGATCGAACCCGTCGTATATCGGGACGTTATTGATCGTGACGGCAATAGTGCCGTCAAACTCGGAAATCCTCTCCTTGACCTCATGGAACCCGAGCTTGGGGTCTATCGCCGTGACATACCTTCCCGCACCGAACGAATCCACCCCGCCCTCGGCCATGAACTTAGGACGTTCTGACTTCTTCAGCGTCCTGATCGCCGCCCAGTCCTCGAGACTTTCCGGAGTGGCCTTGAACGCCAGCTCAAGCCGGAGAGGATCAGCCATCGGGTAATCACGGCGTATCTGTGGCTCGTTTAGGAGCTTTCGACGGTAGAAATACTGCTTTGACTTGTGTGTCTTGTTGCGATGATCGTAAAGGAGGGTATAAGGGTCTATAGCCTCGGCAAACGGGGCGTCATAGACCGTTACAGTCTTCTCGACCCACTTGCCCTTCGCTTTCCTGCCCTTCTCTCCTGCCTTGTTCACGTCCTTGCCGACATAGTACCTGGCCGTCTTGACCTCCTTCTTCCACCACGTCTGGATCCATGAGTTGCCGTAGACGAGCGCAGACCTAACGACCTCCTCGTTCGTGGCGTCCATGTTAGCAAGATCCCAGTTGTACTCTCCGATATTCTGTAGGTGAACGGCGTTTGCGTTGTCCTCGACAGACCTCCCGACGACACCGAAATCGGGGCGCGCATCCACGATGCGCGGCATGAGCGCCTCGACTGTAGAGTTAGTGAACGGGATCGCGATGTTGTTCTGCCAACCCATCACAAGCCCGCGCCTGGTCTCAGGCCACGACATGAACAGCGCATACGATCGGTCGTACCTGGGCTTCATGTAATTGAAGAAGTACTCCTTGGCGTCGTCGTACTGGTCATTGAATCTCGAGAGCTTCTGCCTTTCTTCCTTTCCGAAATTGTCAGGATCGTAAAAGCTTATTTTTCGTGTTAAATTAGCCATTTTGTTTTGTTTTTTGAATCACCGAATGAACTGGCTTATGTCCGGCTGACTAAGGTCATAGTCACCCACCGTCTGAGAGAAACCCTGCACTGCGAGCATTGCCGACATCACGGAATCGTCATGACACCCCGACGCCGCCTCACCCTTTCCGTTAGCCTTCCAGACGAAAGTCATCATCTCGTTGAGGATGTCCTTGGAACGTATGATAATCGACATGTCGCGCGCGCACTTCCTGAAGTCATTGATGAGCATGCCGCGCGTCTGCTCGTTGGTTATGAAGCCCATGCGGCTTGTCATGTCCATGCCCGCCACATCGTACCTGCCGATGCGGTAGTAAACGTTAGGGTATGCCTTCTGCTTGAGGATGGTCAGGACGCTGTTGCCGTGGTTATTGACCTCGAAGACAATCAGCGCGAAGTTGTACTTCCTTCCCCACCTGTCCAGCATCTCGCCGAAGTGGTCAGGGTCTACCTTCCCGCGGAAGAACGCCACCTGCTCACCGGTCAGCCTGTCGAACATGGTCATCGTGGAGTAGTCGCCGCCGGAGATGCCCTGAGCGACGTCAGCGCCCATGACGTAAGTCCTGCCTGGGATCGGTGGCTGGTACTGGATCATCCTGTCCTCCTCGTGCACCTCGTACTCATGGGTGGCAGGATGCTTGACGTCACCGATCATGTAATGGTTCTTCATCCCCAAGTCAAGCTGTCCCCTGCGCTGCTGGGAGATTATCTTCTTGTCGAAGACCAATCCGCCCTCGACGCCGAACTCCATGCAGAACTCGCGTCGGAATCGCGCATCGTCACCGGAGTACTCCTTCCTTTTCGCCTCCATCTGCTCCTGCGTGTACTCCCACCACCAGCCGAGCTCCAGCTTGACGAAGCCGTTGTCATCGTCTGTCCACATCCGGTGGAACCTGTCGCCAGCCATCGACGGTGTCGACTCAAGAATCAACGTCCCGTTTTCAGGAAGACCACCGAGGATGGCATCCATTTTCGCGTCAAGATCCTCCCAATACGGTGGCTCACTCAGGAGCATATCCGTGAACGTATATCCGCGGCCGGCGTTCTTCGACGCGATGACCTGGATCTTCGAGTGCATCTTCCCAAACTCTATCTCCGTGCTGGTCTTCTTGGTTATCGTCGGCTTCAGCTCGTCTGGAGTCGTCTCGATGAACAGCTTGATCTTATCCATGAGCTCTCGCGCCATGGCCTGGTTGTACCCGATGATGCCCGCGCTCGTGCCGGGGACCGTTATCGCCCTGTGGTAGAGCCATCCGGCGACGGCGGAGCTAATCCCGAGCTGACGTGCCTTAAGGGCCATCACCTTCCTGTTCGTCTTCAGTACGTTGAACAGGTGAATCTGCGCCTTCTTCAGCCTGAAGTCGATGAGCTGGCCTGACTGCTTACCCTTGATCTTCACGAAGTGCTCTAGGTAGAACTTCGGGTCGCGTATTTGCTCGATTGTCAGCTTTCCCATATTTTACGCAAACAATTCGCGCGCCAACTTCTCGTCCTCAAGCCTCCTCTGCAACTCCTCCTCCGGGACGTCTGGTATGTCTATCAGGTACTGGCCGCCGTCCCCTAGCTCGGCCTCAGGCTCCTCGGTTTTCCCGATCAGCATGTCCTCCCACGACCTGCTGTGGCTCTCGCCCGCCTCTCCCTTGTCGATACCCGTCATCTTTATGAGGATGTTGAGTCCGTCGCGAACTGACGAGTCGCTGTCGGAATCGCACAGGTGCTTGACGCGGCTGACGATGTAATCCATGCTGATGCCCGCCCTGTTGAACGCGTCCATGATCTCGCGGCGGTTCTGTATCTTGTCCAGCGTCAGCATGGCACGGGTGGCCGACTCGAACCCAGCGAGCTCCGCAAGCCTGTTGGGGTTAGTCTCCCCTGAGGCGATTGCCTTGACCAGTCTCCTCACCTTGAGCATCTCGGATGCCCTGGCGGCTCCACCGCTGGGCATCACCTCCGGCTGCAGCAGTTCACCGTCATATTGATCAGACCTTTCCATACTTGCCATTTACCACTTCATCCAGCCTCGTGTCGATATCCGGATTAAACACATCATAAAGGGCGATGTCGGCCATCTCGCTTTTGTACTCCGGGTTTTCCGACTTCCTGATGGAATAGAACGTGTTCGCTGTCGCCCTTGAGATGACGTACTTCTGGTAGCCCAGCTCATCGTTGACGGAGCAGGCGTAATTGACTACGTAATTAAGGAAATCACCGTAGATCATCTTGCGTTTGCTCGCGTGCTCAAGGAGGCCGATCCTCTCGTCCATGTCCTTCACCAGTTTCATGTGAATGAATGAGCACCCTGGGAAGGGCAGCGGTATGCTGTCCAGCTTGATCACCTCGTCCGTGTTGTGGAACTTAGTGCTGTCGATTATGTCGAACCAGTACCGACGCAGGACGTATTCAGCGTCAGGGACCGTAGAGTACGACGGGCGATAGACAAACTTATGGTCAAGTTCCCTCTTGATCCTCGTCCTGAAGGCCTGCTTCTGGGACAGGAACACCAGCTTGAAGTACATTGGGTAGGCGAGCTTGGCCTCAAGCCACGTCTTCTTCAGGGCGTATTTCCACAAGTCATCGTCGACCTCCCTGCACACCGCGTCGTAATCCCTTATCCAGTCCTGGAGGTCGCGCTCCTCACCGGTGTTCTCCTTGCCCATGTACCCCTTCTGGTGAGGCTTGTTGATGTACGGCCTGGTGAGGCGTAATTCCCTCTCCCTCAGCTCGAACCTACCGCTGTTGAGGTCGACGTCCGAGTACCTCTTTGGGTAGTCCTTGATCGGACAGGATTTAATATCGTAAAAATTCGGTTGCATACTAATTTCTATTTTTTGTCTCTTGTCAGCTTACCTTGTCGCTGACAGTCAGCATGGAGCTGATAACGTAGTCGAACATGATTGCCTTGTCGACGCTCTGCGCCGCCAGGCTGTCACGGTACTGGGCGATGCCTTCGGGAGTCGACGGGTCGAACCCAGCCTTGCGGATTTCCTCGTAGATCTCCGTCCATGCCTCTCTGACCTTCTGCCTGACTGCTTCCATGTTCCCGTCATGGTGTGACTGGACCTGGCTGATCAGGTCGGCGATCATGTCCCGCGCCTCCCCTGCCTCCTCGTCCCTCTCGACGTCCATCTGGGCACCGGCCGCAGGTGCCGTGGCCGCGGCCGAATCGCCGACTGTCGCCGGCTCGAACGGTTTGTTGATAACTTGATTTTGGTTTTCCATTTTTTTGTCTTATTTCTCGTAAATGTTCATCTTGTGCAGCGGGATTCCGAGTTGCCTCGACAGCCTCAGCAGCATGTCCTCGGTGACGTTCGGAAAATTCTTCGCATACCCCTGCGCTGACCTCCCCTTAAGGGTGTGCTGGTCTCCGCGCATGAGGGACGGCAGGTAGTCGATGACCTCGTCGCTTGAGTACGGCATGCCGGGTATCTTGCCTAGTATCATCTGGGGAGCCCTAGGTATGAACGACTCACCGAGGGCGGTCGCCGCCATGCCCGTCTTCTTTGCCGTCGAGGCGTCTTCCGGGTAGAGGGGAGTGCCGACAGCCGTCTGCGCCTCGGACATCAGGTGCGGGGCGATGACGTACGTGAACAGCCATGACCCGAACGGGTCGCGGAACAGCTGTGACCTGTCGACGACCTTCATGACGTCGTCCCCCCATCCCTCCCCGTAGTTGCGCTTCGGGTTGGCAAGAAGGGAGAACGAGTACTGAGGCAGGGCGTTAGCCATGTTCAGGTACAGCGGGTACTTCTGGAAGAACGGGATCTTCATCATGGACGGCTCGTCCATGTACGAGTAATACTCCCCCTCCAGCTCCTCCCTCTCCTGCGGGGACTGCGCCCCGCCGAACTCGCGCATCGCCAGGTTCATCTTGGTGAAGGCGGCAGGGTTGGTCTGTAGGGCCGCCAGCCCCTTCGCCCCGAAACCGTACGAGTTCCCGGTGATGTCCACGGCGCCGTTCGTCCTCGCGACCCACGTCCCGTTGTCCTTCACCTTCGGGCACCAGACGGTACCCTCGTACTGGATGACTTCTGTCTTGATGTCACTGGCCTTCCTTTGGTTCCTCTCGGTGACCTCGACGGTCCCCAGGCAGGATTTCCTGGCGGTGACTATCCTGCTTGACCTTCCGGTCATGAGGCACAGCGCCTGGAACGATCCCGTAGAGTCATGGGAAACCCATCCCCTGACCGACCCGCCGGAAACGCACGCGGCATAAAGCACTTCCATCTGCCTGCGGCTTAGCGACGTCACGAGGCTCATGGACAGGGAGCAGCCGTTCTTCGAGAACGACCTGCCGACCCTCTCGATCTCCTCGTCAGTGATGTCCAATTCGGTCTCCTCGACGTAACCGACGTCGGACCCGGTGACCAGCGAGTCGCCGTCCGTCATGTCGTTCGCGGTCTTCACGTCGTACTTCCAGCCGTCGCTTTCGTACCTTGCGGTCACGCACCTGTGGTTCGGCGTCATCACGTAATCCAGGAAGCCGTCCTTGACGCTGAACACGCTTCCCAGCGAGGGAAAGACGTTCACGGCCTCGAGCTCCTTCCACTCGAGAGCCCCGGTATCGGTGTTCATGCTCATGACCGGCTCCCCGATCTTGAGCTCGCTCCACCACTTCCATCCGGACTTGGTGAGGATCTCGGTCTTCTCGTCGCGGCAGAACGAGAAGAACGTGTTGCCGGCTAGGGGAAGCGACCTCATCATCTTCACGAAGCCGGGCATGGCCGAGTAGTTCATGTAGATGTCGTCGACGACCCTCATCGCCGTCTCGGCATCGAGCTTGTACCACATGTTGCCGGTCTTCGTCAGGCTTTCCTCCGTGATGAACGGGTAGCGCCTGGCCAGCTTGAGCATCTCCGCCTCGCTTACGCCGTTGTTCACGAGGTGCGACATCGTGGCGATCTTGAATACCTGGTCGCCCTTGCCGTACAGCTCCATCGGGCTCTGGTACAGAGCCATGAAAGCCCTCGCGAACTTACCCTCGGCGCCTGCCTTGGATGCGCTGTCCCTCATGTTCTTGACCATCCTGGACGCGACGCCGACGTTGACCTCGTTCACGACGAACGACATGGAGGGGTCATCGCCGAGGATGGTGGTCGCGCTCTTGGTCGCCAACTTGGTTGCCTGGTCCTTGTACCCCCTCTTGAGGAACTCGTCGTACGCCAGCTCGTCCATCTCGCCGCTGAGCTTCCTAATCTGGTCGGCGGCCTCGCTTCCCGCATCCGAGCTCTCGAGAGCTTCAGCCAGCTTGTCGAAGAAACTGCGCCTGTCGGTTACCAGCAGCGGGTCAACCCCGAAGACCGACCTGAACGTCTTGGGGTACTTCTCCGCCATCATTAAAATCCCATCGCTCCCGAGCAGTTCCTGGAGCTTTGACAAGTCGTTCAGGTACAGGAACCTCATCGACTTCTTCACGGAACTCGTGAACCCGTGGGCTCCCACGTTGATGCCCGCAAGCATGGCGAACGCCACGTTCCCGGCGTAGGAGTTGAAGATGGACGCGGGGTTGCCGGCGAGCATCGCGGGACGGAAGACCGCGATCGCCTTTCCGTATCCGCTTAGGGTTTCCCTGGCGAACTTGTTAGTCAGGGCCCTCGCGAGCCTCCTGTCGTACCAGTCCATGCCGGTGGCGTAAGTCGAGTACGTGTCCATGAACTTCTGCGCCTCAAGCTGCCTTTCCGGCTCCCATTGCCTGAGCATGTCCGACAGTTCCGGGTCCTTGGCCTCGAACCTCAAGGCGATTGAATCCAGCGCCTCTATCACCTTCTGGGACGCCATGTGGTTGGCCACCACTTCCGATGCCACACCGGCGGTCACCGCCTCAGGGGACGTCTGGTATTTTACTTTGGCTTTTATGGTGTCAATGGCCCCGACCATCCCGTCCGATACGCGGGAGGACAGCGACTCTGCATGCGCGTTGACGGGCATGTTATTCCTTCCCTCGGCAACGCTAATGTCGCCGTCAGTCAACCACTTGTCCCGGTTCTTCAGCTCGTCAGCCATGTCCTCGGCCGTCTTCCTGATAGGCGAGTAGATGACCGCCCGGCTTAGGCCTTCACGGGCCTCGTCGCCCAGCCTCATCGCCTCGACGGCCTTGTTCGCCAGCACCTCGGTAGGGATCAACCTCTCCGATTCTGGCTTTGACAGGACCTTGCTGAGCGTCGACTGCTTGACGATCTCATCGAACTCGGCCGTCGATTCAGCAGTGGCCGTGAACAGCCTGTCGATGTACGTGGGATTTTTGGCCGTCTGAGCGACCTCACCTGTCATGAGCTTCCGATATGTCGGTGACGTGATTTCCGCTACCTTGGACGCCTTCTGGAGAAGCCCCGACTTTGCCGCGACTGCCGCGCCTTTCACGCCTCCCTTGACCATGCCGGCCCCCACCCTCGGGACTATGGCGGTAGTTCCGGCAGTCAGCCAGTTGACGGGATCGAGGGCGATGTCAAGGACGATGCCCCCAGCGAAACCGACGGCGTTTCCGCCGCCCGCCTTCCTGATGACGTCGCCGTACGAGTGGTAGTCCTCGATGGCCTTTGACAGGCCCGAGGCGGTAGTGTCCTGTCCCTGCCCGATGGCCTTGGACAGCAATGCGGAGCCGATCGCAACCGGCGCCCCCAATGCCTGCAGGCCACGCTCGAACATCGAGTAGTCCTTGGGTTCCTTCTCGGGAGTGGCTGGCCGCTTGTTTGCCCCGGAGATCCTTTCCTTCTCCTTGGCTGACCTTATCCTCTTGTCGGAGCTGATGTCCGCCTTCGACGGCGTGCCTGTATAAAACGTAGGAGACTTCTCGGCTGACGCGAGAAGCTTCTCTGATTCTTTCGGTTGGAAAATAGCCATTATTTTTTTCTGAGATTAGCTAAAACGTCATCTTCCTTGGGAATTTTGCCCTTACCGGTGATTTTCCTGAAGATGCTATCGAAAAGGTATTGCTGCGTGTATGCTGCCGACTCGAGCTCCAGTTCACCGCCCTTGCCCACTCCCGAAATTTTCTGCTGGCACCCGATAAGCACCATGTGATTCGTCTCGTGGACCAGGTTTACTACCAAGTCAAACTTGTCGCCGGTCGCGTCCAGCCAGAGGAAACACCTCCGCCCGTCAAAGCTGGTGAAACCTCCGACCCCCCCGTCCGAAGCGGCATCTAGCTTATTCTTGATGGCCTTGACGAACTCCCTGCTGGACTTTGACTTCGTCAGGTACTCGATCACTGCCTCTTTCGGGCATCCATATGCCACAAGCACATCTACCGGGAAGACGCCGAAATCCTGGACGAACAGCCTAGGGGTAGAAAGAAGTTTATTTTTTTTCATATTTGTCTAATTTTTGACTTCTACTCTAATTATATCACGTAGAAAACACAAAACCCGCGAAAAATCGCGGGTTTTTGCTCTTTTATTTCGCGTATGGACCCACTCGGTCCATGTAAGAGACCGAAAACAGCGTGTTGGCGATCAGAATCGCCACCGAAACGGCGTTCTCGAGCGCAACGCACGGCACTTCAGTCGGATCAAGAATGCCTTTCAGCCTGAAATCCGTCTGCATCATGGTAATCGGGTCTATCTCAACCCCTGACGGGGCGTTGATCTCGTCTTCCGAGAGGCCGGCGTTCAGCAGTATCTGCCTCCTGGGGGAGTCGCAGGCCATCAGCACGGCCTCATAACCCGCCGCGAAGTCATCATTCATCCCGCTGAGGTCACCGAGCTCGGTTGCGGCGTTGTAAAGCGCCTGGCCGCACCCGATCACTGTGCCGCCCACCATCGCGGCCTTCACGGCACCCACGGCATCCTCGATCCTCTGGCCGTTCTCGTGCCTCTCGGCATCCGACACGCCACCGACTGACAGGTAGGCGAACCGGAACTTCAGGCCGCGGACGCGCCGGCCGAAATGGGCTTTCTCGAAGTCTGATTCCGTCTCGGAAAGTGACTTCTGGGCGGCCGCCAGCCTGGTCTTGACCGCCTCGCTGTCGGCGTGCCCGCTTCCCATGACGTCGCAGAAGTTGCGGTTGGCGTAGACCCTGCCGAACCTGGGGGCAGTGCCAAGGGTGAAGTCGCGCATGTCGCGCCCGCTCTTGTCGCCGTACGCGACTCCCCCGCCCAAGGCGGCGATGTCGCCGCATATCTCATGACAGCGTGACCCGGAGGCCACGGCCTTGACCGCCAGCACCGGTATGCCCTGCGAGGCGAAGCGCGTAAGCGCGCCGCTCACGGCCTCCGAGAAGCCCTCGGCGACCACGAGGAGCGTGACGCCGGAACCGCCGTTCCTCGCCACAGCCACCGCAGAAACGGCTGGCGTGACGCTGTCGACGTCCTCAATGACGCTGTCGGAGGCGAGGACGGCGACGTCCTCGAGGATGCACGCGCCAATGTCGGGCATGTTGACGAACCTGTCGCTATGGTAGCCTGCCGGTATGCGGAGGCCGCGGGAGACCGAGACTTCCGTCGTCGGCCTGTTCGACAGCTCGACCTGGACGTCAAGGTCATAGTCACCGTCGAACGCCTGGTAGGCGAGGGTGCCGAGCTCTCTCGAGTTCGCGGAAACCACCGCCACCTTGAGGGCGTCATCCGGGCTGAACGGGACGCTCTCCTCTCGAACCTTGGCCTGCACGTCCGTGACCGCCTGCTTCGCCCCCTCGATCACCTGGGCGGACGGCCGGCCGTCCATCGCCCCGGAAAGCGTCTCGGCGAGGGCACCCACGAGTACCGCGGTGGTCGTGGTCCCGTCGGAAGTCTTGGCGAGGGTCTTGAGGCAGGCCATCTTGACCAGCTCGTTCCCCATCTCCTCGACCGGGTCGTGAAGGAATATCTTGCTGCTGACGCTGACGCCGTCCTTCGTCATCTCCGGCACGTTCCCGCGGTACTCGATGGCCACGTAGCGGCCGGCCGGGCCCATGGTGGACCCGATGACGCTGGCGGCAAGCTTGGCTCCGTTTATGAGGCTGATGCGCCCGCGGTCGCTGAGGACGCGGGTTTCCATGGGAGAAGGCATGATGGATGTTTTTATGTTTTATTAGCACTCAAAGAGCGCAGTGAAAAATCACAGCGCCTATTGGGTACCAATTAACGGTACACTGAACGTAGCCAAACTCAGACCCGGCCGGGGTTTTTTGGCTTAAAGCAGATATCGGAAATGTCTTGTCTGGTGTCGCTTCGCCGCTAGTTTGCAACCCAGCGGCGTTCTCGCGGGCAGTGCGCCTGGAGAGCGCCTCCCGCGATCCGCGCGGCTTCCATGGCCATTCGCGGTCCCCGGCTGCCAGCGCGGCGTTTCGCGCCCACCGGGGGTGGTGTGTCAAAGTGTGTTCGTGAGTGAAACTTACACCCCCTCTGAAAAACGCGCAATAGCCAACCCATGTGCATAACTCGAGTTTCCGTCGTTTCCGTGAAACCGTGTGCTATAATTTGGTTAGGACCAAAGGTCACTCTCTTGCGTATTTAGCTAAGACCAGTTATCTTTGGGAAGTGGTGGGCACAAGCCGCTGGGAACAATACCTCGATGCCAGTGCCAAGACCATATTCGTTGGACAGTAACCCAACGTAGAAAAATTGCCAGTTTAAGCCACACTTTCGCCTTGCGATACCGCCTATCGGGTGGCCCTGTTGAGGGGTGTGTCGTTCATTTGACAAACGATTTGCGAGAGGCCTTTCAAGGGTCCCCGAGCTCTCCCACGAGACTCCCACGGGTACCCACGACCTCCCCACGAAGCACTCACTTGGGATAGATCATAGGCTTGATTCTGTAATACGGAACCAATTACCTATGGCACATGAACTTGAGTTGAGGAAGCTCGGGCCATTGAAGGCTTGGGTGGAACGCTGAAGATGGGATCTGATGACCGGCTCAAAAAGAGTAGGCATTGGATAACGGCTTAGACTGAACAGATTAAATCTGAGCAGCTAAGTTAGCTGACGTCAGAATGGATTGGTTTCCGTAAAAAGAAAAGACCGATGATGCCCTTTTAACCACGGCTAATGTCTACGAAGCGTAGCGTTAGCGGAGCGAAGTGGACATTAGCCGTCAGGTCTTGGCGAACGCAGTGAGCCAACCATCACAGCACTTGATAACTTCACGGGTAATCGTGGGAAGAAAGAACGCGCAAGCACGCACGTACGCGTTCATTATATGCATATTTTTCAAAAGTCACTTTCTCCACAGTCTTGACGCAAAAAAACAAAATGTCTACTATTCCAAAGAGGGTGAGCACTCACCATGTAACTTTTTTGCATTATGTCGAAATACACTTTGGAAGACGACGCCAAGACGGGGCTCAAGAGGATCGTGGCCGATGAAGAGTTCACGATCATCAGGCTCAAGAGGACGGTCAAGAAGGGGGAAAGGGGAGGACTGGTGGAAGGACCAGATAACCTGTCCCAGGGCGGCACGTCATGGATATTCGACGACTCGAAGGCCATCGAATCATCGAGCGTGAGGGAGGATGCACTCCTCATCGGCGGTTCGGTCGCGAAAGGAAAATGCATTCTGTCGAAGAAAGCAACGCTGTGCGATGAGTCGGTCGCCACGGATGGGTCCAAGTTGCGTGGCCATGCCATCGTGTGCGACAAGTCGACGATCGGCGGGTTGGCCATCGTCACCGGTAAGTCAGTCGTCATCAGGTCAAGTGTCGGCGGTAATTCCACGGTCGAGGAAAAGTCAGTGGTCAGGAACGTGACGCTGGCCGGAAAAGACAGCGTGAAGGATAACGTCGAGCATTCAGAATGGTTAGAAACCTACAAGTGCGTCGTCAGCGGGATCAAGGCAACGACGTGACCCACCTTCCCGCGGCAATCCGCGCCCTTGACGTCCCGCGGGTGTCGCGGTAGGGTACAGTCAAGGTACAAGTACCGTGCCCCTGCACGCGTGACCACGACAAGCATGGGCTGGATCCTAGAGGCTGCCGCTGGCCTTCCGGCCAGGCTTTCCTACAGGACCCCGCTCTTGGTCACGCCTTCCGGCGCACGGGCTGAATCCGGCCGCAAAAATGGCCGTGCATGGCAAGACTAATCACCTGCCCGAAGATATACATGGGCAGAAAGCCCCCGAGAGCCGTTGTTCCATTGATTGCGGAGACTTGTGCCACAACGGGGGAAACGCCTAGCTCCTCACGTGGCCGTCCGCGGGACGGCCGGCGTGACGGCGGAGTGGACAGTGGCGGAATAGGTAGACGCCGAAAACGTGTGGCTATAGCGGTGGCTGAGCGAAAGCCATGAAGCCAACAAGGCACCGCATCAAGCCATCGGGGACAAAGTGCCGACTTACCCATGCGACGTGACACTGCTCACATTGAGCCAAATCGTCGCCTGTCCAACCGCCGTCAAGCCAAAAGCGTGAGACAACCAAAAGACTCCCGGGCGAATATTCCCGGGCAAAATCGCGCCTGAAGTCATGTGAGGCTCCAGGACAGAAAAAAACTCCATAAATGTCAAATGATACCCTTAAGGCCACGACCTCCGTGGAAGCCCCCGTGAAACGTTAAATTCGTGCCTTCCAGCTCACAAGATCTTCAAGAAGAGCGCGTCGATTGCACGCACACCCGCCGTTCACGCCAAAACATGCACCAACCAAAACAACATCACTGACATGAAAACACGCAATTTCATCACCGTGACAGGCGAGGACGGCCGGGAGCATCCCGTCGTGGCCGACCCCGACGGGTTCGTCCCCAAGGTTCTCGAGGACGGCCGCCGGTGCTACTGCGGCAAGTACCCCAAGTGCTACGCCTGCAGATTCCACGACCACGACGAGATGACGGCCGAGGAGCGAAAGTTCTGGAACACCGGCGACTGGCGGATCAACCGGGCCAAGTGCCTGGAGTGCGGCGAGACCGTCACTTCCGCCAGCCTCCATGACTTCAGGAAGTGCCGGTGCGGCAACCTGGCCGTCGACGGCGGGTCGTGGTACCTGCGGAGGATGTCGCGCGCCGGGAACGGGTCATACGAGGAGATGTCGGCCATGTACGCCGACGCCAAATGAAAAGCGCGCCCACACGCGCTTTTTTCGTGATATACTTACCGGTGAGGGGCAAGAGGCAAAACCCACCGAACAAAAATGAAAAAGACGGAAACAAAATGCGAGTGCGGCTCAAGCGTCACCGTCGCCAGGCCGAACGGCACCGGCGGGGTGACGATGGAGTGCGCCAGGTGCAAGAGGAGGTACTGAAATGTCGTTCACGGTCCGATACTGCGACTTCTGCAAAAGGAAGCGCAGGCACGTCAGGATACACGTCATCCCGGAGAATGACCCGAGGGCATACGCCTGCGTCTATTGCGGTTACCCGTACCACCCAATGCCGAAGGAGAAGCCATGACCGACATGGAGAGGCTGATCATACTCGAGAGGGCGAGGAGGCTGACCATCCGCGCCGAGGCGCTGCTTAACGCCTACGGCCCGTCGCGGCAGGACGACTACGACAAGCTGGTCGTGGAGATCATCGACCACCTCAAGAGGACGCTGCACGGCTGAAGAAGCTTCGCTGCTGAAGAAGCTTCGCTGCTGAAGAAGCTTCGCTGCTGAAGAAGCTTCGCTGCTGAAG
>JBAZEO010000004.1:63687-77676 GCA_041653935.1 Dehalococcoidia bacterium | reverse complement strand
GCTGAAGAAGCTTCGCTGCTGAAGAAGCTTCGCTGCTGAAGAAGCTTCGCTGCTGAAGAAGCTTCGCTGCTGAAGGAGATTCGCCTCCAACGCCTTACCGGGAGGGACAGGCCAGCTTTGGCCCGCCCTCCCTTTTTCGTGCGCTTGACCGCCTCCCGCGACTGGGTATACGGTCAAGGCATGGGGGAGGGCGAAATGGCCCCGACTCCTGGAAAAAACAAAAAAATGGGCAACAAGAAGAACGTCGTCGCCCTCGTCATGACGCCGCACGACGAGGCGATGCTGAAGGTCACGGCCGGCGCGCGGCGCGCCGAGGCCGACGAGGTGAGGATCGAGGAGGTCGTGGCGGCGATCGCCGCGGCCTCGCCGTACCACCTCCGCCTGCTCGCCATGCCGTTCGTGCCGCTGTCGCGCGGCGGAGAGTGGCGCAGGCTCGTTGACGCGCGCGGCCTGTTCGCGACGAGGAGGGCCGCGGAGGCGATGGCCCGCGAGGCCCGCGCGCTCTTCCGCGCCTGGGACGCGATGGAGGCCCCGATCGGCGACGTGGCGGAGGCGCTGTCGCGCCACGCCCTCGCCGGGATGGGCGAGGCGGTGTCCATGTGCGAGGGGACGTGGCCGGCCGCGCGTCCAGCGGGCCGTGCGCAACTCCCCGAGGGCATAGCGAGAGACTGGGCGTCCATGGAGGGCCGCTACGCGGCCGCCCATGACGCCTCCAGGGCGCCGCGGGACGCCGGGAGGGCCGCGATGCGCGCGGTCGGGCGGTAGGCTGGGGGGGGTCGGTCGCAAGGCGCGGCCGGCTCTTTTTTTTTTGGGAATTTTTTTGGGGAATTTTTTGGGGATGGCGCGGGAGGGGCCGCGGGATGGCGCGGGATGGCGCGGGATGGCGCGGGATGGCGCGGGATGGCGCGGGAGGGCGCGGGACGCGCGGGAGGGCGCGGGAGGGGGCGCGGGAGGGCGCGGGAGGGCTAGAAGTAAAAAAAATTGCGCGGGATGGCGCGGGACGCGCGGGAGGGCTAGAAGTAAAAAAAATTGCGCGGGACGCGCGGGATGGCTAGGGGTAAGGGGGTAGGGGATGTGGGTCCCGAAAAGTAAACACCCCCCTACCCAATCTATTCTTTCTCTTTCTTTCTTCTCTCTTTCTCCTGTACTTTTCCCTGCTCTTTCCTCTATCTTTTCTCTCTGCCTTTCTTCTCCTTTCGTTAGGAGAAGAGGGGCTGGGCGATTAGACCCAGGCTAACCATGCACACGTATGGAATACGATGGCAAGAGGAAGGAAAAGGTCTTACTCATCACAGTGATCATCATCTGTATAATCGGCCTACTCAGTTTGTTAGGCGTTCTAGTCAGCAGCCACTCTGATGTGGTCAGGCTGAGGGAAGAGGCAATAGCCACCTCTTACAGCTGCGAGAGGTGGAAGGACGAGGCCGACGCGGAGTACGCGAGGCTGGAGGAAGAGTTCAACTTACTAAGCGGTAGCTATGCTGAGATGAGAGAAATGTACTACGAAGCAATTAGAAGGGAGAACGTTTCTTACTACCACATCGCCGTTGAGGAGAGCGAGACGTTCGAGCAGTGCTTCGACACCATCTATTACGGCACGCTTGCGTCGTACAGTGACGTCATCGAGTCATGCGCGGCTGCCTACGACGTCGAGGAGGTATTCTAGGTGGCTGTCACCGTCCTGAGCAAGACGTTAAACTGCGACTAGAAGGGGAGGTGTAAAGGTTATTCTTAAGCGTATCGTGACCAACCCGCTCGTCGTCACCTGTGGCGTCATCGCGGCACTGGTCATTACAAGTTCTGTTCTTCGTTCCTTCATCGCAGACGGCTCTCCGACTGAGGGAAGCCCATGCGAGTACGGGATGCAGGGAGCATATTGGCTCGAGGTAGACGACATTGGCGGGGTAGTCAGCATCTGCTGTGCTTTGCCACTTTCTAGCACCTACGAGTACGACATGTGTCGTTAATTCAAGTCTAATAGTACATCAGTGTGACACTCTCGTTGGGGCGGGTGATACCGTCTTTTTTAGTCCAGGAGGAAGTAATTCCTAAGCGTATTTCGATCGGCGGAGTGCGTTGCCTTACCCATTCAGATCGGCGGAGTGCGTTGCCTTACCCATTCAGATCGGCGGAGTGCGTTGCCTTACCCATTCAGATCGGCGGAGTGCGTTGCCTTACCCATTCAGATCGGCGGAGTGCATCACCGAGGCAAAACGGAACAGCGGAGTAAACGCTGATCGTCCTGAGCAAGACGTTATCGCGCACAGATTCTGCAAAACGTCTAACTAACATAGCGGCGCCGCCTACGCCCAAAAAAACGGCATCTAACTAACCTAAGCCAAAACTGGATAGAAGATAATATGTCTAAGTTTAAATTCGAGGTAAAGTTCGAGTTTGAGTCAGAAGAGACAGACGAGCAGTGTGCGTGGCTTGACTTTACGGAGCAGGTAGTAACCTCGAACGCAAGTGTAGAGTCCTACATCATGGATCATTGCATCATAGAGAAGCAATGCGAGTGCGGAAACTACCCACTGACCGACACAGGCAACTGCGACAAGACATGCGACGGCTATAAATGCACGTACGGCTGCGGCACGTGCTTCGGCCCTAAACACTAACGACAATATGAACAAGGAACTCAAGGGTAAAGTTCTGTCAGCCTTAAGTACGGCAATGCTTAAATCATTCGACCTTGGCCCGTCTCAGGCAGATCAGGTCTACCAAAACTTCAAGAGGGAACTCGAGAAGATTAAGAACAAGTAACACAAACATATGAACTACATCTGCACGAAGTGCCTCCTGGAGTGGCCAAACGGAGGAGAGAAGGTCTGCCCGGGTTGCGGAAACACCGACATCGACGAGGTAGACGCGATAGAGGACTAACTAAACGCCATGACAAGACAAAACAATAGCGGCGCCGCCTTACGCCCAAAAAAACAGGCACTTATTATCTAACCGCCTGGCAAAAGACTGCCATGCAAAAACTTCTATGGCTAACGTCAAGAACAATGCTAACAGCTCAGCTAATTCCGCAAACCAGCACTGGGTGGTCCTCTGCATCAAGGAGGGCTTCTACTTCTTCGGCCGCGAAATCGCGACTCCCGAGGGCTACATCACCCTCGCTGACGCGGCGATGTTCGACGGCTACGAGGGCTCCGGAGGCGTTTTCGGCGTCGCTAAGGGCAGCAAAGACGCGAAGGTCAAGCTCAACCTCCTGGCCCCTGACCAGAAGGCGGTGTTCCCGATCGACAGCGTTATCGGCATCTTCGACTCGATCGCGCTGTACGAGTTCAATGGCACCAAGACGGCCTAAGCATAGGCTAACGAGCTAAATTGTTTCACCAGTATGATCCCAAAACTGCTAGTAGGACCACCGGGCATCGGCAAGACCGCCCGCGTTAAGGCTAAGTACGACCACGTCGAAGTCCTGCTGCTCTCGTCCTCAGCCGAGGAGGACGTGAGCGGTATACCGTTCATCAAGGACGGCGAGGAGCAGCGCACGGTGCCTAAGTTCATCAGGCAGCTGCAGGAGGCGGACCGAGCAGGAAAGACAACTTGCCTGTTCCTGGACGAGATAGACAAGTCGCGGAGGGAGGTGGCGGACACCCTGCTCTCCCTCGTCGTCGACCCTGGATCATTCGGGATACCGGAGTCGACCGTCATCATGGCCGCCGCCAACCCTCCAGAATGGGGTGGCGGCGACGGCATAAGCAGTGCCATGCTGTCGAGATGGTGCGTCATCAACATGAATATGGACAAGGATGCCGTTGAACACCAGATTAGCTACTGGAAGGACAGGTACGCAGGGCAACGAGAGGTTTTAGAGATGGTCGATAGGATAATGGAGCAGGCGTCAGTCCACGGCATCATCGATTGCGCAGGAGAGGGCCTGGAAAGACGCCTCACTTGCCCGAGAACCCTCACCATGGCCTTGGACTCCATGGCGGAGAACGATGGGGATGTCGTCAAGATAGCCTCAGGGCTCCTGACCAGGCCTTTCTCGTCTCTGTTCATAAGTAACAGCAAGATTTTTGAAATCCAATCCAAGGTCTCAAGATTCCAAGGAAAGGCTAGGAAGGCATCGTCGAAGTCAGGCCATCAGCCGATCAGGGTGACGACATAGCGATATGAAGAACGACATCATAAACCAGCTAGAGGTAAAACTTTTTTATGGCTCCGAAATGATAGGCTACACGGACAGCCAGGTCATCCACGTCAACGGGGACCTGAGCATGGACGAGATGGGAGTGGTGGTAACCCATGAGCTGGGGCACATCCTCCTCAGGCACGCACCCAAGTCTAAAGAGCGCGGCTACGACAATAAGATAGCCAACGTCGCCGGAGACGCCGAGATAGCGATGACGCTATATGACGACGTCGACGAGGACATCATAGGCAAGCCGCGCTCGCCCCTCAACGGCGGGATCACGAGGAAGTGGGTAGAGGAGAACGCCCATGGATGCGTGACTTTCGAGGAGGTGTACGAGCATCTCATGAAATCGCGGGACGATTTCTCACTACCCGATATCCCAGTCCTGCCGATCAACCATGATAGGTCACAAGATGACGGGACTGGGCAGGAAAAGGCAATGATCTCCTCCGATGTCGCTGACGCCAAGGAGCGGCTGATGAAAGAGATCAAGAAGATTAAAATTATCGACATGACGTCCTCCAAAAATGTCAACAAGCATCTGACACGCAAGGGGATAGCCGACTATGTCATGGATGTCTTCCTTGAGGCGCTCGATCGCAAGCCATCATGGAGAAGGATCTCAAGGAGACTTAACGACCCGTTCCTGAAGAAGGGGAAATGCACGGTAAGGGCAAGGCCTAGGGTAAACGTGTACCTCGACAGGTCAGGATCGTTTGACCATGACAAGACGGCGGAAGCTGAACGCAAGCTGGCTGAGCTGTCGCGCCGTTACGGTTACCTTGTCAGGTTCGACACGTTCTTCTTCGGCAGCTACCTGTCCGAAAAAGACGACATAAAAGAAAGAGGCACGAACTATGAAGCTGTAATGGATCACATAATCAGCCTCAAGCCAAGGCTGGCAGTGGTCATAACTGACGATGACCAGTGCGATGAATTACCGAAGGCACCGAAGGAAGTGAAGATCGTGGTGCAGATGATCGGATGCAGCAAATCTAACTTCGCCGAGAAAGCTGGAGCAGCCACATGCTGAAGCTTACTATAGGCTCCGGCTCTTACCCCCACCACCTGATCATATGCTGATACTGCCTAAGGGAAGTGGAAACGGACGAGGCTACCGTTACGACTACGGCCACGGCTACGGCTACGGCTACGGCCACGGCCACGGCCACGGCCACGGCTACGGCTACGGCCGCGTCTACGGCCACGGCTACGGCTCCGGCCACGGCTACGGCTCTTACCCCCACCACCTGATCATATGCTGAATAAACGGCGCCGCCTTACGCCCATAAAAACAGGCAAGACTAACAGTAACCGCCACGAGCCAGACAACGGCCACGGGCAAAAAAGACAATGGGAAAGATGAAGTTTAAAACAAACTCTAGGAACAAGGGAGACGGTCTAGAGATGCTGGCATCCATAAAGCAGGAGAGCGTGGATACCGCATTCTTTGACCCGCAGTACCGTTCAGTTCTCGACAAGATGGATTATGGGAATGAAGGCGAGAGGCAAAAAGGGAGGGCAGCACTTCCTCAGATGGATGACGATCTAATCAGACAGTTCATCAGCGGGATACAGCTGGCGCTCAAGCCTAGCGGCCACCTGTTCCTGTGGATCGACAAGTTCATCCTGTGCGAGGGGGTAAGAAAGATGATTGACCATGAGCCCTCGCTCAACATCGTTGACATGATCACGTGGGACAAGATGAGGATCGGCATGGGTTACAGGTCCAGAAGGAAATCGGAATATTTAATTGTAGTCCAGAAATCCCCTAAAAGGGCAAAAGGAATCTGGACAGACCATGGCATCCCTGACGTCTGGCAGGAAAAACAGGAAAAATCTCATCCGCATGAAAAACCCAGCGGTCTCGCCACTAGGCTGATAAAGTCTACCGTCCCAATCGGGGGAACAGTCATAGATCCGTGTGCCGGCTCATTTTCCGTGCTGAAGGCGACTGAATCTGCCGGCAAGAGGACTTTCATCGGCACGGACCTGAACGGGTAGGTATGCTGATCTCAGAAACTAACGGGAGGGGCAGTGGCAGCGGATACAGTAGGCTCTTCGGTGATGAAAAGTGGGGCAGGCTGTTCTCCATGGTCCATGCGACAGTCATCAGAAACGGCACTGAGCTGGAGACGATGATACTATCGAGAGCGAATAAGGTTGACGACGTCGATGAGTTCGTCAGGAAAGTCAACGATAACGAGATAACTGACGGGACACATGTCGTTTCCAAGGAAAAGATAAAGAAGTCAAAGAAATTCTTTCTCGGCAGTAATCCTGATTTCACTGTATTCGTAGTACGCGGAAGGGAGTGTACAGTGATCGAGCTGAAGGATGGTGATACGTTCGATACAAAAAAAGCTGGTGGAGAAAGAACCACGCTAGAGCAGGCAGCACATGCAATAAGCCAGGCTCTGCCGTTTTCAGTGCGCATAGCCATCTCATCGTTCAACGCCTCTACACGTGACGAGATAGTCAAGGGAATGAAGGGGAAGTTCAGCGAAGAAGAGGTGCTCACTGGTCGAGAGTTCTGCGAACTGATCGGCGTCAACTATGATGAGATAATCACGGAAAGAGAAAAATACTCACCGGCTAACAAGCAATTTTTCAAGGAACAGTTCCTTGAACTAATTCAATAGGCGCTGCCTTACGCCAAAAAACAGGCAAGACTAACAGTAACCGCCACGGCCAGACAACGGCCACGGGCAATAATAAGACATATGGGATTCAACGCATACCACGACGTGGACCAGTACGTCCACATCGGAGACGAGAAGTACCAGGACCTGATCATGGACGGCGCGACTCTGACCAAGGTGACCAACAGGTTCTACGTCTGCTCGGCATACGAACCGGACAAGGTGGAGACACCCTTGGACAAACTGCAAGACTTCATGGCCCGGAAATACGAGTTCTCCGACGGGGAGAGGTTCACGCTGATGACCGAGGAGATCAACGAGCTAATCGACGAGATCGCGGAAGGGTGGCCTGGTCATCCAGAGGCGGAATCGGTGACCAAGAAGCTGATGGACATCCTCGCCCGGGACGAGGGGTGTGACGACCACGACATAATCTGCTATTAACTAACCGCCATGACAAGGCAAACATATGAAGACAAGTGAACCAAAGTTCAAGAAGGAAGACGAGGTGGTCTATCATGAGGGGAACTGGAAGCTCATCGTCAAGGAAATCTTCTGGGATGAAAACGGGGGTCCAATCTACCACTGCTACTGCAATGAACCTGACGACATCTGTGAGGTCTGTGAGATGGATTACGACCACATGAACGCTTACACGGAGAAAGAGCTGATCGGCTACGACGAATGGTGCGACCACGGGGACGAGTGCAAGAAATATCACAAATAAGCGACATTAACTAACAAAGATATGCAAAAGCACACGATAAGGCTCAAGGATGGCGATGTCAGCAGGTTAGCGGTCAAGAGGATCAACAAGGGGATGTTCATTGAGGTCTACGACGCCAACGACGACGAGGTGCTGATCCAGGCCATGCTCAACGGTGAGGAGCTGGACAACCTAATCAAGGCGCTAGGCTACGTAAAGTTCACTAATTCACTTGAGGAATAAGGAATATGACAAGGAAGATTGGATGCGACCACGGGGACGGTGACGCTGTAATGTGCACTAGGCCCACATCATGCCTCATGCACGAGCACGTATGCAGGTGTTGCGGCAACAGGTGGAGCATGGAGGAGAAGTTCACCAACCGATTCACCCCGTTTAGGGCGAAGTCTAACGAAAAAGAATAAGTAACCATATGAAGAAGTATTCAGTAGGAGAGCTCATCGAGGAACTAGGCAAGCTCGATCCATCGTCGATAGTCACGCTAGATGACCTTGACGGGAAGATCTACAGCGTAGGCGTCACGAGCGTTGAGGATTTCGAGGAAGGCACACTAATCGGAGGTTCTGACGGTTACGAGGTGATGAGGACCCTTGTATCACTGGGAAGATCAGAATTACTTAGCGATACGGAAGGACACACGCCGGCTGATTGCGCGACTTGCGGGACTGAGGCTTGTGAGCTTAAAAGCAGTGAAGGAGGCAACCAAGGGATCAAGTGTCCTCTATGCGGAACATTCGAGATGACAAACCACGAGTACATAACAAATGAAAATCATCGTACAATCTGGATTTGTAGCGAATGTCCGGCAGTAATCTTCGAGTTCTGGACTGAGGACGACCTACAGCACCTTAACCAACGGCTAATCAAAGGTAACTAAACCAATATGGACGACAACAAGTACATCCTGAACCTATCCACCAACGAGTTCAGGGAGATGACGGACGACGAGAAGAGCGGTCAGGAGTTCGAGGGGATGATCATAGATGAAAGTGACGTGGCTTTTATGGAAAACGAAGACATCGAGGCAGTCATCGTCTATGAGACTGAACACTGGAGAGGCGGCACTAGGAAGTACATCGGCATCATTCACGACGGTCAGCTCATGGTATCGTCTGAGTTGACCTGCAGGCAGTGGCACTCGCTCTCCCGTCTGCTCTTTATGCACCAGGACGTTAAGTAACTAACCAAGAATATGTCATACAAAGAAAAGAGTATCGTAAAGGACGGATTCACTGCCAAGTTCTCCCAAGACATTGATCCATTTTCGCCGGACGAGTTCACCGATATGGATGCCTTCGTGATGGGTTGGCACAGAGATTTTAGCCCACGACTCAGCAAGGACGTAATCTACGCTGAGGATCACGTCAAGGATTACCTCAATGATGCCTTCATCGACCCTGTACCGAAGAAACACCTCAAGGAGGACTATGGTTGCCTAATGAAGGACTACTGGATCTTCCCTCTCAACGCCTACATCCATAGCGGCGTCATCCTGGAACTAGACGAGCAACGAAAGGGTTTTGTCGACCGCAAGTGGGACGTCTCTAACTGGTTGGGAGCTGTCCTAGTCTCAAAGAAGACGTTCCGTATACGAGAAAAGGCGCTGAAGTTTGCCTCATGTCGCGTTGACGAGTGGAACCAGTACATGAATGGCGATGTCTGGTGTATAGAGATCGAGAAGGATGGCGAGATTATCGATTCCTGCGGTGGCTTCTACGGATTAGAATATGCCGAGGAAGAGGCAAAACGGATGCTGGATTATGAGGTTACTAAACATAAGAAGCAGAGGGAGGCCAAGCTTAAAACCCTGGTGTCAAACAGGGTTCCGTTAGAGAAAAGAGCCGAACTAATCAAGAGACTTAACTAACCTAAACCAACAGATATGAACGACAAGATTGAGGCAGCTTTCCCGTTCGCTGGCTTCTACGAGACCACCCATGAGCGGAACGTAGCGGATGCCATCTCAAACTTCCTGTTCAACAAGAACTACGAGGAGGTGAAGGAGAACGAGGAGATCGACGCGGTGTGGGAGTACAACAGGAAGAATAAGGTGGAAATTGAGTATTGCAAGGAATACGTCATTAGCGTCTGCAAGGAATACGGGTTCAAGACGGTCGAGTTCAAGGAGATGACTTCGCCAAGGGAGTACAACTTCATGACGGACGGGATCTTCGTCATGATGGACAAGACCGAACTGAAGACCATAATCGCCTCGCTGGACATGGATAAACTAAGGGAACGCGTCAAGAAGAACCACTCGAGCTGCCCCGGGTTCACCTCCTTCGTGGAAAACGACCTAGCAAAATGGGACTTGGTGACACTGGACCTCAACTGCTGGCAGGTCGAGACGATCCTTGAGGAACACATCGCCGAGAACTACAAGGGGCATAATTTTTGGGAATTCGACCTATATGCCTATCATCCAGATGAATTTGATATCTAACTAACCGTCCTGTCCGCAAGACGTTAAACTGCTCTGACTAGAAAAAGTATAACTTATGACAAATTGTCTATACTGCACCCAGCCAACCGAAGACGACGACCTCCACTTCGTCTCTGGGTGTTGCGGGCGTGGCATGTGTGAGGACTGCTACAACGGCGACACTGGCACGATGGACCAGTTCCAGCCAGAATATTGCGACGAGGAGGATTACGACAAAATCAAGGAAGAATACATCGGTTCCGGTCATCTGTGCTTCGACTGTACGGAGATATGGATGAAGGAAGAGTTCTTAACTAAATAACGCCATAACAAGGTAAACATATGAAGCACAGGGTACAGTTCGAGGTACAACGCTCATTCTCAATCGACATCGAATCCGAGAATGAACAGGAGGCGGAGGCAAAGGCCAAGGAGATGTGGAACGAGGGTTATCTTGAGGAGGAGGCCATGATCGATAGCTCCTTCATGGACATCCTCTTCGTGACGCCCGACTACGGCAAGGAGTTCAACCGCTAAAAAGTTATTAACCAACCAATATGACAAAGAACGAGATCATAGGGACCCTCAAGGAGAGGAAAGACCAGGCATACCAGTACATGGTTGACCGTGGAGATGTTCCAGACGACGTCCGTGGCTGGGACCTTCAGGATGACCAGAACTCCATCTGGGACGACGGCTACGCGCGAGGTTTGGAGGAGGCAATCGACCTGATCGGCCATCTTAAGGCTTAACTAACAACATAAGTCAAACATATGACCAAGCAAGAAGCAATCAAGGCAATGGTTAAGGAATTTCAGGCAATCCCACAGGACTGGGTGCGTGACATCATCGAGAAGGACGGTGACTATGCAAGTCTTCCTGCGTGGGGGACGATGTTCATTACTGACCTTTGCGGAGAGGAAATGATGGAAAACAGCCGTCGAATGCTGGGGGACAAGTCTGAACTGGCGGACGAGATCAAGAACATGGACGAGGACGACGAGGAAAGAGTGAAGCTACAGAAAGCCCTCGATGAGGATGACTGGGACGTCCTGTCTAATTACATCGATGAAGACATGTCAGGGTGCCAATGCGTTCTGGACAAGGACGGTGCCGCCACCAATATTTTCATCTATGAGGTTCGCGGAGAGTATGTCCTTGGCGTCCACGCTTACGGCTTTGACTTCTACAACGGAGTATGGGACAGGCTCTACGACACCTTGGGCTTGAATTGGCACAGCGAGGAGTAATTAACCAGAGGAGTAATTAACACAACCAATATGGAACTGTCATACGGCGACATCGCCCACATCCAGCAGTTGAGCAAGACTAGGTTGCGTGAGTGCTGGCACGATGAGAAAGCGGCTGACGACGAACTTCACGAAATGGGGTATTGCGTGGATTTTGACACCAAGGAAGAAAAGGAGTTTCTCGACGACTTCATGGACGCCTGCGGGCTTGAGCTTGAGAGCGTCGAGGCGAGCGAGAATGAGCTGTCGGAAGGCGACAGACATAACACATAACCAACCAATAGTATGTTTACGGAAGAGCAAAGGCAGGCAATACTGAAAAGCTATGACGACGAACTAAAAGAACCATCGAATCTTCTTGTGAGCAATATCGTACGAGAACTCAACAAAGAAGGTGCAGTGCTCTTTTACATTGAATACATGGAGTCAGAGGATGACTCTTGGTTACAGGCCGAGTACGATATCCCGGGATTAGGTATGACCGTAATACTGGACTCCGATGTATCCGACACATTTGGAGATGCGGAGTCATGGCTAATGGAAATGGAGTCCGTGCAAGAGAAGCTAGAAAAACTAAATAGGTTCTTAAAAGCTACCTAACCAACCAACTATGAGCAAGATAAATTTCCCAGAGGATCACGCTGAAGACAGTACAGAAGACGCTAAAATAGATGCCCTAATTATCCGATATCCGAACAGGATCGACCACTCCTGCGATGACCTATACTGCAACCTAAACTCGTTCCCAGATTGCGAGAATGAAGGAAGAGCGTATCTCTTTTTACATGGCGAGGACCCAGAAGGCTTGGATGTAGCCGTCGCATGTTCAAAGTGCATAGAAAAGCTAATCAGCCAAGGTAAACTTTAACCAATATGGCATTCACATGCGACATACCGGAGTGCGGACAAGAGATAGAAGAGACGTGGGAGATACCAAACGAGGGCTTCGAGCCTAACGTGATGTCCGAAAACCTCTACGTCTGCGAGGATTGCTACCTGGAATGGCTGTCAAACCATGCAGAGAAGCTTCCTAACTTACTCAAGTAAACTAAACCAATATGACCAGTGAATTCATCACCATTAAGCCCGGCAAGACTTACAACAACATCAGGAACAAGGCACGTCACCCCATTGAAGTCATTCGTCACCTTACTGATACTGGTGAATTGATTAAGACCACATGCTATGGAGTTGGTCTTGAATCAATCCAGGACATGGAAAACTTTACCTGCCTTGATATGTGGAACTTCATGGCCAAACGTCTACCAACCGGAGGACTGATAATCGAACAGAAAGATTATACCCACTAACTTATGCCCCAAGCAGCAAGACCCTACGCCAACCCAATGGATGACGGAAGGCGGAAGCTACATCCTGGAGACGACGAGAAGATCCGTAGCTTTTACGCCTCAGTCCACAGCCAAAGGGAGACGGCAGCCAAGTTCGGCGTCTCCCGTCGAACTATCACGTTCATCCTGTACCCAGAAAGGCTTAAGATAGTCCAGGAGAAGCGCAAGAAGACCAAGTATTCCCAAAAGTATTACAATTCAGTCGTCAGGGGAGAGGCTTGGAGGGATACCATGAGGAAGTACAGGCAGAAAAAACGAGAGAAAGGACTATTGTATAATCCAAATAAGGCTAGCATTAGTTAAAATATGACAATAACCTACTACACCAAGGACATTTACGGTCGGCCCATGCTTTACCCGTACGGCCCAGGAGCGGAGAACGTCCTGCGTCTTATCGGTCAGAGGACAGTGTCACCAGTCCAGATCCAGATGTTCAGCGGACTGGGCATCGAGTTCATGGAGACGATTCAGCCGAGGGACAAGTCCTGCCTGCATCCGCTGCTTAATACAGCTAATTAACCGCCAACTATGGCTAAATATCCCACGTCATCCGAGCTCCTGTCCAACCTCAAGACACCAAACATGGTCCACTTTGCCATCCTCGAGAGCTACACCTCCGGTGACCCGTATTCCATGAGTTACGCTGACATCGCAAAGATGCTCAAGGAGATGGCTTGTTCGTCCAGGATGTTCCTATGGAAGGTCTATTTCACTCGTGATCCTTCCTTCTGCAATCTAGGGAGGCACTTCATCAACCTCTCAACCATCTCTACGCCTTTCCAGACCAAGTGTGACGTCTATGTCGCCCTCCATGAGCTCGGTCACCTGCTGCATGGCCCTTCCGAGATCAAGGCATCTGCTTTTGCCGCATCTCTTATACTTGCCCATGAGAAGAAGCGTCTAGGGGATGCCTTCCCGAATGCCTATGTTTTAAGGAAAGGCAACCTGGTTAGGGCCTAACCCCTAACCCTCCCGTACCCCACGCCCTTCCAGGGTACCCCACGCCCTTCCAGGGTACCCCACGCCCTTCCAGGGTACCCCCCTAACCCTCCCGTACCCCACGCCCTTCCAGGGTACCCCCCCTAAAAAGCCCCCACTCTTATCTCACTCCCCCCTAAACTGCCCCCACTCTTATCTCACTCCCGTACCCCCCTTCCAGGGTACCCCCGCTCCCCCGGGAAACCCGCCCAAACCCATGTTTTTTTTCGGGGTAATAAAATAAGGACTTTTTGGTTTTTTCAGGACTTGGCTTGCCACGGCAAAAAATGACCCCCATGTTGATAACCCGGGGAGGCTGTTTTTCCTCAAGAAAAAACGGGGGAATATAATAAGGGCTTGTGAGGCGGGGGGTCGGCTAAAGAGGCTTCGCCGCTTGATCGGCTGGGGTGGCGCGGGAGAGCGTGGGAGTCGTTTCGCTAAGGTTAGCCAAATCTTCATTCCTGCCGAAAA
>JBAZEO010000004.1:0-63587 GCA_041653935.1 Dehalococcoidia bacterium | reverse complement strand
GACGACGAAGCTGATTTTTCGTTTCGCTAAGGTTAGCCAAATCTTCATTCCTGCCGAAAAGGCGTTTTTAAGAAACCGCTTAACAAAGCCAAGAAAAGGTGTTTTGATAGGGGTTGGACGACGAAGCGGCCTGGGAGAGCGGGGGAGAGCTGGAAAAGCGGGGGAGATCGGGGGAGATCGGGTCGGCTGGGGAGGCGTGGGAGGCGTGGGTTTGGCTGGCGTGGTAGGGCTTGATCGGCTTGGTAGGGCTTGAAGCCCTGTGAGGCTCTAGGACGAAAAAAAAAGCTCCAAAGGTCAAATGATACCTTGGAAGGTCTAACCTCCGTGGAAGCCCCCGTGAAACGTTAAATTCGTGCCTTCCAGCATCCGCCCGCTACCCCCTAGTACCCCCGGGGACGGGGAAAGCGGGGGATTCGGGGGGATTTTAGGGTTTCCTAGGGGAGCGCGGCTTCGCGGGTGGGCCGGGGGAGCGCGGCTTCGCGGGTGGGCAGGGGGAGATTTTGGGGTTTTCTGGGGGAGCGCGGCTTCGCGGGTGGGCCGGGGGAGCGCGGGGGAGCGGCTTGAGAGGCGGAACAGGCTTGAGAGCGGCGTGATTCCGGGGGGAGGCGCGGCTTCGCGGGTGGGCCGGGGGAGCGCGGGGGAGCGCGAACGCAAGATCAGGTTTTTTCCCGCGCCTCCCGAGCTTTTCCACAGCCCATTTCGCCCTTCTCGCCTCCCGCGCCTCCCGAGCTTTTCCACAGCCCATTTCGCCCTTCTCGCCTCCCGCGCCTCCCGAGCTTTTCCACAGCCCATTTCGCCCTTCTCGCCTCCCGCGCCTCCCCATACTTTTACGCGGGCCTCGCCTCTTTGCGTTATTCCGCGCTCCACCATTACCTTATGCGGGCCTGCATTGTCGTATTGTTGCTTGGGCTGACATCTGTCTCATTACTGCGTTATGTCTGCTTGACCATTATCCTATCGTGGATCTATCCTAATAATCTTGTCTAACCATAAACCTATTGGTTTTCAGCTCTTATCTCTATCGTGCATAAGGGTTCAATGGATGGCTTCAGATCTTACATATCGGAACCTATCGGTAAAAGGACTACATGTCTTTATCGGGTCAATGGGTATGGACCATCACTTACCTATCTGGTTATGGGGTCATGTCTTTAGCGGAACGTCTCATGTTTCCCTTCGGGGTTAGGCCATCAAAAAAAGCTAAAATAAGCCCTGATTTTGACCTCTGGCCTCTTATAATATACTAGTTTTGCTATTTAACAAAAGGACGATTAGGTGGTACTGTAGCGGAAGAACGTAAAAGCGGTTGTTTGATGGGAAAAAGCATCAGGCTAACCTTTAACCGCCGTTAGTTTAACGGCATTGGAACATGTTTATGGTGGATTCAAGACCGATAAACTGCAGGAGAGATGGGTATAGGCTGAGTCGCATCGGTTCGGCTGAGAGGCTTGAGCAGATCATGGAATCAATCAGGGGGGGGATGCCGTTGTGCGAGGCTTCCGTCCTGTATGGGGTGTCGTCACAGCTTCTCAGCTACTACGTCAAGAGAAGGGGGATTGCCGTCGTGAGGAAGACCAAGATGAAGGAGAGGGGGATGATGGCATGCGGGAAGTGCGGGAAGGAGTTTGAGTACGTCATCGGGGGATGCAGGAAGGACCCGATCTACTGCGGATGGGATTGCTTCAAGGCCGACCGGAGGAAGGATGACCTGGCCTGCTACATCTGCCACGAGAGGAAGGAGAGGATGCTTAAGGGAGGGTTCAAGTCCGGGAAACAGGCTTACGTCTGCTATGAGTGCGCGAGGGAGAGGGGAGTGAGCGCTTGGGAGAGGCTTAAGGCGGACCCGGAGAGGTACGGGGAGCGCAAGAGGAAGCAGAGGGAGTACATGAGGACCTACAAGGGCAGGAGGCGGTAAACGAGCGGAACTTCACCTATGACGAGTGAACACAGTAATATGTACGGAAAAATGACAAGTGAGGAGCTTGGGGAAAGGATGACGGATGTCCTGGTTAAGCAAAAGATAACGGAGGGGGAGATTAAGGTGTTCAATGACCAACTTTACCGGGTGAAGCAGGAGAGGATGAGGATACAGGATGAGATTACCCGAAGGGAACGCGTCAGGCTGTCTGGGTTACCGGTCACTGACGACCACCGGAAGCTGATGAGGGAGATGGAGTTCAGGCTCTTCGACGATGGGGGAGGCTGCGTTCTGATCGGGGTTGATGGAAAGAGGCCATTTGGGGAAAGTTACGTCTACAGCAGCGTCGGGAGGATACTCGGCTGGGTCAAGGGAGGGGAGGACATGAGCGACGAGCAGGTCTCAAGGGCGATCCAAATCATCAGGGAGCTGCCTTATGCCATAAACAAGGTCCTTAGGGAGGTGGAGGGGGAGACGGAAAGGGAGCTCGCCATGCGGTTGAGGATTGAGTCACTGGAGAGGGACATCAGGACGTTAGAGGTGAGCAGTGACCCCTTTCGATCATTGCTTGGAACACGGGGAGGAAAAGGAGAATATAACTAAGTCAACTAACCCCTAAATCGCATGGAAAGCAATAAGCCCAAGAAGTCGAGAATCAAGGTCAGCTACGTGTTCGCTTCTGACTCCAAACCCTTCCCCATGGACGTCTACATCGACGAGCGGGACCTTGCCGGCGAGAAGACGCTTAAGCAGGCTTTAACGGAACTCACAGGAAGATGGAAGAATTTCCTTAACGAAGAACACACCACAGTAGAATATTTTACCTTGAGTTCGACCTGCACGATACGGGTACGTAACGTCTACAGCATCATGATCGTCGAGGGATGGGGGTCTGCCTATGACGAGCAAGACCAATAACATAGGTAGGCTCAGGGACAGCATCTGGGGCAGGCTCTGGGTCAGGCAAGACAGAAGGCTCTGGGACAGGCTCGACGTCAGTCTCTGGGGCAGGCTCGACGTCAGGCTCAACGTCAGGCTCAACGACAAACTCACCTATGACGAATAAATCAACCAACATAGGCAGGCTCTGGAACAGTATCTGCGGCAGGCTCAATGGCAGGCTCAATGGCAGGCTCAATGGCAGGCTCTGGAACAGGCTCAACGACAGTCTCTGGGGCAGGCTCTGGGGCAGGCTCTGGGACAGGCTTGAGAACAACCTTACTTATGACGAATAAACCCACCAACAATATGCGAGACATGAAGAATTTGCAGGATTTCACCAAGGAAGATTACGCCCTCATGGACGAGATTCATGATGAGATGATTTCAAAGGTGATGCTGAACGACACCAGCGACGAGACCCTGATCAAGGCGGTCAAGACGATTTACGACTTGGGAGGGGAAAAGGAGCCTGAAGTCACTGTTTGCGCCTCACCACTCGACATGAAGAATAGGGCAAAGGAGTTCTCCGACGACACTTCCGAGTCATGGTACGGGAACATCGGAGACTTCTACTGGATTGCCTATGCCATGTTCGGGATTAAGGCGGACATAACGGAAGACGACAAGGACTTCCAGAGGATCAAGGAGGCCATCGTCGATTCAGGCATCTGGTCCATGATCGCCCTCGAAGGCAAGGCGTTCGTCTGCCGGCGCCCGATCTCGCTGAACACCGACTCCGAGAATGAGATGCACTGCATGACAGGCAAGGCGGTAGAATGGCCGGATGAGGAAGTAGACGGCAAGAGGGTCAGGTGCGGGTCTCACTTCATCCACGGCGTCTACTTCAAGCCGGAGGACTACTGGAAGGCCGTCAAGGCCACTGCCACTGAAGTCATCAACTGGCCTGACATCGAGCAGCGTTCCGTCCTTCTCCGCGAGAGGCCGGTATCAGAGCTCTTGAAGGAGTGCGAGTCCAAGGTAGTCAGCCGCAGCGAAGAGTTCGGCGGGTATGAGCTGCATGAGATCGAGGTGGCAGGACTCGGGACGGCCAAGGTTTTGACATTCAAGGGATGGTCTTCCGGTCACGATTACGCGCATTTCGTCCCCAAGGAAAGCACTGACGCCATCACCTCTGTAGCCACCATGTTCGGTCTCACCGTCGACGAGTTCAGGGCCGCCCACAAGGACGACAAGGATTTCCCGGAGGACAAGCCGATCGAGGGGAAGCGCCGGCACGTGATCCACGGTGATATCGTTCTCAATCCTTGCGACGTTCAGCCGATAAATGGTTCAGAAGTCAAGGAGGCGGCCGTTCAGGTTTCTCCCATCACCGGAAACAGCCACGTTGTAGGAGGGAAGGCAGTCTACCACTGGAAGGATGAGGGAAAGGAATACGTCTGTGCCGCAACTGACGCCTTCATTGAGCACCGTGGGCCTTCCAGCGAGCACGGCAAGGTCTCCATCGACGGGACATACGAGGTGACGCATCAGGTGGAGTTCGACGCGATCAAGCAGGAGCTTCGCAGCGTCATCGACTAAAGCAAGAAGGATGGGGATTAGTCCTCATCCTTTTTAGTTGTGGATAAGTA
Organism: Dehalococcoidia bacterium; assembly: GCA_041653935.1. Lineage (GTDB taxonomy): Bacteria > Chloroflexota > Dehalococcoidia > E44-bin15 > E44-bin15 > JAYEHL01. The sequence goes on along the minus strand of JBAZEO010000004.1, from coordinate 59,138 downwards.
GCTAAAACGATAAAAGGATTTGGCTTAGGTTGGCACAGTTGACAAGGTTCGTGATAAATGCTATAGTGGTTAAGTTAGATAATATGGAAAACCAAAAAACATTCACCCTGAAGGAGGCGGCCGAGATCCTCTTCCCGGGCAGCAGGAACCCGCCGGTGAAGGCTTATAGGCTGGTTAGGGAAGGCAAGATCACGGCCGTCAGGGAAGGAAGAAGGATACACGTTGAGGACAGTGAGATCTTTAGGATTATCATGGGGAGGAAGGCCTAATCAACTTAACGGGGACCTGGATTTATCAACTTATCAATAATGCCGTAAAACCCCTTGCTTCAGCTATGGGGATATGAGGCATTACGATTGATATTTTGAAGGCTATCATGCTATCATATTCTCACTGACCTAGCATAGGAAGTATGTATATCATCGAAGCAAAACTCTACCCGAAGCCTGAGCAGATGGAGAAGGCCAACGAGGCGTTTAGGATTGGCCAATTCGTCCGAAACAAGTGCATCGCCATGTGGGAGGAGGAGGGCAAGAAGCCGCTTGACGAGCGACAAAAGATCGGCAAGTACGACTTCAACCGGCTCACTGCCAGTAACCGGCTGGGTAAGGAGTTCGGCTTCGTCAACAAGCTGTCAGCGCAAGCGAGGCAGGCTGCCGCCGAAAGGGCTTGGAGTTCCGTAGCCAAGTTCTATGACAACTGTAAGCGAGGAATCAAGAAGAAGGGGTACCCGAAGTACCGTAAGGGTAACCGTTCGGTGGAATACAAGCAGTCAGGATGGTCAGTATCCTACGACGGCAAGTTCATCGAGCTCACGGACAAGATCGGCATCGGTCGGATGAGGATGAGGACATCGGAAAGCTTGACAGGAAAGAAGATCAGCCGTGTCCGTCTCCTCACGAGGGCAGACATGCTGTTCGCCCAATTCATCGTCGACGAGACGAAGAGCGATCCGCTGATGCCAACCGGCCGGACAATCGGCATAGACGTGGGGATAAGGCATTTCTACGTCGACAGCAATGGAGACAGCATCGATTCTCCTAAGCCACTCGCCAAGTCTATGGACAAGGTGAGGAGGATGAGCAGGTCGTCATCAAGAAAGAAAAAAAGCTCCTCCAACAGGAGGAATGCCAACGTGAGAAAGGCCCGCCTGTTCCTCAGGCTAAGTCGCCAGCGTAAGGATTTTGCCGTCAAGGCTGCAAGATGCGTTGTGAGGTCTAACGACCTCGTGGCTCACGAGGACTTGAGGATAATCAACATGATGGGTAACCATTCGTTGGCTAGGAGCATCGCTGACGTCGCATGGGGAGAATTTTTCACCAGCCTGGAGAACTACGGCAAGAGGTTCGGCCGGATCATCGTAAAAGTCGATCCGAGGAACACCAGCCAGAAGTGCTCAAGTTGCGGTGAGATGGTACCTAAGAGCCTGTCTGTAAGGGTTCACAGTTGCCCTGCCTGCGGCATCAGCATCGACAGAGACCATAACGCGGCCATCAACATCCTGAAGGCAGCGATCAGTACGGCGGGGCACGCCGGATTTCAAGCCTGTGGAGAGAATGACCTCTGCCTAGTTCGCTCAGCGGATCAGGTAAGTCGCCTCGATGAAGCAGGAATCGTCTAACTCTTAGAAACCCCTGCCTTTAGGCATGGGGAGAATGTCATGATCACGCTGGAAAAGTTCAAGGATCTGATGGGAAAGTTCAGGGAGCTGGATGAAAGGGAGAGGAAGTTCAGCCAGGCCGTGGAGGAGTTCAGCGAGGACTCATACGTGATATTCACTAGGGGCTCATCACTGGCGCTTGAGGCGATCGAGGCGGCAATGGAGGACAGCGGTGAATGGATCTCCTGGTGGGTATACGAGAAGGGATTCGGCACAAGTAAAGAAATAACGGCATTCGACAAGGACAAGAAAGAGATCCCGTCCGAGACGCTGGATGACCTTTATGACTTGGTATTGAACCACAAGTAGGAGATTAATCACGCTCCTGATCGATGGGGCGGCAGTAACATTCTAGGTATGCGATACGAAAACTGGAAAGACCTAAAGCCGTTCGCAAGAGGAAAGAACGCGACAATGCTTGGGATAGACCTGAAGCGAAAGTTCGTGGTTGTTAAACAAGGTGCTAATGATGAAAAAAATCTTGGCGAAGTTATCAAGTTAAAAGAAGATGATGAAACTTTTTGGCCTTGGTTCATTCATACCAAGGATGTGTCTCTTCATCCTTGGTGTTGGAGCCAATTAGCCTACCTTCCAGAAGAAGCCAAAGAGGAAGCCACTAAGAAAAAGACGCAAACCTACTCCAAGGAATACATCAAGGCTAGGGACGATGAAGCAGATAGGTTGAGGAAACTGATTGCAAGGAACGAGCATTTAATCGATAGGCTTGAGGCCAACAAGGAGGCATTAAGGAGGCTTGAACACTAACCATCATGCAATACCCAAAACTCACGTCGGAACAAATCAGCAAGCTGACGCCGTTTCCAGAAGACAAGACACGTAAGGAACTCGGCGAGCCAGAGGAGATATCAGGAAAGGTGTATGTGGTCGTCGGAAATAAAAGTAATCATGAGTTTGCTTTAGGCGAGGCGTTGAAGCTATGTAACGACGATGGCTCATCTTGTCCACGATTTAGGTCCACTGATACAGGCGAAGAACAGTGGGTGGGATGGTCAGACCTTGCACCATACCCGACACCAAATCAGCCCAAGAAAAAGTCAGTCCTCTCGCCAAAGCTAACCAAGGACATGACCGCTGAACTGGCACGCCTCGACAGGCTCATCGCTTCGGACACCAAGAAGCGTGACGCACTAACCGCCAATGTAACTGACATGCGGACTGCGGCAGACGGGATTAGGAAGCTACTCAGCTAGCCCCTCGCTACCGCCGATTTACGTCGGTGGCGTGCGGTGGGTTAGTCACCCATAGCGGATAGCTCTTTTCTTGGGGGTACGGTCTAGCCCTGCCCCCACATTTACCTAAACTAATATGACCAATATAAACGACCTACAACCCAAGGAAACATGGCAGGATAGGTTCGACAAAGAGCTAATCCAATGTGATAAAGATGGATGTTGCGGAGGTGGAGAAAACGGTTGCGGAGGTTCAGGGTGCTACCACACTTGCTCTCATGATGTAGTTAACGATGAGGTCGTGGTCAAGACCTTCATCCAGTCCGAGCTTGACAGGCAGATGGACAAGTATTTGGAACAGCTAAAAAGAATAGAGTTAGACCTTAAGGCTAGTGTATGTGATTGCGGGGAGTCGCTAAAGGATACTGACGCTTACGATTTGGTTGTTGAAGCCCTAGACTCACTCACCGAGTCTAAACGATAATCTCATGTCAGACGAAACCGATGAGCAGACGCAGGTGGAGCGGCATGAGCGTCAGGTACGTCTTTCTCGGGTAGCTCTTTCTTCTGGGGGTACGGTCTAGCCCTGCCCCCACATTTACATAATATTTATGAGAATAGAACGAAAATGGGCGATGCCAAATTCAAAAACGTTCAGCATAATCCCGATTGCGGCCTTGCTGAAAGAGGAAGTCACGGACGGCCTTTGGTGCGACCCATTTGCCGGCTGGCTGTCACCAGCGACCATCACCAACGACCTTAATCCCGAGCGTGACACCACGCACCACATGGACGCCTTGGAGTTTCTGAAAGTCCAGCCCAGCGAGTCCTTTGATGGCGTTCTGTTCGACCCGCCGTATTCAATCAGCCAAGCCGCCGAGTGCTACAAGTCCTACGGAAAGGAGAAGCTGGAAATCAACGTGGCGAACATGGGCTACTGGTCGGCAATCAAGGACGAGATTAACCGCATTACCAAGAATGGAGGCAAGGTCATCTGCTTCGGCTGGAACAGCATGGGACTCGGAAAGAACAGGGGCTTCGAGATGACCAAGATACTGCTTGTCCCGCATGGCGGAAGTAGGAACGATACTATCGTCACAGTAGAAATTAAATTATGAAATTCTTAGGCTCATTTATAACCTAACTTCAAGCGCATGCCAGAAGAAACAGAGGAACAATCGCCGGTCAACGACGACCTAGGTCCGAATGAGTACGCACCTGGGTATGACGAGGACGGGAGCGAATGAAAGACGGATTAAAATAACATCAACATCATGGAAACTCAAGAATTGATAATCTGCTTACTGAAATTGATGGTAATGATCGCAATCGTAGTATTTCTGTCAAAACCACTGATCTGAGGTAAAGACACGGCAGCTGCAATCTATTTTGCTGTGTTAATGTGGCTTGCGTTCAAATAGACAATGCAGCTGGCGAGCATCAACTCGCCTCCCGTCTCATGCTCGGGAGCAAATGGAGCACGTGTTGGTAAATGCTTCATTCCCGAGCAGGAGAGGGAAAATAACCAATTCCAAAGAATATGACACTACCAAAAAACCTAGTCCTTGGCGGCAAAAAATGCGTCAAGACGTGGAATAGAGAAGAAGCAGAAAGATGCAGTGAGTGTGGGCATTTGATAGAAAAATCATTTTGGTTCGTCAACTATATTTATACGGAAGATAAGACAACTGTAGCCCAAGCTGGTGGTAGGGGTAGGACGAAGAAAGAAGCTGAAGAAGACTGCATCCAAATGCTCGATAAGTATTTCCCAGACTGGAAAAGTAAATAATCCGCTAAATTAACCAAGGAGATATGGAAATAAAGAAACTTGCGTTCGGTGTCGTTATGGCGTTGTCGATACTCAGCTTTGGGTTCCTAGCCGGCAAAACTGTTAGGTTCACCAGACCAAGCGACTGCTGGACTTCACCGCTAGAGGAAGGCGCAATCGTATGTCCGAAAAGCCCAATCATCTTCGACACATACGTGTTTTACCGATTCCTTTAGATGTAAATAAAGATATGACAAAGAAAAGATTTTACGTCTGTTCCTACATGGTCCTGCTGTTCGTTGCCTATGGCATCTTGAGGCGCTACAGGATAGATGGATGGGACTTAGCTATTGCCTTCGTTTACGGAATGGCGGTTCATGACTTAACCAAGGAAATATGACATACCTACTCGTAATCCTAGCCGTAGCACTCGTGTTCTACGGGGCATGGAAGGAATCAAAAGGCAGTAACGACCCAAGTCCGTTCATCTTTGCGGCGCTTCTCCTAATCGGAGTTTCCGTTAATGGACTCATAAGATTATATTTAGATTTTGAAAGATACAATGACTCCCTTCGCTCGCAAGGATTCGTTGACTGCCCAAAGACAAACAGCATCGACACGATACTCACCACACCCGAGGCGTGCGACTACATGCTGGGGTTGAACAAGTAAGATATGAAATACGCAATCCTGTTCGTCCCAATCCATCAGTACTACTTCGCTACCGACAAAGACAACAAGCGTATTGAGTTCGACACCTTCGGTAAGGCATACGTCCATGCGGTCGCCCTTGGGTGCTCGTCACCATTCGAGATAATCGGCGTGTTCGACCCCAAGGACATCAGCGTGACGGTCTGCGAGAGATAGTTATATGCAAGACATCGATAACAACGGCAACGTTTCCTGCTCATGCTTCGGCTGCCTCACGTCAATAATCGCGGTTGTCGGATTGTGGATAATTCTCACTAACTTTGGGTCATTCGTGGAAAGGATGACATTCTACTTGACTGGTAAATAATATGCCTAATACGCTAAACGACGTAATGGCTGAAATCGACAGCCTCAAGCCGTTCCGTTCGATGGTCAGGGACAATGAAATCAACGACAACGCAATACATGTTGACTTGGATTCGGTGAAGGAACTGGTCTCCAAGGCAGTCAACGACGCTGAGCTTCGCGGGGCTGAGGCGGTGGAGAGGGCGGTGGAAAACGCGTACAAGACAAACTGCACGAACGTATACGACTCAATGCTCAATGACGCTACCGCCGCCGTACAGCTAATACGTGACCGCAAGTGACCTATGACACCGACACAACAGGACATCGAGAGGGCAGAAGACATCGCCAAGAAGCACTCTTACTGCGACGTTAAGTTTGATAACTGCAAGTGCTGTTCCGAACTGGCAAAAGTGATTGCCCAAGCCCTAGCCGAGGAACGGGAGAGGACGTGGCGGAAGGCAAAAAATGAAGAAAAGAAGTGGCTGGAGAAAACAAAATCTATCATCATGGGTAAACGTATCGATGGCAATGAACAATGGAACGGAGGCATCGAAAGGGCGAGAAATATTATTGATATTCAAGGCTCTAAACTAGCCCAAAGCGGCCTGACAGAGAATGAGATATGACCAGAAACAAAACCATTGAGGAAAAGCACGAAGTCCAAGTCCACTGTCCTGTCTGTAAAGGGTTAGTTTTTACGGCATACATGACAGACTCCAACATCAGGGCTCTGGAAGGTGGCAGGTACGTCTGCGTTGACTGCATTAAGAAAATGTCGCCAATTGTCTGCATATGAAGCTACTCAAATACATCAGGAGACTGTTCTGTCGGCATCGCTGGTTATATAGTACATGCCTTTGTTCTAACAAAGGAGTTTGCAAACCAAATAAGATATGCGTCAAGTGCGGCAAGGTAATTTACTTTAACGTGTAGTTATGCCCACAAAAATAATCAAGGCAGAGGACGGAAAGACGTATGAGGTCGAGGTAATCAGGGAAATCAAGGATAGGTGGATGCCGAAGCACAATGAAGGTTACTGGTCGATTGACCTAGACAAATCTGATGGTATCGTTGCGTGCGTTAATGGCTATGAACAAGAAACCTCTAACCACGCACGCCTAGGTATCTTCCCCAATACTTCACAAGGACTGGAAGACGCAAGGCTTCACTTCGAGTACCTTTGCGCCGTGACGGAAGCTAGTCGCTGGCTGCCAAAAAAGGATAATGAGGCTTGGTACACGACGACTGATACTGGTGAGATTGAAAAATGTACTATTTCTTCTGACCAAATATATTTCGACCAATATTTCCCCACTGAAGCCAAGGCCAAGGCATTCTCGGAGATTGCGATCAGGCACGCCGAGATGTGTGGGAGGTATAACTAGGGGTATGGAACAACCTACACAACAGGACACTAACGATTTCCTCGAATGGGCCAACAGAGAGATAAGAAAGTGGCAGCCTATACTCGGTCTGGCAAACAATTCTTTCGAGTTTGAGCACAGTGACGTTTGCCAATACATCGAAATCAGCAATCGATACCCATACCTTAACCATGTCATAAGGTTCAATGACAAAGCTGTTTTAGACTTCAAGAAAGGTAAGCTGGACATGAGCTGCATGCTCCATGAGATGTGCCACGTCCTCACCAACCCCCTATACCTAAAGGGTAGGAAGAGATTCACCACCGATACCGAACTTGACGATGAGCGAGAACTTCTTACTGACACCATTGCTTGCATAATCAACAGGCTAAAAGGATAACATGAACAAGCACCAACTAAAAGCCCTACGTCTGCTCGACTACCTCATGGAACACCCCGAGATGAGGTTCTGGCAGGCGGCATTGATTTTGTTTTGCGACAATGGTTTTCTCGGCACGGCTGAAAACCCAGATGGCAGCGGGTTCAGGGACTTGTTTTACGAGGACTAATAAAACAACTATGACCAAACCAACCAAGACCTCAAGCGAAATCAGCAGGGAAATACCGGTAATTAGGTAAATTATGGCAGAGAAAAGAGAAGTCGAAATTGGATGCTTTACGTCTGGCCTATTGTTGATATTTGTTCTCACCATTACTGCTGTTCTGACACGCATAGCTGATGAACTGTCTAACATAGGGGATAAGATGTAACTATCATGAAAGACCAATCACAGAATAACTACTTCCATGTAGAAGACCCGAAAGAATGCCGACATCCAGAACACTCATTCCCATCCCATCAGTCATTCAAGAACGGAAACTACACGCACAGATGCCCTTCTTGCGGCGCCGAAATAACAGTATCAGTAAGTAATCCGACAATGTGACCAACATGGACAAGACCAACCAAATCCTCGACTTCCTCAACCGCCTCACGTTCGAGGACTGCTGCCTGACCGAGAAGACCGATGATAAGGTCGGTGCTTGGGGAGCGACGGTGATGAGGATTAGGCGGGAGGTTGAGAAAATAACCAAGTGATATGAAAGAATTAGAAGAAAAAATAAAGCTACTCCAGAGGCTAAAATTCAATCTGGAGAGAGTCAACAACCAGTTAATGGTGATCTCAGCGTCTCGTACGAAAAAAGTAGGCAGCTTAAGGTATGATTCCTACCCTGAATTATTCAAGCTCGTAGCCAAGGAATGCACCGGATCAGACTTTGTCGAACGAGGAGACTCTTATGGGTACGGAATCCAGGACAGGGCACTGCTGGTTAAGCTCTTCGACACGGTTGAGCCTCTGTTGCTAACCGAAAAGGAGAGGCTGGAGCTGGAGATTAAGTCAATGATCAATTAAGCATGAGATTTTACCTGCACTACGAGTGCCCGAACTGCAAGAATCACATCTACGACCTGTGTGAAAATAAAGTCAAGTTCAAAGGTGTACCAGTTTTTGACCTCGACATGGCCTCTAGAACACCTGCCTCATGCGCTAAGTGCTGTTGGAGTAAATGAGGAAGAGGAGATGGGGATACCGACGGCAAGTCAGCCCAAGGAGGGTAGAATTACCAACCCCCTATACCTCAAGGGTCTGAAGAGATTCACCACCGATACCGAGCTTGACGATGAGCGAGAACTTCTTACTGACACCATTGCTTGCATAATCAACAGGCTGAAAGGCTAACTGATAATTGAAATTACTATGGGCAACAATATTAAGAAAGAGAGGATCAGCGTCACCTACTGGTTCGAGGATGGCTGGTGGATCGCCCGGCTGAAGTACAGGAACGGGTCGGGGATAACGCAGGGGAAGGATCAGGCTGAGCTGTTCAGGATGATCGCCGACAGCATGGCGACCATGGAAGGGGTCAGGTACCCGTGGTGGAAGAGGTTAATCTCAAGATGGCTAAAAATATGAAAACGATACTGAAGACGCTTGTGGGAAGCAGGGCTCACGGGCTGAACCGGGAGGACTCTGACTTCGACTGGAGGGGAGTGTTCATCGAGCCGACCTCCGAGATCCTCAAGCTCAACAGCAGCGCCAGGGACACTTCGTGGGTGGAAGGAAAGGAGGACGACACGCAGTACGAGCTGGGGAGGTTCCTCTATCTCGCCACCAAGTGCAACCCGGCGATCCTTGAGGTCATGTGTTCGCCGGTCAAGGAGGACGAGACGACGGAACTTGGCATGGAACTCCGGTCCCTGTTCCCCGTCATTTGGGAGCCGAAGAGGGTCATGGACGCATTCATGGGCTATTCCAAGAACCAGGAGAAGAAGTTCATGGACCGGCACGACGACAGGGTTCAGAAGTACTCGGTGGAGGATGTGAGAGCTCTGTGGCAGTGCAAGGTCCTCCTGGAAACCGGAGAACTAAAAATCCTGGTGGACGACGAAGAGCTGAGGAAGAAGCTGCTAAAATGGAAGAACGCCAAGGAAGTAACCCCGGAAATGGTTGGGGAAGTGACCACAATGGCATCCCACTACCGTAACCTAGTTGAAGGAGCCTACGACAGGTTCCCCGACAAGGACAAGAAATGCGACATGGAATCCGTAAACTCATTCCTTCTGAAGGTACGGAAGGATAACTGGTAAAACAAATATGAAAATCACCAAGGAGGGGGATGAGATCGTCTTCAGGGTCCCGTTCATGTCGGACTGCCATGGGGACTACGGAAGCGATCGGGTAACCCACAGGAGGCAGACGCTGATCGGGGTTGTCGACAGGGAGAATGATGAGTTCGGCTTGGCCTACACGATCGACATGAGCTATGCGGGGAAGCCGGACCAGTACTCTTGCGTCGTGTTCTCAGATTTCGGGTCACGGGAGGAACTGGAAGAGGCTTGCGAGAGGTTAGGGCTGGACGTAGTGATAACTTCCTAATAACATGGAGAAGAAAAAGGAGACCATAGACCTTCGCGACTCCCTCTGGGGATCACTGGACGGCAGGAAGACCAAGATGAGGGACCTGTCGGACGACCACCTCAGGGACATCATCAAGGACGGTTACGTATCCAGGGCCATAATAGCGGAGGCGAAGGCTCGCGGTTGGGACTGCCCGGAGCTGACGGGAACTTCTAGGATCTTATGATCGACAGCAAGAAGGAACGGGAGGAGGCGAATGACAGGCTGTTCCCAAGGACCGATTACCCATACGACTGTTGCGGGTGCGGGAACAGGTGCAAGGGGAACTTCGACATAGAATTACGGGGGAAGTTGATCCATTCCTGCGCGATGAGGTGCTTACAAGACTACTTGAAGATCATAACGACTAAATGAGACGCCAATAGTATGACGGAAATTTTCACCAGTGAGATCCAGAGATCATTCACGGAACTGTGCGAGGTAGCTGGAATAACATGCAATTCAATCTAACGATATGGAAAAAAACATCAGGAAGTCCTACCGACCGGATGAGTTCAAGAAGAGGTGGCACGCCAATGAGTACGCTTTTCGCCTTAGGGAGTTCGTCGCAATTGACATGAAGACGAGAGAAGCCAACATTGAGGTCCCCTTCGTTAGTCGTGGAATTGACACTAGCCTCGACTGGATCACCTTTGAAAGTGCCTCCTTCACGAACAGCCTCACGGGCAACTCGGTCCCCGTCAAAGCACCCAACAAAAAACAACCAGCCAAGCCACTGGGGCATGAGATAATCTTCAAGGTGTCAAAGCGTTTGGCCGAGAAGGTCGGGAAGGAAGGGCTTGACGCAATGAGGGAAGAGGCCAAGAAGTTCGGGGATGCTGAAAACGCACTTACCGTAAAGGGACTCAAGACGCAATCAAAGGCGCTGGCTAACGAGACCAAGCTCCGGCTGAAGGAGATCGCCGCTGTCGCTGGAGGTTATGAGGACTATCTTGAATTGGGTAAGGTCGCCAAGTTCTTCAAGTACGTCAAGGACGGGAAGATCGGCATCTGCGAGTACGGCGAGTACCTGAGGGACGTGCCCGATGACGTCTACAGCGCCAAGGTGGAGGCGGAGCCGTTCTTCGATGGGTTCGTGATCATGCACTGCACCTCGGAGAAGGAAGCGATCAAGGCAGGAGCCACCCAGGACCAAGCCCAAAGGAGCGTCGGAAAGAAGGACCCGATACTGTTCGGAGTTCATGACGGCAGTGACCGAATGTGGTTCATCGCCGACTGGATCGACGAGAAGTGCGACCTGACGTGGAGCGAGCTGGTCAAGGGCATCGCGGAAGGGGAGAGGGTTGAGAGAAAGGAGTCGAAGTCCAAGGAGGGCCTCGCAACCAGGCTAAGGAGGGTCATCGGTTTATGAGGCTGTCCGACACCGGCTCTCGAGGAAAATGCGACTTCTGTGGGACCTTTGGCCACAAGGTAAGTCTAGTCGCCTCCGACATCATGATGCCAGTCTCCACTGGAGAGACAGCAGCTGTAATCTGCGGTCGCTGCGCCAAAAGAGCATTGGAAATAGTGGGAGAGGAAGGAAAGAACATCGACAAGGATGCTAACCCAATAAACAAGACTATTATGTCCATAAGGAAGACGTTCAAACAGCTGCTCGCGAAGGAACCATACAAGACTTTCCGGAAGCTCGACATAATCGATGGAGAGGAGCTCCTCACTGACGAGGGGAGAGACACCTTCATTGATTGGCTGTTCTCCAACAAGGAGACTGCTGAAAAGTTCTACCAGGAAGTAGCCAAACCACTGATGGATGAGGAGGAACGGAAAAAGAAATAACGCTATGAGGAACAAAGGCTTCACTTTGATCGAGCTCTTGATCGTGATCGCTATCATCGGCTTGCTCTCCACTACAGTCGTATTTGCCTTCAACTCCGCAAAGATGACGGCATGGTGCGCTAAGCGAGGCATCAAGACAGGCGAGGATGAGCGCGGTTACGACAGGTGCTCCGACAAGTATGAGGCATGGAAAGAGGATAATAACTAACCTAAGACAAAAGACATGACCTTAAAGGAAATACCGGTCGAGGCCAAGGTGATACTCGGTTTGATTGCGGCTATCGTCGGCCTGATCATCCTGTTCGTCTTCAACCCGTTCTACAAGATCGACTCCTCCGAGCGCGGCCTCGTGCTGACTTGGGGGAAGGTCGGGGAGCAGGTCGTCCAGCCTGGCCTGCACGTGAAGGTTCCGGTGATGCAGAGAGTGGTAAAGTACAACATCCGGACCCAAAAGCTTGAGGTGAATGAGTCCAAGTCATACTCAAAAGACCTCCAGTTAGTCACTATCCATTCAGCTGTCAACTATAACCTCAACCCAAGCGCCGTCGGAGACTTGTATAAGCAGCTTGGCCTGGACTATGAAGACCGTGTCCTTGTTCCGATTCTGGAGACCAGCGTCAAGACCACCATCGCTAGGTTCACGGCTGAGGAACTCATCTCCAAGCGTTCAGAGGCACAGTCACAGATCGAGTTCGCCTTCATGGAAAAGATACCGAAAGAACTGTTCACCGTGACGAACTATTCACTGGTCAATGAGGACTTCTCCGATGAGTACGAGAAAGCAATCGAGTCCAAGCAAGTAGCCCAGCAGGATGCCGAGAAGGCCAAGAACGTCCTCGTCAAGGTGCAGATGGAAGCAGAACAGAGGGTAGCCCAGGCCGAAGCTGAGGCAAGAGCCATCAAGATCCAGGCAGAGGCCATCCAGCAGCAAGGCGGGGAAAATTATGTCCAGCTTCAGGCCATCACCAAGTGGAACGGCATTCTCCCAGTGCAGATGATCCCTGGCTCCACCCTTCCCTTCCTAAACCTCACCACCACCAAATAACCCATGGAAAGAGACATTACCATGTTGAGCAAGCTAAAGATTGGGGTGTAAACAAGAGATATAAAATGTGAAAGTAATATTCCTCGACATCGACGGCGTCCTGAACACCCAGATGACACCAACCAGGACGTCAAAGAAGGGGTATCTCCTGGCTACTGATCCGTACAAGGTCTTCCTGATCAACAGGATGGCGGAGATCAATGGATACCGCTTCGTACTCTCGTCTGACTGGAGGCACATGAAAAACTGGGAGGACGTGTTGAAGGCGAATGGGCTGGTGTTCAATTTCCTTGGCCGAACTGAGTCATTCCACAAGCTGGACCTTCCTGATCACGAGGTCAACCTTGCCAGAGTCAACAGACTGGAGCGAGGGTACGAGATCCGGGACTGGCTGGAGAAGCATGACCCGGTTGAGGGGTACGTAATCATTGACGATTTCGATGAGTTCCTACCCGAACAGGCCAACAATAAGGTGATAGTCAATCATATGGTTGGCCTCACCGAGGAAATAGTAGAGAAGGTTATCCACATCCTCGAAAAGTGAAGTGTGGTATGATTAGGAGGAGTTAGGAGCAGGCAGCTGCGGAGTCAACGTGATTCCGTATCCGTCGCCGTTGGACATTGGCTCGCGTCAAGTCGCCTTACCGCCAGCCCGGGCAGAAGCGGTCACGTGACTAGGATCGCAAGACCCATAGAGCCGGCCGTGATAAAGGAGTCAAGCGGTTAAGCCAGTGTCCAGCGGCGGCGGCCAGATAAGCAACGTGCGTCGGTATTCCGCTAAAGACGCGGGGCGGACTGTAAATCCGCTGCCTCAAGGCTGGTCAGGAGCATTACCTGGGCGACGCACCATAAACGACAAACCACATGAAAAACTTAAGCGCAGCGGATATGTAATGGGCCTAACCACCCATTACCATGGGGTTCATAGAGATAGACTTCAACAAGAAGAGGAAATGGCAAAATTTCCCGCGTCGGAGGTGGACAAAGGAAAAGCCGACAAGGAAAGACTGGAGGCATAACTTTTCCAGTAGCGTTACAGGAAGGTCACAGACAGCCAAGGAAGCGGCACGCAGGAAGCTACGACGTTCCAGTGAGGTCTACAACGGAGGTATGGCTAACAAGTATACTTCCTCCTACCACTGGGACATAATAAATTGGTAGGCAACACTCTTGGTATCTTCGGTGTCGGATTGAAGGTACATCTTCCCGGGGTAGAGAAACGGCATCTCGGAAGCCTCATAAGCTTCAGGTAGCGGGTTCGACTCCCGCCCCCGGGCCCAATACGGAGGGTTGTCAGAATGGTTATTGAAACGGTCTTGAAAACCGTCGCGCGAAAGCGCTTGTGGGTTCGAGTCCCACGCCCTCCGCCAGTCAATGTACAAGTCATGGGGATTCTAGTGTAGCGGTTTGCACGGAGGTTTGTGGAACCTTCAGGGAGAGTTCGACCCTCTCGCTTCCCACCATGGCCGATTGAGTGAATGGTCAAGCTAAGCGCCTGCAAAGCGCCCTAAACTGGTTCGATTCCAGTATCGGCCTCCAAGAAAATTCAACTAAACGAGCATTATGATCACGGAAAAAGACGCCAACGATTACGCCGACCTTGCGGAAAAGGCCTTCAGTGCCTACAACGAGGAGGCTGGAGGCAAGACATGGGACGGCAAGGAAATCCCGCCGTTCTCCGAGGTAGGAGAGAAGGTAAGGAACAACTGGATCGCCGCCGCCAAGAAGGTGGTGGATGAGACTTTTCCGAAAGAAGACGGTATCATCCATGTAGTTACCGAAGAAGATACCGAGCTCATCGAAGCTGGCGCCGAGGTTGGTGAAGTGGTTTTTTCCCCAGATTCCGCTATCCTAAGACCGGGAGATGAGGGATATGATGAGGCTCTCGAGGCCGCAGGTCTGGCAGGTATCCCAGTAGTCAAGGAATAGCCAAACCAGACGGTCCCGGAACGACCGCATAAACTTGACCAGGAAAAAATATTAGTGTCTCCGGTTCCCATTGCCTTTGTGGAGGGTAATGGGGGCTGAGTGGTGGAGGTGACCGAAAACGCTTAACGTATCTGTCTTTCTAGGTCATTTTCACCGCTCAGCCAGGGCAGAAATCAACTAATTCATGCTAACCCCACCCCTATGTGTGGGAATAACGTCATGGTAGGAAATTACATTATGCTGGACGGCAGGAGGTACGAGCTGAGGGAAGTACCTGATGAGCCCAAGCCAACAGGGAAGGTGTTCATCGTCACCGGGCAGGGGGCAGTATGCGATGTCCCGGCCGTCGGGGCGAAGATCGCCAAGAGGAGGAAGTTCCTGGGGGTATACGATAACAGGGAGGATGCGGAACTCCAGGCCGAATACGTCAGGGCGCTGATGACGGCCAAGAGCTACGAACCTTCCCCGTTTGAGACATATTTTTGCTTCCAGGAAGGCGGAGAAGTGGTCATGTTAGTTCACAACTTGACAGACTCAGACCCACTGGCCAAGTTCAGGAGCATCCTCTGCTTCAGGACAAGCGAAGATGCCAAGAACTTCGCGGACCTCACGAGACGGCACTCCATGATGCTAAGGAGGAACGCCGCAGCCAACCGTACCCTTGACTAAAATGCCTTCGTCACACCTATGAGAGCCAGTCGTGATTTCCAGGAACTAGGACCAAAGGGGAGGAGGAAGAGGAGGATCACATCGTCCGACAGGACACGTGAAAAACTCGGTAAGGAGCAAAAAAAGTCGATAACCTAAACATATGCCTTACGTCTTAGCCCTTGTCATCCCGTTCTTCATCACATATGCCTACCTGTCCGTCAGGTGTCGCCACGCCTTCGAGATAGAAGATCTATCCGGTGATTTCATCTGCCGGAAGTGCGGGACGATCAAGCACCTACACGTTTGGGAGGAAGTAGAGACCTTGGACATAATTAGATCGGATAGTGGAGACGTTACCAAGGACACCCGTAAGATCGGTATGACGACCGTTTCGGTGTGTCGTAAGTGCAAAGACACGAAGTCGTCATGGTTCTCTATCGATAAACGATAGTAACGACACAACGTGAACGCCTAATTAAAATAGCCACGTTATGACAGACAAGATTTTCACACCCTACGCGACCCATGCCATAATCCGCTACCCGATTCCCCGCGCCACCCTCGACCTCTATAACCTCGAGGGCCACCGCAAGGAGGCAAGCGCCCTCGAGATGATCCCGCGATTTCCAATGACGCCGTGCGGTACGGACGAGGCCGGCAACAGGGTTTACTTCATCAGGGCTGCCGCTCACCCGCTTGCTGTCGACGGTGATGACCTGGTCCTTGCCGTCAATTACAGCGACATCCTCGCCATTGAGACAAAACTTGAGGACCAGTCCTAGCGCAAGCGAACTCATGGAAAAGCACATCGTGTTAAAGATAATCATTGCCCTGTCGACGCTGGTCGTTGCGATGGCAATAGCCGTCTCGACGGCACAGGCATTCCTTTCCCTGAGTTAGTCAGGGGAGTAATGTCCCCATTCAAACGTGGCTCGCTCACTCAGGATATCCGCAGCTACGGCTTCGGTATCCCTGACCGTGATGTCCTGTCCTGGGGACATTACCTCACTGATTACCGTTTAGGTACAAGGGCAAATTCATTACATTAAATCATAAAAGTATGAGCATACCATCTACGACAAAATCGTCACAACATCTAGTGACTTACAAGGGAAAGAAAGTCAGGATAATAATGAAAGACGGGAAGGAAATAAAAGGAGTCATGACGGGAGACAGGTCAAAGTCATTTACGGTCATAGAGAACGAGGACGGCAAGATCAGGGTCCCAAAGGGGGAGATCGACGAGTTCATCACGGAATACCCGCTTTCCGGCACTGTCGGTCTTGATCCCAAGCCGAACGAGTCTTCGCACGTGCAGAAAGAAAGGGTAGGGGCCGTAAGGCAAAAAAAGGCCAAAACCATTAAGGCAGCTCCCCCAGAGGCCAGACCGGTGAAGGTGCTTGAAAAAGCCACGGTAGGGCAACTGATAAACTTCTGCTCGTCCATAGAGACTAAGTTCGACTTGGCGTGCGGCGTCGACAGGTTCGACAACACGTCGATCTTCCTGTACTCGTCAAACGTCATCTACGCCATGATGAGGAGGTTCGATTTGACGGCACAGATGCTTCCGTTCTCGGCCAAGCTCTTGGCGATGAACATCGGCGTTTCAGGCAGGATTTTCAAGTTCACGTCGGCGGCCATGGCTTACGCGATCGAAAAAGGCGCCGTAATCCCCGTCACGTCCGAGACTAATGAGATTGTCGAGGCTGGCCTGAAGAAGGACGGGTTAGAGGAGTTTGACCGTATTTTCTGCTATCCAGGCGATGAGAAGATGGACTACCTGCTCGCTGTCGCCATGGGGACGATAGTCAGGGAAATCGAAGAGTCCACGGACGATGCACCGGAAGAGGCCGCTGAATGCGGAGTCGAGGCTGGAACTCCCGTCTCCCCGCCCGCGATCGGCAGTGAAGCATTTGGAATTGGCTCAACAAGCGAGAAGCCGTCAGCTGACGGCAAGATTAGGGTCATCCGATCGATGATCTCGCTTATCGAGGACCTTGACGCCTACGGCAGCAGCGGCGAATACTCTTCCGTCAGGGAAGCCGTCAAGAAAACACTGGTTAATGAGGTGGTTGGCCTGTGATCTCTAAGAGAAACCTGGCAAACGACCTGGTAGCCATGGCCTCCGTCGACGACCCGTCGTTTGAGATGTCGTGGTTCACGATCCAGCAGGTCAGGATGGCGTACCAGATAATGGAGCACAAGAGGATGTACTTCGAGAGTTACCGGCTGAGGAACATGATAGTGCGCATTCCGCGCAGTGTCATGCTTGAGGACATCAGCATGCTCCTGAAGGCATCGAGTACGGCTGAAGCCGACGGCAGGAAAGAATACGCGTATGACCTCATGAGGAGGGCCGAGGGGTGGATCAAGCTGCACAATCGGGTCTATGGCTTCTAGCAACGCGTTCAAGATGCCGTTCGGTTACGAGGTAAAGGCGACTGACTTCCGGGGGGTGACGATGATCAACAAGGTGGCCGGCCTTTACGACAATGGCGTCGTCGTCAACGCGAACGGCAGGCTCATAGTCCTTGACCGGCACGCGATGTTCGACATCTTGTCCTACCTTCACCCGTCCCTCGATCCCGCGACTGCCGCGGACATGCGCGAGCTGCGCGACGCCGATACCAGGCAGCACGCCGAGGGGTTCGCGGGGGGGATCAGGGGCAAGCTAGAGGTACCCAAGGGATGGGAGTACCCTGCGGAGGAGGCGTTAGTGGAGGATCCTCCGCAGAACTACAAAAACGTCAAGACCCAGCTGCGTCCCTACCAGTCCCTCGCGGTCGACAAGTGCAGGAGGAACGGCGGGAGGCTGCTGAACTGCGACCAGCCCGGGCTCGGGAAAACCCTCCAGACGCTCGCCTATGTCGCCGACCAGGTGGCCGGAAAGACGGTCGTCGTCTGCCCGGCCGTCATCAAGCACGTCTGGATGGCCGAGGTCGCCAAGCACACGACGCTCAAGGCGACCGTGCTGTCCGGCACGAAGGGTACGATCGACGACGACACGTGGGACAGTCACGACATATTCATCGTCAACTACGACATCGTCTACGCCTTCGAGGAGGAGTTCAAGAGGAGGGGGTTCGAGTGCTTCGTGGGCGATGAGTTCCATAGGGTAAAGTCGACTGGACACCCGCCGTCCATGGCCGCCCTCCAGAAGGACAGGGACAAGCTCAACATGCTGCTGTCGCGCGACAAGGCCATGAGGTCGATCGGCAGGACCCCCACGGCGGCGATGACGGCAGCCATCCGTAAGGCAAGGGAGAGGGTCATGAACCCGCCCAAGCTGGTCGGTGGGTCAAGGATGGGCAACGCGTGCAAGGGGCTGATAGACGTCTCGAAAAAGGTGATCGGGCTGACCGGCACGCCGATCCCCAATCGGATGGAGGACTTCTACCCGCTGGTCAGCGCCGTGGCTCCCAAGGTCTTCCCGAGCCGTTGGGGGTTCCTCAACAGGTACACGAACGCCGTCAAGAACAGGTTCGGCACCGAGTTCAAGGGAGTCAGGAACCAGGACGAGCTGGCCAAGTTAATCGAGCCGTTCTACGTCCGACGCATGAAGAATGAAGTGTGCAAGGAACTCCCGCCGATAACCTTCGTCACGGTCGACGTCGACCTGCCGGACGACACGGGCAAGGCGTACAGGGAAGCCGAGAGGGAGTACCTGTCGGACGACGGCGGGGGCCAGCTCGCGCAGCTGACGGCAATGAGGATGGCCTGCTCGGCGGCCAAGGCGGAGCTGGCCATTGACCTCATCGACGACATGATCGGGTCGGAGAAGGTCATCGTCTTCTCGTGCTTCCGCGAGGCCATGGGCCAGATGTCGGAATACTACGGCGACCGTTGCGTCACCGTGAACGGCGAGGTTCCCAACGAGGAGAGGAAGGAGCTGATGAGGCGCTTCAACGAGGACCCTGAGTGCCGCGTGTTCGTGGGAGGCATGAGGAGCGCGGGAGAGGGCCTTACCCTCAACGCCGCCTCCGCCGTGGTGTTCTGCGACTACGACTGGCTGCCGGACGTCCACAAGCAGGCGTACTCGCGCGCCCACCGCATCGGACAGGACAAGCCCGTGACCGTCTACCAGCTGACGGCCAAGGGCACGTGGATCGACATGTTCCACAGGAAAATTCATGACGTCAAGGAGGGAATCAACGACGCGGTATTCGGCATGAGCGAGAAGGAGATAATAAAGATGGCCCTTGAAGAGGCCAAGAACCACCAGCAGCATGGACGACGAGGAGAAGGCAAGAAAAAAAGAGTCACGAAGAAGGTGGAGGGTCAACAACCGTGAAAAGGAGAACGAGCGCAACAGGAAATGGCGAAGCGACCCGACCAACAGGGAGGCCGTCAATGAGAGGAAGAGAAAGGCTTACGCGTCGCTGATCCCCGAGAAGAAGAGGGAGAGGGTGGACTATGCCAGGGAAAAATACCATACCAACTTCAAGGCGAAGATCATGGCCAACGCCTCCTCCATCCGTAACCATTTCCGCAGCAAGGGGCTGCCTGACCCGGACATGTACTACTGCCGCGGGTGCAAGAAGGCAGTCGCCTGCTGGTCACACAAGCTTGACGCATTCTGCTCGAAATGTGGCTCAACCAAGCTAAATCTCATTAGGAAGGGTGGCGTGAACTACCGCTCCTACGACATGTCGAAAGTCCCCGTGAGCAATCCGCTTGACAGGTCAAAAAAGAATTGCTAGAATGAACTTCGTTCCGCAGACAGCGGCACGAAGCGACATAATACACACTAAGACACACTTCCCATATGGAAGACCTACTCAGCACCGGAGTGGCAGCCACTCCGTCAAACGTCGAGATCCCGACCAACATCCGTCTCGGCGCCAGCAAGAACCAGAACGACATCGTCATCAAGGGCAACCGCGACTACGGCGTAGGCACCCTCGTCTCCGGCACGGTCAAGGAAGTAACCAGCGTTCAGTTCTACAACACCGACACTAAGGATTTCGGTTCCAAGACCTTCTCGATCACCATCGAGGACGTCAAGATCACCGAGCGCAAGGGCGTCATCGACGGCAACCACCAGACCGGCGAGACGGCCAGCGAGACCAAGCACATTGGCTTGTTCTCCCTCCAGTCCAGTCGCATCTGTGCCGAACAGGCCATGAAGGACCTCAGCGTCGGAGACTACGCCGGCTTCTTCTATGAGGGCAAGGTCAAGTCGAAGAAGGGCTTCGACGTCCACTCCGTGAAGCTCATCGGCTCGCCTGACGTGATCGGCAAGGGCAACGGGAACCTAGGCTCAACCCTCTTCGAGAAGCAGGAGATCCCGGGTGACTTCATCGACGGGAAGCGCCATTTCAAGGTCGTGACCAAGAACGGCAAGCCGTATTCCGAGGAAGCCAAGGAGGACGCCGCGCCTGACGCCGTGTCCGTAGAGGAGGCTTTCTCCGGCGACGCTGACGACTTGCTGATGGCAGCCCTCGCGCTCGCCAACAGCAAGTACGGCATCAAGGAAGAGGACAAGGCCAAGGCGTTCATTGCCTCGTTTACCGGGCTCGAGCTCGTCCCGGAGAACTACAAGGCCATCTTCGACAAGCTGAACTCCTAGGAGAAAAAAAGAGGGGTCTGCTCTTTAACTGGCAGGCCCCTCTTGATTTGCTAACAATCAACGATAATGGAACTTAATCTCAAAGAGGGGTTCACGACCTGCGTGATAGGCGACATGCACTTCAAGGAGACATACGGCCATGCCGCGTCGTTTTCTGACAGGCGCGTCACCGAGCGGGCAGGCATCGAGCTGTCTGTCGCCGAAGCCGCGAGGGCATGTGACCTTGTGGTCATCCTCGGTGACATGTTCGACCACCGGTCCAACCCGTCATCCGCTCTGTTCTCGGCCACCGCGTTCCTCGAGAGCCTCGGCAGCTACCCTGAGATAGTCATCCTCGGCGGGAACCACGACACGTACGCCGACGGTTCAGGCGCCCTCGACTACATACGCGCGCTGTCCGGAAAGAAGTGGCACGTGGTGTCCGGGAAGCCGGAAACGTCAGTGGCGGGAGGCAGGACGCTCCACTTCGTGCCGTACATGAGGTGCGGATCAGGCCAGGACACCAGGGCGCTAGCCGACGAGATCGTCACGGGAGTCGCGGAAGGGTGCGACATGCTGTTCACCCACCATTCCGTCTCCGGGACGGCGATGGCCAACGGCACCACCGATATGCTGAAGGGCGAGCCCGTCCTGCCAAGGGAGATCGTGTCGGAAAAGTCCAAGCTGTCCTTCCACGGGCATATCCATAGGCCTGGGACGTACGGGAACGTGATCGTCGCCGGGTCAATCATGTCTGAGGAGGCCGGTGACGACACCCCGAAAAAAGTGTTCGTCGTCGACGGTACGGCGGTCAGCGAGGTGACGCTCCCAGGGCGTGCCATGAGGCGCGTCAAGGCAGAGACGGTCAAGGAGGCAATGGAAGGAATAGGCGACGCGGACTTCTACCGCATCGTGGTTACCGTTCCCCCGACTGACGCCGAGATCGCCGCGCTTCCCGCGAACGTCGAGGTGTCGTGCGTGTCTGCCGCCTCTCGGGAGCGAACGGAATCTGCGGACGACGGCCCGATATCCATTAACCCAACCGAACTCCTGACCGAATATGCCGAGAAAAAAGGCGTCGACAAGGAAAGGATCATCAACGGATGGAACGAGATCGACAAGTCCTGACCGTCACGTTGGGATCGATAACGGCCTGTCAGGGGGCTGGGCGGTGATCGACGGGAGGGGAAAGCTGCTCGGGTACGGCAAGATGCCGATCAGGAAGCTTCAGGGCAAGGGCAAGACGAGGCGGGAGATAGACGTCACGTCCCTAGCGTCGCTGGTCCTACCGCTCCTTAGGGGGACGGTCATAGGCGCCATCGAGGTCGCCCATGCCATGCCCGGCCAGGGAGTCAGGTCGATGTTCACCTTCGGGCAGTCATACGGGACGATGAGGTGCTTCCTGGAGCTGACCTGCACTGAAGTGAACCACCATGACCCGCCAAAGTGGCAGAGGGAGATCTTCGGCGGTAAGGTCGAGGACACCAAGAAGGAATCGCTCATTGAGGCAGTGAGGCTTTACCCAACGATTAAAATCGGCCGGAACCACGGCATAAGCGACGCGATACTAATCGCCCGCCATTCCTACAACTCATATGGACGAACAGACTAACGTCACGGTAAACGGCGAGGCACTGTGCCCGCACTGCGGTAAGAAGGCCAACGTCATAATCGGCTGCATCATCAGCGGCCCGTCGGTCGTCGAGACCTTCACTGACGAGCAGTCCGACAAGGCCATGCAGGACGTCATTGCGGCACTCGATGAGTCGAAGGCTCCTCAGCAGATCAAGGACCTGTACGTAAGCGAGATCGGCAGGCGCAAGATCTCCCCGTCGATGGCCGAGGTCGTCGTGAACGGCATCAGGAGCCAGACGGAGGATGCCAAGGTAATCATGCAAGAAAATGCTGCTGAAGAAACTAAAGCTGAATAACTTCCTGTCCCATGAGGCTACCGAGATCGACTTCGACGGCGAGCTCAGGCTGCTCATCGACGGGGCCAGCGGGTCAGGGAAAACATCAGTGGCTGACTCGATCGCCTTCGCCCTCTACGGCGTGGGCCGCACGGACACGCGCGGGCTCGTCATGAAGGGAAAGGACGGCATGTCCGTCACGCTCACCCTCGACGACGGCGACGACAGGTGGACGATCTTCAGGTCGTGCTCGTCAAAGGGAACGCAGTCTATCGCCATCACGCTGGACTCGCCCATGCGGACTCTTCCACCCCTCGAGGGGACCAAGGAGAGGCAGGCGTTCATCGAGAGGGAGATCACAGGGTGCTCGTACGGGCTCTTCGTGAACTCCGTCGTCTCCCCGCAGGAAACTCCTGACTCGTTCGTGAAGGCCACGGCCGCAAGGCGCAAGGAGCTGCTCCTCGAGATGGCCGGCGGCGAGGTCATCGACGGATGGCTGGAGAAGGCCAAGCTGAAGGGTTCGGAAATGTCGATCTTGCTGTCCGAGAGGAAGTCGGAAGTCGCGGTGCTCGAGAGGATGGACAAGACTCCGCAACTGGAGGCGCTTGAGTCCATCTTCACTGCCGACATCAACCAGCTGAAGTCCAGGGTATCGTCAGTCACTGCCGAACTCGCCGACGCGAAGAGGGCATCCGAAGAGGCAGCCTCGTCCCTTTCGGGGGCAAAGTCGGCCGATGCCGTCATTCAATCCAAGAAGGACCGGCTGAACGCCCTCAACGACCGCCTCCAGGCCCTCAGGAGCGTCAGGAGCGTCGATGACATAGACAATGACATCAAAGCGTTCAAGGAACGCCAGAAGGAGTCTGAGAGGCTCGTGGAGCGCGACAGGCGCGCCAGCGAGCTCTACGAGACGGTAAGGCTCCTAGCCCCTGCCGTAAGGGGCACGAAGGGGCTCGAGGACGAGATAGTCAGGCTGTCAGTGAAGTCAGCCGGCATCGCCGTCGAGAACGCCGAGGAATGCCCCGTGATCGGCAAGGAGTGCCCGATAGCGGCCAAGGCGCGCGACTCCCGGAAGGCGGAGGTTGACGAGGCAGTCGCGAGGGCCCGCGCCGACCTCGATGCCCTGAAGTCAGAGAACGCCAGGGTTTCCGCGGAGATCGCTAGGATGAAGGGCGAAGCTGACTCAATCGCCCTCAGCGCCGAGGAAAAAAACCTCATGGTCCAGGGGGTGACGGCGAAAGCCATGCTCTCCGCCCTGGAGGAAGAGAAGTCCGCGGCCGAAAGGCTGAACGCCGAAAGGGAATCCATTTCAAGCGAGCTGGACATCCTTGGTAGAGAGACCTCAGGCTACGTCTCGGCCGTCCCGGCGCTTGAGGCAGCGTACAGGGACCAGAAGTCAAGGGAGGACGACCTCTCGCTTTCCCTGCGCAATGCCGACAGGGAGCTCAGCGAGGCTGAGGCTGTCACCCGTGAGATCGAGAAGGTCAGGAAGGAGGTCGAGGCGAGCAAAGAGGCGCTGAAAGTCGCAAGAGCTTCAGCGGAATCCCTGTCCTCGACTCTTGATGACGTCACGCTGGTCAAGGATGCCTTGGGCACCAACGGCGTAAAGGCCATGGTCGTCGACCGCCTCATCCCGAGGCTGGAGGCGCGGGCGAACGAGATCCTGTCATCGCTCTCGGGGATGCGGGTGTCGCTCTCCACGCAGAAGCCATCGGCCGACGGCAAGAAATCGGTAGAAGGGCTGTTCATCACGGTGACGAACGCGGAAGGCCGGGAGATCGACTACGACGGGTACAGCGGCGGCGAGAGGATGAAGGTGTCCGTGGCCATCACGGAAGCCCTCGCCTCCATGCAGAAGTGCCGCTTCCGCATCTTCGACGAGACCTTCATCGGCCTGGACGACGAGAGCGTGGAGCGGTTCAGCGAGATACTCGTCGGGCTAGGCAAGCGGTTCCCGCAGGTCATGTGCATATCGCACGTCGCCGCGGTCAAGACTCTGTTCGACGACGTCCTCACCGTCGAGAAGGCCGGTGGAAAGTCGAGAGTCAACCGTAATTAACCAACAAAACTGTGACTGAAAGTAAAATGAAGACTTCGGCGTTCAGGCGCCACATCGATGCCAACGGCCTCCCGGACATAGGGCAGGCTGACAAGCTGGCCGAGACGATTAACGAGGAGATCAGCGAGAACATCAGGGAGACCATCACCGCGTTCCAGCAGCATCTCAAGTTCCATGAGGAGATCAATTCGTTCGAGGGCATCAACTTCATCGGCAACACGAACGGACTTGTGGAAAGGATCGTCGCCGAAAACGGACGCCTGAGCAAGATGGAGGCGATGGACGTCATCGTCATCGGGGCCAACGTAATCGAGCTGCTGGCCCAGGTCGGGGTGCTCGAGTACCGGCTGCTGGAGCCAACCATCAGCGAGGCCAGCAGGAATGAGATCACCGGCAAGCTAAAGATAAACGAGTAGCCATTACCATGACATTCACTAACCACGACGAAATCTACGCCCAGATCCAGAAGGAAGTAAACGGCGACTCGGCCAACCCGATCGCCATCTCCCAGGCCATCGTCAGCCTCGCCGGGTGCCTCAGCGAGGTGGCAAAGGTAGAGACGGCCGCAAGGCGCGCCTACCACGCCACCCTCGCTGCCCGCATGAACGAGAACGACTCGCAGACCGGCAAGGCCCAGTCGGCGGTCAAGGCCGAGGCCATGGCCAAGGCCGACACGGTCAGGGTGGGTGACAGGGAAATCTGCGCCTACGCGGAAGCCGCGGAAGCCGAATCAGAGGCCAACGTCATCGTCAGGCAGATCGACGCATTGAAGATCGCCCAGGTCGCCATCACAAAGTCTTACGGAGGCAACGGCTACTAGGATAGCAAAAAAAAGCGCGAGAATATCGCGCTTTTTTTTTGTCTATTCACTTCCAGGGGAGGAGTGCGTAGACTTCCGGCATTATGCTCTTAAACTGCTCCTTCGGCATCATTAGCTTTGCCGTAGCCAGTCTGGCGTAGATCTCACTCGGTATGTGGCTTGGGTCATTGGAATACATTGCGGCTTCTTTCTTCGCCCACCCTATGATTTCGGCGGCGAGCGGGTCATTGTACTCCGCCTGCTTGAGGCGGGCGTAGAACTCCTGTCGGTTGACCGTTTTCCCGGTGGTCGAGTCGTAGAACTTGGTCATCCCGGACGTCTTGTCCTGGTACTCATGGGCACGCTCGTGAAGCACGTTCACGTCACTGAAGTCAAGGGACGGATCCATTGCCAGCGTACTGTGCGAGGGGTCGTAATATGCCGCGATCCACTCAGACCTCATTTCACGGTTCCCCTTGTAGCCACGCCCCAGGTCCAGAACGTTCCGGCCTTCATAAGGCTTGAACTCCCTTTCGCTGATCACGTCGCCATAGACGCCCATATTCTCCCCGCTGTGGAGAGAAGGAAGACCCATGACAAGGTCCGCTGTCTCCTCCGGTGAGAACTTCCCTGTTTCTTTGCGGTCGTACAGCTGGTTGACAAGCTCACGGTTGATCCTCCTCGTCTCCTCCTCGTACTCCTTTCCCTTCCTGCCGGCAAGAGTCCTGCGGACGGCGGCACCCATGTCCTTGAGGTTCTTCCTCTTCTCGCCGGCGTACCACTCCCGCGCTTCCGGGATGGTCGCGACATCCTTCGCCAACTGGATATCGCCCTTCAGCTCGTCCAGTCTGCGACGGGCACCCAGGGCCGCGTTTCCGAGGAAGTCATAGATATTCCTTCCGACGTCCTTACTCTTCTCCCCTAGGGACTTGTTCACACCACCCGCGGCTTAGGCTTCCTCATCCCTGTCGGCTTGGCGAGAGAGCCGATGGCCTTGCCCATCGCGGACTGGCTGCCGGAAGACGTAAGGCTGGAGGCAAAGCCTCCCTTTCCGTCGCACTTCTTGCACTTGCCAGAAAAGTACGGCGCCTCTCGGATTAGCTTGGATTTCTTTTGTTTTTGCATACTTTTTGTTTTACTATTTTACCTTCCGGCGCGCCTGCCCTACATTGTACCTGCCGGCCAGAGCCGCGCCGAACCTCGACTTTTTCTGTTCCCTCTCGAGGGACTTCCTCCCGCGGTCGCTGGTCGTATGGGCCATGTTGACCCGGTCGGCAAGCGTCTCTCCGGAAGAGTAGGCGTCCTTCAAGTTGCCTTCAGCCTTGGCCGAAGCGTCGAACTTTTCCTTGTCCCGGCCGTCGGCGACCATGTTAGCTTTCGTGAGGCCCTTCCTTGACTCGGAGGAAGCCTTGAGGTCCTTCTTCAGTCCGCGAACGGCATCGCCCATCCTTGACGGCGTTTCCCTGACGGTTGCCTTAAAGTCGCGGACGGTGCTTGAGATGGACATTACTACTCTACTTCAGGGGATGCGGCACCGCCGGAAAGAAGCTCATCGACGGTCATCTTGCCGACGCGGGCGCGGTCCTCGGGGGAGAGGCCGGCGACGGCCGCCTTGACTGCAGCGGCGACCGAGGAGATGCCCTTGGCCGGTGCCATCGGGGGACGTGCACCCATTGAAGGGGCGCCACCCATCGGGGGACGTGCACCCATTGAAGGGGCGCCACCCATCGGGGGACGTGCACCCATTGAAGGGGCACTACCCATCATCATTTCCATGCCCGGTCCTCCCTTACCATCCTTCTTGCCTTTCTTGACCGCGCGTACTGCCTTGCCTTTTTTGCTCTTACAAGCCATATTTGTTTTTTATTATTTACTTTTTCTTGCTGCGCCTTGTCTTCCTCACTGCCCGCGCCTTCCGCGACTTCCCGAAGTCGGGCTTAAGGCTGCCCTCCCTCGAGGAATCGAGTACCGACCAGGCATTCGTTACGTTTTCCATATGTTAGTAGTTTGCAGGGAGATCTCTCCTTCCCTACACCTTAATTATACCATGAAAAAAAGGTCATTTTCCGCGAAAAGATGTGATATAATTTAAGTAGAGGGGGAAAGGGTAAAAACAAAAACAAAAAAGGATATGACATTAAAAACCGACAAGCCAATGGCCACGACCGACCTGGCGCTCGCAGCGACTCTAATGTCGCTGGGACACGGGATCGATGGCATCCAGATCATTCTGGAAGGCGAGAGGAAACGGGCAAAGGGGTGGTTTCTTTTCCAGGACACCGAGGAGCTCAGGGCATGCGAGAAGGACTACTGGTCCTCCAAGTGCCTCGTGGAGCCCAAGGTGTTCGTAACCCACCAGCGGTCACTGAAGACGAAGGTCAACCAGGAGATCGAGCGTATCGAAAACGGCGGATAGCCGAAAAATGTTTGATGAAAAGTCAGTTCCCCCTTCTGTTCTTTAGCTCTTTCACAACTGAATAACGCAAAAAAGGAGACATCGGCAGCCGGCTTGGACAAAGCGGCAGGCAGTCTCCTTTTTTGGTTCTTCTGTAGGCACAGTAGCGATCTGGCCTTCTCGCTGTTGCCTCGTCATGATCTGTCGCACTGAAGTCTCACATCGCGCGTGAAATGGGAAAAAAATGTTGTCCCAGGGAAACGGGCAGGAAACCTGGGATTACGACGCGCAAGTTACTTGTGGATATGATCATGTAGCGTAGGCCAAAAAACGCACAACACAGTGGCAATATGGGGGTATTGCCAGTCATGCCACAAAATGTTATATGTTAATTTAGAAACTGTCAAGAGGCACCAACTTCTCATCATGTCCTAACCCGCGCACACCCATGGCCTTCGCGATCATCGAGGAAAGCGCTCTCTCCGACAAGGAGCTGAGCGATGCCGACGTCCGGACACTGGCGGCAGCCAGTACGTTCATGTCGCGCGGGGAGGGAAAGGTCACCGTCCCTGCCCTGGCGTCCAGGTCAGGCAGGAAGGTCAATGAGGCGAGGGAATCTCTGTCGAGGCTCGTGGCTCATGGGTACATAAGGGAAACCGGCGCGGCCACGTACACGCTCTCCGTCCCGTTAAGGAAGGAGGCACCGAAGGTCGAGGTCAGCGACATGGTGGTCGCGGTACCCGAGGCAAGGGCCATAATGGCGAAGTTCGAGAAGGCATGCCTGGGCGACGCCACGAAAATCGCCAAGGCGACGTTCTGGGGGGCGAAGTACAACAGCGACTCGGCAGTCAGCCTCGTGAGGCAGTTCGGGGAAAATTCCGTCATCGGCATGATAGACTCGCTGTCCGCCGGCTACGCCAGCTTTGACCAGTTCGCGCCCACGTTCAAGTCGTTAAGGGACCTCGAGCTACGGTGGCACAAGGCCGTCGCCTGGAAGAAGAGGAACGACGAGGGGAAGTCTAACAAAATTGTCAGCGGATAAACAATGAAGCTTGTCAAATACTACGGCGACGGGTGGAGGTTCCTGACCGACGAGCAGTTCACCCAGGCCATAGAGGCGTGGGGAAGGGGGCAGTCATACTGCTCGTCGTCGACGTTCAACGACCTCCTGCCGCCGCCCAAGAGCCCCGCAGGCACCCCGCCCGAGCATAGGGGGCTGGATGTCTACTGGGCTCTCGCCAACTACAACGAGAACTGGACGGCGTTCGAGGCCGGATGGTTCGCGATCAGGAAACCAGCGGTGGGGGAGGACAACCGGGAGTACCGGAGGGCGGCCGTGTACGTGAGGCAAAGGGACAACGACGGGTACAGGTGGTCGGAGGTGAACGTCAAGCGACCGCATGACCTGAGCGTCGACGAGGAGACTTCCACGGACGAGGTGAGGAATTTTGCGCGAAACATGACGCTCGTGGACGTCGACGAGGCGATGAGGACGGAGTGGATGAGGGACAGCCTGCCGTGGGGGGAGCTTGAACCCGCGGAATAAGGTAAAACAATAATGGGCATTTTCATTAACACGCTCGAGGCTGCACGGGGGTACGTGCGCCGCGGGTGGTCAGTCGTCCCCTTGGGAGACGACAAGTACCCCATCATATCCTGGAAGGTTTACCAGGAGAGGACGCCGACCGACGAGGAGCTTGTCGAGTGGTTCGGGGAAGGCAAGTACGTCAATGTCGGGATAGTTACCGGAAGGGTAAGCGACCTCACCGTGATCGACGTCGAGAAGGGAGGGGACTGCTCCCACTTCCCTCCGACACTGATGGTCAGGACGGGAGGGGGAGGCTACCACCTCTATTACAGGCACTCACCGGGGAGGGGGAACGCCGCGAGGATCATGCCGCTCACGGACATCCGCGGCGACGGCGGGCAGGTCGTCGCGCCGCCCTCGCTGCACAGGTCAGGCAACAGGTACGAGTTCATGAATGACATGGAGATACGGCCTTTCCCGGAGCATCTTTTCAGGAAGGAGATCGACCTGTTCGCGACCGGCGTCGCGCATCCCCCGGGGGTGATGCTGGGTGAGTTCGAGGTTGAGCTTGAATCGGCGTCCCAAGGTAACAGGAACACGGTGGCCGCGAGCGCCTGCGGAAAGCTCATGAGGTTCACGAGGCCGTACGACTGGGAGGGAAAGGTCTGGCCGAGGATGCTGAGGTGGAACAGGGAGCAGTGCGAGCCGCAACTGACGGAAAGGGAGTTGAGGAGCGTTTTCGAGAGCGTGGCGAAAAGGGCGGTAAACGACCAGCCGGCATGGGAGAGGGAGATAGCCAAGGACACCCCCAGGAAGCCGCCGTCGAGCGTCAACGTCATCAGCTGGGGAGAGGCCATGGACATGGGCTACAGCGAGCTGGCCTCGACTAGGCCGGAGGACATCGTCTCGTACGGCTATAACTTCCTTGACGAGGCGCTGACGGGCATGATGCCCGGCGAGCTTCCCCTGTTCGGCGGATCGACTGGCTGCCATGAGAAGGGCCACCCGATAAGGATGTGGGACGGGGAGCTGAAGGCCGTCGAGAAGGTCATGGTCGGGGATTTCGTCATGGGACCGGACGGCAAGTCAAGGAAGGTAGGCAGGCTGCACTACGGCCTGGACAAGATGATCAGGGTAGTCCCCGCCGAAGGCCAGTGCCCGCCGTTCGTCGTCAACCGCGACCACGTCTTCAGCGTCTGGCTGGAAGAGAACAACGCCGGCGGCGGATCGCACCACAGCAGGAACGGAAGGCACCTGATGAACATCAAGGCGTCAACCCTCAAGAGGTACGTGTTCGACGAGAAGGACCTGCCCAGGAGGGACATATGGAAGCTTTGGAAGCCGCGCATCCCGGAGTATATGGTAAACAGGCTGAACAGGACGACCCTGGTCAAGGACAGCGTGAGGGAATGCAGGCGGGCCGGTGGCTACTACGTCGACGTGACGTTCGACTTCACGCTCGAGGACGCCGGCGTCGGGGAGTACTACGGCTTCGAGCTGGAGGAGGGCGACAGGCTTTACGTCGACGGCTACGGCATCTGCCACCACAACAGCGGCAAGACCACGCTGATCCAGAACATCCTGAGGCGAGCCGACGCGGCAGGCACGAAGGTCATGCTGGCCGCGCTCGAGGACAGGGTGCAGGACTACGCGATCAGGGCGCTCTACTACAGGATCAACGAGATCGCGAAGTCACGGGGCCGTCCGAGATACCCATGGAACGCCTTCCGCAGGAACGAGCTGTCGGGTGACGCCTTCCGCGAGATGATGGACGAGGCCAGGAGCGACGTCAAGAAGTGCGGGATGACCCTCGTGACCTGCGACGGCAGGCTGTCGTTCAGGCAGCTGAAGGAGCTGATGGCCAGGGCGGTCGACGGCGGGTACAAGGTCCTCTGCCTTGACCACTTGCACCACATGGACTTCGAGGAGGGCAAGGGGAACAAGAACGACGCCATCGAGAGGTTCATGGTCGAGGCCAAGCACGAGATCAACAAGAACGGGCTCAGGCTTCCCATCGTCGCCCATTACAGGAAGACCAACGGGGAACTGCCGACTATCGAATCGTTCAAGGATTCCGCGGCGCTCGGGCAGAACGCGTCCTACGTGATCAACCTCTGGAGGGAGAGGGGGGAATCGGCGTCGGACGCGCAGAAAAAGGGCAAGGAGACAAAGATGGACGCCATGAAGAAGATCATGGCGGACAATTCCGGAAGGTACGTGAACACCCACATCATCGTACCCAAGGCCAGGAACCCGAACGGGGAGAAGCACATAGTCGTGCAGTTCGACCGGGAGAGGGGAGACTATGTCGACACCCCGAAGTACGGCGAGGAAAGGACGGAAAAGCGCGACGAGCAGAGGGTGGACGTAACCACCATCGACTGGTGAAAAGTTTTATGCAAAACAACGGAATCACTCCGAACTTCCTTGACCGGGACCACAGGGTCGCCGTATACGAAGAGCGGATACAGGGGCTACTGGACAGCCCATGCGCCGTCTGCGGGGCCGCGACTGTCCTCAAGTCGTTCCAGGTAGGCAAGAAGGAGCTGGAGCTCGCGTACCCACGGGAGGTCGTCTGCGCGAGCAACTGCGACGGCACGAAGTGGACGCACAGGAAAGGCATGAGGGAGGTCAGGGACACCGGAACCTACCAGTTCTTCGGGGAGAGGAAAAATAAACGAAAGAAAACATGCAAAAAGAAGAAATGACTCCTGAGGAAAGGAAGCGGGCCCTCATGAGCGCGCTGGGGAAGATCAACAAGGAAGACGACTTCGCGTCCATACTCGAGGAGGGCGAGGAGGTCGTTCCGACCTGGATGGACATCGAGTCCGTCGGCTTCGCCAGGATGGCCGGAGGCGGGCTGCCGAAGGGCAAGCTCATCGAGGTCGCCGGCCTGCCATCCGGCGGCAAGAGCGTCCTCTGCTCGTGGATAGCGGCGTCGATCCAGAAGAGCGGCGGCACGGTCGCGCTCGTCGACATGGAGAAGTCGTTCGACTCCCGGTACGCCCGCAACGTGGGACTGGACACGAAGGGCCTGGTGTTCCTTTCCCCGGAGATAGGGGAGACGGCCCTTGACGCGGTGAACGAGCTGATCGAGTCCGGCGCGATCGACCTCATCGTCATCGACTCGATCGACGCGCTCGTCTCCCAGAAGGAGTTCGACGAGGACCTGGGCAAGGACAGCATGGCGCTTCGCGCGCGTCTGGTCTCCAAGTGGGCGCGAAGGGCGATCCAGCTGATGGCCCGTACCGGCACGACGATCCTCGCGATCAACCAGCTCCGCGACACCATGTCCATGTACGGGCCGAAGACGGTCACGAGCGGAGGAAAGGCCATCGAGTTCTACAGCTCGATCAGGATAGAGTGCAGGAAGAAGGAAGACATCAAGAGCGGGCAGGAGAAGGTCGGCATCAGGATCGCCCTCAAGAACACCAAGAACAAGTGCTCCACGCCCTACAGGACGTACGAGACGGAGATGATGTTCAAGGGGGGTTTCAACATGGCCATGGAGATGATCGACGCCGCGCTCGAGGATGGGGTGGTCACGATGAGGGGGACAAGCTATTACTTCGGCGACGAGAGGATAGCGATAGGCAGGGAAGCCGCGATCACCGCAGTCAAGGAGAACGCCGAGCTCAGGAAGAAGATCTACGATGCGGAGATGGCCTTCATCAAGGAAGTCAACGCTCCGCAGAATGGGGACGCACCCGCCCAAGCCAAGAAGGGCAAC
The DNA here is from genome assembly GCA_041653935.1 of Dehalococcoidia bacterium. Taxonomy (GTDB): domain Bacteria; phylum Chloroflexota; class Dehalococcoidia; order E44-bin15; family E44-bin15; genus JAYEHL01. Next base: position 25,806 of record JBAZEO010000004.1, on the reverse strand, counting down.
GCCACGAAGAAAAAATAGCGATTAAAAAAAGCGCGGACCCAAGAGGCTTATGGGTCACGCGCTTTTTTGATTTGCTATTCTCCTGCCTTTTCCCTGACCATCCTGGCGAAAGACGCGAAGACATCTTCGCCCCTCTTTCTCCTGGCCTCAGCCTCCTCGCCGGCCTTAGCCTCCTGGATGAGCCTGGTCACCTCTTCCAGGTCCGTGCCCTTCTCCCCCGCGGACCTCTTGGCGTTCTCGGCCTCAAGGAACTGGAGGAGCTTCCACGTTACGATGGAATCTCCCACGGCCTCATGGGCCTCGAGGGCCGTCCCCTCCTCGGCAGTCATGTGGCCCAGCCTGGTGAGCAGGTGATCCTTAAGATGCTGCAGCGCCCAGTTACCGGACCTGTTGCTGCCCATCAGGTTGTAGAAGTCGCCCAAGGACATTACGTCGTCCTTGTAGACACCCTCCTTCAGACCCAGGTAAAGGAACCCTGTGTCATAGATGTTGTCGGGATCGGTTATCTCCTTCGGGGCGGCCCTGCCGATCCTCTTGGCTTCCATGGCGATGAACGGGGCATCGAAACGGAAGAAGTTGTGGCCGACGACGGGGAGCCCCGACGTCTCCTTCTCGAAACCGTCCAGGACTTCCGCCATCCGGTTGCTGCGGTCAGTGCCGGCAAGTTCCTCGTCTATCCGAAAGTCGAACCTCCTGACCTCCTTCCCGTCCTTCACCACGACGCCGCCGATCTGCTTGATCTTGGCGTCGGGGTCATCCATCTTCCTGGCGTTCGTCTCGATGTCGACGACGGCGTACTCCTTAGGGAAGTTGACCTTATGGGCCTTCACTTGGCTGACGGTCGCGGCGACCCTCGCCTTGACCGTTCCCGCGTTCTGGGCCTCGATGACCTCAGGAGACGCCACCGTGGCCTCGCCAGTCGTCTCGATGATCCTGTCGGAGATGTTCTCGACCTTCAGTTTATTCTCTTTAGTCGGGTACCTGACCTTCGTGCCCTTGGGCAGGCTTTCGACGAACGGCCTCCTTATCGTGTCGTTGGTTCCGTCTACGGTATCCTTCACCTTGGCGAGGCGGGCAGCCTCACCGTCCTCCCCGGCATTCCTCATGCGGGAGATGTCCTTCTCGAGGGCATCTGACATGTCCCTGAGGACTTTGTCAGCCTCCCTTGTCATCTCCGGACGTCCTCTGACGGCATCAACGAGGTTTTTCGCTGCAGCCTCGTTCCCGTCGCTGACATCGAGGGCAAGGCTTATCACGTCTCTAAGGCTCTCTTCCGGTTGATTGGCGGGCCGCTCTGACGGCTTCTCCCCGCTGGATCTTACGCTCTCTAGCCGTGTCGCCTTGACTCCGAGACCCTTCCCTGCCCCTCTCCTGTCCATCTCGGTATCGATTTCCCTCTGGAGCTCGTCCATCCTGGAGCGTATCCTGGAGATTTCCTCGTCTTTGAGCGTCACTTCGCCATCAAGGTGTCGATCAAGGTCTATAGCGAGTTTCTTTTGCTCTTCGGTTGCCTTTAGTAAAACGCTTTGACTATCTTGTCGCGGCCCGCTGCCCTCCCCTTTCCTGATGTCCAACAGCTTGGCACGCCATTCTGACGACTTCTCCCTGCTGTAGCTTGTGTCCTCTAGCCGTGTCGCTTCGTCTCCGAACAGCCTTGCCCTTCTCTCGCCCAGCTCGGTAGCCTTGAGGAAAAGATCCGTTGGGTTGATGCCCGCTCTGTCCGCATTAACGACAAGCTTAACCAGGCCGGAAAGCCGCTCGGCATCACGCATCCAGGCAACCTCAACAGGCGTCTTGCCAAACGGAGCGGAGATGAGCAGGTCATACGCCTTCGCCATGTCCCCAGAGGCAATGGAATCGTTCAGGCTTGCCAGCCACTCCGGATTGGCAGCCCCATGGCTGTCAGCCTTCTCCCGTAGAGTTTCAGGCATCACGGCAGACTTCCTTATGATCCCGTCCCTGCCGAAGTCAGACTCCTTGAGGAACCTGCCGCCGTTTGACTCGTCAAGGGTGACCATATACCTGCCGTCAACCATGCCTTTCTTCACGCCGTAGATCACGGCAGATGCGATGGCATCGTCCAGCAGCCCAGATACGTTGTCGGGCTTCGTCGAGACTGCTTCCTCACCGTTTTCCCTTTTTATAACATCCCTCCCCATGTTCTCGATGCCCTTGCCGCCGTACAAGTATTCGGAAATCGTGCGCACGGCACTGTCGAATGGGTCTCGGGCGTTCTTCAGCCTAGCTACCCTGAACTCAGGGTAGAACACGTCGGCAAGCGGCTTCCACCTCATGACCCTGGCTGACCATTCACGTCCCTCACCTGTCATGAGCAGCTGCGTCAGGCCGTGCTCCCCCGGGGAACTGATGGCTGTCGCGTAATAGTCTGGACGCATTCCATCAAGAGGCATGACCAGCGGTTTCATGTCCGCTCCGAGGGGCGGTTCCATCTCTGACATCATTCTCTCTATGATGTTCACGTTGGCGTAATCCTGCGTTTCCCCGGTGGATTCTCTTATCGCGACTCTCGCGTCGGATGCTGCCACTTCACGGGAGAACATGCCGGAATTGCCGGAAAGCATCCGGAGCGGATGAGCCGGGTTATCGTCCAGTTCCCTGCTGGCCCTGTCCATCGGCTTCATTCCCTCGTTCCACTTTTCAGCGCGAGCCTCAAGGCTGGATTCGGTATCTGCCCGGGTCAAGGCCTCATCGAGCCTGATCATGCTGTCATCACCGGTTATCCTGGAGGCGATCGTGTCCTCGAGTTTCGACATGGCCCTGCCTTCCGCTTCCGCTACCATGTTGTTTCCGTCCAGCCATTTCCTAAGCCCGGGGACGGTATCAATGAAATAGGTATCGACCAGGCTGGTCTCCCCACTGAACATCGTGGATTCCCCGTCGATCACGTTCATGCCGATAGCTCCGGAGGGCTTGCCCTCATCATTGACGGTCTCGATCTCGACTCCCCTGCTCGCTGCTTCCTCGTATCTCGAGAGCGTCCTGTCGCTTGCGGCTGAACCGGCATCGCCATCCTCCGCGTCTGCCCGTTGGACGGCCCCAATCTCCGACAGGGCCTCCTTGCTGAAGTAATTGCGGTAATCCTCGACATACTCGCGTGACTTGTCCGACAGGTACGCATCGTCACCGTACTGCATGTACTTCTCGATCTCGTTATCCAGCTTGACCTTATACCCTTCCCTCGCGACCTTCGCAACGTGATCTATCGATTTACCCTCAAGAAGGGCCTGCATGGTCACTACACGGACGTTTTCAGCATGGTCCGGTTCGGCCTTCTCGATGGCCTGCCGGATGGCATCCCTTATGACCCCAAGTTCCTTCCCCTCAGTCGCCTTGACGGCTTCACCTATGGCTAAGGTAATTGGAGTGTCCTCGGCAAGGTACCCCTTCTCATGGGCAAGACGAAGGGACCTGACCTCTTCCTGAACCTTGGGCTTAAGCCTCTCGAACAGGTTCCTTACGTTGACTTTCGTGTCGTTCGGCCCGAACGACGTAGGTTGTGTCGGGTCAGGCTCTTGGGTCATGTAAGTCTCGCGGTCTCCGATAACCTTCCTTATCGCCCTGAGGTTAGTCAGCCATTCCGGCTCGTTCGGCAATTCATCCGGCAGCCTGAAGCCTCTCTCGTACAATCCGTTGTTGAACAGCGTCATCTGCTCGACTATGGGCTTTGACATGACCTTCTCGTCTGTTACGGACCGGAGCGCCCGCCTTGCAAAAATCGCTGCCGTCCTCTTGTCTATACCGTCGTTGACCAGGGCCTTTTTGTTCAGGATGCGGGATAGCCATCCCTCGGAGGTGACGACCTTCCCGCTCTCGTCAATTTTCCTTGTGACGTCGGCGATCGCGACATCGTCATCAGCCTTGAGGTAATCCCACCTGTCCTCCCACTCGTCGGCGCTGAGCGAATCGTACAGGCTCTTCCTGCGCGACCCCCCGGGAATCTCGCGGTATGCGGTGACGTGGTACTTACCTGCAGGGTCGTATGTCACGATCACCTTGTCGATGGCCTCCCTGAAGTCAAGCCTGAAATTGCTCGTTACCCTCTCCCCGCCGATGCCAGTGAACGTCGCCGTGATGTCACTGCCGTTGACGGTGAAGGCCGCCTCGGTCTCGTAGGTATCTTCCCTCTTTGACCAGTTCCTCTTGTCGGTTACCTTGCCGTGGCCGACGTCAATGGTAGTGCCACCGTAATCGACGAGCCTCTCGCTGCCTGCCTGGCCCCTCTTGGCGTTCAGGTAAAGGCGCACGAGATCGTTGCTCAGGTACTGGCCTTCAGGGTTCGGGGTGACCCACTTGGCCTTGAAGTCGGTGGTGATCCTGTTGTTGAGTATCAGCTCTGAAAGGGCTCGGCTGACCTTCCTGGCGACGATCGGTTCTGGCTTGCCGTCAACTTCAGTGCGGTACCTCTTCCTTATCCCATCCTCGGTGATCGTGTAGCCGCTCTCGAACCGTCCTACCCTAGCGTAGATGTCATCGAACATGTCCCTCGTTTCCTTCGGGAGGGTGCTCATCAGCACCCTGTCGGACTGGATGGGATAGGCTCCCGGTTTCTGGAGGTTCACTATGTCCTCCCACTCTCTCCTGGTGCCTGTTATCTCCCCAGAGTCATACATCCTCTCGAATACCCTGTAAGCGGCCACGGTCTCGAGGTCTGGGTTTACGGTACTGATGTACCTGTCGAGGGTCTCCTTCATCTGCTTCGGCGTTATGACTTCCCTCAGCATGGACGAGAGCCTGTTGGCCTGCTCGCTCTCGACGAACCCGGGGCCTGTTGCCTTGTCGATCGTATCGGCCGCGACCTTCCTCAGCTCGAAGCGAAGGTCGACCAGGTCGAAGGGGTTTATCGTGACTTGAGAAGATGCCGTCGACTTTTTCTTTCCACCGTAATTTCGCCTAGAGTTGTACAGCCTGTTCTTGACGCGGTCGAAAAACGCGTTCTCCATCTCGTTAAGTTCCATCTCCATGAGGTGGGTCTTCATGAGGGTATCCTTAGGCATGACGGCTACGCGATTCTCGACTGAAACCCTGAACTCCTCGATCTCATCACCGGTAAAGTAGTCCTTTAGGGAGGCTTTTTGCGGGGCAGTCTTCTTCGGGCCCTCAGCCGTCTTGCCAACCGCCATCTTCTCGGTGGTGACATTCCCTGCCCTTCTGCTGGCGATGTTCCTGGCGTTTATCTCCACGGATGGGGCCGACTCCATCGCCTGGGTTATCCTGACCTTGTCGGTCTTGTCTATCTGCTCAAGCAACTGGTTTGGCGTCATGCCTGATTCAGGGTCGAGGAACTCGGTCACGGCAGGATGCCCGTCGTCGATGGCCTTTCTCAGCCTGGCTCCCAGGTAATCGAACTCGCCAAATGATCTCGCCATGCTGGCAAGCGCCTCATCGGGGTTGTAGATCGGATGTTCAATGGATGAGGATATGCCCAAGTCCCTGAACGAGGATGTTTTAGAATCCAAAAGGTTCTTGGCCTTTACGACCTCCATGATTGACCTGCCTACGCCTTTTTTTCCTCCGCTGTTTTTCATCAGCCTGTTGTACGCCACGTGATACCTGCTTCTCTGACCCGGATCAAGGGCGTCAAGGAGTTCTGGCGGTAACTTGGCCTCGAGCACATTGGCCTTGCTGATTCCCCTGGTCCCGCCCCTGCTTCCTGACTTGGCCTTTTCGGCGATGTTCCTAAGGGTTCCTATCTCCGAGAGCAGTCTGGTCATCTCCGTGCTCAGCTGCTGGGCGACATTGTTGAGCTGGGAATCGTTGAGCGCATGAAGCTCATGATAATTGAACTCTCCTTTTACGACTCCGCCGTTCATCATGGCCGTCACCCTCTCAGGGGCTACGGTGGCGAACGACCTGCTCAGGAACTCGGCAGTCAAGCGGTCTGAACTTGCCCGGGCGATGCCGAACTTCTGGGAAAGGTACTGTGGGACAGTCTCCGGATAGGTCTTGTAGATCATGCCCATAACCCCGTCATCGATCTCCTTGATGGACTTTCCGGACTTGGATCCCTCGGCGATGATGGTTGCCGCGTCCTTCATGACCTCCTCGCCGTACAGTACCGTCTCCGGCCGTTTTTCCCCCGTGACCGGATCAGTCACCGTGACGGAATGTCCCTTCGGGACGGCGTCATAGAGGTAGGCCTTATCCTTGGGGATCTCGCTGATCACTTCCGGAAGGGTTTTCGTATTCCTGTTATCTGAAACCACGTCGGCAATCTTCTTGCCGACGTCAGGTAAGCTGGCGATGTCATCCGCCGGTAGGGGAACCATCCTTACGGTTGGCCTTTCGTTACCCCCGGCCCGTGCCTTGGGTACGTCAAAACCAAGCAGATCGCCCATTATCGCGTCTAACTTATCCTTCTCCTTGGCGTTACGTTCCGATATCTCCCTGATGTTTCCCAGGATCTCTGGACATTCTATTTTTGGCATATCACTCTAGTTGATGATCGCAGCGGGACCGTAAGTGCACCCTGCGTTTCTTGCCCTTTCGTTCTCGATGTCGAGTTCCCTCTGCATGGGATCGTCAAGGACTTTCTTGCGGAGCTCTAACAGCAGGATCCTTTCGGTATTTGACAGGTCAGGATCCAAGAGCATGTCGTCTCTCCATTTTTCCCCCAACGCGGCATTCGCGTGCCTCTTGAACTTCTTGCCCAATCCGGCATCGGTTGATATGGCGACCTTCATCTCATCGATGCCTATCCTGGATACGGCATCGCGCGTCTCCCTGACCTTGGCCTTCTGGTATCCCCTTAGGGCCGTTGCCTCCCTGCCAGTAATGCGCCTGGACTTGACTGCCCCCGCCACCATCTCGTTGAAGTCCCTGAAGGCCAGGTTCTCCCACCTGTCGGCCATGGCCCTGACGTTGCCGGTGATCAGGAAATACTCGGCTTCCCTGCTGGAAGCCTCTCCTTTTTCAAGGCGATCCAGGCGCATCCTCTCGTATTCCCTATTGATCTCGACTTCGGCATCCATGTCGTCGGCCAGTCTCGTCAGGCGCTCCCTGGCGTCGATCTCCATGTCTTTGGCCTTCTTCCTGACTATCTTGGAGATCTCGGCGAGCCTGTCCACCTGGTTGGTAGCCCTCATGACGGCATTCCTGTCAATGGGGTTTATTTCAGATGCTAACGCCACTTCCAGCTGGTCAAGCGCGGCACGCATCTCTATCCAATAGCTTCCCTCAGACGGCCTTGGGACCACCGCGAACGCGGCAGCACCCGTGACGTCGTAGGAAGACATCTCGGCGGATGCCCTCTTGAGGTCCTTCTGGTACTTGAGGCTCTCATACGCCTCCCGTCTCTCGCCTACAGGGAATTCCGCTATCTTCCTTGCCTCATCGGCAGTCACGTTAGAATATCCCTCGTCCCTTAATGACTCCACGATGGCCCTAGACCTCTCGGTTATGTCGGACTTCCTGTCCTGGAAGCCGTATGAGAGGTCAGTGTCCATGGCATTGTCGAACTTCGCGCCGCGGGTGACGGCCTTCACTGCCTTCGTCGCTGAAGAGATCACCTCGCCGGTAGCCTTCGCGCCCCCGTCCGCAGGCGGTCTTGAAGTCGCCATCCTGGCGACAGACCTGATGTACTCGGCCCTTATGGGCGATGTCTTGGTTCCCTGCTTCCCCACGGCAGCCATGACTTCCCCGATCACCCTGTTGGCGTCACGATTGGCGACGTACTTGGCCGTCTTGTAGTACCAAGGCACTTCAACGCCTGCCTTGGCGTGGACGTTGGCTATGGCCTTCTGGAAGGCCGCCGGGTCGTTGCCCACCGAAGTCCGGTACAGTGTCGAGATCGCGTTCGAGAGCTCATTGGCTGTCGTCTTGTTGAGGCCGGACAGGGACAAGTCGTTCAGGACGTCGATCCTGCTGAAATCGGTGACTGGTATGTCAGGCTGCCCGCGCAATTCCTTGAGGGAGCTTACGGCTACGTCGTACGCATCGTTAAGAGGTATTATTTTACTGATTGATTCTTCCGTTGGGGCAACGGAGATGGTCGTCTTCCCGCTCTCATCGCTGAACCTGATCGGCAGGACTTCCGTGATCTTCGCGCTGCCCGTGGCCTCGTTGAAGTCCTGTGCCGCCCGGCCGGTCAGGCGATTGACCGGAAAGGTCGTCCCGTCATCCCGTACGGCCTTGATGACTAGGGAGCCTGTCGTGTCCCTCTCCGCGAAGTACCTGACGCTCAGGTTTAGCTTGCCGTCACCGGAAACCAGGCCGAGTGACTTGGCTTCCTCAGTCGGCATTGTCTTGGCCGCCTCAAGCTCCACGATGGCCCTATTGGTGTCCTGGGGGGCCTCGACAGCGTCGACGACTGAGGAATACGCCGCATCAGCGTCGGCCTTGCCGGTTACGGCAGCCATGCCGCTGCGGCTGATCTCCTCGCGGAGGATCGTCACGTACCTTTCGCTCATGTACTGGTTGCGGGCGGCCTCGTCGGTCGGGTGAAGCCTGTACGCCACCTCCCATTCCGCGGCAACCCTCCCACTAAGCAGCTCGGCTGAGGCCTCGGGGGTCATGCCGGCGGCCTCGTATGACGAGACGAGTTCGGCGGTCGACTCAACCCTGAAGGAATCAGGGCTGGACTTCCCGGTTACCAGTGACTCATAGGACCTAGGGGTCCTTGCGCGTATGAGCTCGATGGCGCGGGACCTGACGACCAGGGACGCGTCAGGCGTCCTCGATACGGTGCCTAGGCCGTGCATGGCCGTCATTACGAGGGCGCTCTGCATGGCCTCCATGGCGTTCGCGTCGCTAAGCATAAACTCGGCGACGCTGTTTCCCATGAACGACAGTCCCAAGGCGTTTGCCCTGCCGGTAAGGTTCATTCCGGCTAATCCGGAAGCGGCCTCCGAGTTCCATGGGTTCAGCCTCCCGATTATCGATGATCCCTTTGGCGTGCCGAGAAGCCCCGTCTCGGCACCCGTCGGCTTGGTGCCGTATCCGCCGCGGAGGAACCCTCCTGGAAGCGCCACCTGGACCAACCCGAGGGCAGTATCCAGCTTAAGGCGATTATAGCGAGCTTCTATCTCGGGAAGCCTATCATCGACGGCGTATGCCTGGCCTACGAATGCAAAAGTACCCATGGTAGTAACCACGTGCTGGGCCTTCCTGGCTAACGATAAGGCTTTTTCAGCCTTATTCAGGTCTTTCATGACCAGCGTAACAAGCTTGTCGGCGTTCCCCGAAAGATCATCGAGGGCGTTTACGTACCACTTAAGCTTTTCCCCTGTCGCAGCCAATCCAGACACTTTCTTGGCTTTGTCGGCAATCTTGAAAAGAGGCGAGACGGCCTTGCCGAGAAGCTTTCCACCAAAATGAAAATACGCTGATGATCCGACGAGCTCGCCGGCAGTTCGTCCAGCGAGCATCTGGAGTGGGTGTTCCTCCTCGAACTCTGACAACTCCGGGGCGACTGAACCGAGTGTCGCTCCTGAAACTACTCCCTTCGCGGTTGACGAGACTATATTGTCACCGAACTTGTCCTCAGTCCATCCTGATACCGTGCTTTTTACGTCATCCAAGACGTCCCTGTCGGTTTTGGACATGTCCCCGAGCAAGTCGCGTCCCGGCATGATCAGCCAAAAAGCGTGCGCCGCTTCCTTTACCTTCTCCCACGTCGTCCTCTCGCTGAGGGGGCGATGCCACTTCTTCCACGTCTTGATCGCCAGCTCCACCTGATCTTCCGTGGTCTTTCCAGGAAGGTCATAGATCATGCTTGAATCGTATCCCTTGCTGAAGAGACCGGACACGTCAAAGGTGTTCGGGTCATTGGACATGACGATTGACTTTGCACGGAGCTCAGGTATCGATATCTCATACCCGATCTCGTCCTTGATCATCTTCCCGAACTTCTCTGGGTCCTGGAGCTGAGCATTCCAGAGAGTCCACCCGACGGCCTCGACGGCCGTCTTCTTCTCGTGCCCGCTCTTGCTCATGTTCACGAGGTTGGGCAGTTCCGAGGTTCCGCCCAGCCAGACAGGCACGGCGTGCTCGAGTTCCGTGCCCGACCCTCTGTTATATGGTTTGACGATCTTCTTGAACCCCTGCGACGGCCGGATAGACGGTACGACCGTGTTTGGGGGGGACGGGGTGAATGACCCTGGCATCCCTGACTGCACGTTGTAGGTCATTGACTTATCGTCTCCCTTGACCTCCCATGGCTGGTCAGGCACGTCAAAAGGACCGGTCGGCTTTGTCCGGCGCTCCTTTGTCTTAGCCAGTGGTACATCAACGGGAGGCTCGGCCAGCGGAGTCTGGAACTTCCTGCCGGAGAGAAGGTTTCGCATCCTCACTGACTGCTCAAATGTCATTTTCATTAGGTTTCGTGGCTAGAAGGAAATGTAAGCGTCCACCAGATTTGGGTCATTCACAACCTGCTTGTAAAAGTCGCTGCTGTTCCACTTCTTCATCTCACCCTCGACGTCATCGGAACTGAGAACGGTTTTCTCGTATTCGTCAGCATACGATGGCCTCAAAATCTTTAGCATGGAAATGGCGAACTGGTCTTTTATCTCGGAGAGGAACTTTCTCTCCCACTCGTTGTCGTCAAGTGGCATGGCTTTTGAGCTGAACGCCTCCTTTACCTTATCGGCATAGTCGTTAAGCCTGCTGCTCAGGTCACCACTGGCCGCCGCCTGTACGCTTGATGCCACCTCACTGTTCACCATCTCTATTTTCGCCCATGATCTCCTTTCTTCTGCCGTGAGCGAATTCTCGTCGGTCGCGTACTTTTGCATCAACATATCAGCGTCACCTGGGATGTCCGAGATCATCGCGGCATAGGTGCTCTTGGCCCCGCTAAAATCTCCCAATCTGATATCGTCGGCGATGTACTGGCCCATCACGTTGGCCCACAGTTTTCTGAACTGATCGTTGTCAGCAGTCGCGCTGTACCTCTTGGTGGCGAGTAAGTTCTCCATCTGGCCGTACGTGGTCACGAGGGGCTGCTGCTTCTTTATGTCATTGCCTTCATTGTCCTTCACGTCCACTACTGTCATAAAGTCCTTCATGGCATTCTCGGTATCAAAGGCAGTGACTTTTGTTTTGGTGTCAACCTCGTAGCCCGGGAAGAGGTTCTTGATCTTCTGATTCTGCTCAAGGATGTCCAACAGCGATTTTCTGGTCTTGTCTGAGGCGTTCATGCCTGTCTGCGCCGAGACGTATGCCGCGTCAAGGGCATCCTTGGCGCCCGTCCAGAAGTCATCGACGGTCTTCGATACGGCAGTGAACTGGTTCTCTGCGCGCTGCAGCTGGATGTTGAGTCGGGCAAGCGACCTGTTGTAGTCCTCTGTCTCGTACTCCGAGGCATTTGTCAGGAGAACGTTATAGTCGGCGATCTTGTTTGAGTATGCCGTGTCCAGCCATCCCCCGTACGTCTCGTACTGCTGCCTGACGAACGGGTCAGACATGTCGTTATTGGCGTAGAACTGCCGGAGCTCTGCCTTCTTCTTCTCGATGTCCTTGAGGTAAAGGTCCTTGTCCACCACGTATGACTTGAACGCGTTGGAGGCCAAACGGTGCCTGGAGTCCAGGTTCATGATCTCGTCGTATGACGCGTCGACCTGGTACTCACGCTCGACGATCTTTCGCAGCGCACCGTAGTCTGGGGTGCCCATGGCGAAGATCGGGAACTTGCGAAGCACGGACGCTTCGATACCGAGGACCTCGGCCATCGCGTCCGGGTTGCTCAGGAAGGAAGCCCTGAACCCTGACTCGCCAGTCCCCTGCTTCACCGACTTATACAGTATCTCCTGCGTCTTGCTGGGTGTATTCCCGTTAGCAGTAATTCCAGCCCACCACTCGTCAACATTGCCGGAAGTGACGGCAGACCCGATCGACGACGTCAGGGAAAGGGCAAGGTCAACGTCCGGGTACCCAGTATTCGGTGTCTTGCCAGTCTCGGCACGGATTTGTTCCGCCAGTTTCAAAATCTGTCCGGTTTCGGTCAGGCCTGTCTTCCGCTCGTCAAACTTGCTCTGCGCATCTGTCTGCTTCTCATCGTCAGTCCATTCCTCGTATGGCTTCTCATATTCTTTCTTGGTCTCCGTATCAGTGCCCGTACCAGTGCCCGTACCAGTGCCAGCTGTCTCTTGAGAACCAGTGGCGGAAGCCGTGCCTGGAGTTGATGTCGTGGCAGCTTCTTGTTTTTCTGAAGTGACTGACTGTTCGACTTTCGGGACCGTTGCCATCCATCTTCCAAGGCCTACTGCAGCCCTGTACGGCGCTGATACCAGCCAGTCGCCGGCGACTGGTATGCCGCGCCCGACTGCAGCAAGAGGCTTTACCACGAAAGTACCGACGTTCGAGACAGCCTTGCCTAGACTCTTTATGTTCGGGTCCGTTTCATTATATTCAAAGTAATCAGGCTTCAAGAGTCCCTGCCAGTCAAAACCCTGTGCCTGCCTAGTGATAGTCGGGGTATCGGACATCGGAGTGATGGCCTCTACGGCGTTAGACGACTGACCCTGCACTGGGGTTGATCTTGGACCAGTAACCCTGGAGTTTAGGCTATCCACGAACGCTGACGTAAAATCTTCGCTCCCTCCCTGCCCATCCGCCTTTCCGGCAAGACGACCGTATATCTTTAATGTCGAATGGGCAGACTTCCGCTTGCCCGATCCTCCGGGTTCCTTGAGGGCGTCAGCCAAGGACTTCCTGGACTTTGGGTCAGCCATCATCGCCCTTATCGCTTTTGTTTTATCCATATTTAGATGCTGACGTATTTAGTAGGGTCGATCCACTTCCCGAACGCGTCAGCGACACGATAGTCAAGGTGCGTCCCAGTGCCCCCGCTGGTTGAATAAACGCTGCCCGTGCGTCCCATGGCACCCACGGGACTCGCGGCACCCACGGCATCCCCGACGTTCACGTACGTCTTGAGGAGGTGCGAGTACTGGTGCCTGTTCCCTTGGCTGTCCGTGACCACCACATAGTTCCCGTATCCCTTCGTACCGGGCTTCTGGCCGCTGACGACCTTCGTCACCTTGCCCGGCGTGAATGCCGGGATGGCCGTTCCTTCCTTGTTCGCGATGTCGATGCCGGGATGCGACTTCTCGAACCGTGTCGACTCGTTAGGCCTCGTAGTGACGGTACCGATGTCCTTGGCCTTGAACGGGGCGATGGAACTGAACGTCGCCTGCGGTGCCTTGGCGGCGTAACCCTGGTTATTTGCCGCCGTCTTGCCCGGCTGGGCGCCGAACATGCCCCTCATCGCAGCGGAAGCCTTAGCGAAGCCGGCGGACATGTTCTTCGCGATATCCGTGCCGGCGCGCGGGATAAAGCTGGTTTCTGGTATGTTTGCCATGTTATTGCCAGAGGACTTCTGCGCCCTCCTTTAGGTAAATGTCACCGTTAGCGTCCTTCTCCTCCAGCATGGATGTCTTGCCGCCGGCGTAACGCCCTAGGATGTCGACGTTCGGAACCTTGATCTTCTCTCCTGGATTTACCTTCCTCATGAGGGTGAATCCGCTGGAGAACGGGTAGGCCTTATCGGCGCTTGGCATTCCGGAAGCGTCAGTCTTCAGCCAGCTACTGAGGTTCACTCCTGCCTTGTCGAGAAGTTCCTTGTGGGCGGAGTCGGCGTCACTGGCCTGCTTGTCCTGCTGGTATTTCAACCTGCTGACGGCGTTGGATTGAAGGTTCTTCGCTAATGTCCTCTCGGCTGTCGACGTAAGGTATCCCCGATCGTCGATGTACTGGCCCTGGAGGTTCTTGAGCTCATCGTCTGTCATGTTGGTGACCGTCTTCAGGGTCGCCGTGTCGGCCAGTCGCCCATCCTTGTCGCGATAGACCAGCTTGCCGTCCTCCATGGCGCCGTAATAGAATGCCCCGTTACCGTCGGTATAGATCAGATTGCCGTTCTTGTCGTGGGAGGCAGAGACCTTACGGAGGTTCTCGATGGAGTATGCGTTCCTCATGGCATCAGGCGCGATGAGGCCGACCTCCCTGGCCTTCTCGACTCCCACGCGGTTCACGTATGCCGCGATCTCCTCTGGAGTGCCGTATGTCCTTAGCTGCTCGATCTCCTGGTCGGATATGTTCTCGTCGGCATTCTCGCGGTTCCTCTGGTCCTCGCGCCTTACCTTGTTGAGGAAGCGGTCGGTAGCCTCCCTCTGGACGCCTGTATCGGCGAGGCCTCGCTCCCTGAAGGCCGAGAAAGCCTGCTGCAGCTGGTCCCACGCCTCGATGGCGTTATCGGAAAGCGTTATGTTCAGTTGCTTCATGACCTTCTCCCTGAATCTCTTCCAGTCGTAATCGGCCTTCTGCTTCTGCTCTTCCGTCTGCGCACGGAGCGTCTGGTCCATCAGGTCGTAATAGAACGCCTCGATCTTCCTCGCCTCCTCGCGGACGGCCGGGTCTGTCCAGTCCGGGGTAGTGCCAACATCAGAGAAAAACTCGTCAGCGATCGTGTAGAGCGGGGCATTGACGAGCGTGGAGGCATTTCCGACGTTTGTCTTTAGCGCCGTAGCGATCACCTCTGACGGGATCATGAGGTCGATCGCCGGATCGACGATGTCGTCGAAGTTGGAAGTCCGCTTGTAGTCCACCGCCTGCATCCCCGGGCTGACGGCACGCAGGCCGGCGTACTTCGGGTCGACCAGTGCCAGCTCCTGAAGGCGTATGTCGCGCCAGACGTCACCGAGGGTGTATCCACCGTAGGTGAGCGCCTCCACGTACATGGCGGCCTCGCTGTTGCCAGGGGTGAAGATCCTGTCGAAAGATTCCTTGGATATGATCTGCTTGTCGACGAATACGGACATGATGTCCAGTGTCCTGTCGAGGGTCTTCTTCTCAAGCTCGGCGTCGCGGTTAAAGCCGTACTTCACGGTCGCGGTATTGGCCGTGAACGTCGGGAGGTAGCCGTTTCCCCTCGGGGCATAGTCGGTCCCGAGGATGGTGCCCTTCCATTCGGGGGAGGCGAGAGCCTCGGAAATCGACATCTTGACTCTGTTGCTCATGATTGAATTGAACTTGTCCTCTCCGAACAGGCTGATCATGGTCGCGTCGTCAGGAATGGGCCTATACGTCCCCTCGTTCTTCACGTAAAGCCAAATGCCCGCGGACGTAGAATCGTCGTGCGGGGTAGGGTCGTCTGTGAACTCGACAAGGAAATAGTTTGATGAATCCGGTACTGACTTGATGCCAGTCGGGGCGACAGGATATTTCGTTTCGCTGGATGACGTTCCCTCCGCGGGAGTGGAGGAGTCAGTGGCGTCTGGTTTCGGCGCCAGAGTATAACCCTTCGACTGAAGCTGCGATGCCTGGGCCGAACCCACTGCCACGACTACCGGTTCGCCGCCTGACGGCGGGTAAAGGGTGGCCTTCTTTACGTCAGGGGCAGCATCGAAGACGACGCTGCCCTGCTCGAGCGCGGAGTGGACGTCGTCTTGCGACACCTCCTGCCCCGTCTCGCTGTCGTAATACTTTCCGGCATCGCGGTAGACGTGCCAGCCTGACAGCTCATTAGTCAGCTGCCCTGGGCCGACGTTCTCTCCTCCCACAGTCAGCTGGGGAGAAGCCTGGTAAGCGATCTTCGAGTAGCCCTGGATCGTGTCGTTAAGTTTTTTGATGTAGGCAAGCTTCTGCTCTGAAGTCCAAGTGTTCGATCCGATGAAGTTCCTAAAAGAGTTGAGCGCCTCGCTGCCCTTCCTTGCCTCGTAGATGAACATCTCAATCTGCATGGGATCCGTGAGGACGCGAACGGGGTAAGCTCCGGAGTTTGCCTGTCTAATCTCCTCGCGGGTCATTGGGACGTCGTCGGGGAGCTTGTAGTACGTCCCATCCTGCCTGTAGACGTAGAATGGTGTTATGGGCATTTTGTTTTGTTTTTTTGTTTTTTCCTTCTTCCCCTCTATATATATTTTATCATGGGTTTTCAGATGCGGGAGCCGATGTAGATTTTGCTTGGATAAATGGTACTATGATAATATATTATTGCGAAAGCTCCGTTTCTTGAAAGATATAAAGCTTGCTCAGTCACACTTATAGGAGCGTTCGTATCAGTAAGCCCCCCATCGACGCTAAGTGCTGTCCCTTTAGACCCAGCCATGGCGATAGTTTGACCATCGTCTGAAATTAGTACACGAGTTGCGGAAGTCCAGCTCCCACTGACAGGAAAAGGAGAGTAATCAGCCCATGTGATACCCCCGTCTTTTGTTATCTTCATGTTGCCAGTGTAGGTTGGCTCAACAATAATAGTTTTACCGTCAGATGATACGGCATGTGCCGAGCCACCAGCAGTTGGCGTGAAAATGGTACTAAATGATACGCCAAAATCAGACGAAAAGTCGATAGAACATGCTAAAGAATTTGGTCCTCCGGACGTAATAATGTACCTACCGCTTGACGATATGCTTAACCTAGAGTCTAGATTACTGCTGTTTTTACCCTGATCGATCGTATCAGAAAGGTACCAGTTCATGCCGCCATCAACGGATACGTAGGCACTGCTGCTCAAATGGTACACGTCATTTGTCTCGCATAGGCACGCGACAACTGAACCGTCTATAGAGCAACATAGACTATTTTTGTCTCCAGCACCACCAGTGGGGAACCCCATTGACCGCACCCAAGTTATGCCGTAATCATCTGACCTATAAACATATTGAACATCGTAAAAACTTACGAACAAAACTCCATTTTCAGACATGCACAACCCTGCTACACCATAGGGTCCGCCAGTTGGAACGTCTAATACATTAAAATCTATGTCACTCCATGTCGTCCCCCCGTCAGTAGATATACAAACTATCCCAGAGACAGCAGGTTTATAAACTATAACACTTCCATCACCAGTTATATGGATTAAAGGATAACCAAAACTTGAACTTAATCTTGGGGGGGTAATACTTGTCCACGTCCAGTCAGGGTCGAGGGGCACCGGCGGGGGCACTGCCGGCACGTACACGTGTGACAGTAGGAACCCCACCCGCAGCCCCAAGGCCGGCG
This sequence comes from Dehalococcoidia bacterium, assembly GCA_041653935.1. Lineage (GTDB taxonomy): Bacteria > Chloroflexota > Dehalococcoidia > E44-bin15 > E44-bin15 > JAYEHL01. The sequence goes on along the minus strand of JBAZEO010000004.1, from coordinate 8,844 downwards.
TGCCCTGCACGGTCTTCACGTCTATCCGCAGCTCATCGCCGTTATGGACGTACCTGTAGGCGGTAGCTATACCGTAAGTGCTGGAATCCACGGCCCCGTCAGCTATCGTGAGGGGCGTCGAGAGCACATACCCACCCTGGGTCACGTTGTAGATCTGGACGGTCATGTCACCCGTGACTCCCGCGGTGTTCACGCGTGCCCACGGGTAGAAGAACTGCGAGCCGTCCAGCCCCTCGGGGACCCTGAAGTAGAACTGCCCGTCGCCCACGGCGACGCTGTCAGCCCAGTCCACTATCTTCCTCTGGACGTAAAAGCCGCCGTCAGAGCTGCCTGACCCGGCGTCGTCCCACGACATGTAAGCCCTGCCGCCGGTAAGCGTCATCTTGAGGTAGTCTCCCGTCGTTCCCTTGGCCGCCGGCAGGACGTATACCGTGCCGTCGTTGGTGGACGGGGACCTAAGCACCACCGAATGCGGCACCGCCGCCAGGTCCTGGAAGTTCAGCGTGCCGGGGGTGGTCGCGTCGATCGGGACGACGTCGATGTCGTTCGTCGCGAGAAGCTGCTCGATGCTGCTGTTGGTCGCGGAAGTCCCGATCGTCACCTCGACCTTCCCGTCCGGGATCGGCTGGACGGCGCTTATGTCCACGCCGTCCGCGGCCTTCAGGTCGATCTCGGTCGTCGCGCCGACCGCGACACCCTCGACGTCCACGGTCACCTCTCCGGTCACGTCATCCACGTTGAACGTGACGCCGTCGAGGTCGACGTCGCCGGTGCGCCGGTCGAGCATGAAGCCCTGCCTGCCCTTCACGTAGTTGTCGGACACGATGACGCCGTCGTCCTCCTCCTTCTGGAGCTGCGGGGACTCGATGTCCTTTAGCTTGCGCTCGTCAAGAAGCAGAGACGTCTTCTTGATCATCAGGTCCGTAAAGTCGTTGGCGATGCTCATATTTTTCTATTGGGTGATGTTCGACTCGATCTGCAGCCCGTCAGCGTCCTCGAGGGACTGCGCGAACCTCACGGAAAGCGAGGTCACCCGCGTGCCGTTCGGCATCGAGTGCCTTAGCGAGAACGATATCCTGCGGCACTTCGGCGGGGTAAGCTCGTCGGGGTTAGGGGAGGTCACCGGTATGACGCTCACGCCCTTGTTGAACTCTCCCTTCAGCTGATACCACTCCCCCTCGTCGAGCCTGGCGAACACCTGCCCGCCGCTGCCCCTGTCGCACTCGATGACTACCGCCGACGGGTAGGCGATGGTGTCCGGAGTCGAGGACAGCTGGATCGGCACGGTGTCCGCGCGGAAGAAGACCTCCTCCTCGCTGGAGCTGCCGTCGTCCTCCTTGTCCCCGTAAAATGCCTCGAACGCCTTGACGACGTAAGGCACCTGCCTCTCGTGCTGGAGGTAGGCGATCGCGTTGGCCCTCTCGCCCTCCGACCAGTTGCACATGAAGTCCATGGCCTTGTCCGTATGGACGTACCAGTTGTCCAGGCGGATGTCGTAGTCAATCGTGCAGTTTTCTATTACCTTGTCGACCGAACCGTCTGCCTTGTAGAGCGTCACCTCGCCCAGGTGCCACATGAGGTGGAAGCCTGACCTTACGGACGATGCCCTCTCAATGTCGGTCTTCTTGGCGCCCGTGATGTATGCCTCGACAGGCGTGGATATTACCTTCGGGGACGCAGATCCGGGAGTCCACTGGTAGACGCCGGTATAGTCCAGGCCGTATCCGCTTCCGAAGGCCGATACGAAGCCGTTCGGCGAGCAGACGCCGATGCCCAAACCGGATCCAGTGAGCCTGTAGGTGTCCCACCACGCGAAACTGTCCCTGGACGCTATCGCCAGGTAGTCGCCGACGACGCAGAGCGTGTTTATCGAGTTGGCGCCCTCCACGCCGGGCAGGACGAAGTCGTCGTAGCGCTTCATCTCCTCGTTGCCGATGCCGGCGTCCGCCCAGCGGAAGACTCGGTCGGCGTCAAGGTCGTGGGTGCCGCTGACCCACAGCTCGTCGGAACTGAGGATGTCGGCCGTAGTGGCGCTGACGGTGATCGTGTACGTCCCGGTCGCCTCGGACTTCCCGGTGACCGTGAGCGTTTCTATCAAGGTAGACCCTCGCCACACCTCGAGGGTGTCCGTCGCGAGGATGTACTTGGTGTCCGACACGTTCAGCGTCGTGGCTCCCGCGGCGAAGTCGCCCTCCACGAGGGACACGATGCCGAGAAGGGTCGAGGAGAAGCGCACGTGGTCGTGGAACCAGCGCGGCGTGCCATCGATCTCTAGCCAATAGTCGCCGATGTAGAGGCGGCCCTTGTAGTAGGCGATCTTCCTTCCTTCAGGGGCCCCGTTGAGGTTACCCCCGGGGGCCACGTACGTGGTAGTGCCGTCTGGCATGACGTAGCGGATGGGGACGTCACCCCCGGCAACGTACAGGCACCCGTCGGCGATGCACGACGACAGCAGGGAGTACTCCAGCTCATATCCTATGTTAGTGCCGTGTCCGGCGAGCGGTACCCATGTCGTATAGTCGAAATCTAGGTACTGGATGGTGCCGTTTCCGTCCCCGACGACCCTGTAAAGGCCGCAGTTGCCGCTCGGCGACCCGCTGATGCTGGACGTGTACTCGTTCGGAAAACGAAAAATACCGCCCGCGAAATGGGAGGTCCCGTCGTCGCCAAGTTGCGTCGATCCCTTGGCCGTCTTGACGGTGCCGGCCTGGTCGCAGGTGGCGTTCTCCATGTGCCGAAACTCCCCGGCCTTCGACAGGTTCGGGGAGGCATATGAGTTTATGCCGTCAAGGGCGCGGATTGAAGTTAGTTGCTGGTCCATGTCGTTTTTAGCTCCAGGCCTGGTCGGAGATTCCGAACGAGTCCATGGAATTATCCAGGTTGATCGCCTGGGCCACTATCTCCTTGACCTCATTGTCGAAGAGCGCGTAGTGCGCGGCAAGGTCCGGACGCTTGGTCGCCGTGGAGGCGCGGAAGAGCATGTAGTCCTTGAGGATGTTGAAGCCGCGCTTCGGCAGGTCGATTACCTGGTGGTATGACGTCAGCTCAGCCTGGAGCTTCTGGTACCTGTAGGTGACGGTGTAGTCCGACGTCGGCGCGGGGGAGAACTCGATGTACTGCCCGCGGATCGTGTAGCGAGTGTCAATCCAGTCGCCGCTGTCGTACGTGTCGCGCGACGGCGTGGGATCAAGCCTAGTGCCGTCGACTGTCATGTACAGCATCTCGTCGAAGTCCTCCGGCAGGAGGTACTTAGATGTGCCGGACACGACGGCTATGGTGTCGGTGCCGTCGGACGAGGCATGATCCTCGTTGACCATGCCGTAGGCGTTGCTGACCTTGTCGTACGCCTCGTTCAGCCACTCCATGGCCATGTCGAGGGTGACGTGCTTGCGGTCGGTGGAACCAAGCGTCATCCAGAATGAATCGAGGACCCGCTTGACGGTTCGGCGCGAGAAGTTGGAGTACGGTATCGGCGACGTTGAAGCCGCGATGTCGCCGCTGTCGGAATTGAGGAACACCGCCCACCCGTACCCCGTGGAATGGGACGTGTCATCCACTTGCGTGTACCAGGAATCGGTATGGACCGTCACGGCTGCCCCGACCGGATTATCGGTGTCGAACGTGTCCGTGGCAGTCCAGTAGAACTGTACCTTGTCGTACGGGACGCGGGTGACGCGGGTAGTGTCGGGGTGGGCGAATGACGTAGTGCCGTTCAGGTTGAAGGTTGACGTGCCGAAGCTGTCGATCTGCACGATCTCGGCAGTTTCCGTGCCCATCTCGCCGACGAGGATGAAGTCATCGGCGGAGAACCCGGAATCCATCACCCTAGCGGCGGCGACGGCATTGACCCCTGACGCGAGGTTACCGACCGTGAACGTGTAAGGCTGAGACTTGGTCAACAGCCTATTATCTGCTCGGAGGATAGGCATGGATATTTTTTAGCTTAACCCAGCGAAGTTCGACCCTGATGGCGAGTTCGTGGTTCCCGCGAGGCTTGATGCCTCGTCGAGCGTGAAGGTAGTGACGAAAGTCTGGTCGGCCGAGACCTCATTAAAGTCGACCCCGACTGACGTCGTCTTGAAATGGTAGGTGTAGGTCGGGATCAGGTCGGCAAGGGTGACCGAGTGGTTCTTGGTCAGCTCGGCATGATAGATGAAGTTGCCGTAATCAGTATCCAGGCCGTAGTCGACGCGGGAGTCCGAGTCGACGTCTGTCGTCCACTCGACGACGTATTGTGTAGCAGGCATGTGAGTGGTCGCTTATTTGCCTAAGCGCCTGACCTTCTCCCAGTAGACCTTGCCGGCGATCTTGTCGCTGATCTCCTTGGAACCGTACCTCTTCGCGGCCTTCTCGGAGATTCTCTCGAAGTTACCGGTGGATTTTGCCTGGCCTACGCGCTTCAGCGCGGCCTTCCTGGAAGCCGTGCTCCTCTTGGAGCTCTTGGCCTTGCGGACGGCCTCGGCCTTCTTGGATTCTGTTTTTGCCATGGGTGTTATTGCGTTATTTCGAGGGTGCGGCCGCTCCCGCGGGTTGGCGCGGAAGCGGCCTTCCACTCTTACATCATGTTGTTCGTGACGTTCACCCAGCTCGGGCTCTCGTCAGTGCCGTTGTTCACGTACAAATCGTTACCGTCGCAGGCGAACTTGCCTGCGGTTGGTGGAATAGCGGGAATAACATCCGAGCCACCGTCGAGGGACCCGTCGTCCGGGGTTAGCGTGATGCTGCCGGACATAGTGGTGAGACTGAGGTCGTTGCCAGCGATGCCAGCCACCTTGGCAGACAGGTCAACCTGGTTGCCACCAAGCACTGCATCCACGTCGGCATTGTCAGAGAGAATGGCGTCGGCTAACGAGCCGAAGCCTTGAGCCGAGCCGTTCAGCCACTCGTCGTATTGCCCGGGAATACCGTCGACGCCTCCTTCAAGGTGTCCCGAGACAGGCGAGACTGACATTGTCCCCGTGTTCCCTACGCCGAGGGTGAGGGGAAGACTGTTGCCCGCGGCTCCGGCGACGCTTGCCGTCAGGTCAACGTTGTCCGCATTCGTCACGGCCGTGATGTCGGTGTTGTCGGAAATGATGGCTTCGGCGAGCGTGGAGTACGGGGAAGCTGACCCGTTGAGCCACTGAAGGGTAGCGCTAGAATCGTACAGGTAAGTGCCACTGACAGTATCCGCTGCGGCCATCCTACTGAAATCGGAATTTGCTTCGATGGCGTTACCGGTAACAGGTTCAGTGGTCCACGTCGACCCCTGGTTTTCTGTCTTGTAGACCGTCCCTGCAAAAATTCCTAAGAGTATCTTCTGACCGTCATCGCTTACCCTGACGTTCGTCCATGTAGCAGTCTGACTCTTCAGCGTCGTCCAGTCCGTACCACCATTTATGGAGATGTAGACATACCCGTTATTCTCACAGGCGACTATGACGCTGCCGTCTGAGTTGCAACCTATTGCCTTCCAATTATGGTCCGTATCGCCAAGCGGCTGCAATTCTGCCCAAGTGGAACCGGAATCCGCCGACTTGAATATCCTTCCGTATGGAGTAGAGCTTTCCCAATCAGAGTAGATGACTACTGAACCATCGGCGTCGCAGGCGACATTTAGGGAATTGCTAAAGATGTTGTCTGCCAGTGACGATCTGACAATAGACCAGTTCACCCCACTGTCTGTGGTCTTATAGACTCCTAAGGCTGACATGTAATTCATGTAATTTCCTACACCAGCATACGCGACCGCCCCGTCTGCAGATATGCAAGACCCCTGTACCAACTCTTGTTCACTGTTTACCATGAAACGGTTGAATGGGCCTTGAGCATTGACAGGACCCATATACAGGTAGGAGCCTGTGTCCATATTATTCTCATAACCACCCATTACCATCTTCGTACCGTCTTCCGACACCGATACGGACGTCAGGTATGCGTTAGCTACATAGTCGTTATCCCAAGTGGTGCCGAAATCACTGCTCGTGTATATGGCCTCACCACCCGGTACAAAAGCCACGTTGTCCCCACCGAAAGAAAGCTGTTTACTTCCGATACCTGTCTGCGTAGACTTCTCTTCCCACGTACCCCCGGCACCCCCGGCTGCCGTGTACTGCACGCTACCCACGGTGACCGTGTCCGCCGCGATGGCACCGCTGACACCCACGACGAACCCGGAGGCGGCTACGCCAGGTATGCCAGGGTCATAATGCCTTGTGTAAGTCCCAGTACCCACGGTAACCGTGTCCCCATCCGACGATCCGGACAGATTATCTATCGTGCCGCTCGCCTTGACCGCTGGCTGTTCCGCTGCCCCGTTCGTCGGAGTCGTACCCGTGAGCAGCACCTCTCCTAGAATAACGTCGACAGTTGCCTTCTTGTTCGCTCCTCCCTGGACTATCGGCACGTACTCCGCTCCCGTCACTGACGAGGCTGCAGTCATCGCCGAGATTTTTGTGTTTGCCATTCTGTCTCTTTTTTATTTTTGATTAGTCCTCCATGATGAGGCTGTCGCCGGACTCAAGCAGGATAGTGTCGCCTGTCTCCATGAGCATGAGGGATTCCGTACTGCATCCGCCTCTCGTAGGCACGTACGTCCTCTGCCCCACCTGGACTTGGTTTCTGTTGGCCATGTTGTTCTTGGTTACTTCTTGCCCTCGTCCATGAAGTGCGAGATGAGTATATCCATCTTCTCATTCATTTTCGTAAGGCCATCCTGGATGTGGGTCAAGTGGTTCGTGTTCATCGTCTGGAGGCCGCAGATGATCTTCCACCCACCGTACAGGAGGGCGACGAAGGCCAGCGGGCCCAGCCCGAGGTCAACTAATGACGTGATGCTTTGGATGTCCATATGTCGTCACCTAATCGGTGTACTCGTTAGCCGACCCTAATCGGTTGGTCTGGAAGTGTGCGTCCATGTACAGCAGGCCGAAGTTTCCCGTATAGGTATCCGCGCCGTCACCTGCTGAATTACGCGTCACCTTCACCAGCAGGATCGACGAGTTATGCTCCCCGCTCAGGGGACCTATGTCCTCGACAATGTCGGAGACATAGTGGGTATTGGCCGCCTCGCTTCCGGTGAACGTAATCGTCTTCGTGTCTCCCGTCCAGGAGACGAGAGCCGGGACTGCCGCCCCAAAGTCGACCCACGCGTACTTGTAGTCGAGCTTAACCGTCTGGCCGGCTGTCGGCTGGGCGGACAGCAGGTAATGGACATGGATTGACTCAATCGCCGTCCCCAGTGCCTTCCGGTGGCTGAACTGGAGCTTCTGCTGGACGTAGTCGTCAGCGCCTGCGGCAAGCCACGGAATAATGAACCCCGTGTCCCCCACCTGGGCCTCGGTGTACTGGGACGCCCCCGTGAGGGCGGTCTGCACGTCGCCAAGCTGGTCATCGTGCATGTAGCCGGCCTCACGGGTGATTTCAGTAGCCATATGAGCTAGACGAAGCGAACGGTGGCGGAGACGTAGTTGCCCCCGACCGTTTTAATAAACTCGGTGCTGGAGATACACCAGACGATGCCTGACGAGGCGGTCAGCCCGTTTGCCAGGAAGTCGACTGCCACGAGGCTGTCGGCCCCAGTCGTGTGGATGACCTTGACAGGCGTGCGTAGCATGGTGACTGCCCCATCTGCAGGCAGCGACGCGGCATCAAGGAACTGGATGTAGTATGTGGCGGACGGCGCCGTGCTGTCGATGCGCCCGTCGAACTCCCTGATGACGCCGGCAGATGCCTTAGCCACACTGGAAGCTTCGAGGGCAGCGGACTGGTCGACTGACCAGATGGGTGTCGTAGACTCCCCTACGGTGCCAATGGAAGCGGTACCGGCAGGCAGCGCCTCGCCGAACTTGATGTCGCCGATGTAGGTGGCATCCGTGATGTTATTGGCCGGGACTACGGATAGGGATGCTGCCATGGCCTGCTGCCCGATGTTGCCAGCAGGGAGGCTTACGATGTCCACGTTTCCGATGTTGTTGTCTCCGGCGGCAATGGACGCTACGTCTACCTGTACCTCGGTACCGGCGACGCAGCCGGCCAACGCTGACGTGTCAGCGTCAATGGTAGCGAGAGTGGACTCGGTGGCCGCTCCTGTCGGAAGAGCTGAGGAAGCGACGGTAACAGAACCTGTGTCGCACGCGGTAACCTTGCCGTTCAAAGTCGATAGTGTAGCCTCGGTGGCCGCTCCTGTCGGAAGCGCTGAGCTTACGACGTCTACCTGTACCTCTGTGCCAGCTACGCACCCGGCCAACGACGAGGTGTCGGCATCGATAGTCGATAGGGTTGCCTCGGTAGCCGCTCCTGTCGGAAGAGCTGAGGAAGCGACAGTAACAGAACCTGTGTCGCACGCGGTAACCTTGCCGTTCAACGCAGAGAGCGTGGCTTCCGTTGCGAGAGTGGCGACAGTAGCTTCGGTGGCGGCGCCTGTCGGAAGCGCTGAGGAAGCGACGGTGACAGAACCAGTGTCGCACGCGGTAACCTTGCCGTTTAATGAGGAAAGCGTAGCTTCCGTTGCGAGAGTGGCGACAGTAGCTTCCGTCGCGGCGCCTGTCGGCAGTGCCGAAGAAGCGACGGTAACAGAACCTGTGTCGCACGCGGTAACCTTGCCGTTCAACGCAGAAAGAGTGGCTTCCGTGGCGAGAGTGGCGACAGTAGCTTCGGTCGCAGCGCCGGTAGGCAATGCGGAAGCCTGGACGTCAACGTAGAGTCCGTTCGCCCCGACCGTGGCTCTGGTGTCGTCGGTGCTGTTCTTGATCTCGACGGCGCCGATCTCGATGTCGGCAGTCTCGAGGTTGACGGCCAGCTCGCCGTCGCTATTCACCTTGAGAGCCTGCGGGTTGGTGCCGTCGCTTCCCATGATGAGCAGAC
>JBAZEO010000003.1:0-157672 GCA_041653935.1 Dehalococcoidia bacterium | reverse complement strand
GAAGAATGTTGGGAACGGAAGTGCGCTCAGTGTTCAGCGGGTCCGTTGACGCATCACTGCATCTATCCCCAGGTCTTTAAACCTCTCGACAAGGTCGGACTGGGTAAAGAACGATTCAGGGTGTGCAACTGGATACTGAGGAATCTCGAGGACGCGATTGCATGGGAAACCAACCATCCCGAAGTGAAGAGCACTGATCTCGATTTCATCGTCTACCTGCCGTCAACCTATGACAGCTCCATCCTCTGGGGCTTCAACTTCATCAACAAAGCCAAGGACTACGACATCGACAAAGCCACCTTCCACATGAACGTCAGCCAGACCATCAGCAACGGTGGGTTGATGTGCAGGCTTTCCATGGAGATGCCGGATGCCATCTTGACCGCACACTGCAGAGGAGAGGACTCCGACCCTCTCACTTTTTCGTTCAGCAGTCATTCGTAACCGGAGGGATGTATGAAAAGACCAGACACGGACAAAGTGCTGGTGGAGATGCTTACTGAATGCACTGGATCCCATTTCCTGGACTCAGGCTGCTTTCTGGGGCGCCACTGGCAACACAACCAAGGAAAGGTTCTGCAGGCATTCATGACTGAGCCTGCGGAGTCGTATCGTGCTGATATCACAAGAGATGAGACGCTGGAATTCTCCGGAAGGATCAGCGTCTTCCACTATCTCAGAAACATCCTCGAGTACGACACCAGGATGACGAAGATCTACTACGCATTCGACTCGAAGCACCAGAAAGAGTCGTATACCCACACGTTGAAGATGTGGGCTGACAAGATAGAACCTCATTGCCACCATTCATGGGGCAATTCCGCCAACAGTGATTGCGATCTCTCTCAGGACGTTCAGTTCCTCGACTTCGAGGTCAAAGGTCAAATGTTCGTTGCCCTTCAGATCCACGGCGGCTGCGATCTCAGAGGTGGGTACACCAAACCCCGGATATTCCGTGCTGATGAAATGTTGGGATGCTGGGACTTCAGGGGGGTTGCATGCACTTCCTGCCGCTTTGAGTACGACAACTGGGCCTGGCAGCACGGAAAGCCAATCCATGCCGTAGAGATGGAAGAGCCACCGGTTCCTTTTGTGCCTGTCCTGCAGCCCGACCTGTTCGAAGCAAAAGAGACTCCGATATCGAATACCTACGAGCACAAAGGCACGGCGGTAGTCGTAGATGAGGTGGCTTACTGCCCTCAATGTGGTAATGAACTCGTCGCGTGCTAAAGGCCACTCCCTCCTTGACAAAGCCTTGGTTAGATTACTTAAACGCTTCACATTCTGGCAGCAGGCCAATCAAGGAGGGAATCCCATGGTTAAGGTTCGTACGTCGAAGGAAACACAGCAGATCTTCTCCTACATCAAGGACTTGATCCAGGCATTGCAGGAAGAGTTCCCCGGAGATACCCCTTCGCACTGGATAGGGATCACTACCGAGGATGAAGGATTCGTGCCTTGCCTGTTCTTCTATGTCCAGGAGACCGGTACGCACCTGAAGACCGTGCTGCATGACCACGAAGCCATGCGTGACATCAATCTGCTGGTCAAGGAAGCCCGAGCCAAGACCAATGAGTACCTGGAGAAGAAAAGACAACTCGAGGAAGCACAGAAAGCCTCCGCAGCAGGGGGCCAGGAATAAGAGGGTCCGATGTTAGTCGATGACATTCCACTGAAATCATTCCGAGACGAAGTCAGGGCGTTCCTGTTCAAGAAACACAGAAGAAGGCCCACGGAAGCCGAGATACAAGAAGTCCTGAACAGAACTGATGGCGCCTTCAAGCCCAGGCCCAAACCAACTGAGAAGGCCAAGGCCAAAGCCAGGGCCAAGATGGCCAGCAAATCCCGTAAGATCAACAGGAGGAAGTGATGCCTACTCCGGTATGCGGAACGGTGCTGGCCGGCACCATGAAGCCACAGGATCTCATTCCGGCTTTCCTTGCCGAACTGGAATCTCTTGATGAAGAGCAGATGGACCTGATGGCCACGGACCCACTGTACATCTTGTCCCAGGAAAAGGACGACGATGATGAATGGTGGGATTCCGAGGAAGCCGGATTCTTTCTCGATGAGCTTTTCATTAAGCTCAACGCACTGGCCCCGGAAGGCTGCTTCTTCGGGGCTCATCCGGGCGACGGAGCCGACTACGGCTTCTGGGAAAATGAGGATCAGTAAAATGGAGGTCAAGGTCATTCCGAGCAAGCCTCATCTCAAAATGGCCAAGAGGCTGCGAAAGCTGGCTGATAGCTGCTTGGAACAGCGCTTCCATGTGCTGGGAAACCATTTGCAGGATATAGCCGACGAATACCAAGCAGTTGGATATGGTAAGAAGTGTGAACTTCAATATTCATGGGAGGAACTAGGATGAAGTACTTGATCATCTTGGCGGTAGTGGCCATCCTCGCCATAGCCATCGGGTTTCCTCTTATGACCTCCGAAACCGTTACCATCACTGTGACCGACAAGGAGCGTGTGGTAGATAGCGGCGATTCGAAGTATCTCGTGTTCACTGAAACCGAGGTCTTCGAGAACACCGACTGCCTGGCTTTGGGCAAGTTCAACTCCTCGGACGTCTACGGTCAGCTCGAGATCGGAGAGACCTACCAGGTCCAGGTGTATGGATGGCGAATCCCATTTCTTTCCATGTACCGAAACATCGTGAAGGTGTTGTAGATGCATCAAGGTGCCCACGCAACGGACAAGGCTTAGGCTTGTAGGCCTGCGATTTATGCTTCGGGGGTCCCCCAGCAAAGCAGGCCGATTCAAGGTGGGTAGCGCGTGGTTGACCAGTGGGCGCCCCAATAAAAGAAAGGAATACCATCGTGTCAAGAAAAGAAGTCGTAGAGATCCCCATCTTAGGCACTGACTACTCCATGACCCATGATTCCCTGTGCTGGACCATGTATCGCAGGAAAAGCGAAGGCAAATCCAAGTCCCTTGTCGGGCATTATCCCAAGCTGAGCGACCTCATCAAGGATTCCTTCCAGGACATCATCAACAACAGCGATGCTTCATCCATGGCCGAGCTCAAGGCCGTCATTGAAGCCGCTGAGAAGAAGGTGGCAGAGATAGCCGCCAACGTGCAGCTCCACTTCGATGAGCTGAATGCAATCGATGACAGCGACGTTGCTGATGATATTCGAGAGGATGACGACTTCCTCGATGACGGCCTCAACGAGACCGAACCCGATGATGAGTAGCGGTTGACAATGGTCATTCATCGAGCGGTTCAGATATTGACTGAGAACACCTGCCTTACAACTACGCTCTGCGGTCGATCGAACAGAAAATGTCGTGACGGCTACAATTCCTCTGATGATCCAGAAGCTGTTACCTGCAAGAGATGTCAGGAAATACAATCCAACCCCAAGCATTGGCGCTACAGGAAGTTCCTGTTGAAACGAGAGGCAAAGTGATGCATAAAGTATTGGCTTGGTTCGTGCTGTCAGTGTTCTACCTGGGGATCTTCTGGGCATGGCCTCTGCTGGATACCACTACTTTCCACGGCAACTCCATTCTGGCTGCAGGCAAGATTCATCTGGCAGTCATTCTTTTTCTGGTATCTACTGTAGCTGCGCTGTTCTTTGCGGTGTTGTATGAGCCTACGGCAAAGCCGGTCAAGCAAGAAGATCTAGAGTACGAAGACACCGAAGAAGATTTGATCAAGCGCGGTGAATGCCCCCGTGACTGCCCCTATTTGTATCTGTATGTAAGCAAGCAGTCAATCGATTGTGGTTGGAGCACACCCGACATGGCTTCTTGCTTGAAACACCACGACATGGTCTTCATGAGGGAAGTAGGAGGAGGCATCGTCGAGATCAAGGCCACTCCCTATAGAAGTCGCAAATGTGTGGCTGAAGGATACATTCCACCCCTTGGGGAGATTACTCAGGCAGGTGTGGACCTATGACTCCATCCGAATGGCTTGCTGTGGCCATCGTAGCTGGCATGGTGGGATACGTCCTGGGCTTTCTGGTTGCACTGACGATCTATCACAAGAGAGAGAACAGAAAGACAGAAGGTGACTATGACTGACATCGAGGAACAAGCCATATGCCTGCGTGGTGATGAAGTCCGGGCGATCCTCAGAGGCATCCTCATGCAAACACAAGTCGTGGGGTCATTGATCATCAGACCGGTAAAGCCAAACCTCTTTTATGGCGCTCCGGACTGGGACCGGGCTTGGATCGATGGACCTCCAGAAGACCAGTACATTCATGTCTCTCAAAGCGGAGGCAAGTACGGAGAGCCCACCATCCAGCGCGTATGGCCTCCCTTTGGACCTCCGGCAACAACGATGTGGTGCAAGGAGAAATGGGCTGTCGAAAGTTCTTTGGACACAGTCCAGCCCAAGGATATCTTCCACTGGCCGGTGTGGTTCGATGCCGATAATGAGTACTACTCCAACAGTCCCAAGTTCGGGTTCGACACCAAATCTCCCCGCGGAAAATGGAGATCTCCTACTCACATGCCGCGATGGGCTTCCCGGCTTGATTGGATGGTCGGGAGTAACAAAGTCCTCCGTGTCCAGCAACTCAGGTTTGATCAATGCCTCCGCGCCGGCATAGACGGATCCTGCTCTACGTGTGGAGCGACAGCCGGCCAGATCATCGAAAGATTCAAGACGCACTGGAACCTGCTTTACAAACAACCCGGGCTTCGATACTCAGATAACCCCTACGTATTCCTGAGTGAGATCGCAGACCGACAACATCTTGTGATGTAAGGGACAGAAGATGCCCAAGCCCAAGCCCAAAAGTAGAGCTACAAGGTATGCAGATCTCCAGGAGAACCTGCAGACTGTAATTGATGGCATCACTGAGCTGCGCGACGAGCTCCAGGACTGGCAGGACAACATGCCTGAGAACCTCCAGGGCAGTGCCAAGTACGAAGAGCTGGGTGACGCCATAGATCAACTCGAGGATACCATATCAACGCTCGAGGAGATCACTCAAGGCGAGATGGTTTTCCCGACGGCATTCTGATGCCGAAGAAAGGAAGAGATGGAAACTGTAACACGCGAGGAGATGGCGAAGTCGATCAACATGATGCGAACAGCCTTGAATCGCATCATAGAGATGAATGTCCAGTACGCTGTAGACCTCCACGGTGACGCATCGAAGGCTGAATACATGGCGTGCGTCAAGGTATGTCGCGGAACCCTTGCGGCTGCCGACCACATTCTATTCAGCCTCGACGCCCCCGCTGCGGAGACGACACGGGAACAGAAGGCAGTGGCTATCTGCCGTAAGCTGGCGGCCAATCGTGATATGTTCTGCGATAGAACATCTGACCAATTCTTTGGCAGAATCTTTGACGAAGCCGTCGCCCTGTTCCCGAAGGAGAAACCGTGACGGGAAAGCCTTGGATAGGTGTAGACCTCGACGGGACACTGGCTGTATATGCCGAATGGAATGGCCCTTGTTCAATAGGTCCGATAATTCCACTCATGAAAGATAGAATTCTTGAGTGGCTGTCGAGTGGCCAGGTCGAGGTCAAGATAATGACCGCCAGGGTTTGCTCTTCTCAGCCTGAAGGATTCGCTGGAAAGGCGAGGAAGGCCATCCAGGACTGGCTCGAAGAAAACGGTCTTCCCCGCCTTGATGTAACAGCCGAGAAAGACTTCAAAATGATTGAGCTCTGGGATGACAGGGCTGTTCAAGTTGAGCACAACACCGGCAAGGCGGTCGGTTATGCCTAATTATTCTAGGAGGAATAATGGAAACCAGTGACGCGCTCCAGGTAAAAAAATCCCGCAAGGCCCATACCTGCGACTGGTGCAACGAAGTCATCGAGAAAGGTACGACGTACTGGCGATGGTTTTGCTACGATGAGAGGGTCATGACCAGGATGCACCCCGAGTGCTACGAAGCCATGCTTGATACAGATCTGGATGACGGCGTTCTGCCACCCGCAGGAACATATCGAAGAGGCTGCTCATGCGGCGAGAATGAAGAACACTGCATGTGCGGAACCCCCGGCAATAAAGCCAAGAAAGGATTTCCGGATTGAAAACTGCGACAGAAAAAGCAGCAAAGCCTGGCGTCCTTACAAAAAGGGTGCCTGCCAGGACGAAGACGATTCAGTTCACGGCAATAAAGAGGGATTGGATGGTGATGAGCGACAGGTTCAGAGCCATCAGGTCCAAATCCAGGCGCCCCATGGACCAGTGCTTCTGGTGCAAAAAACCATTCGAGAATGGCGATAAGATGGCTATTGCCTTCAGGAGTAAAGGCCCAAACGTAGTTCTCTGCGATGCGTGTGCGGAAAAGGCTTTGATCGCAGAACATGAAGGGACAGTGCATAAATGAGTAACAACGAAACGCCGAGTGTTATCCGTGGCTACGTACTGGAAGCCGGAGTGGTAGCCCCCGAACTCGAGGGCGGCTACAACCGTGTCAACGTGGCCGTATCTGACTGGGGCCATCTCAAGGCATATCCTCGTAACCTATACCGACTCAACGTTGTCATCATCGCCGCAGACGATTACGATGCCATGCTGAAGATGCAAGAAGAGGAGCGCGATAAGGCCATTGCTTTCATGAGTCAATTGGAAGCGACACCAAGCAAAAGAGAGCCCCTTATCAAAAGCATTTGCAAGCACTGCGGAGAGCCTATCCGCATAAACGGTGAAGGCTTATGGGTACACGAAGACCCAGACGGCGATCTATCAGAGCCTGACTATGGATGGATTGCCTGCCCATCCAGGAGCGAAGAAGGGTCTATTACTTCAGCGGAGCCGATCTCAGAAAAGATTACCATGCAGATTCTGGCAGCGGCGCTGAAGGAACAGGTGGGCTATCATATGACCCCCGAGCAGTATCGAGAACACATGAAAAATGCCCCATGCCATTACGGACTCTGTTCCGTGGACGAGTGTTCCCATTGCCGCCGCATTCTGCGTGCTCTTACCCTTCTTGCCATCTACGAAGCCCAGGACGGAGAAAGCGGGGAGTGATGAACTGGCCAGCTCCCCACTACAGGAAAGCAAAACGCGGAGACATTCCATGTGAAGAGTGCCGATGCTACAGGCCCCCAGGCGACAACCAAACAAGAGGCAGATGCTGGGGAAAGTGCTACTCTTGCCAGTTCTTCGTTGGCAAGAATCCTTGCAAGGGTGGCGCTTATACCTGCACCATACCGGTGGGGAAGAACAACACATGCAATGCCTCCATGCGGAAATCGGAAGGGACGGCCAATAATGGCTGACATTGATCAGGAAACGAACAATTTCCTTCGGTTATCCATCGAAAAACATGAACGTGAAATTAGCGGTACGGTGAGGTACATCCAATCTCTCGAAGCATTCATGGCCGCTGTGGCTGCTGCGCTTGACTGCCTGCCGTCCTTCGCTAATCCCAGCCCGACCAAAGGGAACGCCCACGTCATGCGGAAGCTGAAAGCGCTGCTCGTGGACAAGAAGGAACTGGCGGAGGTTCTTCGTAGGGTTATGAAGAATGCCAGTTTCGATCATTACTCTGATGTGGCTGAAAGAGTGTACTGTCGTGCGTGCGGGAATTGGGATTGTGATGACTTTGCGCACATTAGCCATGCGTCCGACTGCCCGTACAAACTTGCTAAGGATGTTCTCTCCAGCCTCGACGCCGAACGATGCAGCAGATTCGTCGAACTCAAGCCGTCAGATATGCCCATCGGAGGCTGCAAGGGCGAAGGTAGAACACAGTGCGGAGGATGCAGCAGCCTCGACGCCGAGCAGAACGGGGAACAATAGTGAAGCTGAGCAAAGCACAGCGTCTTCAGGTGTGGAACAAGTCTGGAGGCAAATGCTGGTACTGCGGTTGCGACCTCCCTGCTACCGGATGGCATGCTGACCATTTCTTGCCAGTCGAGCGGAAACTCAAGTCCGAACGCAAAAACGGATATGACAGACTGGTTCCTACCGGGGAAGTAAACTATCCCGAGCGTGAGAACATCGATAACCTTGTTCCTTCGTGTTCTGCATGCAACATACTAAAGGGTGGCAATACTGCAGAGGATTTTCGCTACTTGCTTGAGCGTATCAAAACCTCAATTTTCCATCACTCAATAGCAAGAGCAGCCAAGCGGTTCGGGTTTCTCGAAATCAAAGAACAGCCAATTGTGTTTTGGTACGAAAAGCAAGAGCAGAACGGGGGCGGGGAGTGAAGCGCATCTGCCCGAGTTGTAAGCATACCGGCATAGACAAAGGTAGAGCCATGGATGGGCGCAGAGCTTACCGTTGCCAAAGCTGCCGGTATGTATGGACGGAAGGACTGCAGGGTCGAACAAAGACCTTTGTTGAGCAGAGGGTGGGGTTTCAGTTTGCTGACACACAAAGCAGACCGAAAGACATCCCCACCCCTGCAGAATTGATGGAAAAGAGGTAATCATGAAGCGCATAATCCTGACCAGCCCTAAAGTGCGAGAGGTGCTGGAGACGGGGCGGGTGGTGGTGAGGAGAGTAGTCAAACCACAGCCTGAGTCGGAAACAGAATGTCCATACCGTCGCTGCAGGAACACACATGGTGACCCTCGATTTTTGCCATGTGTTTACCTCGGATATTCCGGCAGAAAAGACTACCCGTTCGTAGTCAAACATGAGTATCAGGATGTGTTTTCCCACATCAGTCCCGTCCGCGCCTCTATCGCCGATGCCCTGAAACCACCCGAGACAGTCATCACCTACACAATCGAATGTCCTGAGTGCCGATGCTTGGGCTATGTTACCACGATTGATGGCTTGGCTCAACGGACTTTCTGCAACAACTGCGGCCATGAACTGGGGTTGTTTTCACTCAAGACGGAGGGACGATCGTGAAGTATGTAATCGAAGTTCATGAGCACGGACTCTTAGTCCGAACGGTCTCCGCCCCCGGGCTACCCATCGAAGACATGTCTGCCATCACGAAGATGGCTGAGGCCATGGGGTATACGCATCTGCATATTGGCATTGCCAGTTCTCTTGGAGCGCACTCCGCTTATGTCAGTGAGGAATCCGGTAAGAAGTGGCGGAAGGAGATCGATGACAAGGCCAGGAGAGATCACGGCGACAGCGTTGCAGCCTGGCTTGCCGGCGCCGACACCGGTCTGTCATCGAAAGCATTGGCTTGCAGGCTCAGTGGCATTCCCTATGCAGAAAGAGACCACCCGTGGGATCCCGACGACATCGGACGCTGCTTCAGGTTCCTCGATCGCTTTCCGGAACTCAAGAGCCACCTTTACATCATGAAGGATGTGTCCCCCGTATGGGAACGACTGGTCGATCATTGGGATGAGCTCAGAGCTCTCTGGGATGAAGAAAGCCCAACCGGGAAAGGCCCGAAGCTTTACAACAGGATGAAGGAGCTGATAACAGATGGAGCGTAACATCTCCGAGGAGAAGGCAGACGAGATATCTCCCTTCACTCAAGAAATAGTCGAGGAATGGGCTGCTGGATGTCGTGATTTAGCCATATTCGCCAAGGCACCCAGGTTCACTCGCAAAAACGATCCTTCCGAAGAATACGCATTTGCCATCGTAAGGCATTGCGCTGTGATGATTATGCAGACAAGCATTGGCGAAACGAAATCTGTTACGGCAAGACTGTCGTTTGGAGATCGTGGAGAATGCACAAAGCAGTGGATGGATTCGAGGCTGACATCTCTGAAAGAGGGCAATGTCGTCACGATGGACGCACATCTTCGAGTCGTCGACGTGTTCGACTGCTTGCTGACGTTCTTGGATTGCATCCAGAAAGGCTACATAGTACTGACTCCGGGATCTGATGAAGTGGTGATGGTCCCTAAGAAAAAAGAGGAAGCAGAGGCTGATATCAACGAAATGCTGGTGCCGACAGAGTACATGCTCGCCAGCCAACACACCTTCAATCCGATGTCAGAGCATGCCTTAGATTACTCTGTGAGATTCACCCGTCAGTTCAGTGACCGCTATTGTGGCAACAACTGGGCGGTCCGGAGGGGCTTGAACGTTCTCTGCCACGATCTGGAATGGGAAATAGAGCCGCCTCGCGGTGAAAGAGATGACGATTACTACAACACCCATCGCTTCGACTCGCTGGAAGAAGCCGTTGCCGCCTACAAGGCAAGCATGGAGAAAGGGGATCCGATATGAGAACACTCGTCGCCGGCCACAGATACCAACTCGACAACTTCGAAGGCAGCAAGCCTCAGACACTGCAGTTCATCCACAAAGAGCCCAGACATGCCGGAACAACCGAGATGATGACCCTCGAAGACGGAACCACCAACGAAGAAGTCTTGCGGGTCCTCATCGATCGAATGGAGTTTCTCCAGGACAGATGCCCCTGCAAGGAAAACCTGGGTGCTCTTGACCATCTGAGAGGAGCCCTTGCTCTTCTCGAGCAGCGGACTCTCAATCGCCAGTCCCGTGGAGTGGAGGGAAAACACCAGGAATGAAACTGTTCTTCAGGCGCGTAAGGTACTGCCTACGGCTGCTTACACAGCAGGAGAAAGGCATTGCAGTTGCTGGGTTCTATTCATCCATCCTTCAGTGTCGAATACAGGCCAAGGATTTCGATACCTTCTGGACGCCATGGGATGAGCTCAAGATGGCCTGGCGGTTTACGTGCCGAAAGATAGGCAAGCCATGAACAGGGAATGGACATACATCGTTCCGGAAGTGACACGGCAATACTGGCAGCTCGTGATGGTCGACATGCCTCTTATGCCCGGGATGTACGGTCCCGACAACAGGAGAGCAGTGCTGCATGCCGAGCTGGCAGCTCACTATGGTTTGACTCACAGTCAGACCAAGGAAGTGACCGACTACATGGACAGGCTGCCTCAACATGATGGCGGATGCAGCACTGCTTTACACCAGGCACTACAGGCCCTTTGGGAAAAGTATCCGTTGGCGACGCCTGAGCGAGAAGAGGTATGATGGAAGACTATTCGTACGTAATCAGGAACGGATCTCCATGCATCAAGCCCTTGGAGTGGCCGTGGCCTAAGCCATGGAATAGACCATCGGTGAAGACCACTCCCGGGAAGGACAGCCATGGCAAAGAATGAAGAAGTCCTGAACTTCATCAAGGACTGGACTGCCACGCACCAGTACCCACCTCGCTTGGAAGACATTCGAAGGATCTTCGGGTTCAAAACCAGAGGCGGTGCGAAGTGGCATGTCGACCAGCTCGTCAAAGCCGGCCTGCTGGACAGACAGAGTAAGATCGCCCGGGGAATAACCCCAAAAGAAAGAGAGAAGTCATGAACTGGTATGCCGGCGTAATCGGCTTGGTCCTTGGCGTAGCCACTGGACTAATCATTATGTCAATCGAGCGCAAAGGATTTGTCATCTACAGCAAGCAGAGGCTTCAGGAGATGCTCAGGGAGCAAGCATCGTCCATTGTCACCGGCATACAGAATACCGAGAGCGCAGAAAGAACATGCAGCAACCAACGGAAAGCTGATCATCTGCTGGCGTGGCTCAAGGAAAGATCCCGTGATGTCCAGAATACTTATCATATGGCCTCTCCTCGCGGTGAGCGCATGGCGGCAGATTTCAAAGAGACCAACGATATTCTCAAAAAGGCCAACAATCAGCTCTACAGTCTTGAAGCCCAGATGGCTGACGGCTCTTTGATGGGGCCAGGAAGAAGCGCGGACGAATTCATGGCCGACCTGCACGATGCCGAAGATACCCTGGCTCATATCAAAAGCCACTCGAATCAGGCAAGGGCCGAAGATCTTCTCAAGGTGGTCGAGAAAGACCCTGCGAAGCGGACTGACATTAAGGACAGCGTCTTCTGTGAAGTCCTGGCAGAAAACGCCAGGCTGAAGAGAGAGAACTCTGCGCTCCGAGGAGATCCTGACCGTTCGTTCGACAATGCCAAGTCAGCCAGGGATGACGCCTACATCTACAGCATGGGCGAGCAGACCAAAAGGCTGCTGGCAGAAAACGCAAGGCTGAAGCAAAGAGAGCATGATCTCAGGCATGAAATAGTCTTGCTCAAGGCGTTCATCGAGGAAACAACAGGCATCAAGGTTGAGGATGAAGGGCCTTCCAAGCCACTTAACCCCAACAAAAGCCCGGAGCCAGAGACAGGACCGGAATGTCCCAAGGACGAAGACAAGCCGTGGGGTGCCCCTGAAGAACCCCAGATTTACATCGGAGGCAATGATCCCAAAGAACCGCTCCTTCGGTGCGCGTTCTGCAGAAAGCCGTTGTCGACCAAAATGGTATCTTCAGGATACCAAAGCGATGTTGTCATGTTCTGCAGTGCCGAGTGCAAAGATCTCTACGCCAAGTCACGCGAGGAGCTGAGGATCCTTGAAATAGGATGGCATTATCTCTATCCGGGAAAGGATATCAACCTTGAAGAGTTGGCAGAGCTTGATCTGCTGGCCAAGCTTACAGCCGAGTTCCCTGGAGAAACTGGGCTGATACGAGAGATCAATGATGGGTTGATCACCATCGGAGATCGTGACCAGCTTACATCAGCCGTCTACTCAACCGGCAATATGCGCGGCATCAGAGCTCATCTTCGAAGCGCAAAGGCGCTGCGAGATGGCAGAGCCGAGGCCATTCGCAAGATCGCCGAGGTGATTAACGAATCCATCCATGGCGACGCCAAGCTTGGAATCGGCAGCACAAAAGGGTTCGAGGACTTGGATGATAACTGCGACTTGGCTCACCTCTTGAAAGCCTTGGCTGCCAACGGTTCCGTCATGAACGCGCCATCTGCTGCTATGTCTGAGGAGCCAGCCCCCAAAGAACCGACCTCAGGCAAGCTTTCCAATGAGGAAGCGAAGGCAGCGTTCGAAAACATCCTCCGCTTCAAGACGGAGGCAGGTCTTCTCGGCCTTGGGATGCTGAAAGGAGCTGACATCATTGCCATGTCTCCGGAGGAACGCGAGGCTATCAAGCAGCGCATTCGAGAGGCCAAGGAGAAACGGAAGGATCACCCATCGCCGGCCATGGGCGTTTTCAAGGTACAGGGCAGCAATGGGGACGTCATCGAACCTCTCGTTCCTGGTAAGGGGCTAGGGGCCATGGCAGAGACCACTTGCACGCACAGCCCCGAAAGCCTTCTGGGATACCTCTACAGCATTGGTAATGACGGTCCAGAGCTCAGGTCCATCCACATCGATCTCGCCCGAGAAGAATCAAGGACTCTCCTCTTGGTATCCGGAGTCTTTGACAACCACAAGACCATGTGCAGGGAGCGCTGGGAAGACGGGGTCAAGGTAAGCGAGCTGGCTTGCGATGAAGCCATGGAGACCAACGAAAGCTTTCCTTGGGGATCCTTCCCTGACTTTCCGGCGAACATGATGGGACCTCAGCCTCCAGACGAGACCGAAAAGGCAACAGCCAAGCCAGAGCCGCAGAGTCCCCTCGGCGAAGCATTGATGGACGCCTGCGAGCCCGAACTCAGGGCGGCTTTTAACAAGCTCGTGGCCGATGAGCAAGCCGCTGAAGAAGCCACCGAGCCGGACGGCAAAGAGCCATGCGCTGAACCCGTTGCGCAAAAGGCCAGAGTTATCTGCGGATTCCCGGGAGTCGGCAAGACTTACTACCACAACCTGCATCCCGACAGAGTCTTGGATTCCGACAGCAGCAAGTTCAGTTGGCTTTCGCCCGGCGTTCGAAACCCTGAGTTCCCCGGCAACTACATCAAGCACATCCAGAGCCACTTAAACGAGGATGTCGACATCTGCGTGTCATCGCATGCAGCAGTTCGTGATGCCCTGAGAAATGCTGGCATCAAGTTCATGATCGTTATGCCACCCAAGGAAGACAAGGAAAAATTCTTGGAGAGGTATCGCAGTCGACACAACGACAACGCCTTCATAACTCTCCTGAACGAACACTGGGAGGAATGGCTCGATCAGCTCGAAGAATGCCCCGAAGATACGTTCATAGCGGACAGTATCCATGACCTTGTGTGCGGTTGCGCACCTAACTAAGGAGAACCAATGCCTGATTACCGCCAGCCCATAACGGATGCCATGGTTGACATTCTCAACCAGGCATTCGAAGCAGATCCCGGCGCCATGCATGCGTTGCTCTGCAACTGCGTTCCTGCCAACCAGGGGCTTATTGAGATGCCCCATATCTTGGTTGATGCCTACAACGATCAGTTCAAAACATTGAGCATGATGGGTGTCATCAACGGCATGCTGTCGGCTGCAGGGCTGCCCAAGGTGGCTATCAAGTGGTCCGAGGAGAGAGACGAAAAAGGACGGTGCAAGCTGCTTGGGTTCTGTGTGTATGAGGAGCCCCGCAAAGAAGAGGAGGCCAGTGATGGCAACAAGGCTGAGTGACATTCAGTACGAAACCCTGCCGACTGGCATCAAGTTCGTAATTGATGTTCTCATGCAAGGGAAGTTCTTCAGAGCTGAACAGGTGGAGATAAACCTGGCAACTCTCGAAGAAGCAGCAAAAGGTGTCTTGGATTCCATTGCCATTTACACCGACAGGCATCAATACAGAATAGTGGCAGCGGTCACCAAGAGCGGCAAAGGATGTCTCATGGGGTTCATGGGCAACAGATCTCCTCTTCCTGGAGAAACCTGGACTCGGGGGAATGATCTCCGAGACGGGGGCCTCAATATGGAAGCGTTGGTCAAGATATTCATGGACATCCTGAGCTGCGAGCTGCTGCCGGTGGAGCCTGACATACAGCCGGTCGCTGTGGAGGAAGTACCAACGGGACCTGCGCTGTAGCAGCCAGACAGAAAGGGGGAGGGGGCCTTCGGGCCCCTTCTTCTTTTTTTACCGAGCCAATAGATATAGAAAATATACTCGTAATTGTGGTATAAATACTATGGAGACAAACAATCTCCCGGACCAGGACGACCCTGGGAACCCCGCATCGGAAGGAGGACTGAGATGTGGGTTGATGAGTTGACACAGGCAGTTGCGAGAGAGTTGAATCCTCGCAATGACGCGAACAGCAGGGACCATCTGGGGTTTCTTGGCCACTACTGCTGGCCGCGGGGGTTTGGCGCCCCGGGAAGCATTCGCCTAGAGGCAGTCTTCGTCAGTAACTGCGCTCAAAATGATATCCTCATCGTGGAGGCTGGAACTTCTTGGCGCCAGGCCAGGAAGTGGAAAGTCGAAGAAGGGGATTTCGTCCGAGACAGAGCGGCTTTCGAGCAGCTCTGCATGGATGGCATCGAAAAAGCTATCCACAACTGCGACGACTGATGGTTGCCCCGGGGACTTCAAACCCGGGGCTTTCTTTTTTCTGCATGGAAAGGGGATAGAATGGAATTGATACCGATACGGGAGGAGGAGGGCATCCAACTGGTGGACGCCAGGACCCTGCATGCCTTCTTGGGTGTGGGGAGGCACTTCGCTGCATGGATCAAGGAACGAATTAACAAATATGGGTTTATAGAGGATTCAGACTATATAACCCATTACCCAAATCCGGGCAACGAATCTACCAACAACTTACGAGCCCCGATCGATTACGGCCTGACCCTCGATATGGCCAAGCAGCTCTGCATGGTCGAGAACAATTCTCAAGGGATGCAGGCCCGTAAGTACTTCATCGAGTGCGAGAAAGGGTTCAAACAGCTCACAGCTCGTTCCGCGCTGCCAGCAACCTACAGCGAGGCCCTCCGCATGTTGGCCGATAAGGTCGATGAGGCGGAGCGCACCCAACAACAGCTTCAACTGGTCTCCGGCCAGCTTGTGGAAACCGAGCAGGATCGTCAGGTACTCCAGCATATCCTGGATCCCCAGGGTTACATCCGCCTGGGCGATGCCGCGAAGATCATCGGGAATCCTCATGTTGGCGCCAACGGGATATTCAGGTTCCTCGTTGGGGAAGGTATTCTCATCAAAACATCGCGCCAGGAGAAGCCGTACTCATTCTATGCCAAGTATGACCAGTACTTCAAACTTAGGGCGACTCGGCAAAACGGAGGCCATTTCAACTATCCCTACACCCAGGTTGTAGTAAACTTCGCTGGCGTGAAGTGGATCATCAAAAGGCTTTCCAAAGCTTACGGGCCTTGGAACGGTCTGATGTCCACGGATGATATCGTGGCGGATATCTCAAGTCGATTCCAAAGCATCGCTGGAGAGAAGTCTTAACCGGGAAGGAGGGGGGCTCACAAGCCCCCTTTCTTTTTTACCGGCTACTTTGCCACTACCCTTCATTCCGGTATAATTCGGGATGGAAGGAGGATAGCATGATCGGGACTGTGACAAGCATATCTGGTAGCACCGTCAGTGTGGAGGTCAGAGACAGCGAGGGCGTCACGACTCTGCACGACGTAATGGTACAACAGCCCATGCCCGGAGCCAAGATGCTGCCTCCCATAGGAACCTCCTGCAGGATTATGTCCGAAGGTGCCGAGTATGTTGTGACCGGCTACTTGATCAATGAAGACCCCGAGTCTCAGCAGCAGTTCAGTGACGAGCAACTCATGGGCGGAGATTTCTGCATCACGTCTCCGGAGGGTGCCGTCCTTGGGTTCTACAAAGGCGGACTGCTCGTAATGAAAGCCAACCCTGCTACCGGGTTCTCGGTTTCCGAGTCCGGAGTAGTCAACATGTTCGGCAAGGTCATTGGGATCCTCAACTCAACTTTCAACACGATCATCCAGGACATGCCTGGTGGATGCCAGGCCGAGATGTCGGCGTTTCGCTCCATTGATGGCGCCGCGGTGGTCGAAACCAAGTTCGATGCCGGCCTCGGCAAGCTCGAGACGAGACTCAACTACCTGAAGACACTGAAGGTGACCATCAACAAAGAGCATCTTACCCTTCCCATAGAAGGCGGCACCGACCTCGAGTTCGAGCTCGTTGCTGCCAACGGGAAGAAATTCAAGGCCACCGTTGATCCTCTGACAGCCAACACGCTCATAAAGACCGAAGGCGTCATGGCAGTGGATGGAGAGACCATTGTGCTGGGAGATCCAACGAAACCTCTCTCTGGATTGGTAACGGGATCCACTCCGTGCGCTGCCGGCCCTCCAGGACATGTAGGCTGCAGCAAAAAGGTGTTCGCTGAGATCGTTGTGTAGAAGGGAAGACCAATGTTCAAACGCAAGCCCAAAGAGCAACCGGTTATAGAGGAAGACGAGATCACTGAAGAAGAAATGGAGAAAGCCCGGGGATTCTCCAGGCAGGTCAAAAGGTATATCATCCGCCACGACAAAAAAGAAATGGCTGATGGCAGCGGCATGATCAAAGAGTCATGAGCATAGAAACTGTTCTTGCTTCGCTCAGAGCAGCCAACCTCGGCAGGGATGCCGAGAAGAAGCTCAAGGACCTCCTCGATGCAGTAGAGGATGAGTTCAGGGTTTTCGCTGCATCGGAACCCTGGCCTGATGATTCCGACCTTGAAACCATTCGTACCATCATGGGTGAGAAAAGAGCTGAGCTTACCACCGAAGCTCTCATCGAGTTTTTCCGCTGGTCGGCAGCCCTGGATTCGGCAGCAATAGCAGAAGCCTTCGAAGGTTTCGAGCCGGGAGGGGGCGGGGGATCCGGAGAACCCGGTCCGGAAGGCCCGGCTGGACCGGCTGGACCGGCTGGGCCGACTGGGCCTGCCGGCGCCACAGGTCCCCAGGGCCCTCCAGGCCCTCTCGAGGAGCACAACGATCTTGATGGTCTGCAGGGTGGAACCACGGATGAATACTACCACCTTACTGAAGCCCAGCATGAAGACGTCTACCAGAAGATCAGAGATGGTGTCATCACCAGAGACGGTGACGGCAATCTCACCAAGGTTGAACTGACAGCCGGCAGAACCATAGATGTCACCCGGGACATTCATGGCTTCATTGAGGAAGTGACCGACGGTGTCAGGACCTGGACATTCACCAGAGACGTCGACAACCGCATCATCTCATGGGTAGTGACATGACCGTTTATTTTTTTACTTCCCGGAGATTGCCCGTTAGGTTTTACCAAGCACGATATTTTAATCGCAGTATGCGATGATTGTATATGGAGCTTGCACTCCCCTCGAATGCAGGTATAATGGTTTCAGGAAGATCTTTCAAAGGAGGAAGCATGTATCCACCGGAAGTAATCAAGTTGGCCGCACAGGCCGTGAAGAACAGCAAGAACATAAGAGTTCCCGATGATCCGAATCCCCGTCCCACTGCTCATCCAGCCAGTGGAGATTCGCTTTACCACAGAATCCCGTACAAACTGAGCCCCGGGGGCCAGGGCGTCATCAGGGGAACCGAGACAGTTCGTAACTTTCTGGGCAAGTCGAGTTCGATCAAGTACCAGCCTGCCGTCATCAAAGCTGCAGCTCAGACCATTCTCGAGAAGAGAGCTTTCATGAACCAGCTCTCTCAGATGCTTCAGCAAGGCACCAGCCGCACTGCACCGCAGATGCCAGCTCTTTCCCCGGCTGCACAGCAGGCCATAGGGCAAGCCAGACAGAACAACTTCATGAACACCAGTATTCCTGGAGCCGGAACAATTGGGGCCATGCGTAACCGGGCAAATGCACCTGCTCCGGCAGCGCCACAGGGCGGAGGCAACTCAGGGTATGTCACCCGGGGCCAGGCCGGAATTCAGGACGACAGGATAATGTCTCAGATCAGATAGCCTTGGGGAGGTAGTCATGAACTGGTGGCAGAAGGTCATGGACTTTCTGAACAAACGGGGCTGGCAGGAGATACGCGAGTCGGGAGCTCTTCATCTCTTCGGGTCGCTCGTTCTCGTAATCGCCCTGCACGTAATTGCAAGGACCAACACCTTTACGAATGTGATGGTCGTTCTCGCCATCGGAGTTCTGAAAGAGCTGTATGACAAGCTCAGGGGTTCGGGGTGGAGCTGGATCGACATCGGAATGGACCTGCTGGGGATAGGTTTTGGCGTGCTGTTCACGTCGACATCGTAGGAGGACTTGTGCTCGAGAAGATACTGGCGCTGAACCCTCTGAGAGTGACGCCCGAGCTGGCTGCTCTCAGGGACAGCCTGATAGAAGATAAACTCGAGGCTTCATGCGAGGCCCTTGATAGATTATTGGAGGACGACTGATGGCTTACAAGAGTTATTTGAAGGTGTACGGAGCAGGATCTCAGGCTACTATAATGGCTGACCTCTCTACATGGATGCAAGCGATGGGATGGACCGTGCATGATAACATATCGGCTTCTTCTCAAGTGCTAACGTCTCCAGGTGAAGACGGAGCTAAGAATCCTGAGTTTGTCCACCTTTGGGTTTCCGGAAACAACGTGTACCACGACACGTACGTATTCTGGGATGCGGCTGCTCATTCAGGAGCTGGACAGTCTAACACTCATGCAGGATCGAGATACACTGCGCTCGCTGCGGCTGTCACCATTCGGTTCTACGGTGATAAAGATTGGTGCTTTATGGTGTATGGCGCGGGAACAACAAAAGGATGGGGACACCTTCCAGTAAAGCCTACGCAGATAGCCAATACAGCATTGACCGCTCCTGCATCAACAGGGTTATCCCAGGTGTTGTCAGTTGGCAGCACGGATGGGTTTAGCATAGGGAACAAGTACCAGCTTGTCGACTATTCTACAGGATGTAGAGAGACGATAACAATTCTCGATGTCAATCCAGGAGTATCCGTCACTGCAAACCTGGCCAACAATTATGCTTCGGGAACTAAGCTCGGAGAGCAGCCGTCGAGTTTCGGGGTTTACGGATATCCTACTTCTGATTTTCTTTTTTATCCTACTTGCCATTATTCGGTTTCAGGAACCGGGGCATGCGGATCTGCGTACAACGTAGCTTATATGTCAGATATTTCTTCTTTCGGTTTGGTTGCTGAGCCCGAATTGAGAAGGAACTTGTACACCCTGCTTCCGTGGGGAGTTGGTCGAGTCAATTCCGACTCGTCCCTGTACGGATTCTTCAAGTCCAACTTCTTATACGTTGCTGCTGCCATCGGAGACATCTACATGGTTTGCAAGGGAAGCGATCGCTTCATAAACGGAACGGCCACTGCAGGTGCAGCAGGATCTATGGATGACGCCGGGCAGTCGTGGACCGTTAATGCTTATGCTGGCAAGATCCTTGTTTTGACCACTGGCACGGGTGCAGGCCAGTCGAGGTATATATCATCGAACACGGCTACGAGAATCGTAGTGGGTCAAAACTGGGTGACTAATCCGGTAGCTGGGACGGGGTACATGATTTGTACAGAAGCGTACTACGCATTTTCTACCGTATTTGCCGCTAAAGAGACAATAGGAAACCCGTAATGGCCGCTGTGAAAGCTTTCATATTAGATCTCGATGTGGATGATATGCAGCCGACTTTTGCTAGATTCTGGCCAGCCTCGCCCGACGAACAGGGAAGAGAATACTACAATATGATATCTAATTGTCGGTACGCAGCGGTAATTCAGCTTCCAGAGACAACCCCTCCTCCCGCAGTCAACCCCGCCATCGGTAACACAAGGGTCCCGGTGATAAGATGACACGCAAGATAGGGCTCACGTACACCTGGACGTTCACGGTTCACGACGCTGCTGGAGCCCTGTCCAATGCTGATGCTCTTCCGGTTGCCGCCGTCTACGAAGACGACACTGATACCTCCGTCGACACCCCTACCGTCGAGCAGATAGGCGTCCTCACCGGTCATTACCGAGTCATCACTTTCGTAGACCCTCTCATCTACACCGCAGACCATTCCTACAACGTCATGGTGACGATGGTTGTCGGCGGAGTCTCGATGGGAGCCAGGGTGGAATCATTCGTGGCTGAGACAGCCAACCAGACTGACATTCTGGCCACCCTCAACTCTCTGATCTCCACGCCCGGAGGCCTCATCACTGTGGAGACTCCCTGGGTCGTCGGCGAACTTCCCGCCGGCTTGACCGTGACCATCAACGTCTACAACTCGGCTGGCCTGGCTGAACTCCTTACGGACCAGATCTGTACTGAGTTCATCGACGGCTTCTACCGCTGGAGCACGGTCAACATGACCACCTACCCCGCCACCGTCGGCCTCTACTACTGGGTGATGAAAGACGACCACAACCTTTATGTGGCCTCCGGGATGGCTGCTATCGGAACTCCTGAGGATGTTGCAGCGGTGGTCGAGGACGCCGTATGGGATGCCGCCAGGGCTGACCACACTAATGTAGACTCCATGGGAGAGACAATGACGGGCCTTGATGGAGCTGTAGACCAGATCGAACAAATCGAGAAAAAGGTGGATGACAACACTGCCTTGATTGTATCGAGATAACGGGGGGCTGGCGTTATGCCTCGGAAAGCTTACAATACAGATGTTAAGGCGAAAGCTGGAATAGTCTAATGACAGGAGATTATCATGAATAGTTCCGACCTTGTACTCAAGAACCCCTTCACCGGTTCGTTGGTGAGACCGCCTCTTCGCTACATAGAGGACATGATCAAGAAGGCCAACGTCACCCTCAACAAGGACCGCAACTCCTGGAACGATGAAATCATATCAGCGTTCAACAACCAGCACACGGATATATCACCAAGCGGTTCTGTTCCTCATCTCGAGCATCGTCACAAGGACTGGGTTGAAGGCTGCAGTGTTGGAGCGATAACCGCTACAGTAGGCACGGACATCCTGCTGTTCCCCGTTATCATCCGTTACGGCACCCTGGCTCCATTCGACGTTGTCCACAGCTTCAAGGATGGCGGATGGCACCATGCCACCGATAATTACATATCCAGCAAGGTCAGGCGCAAGAGTGTCTTCCAGGGCGCCACGCCTCTCCCGACTGAGCTGAAGTCCGACGAATACGATGACAGCGATCGCTGGTCGAACATCTCCGGCATGCGAGAGAACGTCACCCACGAAACCTTCAACCTCAGGGACGCCTGCCTGACCACTCCGGAAGTCGCAGACAAGGTGGCAGCCATCAAGACAGCAGCCTTGCATGAAGAAGCCAGGATGGCCTACACCGATGACTGGGTGAGGCGCTGCATTGATGAAGTCGGAAGCATTGTCGCCGGATCCATGAAGACCAAGACGGCTGCTGACGCCATCATCCCTGCCATGGACTACACCTTCTTCGATGTTGCTTTTGTCAAGAAGGCAGCTCTCGATGAATACCACGTCAAGCTCGGGCGCTCCGGATGCAACCCTGTGATGTCCTTCAAGACTTCCTCGGTAGGTATCAGAGAGCTCTTTGAGAAGTTCGGTTCGAAGATAGCCGAGAAGATCCTCGGTGATCTCGATGAACATCCGGAAGGCATTACAAGGCACATCGGAGAAGCCGGTCTGGATGCCACGCTCGGCATGGACCCCAATAACTTCGCCATGGGCCAGCCTGTCCATGCCTACGGCACTTACAACGTCATGCTCAAAGGAACGGGTGAGCCGGCCATCGGTTTGGTCATACCGGTGTTCGACTGGGATGGCGAAGACAGCAAGTCTGCTTTGTTCCTCAACAGGGACGGATGGTCCATTCAGAAAAACATGCATGGCCGCCGGGCTGCCCACGATATCCTCCCGCCCGAAGGACGCATAGAGCCCGAAAGGGAAGGCATCTTTGTCTATCACTCCAAGGGCCGCGCCATCTGCACTCCCCCCTTGAGGATCAAGACCATGTACACCTGCAAGGCCGGTACCCAGATCAAGGCAGTGGACCTCGGACAGCTCACGAAGATCAACATCATCGTCTCCAGTGACGCCCAGGGTATCATCCCGTTCGGCCCCGAACTCGAGGAGTTTGCCGGCAGCTACGATCCCTCAGCCCGAAATGTCATCATCCCGTCCATGATGGTCTTTACGCCCCTTCCTGAGACATTGGTGAAGGTAGCGACCAAGGACGAACAGATCAACATGCTGCACGTAAAGCTGGCACAGGAGTCATTCGGGGGACGCGGAGAAGGATGGCAGGTCGGTGGACGCTACGAAGTGGTCATCCCCTCTGTGGAATGGCTCCCGCTTCCAGCCGAGTTCAACGAGAAGATAGCCGAAGACTCAAGGATCTCTGTGGAAGCACCCAAGACAGGGTACATCACAGGTCGCTTCCCCGAGATCGGATTCTACATGAAGGTGGCGGCTATACCGTACACCCAGCAGCTTCTCGAGATCATGGCGAAGACTCCCAGCACGAAGGTACAGTTTGCCACCGTGAGGACAGAAAAGCTGGCCAGTCTCAGAGCAGGATCCCTGCGTAACGTGTCGACCATGGTGAAGAACAGGAACAAGGCTTTGACCAAGAAGGCGTGCGAGGTCATCAGGGACGGACTTCCCGCCGACAGCCTGGTCAAGCTGGCAACAGCCATCCCGTACATCATCAAGCAGTCCGGGGACATCTTCACAGCGCTTCAGGAATGCGCCAAACCTGTCATCAGCCACTCCAAGCTCGCGTCTTTCGGTGAAGGCGACATCGACAGAGACCAGGAACAAAGCCTCAATACCTTGTTCAACCTCGGGCTTCTGAACGACCGCAACCTGAAGTACTTCAACGACAAAAGGGATCTCCTGGACGATGCCGAGAACTTCTTCTGCAAACTGCTCATCACCACGAGACTCACCGCCATGCCAATAGAGGAAGAGGCGTTGGAAAACGCATTGGAAGCCATCACTCAGGCCCGGGACGCTATCATATCTCTAGGATATGGTTTGTAAGGCGGGAGACGTTGTTTGGCAACAAAGAAAAAAATAAAGTGGCCATGCGAATTGGCGATAGCGACTTATGCCTACGCCGGCAGCAGTTATGAGTCGCTTAAAGGGGTCCTGAGTACTGCTCTTTTCCCCACGCCTGACGAACATCTCATGGAAGCTTACGACCACTACCGCCGGGAGGCCCAATTATCCCACTTCGACTTCAGGCTCAACAACGAGTTTATTGAATCCAGGGATATAGAGCCGCTCTACTCCTACGTGATCGACGGAGCCTGGGGGATCAACAGAACCCCGGCTTATGTCGATTTTGTACATAGATTCATGAAGACCCTTGACTGTACGAGGCTGAGGGTCCTCGTCGATACCATGCTCTACTACAAGATTCCAGCCGATGCTGCCGAGATCCGGCTTCTGAAATGCTCCAACCTTCCTGAATACAAATGGAATGCCTTCGAAATAGCTTTCTACCGCAAGTTCTTCTGGGACCAGGAGAAGATGTCTCCATCGGATTGGGAGCGCTACTTCTCCATCTATGAGGATTTCAGCCCGTTGTACAACCACATCGAGAATCTTCGAAGAGTGAAGAGCCAGGAATTAGCGTTCGACGCCGCCGGCGTCTTTCAGGGTTTCAGCTCTCAGTTCATGCATGAAGTCACCAGCGAGACATGCTTCATGCAGATGAAGAAGGTATTGAATGGCAAGGAGCCCGATCGCCAGCAGGTCGCCATGGGCTGGGCCAAGACACTGAGCAGCTATCTCGGCAAGAAGACCGAGACAGGAGGCCAGGATGCAGAACTCGCAAGGGCGATCGACAGGGTAAGGGAACTGGAAGACGATCCGATGACACAATCGCCCACCAGCATAGGCCAGATCGAAGGAGATGTCAGCAACTACACCGATATGAGCCAGCTACCGTTCGTCCTTGAGGCCGAGAAGACCAGGTTTGAAGACTACCAAGGAGAAAAGTAATGTCTGCGGTAGAATTCCTTCGAAGGCCTCTGACGCAGATCATTTCCTCCATTCTCTGCATCCCCCCGGGGCCCAAGGATGATTACGCCGTTCCGGTAGGGTTCGATGATCGTCCTCATGACCACGCGATCATCAACAAAGGCTGGAAGCGGCTTCTCCTGAAGACCGGCCGCCAGGTGGAGAAGAGCTTCAAGCTGCTGGGAATGGCCGTGGCCAAGATGGTAGCCCACCCTGGATTCAGGGCAATGTATGTGGCGCCCACTGACACCGACCTTCATACATTCAGCGACGAGAAACTTGAGAGCGTGTTTTCCAACTCTCCGGCAATAAGGCAGTATCTGCTGACAGGTGAAGGCGCCAAGAAATCGTTCAGCGAGTGGAGATTCAGGAACGGATCCACTTACCGTCTCCGAAACGCAGCTCGAGGCGGAGCAAACCTTCGAGGCCCCACGGTGGATCTCTGCGAGTATGACGAGTACCAGCTCATCGGCCCGGGCGTTGTATCGGTGGGAAGCCACATGCTTTCCCACTCGGAGTACGGCTATGAGTTTTTCTCCGGAACACCGCTGACCTTCGACAACCCCATAGAGGCAGACTGGAACAGATCAACTCAGACCGAGTGGTACATAAAGTGCGAGCATTGCAGTGGCGGAGAAAGGAACTACTACAACATCATCGGGCTGCGCAACTTCACCCCCAAAGGCTTGATCTGCGATCGCTGCGGAAGGTTCATCGATCCCCTGCTGGGAATGTGGGTAGACCATGTAGTGGGAGCCAGCATCCAGGGGTTCAGAATCCCTCAGGGCATAGGGGTATGGACCAAATTCCACAAGCTGTACTGGGAAACCCTCAAGGAGCAGTCTGAGAACGTAATAGCCAACGAAGTGCTTGGCTTGAGCTATGACTCCGCGGAACAGTATCTGTCCTTGACGGATCTCAATGCTGCTTCCAGGACGGACATTCACTTGGTGGATGATGTTCCGTTTCCCATGAAGCAACGCAGGACATTCATGGGCATCGACTGGTCACAGAACACCAGGGCCGGCGCCTTTAATTCGGCCGTGATTGGTATCGACGTCGATGGAGTGAGATGGCGACCGCTGTGGATGAAGATATACCCAAAGTTCATGTCGGCCGACGACCAGATGAGGGACATGATACAAGCTCTTGACCGGTTCAATGTCAACCTTGTTGCAGCGGACCACGGATGTCATGGAGATCGGAACATCAGGATAGCCAGGCACATGGGAGACCCGCTCAAGATGATACAGGTGAATTACGTCAACTCCATGGATTACTACGGCAAGTTCATCGAAGACACCAGGGTCCTCAGGGTGGGGCGTACTCCGTGCCTCAGCACATTTAAGTCCGACTTGACTCATCGCGGGAATATCCAGCTCCCCAATCTAGACGACATTCCTGAGTTCATTCCTCACTACACCGCGGAGAAAGTCGAGACCACCCGGTACGGAAACCTCAACTACATCCTTCCTGAAGGCCGTAACGACGACGGTCTGATGTCGACGATCTACGCCAACATATGCCATCGGGTGATGCGAGGAATGCCGGCTGTGGACGATGTTTACATGCCATCCCGGGAAGACATGGAGAACAGAAGCTCGAGAGCCGATGCCTGGTGATATTGCATCGTCTCCGGTTCAGAGTATAATGATTTTGAAGTAGTACACAGGTATTCATGAAAGAGGTACACCATGGATTCCAGGAACGAAATCATAAAGCTCGCCGCCCAGATCATTCTTGAGAAAGAAGCTGGTTGGAAGCCTTACGACATGATGAAAGCAATTTCGGCATTGAGCCGTTATGCAGTGGGGGCAAGCGGCCAAGCCAGGGTGCCAGGTCAGATACCTCCTCAAACATACGACGTCCTCAAAAGGTTTACATACAGATACGGAACCAAGCCTGGATTCTTTGACAAGTTGGTTCTGAAGGCATTAAGCCCCAGTCAGAATCCAGGTGTTACGTCAGCCAACCGACCGATCATACCTAACGACTGGGTGCTCAGGTTCAAAAAGAGTTTCTTGAACAACCCAAAGTCTCCTTTATACAGAAATCAAAGAGTACAAAGCTGGCTGGATGCCGGATTTTAGGAGGAAGGCAATGAAAAAGCATTCATACTTGACTATGGATCTGGCGCCATTTGGAACGAGCAAAGGCATGGAATCAGCAATTGACGACAGCAACCCTTTCTGGAAAGCAACTGCCCGGACGGCTCCGGCCGCACTTCTTGTTTCCGTCTTGACGGAAGTTCTGAAAAAGAATATTAACGGTAGAAATACCGCAAACAGCGGAAAAAACATTGCCCTTAACACAATACTTGGGTCGTTTCTTGGCGGAGGATGGATGTCCATCGTGGCTAAAAACCAGCTCAAGGAAATACTCAAGAACAAAGGCATGAGTATACAGAAGGAAAGTGCCATCAAACTGGCTGCTCAGACCATCCTCGAGAAAAGGGCTGCCGGCCTTCCTTCCAAAAGGCTTGGACAGGGCTTGGACTGGTACTTCGTAACGAGGCACATGGATTACAACAACCCCTTCAGGAACAGCATCCTTCCTACGAAAAGAATGAACATTGCCAGGCCCGGAGCGACTGCTTCTCGCTCGATGCCCATGAGATCCTCTTCCATGCCCAGTGGCATGACCAATGGCATCGCTTCAGGTTCGGCATCAAGGTCTTTGCAGAGATCGAACATCATGTCGAGGCTGTCTGCAGCATTGCCGTTCATGAGGAACAGACCTTCGGTAGCGGGGTCGATAGGAACCACTCCTACCAGGCCGGGCACAGCGGCAACGCAGCCGGCAGCAGCAGTAACAACCGGCACCAGCCGCCCCACAGCCCTGAATTTGCCCGGAGCCAGGAGAAAATGAACCCGGCATTGGTGAAGCTCGCAGCATCGGTCTTGCTGGCCACCGGCAGCTCTTTGGAGAAGAGGGCCGGCGCCAAGCGCTTGCTCAGGCTGGCTGAAGCCTACCGAAAGAATCCATACTCCATGTGGAGTAATCCATCGGATCAAGCACTGGCATTGAAGGAATCTTATCAGAGGGCCATAGACTCGTATGTAAAGAGAATGAACAAGAAAGGCCTTTCAAAGGATGTACTGAGCAGGATGCTGGGGATCATCATACCCAAGGGGTATCTCAAGAGGGTCCTTATGCCTGGCTCTATACCGGGTGAACTTTTAGGTCAGCCTGTCCATCCTCCTTCTCTCATCCAATATGTAGCCAGGGCAGCAGCGAATACCGGTCCATCTGTTCCCGGGAAAAGCATGTCAGCGTTAAAGGAAATATCAAGCTTGTGGCCGCCTTCCTGGAGAATCAGAATATGACCCAAGTGCAAATTCTGGCAATGCTCGAGAAGATGGCCTCGGCCGTGGATGACCAGATCAAAGGGCAGAAGGTAGAGACTAACCCTTCGGAAGCCCAGAAGATGTCAGGCAACTACCCCAAGGCACATATCAGGCTTCACGGCTTGGACATCTCCATCGAGAACCCCAAGGGCTCAACACGCCGCGGCAAATCCAAGGACGGCAAAGAGTGGTCTAACAAGATGCACCACCACTACGGCTACTTCAAGCAAACCGAAGGCAAGGACAAAGACCACATCGATGTGTTCATCGGCAGCAAACCGGAATCAGACACAGCGTTCGTGGTGAACCAGGTCAATCCGGGATCCGGAGTCTTCGATGAGCACAAAGTGATGATGGGCTTCAGCACTCAAGACGAGGCGGAGAAGGCCTATTTGTCCAATTACGAAAAAGGCTGGAAGGGCCTGGGCTCCATAGAAGAGGTATCAGTGGCCGACCTCAAGGTTTGGTTGAAGTCCGGCAAGACCAAGACTCGGTTCAATCCGAAGAGCCTGGCCAAGGCAGCGGCCTGCCGCCGAACAATGGAACACTTCGTTTATCGTAACCATTGCGCTTGCCCCCTTGCCAGTTTCGAGTATCATAAAGGCAGAATGAAAGGAAGAACTTCATGAACTCTGAAATCATAAAGCTCGCTGCTCAGACCATCCTCGAGAAAAGGGCTGGAGCTGCCAGGTTGATGAGGCTCTGGAATCTCTACCAGAAAAAGGGTGGCTACAACGCTATCCCAGACATGAACACAGCCTTGCAGAAGTTCTGGCGGAGAATGGTGCGGTACGGCGGCGGAGATCCGGCTTTGGTGGCAAAAGACTTTCCAAAGGCCGAGCCATTCATGAACAGGTATTTCAGCAACATCAAAGGAACGAGCGGCAGTGATGTTGATTCCATAATACCCTACCTGGCCAGAAGGGCCATGGCCGGCAAGAGAGTTGGGAACCAGAGGTCGGTACTCCAGGACCTCATAGACATAGGTGAAGTGAAGCTGTGAAAGCAGACAAGC
This sequence comes from Dehalococcoidia bacterium, assembly GCA_041653935.1. Taxonomy (GTDB): domain Bacteria; phylum Chloroflexota; class Dehalococcoidia; order E44-bin15; family E44-bin15; genus JAYEHL01. The sequence goes on along the minus strand of JBAZEO010000003.1, from coordinate 128,808 downwards.
TTTCAGTAGGAGCATGATGACATTCACACGGCAGTTTGTAAGTGAGCTGGCAGAGAAGGCCGTAAAGGCCTACATCAAAGACGGCAAAACCCTCAATGCTGCCATAGTCGATATAGCAGCCTCTTACGATCTCAACGTGGAGCAAGTCAAGAGGCTCTGCGAAGCCGTGAACCTGGCTACGAAAGAAGCCCTTGGTTCTCCCAAGGCAGTGTTTGATCTGGCTGACAGTACGATCATCATAGATGAGCTTCAGCCGAAACCGGCACCCGATACGAAGGAGGCCTCGATGAGCCGCCATACCGAGCTCAAAAGCCTCGACGGGCTACGTAATGCTATCTTGGCAGATGGTGAAAGCATAGCCGCTTTCGAGGCTTCGCTGGTCGCACCGACCGAAAAAACAGCATCAATAAAGGTAGAGCAGACCCAGGGCAGCGCGGTCAAAGCCATCTACGACGGTATCTGCGGGATGATGAACAAGGTAGCCCAGGAATGCTACAACGCAGAGATTGATGCCGAGGTGGCATCAGGGCATTTCATCAACACCTTGGTCAAAGAAGGCAATGCGAGAGGAAGCATCAACCATTCCTATTCCGTGCTGTTGAAGCTTGCCGACAACCAGAAGGATGAACTGAGGATCAAAGCCCTTTACCGCAGGGCTTATGAGAAGGTGGCATCCATGTCGGCATGGAGGCGCCCCATAGAGCCTTTGGCCGAGATAACTGTTGACGGCATACCGAACGCCAACTCATCTTTGTTCAAGAGCGTGAAGGGCCTTCTGAAGTCGGCGGAAGAGATCGACATCAGGCGCAGAGTGGTTCAGAAGCTGCAGGAGAAAAAAGCTTCGATTCTCAGGGTCCTCATAGAAGGCAAGGACGAATGAAACAAAGTACGCTGAGGAAGGTAGCGCAGCGACTGCGCTCCACCTTTGGGGAGATCAGGCCTGATGTTGCTTCCACCCCGGGTGCGGGTGGGATCAACAATCTGATGCCTGGTTTTGTCCAGAGCAGCCCTTTGCTCAGCATACCGGCGTCTTTTCTTCCTTACATGTTGTATCAAAAAATCCCTGGTATCGGACACTTGGCAAGGATGCCCCAGAATATTGTAAACAGCAGATACCAGCGTTTGGTCAATGCTCTCCCCGGTCATGGCACTGTTGGAACAGCAGAACTTGCTTCTCACCTCAGGTCGGCCCCCAAGTTCAGCAGGCTCAGTCAGATCGCCAAAAGGTATGGCAGGGCTTCGAATGTAGCCGGAGGCATTACCTATGGAGCCGTCACTGCTCCTCTGTTCGCTTATCTCAACTACGCCATAAACAGGCCCATTATAGCCAGGCATGCAGCTCAGACAGGGGCTGCCATGGGCGCCAGAAATCCGTTCATCAAGTGGAACAAAAATTACGGCGGTCGTAAGACAGCATCGCTTGGAGGAGATATGGAATTTTCAGACATCAGAGAAAGAGCCCTGGCTGGAGCCATATCCCTTCAGCAGGGTATGCAGAAGGAAGCTTTCAACCCTCGTCTCGGATGGAAGACATACGCGGCACTGGCTGCCGCGGCATTTGCTGCTCAGCAGCTCGGCAGGGCTTACCTGATAGCCGAGAGCAAGGTCACCGAGAAAGCATCACGGCAGAGACACTGGGACGCTCTCACGGCCAGGTATCCGGAGTTTTTGAAGGATCCCAGGTACGAGATTCTCTACGAAGACATTCACCGCTTGTCTCCCAGCCTGGCCAGCATACCGTCAACAGCCTCAGTACTGCTTCGCAACGCAGTCGACTATGGTATTGACGGCCTGGACATCAACACAGCGAAGGCCCTTGTTGATATACAGTCCAGGGATCCATCGGCTGTCGCAACCAGCATGAAAATGGAGCCCATGAACATCGCTCCAGCCCTTGCGGGGGCAGTGAACGAAGAGAGACTCATGCAGGAACCCGACACTTTCAAGGCCATCTTGGGCGAAAGGCCTGGCCTCGAATGGAGCGGAAGGTACTGATGACGATGCCAACCGATGGCGGAATGATCAAACTGGTCAACGTTGGCAGCCATGACCCTCTCGGCAGCCCCAGGATGCATCTTTTGCTTTCCAGGGAATCGATGGCCAAGATGGCATCAGCCGATCTGGACAGCACTATGGACCTGTCTGTCATGCCCGACGAGCTTGCCCAGTTCTGGCATGACTGCGACCCCGACTTCGACAAGCATGTCTACACTCACATCAACATCGTGTCGGCCTTCGAGTACTACGGCCCCAACAACAACGGGGACAGCTTCCCAGAGCAGAACATCTACTATGATGGTTACTACAGGACTTTCACCAACGCCCATCCCTTCCTGCTTCATAACAACAGCGATCCAAAGCTGAGTATTGGCAAGGTCATAGCCACGGGCTACAACCTCAAGATGCACAGGATCGAGGTCATATCCAGGTTGGACAAAGACATCAGCAAGTCGATCGAGATCATAGCCAGGATCAGAAGCGGCAAGTTTCCGGATGTCAGCATGGGCTGCGTACCAAAGGGATCAATGATTCTATCTTCCGATGGTCAATACGTTCCCATCGAAACAATCTCCTCTGGTGACAAAGTGATAACGCATAGAGGAGTACCGAAATCCGTCACTACAACAATGGTACGTAAACACCGGGGCAATATTCATCATATCAAAGTATATGGAAACCGTGATCCTCTCATTCTAACAGACGAACATCCCCTCTTGGTTCTGAGATCTGACCAAATTCTATGCAAACCATCTAGTAACGACATAAACCGCGGACGTCGTCAGCAGGTCTGTACTCCAGATAGCCCTTTTATTAAGTCAGGCTGCGTTTCCTGCAAAACACAAATAAAATATAGGCCAGAATGGATCAGAGCTGATGAAGTAGATATAGGTGATCGCCTACTAACGCCAGTACCTACTTTTGATGCTGCAAGGAAATTCTCTGTCGACGAAAGCCGCCTTTTGGGGTACTATCTAGCCGAAGGATGTCCTCTCTATACAAAGGCTGGAACTCCCATGGCTGTGCAATTCTGCACAGGTTTGCATGAGACATCTATACATCAAGAAATACTGTCTTTAGCAGAGCGTATGGGGTTCACTTCTGTCACAGAGCGTGACATCGAAGAGCGAAATGGTAAGTACATCACCATTTATGATCGGTCTTTTACCGAACTATGCATTGAACATTGCGGTGTTGGCTCTACCAGCAAGACGTTGTCATCATCGATTATGGGTGCTGAGGAAGAAAGCCTCCAAGAGTTTTTGGGAGCTTACGCTAATGGAGATGGTGGTTGCTATCAAGGTTCCATCTATCTATCAACAGCATCCTTCCAGCTTGCAAAGCAACTACAAATCATATTGCTTAGATGTATGATGATCTCTTCTGTTAATGTCATAGTTCATAAGCCGGGCCCACGATCTCTGGTACGCAAGCAGACTATAGAGTATCAGATATGGATTGGAACCGATACAGCGTATCGACTTCACCGGTCATCACATATACTGGGAAGATCGAAGACAATAAACAACAAGAGATTCTTTTCCATGATAGACGATGTCCTGTATCTCATTACGCCTGTTGAGGAGAATGAAGTTGTTCCATATGATGATGATGTCTATAACTTTGCTGTCTCTGACGACGAAAGTTATCTATTGGATGGCATCGCTGTTCACAACTGCAGGGTTCCTTATGACGTCTGCTCCATCTGCGGCAAGAAAGCCAAGACCCGGGCCGAGTACTGTGACCACGCGAAGAACCATCTTCTTCAGTTCCATCCTTACAACGACATGGCGAACCGGGGAAGGATCACTTGCGTTCACAACACAAAGCCGACTTTCTTCGACCAGAGTTTCGTCTTCACCAGAGCGGACAAAGGAACCAATGTCATCCAGGAGCTCAACAAGGCTGCCGGCATAGGAACAACTGTATACTTCACCGGTTTCTCTGCCGATGCAGGAGCACTCTTCTTCAAGGAAGCAGCCAAGAGCAAGGAAGCTGAAATAGAAAAAGCTTCCCCTGAAGACATAACCGCCGATGTCTCCGTGGAAAGCAAGGACAAAAAGGAGTCCGAGGGCTACCAGGACGCCATTACTCCGGAGCTTCCGATGGAGACATGCGAAGCACTGGCATCGCATCCTTTCGAGGACATCTTCGATACGGCTGGCTTGATGGGGATGCACGTCATGCCCAAGGAATACGCTGTCATCGATGCGCTCAAAAGCGGTGACAAGCCCAGGGCGATCGTGATCAAGAAGCACGTTACCATCATGCTGTCCCCCAAGATGGCATCGGTGAAGAACGTCCCCATGCGGAGAGTAGCCTACAACTACAAGGTCGCCCAGTTGCTTGCTCCATTCCTGCCTGTCCGTTCTTTTTTACCTCGCTTCGACCTGACAAGGCAGAAAACAGCTTCAATGGAGAAAGTAGCCCATGGCGCCCCCATGGTTTCAAGCGACTACGCCAAACATGTGGTTGCCACCTTCATGAACACCGACTGGCAGAATGAGTTCTACAAACGAGCCGACCTCGTAGTTGCCTGTCAGTCAAGAATAAAGGAGTACGCTGAAGGGAGCTACAACGATAAGGAAGATCCCAAAATCGCAGCCGTCCGATTGGGCGGTGCATACAAGTCTTTCGAGGGGTTGCGTCCCATCGGAAAGTAAGTACTTTAGTTGAAGAATGAAGGAGGTTACAATGCCTAGACCGAGTCTACTGGAATCGCTGATGGCTGAGCCCACCGTCAAGGTGGCGGCCGATCAGAGGTTCGCAGAAATCAAGGGTCTTGCTGAGACCGGCAAGAAAAGGGACGCGGCCACTGCGCTGGTCAAGATAGCCCAGCTCAGTGACTCCGACTTCAGGGCCATGACCGCAGATCAGATCACGTTTATCACCGGCTTTGCCAAGAAGGCGGCAGACACAACTGCCGTTGACGGCAATATCCAGGACAGCGAGAAGACCGAGATCGGTGCCGTCACCCCGGGCCCCGTCCAGGATGATCTCGCAGGCAACGCCACCGGTGAAGCCGTGGCGACTGATGCCAGCACTGCTCCCCTTCCTGCCAATGGTGACGCCAGCAGCGACACCGGATCAACATCAGGGGAACAGCCCGATGAAGGAACCCCTCCGGGTGCCACCGGCAAGAAGAACAAGACCGATGCCCCGGATGCCACTTCCTCGAAAACCACTGAGATCATGGAAGCCGTCAAGAAGGCTGCTCTTTTGGAAGGCATGGAAGAGTACTTCCAGGAGACCATAGGAGTCATCAAGAAGAAGGCCAGCCAGAGGCTCGAGACGGCGATCGACACAAACGAGAAGATAGCGGCTCTCTGCCGCAAGCATGGGCCGGAGACAGTCAAGGCTGTGCTCGAGGCTGCATTCATGAAAGGGATTTCCGGTTAGCAGGTATGAACTCTCTTATGACCGTAAGTCAAGACTCATTTCCAGGACACAGGAGGTAAAAAGATGTCCGACATGAAGAAGATCGCTCAGGCCCTCAAGAACGACCCTGAACTGCAGAAACTGGCCGCTGTTTACAAACAGCAGGGCCGGGCGAAAGCCAGGGAAGCTCTCATCAGGTTCAACAAGATCGCCATGGGCGAAGAAGTTGAAGAAGAAGTGGGCGCCGATGCAGCCAATGACCTGATCAACGAGTCCATCGTCGAGCAGGCCGAGGAAACCCCCGAGCTGGTCCCCGATGACATCGCTGCCGAACTCGTTGGCGACGCTTTCGGCGGAGAAGGCGAAGGCGGCGAGGAAGAACTGGACGACGAGACCGTCGACGCGCTCATCGAAGAGCTCGGTGGCGAAGAAGCCGTTGAGACCCTTGTCGGAGCCCTCGAAGAGAGCGATTCAGGGGAAGAGGAAAACCTTGAGGAACTCCTCGGAGCCCTGGGCGAAGAAGAGGGAACCGAAGACGAAGGCATCACCGAAGAAGACGTCAGAACCGCACACCTCCTTCGCCTGCTCTTCAGGGACTAGCCATGCGGAGCCTGGTGGAAGGAATTGAGAGCGATGTCAGGCGCGAGCTTGAAGCCTCCACCGGCGTTGGTATGTCTGAGCTTGTTAAGGAAGCCACTGATTGTGCAGATCTTCTTGAGAAAATCGCCAAGTCCGGAGACGATGCCGTTGACCGGGCTCTTCTCGAAACATTCAGGGAAGGCTCGAGCAACAAGAAGCGTTCTGAAGAGGTTGAGCAGATCAGGAAGTATCTGAACAGGGCCGGCGTACTGATGGAAGGGCAGTCATGAAACAGATAGAACCAGAAGTCCTCATCAAGACTGCAGCCACCATGAGAAAGCTTGCCGAGAAGATCGGTGCTCTTGAGAAAGAGGCCAGTGACTACAAGTCTTTGGTAGATGGGATCAGGATATGCGAGATCCTTGAGAAAAAAGGTCATCTCGGATGCGACGACTCAATCCCCATCACCAAGAGGGCTCAGGCTTTGATGGGCCGAAGCGACTTTGACAGGCTTTCCAGGCTTGCCGAGCATGGAGGCAAGGCATACAAAACAGCGCAGATGGACGGGGATCAGGATCGAACCACAGATAAGCGTAGCGCCGCTGAAGTACGGTTTGACAATCTGGTTCTCTACGGAAGCAAAGCAACTCTCGAAGACCAATAGGAGGTCGATATCATGATGAAGATCGTGAACAGGAAGAAAATGTACGAGCTGGAAGGCGTCAGGATGAATGACACCGATGCCGACCTTCTCGAAGGCGAGGGCGGCATCATCATAGCCGATGCCGACGGCGAAGCCGTCTTCAGCCTGGGTGCTGATGGCATCACTCCGGGTGAGTATCCCTACATCATCTGGGTCAACCACCAGGACACCGCGACCAGAAGCGACGTGGCGATCACGGGCAAGGCCACCATGGCCAAGGTTCCCATCGAGCTTTGGACCGACATGTTCAAGACTCCCGCCGGCGACCCGTACTTCTCGGGCATGCCCCTGGCCTGGACATTCGACCAGAGCGCCGTGCGTGCAGCCGCCGGCGACACCGCCGATTACGGTGTGCTTTGCCCGGCCATAGAGCTGGTTGACGGCAGCAACATGGCCTTCGTGTACGGAATCGTTCTCGTCCCCGCGGTGGCCGGTGTGGAGAACGGTATGATGAAGGTCAGACTTTCCGACGTGCCCTCCCAGATGACACTGACCTAGAGCGGTGAATGCAAGTGAAACTCAGGCTTTCAGATACGGAAGGAGCTGAAAATGCCAAATGATCCCAGCATCGACAACAGGATCTACAACACTCTCTTCGCGGAGAGGATTGAGGATCCCAGTGAAAGGGTCAAGATAGCTCAGGAACAGAGCGATCTTCTCCGCGAGAACATCCTCGAGAATTCCATCAGGGATGCCGCTTTCGAACCCGACCACAACCCCATCAGGATTCAGGAAGCGCTCGAGAACGACACGTTCTACGTTCTTGACAGGTTCGCACATGAGTTCACCGCCGTCGACACCAACCTTGATGGCGACCCCAACGGTGAATTCATCAAGAACAGGAAGTTCGCAACTCCGATCAGACCGATCAAGTCCCCGGAGTACCACAAGAAGGTCGACGAGCTCAGGATGCTCGATGTCTCCGTGAAAGACGAGTTCAAGGAGAACATCGCGCTCTACATCGCCAAGGTCCAGGACCAGATGTGGCTCAACCAGATCTACGCCGCCGCCGACTACACCGGTTACCACGATGTCGCCACCATCAGCGGCCTGAACAAGCGCACGCTGATGCTCCCCAACCAGTACATCGATGGCGGTGGACCGGCACACGACGACCCGCAGGTTCGTGAGCTGCTCTCCGAGATCACCATCATCCACAAATGGCTTCTGAACGAAGCCGAGACCATGGACGAAACCGATCTCAACATCGGCACCTGGGAGACCATGAAAGAGGGCTGGAAGTCCACCACCCTCTTCGGCAGGCGCCTCATCGTCACCAGCATGAAGCACTTCCCCAAGAACCGCATCGTCTCGCTTACCGCGAAGAAGTTCTGCGGTACCAACTACGTGCTTCCCGATGGCGACACCAAGGTCATGATCGACACCGACCTCGAAGACATCACCATGATGGGCAAGAAGCTGACCGGGTCGGGCGTTTTCAACGTCTACGCCTGCGCTTACGTGGACGTCGAGTTCAGCGAATAAAAAAACGGCTTCACAGGGGGGGCTTCTGCCCCCCCGGCCGTCTCTCAGAGAGGAAACAACAATGTCAGTTGAACGCATGAAAAGAGTGGGACGCACCGACAGACGCTCCATGAGGACTCCGGTTGCCGATCCGCCTGCACGTCCCAAGAAATCCCTGTATCCATCGAGCGTAACCAGGTTCAAGTCCCGGCAGGAAGAGATTGATGCCGAGAAGAACGAGACAGCCGTCGTTGAAAAACCTTCTTCGGCCAACTACTCCGTTCTCAAGAGGGCGAAGAGCCGTGAAGAGATGAAGGCCATCGAGGAAACGATCGAGAAGGAAGAGGTTGACGAAGCCCAGAAGCTCAGGAAGACCACTTCCATAAGTGACCTCGCCGGCATCGTAGACATGGGCGCCGACGAAGAGCGGGAAGAACGCCAGGCGGAAACGGTCGCTCCGACAGAAGCAATCGAGCCTGAAAAGGAGCCCATCGCTCCCGGGGAAAACGATGGCATCATGGACACCAGTGAGCATTTTGCCAAGCTCACCGTAAAAGAGATCAAAGCTTTTGCGGAAGAGTACGCCATCGACATCGACAAGCAGCTCACCAAGAAAGCTGACATCGTGGACTTCGTCACCAAGGCTTTCGAGGCCAGGATAAAGGAAGCCAACGGCGCAGAGCCCTGGACCGAGCTGCTGCAGAAAACCATGGATTACTACGGAGCCATCGTTCTTACGACCAACCAGTAGGGAGAGCACATGCCGGCAAAACGACCTGACGATCTAGTCGGTCGGCTGCGGTCTCGCCTCATGGACATCCCCGATTACAACAACGTGGAAGACGGGGTGGCTTTGGGTGAGGAAGTCATGCACGAAGCGCTGCAAGACGCTTTGGAGGACTTCAACATCGAGACCACTCCGACCACATACACGCTGAAGACGATGCCTGCCCGTTCCATACTGCTGGACTACGCTTTGGCAAGGGTCATAGAGAGACTCATCTTTGTGCTTGTCCATAACGATCAGGCGTATGTAACCGGTGGCGAGATCATGCTGGACTCCAGCCGGAAAATACAGGTTCTCCAGGCCATGAGGGCAGATATCTACGCCCGGGCATCCAAGAGGGCCGAGACGTACAAGACAGCCCAGAGCATCAACAGGCAACTTGTATCTGGGTTATCCATAACATGAAAGTCTACGACGTCAGGGTCCTTCCGCTGCATGCAGACCATGTAGAGATAGAATGGTGCATCGAGGACATTGCTCCCGGTGAAGCCGTTATCACTGTCTCAAGGTCTGAATCCCCGGAGGGACCTTGGACGGAGTTGGACTCAGTACCGCTCGGCGACAACAATTACTACAGAGACTTTTCAATTGATCCTACTCAGTATCTTAGGCGCCTTTATTATAAAGTAAAATGCTCTGTAACCAGTGAGACAACTACTGTTTCGCACGAAAGCGATCCAACCACATTTATGATCCAGCCTATCAAGGCAGCCCTCCATATGGTTAAAAGACTCGAGGCTCTTCTCAGGACTGTAGGAGAGCCGGCTCACTTTTTCATCCGAAGGACCTGGGGGCCTCGTTGCCCCGTCTGTGGACGCCGTGGCGGCGCTACCTCAACCTGCGATGTCTGTTATGGCACGGGAGTCGCTGGAGGCTACTACACGCCTATTTTTGGCTTTATTGCCAAGTCCAACCTCAACAGTACAAGAATGGTTTACGCCGGCGTAGAGATCCCCATTGATTCCCGCAGAATGTGGACGACCAACTATCCTCTCCTCAAGGCCAAGGATCTCATTGTAGACAGCATGGGGATAAGGTGGGAAATAGCCCCTGGCATCAATGTGACCGATATGAAGGGGTTTCCTTTTCGGCAGATATTCACAGGCAACAGGATCCCCAGTGATGACGCCACATACAAGCTGAGCGTTCCTTCTTTGTATGATGCCGTGCAGAAAAGAGAAAACAGGGGATGGAAACAGACAAGAGACAGCAGCAAGATCATACCAGACTTCTCGCGTGAAGAAGACTGATATGGCCACTGGCCTTTTGTTCCAAAACGAGTACAATGAAGGCGTGCCCATTGTAAGCAGTTGGGCCCTGCGGCCCAGAAAACGGAGGTAGAAATCATGAGTGACCGGGACATTTACGCATCTCCACGGTTCCCTGTTGTCAGGGAATCATTCATTTCCAGAAACCAGAGCAACAGGAAAAGGCGGGAGCAGATCGATCTGATCAGCGCCAGCCTTTGCAGTGCAGACGTCGACATGGCCGATGCCGTGGAAGTCGAAGGCGAAGGAATGGTGGTTCCTCTCACATTCAGGTTTTTCAGCCCGTCTCCGGATTACGACGGCACTGAGCTCACCATTGAATGGGGAGATGCCTCTGTAACATCCGCAGTCTTTGATGACGCGATCATGACCGTTACTCATTACTACCGGTCATCCGGCGTGTTCCCCATAAGGATCCGCGGCGAGTATGCCATAGTGACCGGCATCCAGATGAACATCTCCGGGGAAACCCCGGCAGTGGTGAGGTTCGATCTGGGAGTCCTGACAAAGCTTCCGCTGCTGGAGACCCTCCACGTCAACGGCACCCGGACAGTGATCTCCGGAGGAATGAAAGCCCTTGCGGCTGTCAACGAAGGAGCCGGCATCATCTCCCTCTACCTTTCCGGCATACGGTCTTTCCTCGGCACCACGCTGAGGGGAGCAAGCGAGGTCGAAGAACTCTGCTATCTCGACTGCTCCAACAGCAACATCCGCGGCAACATCAGCGAGCTTGCCTTGCTTGAAGGTTTCAGGGAAATCGACCTCGAGGGAACTCAGGTGGTGGGTAATTTGACATCCCTTGGCGGAACGGCATCCGCAGCCCTCACAAAGCTCAACATCGTTGATACCGCGATCGAAGGCGACATTGTCAACCTCGCAGGGTATACAGCGATGACAGACCTTCGAATGGATGGCAGTGCCATTGAAGGCGACGCTGCCGACCTTGCCACATTGGTAGCCATGCAGTTTTTCTTGGCTCATGGCTGCGTTACTCTCATCGGTTCGGCAGAAACAATGACGGCAGCGATGGATGAGCTTCTTGTCCTTGATCTTGGAGGCACTCAGGTCGAAGGAGATCTCGCGGCCATCATTGCTGCAACCCCGCTCAATACCTACCTGGACATCTCGGGGTCCCTCATCGAAGGAGACGTGGCGGATCTCATCGACATGGCGGCTGCGGATGGATACATTTTCGTCCTCGACGGATGCGCTGTGGATGCCTATACCGACGGCGGTGACTGGAGCGGCCACGGTGGATGGGACATGAGCCTCAAGGACCTCGGCCTCACTGAAGCCATGGTCGACGATATCCTGGAAGACATGGCCGGAACACTGGCCGTGCATGCCAACGGAACGCTTACCCTCAACACCGGTAACATCACCACGGGTGATTCAGTGACCATCGACGACGGTCAAGGCATCGAAGAAACCTTCGAGCTTGATGAAGGTACTCAGGCTACTGGATCCATCACTTTGGAAGACCTCGTCGGTAACAGAGCAAATCCCAGTGATGGTGAGATCCTCACCATAGATGACGGAGTCAACGACCCAGTGGTGTTCGAGTTCGATGACAATGCTGCTGTTGAGCCAGGCCATGTTGCCGTAGCAATCACTCCGGGATCATCGGCCGTCCATTCAAGCGGTACGATCAATTATGGCGCTTACCAGAATGCCGATACTGTTCAGGTAGAGGATGGTCTTGTGCCTGCGGTGGTGTTCCAGGTCGATCATGGAGACCGGCCTACTGGCCACATAACCCTTGCTGATATCCCGTCGGCAGGAGATACCATTACGATTGATGACGGCGTCAACCCAGCCCTGACATACGAGTTTGATGACGGCGGAGGCATCATCCCCGGCCATGTTGAAGTACTCATCGCCGGTACTCTCGCCGGGACCAGAGACAACCTTCAAACAGCCATCGATCTGGCTTCTTCATCCGATGTATCGGAAGTATGGGCAGCGTCTGTTGCTGGAGACGACACCATCCAACTCATAAGCAACTTCCACAGCGAAGACGGCAACGTGGCCATCACTTGCTCCGGCGTCAACATCAGCGTCGTAGGCCTTTCCAACGGAGCGGCTCCAGGGGCCAATGTAACCGAAGGCAATGTCCTGATCGCTGTTGAAAGAAGCAAGGCAGATGCAATTGACGGAGCTGCTGTCATATCAGCTCTGAACACGGCGATCAATGCCGCTGGTATCAGTATTACATCGGAAGTAGATGGAGTCGACGACGAACAGCTCAACATCACGCACGACGTTCCGGGAGTGGCCGGTGACGTTCCCATGGTTGAGGTCGGTACAACCTTCGATGTAGTCGGGTTGGCTGGAGGAGCGGACTCGACGATCGGAAACGCTACTTGCGTTGCCCTCAGAGCTGCGATTGATGCTGAGGCCGGCCTGGGGCATCTTGATTTCGATGCAGCCGGAGGTCTTCTCAATGTCTGTTCCCTCAAGAACTCGGCTTACCTCGAGGCAGGCAACGTACTGATGACAACCACGAGCGCCAATCTTCAGCTCGTTGGGATGTCCGGCGGAGTGGATCCCGGGGACAACGTGGTAGCCCCGAACATTCCTGTGATCATGACCGCCAACGAAGAGGAAACGACTTCAAACCTCTGCGATGCCATCAACCTCTCCGCGCTTGACATTGATGCTCTTGTGCGGGAGCTGAGCCCGTTGGTCATCGACCTTGTCAACCAGCACGGTGGAGCAGCCGGGAACGTGGTCATTACTGAAGCAGGTACTTCCATCACCGCTACCGGAATGGAGAATGGTACCGACGACGGTGTCGTGGATCCCTGCTACATCGACCTCAGCGGCAATGCCGTGCCGAGTGCGACAGGCTTGGCCGCTATGGCAGCCCTTGAGATCAATGGCTGGACAGTCGTCGTCGAAGAGGCTTAGGGATAGGAGATCCGGGGGTGACCTGCAAATGGTCGCCCCTGGATCCCTGATCGTATGGACCAGCGGAAAGGTAGTGCTACCAGATGCCTGTGATGACCAAGGAGACTGTCAAGGAGGACTTTGCGGATTTCCTCGAGAGTTTCTTCCAAAGACAGAGGTCGATCGAGATAGGTCCGGGGAAGACGATGGACCTTCTGGCAATTCCGGATAGCCCGGAGAGATCCACTCTGTTTGTCAGGTTCGAAGACTCTCTTTCCCAGGAAACCCTCAAGCAGCGCTCTGCGGTTCATCTTGTGGTCGAAGCTCTTCAGCAGAGAGAACGATATCAGGCATTCCATCAGAACCTTGTACACCACGACTTTAGAGAAGCAAAGACTTCATTCATGTTCTCCGATCTGAGCCCGATCGTTATCCACTGCCTCCACCATGACAAGTTCATCGCCGAGATAGTGGCCAAGTACGTACGCATGATCTTCCGCTTTCACAAGGATGAGCTTTATGCCCTCGGAAGGTACAGAAGCATCACCTTTGACAGCGAGGGAAAAGCGAGTACAATAAAGGATGAAAAGGCAGGAATGGAGTTGGTGGATGTACCGGTGCTGCTCAGAGTCGAGACAAGCGAACATTATGTTTACCATAGAGACGCTCCAGTCGTCCGAATTGAAGTACGTGGGCCTTAGGAGGATACCATGAGTGATTACCGCAGACCGCATATGTCGATGGAGTTCATTGACGCCTCCACCCCCAGGGTGAGGTTTCCGTCGACTCTGAGACTCCAGCTTGTAGGTCACCTGGCCCAGGTTGAAACTGGAGCCTACATCGGTGACTACGACAGAAGCTCTGACCTGGTGGCAGCGATTCCGGACATCATGGATCAGGCAACTGTGATACCGAGCAAAGTCACAGTAAAGATCGTTCTCGACGCCAACGGCAAAGAGGAAATCATACCTGACGAAGACGGTGACAACTGGGAAGTGACGGGAGATTCCATCACGATCAAAGACGGAATCGTGGTCGTGACTTCCGACCAGACCACAACCCCGGTCAAGGACGAAGTGGAAGCTTCCGGAGATCCGGCCTACGACTGGAGAGTCGGAGCCTCTGAGTTCCAGGATTCCAGTCTGGCCGTAGGATTCAGCACTGACACCGACGCCAAGATAGGTGACTACCTGATGCTCAGGCAGTTCTCTATTGGCCATCCCGCTGAAGGCGTTATCAACGCCGACACATACGTAAACGGCAGCATCGTCCACATAGAGGATGGAGAAGGCCATGCCGTCACCTTCCAGTTCGACCACGGCAACCGTCCGACTGGATTTATCCTCCTCACCGGCCTTCCTGCGGATGGAGACACCATTGTCATCGATGACGGTACCGGTGACCCTGCCGTAACGTACGAGTTCGATGACGGTCTCGGCGGTGGAGTGGGACCCGGCAACGTAGCGGTTCTCATCGGACTTGACATACCGGCTACAGTGGCCAACCTTGCCAACGCAATCACAGCGCAGCATGTAGCGGCATCCGATGTCTTCGTGGTCAGCACCCCGGGTGGCGGGTACGTCTACGTGGCGAACAACTTCCACTCGGCTGATGGCGATGTCGCCATAGTCGCAGCCGGCGCCAACATCACCGTTGCCGGCCTTACCGGTGGAGGGATCCCAGGAACCAACCTCACTCCCGGCTATACCCTGGTCGCCACCGAAAGAGATTCATCAGATGTCAACGATGACACCTTGATGATCTCCAATTTGGTTGACGCCATCAACGCATCGACACTCGAAATCGACGCACTGGTCAACGGCGTAGATTCCGAACAGGCCGATCTCGAGAACCAGAACAACTCGGCTGCAGGTAACATCGACATCACCTTCACTGAAACCACTGTAACGGCTTCAGGCATGACGGGCGGAGCTGACGACGGAGTCACTACAACGATCAAGAGGATTACCGCGGTAGCCGCCAATCTTATGGTCGAAGGTACATTGCCGTTGGCAGGAGACAAAGTAGGCGGCGACTTCGACTACTACAAGATCGTAGCCCGGGCAGCCAACGGCGTCATAGACGAGACGGACATGAGCCTTTCCGACGACACCGTTGACTTCTCGGAGATGGAGCTTGTTACCGGTTACTCCATGGTGGTTCTCTACCGTGCTGACGGTACGGCAAGCGATCCCATCTACGTTGCTCTCCAGGACGACGGTTCACTCCTTCTTCTCGGCACGTTCTCCTTGCCGGCGATGATGAACCTTCAGTATGTCGACTACAAGATCGTTCTTCCGGCCAAGGGAAAGGCTTTCGTCGGTTACTACGCCCTCAGGGGGGACCTCAACGAAAGCCGCATACGGGTCACCCGGTCCAATCTGCTCGACACCATGGGCGGCAATCAGGCGATCGTGCCCGACAACCCCATCGCGTTTGGGACTTGGCTGGCGCTGCAGGTTGCCGAGGAAGTCTTCATCTCCTGCCCCGACGAATCCGACCCCGAAGCTTTCGTCGACAACTCCCTCTGCGATGAAACCGAGTGGGCCAAGACATTGACCTACCTGAGGACTTTCAACCGGTACGAAACAGCCTACTCCTTCGTATCACTGGTTCAGAACACACAGATTAACTCCCTCCTGGAACTGTTCGTGAACTGGATGAGGGATCCCGACACCGCGAGAATGGTCTGCGGATACGGTTCGTTCCCCAGGATCTCGGAGAACGTGGCCGTTGACACCCAGGACGTACCGGGCGGCCAGGAAGACAACCTGGTCTTCACCGATATCACTCAGGACTTCGTGGACTCAGAGGTTATTGCCGGAGGGTATCTCGAGCTTTCCGATGCCGATGGAGAAGTGGTTGACCAACTGAGGATCAAGACAGTGGCAACCGACGCTCTCACGCTCTACAGCAAGACCCCCGACGTCGACATGACCGACTGGACTTACCGGGTGGTCAACGCTTACTACACAGCCTACGACGAAGCATGCCTCTACAAAGCCTATGCCGAAGGTTACGCCAACAGGGCATTCCGTCTTGTTTGGCCACACTTCCTCAAGGGGACCTACAGAGGGGCGACTCACACCGTTCCTTCGTACTACTGGCAGGTGTACTGGTGCGCAAGGCTGGCAGCCTCCAATGACGTCGGCATGCCCCATACCAAGGCCAAGGTCAACTTCTTCTTCACCGGCATTGTGCTGCCCGATGACGGCTTCAAGGACGAAGCCACGCTCGACCATCTGATCTCGGGTGGTATCGAGGCTGTGTGGCAGGACACCGAAAACTCGCCCTTGTACAGCATCCATCAGGTCACCACTGACATGTCATCCGTCAATACCATGGAGCAGAGCATCGTTCACCAGTTCGACTACGCTGGTACAGTCCTGATCACCAACTTCGACTCGGTTGTTGGAACCCTCAAGCTGGATGCGAAGGGCATGGCCCTTCTCAACACCATCTACACCGCTTCGAGGAACTTCATCGTCGACAAAAAGGGCGCTCTCCAGAGCTTGACCATGATCAAGTTCCAGGTCGACGAGGATGACAGGACGCTGATTCTTCTGGAAGTGGAGGGGTTGGCAACGCCGCCCTTCAATGGTGGTCACATCAAGATCTATATGGTGTAAGGAGAGAAGCCATGGGTAGCAACCTGCTGAAGGACTGGGAATACAGGAAGGGCTGGGTAGGCCATGACTCGGCGGAAGACTACCTGGGCAAGCACATCAATGCCGAGTCATCGATTGTTTGCGTAGGTGATCCAGTATTCTCGAACAACACCAATCTGGACAGCATCAAAACCGTTGGTCTTGTCCAGCAGTTCGGACACCGCGAAGGCAAACAGATAGGGAGAGGCTTCGAGATCGGTTCTCGTGGCAACTTCCTGGTGCCGGGCCGTGGTGCTGGATCTCTTGCCATCGGAAGGATGCTCTTTGCAGGTCCCAGCCTTCTGAGAGCCCTCTATCCCGATGTTACCGATGAAGAGGCTCAGGCATTCTTCAGGAAGCCGGGTTTCGGATCAGCTTTCTTCAACGTCAACTCCGAGTTGTTCAACAATCCGACAGGTCTGTTCTTCCTGATGTTCGACATGCGCATGCAGCTCTATGCCGGCCTGTTCTTCGAGGTGTGCTACATCTCGGGGCACAGCTTGAGCATGACGAGCGGAACCAACATGGCAGCCGAGAACGCATCGATCATGTACCAGGAGATCTATCAGGTCGACCCGGGCTTGATCGAAGGCTAGGAATGAATGATGCCCCCGTCGTTTGTATGGCGGGGGCTATCTATTCAGGAGGTAATGCCTTGAACTATGACAATATCAGACGCCGTGACGTGAGATAAAGAAGCGAGGCGGGAGCCTGTAACTTCCGCCTCGAGTCGTTCCTGAATCCCCCGAGATTCTCCAGAAAGGAGTTTCTTATGCCTAATGTACTTACGCAGCAAGAAGATGTCAAGAAGGCATCAACAACAAGACAAATCAAGGGCGTTAAATGCGAGGTCTTCTCGCGGATCGTTGGCTACTACCGACCGGTCCAGGACTGGAACAGAGGCAAGCAGGAAGAATGGAAAGAACGGCATAACCATTCCGAGAAGGACATGGTTGAAAGCTTGCTCCGCCTCTAACCCTTGGTTATATAAGCAAAGGCCTTTTGGCCTTGCACTCCCCGGGCGCCCCGGCAAAACCGCCGGGGCGTTCTGTTTCTCAGCAAAGACTCTTCTCTCCAAAAACTACTTTAATCAGGTATAACTATAAGATAGATAAGATAACAGTACAGGTACCTGGAAGCAGGTTGTCTCTTTTTTTTTACTTACCTCATTGACTCTCCCTTGCTTAACGACCATCTTACCCTTGCACTTTCAACACAGGGAGGGATTATGCCGGAACTTGGTAAGACCAGCCTGCTGGCGTCGGGGTTGCCTCTAAGGGATGCCCTTGCAGCCGTCAGTAAGGACGTGGCATCAAAAAAAGCAGAAGACACGAACACTGATGAAGAAAACCAGGCTATTGCCAAAATACTCACCGGACAGCGCGTTTACAGCGGAGACCAGATGGTTGCCAAAAGCACCACCATGGAGTTTCAGTCGCTCTTCGGAAAAGAGTTCACTGCAGCCAGGCGCTTGGCCATCACCAACTACAAAGATGTTTTTGATCCCGATACCAAAAACATTATCCCGGGGTCCAAGCTGGAGATAGATGGACAGGCCGAAATGATCTACATCATGGCCTTGTCTCTGAGAAAGATCAATGACGTTCTGGTAGAAGTCCCGGCAATTCCTGCCGCCGGATCGGATCCCAAGGCCGGTATTGACTTCGTTGCGAAGCTGAACGACACCGCCAAGGTCATCGCCGATGAATGGCATCCCGAGCTCAAGAGAAACGCTTTTGCAGTTCTCGGCGCCTTCATGAGCAAGATCGAGTCCCTTTTCAAGGTGAAGGCACTCGATTTTTTCTCCGAACCCCGTACGGATTCTACCTTGGAGAAGAATACCGCGGGGGAAGATCAGGGATAGACAACGATCTCCAGCTCAAATTTGCTGTCTTTGCCACGCAGAAATACCAGGAGAGGGAGTATGTCAAGGCTATGTCTGCAAGCCCCAGGATGACTCCAGAGCTGGAAGCGACAGTCAGAGAGAAGTTTATGCCATGGACTTCTTACATTATATCGGCGACAGAGCTTACGAATGCCGTGCTCAATTCCAACCTCATGGGAAGAAACATAAGGATCAAGGGATTGAACGCACCGCTTGAAGGTGGACTACCTCCGTTCCAGAGGCTTGAACCCGGAGAGGCTTCGCGTATAATAAAGGAATGGAGAGAGGAAAAACCAAGTGGCTGATACCTACCCAATGGGCTCAGAGCTTAATCGGGTGAGTCAGGATCTTTACAGTTCTTCCGCGATGGCCAACGACCAGATGGCCCCGGCGGAAAACATCATACGTCCCCAGAACCCATATCAGAGTTCGCGCACCGAATCATACCAGTCCAATATGATGCCATCCATGGAGCTCATAGGAGCTTTGGAGGCTTCCAGTGCCATGCGCGAAGCAGCGCTGGCAAGGCAGGACAAAGAACTCATGCTCGAGCTCACTACAGGGTTGGCGGCAGGAGCGGTCAGCGCTTTCGCCGGCGGAGGTATCTTGTCTCTGCCCATTTTTGTTGCTGCCGATGCTTTGATGAAAGGTATTGCTGAAGATCTCGGTGTTCTTGACCAGCCGCCGGTGGCAACATGGGACAGCCAGATGGAGGGCTTGATAGGTTCTGCAGTGCATCAGTTCGCTTACGAAGGCCCCCGCACCTTTGGTCAGTCGAGATCCATCACAAGGGCTGATGCCCAGGGTTACGGTGAGGACATCTATGCGAGAATGCAGGAAGGCGGATTCCAAGGCGTAGAATTTGGCCGCATGATGCAAACCATGAGCCAGTTGGGCGAGTTTGACGACCTGTCATCGCTCGACGACCGCATAGAAAAGACCTTGGCCACTCTTGAGAAGTTCAAGGAGTTCTTCAGACAGACCGGCATGGGGATCGAAGAAATGGGCCAGTACGGTCAATCCCTTATATCGGCCGGTACCGGTATCACCTTTGGTGAGATGGGCGGCTTCATCTCGGGTATCCAAAATCTTTCTCAGGCTTCTGGAATTCCGGGAGAGCGGCTGCTGTCCGAATCTCTTGAAGCGATGGGACCATGGAACGGGATGGGTTTAAGAAACATTGACGTGGTTACATCCATCGCCACCAACATAGCCAACAGTGACATGGTTTACAGAGCCTCTGGATCTCAGACAGCATGGAACCAGGCAGGTGGATTCGAAGAAGTAGGCCTTGGTTATGAAGCCCGGGGAGCTGCTTTCATGGCAGATCCTTTCATGCTGGGATGGATGGGTGTTTCGGGCGCCGGCGGGATGGACGAAATCCTCTCCGGTGAAAAAAGGCCGGAGTCGGTCGGGACTACTCTCGAAGGCATGTCAAGAGAGGACCGTCTGCTTGCCCGTCATAGAGGCGCCATACAAGCCTCACAGATGCCTGATCAATGGGGGGACGCTTATGTAGGCCAGTTGTTGGGAGGCCTCGAGAGACGGGATATAGACGACCCCATTGCCCAGTCCATTGAGCTGGCCGACCAAGGCATTTACGACAGCCCTGCTGCTGCCCTCGCCAACATTGACAATTACAGAGCACGGACCGACCCTTCGTACGATATACGTGCGACATTGGCTACCGCTCAGGGAGCCTTCCATAACCGGGCTTTGCGGGAAGAATCCATGATCGCCCGGGACTTGATGGTATCATCGGCCATGAGCACTGTGTCCGGGGCTGGATTCACTGCTTCTCAGTTGGATCTTCAGGCTGTAGAAGGATCATATGCTACCGATCTATTGATGAAGATGGCTGATCCTGCTTATGCTGGAGCAGCAGACTATCTTCCCGCACTTCAGGCTGGTGAAGCAGGAGCAGCGGGATATATGGGCAACAATTCCATGGATGCCGTAATGCTTCTCCGCAGCGCCAACAGATGGGTATCAGATGGAACGATGACTTCAGATGAAGCGATGGAATTACTGCAGCCGTTTGCCGGCGTTGGATCCACCAATACCATGGGTACAGGGTTTGGTGATACCAGTCAGGCTCAGTCCGTGATCAATGGTTTCGGCGTTGAAGACGGCCAGATTGTAGCGAATGTTACGAGAGAAAAAAGCGCTTTTGAAGTATATGCAGATATGTGGCCTGGTCTGCAGTCCGGACAGTTGGCAGCAGGACAACCATGGTCTGAGCGGGTGAGAAACTCCTCTATTCTGAGCACCATAGGCGGAGCAGGGCGTTGGGTTGATTCACAGGTTACTGGGTTAGTGAAATGGGGAGTAGATGCTAATGATTCTGTAATGAGAATCCTTGGATTGGAACAAGGGGCAAACAATGTTCAATCTATTTTCAACAGTCGTTTTACATCTACTGAAACAATAACGGCAGGATCCGCTGTCAATTATGTTCTAAATGGAACGGATGCACCGCTTGGTGAAGTTTTGGAAGATCTGAATGACCGGTCAGTGGCTCAAGAGCAGGCATTTGCTCCTGGTGGTTGGTTCGGAGCGTCCCGTGATGATGCTCTTATCCTTGATGCTTTGAATACCAGAGGTCAGTTGGGCGTTATAGGTAACGATGAAGGCGCCGGGTTTGCTTTCACACAAGCGCAGAGGTCCTTGGAGTTTGCTCAGCAGCAGTACACTCCGGAAGCCATGCAGAGCGTTTCAGAAATCATTACCTCAGGCGATCCGGAATGGAATGATCTCAAGAGAAGAACCATAGATTCGAACAACGCAGGAGCATGGGATGCCGCTACCAGGGGTAGAAGCTCAGGCGATCCAAATGAAAGATTCGCCGCTGTAGAAGCCTATGTACAACAGCTTTATAACAAAAGCTGGGATGCATTGGATCCCAATACGCAGAGAGCTGTCAATTACTACATCGGTTCCAACTTCCCTGAATGGGGCAACTTCGATGACGACGTAGTGGCTGCTGGAGCAGAAAATCTGGCGGCAACTGCGAGACAGGCCGTTGACCAAAGCACTGAAGCCAGACTGACTGGAGTAGATCAAGGCGCAGTAGCCCAGTTTAACCGTACCACGCAGGTCATGGGGCTCAGTGAGGATCAGGTCCAGGAACTCAGTAGATATGGGTTTGCTTACGAGACCATGAATATTCTGGAATCCAAGAGCAACAGGACTGAAGCAGAAAATCAGCAGTTGGAGCAGACCAGGGCGCTTGTAAACGAGATGGAGCGTAACGAGAATTCTTCGTTCGACCAGGGGATCCATTCCGCTTACATAGACAAAGGAGCCGCTATCCAGGCTCTTGGCGGTCAAGTTCTTCCAGGAGAAGGCTTTGCCGGGGCTGTAGTGGCAAGCAGCTCTGCTGACCTTATACAAGCTCGTTC
The DNA here is from genome assembly GCA_041653935.1 of Dehalococcoidia bacterium. Classification (GTDB taxonomy): domain Bacteria; phylum Chloroflexota; class Dehalococcoidia; order E44-bin15; family E44-bin15; genus JAYEHL01. The sequence goes on along the minus strand of JBAZEO010000003.1, from coordinate 106,809 downwards.
TGAAATAGTGGCGGGGATCACAACATCCAATTCGGGAATAACAGAAGACATGGCGAATGCAATGTTCGCGCCTGGAGGGTACAATAATCTGGACGCCAGCGCAAAAGCAACGATTGCTGCAGCAGATCTTCCTTCCGGCTTGATGGACCTTTTGGAAAAAGAAGGCGGATTTATTACTCATGCCCAGGCCCAGGAACATTTCAACATTCAACTGCAGCCCAGTGAGAACGTAGAGACGCCTCTCAGGCCAGGCCAATTCAGGCTGACAGAAGGACCGGGAACCGATGGAGCGCCCAGAGGAACATCTCGCGGTGATGCTGTGTTTTCGTACATAGTGAACTGGGACGAAGGATTTCTCCCGGGTTGGTCACCTCCTACTAATGACAGCGGCGTTGGCGGAGCAATGGGAGTAATAAGAAGATTCGTGGGAGGAAGTTAATGTCAATATTTGGAAATATAACAGGCTTTATAGACCAGCAAGTAAGCAGCATCTCTGTACCAGCCGGTTCCAACCTATCAGAACTGCAATGTAAAGATGCGATTATTGGCAGGCTGACGGTTAGACAATCCGCTGGTACTCTTGTCAATGACACTCTTACTCATCAGGACAACATAGACGCCCTTTTTTCATCACCTCCTATACTTGGAATGCTTTTTCAAACAAGCGAATATCGGCATTCAAATTCCGTTGGTAATGGTCTTATGTATGATTATCTTGTTGACCAAGGGTTAGAATATATAATAACGGACCAGCAGATAAGGCAAGATAGAACTTATATATATCCAAGAGAAGCTTACACTGTCGAAGGTGGATCCTTGGGCGGCAGCGGAGGCCCTGGAGGCATAAGAGCCTTGGATCCCGAGCTTATTGCCGGTAACCTTTATGAAGGCCCCGAAGTCGACCAGAGAAAATTCGACATCTACTACGCCGTTCAGGCCGGTTTCCTTCCGGCTCGTCGTCCCGGTATCCACGGCGGCATCGCCATGCATCCGGAACGCTACGCCACATTCAGGATCATGAGCATCGATGGCGAAGTCATCTACGCCACTACCAACATATCGATAGAAGACATTCAAAGCTCCAGGAAGGAAAGCGTCAACTTCACACGCTCCACGGAAGGATACGTAGGATCGTTCAGTGAAGAAGGCCCCCAGGTATCCACCGTCTCCGGTAAACTCATAGACTGCCAGAACTTCGACTGGATGCGGTCATGGGAACAAGTCTACGACAAACTGGCTCGAGGCAGCGTTTTGGCCAGAAGGAAGTGGAGAGTCTACATTCTCTACAAGGCGACCATCATCGGCGGCTATCTTCTCAATTTGAACCTGTTCGAAAACGCCGTCAGAGAGCCGGAGGTTCCATTCAGCTTCCAGATGTACATAACCGATCGCATCCCATTGCCGAGAATGAATGTCTATTCTCAGAACGGACAGAACTTCCAACGGTTCAAAGGAACTTCCGAGCAGTTCTACGGGCAGATCGGAAAATTGGTGGGGTCGGCCGACACCCAGGGATTGCTCCAGACCGGAGTAGAGTATGCCCTTCCATCGAAGCCGTTGGATCCGGAAGGCTCCGCCACGGATGCAGAAGCAGCGGGAGAAGTGGTATCCGCTGCTGCTTCGGATGCTTTGCAGGGAGAATCCTGATGAGCCAGGCTGAGTTTAGTCCGAATATCCGGCTCACTGCGCTTTTGGAAGGAGTGCCTCTACCTGTTCTGATGGCCCAGTTTTCATTCAAAGTCGATTCGCCGGCCGTCATCAGCCTGACTCTTCCGTATGTTCCTCTGTTGGACCCCATTTCGCATCGTGTTTTCAAAAGCGTGGATGGCGGCGTTGATGATCAAGGCCTGACCATTCTGAATGACATCGACCTCAAGGGAGTTCAGCCCGATACATACGTTCAGATCTTCGCCTATGACGATTTGACTGATATAGACCAGTTCGTAGTGGAAGGCCGTCTGTTCGGGAAAGTCACTCAATCCCATGTGGGCCCCCAGCATCTCATGACTATTACAGCCGCCGGGAGTGCCAACTTCATGAGCGAGTGCCATCGTTACATGGTAGACCGCGGGAGCAGCATGGGGCTGGAAACCTCCGACTGGAAAGACCAGCTCGGTACGCTTTCCTACAGCGACCTGTCTGCCAAGCTCAAAGAAAAGGGTTTGGCCGAGGGTTTGATGGATATCCTGAAAGATGCCGGCCTGAATACCACCGAGCGGCTTCACATACTCTGGAGGCTTCAGCGCCTCGAGAGAAGGATCAACATCGTATCAAACCCCAAAGCTCTGGGGTATTTCGAAGGCTCAAGGCTTGAAAAGATCCTGGAGAAGACCGTCAACAAGATGACCGGTACGGCGCCGGTGTCCCAGCTCCTTTTTACTATTCTCCAGCTCCTCGATTACGAAGTATTGAATATCCCCTGTCCGTCATTCCTTAATCCCAAGTTCGACAGCGAAGAGAAGACGATCAATGAAGTAGTACTCGAGAATCCATACGATGTGTTGGTCGGTGACCTTCTCATGATGCCAGACATAGGGCAGTTGTCGCCTCCCCCGAGGTTCAACGTGATCTTCACGTGCGACTACCAGGATTGGCAGCACAGCATCGATTTTGGAGAGATCCCCACGAGGATGATCGCCCGGGTGGGAGGACGCGGAGGCCTGCAGACCAACAGCTCTACTCAGACCACCATAATCCTTCCCCAGGAACTCGAGGACGGCATCAAGGCGACCGAAGGCGAGAATGTCTCCGAGAAGAAGAAAGGCCGTTACTTCAATCTGCCCCAGGAGCGTTATTCAGGAGTAGTCCACCACAACGCATCGCTCAACCGTCCTGAGTACGTGGGCGACATGGGCAGTGAATACATCAAGCAGTACATGGAGCTGCAGTATTACAAGGCCCAGCACGTCCATCACACTTCTCTTTCAAGCAACTTCCTCAATTTCTCGGTTGTCCCCGGGTTTCCATCTCTTGTCCTCGCCAGGAACGGTCAGCATAAAATCGGACGTCTCGCAGGGGTGACGATGTCTTATGTCGCTGGCAGCAGCCAGAGGACAGACTATCACTTCGACGGCATGCGGCCTTATCAGGAACCAGTCACCGCAAATGAAGGCGGCGCCTGGCTTGAACACAGGTTCTTCGCTCCCGAGCATATCGGGTCTTACCTGTACCCTCGGTTGGTCGGCCTGCCCTTCGAAGACGAGATACCCAGAAGCAGGGAAGCTGAAGATACCTACAGCGACCTTTCCATCCTGGCCCATCTTCTGGTGGCAGACATGAGCGATGAAGACCTACGGGCCGCCAAGGCCGATCCTTTGGCGATAAAGAACGCCACCGACAAGCTCTATGAGATGTATAACCTGTCTCCGAACAAGTTCGCCTTTGCCCGGGCATATGGAAGAAGAACACCCATAACGAAGAACCAGTGGCTCTCTGATTTCATGAGATGCAAGTGGTCTCAGGACGGGAATATCGCCCTTGGCGGGGTGAGCATCAGGACATCGGCGGTGTCCCTCGAGGACATGGGCGACCTTGAAATAGGAGACAAAATCCCCGACGATGCCAAGATAGCCGGATGTTACATCAGGGAACGCCAGGAAGTCTATTTCGAAGCATATTCCTTCTTCCAGGAAAATTGGAATGTTCCTGTGGACGTAACGTATTTCGACGGCGAGGTATTGAACAGCGACAATATAGACAACCTCGTCAAGGAAGCCACCAGGAACCTCTTGAATGGCTCAACCCAGGCTGAGGAGCTCTAGCATGGCCAGAGACGAAGATCAGCTCGCTTTGTGGCAGCAATGGCAGGGCGGCGACGAAACAGCCTATGAATCCCTGGCAGAGTCCTTGGATCCATTGATCCGAAGCTACATCAGCCGTTTCAAAGGATACCCTGTACCTATGTCCGACATCAGGGGAAGAGCGTACATCCTCGCCAGAAGCGCCATGGAAAAGTACGATCCAGAGAAGGCCAAGATCAGCACTCATGTCATGTCCAACCTCGCCCCGCTGCAGAGATACGTGACGTCCAGGCAGAACCCGACCTATCTCCCCGAAGGAGTATCATCTCTGTTCGGTCAGGTCAGTAAGGCCAACGAAGACTTCTTCACCGCCAAAGGCCGGTATCCGAACATCACTGAGCTTTCGAAGGCAACCGGTATTGATGAAGACACGGTGGAGCGGGTCAACATGGGCATTCAGCCGACTACTCTCATCAGCTCGATAGCAGATGAAGCTGAGACCGAAGCCAATGTCCATGAAGCCATCCGGTCCCGGAACATGGACAATCTCCGGTACTACAGGGCGGAGCTGAGTGGCAAGGAACTCAAGGCGTACGATCTGTTCGTACTGGCCATGAACCGCGGAGAAGAGATGAAGCCGGCCGAGGTGGCGGCCAAGCTCAATGTGAGCATCGAAGACGTTTACAAATGGCGGAAGAACTGGAGCGCGAGGCTGCGGAGTGTCTGAGGAACTTGTCTCAACGGAGTGCCAAGAACCAGTTTTGCTTTGCGACGGTCCACCGGTCGGGGGAGACCTTCGCAAGGTAGCTGAGATGATGACCAAAGTAGCGGGTGATGCCTGCTTCTATGGCTGTTTCGTGGCTTCCCTGTACTCATCAGCCACCACTCGGTATGCAGGCATACAAGAGGCATTGGCAAGTGCGTTGAACGGTGTCATCACTTTGGGCAAGATCATGCTGAGACAGCCTCTTTTGTGGGCGGGAGAATCCAAGGATTACCTCGAGAATCTCATCAACGATTTTGTCTCATTCGCTTCCGGAACTGTAAACCAGATATCCGAAGCTGCGAAGGGGAAATCTTTCAGCGACATCATGTGGGTCATGCTGAAAACCATGGTATGCCGTTATGCCGAGACCATTCTTCTCGCTGCAGTCCAGTCTTTGGTGAACAAGATGCAGACTGAGCTGCACAACAGAACCATCATCCTTGGGAATATCCGCAATCTGCTCTCCACCCTCGAGGGTGACATCAACGATCTTTCGGAAACCGACTGGTGGAGAGAATTCGTGAAAGCCGTAGTGGCTGCCGATCTCAACTTGAGGGTGGCAGAACAGGAAACCTACAGAGCCCATACCAACGCTGCTTACGGCAGATGGGACAACAGCCAATTGGAAATGGTACAGTGGAGGATCCTGACGGCCATCCAGAAGCTGGCGCCCCGGGGGCTGGTGGGTGACCTTCTCGACATGTTCACCAGCTTCATGAAAGACCATGCCTTCGACCCGTTGGATCCTGCTTTCTTTCGTACCAAGCTGTCGCAGACCCTGGATTCCATAGACAGACTGGGCGATACCCTCACCGATCTCAAAAAGTGGTATGACTGCCTTCTGAAAACGACAGTCAGGCTGCAGTACTACAAAGAGCTTATCGTCCATGCAGAAGGCGCCCTGCAGTTCCTGCAGTCGAATCAGTACACCGGTCTGGCTCTCGATGTCCTGTTGAGCGACAATACCCTGTGGTTCGTTGGAACAAGGATCAGTGACATCAGGGCCGACATGAGGGACGTCGTTGAGAACAACCGCAGATCGAGCGCTCCCATCCACTCCGCCGCATGGCGTAACGAGCTGCAAGGCTTGTTCATGATGCTCAAAACACTGGGCCAGCTTCCTCAGCCTTTCGGAGTGAGTTCGTACGCGACCAACCAGGAGGCTACCTCCGACCTGGCGTACATCATTCATCCCCATACGCCCAACGACGGGTTGAAATCCTTGTCCGAAGTCAACTACAGTGTTTCGGAGATCCAGCAGATTCTTTCCAGGTTGATGGCCACCACGGCCGACCTTTCTTCATTCTTCCTGCGGCATGACCAGTGGGCATTCGAGCTCAACAGGATCAAGACGGACGTGAATGCCATATCCAATCGGGATGCCCAGATGGAGAACATGCTGAACCGGTTCTCCGGGTATGAAGACGAAAAGTACGATTACGTGATTACGTGGCTTGCAAACGCCGGATGGAGCGCACCGTTGAAGATGCTGGAGTCAGGTTTCATCCCTGGCTTTCTCGAGATGACGATTGAATCGGTAGTAGCTGGAAGCACTGTCGCCCAATGCCTTTCCGGAGTATTATCCAACATGGGGGAAGACGAGATAGCTCCGGGCGAATCGAAGGGTATAAGGAGACAGGTGGAGCAGCTTTATCAGGATGAAGCCGGAGCGTCTTTGGCCAGAGCCAGGTCGGCAACCATGCTTCCGGCTCTGCAGTTCCAGGCACTGGCCGGTCTTCAGAAGCGCTTGGATGAGTTACAGGGCAACATCGATACAGCTTTGGAAATAGCCGAGAGGGTGTGCTGATGAAGGACATCATCTTTGTCCAGAAGGTGATCAATACCGACGGCACCATCACAGCAGACATGAGTATTCATCAGACATTGGGCATGTCATCCTACGGAGAGGATGTCCTGGACCAGATCATTGTTAAAACACTGTTCACCACCAGAGGCAGCGACAACATCATCCCCTACGGCGTGAATCTGATGAACCTCGGCAAAGGCAGCAAAAGCGCCGATGTCAGGGCGGAGATAGCCTTGTCTATAAAGCAGGCTGAGTCTCAGATAAAGGCGATGCAGAGAGGGCAGGGCTATCCGGATGACATGCTTCTCGATTACCTCGTACTCAGCCCTGACGAAGCAATAACTTACAAGGAAGAACAAGGGATCTGGTTGATACCTTTGAAAAGGAAGAGTGTATCAGGAAGGCTGCGGCCCCTCACTCTTTCTTCGCCCGGAAAGGTGATAGCTGCAAATGGTCAATAACATCATCAATTTCATTGTAGGATGGCTTAAAGAACATCGGCCCAAGATAGCGTATGCAAAGGGCACAGGCGTCTTCGACTTGTTCATCCACGCCGTTGCCGAGATCCTTGATTACGTCTACAGGCGCATAGACGCCATAGCGGCTGCCACCAATCCAGCGGCTCACAACGACATGTCCGAAACTCAGCTCGATGCCATAGGAGGCATGGTCTTCCTCCCCAGAAACACCGGGGGCTTTGCCCGTACCGTACAGCGCATCTATTTCTCTTCACCCTCCAGAATCGTAATTCCCGTCGGGTGGAGAGTGGGAATGGATCTGATTTTCGCCACGACTGAAAAGCACGAGTTCAGCGCATCTCGTGTCCAGTCTCAGCGCATCGGCAATGAATACTACATCCAGTTCACTGTTCAAGCCATAGCGCAGGGCGACCAGTACAACGTCGATACAGGAATGATATCGGACATCAAGGATCCGCTTTACGCTCAGTGGACCAGGACGACCAACATCGTTCCGGCAACCGGCGGAGTTATACATGAAGACAACGAGGCTTACCACGCCCGGATGTCCGAGAGCGTCAATACCAGGGACCTTCTTATCACCAAAGGCAGCGTCCGCACTACCCTCATGAGGCTTTTCCCGAGCATCGATGAAGTACATGTTGAAGGCAAGGGAGACCCCCACATGGAGAGAGATATCCATTTCGGCCTGACAGGGCCTGGTGGATTCGCCCCTTACTTCGCAAGTACGTTCATACACAAGATCAGCGGCAGTATTTCATCAAATCCCAACGAAGCCTACAAGTTTTCTTCCGAGGTCGACATCGATGAGATAACCACTGAAATGCTCGAGAATGTAGCTGTTGAACTAAGCACAGACGAGTATCGACAGATAGCCGTGCTTGATCAGATACACTTCACCCATTACTCCAGTCGTCTTTTCTCTGATTTCTTCCCCAGCACCAAGCGCGACTTCAAGCTTCCGGACTGGGTGGTTTCCGACAGCGGTCTTCCTTTTGGACAGAAAAGGTATGATGATAGCGTATATGAGCAGCAAGGGCTCAGAATGGGCAAACCCGACTCCACAACCAGTGCGCCGGTATAGGAAGGGAAGCGATGCCAGAGCAAATCCTTAGCGAAAGCGGCGTAGTTACTGGGTATGAAGACGATGTTATTCTTGATCCATCTACGGTGCCAGAAGAACATCGTTCATCCATCTGCATCCGAAGGCTTGCCGGTAAACTAGACCCGGGGACAGGCGAGCCGACCTTTGATAACACAGGCATCAGCGGGACTTTCCGAAGCAATGATGACAGGACAGACCCTTTCATAGCTTTCATCACCGCCAATCGCAATGCCGTTGAAGACGGATCGATGATCTCCCATTATTACGATGGTTCCGGAATAGCTATAATGACAACCACCGCCAAGGGTGTCGCTGATGGCAAACCCAATATCTTTGTCGTGGACAGCTCTTTGGCCCGTAAAGATGTCGTGCTGGAGAACGTACTGCACACCGGATGGGGCGATTACGCTTATCTGGCTGCGATCACGAAGGAAATCCTGCCGAACACCAATTACAACTTTACCCTTATTTTCAGGGACAGCGGGGCCCTCGAGTTCAAAATATGGGAAGCCGGAACAGGCGAGCCGGCAACTGCCGACATCTCCTATGGAGCCCACAGCCTTTTGAGCGCCGGCGAATACTGGGGTGTAAGCCTCAGCGAAAGCGGATCATATCAAGCCACATGGACAGCCCTTCATCTCCACAACATCGATCCCAGCTATTCAGGGAACTACTACAAGATGAAGACCGCCGGTTTTCCAAGCCTGTTCAATGTCGTAGTGAATGGATGGGGTGACCGCTTGAATGATCCCGGGGCGTATGGGATACGCCTCTACGTCAAGAACTGCATCACTGGAGCTTGGGTTTTGCAGGACTCACACACCTTCGGCCCCGGCGAAATCGAGAACTGTTCCTTGAGGGCTGACGACCTTCCCATCACTGTTTACTCGGATCTCGACTCCACTGCGCACATTATGGTAATGAGCACCCTTATGAGCGATTACGCCAGCGGATACGATGCCAGAATCATCATAGACGAAGCGAAGCTGGAATCATGGAGTGACAGCCGGGTTCATGTCGGTGGATACGGAGACGCCTACATCCATGAGAAAACAGGTCTCGAAGAAGTATATGTCGACCTCGAGAACATCGACATTCAGGAGTGGTTCAATTCTTCAAACTCCAAGATAACCGGAGACCTTGTCCTTCCGGTCGCTCTCATCAAGGGCATCGAAGTCTTGGACGGCAGCATGGAGCCAACGGGTGTATTCCTTGACTCACTGACAGACTGGACCTTCCATGTTTCTGAGTCAGCTCTCAGAAACTCTACAAGGGAGAACAACTACTTCTTGTTCACTCCGGTCGGGATCAACGTCAGGATCCACTACTTCACTTTCCCTACGATACTTCAGGCTCAGTCCGTTACCGAAGAGCTTGCCAGGGAAAACGTAGTCTATGACTTGCTTATCAAATCCATGACTGTGTATGAGACGTTCCTGGATATCACGAGAGTCTCCGACAACATGCCCTATGAAGACCGAGACTTTCTGGTGAACTGGATCAATTCAGAGCACCATGCCGAGTTGTCCCATAACAGCATTGAGATAGCTCTTCAAGGGAATGAAGGCGTCAGAAACGCAACTGTCAATCAGATCAGAGTGTTGCGTCACAACCAGGACGGAAGCGTTGACGAGATCATAGCCGACGAATCATCTGGTTGGGCCATTGCCTTGGATTACGAAGAGATAGAGCAGTTCCTCACGATAGACGACACAGTTCACATTCTGTTCACATAGGAGAACGATGCCCAGGCTGTCTCTTACCGATAACGACTACTTAGCCCACCGCGGGACTATGATCGACAGGCCCCATCCCATTTGGGGGGCCATTTCTGATTTCTATCAGACGATCAGCGGTAAAGAGCTTCTGGACGTCATATGGGCTTCTTACGACGTCATCAAGAGATCCCTTCTGGAGGAAGCGGATTTCAGGGAATACGACCATACCATGTGGTCCAAGAAGTATTTGTCTGTAAGGTTCTCCGCTGTTCCTCTGCAACTGTTCTTCGGGGAGGCAGCCGAGTTCGAGGAAATACCAGATGGAGCCGTTCTCTGCCTGCCTACCGGAGTGGCAGACCAGTATTACCTGCCGTCGGGATTCAGGAGCATCAACAGGCTCCAGGACTTCCTCAGAAGGCCAGTAGTCAATCTCACAGGCAACACTGATACCGGTCAGTTCGTTACCGACACTTCAGTAGTGGACAATGCCAAAGGCACCATTACCTTCAATGCAGATGTCGACTACTACGATACCATGTGGGCTACCGGTTACAAGATGAAGTCCATCACAGAGATGGTGGAGCGGTTTGGCAGCTTCGTTGGTTACGATTTCAATCCCAGATGGGAAGGCTGGTACGAAAGGGACATCTTCACCGACCTCTTGCTCCTGTTCTACATTTACTACCACGGGCCGTCTTACGCCAATCTGGAGATGGGTCTTACGATACTCAATCACTTCCCTTACTGTCCGTTCAAGGCCAGGGTTTTGAATGTTGAGCCCACCGAGCTTACAGTCGAATCTCTCCGCAATGGCGAAGTGAGGGTCATCAACAATGCCACCGGAAGAGATTTTCAAACTCGAGTCGCCGGTACATGGACTCCTGTTGCAGCAGGCGATATCATAGAAGACTTTGAAATTTTGACCGATGCCATAGAAGTTCTCTCAGTCGTTATCGATGCCAGCATTCTGGATAGAATACCGTATTCTTTCGACCAGGCTCGCAACATGTTTTTCGTCAGGCTGAAGAATGACGACTACGAACTGCTGGAACCAGCAGCCTCGGCAATCTTTATCGAGCGCATGAGAGCTTTCGGGACGAATCACGACATTGTGATGTGGATGGACATCATACCAGAAACCGAAATAGTGACATCGGCATTCAGGCTTCCATTGCAGCCGGCTGTCCGCCTCGAATCTTCCAACGGTAGAATGCCATCGATGGGCGAGATAAGCCTGGAGACATGGCTGTCTGTGTTCCCTCCGATGCCTGCAGCCCGAATTGCCACAATCTTCAGCAGAGTCCCGACGATCATTCCGAGCACGAGGATCCAAACCAGTTTTTACCGGGCGCCCATGGCGCCTGCAGCCTTGAGAATAGAGACATCTCATGAATAGGGGGCCCAGCCATGGGTGAAGTCATTCAAGTCACCAGAGATCTCACAGAACCTTACAACAGGATCAACGTCTACAGGAATAAAGGGTCGGCCAGTTTCTGCGGCTGCGGAGCCCGGGAGCGGGATGAAGAAACAGACCTGGACAAAACCTACTTCATGACGGCCTATCCCATCAGCTCATCCGGCGGTCGCATCAGTCACGTCAGATTCAGGACGGGAACGGTAACCGACGCTGCGGCCAGCATAAAGGTCGGTTTTTTCTCCCAGGTAACGACTGGAGACGATATCGTTTATTTCGCTGAGCGCACGCTTGCTGCTCCTCACGACGGAGTGGGCTGGGTTTCCGACACCTTCTACACCGTAGAGCTCGAGACTTCGATCGCTTTCCCCGGAGCTCTCCAGACCAGGTACTACCTGTCGTTCTACAGCCCGGATCCCGGAGTACCCATTGCCTGTAGTGCCGATTCAGGCGAGCAGAAAGGCTGGGTCGAGAACGGAGACTCGTTCATCGTTCTGGGCCCCATCACTCCGGCTACCGCTCATGAAGTCTCGGTTTCCTTCGAAGCATGGGGTCAGCCTGCAGCCTGGCAGATAGATTTGAAAGGCGGCGCCATTGCCGAGCCCACGGAAGACTGGTTCGGCACTGAGGAAGGCGATTTCACATTCCTCGCCGGCGATCTCACCAACATCGAGACCGATGGACCGGTAGTCCTTTCCGCGGGGAACGGCAGCTACGTGGCGGTCGACTTGGCCAACGGCCAGGTACCGGGAGCAATAGAAGGAGAAGAAGACGACTTCCCTGACTATTCCAGCACTGGCGTCAGAGCGATCAGGAGCATTCACGTAACCGGCGAGATGATCGATGCCGATGGCATTCTGGCAGTCCTGGTCAGCCGAGAGGACTCTGTAACTCTGCCCGGGGTGGGAGCAGACTGGGAGAACATCGGCTACATTAAGCTGGATGTCGCCGGCTTGTTTGACGAAACCATCCCCATTCCTACTCTTGGTCGGTGGATCAAGATCGTTGAAGCCAGCGATGTAACTCCCGGGGACATTTTACTCAACCAGCTCTCTGTCGAGATCATCACAACCGCTGTTGATGACGGCGAGTATCCTGTCGACCATGCCGACGTCGTGCATCCGGTGTGGGTCAATTCAACACCGATCGAAGATACCTTGTATCGCTGCTGCTTCAAGAACTCCTACGGCGCCACTTCTCCGTTCAGCGAGCAGATCACCAACAGGATGTACAGGGACTGACGATGAAGAAACGGATCGTTCGGACAGGGCTTGTCGGCAGCCTCAAGGATGACTTCGAAGGAGCAGGCGCAGCGTTTGAGACCAATCTCAAGCGCAGAATGCGTATGCTGTGCTCCCGCCCAGGCCCTCGTTACGATCCCGAGGCCAAGCTGGATCTCTCCATTATCAACAAGGTTCCTGGAGCCGGTATATGGAAATTCGATCTCTCGGACGTGGGAGTCGTGGTGTTCGATGATTACGATTTCTGGTGCCCTGAAACCCTTGTAACGTTGAGCCACCTCATCACAGTACCTCCTCAAGGTCTGCACTACGTCATCATCAGAAAAGTGGTCACTGACTCCGTGGCCGGCACTTTCATGCCAGGCTATCCCGACGAAAGCGACTCATACACTGAGCAAGAAGTGTCGGTTCGGGTTGATGTAGCCCAGAAATACGAGCGGGGACCCGATGCCATCCCGGTGTACTGCGTTTCATTTGACGGGACTGCATTCACCATCGAAGAAGACTATCGGACCGATGTCTGCCTGATCTTGAACAGCGACATTTCGTTGACCGAAAGCGACATGACCATAGAATCGGTGTCGGTATCAGTTCAAGACTTGTCCGATCTGCAGGTCGCACTGCAGCCTGAAGCAGAAGGCGGCGGAGTCCTGCTGAGTTCATTCAACCTTGAGTCCCATCCCAGAAACCCATTGAGAAACGCTTCCTTCCTCGACATCATCTGGCCTACGGTCGAAAGAGACATGGTCGTGTGGGCCTATCATGTCAAGATAACGCCATATGCCGGTGCGACTCTCGATGTCAACAAGGCTTTTCATACAATGGTACTGGGACAGCCAGGGCAGTACTATGCTTCCTACCAGCATCCCATTATCCGAGGGACCAAGTACAACGTTGCCATAAGAGCCCTCAGTTCTTCTCTGGCAAGGGTCATCGGGCCTTGGAAGGAAACCATTGGCGGCATATACGTCGATGTATCTCCTGTGTTGCCCAAGCCTCCGACACCGGTACTGACTGTTTACGGCATCAATCCCCGTACTTATCTCTGGACGCCCATAGGCGACGAGCCTGCCGGCCTGGAGAGCGTCTGCTTCAAAAGGGTGTGGCGCAACAACGAAGAAATTGTCTACGAAGGCGGATACCGTTCGGTAGTGCTGGAAGCCGCTCCATTGGATCCAAGTGTATTTTACATCAAGTACAAGTACAAAAACAATACGTTATCACCGTGGTCGGACGGCGTCAGTGTCTTGGGTACGGATGGCGGAGTTGAAGGCAGTTCTTCTTCTCAGCATCTGACATTGGTTATCCCTGTCGATGCGTTGATGACGGAATCAATGCATTTAGACCAAGGCGAGCCTACAATTGCAAAGATAGGCACGATCAAGATCCCGAAGAACAGCCCATCAGGCAGCCTGGTTGGAAAGATTACGGAAGCCAGGATACATATGCTGGGGCTGGGAAACGTCGGTGTTTCTCAAACGCCTTGCCCATTGTCAATGGAGCTGATGATGAACCAAAGCGGTGTCGTAACCAGTCTTATGCAATGGGATAAGGACGATCATGGTGGTGATGTTTTTGACATGCCAACATTCAGCACGTCACCAACAAATCCTGCCTACACCGCCTCATTTGAGAAAACTGGTTTGGAAGTCATTGTTACTCCCGGAGAAACAGTAGAGATATACATTTCTTTTGAATCCGATGATTCGTATGGTTCCAGCGGACATCTACTGTGTGGTATACTCATGCTTGAAATGCAAGCCAGTCTTCCTGGTGTAGGCGGTATCGAATGAAAAGGATTCTCTGCAAGAGCCATGAGATAAAAAGCCTCACTGGGCTCTATGATGCCATCCAGGATGCCAACATTGCCAATGCCAAAGAATACCTGAGATCATTCGTACTCAAGACCGGCCTGCGCCTGGAAGGCGATGCATGGCTGGTAACGGCCAGCCAGGGTAGCATTGCCGTCCATCTCGGGGCATGTGTGTTCGGCAACTATGAAGTCTTCGTGGCTCCCCCCAATACTACCGTCAGCATCGTTCTTCCCACTCTGGAAGGGCCATCACTGCAGACAGAACCCTACAGCGTCATCCTCGAGCAGGTAGATGAAGAAACCCATGACCGCAGCATTCGTCCGTTACCTGATGAAGAGGTGATATCATCGCTTTCGGCTCCGACCCTTCGGAGAACTGGCGTTGTCATCAAGATCATCAATGGTACCGTGGAGGATCCCGAAACACAGATCTTGCTGTCCACGCTGACGTACAGCATGGGCGGAGTGATGATCAACAGCAGACAGAGCGAAAGCTGCATCAGCATTCTTTCCTACTACTCGAGCTGGGGCCTTTCTTCCTTGGCGCCCATTGATGTTCAGTCGGTTACTACTTTCATGGTAACCAATGGAGCCAATCCGACGAGTGTTCCCCGGGAATCCTTTGCCCAGCAGCAGGCTGTCATCACAGTCAAGTGGAGAAAACCCACCAACATCGGTCTTTGGGAAGTCAGAGGACCGCTCTACTACAAAGCCAGGCTGACTCCTGTCTCCGATGGTGAAGAAGAGCATCCGGAAGCCTCACTCGAGGCATGCGTGCCGTATGACAAAGAAGACGAAGGCCAGTACCTCTCGGTTTCGATTCCGTGCTGCCCGGGAGTCTATTACAAGGCCGAAGTGTTCCAGTCGGCAAGTCCGACCAATATGCTGATATCAGAGCCCGGTACTCCGAAGTACGTGTTCGCCGGAGAGTCAGTGGCTCCGGCATCGGGACCACTGTCTCTCGAAGTATTTGCCCCTGGGAATCCCGAGGACTGGCATCACAACTACTTCTACATCAGGCCGTACTCGACGATTCCGATGAGACGAGTGCAGATCTTCGTGGCTGAGCATGACGGATCCCCCGTTACGGGAGACATGGAATCCATGGCCAGGCTTTATTACGACGGACCGCCAAAAGGCATCTACTACAGACCGGGTGGAGACAAGGAAAACGTAACATTCTTCGCAAGATCTCTAAGCGATACTGGAATAGTATCTCCATTAAATACAGAAAATAAAGAATATCCTCAAGGTCACACTAACCCATCCATAGGGGCTGTCGAAGAAATGCTTGTTCTCAAGGTTCCCATTGAGGAAGACGTGATGGGAGTCGACACAACTGATGAAATAGAGTTTGGATACATCACTGCTCCATGGGACATGATCATATCGAAGATGCTGGTGGTCAATCCTTACGTCGGAGACATCAGCGCCGGCGGTGCTGCGGTATATAATGGGATAGCCAATGACGCCGTACTTACGCTTTGCGATTACGCTTCTGTCGACTTGGGCTACGGCCCCATAGACCTTCTCGCAAAGGATTACGGAGAGGTGCAGATAGATGTAGTAGAAGCCACTGCTCCTCAGATAGACGCAGGCACCAAAATTGGCGTCAACATTCAAGAAGCTGTTCCGGCAACGGGAATCCATCCTTATGGGTTGCTTGTCTTCATCTATGCAAAGAGGTTGATATCGTGAACAAGTACCTTCACAACAGCGGCCTAGAGATCTCCATGCAGGACTCGTTTGCGTTGATGAACCACGCCCAGGGCAATACTGCCAAATCCATCGGCAGGCTTCTTACGGAGCGGCCCGGAGTCAAGGAAGAATCCTTTGTCGTCGAGACAGAGAAAGTCAGGAGTCCTGGGGGCACCGTTCAGCAGCATCTCGTAGTGACGTGTGGAGACGCATTTTTTCCCAACAGTGAGGTTTTCATTGCCAGCCCCTACGAAGTCAGCATCCCAATCGAGCAAGCTCCTGGATACCGTTATTTGGTCCTCAAATATCGAGCCATGAGGCAGACCAAGGGGAAGTTCAGCGAGCGCTTTAAGGCTGACAACGAGTACTTGTTCGTCGACGACTACGTTTCCCTGTTCATCCGGAACAAAGCCATCCTTGCGGTGGACGGCTCCGAAATGATTCTGGCGAGGTTCCTCTATACCGCGGTGATGAGCGAGCCTCAGATCGAGATGAACAGACCGCGTTACAGCAACGCATGGTCCATTGCCGAAGCCATGCCGGCCAACAAGCCGGAGATAGAGGTAGTCCAGCTTCTCCATGATATGCTGCGCAAAAGCTCTCATGACACACTTCTGTTCATACCCAAGTCTCCTATGTTCCTGCAGGCTCTTTCGGTAATGCAGATGCCGACTCCTCCCTTCAGGGCATTCAAGATCATCAAAGCCGGAATGAATAACGGCCAAGCACACAGCCTTTCCCAGATGCTTCCTATGCGCGAAATAGGCGACTACCACCATGACAGCATTCGAATGTTCCCGGGCATTGCTTATTCGGTCACCACCAGAAACGTCGACCTTTATCGAGGCACCCTTGGAACATGGTCTGAGCCTGAAGAAGTGGTGGGAGGCTTTCCGGCCTCTGGCACCCCTTCTCTAAATCTGGCCAGCGGGATATTCGAAGACATGGATGCAATCTGGGTGAGGCCTTACTTTGACTACTCCGCCGATATGGGAGGCGTGTTCGTTCAGTTGTGGGCATCTACTGACGAAGACTATCCCGCCGGTGAGCCTCATTACGAAATACCGATGAGGTCCTATCCCAGCAGCACTGTGTCCGTCCCCATCAGACAGTTGATTCCTACCCCGGTGGGAGCCGAGGAAATCCACATTACGGCCAGGCTGGTTGATGCCCAGAACAACGTATTGAAGAGAAAAACTAAGCTCGTGACGTTGACTCCTCCTTCAGCGGTGTCCATGGGCAACCACACCTTCACAATGACATTCGGGAGAGATGCCTTCTCAGCGGACAACTTGACCTGCCGGTTCTGCAACAATGCCGGCACTCAAGCAACGCTGTTCAAGTACAAGAATGTATCCGGAAAGACCGAGCATATCGTCAGGGCTTTGCTGACAAACTACGCTGCTGATGCCGGATTCAGCAATAGCGGCCAGGTAGTCTCCGTCTCTCCTGTCGGAATTGTGCTGGATGTAGACTGCCCTGCAGCTCCACCCTCTCCTTACGAAAGTTCATGGATCCCGGGCGACGTCAGTGAGTACATCGAAGTGCCTAACGGCTCCACTGTAGTTTTCCGCGCTTTATTCGCTTTGAACAAACACTGCGACTTCTTTGGAACAATCCAGTTGATGATTGCGAGGGAAGAGTAATGGCAAACAAGATCGCCGGCATCTGTGGGATCATTCTGGCTGCATTGGTCGTGGTCGTTGTCCTTCGTGCGTCCTGTGCGGCAGATTCCATCATCAACCTCGCTATTCCAGGCAGCAGCGTTCCGACCATCCCTTCCGGTTTCTGGCTTACAGAGGTCAAGCCAAAGCCTCTCGGCACGATTGACAAGCCTGAGGATGTAGAGGTAGGCACGATCATTACTGCCGGAGCGCAGGTATCGGACGATACGATGGTGATAAGTTACTACGAGCCCAGCACCAACCAGCTTTCCTACTTTTCTTATGATCTGCCCTATCACGGTCCATGGTATCTCAAGCCAGACGGACAAGGCCAGTTTATCATGATGAAGCGCTGGACCGGTTGGGAGTTCAACGGAACACTGGGGGCTTCCACTGGGGGATATGCCGGGACGCTCGAGTTTGTTTACTTCAACGATCTGTTTGGGATCAGAGGGTTCAATCCTCATATCGCAGCTTCTGCCATGACTCCTTACGAAGATCCATTCAGTGAAGTGACCGCTGGAGTAGGGTTGAATTTCGACCTTTTCCCGGAGCATACCAACTTGAGATTGGGTATTCATTACGGCACCGATTTCAAGGGTGACCACGGCTTGTTTGCTCTCTTAACAAGTGAGATATTCTCCTTCGACTGAGGAGGCTGAGTTGATTTCAATAGCTACTGACAAACCCGTCATAACACTGGGTGACAAAATTAAAATATCAGTGTACGTCAAAGACCAGGATGGGGCGCCTTTGGATCTGAGTAATGTAATCAGACATTACACAGGAGGCGTTGTTGTCGGAACATTCATTCCCGGCGAAAGAGTGTACCAGGCCGAAACAGATTACTACGGGTACTTCGTAGAAGCCGGAGCAGATAGTGACATCTATCTGATTGACATCAGCGGTGAATCGGAAGTAGGAGAAGAACTTTTAGGCATGGATTCCGGGGCCTCCTATACTCCCGATGCTCAGACGACAGCTCAGAGCGATGTAACCCTCCTGGGTTTCAGCGATACTGCACAGGAGATGGTGATCGACGAAGACCTGACTTCGGTTGATGCCGAAAGAGGACATTTCACCACTCCTGTACTTGAAACAGATGCATGGCCCCTCGGTCTCTACACCCTTAGGGCTATTATAAATCAACCAATAGGAGCAGACGTTCTAACTGAAAACAGCAGGTCTGATCATTTGATCGTAAGAAGCTAGGGAGTAGTATGAATATCAAGACATTGGTGCTCGACCAGTACGACATGGTTGATGCAGGAGTTACGCCCAAAGGCGAAATGGAGAAGGTAGCGGCTCATTACCACGATTCATTCTACTCCGATGAAGACATGCGAAGAGGCAAGGATACCGACTTCGCTATTGTCGTGTTGAGCAAGACCGGCAGCCTCGTCAGGAAGTTCTTTCTCAATTCATTATCCAACACTCAGATGGCGAAGATGGCTTTTCTTGAGAACCATGATAAGCTGCCCATCGCCATGCAGCGACACGCAGCGGCAGGGATCGCCAAGGCATGCCAGAGGTATGCAGTAGTCGTTCCTGATGAAATCTCCAAGCTGGCCTCCGAGTGCCCTGACTACAGAAGCCCCTACTACACCATCACCAGGGAAGACGAAAGAAGCCATTATCTTTCTATGGAAAAGGTGGCTTCGCACAAATGCTACGCCATCAACGAAGATCTTACCGGAGCCCCATTTCTTTCCGTTCCGATCGACACCGAGCGTGAGCTCAGGGAAGCCATGCGCAAGCTCGAAAAGGAAGCTTCCATCATGGCGTTTGGATATGCGGTCCAGATGGCCGGCAACATCATCAAAAGAGCGTCCGATGTCGGAGTAGAAATCCCCGACGACCATGTGTCGCGGAGGATCCTCGGCACAGAGTTCAGTGAAGTCTTCGAATCTCAGATGGCCAAAAGGGCTGCCATGGCCGGAAGCGACCGGTTCAAAAACGCATATCATGAGCTCGTCAAAACTGCATCGGCATCAGATCCCCGGGCCGTTGCCACCGCAGTAGACAAGCTGGACCGACTCAGCCGCCTCGATTTCAGATGGAGCAAAGAGCTTCTTCCTCCTCTGGATGCCGTCATCAGCCATGTAACTGAGCCCATGCGCAAGAAAGCCGAAGAGGTTGTGGCCATGGGGGGCATAGACTATCCCGTCGATACCGTTCGTTCCACTGTGAACAGCAAGAGCGACGTAATACGCAAGTACATTGGTGACAGCAACGTTGCGAGGCTTGAACAGGATCCCAAGGCCGGTTTCGATGAACTCCCCGCTGCGCACAAGCAGCTCGTCCTGGCGTTGATGAAGGGTGATGTTTGATGCCATCAACTCCGGTTTCCATGGCTTCCGAGCTCAATGACAGATACGGCCCCGACTGGTTGATATGGGACCCTGTCGTTCTCTGGGAAGCCATAGAAACCGATACGAACTCTTCCTTATCGCAATCCGAGAGGGATTGCATCATGGCTGTCAGGTCGGCTCTCAAGGCTGATACAGCATGGCAGGACTGGAATGTTTTCCTGGCAACGGTAAAGGCCCTCAATGGTTCCGACATCACAACGGAAAACCCCAATTACTGTACCCCCATGCAGATAGCCTGGGGAGTCCATGTCATGGAAGAGATAGCCGGGGAGCAGGAGTTTTCCGGCAGCGTGAAGGCCATGGTCGCCGCGGTCTTTTTCAAGCATGGCATCTACTGGCTGCCCGAAGGCAAGCTGCGTGACATAGCCGAGCCATACCTTTCGAAGATACTCTACAGCCGGCAGGGTCCTGAAGCATCTGTGATCCAGGAAGCCTTGAAACTTTCATACGACAGTTACCGGTCTGGAGATCTGGAAACCGAAGAATACCAGCATACTGAGCGTCTTCTTATGATAGAGGAGTACGTGGAAAGGCGAAGCCATGAGTGATCCCATCTATTCCGGTAGTCCCGTCTCTAACTATGCCAGTGTGCCGGCGCCTTCTCCCTTTGTCGGACTCCGGTCCGAAATGGAGAGACCGGTTTCAAGGAAGGAAAAGCAACTTGTTGCTCGATGGCTTTACAAGCGGAACGGTACACTCCGTTATATCATACAACAGAAAGCTACATATCCTCTTACGGAGATAGAGATCGAACTTGCTGAAGAAGATGCCAAGCTTGCTCCGGAGGCCAGATCTCAGAAAATCGACAAGCTGAAGAAAGACTACGAAGCGCTGAAGCTGATACCGTCCATCAAAAGGATAGGCATAGACCTCCATCTTTTCAATATCGCATTTGCATACCTCTGGATATGCCCTGCCATTAGCCTTAAATGTAGCAAGTGCGGAGAAACCAGCGCACTCGAGTCGATGGATGACGACAGTTGGAAGATGGAGTGCAAGAAAAAGGAACTCATCTTTACCGGTACCTGTCCGAAATGCAAAGAGAAGAAGGTATCGTTCAGCGCATCGGAAGAAGTATCGGCTACTTTCAAAAATGTTCGGATATCTCACTTCGATCCTACCAGGGTCGATATGAAGACCCATGAGATCACCGGCGATTACGTATGTTGGTATACTCCTTCGGAAAAGGCTACCAGACGCATAAAGCGCGGTGACAAATGGTACATCAAGAGAAGCTCCTTGGATTACCTCAAGGCGGCCATGACCGGCAACTCCTTGCTGCTGGACAATGACAACCTGTTCATCATCAGAATAGAGGATCCGACCCAGGTCGATATGCCTTGGCCCGAGCCGGGCGGTCTCAAGCCTTTCAACCAGCTCTACAACAATTTGCTGCTGGAGAAAGCAACCGAAGCCATAGCGATACAGCATACCGTTCCTCTACCGATGTTTTTCCCCAGGCTTGCAGGTGACGAAAATCTAAGCAAGGGGTCCATCTTGCTGAACAAGTTCCGCGACGAATTGTTTGGCGAGCTAAAAAAATGGGTCAAGAATCCATCACACTTCGTCATTTCGAACATACCCATCGGAGTTGAACAGGCTTTGGGCCGTGGCAACATGCTTTTCCCGACGGCTCAGATACAGTACAACACCGAAGAAGCCATGTTGGCCATGGGATCTCCTCGAGGGCTCTTCAACGGCTCTGCGCACTATGCCGGCAGCACCGCGGCTATGCGCATTGTTGAAAACTCATGGATCGAAACCTATAACGGATACAATCAGGCCTGCAAGTTTTTCTCCAGCCTGCTGCAGGAATACATGGGAACTGCCATCCCCAAGCATACCCTGGCGTTCAAGGAATTCAGGCGTGTAGACGATGTCATGTACAAAAATCAGGTCTCGGAAGGATTCCGAAACGGAGCCTTTTGCCATGACACCTACTGCAAGACGTTGGGCCTGGATCCC
Organism: Dehalococcoidia bacterium; assembly: GCA_041653935.1. Lineage (GTDB taxonomy): Bacteria > Chloroflexota > Dehalococcoidia > E44-bin15 > E44-bin15 > JAYEHL01. Next base: position 85,027 of record JBAZEO010000003.1, on the reverse strand, counting down.
GTCAAAGAACGCGCTGGCATGAAGGAATACCAGATATGGCAAGCCCAGGTATCGGCCGCCGTTCAGGACATAGCAGCCAAGTCACAGGCTGATGCCAATATCAAGATACAAGGCATGATGTCCAGCAGCGCAGCTTCAGATGCCGATGACATGCTTCGCGTCAGCAAAGACAAGACTCTTTCTCTGTTTGAGTCGTATACGCAAAAAGGGATCCCCCCTGAAATTGCTGCAAGCATCATCCTCCAGCACAACATCGCTGTCAACCAGTTCATGGCCAGGCAGGCGGCCATTGCGAAGTCCCAGAGGGCTACCGATACCTTCCTCATGAGGGAACAGGCCAATGCTCAGACATCCTTGAACAGAGGTCAGAAAGACCGGTTCCTGTTCTCTTCGATGGAAGCCGGAGGGGTTGGGCAGCCATCCCTTCAGGGGGAGGACAGAATCAGCTTCATTACCGGCTTGCTCTCAAGCATGGAAGATCAGGAAAGAACAGCATTCCTCAACCACGTTCATCAGTATGACCAAGAAACATACAACGCAATTGTCAGCGCCCTTCGAGCCCAGGGGGTCGGTATCAACCCTGGTGAAGGAGCCCAGAACAGTCCGCAGCAAGCGAATAATGATGGCACTCAGCCTATGCCGGATGTCCTCCCTCCACGTAGAGAAGGAATGGGATAAACAATGAAAACCAGCCAAGAACTAAGAAAATCAGTCAACACCTTGGCCAAGATGAAAAGGGTCAAGGTCCATCAGCCCCCTGCATTCTTAGATATGCAGGAGCTTGCTGACAGAATGCGATATGCGGAGTTAATGAATGAAAGCGAACAAGGCTTAATAGGCATTGAGAACATTGAAAACAAATGGCAGTCCAACCAGAACCAGCTTACCTGCAACATCATAGTTTTCTACTATAAATGGGAATGGGTAGAAGACGACAAAGAAGAAGCTGAAACTGATACTGACGTACAGGCAGCCAGTGAAAAGATGAAGCAGGAAATAATTGCACAATCCAAAAGCCATTTGCAAACAGCCATCGACAATGATGTCGCCAGTGAATTTGATGGCGAGTATGACCCTGACGACTTGGCCAGGCCGGGTAGTGTATGAAGCCATTCATCCCTGACAGTTACAGAGGAATGCTTGCGGAAGCCGTTCCCATAACGAGGGAAGAAGAACATCGGCTGGGAGTCATCATTCAGTCCTCAGACAATCCCAACGATGTGGCTGAAGCTAAAAATAAACTGGTCATGGCCAATCTCAGATACCTTTTCATCGCCTGCGCTCAGGAGTACTACATCAAGCCTCCGATTTGTTTTGAAGACATCATATCCTGCGGTATCGACGGGTACTATGAAGCAGCGTCCCGTTTCGACCCGGACAGAGGCACGAAGTTTGCTACGTACGCCAAAAAATGGGCAAAGCAGAGGATCAACAAGTACATCAGGACTACCAGCACCTGTGCTTATGTTCCTCCCGGGACTCTCTACCAGATCGATTTTGTCAGGCAGCTCAGTGCTGAACTCATGCAGAGAACCATGGAGGATGTAGACTACCTTGGCTTGGCAGCGGACCTCAATCTCGACATGAATAGGATCAACAGCGCGGTGAGCTGTCTGCAGTACGAGGAATACAACGATGAAGTGGTTTCATGTCAGTCCGGAGAAGACGAGATAGCCGATGGGATCATGATGGACAAAATCATGGCGATCGTATCTGGTCTTCCGGCCAGGGAAAAAGATGTGTTTTGTCGGCGCCATGGTCTGCAGTGCCACAGGCACACTTTACGAGAGATAGGCCATGTTCTCAATCTGTCCAGAGAAAGAATCAGACAGATCCTGGGCAAGGCCGAATCGAGGGTGAGGGAGGGCCTTGCGGCACAAGACCCCCCCAAAAGACGCGGCGCTTACTGGGATTCTGAGCTTTCTGAGTCCCAGAAGTCCTCTATTTCTTCGGTATCAAAACCGAAGTCGGTGTCTTCCAGGCTAGGATCCATCATGATGTTCTCCTTCTGTATGAGGCCCAAGGTGATTCTTGGTCCATTATATTTATACCCGATAAAAGAAGAAATAAAAGAAAGGAACGAAGATGTCCAAAAGATCCCTTGTTAGCCAGGACGAAGCTTACTTGACTGTTACGGCATCACCCCGCATGGTCAAGAAGCTGAAAACCATTTCTTATCTTGGGGCCAAGTACCACTTCCCCGACGATCGTACTCTCGACAGGATGATGGCCAGGATCACAGCCGCACATGAATCCAGAAACATGAGAACCATGACCAAAGCCTTGACAGAATTACGACCCTTCAAGCAGAAATTAGCCTTTGATCCTGCAAACAAGAACCACCATATTCCCCTGAGGGACAGGGCTATCGAAATAGCAGAAGCAAAAAACAAAGCAAGGAAAGCATCAACTGCCCCCGGTACTGTAGAACGCATGAAAACGGATGAAGAAGGGAGTTCCACCCATGGGTTGGAATGAAGACGCCGACAGAGCTGCCAGGATGAGCTCGACCATTGTACGCAGGTACAGCCCACATTTCCGTTCCACCGAGTTCAAGTGCAAAGGCCGCGACTGCTGCGGCAACAAAGCCTTCGTTGAGCCCAAGCTCATCGAGGTTTTGGAAGAGATCCGTGCAGAAGTCTGCAAGGAAGCCAAGGTCGATGTACCCATAAGGATCAACAGCGGATACCGCTGCAGGATCCACAACGCCAAGAACGGAGCAACTCAGAGCCAGCATGTTCTGGGCAAGGCTGCCGACATCCAGGTTGACAAGAAGTTCATGACAAACGAAAAACTCGGTCAAATCGTAGACCGGGTGATACGAAAGTACAGCGGAGGCACGAAGACTTACCCCACATTTGTTCACGTCGACATCTGTGATACTCCCCCCAACAGACGCTGGTAGCAGCGCAATAAGCAAGAAAAGGAGACAATAATGCTAACACTGGCATTGGTATTGGGAGCTCTCGGTTTCGTCCTCGGGGCCCTGGCTTTGGTCCTTTCTTACTCGAACTCCGTTCGAATCGGTAAGGTGGATTCTGGCTGCAGTGCCTGTTATAATGACATCGAGGCTTTAGCAGTGGACATAGCTGCCATGAAACCGGAGAAAAGCGAGACCAACAGCGATGCGGCTATGGTGTCGTTTTTGCCTCAAATCCTGAAAGTCATCATGCAAGGATTCATGCCAGGCGTTCCTTCGCGGGTCCATGCTCTTGAGCCGCAAGCCAGACCACTGGACGATCCACAGCGTGACCTTCAGGAAACAGCAATGTTGGCTTTCATGAAGAATCCAGCTCTGTTGGCAATGCTGCTTTCCGGCGGCGAAGAGGAATAGCAGGTGGGGGGGAGCGATCCCCCCTCTTGCGCTTATGACGGTTTCGAGTAAAATAAGGGAGGAGGTACCAAATGAACATAAGCGAGTTCTTCACTCTGGGTAATCAGGCTTTCATGATTTTCGGTGCCTTCATTGTAGGCGCCGTGGTCGAAGGGATCAAAAGCACTTTCTTCAAGATCAGCGGCAGGAAGATCAGGGAGATCTTTCTGGCATTCATACCATTCTTCGTTGCAGTTCCTGTGTTCTGCGCATGGAGCATGTACTTCAATGAAGGCGTAATCATATGGAGTCAGGCTTCTCTTCTGGTTGTAGCCTGGGGGGCGTCCTCTTCTTTTATCTATCGGTGGGGGATCAAACAATTCTCGAACAGAGGCCAGGCATGAGCTATCAGGAGATACGGAGAGATGCAGTAAGGGCTTTCGTTAAGATGGCCCATGCCGAAGCAGATGTAGTCATCAAAACCGCTGCCGGGCCGAACTGGGCTCAGATCTCCAACTTCTTGCAAAACGCATCCAAGGTCATACGTGGAGAAGGCGGTGGCGGCCAGGCGATGCATGAAGGATGGAGACTGCTCAAGAACGTGAGGGAATTGCTTGCCGGAATAGCTCCTTCCGCTTACCAGCGTCAGTTCAGGCAGGGCACAGCGCCTCTTGATGCAGCTCTTAACAGAGCTCGTATCATGGGAATGAAGCCAGGTCAGATACAGTCGTTTTTGCGCAGCAGGCAGGGATATTTCAAGAAGTACCCCGATGTCTTCACTGACCCCAGATATCTGAAATACATGAAGCATGGCCAGAACAAGTTCATGGGCCGTGGTGGGAAATTGCTCCTGGGCGCCTCTGCTATCGGAGTACCTCTCGGGATCTCTTCTCACAACCGCGGGTTGAGGCAAACGGAGATGGCGGCCAACGCCTTGGCCAACCAGAGATACATGAGCCTTATGCAGGGCATGATGGCCCCTCAGGGAAGTTTAAGCAGTCCCAATATGCGGATGATAGGAAGGTAAGCGATGAACAGGTTCGATACCATATTGACGAAAGTCGCCCAGGGGATGGTCGATCCCATGATGGCTGGCGCTGGAGACGGTGGAATGGGTATGCCCATGGACCCCAACATGGGAATGCCGGCTGCTCCACCCCCTCCCCCACCCACTCCGGAAGAAGCTGCGGCTATGGCCGGACAGGACCCCATGGCCGGGATGCAGAATCCTATGATGCCGGGGCTTCCCCCCGAGCTTATGGGAATCGGCATGGGCGGAGGCGAAGTAGACCAGAAGGAAGAGATCATCGCCGGCCAGGCGGAGGCGATTACATCCCTCTCCGAGTCGGTCAAGGCTTTGACTGACATGCATGCCACCATTGGCAGCGAACCGGATCTCGCGGCTGAGAACATCGCCGCCACACTGGCTGGTTCCGGCGCCCTCACTGGCATGGGCGAAGAGGACTTCCCCCCGATCGACGCTCAGTCCTGAGGCCATGCTTTCAAAGAATGGGGCGCTTAGGCGCCCTTTTCTTTAAGAACAGGAACAAAAAATGAAATCTTATTCCATCTATCTATCGATCAATGAAATAGGTGTCCTGCAATTCGATGGGGTGGATTACGGAACAGGATTGGTGACTCAGCCACCTGAAACCGTTCATAAGCTCTGCAGTCGTTCTTCCGCAGTATACAGCCCCAAGTTTATTATCGACTGGGGTGAATGCATAGATTCAACAGCCAAGATCGCAGCAGTCAGAGAAAGCTTTGAGTTCATCGATCGCCGCATGCTCCCCGAGGTATTGGATATTCCTCCCAGTTTTCTGCGGGGATACGACCATGGGTTGCTGATACAATCACGCAGGCTGTGGTATGCCGATCTTTCCACCGAAGCTCCGGAGGCTATAAAAGCCCATTACCTGATGACCAGGATGAAAAGGGAAGCCGCCCGGGAAGGCAAGAGATCCCAGTTCAAAGCATGGAATGCCGAAAGGCTCAGTCGTTATGTAGAGAAGGTGGTAGACGACATCAGGCCAAGGAGAGCGGCCAGCAAAAGAAAGCTTATGACTTTGCTCTACAGTCGGAAAACGCTACCAGCTCTTCAAGGCCGGGAAGAGCTCCAACGGAAAATAATCGAAAAACACGGTATAAAAGTATCGCATCAAGTGGGTTTTTTTCTTTTCGTCCCATCATATGCTTGTTCCCCAAGCGGTAACGTAAAAAGAAGGGAGGTCAAAGGTATAGAAGGCATCGGAGCACTGGACCTGAACAAACCAGGTTCATATTCAATATTCAACGGGGCTCCTGTCTGCCCCATGATCCCCAGGAGCATAAGATGAGCCCTTACATTGAGGCCGCCATCATTGCTTTTTCCTTTTTCCTGAAACCCTACGAAGACACAACAGTATGGTGCTCATGGTACGGAAAGCCTTTCCACGGTAGAATCACCGCGAGTGGAGAGGTCTACGACATGATGGCCTTCACAGCAGCCCACAGGTCGTACCCATTCGGTACAGTCCTTCTTGTGGAGGAGATTACAGAAGGGGGGTGTGTAGCGGTAGTTGTCAACGATAGAGGACCATTTGTAGATGGACGATCTATTGATCTGTCATTGGCTGCTTTCAAGCAGTTGAGGGGAGCAAGGGTCGGACTGATACAAGTGAGGTACAAAGTGGTAGGCCGAATAGGACGGCCTTACATTCTACCCTCGAGGAGACCGCAATGGGGGACAAAATCCAAGATGCAAAGGATAAGTTCGAAGCCATAAGGGCCAAGAACGCTACACACATTCCTGGATCAGATATGCGAAAGGCTGAATCCCTTTCTGACAGTCCGGATCTGCAGGAGCAGGCGGACAACTTGAAGACCATGCTCGACATGCTAAAAGACACGTTCGTAGGGAAATTCAGCGTTTCCACCGAAACCATTGTGGCGGCCAGTGCTGCAATCATATATCTGGTATGGGTCTTGGACGCCGTACCTGACTTTCTGCCCATAGTGGGCTTCCTGGATGACTTGGCGGTCATTGCCATGGGCGTGAAGTATTGCGCGAAAGACATGACCAAGTACGAGAAATGGAGAACATCCGATGGCGGGAGAAGAAAGCACTGGTTCAGCAAGCGTTGAACGCGAAGGTCAGGATACAGTCCCCTGCAACCCGGGGGGCTTTTTTTGTGCCCGAATGATTGGTATTCCGCCTAAAACGGTGGCAGCCAAAATCGTCAAGGTCCAAGGTGAGCTCGAAGCGATCACTCCCATGGGAGAGATGAAAGTAAGCGCCACCAGGACTGTACGGTACATTACCAAGCATCAGATCGTCGATGTTGTGAAGCCATTGATGGCCAAGCACGGACTCGCCTGCATCTATGGCGGGATTGACAGGATCGAGATCCTTGGTACAAAAACGACTTATCGTGGAACTCCACGCGAGGAGTACACAGAGACCAAAGAACGTTTTTGGATCGTCTTTCACCTGGTAGACGTGGATACAGGCGACTGGTATTCCCAGAGTGTGCCCTCCGACGTTTCAGGTATAGACTCCAAGAACGCGACCATAGCGCTGGCATACGGAGAAAGAGACTTCCTTGCTGAGGTGTTCCTTGTGCATTCCAAAGAGCTCTCTGCAGAAGAAGAAGAAATGCTCAGAGACGCTTACTCTCCTATGAGTATTGCCAAGAACGCCGGCATGGAAGATCTCACGAACTCACTTCGAATCAAGGCGGTCTCTGCCGTCAGGAAGGTTACCCAGGCCAAGTTTGGAGCCGAGGTAAAAAGAAGAGGAGTACAGTTCACGACCTTGAATCCGGATGACATGAATCCTGAGGAGCTCATGCAGGCAGTCCTGATATCCATGGACCTCATGAATCCTGACAAAGCCAAAGCGCATCTGAACGATGTGCTGGGCAATAAGGCAAATGATCCTGAATAAGAGTTGGGGATGGGGCCGGCCCATGGGGGTCGGCCTCTTTCATAAGGAGGCTATGTGATACCGATGTTGCAACGGATCCAGAAATCCCCGCTCTGGCATGCGAAGCGAAGGGAAGGCATCGGGGGGTCCGACTGGGCCCCCATCCTTTCCAGCATGCATCCGGATGACTACAAGTGGTCCTGCATGCGCAGACTCTTTTACACCAAGATAGGCGCCAAACCCAACTTCCCGGAAGAAACGTCCAGGGCTGCCATGAGAGGCAATATCCTGGAGCCTGTGGTTGCTGAGCTTTTCAAGGCATCAACCGGATGTCGTTTCTCACACAAGCGTCCCAAGGCCAAAGAACTGTGGCCTGGTCAAAAAGTTCCTTCTTGGATGATCGGGAATATGGATAGAGTTCCTGCCATGCCACCCGACTGGCGGCTCGAAGTCCTGGAAATCAAAACCATGAACCAGAATGTCTGGTACGACTTCATCGAAAACGGTCTCTCAGTCGGGTATAAACTGCAGCCTCAACACTACCTCGGTATATCCGGACTTGACCTCTGCAACGTAGCTGTGATGTGGCCGGATGGGATCGACTTTCAGATCGAAGTAGTGCCAAGGGATGTTGAGACCCTGAAGCTCATGGTCGACGCCGGCAGTTGGTTTATGTCGAGCGTAGTCGCTGCAAAAGCTATTCCAGACCGACCCCCGATAACCGAGCAGCGATGCAGCGGATGCCCATTCGGTGAGACATGCCTTGGCCGTGAGTTCTTCATGATCCACGAGAAAAGCATGGCTGACCTTTCGAACGAGGATGCTATATACAAGCTCATCGTCGCCCTCAAAGAACTCGATGCCCAGGAAAAGGATGCCAAGAAAAAGAAAAAGGATATCGAGGATCAGATAACGGCGCTGATAGTCGAAAAACATGGCGAAGGAATGGAGAAGTTCTACTGCCGCGAGTACGAGATAGAATGGGAAAAGGCATTGGGGTCGAGGTTCTACAGGGAGGAGTTCCTGGCCGATAACCCCAAGATAGCAGAATTGGTCAAGGCTCACACCAAGTTCTTTCCCAGACGTACGTTTACTTCGAAGGTAACGAAGACAAGCCAGGCTCGATGGGATCTCAAAAAACGAGCATGACAGGACACGGCCCCGGGCAACCGGGGCCTTTTCTTTAAGAGGGGAAGCAATGTTCGAGGCTAATGGGAAGTACACAATATATGCTATAAACAGCATGTGTTTTGGAGGCAAGAGCGAGATCACCATCACACAGATCTCTCCCAAGGGTCCTGTCTTCAAGCAGAGAGGCAAGCGCAAACAGTACTACCTGAACACTGATAAACGCTGCGCAGTATTCAAGGGGTGGGACCTTCCGTTCTGCCTGGACAGCGACCCGAGTATGCGGAGAAACGGAGTTCATACCTTCACGGGCAATGCATGCCTGAACTTCGTAGGCGATACATCTAAGATCAGAACGTGGATGGAAGAGCACCAGATCAATCCGGCCTTCGATCGAGAAATCGTGCTTGCCATTCATCCCGACAATCTCAGCGCAAATGACCGCCGGGAAGAGGTTGTCTTCCCGGAAGCAGTCACTCACAGCCATGCAGTCGTGAGCGACATACTCAAGAAACAGGAAGAAAGGCAGTAATGGACATGGACAAAATGCAGGCATTGCTGGACAGCGAGGGCATGAGCAGCACGGAAGAGTTCCTCGAGGAATTTGCCATGGAAGACGTAGTCCCGGGGATCTGCATGAACCCCGGCTGCGATTACGTGGCTTCCTATGAACCCGATCAGGACAAAGGCTACTGTGAAGTCTGCCACACCCAGTCCGTCATGAGCGGATTGCGGCTTATGGGGGTCATCTGATGTTTGTTCAACTTCCTCTTCTGAAAGGAACGTATGATCGTTGAAATCGACGGCGACCGATACAGTATCCGGCGCCATCCTTCGATCTTCACCAGCAGGAATAACGCTACAGTCAAGAAGGAAGATGTCACCATTGACTTGATCCTGAAGCCCGGTGAGTACTGCCGCATCAGGGGCGTCGGTGTTTCAAGAGACAAAACAGGCCAGAGGATGCAGGGTATTGCAATGCTGGCATGTGAAAGCGGAGAGCCAACGTGCTCCGAAGCTTTTCTCCCGGAAGGAATCACCATGGAGTTCCTGCGGGAGATAGGGATGGTGGACTGACATGAAAGAAACAACCTACTACATCGCGGAGAAGGTCGTCGGCTTCAAGACCACCCGAAGGCATCGTTACCCTGGGCCTGTTCCAGAGGAAGCGATCAAATCACCCGAACAGGCCAAGGAGTTGGTTAAGACACTCATGGCCCCAATGTTCAAAGATGCCCCATACGAAGAGTTTTGGAGCATAGCCCTCAACAGCGCACATGCGATTCTTGGCATCTACAAGGTGTCCAATGGGACGGTTGATCAGGCATCTGTATCACTGAGAAAAGTGATTAAGTTCTTGTTGGACATGAACGCAGTAGCCACCATAGTCTGTCATCAACATCCAGGAGGGAATCTCGAATTTTCCAGACAGGACCGTCAACTGACCGCAGACATGAAGGACATGCTCGAGAAGGCTGTAGACATCAAACTGATCGACCACCTTCTATTCGCCGGGGACAGATCGGTATCGATGCAGGAGATCGGCCTCTTGCCCTGAATACCGTAACGGAGTATGATGAAGGGTGGAGGTAGGCAATGAACATATTCGGTGTAATGGTCAAGAGAGCTTCCAAGATCAAGACCAGATCCAAGTCAGACACCGTTACAGCCGTTATCAGCGGAGTTGCCCATCTGCGGCCATCGTACTCATCCCCGGTCGTTTCGAATGTTGAACGCGGTACATCCTTCAAAGTACTACCTGGCAGGTCGAGACCGGGGTGGACTCCTGTCCTTGTGAACGGCAACAAAACCTTCATCCCTCGAGTTATCGTGCATGGAGCAGAAAAGGCTACTGGCTCTCCAACCGGTGAACAAGATCCCGACATGATAATGTTGGGCGGCAGGGGATGATCTGATGACTTCTCAGGCAGGGAGAGTATTTCATGCCATGGTCAAACGAGCCCAGGCCATAAAGGCAAAGATACCTCAGATCCCAAAGATACAGAAGGCATCGATATCTGGAGTTAAAATAAAGCCACCCAAGCTGAATGTTTCTCAAGCCGCGGACACTGCCTTCAAGCAGTCGTTCAGCAGCAAGCTCCCGGGCTCCTACAGGCTTCCTACAAGCAAAAAGCTCCCGATGTCTTCTACCAACCCGTTCAAGAGTAACAAGCCCAGGAACTGGGGCATAGACGCCTTCAAGCGAGGAGTTATCAAATGATCACGATCGTCAAGCTCAACATTACCTTCGATGAGGCAGGAGCTCAGTACATTGTGCCTGTTTTGGGAGGAGATCGTTTCGGGAAGAATGGGTTGGTAGATGCCATCCCCATGAGCACGGCCACTCGTGTTTCGGTTTTTTATCCCAGTGATGTCGAAGATGCTGTAGGCATGGCCTACAACACTGCTCCGACCCGCAGCAATTCTATCCTTTGGTCGGTGAACGACGACACGGAAGCCATCGTTTCCCCTGTTGCTGTCGATGCAGCCATAAACCTGACACAACTGGCTCCTGGCCTCCTCGGCTTCAACTTCCTTTTCCCCGTCCTTGTTGATAGTGACGGGAATCCTATAGTGTATGTATACGTAGGGGAAGAAGAAGCCCCTGTCATCGAGCTGATCTTCGCTATCAGCGAATAAACTAGAAAGGAACCATCAATGCGTACTTGCGGAGAGTGCCGTCATTTCAAGCCCGGGATAGACCCCGAACAGGGGTACTGCAAAAGATATCCTCCCAAGGCTGATCTCATCGCGATCAAACCTCCGAAGGTAGCAGGAGGGAATCCAGTGCCTGAAGTCTACACGCATATCCCACCGGTCAAGAAAAGCCAGGAGGCTTGCGGAGAGTTCAGCCAGGAAAACTGATTGTTCGCGTTGCAAAGAAGGGCCGCTTAACCGCGGCTCTTTTTTGTTTTTATGCCCTATTTTCAAGCCTTACAAAAGCCCTTAAAAACATGGAAAAAACGCATATAAAAAGATATAAATATAATGCTGGGAGAGGTGAACGCCTTCCTCCCCAGCGCGAAAAACCAATAGGCGATCCTTTGAGGAGGAATTCTTATGCTCATCACCACCAAGAACCACGTCCGTAGCCTCGTGTCCAAGGCCGTTCGCACCACCGTCTTCATCATGATCTCCCTGGCAATCCTTTCCGTGTTCGTCCTTCCGCGCTTCGTCTCGAAGGTCAGAGGCGTCATAGCCAAGACCGACAAGACCGAAACCGTCGCCGAGGTCACCCAGGCTCCTGCCAAGGGCAAGGCCGCCTAGTCTTCGAGTCCTCAACCGGTTGGGGGTCCAGGTCGCTGGGCCCCTTACCAAGGAGCATTATGTTCGGTATGTTCAGAATGTTTCTGATGATCCTGGTGGGCATTCTCTTCTTCCTTGTGTCCCCCTTCATCATCAAGAGAGACAATCATGTCTCTCTTTTACTTGGAGGTTTGAAATGGCAGCTAGGCGGAATCGTAACATCGAGGACATACTCCAGGAACAGTGTGCTTTTTTTCTAGATCACCGGACAGATCTTTTCTGGTACCATCCCAGCCCGAACTCGTATCGAGCTGCTTTGGCCATGAAAGCTCCCGAAGAGTACTGTCGCCGATTCGGGGCAGAAGCCAAGAGAAGAGGAGTGAAGCCAGGCGTACCGGATATCTTCATCATGGACACCCCCCCGAACTTCCCGGACAAGAAAGGCGTGTTCATCGAGCTGAAGACCAAGACAGGGCGGCTTTCGGACGAGCAGGTCCAATTCAGAGACAAGGCATTGGAGCGCGGCTTTCTTTTTTTCCTTGTTCGTGAAAGCGTGATCAACCTGAGAACCGTATTGACTGAATGCGGATTCCCAACCCGTCATTAGTGACACCGAGCCCTCGAGGGATATAATAGAGAGAGAACGATCAGAGAGGAGTTTTCATGGACATGTACATTCAGAAGACAAGCAATGAAAGCCGGCCGTTCCTGCTTGTAGACCCAGAGATAAGGCTGAAGAACTCGTCTATAGTCCTGGCTTCCCTCGAGGTCACCATCATCAATTCCGAGGGTGAAGACGTCACTGAAGCCATGCTTGAAGAAGCATCGGTCATCGGCGCCAACTACAGAACCATTCGTTTTACCATCAAAGGTGGGGAAGCATCTCCTCCCGACTACTCTGTATCTGTGATATTCAGCGACACGGACAGTAATGTCTACGAGTACATCTATACTCTGAATGTCATCCCATCGCCTCTTGCCTCTTGATTTTTAACTGGACTCGGATATAATGAAGACAGAAACCAAGTGAGTTCAGCACAAACTCGGAGGCAAAGATCGTGGGATTACAGTTGAGAGACTGGATTGCGATAGCTCAGTTCCTATTCATGTTGCTTGGCTTTGCCGGCATGTTTTATCGCATGAAATATCAAACGGAAAACAATTGCAAGGAAATAGCTGAAACTAAAAAGCTAGTGAATGACCAGAAGAAAACAGTAGACCAAAGTTTAGTTAGTTTAGAAGTACGCCTCAATCAGAGGGTAAGTGAAAGCGAGTCGAGAACTCGAGAGCAGATGGGCCGCTTGGAAGGAACCATAATGTCCCTTGCCAGCGATCTCAAACCGATCAGGGAAGCCAATTTCCACCTGGAGCTGAAGTCTGCCAACGAAGGCATAGCCGAACTCAAAGAACTTCTCAGAAGCTGCCCATGGCAGCAAACAAGACCTTCTGAATATCTCAAGCATTCCGACATAGCCGGCTTCCCTACACGGGATGAAGTTCTTACCATGATCAAGGCGGCCAAGTAATAATGCCTGTCAATGTCGTTAAAACACCAAAAGACGAAGCGCTGTGGGCTGCAGCCAAAGAGCAGGCTCAGAAAGCCGGCCACTCCGAAGACTGGCCCTATATTATGGGCATCTTCCAAAAAATGAAAGGAGAAGACCCTGCCAAGACGGCTTCGATCTTGAGAGCGCGTCGATGCGGGGCCATTCAGGTTCATGAGGCGAAAAGGGCTGGAATCATCTCGTAGGGATATCATTCGTGGCGTAGTCTACGAAGGCGTGTCCATCAATGACATGGCGGATAGGTATGGCGTTGACAGAACCACCATTTCTCGCAATCTGTCGTCCTGGGGAGTGTCAATACCGGTCCACCTTTCCGGGTTTCCCCAATACAGCGGATGGTTCGAATTGAAACAGAAGGCTGCCAAAAACTTGCCAGCCCATGTCCGGAACATGAACCGAAGCTCTTTGGTGGAATTCTACAGTAACAAGACCAGGGAAGATTTCTGCCGCATCTTGAATATATCTACCTGGATGTTCGATAGAACCCTGGAATACCACTGCATCAAGAAACGATCGAGGAAGGAGGGGGCTCATGCCTCGAACGAATCATGCAGAGGTCAGTTGCATTTGGCCCAGGCGCAGGGATGACGGACCATGCCAAGGGGTCCTCAAGGGCGATGCATTCGCATTGCTTGACAGGATAGGTGAGTCTTTTCTGCGCCTTATCAGAGAAGAAGAAAAACGAAAGGACGAAAATGAAAACAACCATGTATCGAGTCGGGAGCGTCGGAAGCGCACTCATTGATGTCAGGCCCTTTCTTCCGCAGGAAGCGAAGAATGCCCCCGAGTTCACAGGCTTTTACGATGCCGACGGAGCGCCTATCTGCGATGGCGACTCCATAGTCGTAATGCCCAACATCAAGTCGATAGTTCCTCCCGTAGTCCCCGTAGGCCAGAAAGGCATAGTCCAATGGAACCCCAAGCTGGGGCAGTGGACGATGTCTTATCTTCCTGATGTCGATGGCAAAACATCAGATGGCCTTAACAAGAACTTCTTCGGTCCTCGCCAGACAATCAACACGGCGCTGCCCGGGGAGATCATAGACGAGTACAAAGCCGGTTTCAGGCTTACCCTCAAGAACATAACGGAATAAGGGAGAACAACATGGGCGAGTCTAACGTCATCCTCATCAGAAGAGTCAACGGTCCTTCGTTGAAATTCAGGGGTGAAAGGCTCGCCCATACCAAACCCGACCATGCGAACAGGGCAGAGGAAGGCCGGGGATGGACCGAGTTCGAAGTCTATCTGACGGCAGGCAAATCCATCGTGATCGTTGTTCTGAAAAAAGGAAGATCCATCGACCGCACCTGGGCCTTTATAGCGGATTCATGGCAAGAGGTAAAAGAAGCCTTTGATCACGGCGAGAAAGATGGCGTACGGATATCATGGAGCGCCCTTACAGTCCAGCTCATAGAGAAGGCTTCAGCCATATGTCCGGAGGCTGCAGAAATTTTAATGGAGACAGTCAGATAACAGCAATAAATGAAAAAACAAAAGAGGGGGCAATATGCACGTCGTCATGCTTGATACCGAAACAACAAGTTCCAAATCAGAAGAGGCGCATATCGTAGAGGTCGGTATGGTCAAGATCGATACCGGTCTTTTGAACGGCAACCTGGAAGATTCCATAATCGAGACTTTCAATAAGAGAGTCAAGCCTCCAGTTCTGATTCCTTTCGACGCCATGGCCGTTCACGACATCACCAACGAGGACGTGGCTGATTGCCCTACCTGTTCTGAGATACAGCCATTTGTGGGAGATTTCATGAATGGCGTTGAGGTCGTCGTCTGTCACAACGCTCCGTACGACATTCCGATCGTAAGCAGAGAGTTTCCTGGAATATTCGAATCATACCGTGCGTCTTCGGGATCCATCATATGCACACTCAGGCTATCCAAACATTTCGACCCGGAGCAGGAAATCACGAGCCATTCCCTCCAGGCCCTCAAGTATCGTTTGGGTCTTTGGGGATCGGTAAAGAAGAATGTAATCCCACTGATGGACACCACGGGAGCACATTCAGCACTCTACGACTCCTTGGTCGATACTTCCTTGTTCCATTACTTCGTAATGAAGTCACTCCAAGATGCAGACTGCTGGATATCCAGGGGCGAAAACGACATCGATGAAGCAATACATCGTCTGGCCGCCCTTTCACACCGCCCCATCCTACTCAAGAGACTCACCTTTGGGAAGCATGAAGGCAAAACCTATCAGCAGGTTTTTCGCTACATCGACCCGGGATACCTCAAGTGGTTGGCAAAAAACTTTGACGACCCCGATGTAGTACACACAGCCAAGTACTGGCTTTCGATGGGAGCATGATGAGCACCGAGAGCATCGAAGCACTTCAGCAGTCGTTATCGACACATATCGGTGGCCTTGTAGCCATCAGCATATGTGCCGGTATGATTGAAGCAAACCATAAGGCTATCGTAGACAATCTTGTGCATACGGAGAATGACGGGCTTCCGGGGGACCTGTTGTTGGTGGCCGGGATGCTCAAGTCGCATGGGACGATAGACCTCAGTTCTTTTCAAACCGCCCTTGCTTCTGCCGCAACCTATCATACCGAAGACCCTGAGTCTGTAGAGAAATGCTTTGATGCATGGCTGGAACAGATGAAAGGCATCTTCAAGGGTGTGACAAAACAGATGCGCGGAGCGGGGCATGAAACATGAAAGCCCGGTGGAGAAGGCTTTAGTCGAAGTAGTCAATGCACACTTTGGGATAGGAAGCCTTCAGGAGGCTCTGACAAAGGCGCTCCGCATCGTAATCAACATCAATAAAAGCAGGTATGGCAATGCCACGATTGCCATCGATCGGTCGTTCTTCGGGAAGATCGTGAACCATGTAGCTCGAGACATAGGAGTAGTGCCGGGATCCCCGTGGTATGCGCTTATGGCCAAAGCCAGATTTATCTGGTCGTGTTCCAGGGCTGCAACGGTAACCGTCCCGGTTTGGCTCTGGTCGGCCATTCTGTGCGGACCATTGGGCCATGTAGGTCTTGTCGAAGACCAGCCTCACTACTCGTTGATGTCGACGGCCAGACTGTCGGTAGAAGCAACGGTAAAGGAACTCTCCGAACTGAAGGGAGGCCAGGAGTGAAGGTAGTTTTTCGTGTCTTCAAGATAATCTTCTTGCTCGTGGCGGGGAAAGGAATGAAGGCAGGCGGGATGGGACACCTTCAGCCTTTCTGCAAAGCCACTGGAAAATACTTGAAGTGGTAAAAAACGAAGGGGCGGCATCGCCCCTTTTTATTTTTTTCCGGCAGCCTATTATTTTTTTATACTTTCATCACCACTGTAATTGACACTTGCGTTCTTCGCGTTTTGCGGTACAATAGTGGATAGAGAGTAATCATCCGAAAGGAATCTTTCATATGACCAGTATGAAGCGCAGAAAATTGGCAGCGTTGGTGGAACTGGCCAAAATGAGCTCGGCAGCTCAGCCGACTCTTGATGCCATATCAAGTGTCCCAGGTCCCAAGTACAAGTTTCCGTTGAATACCTTTCAGACCGCAGGGAGACAGGCTGCCAATTCCGTCACTGGCGGAAAGGGAGGACCGGCTTCTTCTTTCATGGCTGCGCTCAATACCCCTGTCACGCCGCCCGTCAGTCAGGTTGCCGTAAATGATGATCCCAAGTTCAAGCCGGCATCGCTCAGACTTGCTTTGGTCAAAGAGGCCGGATGGATGGATGCCTTAAATCGCTTTTTTGGTGGCTGGCGTGGAAAAGCAGCAACTGCTGATAGAGAAGCTTTGATTCAGCGAGCTTACGATTCCATTAAAAGTCGAAGAAATTCACCTCGTCTTGATCTTACAAATTCGGATGATATTATAAAGAGGCTTCACCAAAAACCGCCAGACTTGACTGCTGCGCTGGCAGCCGCCTGGGCCCCCAGCAGGTTCAAGAAGGCATCGCTCAGACATGCCTTGATCAAAGAGGCTGGGCGGATGGATGCCGTCTGGCCGGCGATCAAACGCTTTTTTGGTGGAAAAGGAGCAACAGTAGCGGCGGCTGCCCCGGCGGCTGCCAGTGCTCCAGCAGCCCAGTCCGGCATGACTGCAGAACAGTTCTACAAGTTGTTCAAGACAATCAACACGTACATGGGGGTAACCAAGGGCATCAATCCCCTGAAGTTCATCAACCTCATGAAGAACCTCGGCATCGGCGCCTTTGCAAATCCCAGAGGCTTGACCGGCATTGCTCACAGGCTCGGAGGCAGCGAAGGCATCATGGGCTACGGCGCCAGAAGGAATCTCATGACTCCGGCTGCATTGGCCGCAGCAGGTCTGGGAGTTGGCGGACTGGCCTTTGGACTTGCCAATACACGCCGGCGCGAGAGACGGCCAGCGTATGTCTTTCCCGAAAGGACCGCCTCGATGTTGAAAGAGGCCGGTTTTGCATCGAATATTGGGATGAGACTTCTGAATACTAGACTCGTGCAGCGGCTTCTTCCCAAGGGTTTTGCAGACACGCTTACTTCAGGGAAAGATTTCATCAACGCCTTGAAGAGCTTCGGTGGCAATATGGGGCTTGGTAAGGGTGGAGAAAATACTCGTCAGGCCATCGGTGCCATCAAGGCCAAAACAACCAACCACGACGCCATCGCCCAGGCCATCATGTTCGGTCGCCTGATGCCTTGGAGGCGCTTCAACCAAGGCCTTGGCAGCTTGGCGATGAAGTTGCAGCCTGCCGGTATCGAAGGAGTACTTCGGTCGCTCAAGGGCCGCAGAGGGCTGCTGGGAGTAGGCGCACAGAGAGATCTCAGACTGCCGGCGGCTCTTGCTGGCATAGGGTTGGTTGGAACAGGGTATGGCATAGGAAGCGCCATCAAGAAAAACTCTTCGTTGGAAAGGGATGATACGATGAACAAGGCCGCTTTTCTCAGGAGTAACTACAGGCTCAACCGTAAGATTTTCCCCAAGACATTGCTTGGAGGCCTTTTTTCCAAGGTGGACTTGGCGAAAGAAGCCAGAAGGAAAAAGAACAGAGAGGTTATCCGTGAACTTCTGGGAGACCTCGCTGGAATCCCCGGGAAGGCCATGAGGGGAATCGGAAGAGGAGGAGAAAGCGTCCTTGGTTACATGCGTAACCGTCCAGTAGAATCGGGCATAGCCGCCCTTGGTCTGGGTGGCTTGGGTACCGCGGCTTACTTGAACAGAGACAGAACGGCAAGCCTGCAGAAAATTGCAGCACTGATGGAAGGAACAGAAATGACGAAGTCCGAGAAGATCGCAGCCATCATTCAGATCAGTGAGATGATGGAAAAAAGCGCAGCCCCCAACCTCGCCAGCCTGCTTGGTCGCGGCAAGAGCGACAACGGCCTCATGAAGGCCCTCAAGGCCATCATGGGCGCCAACACCGGTGCAGCCAAGTGGATCTACAACACCGACAAGAAGGCTCTCGGTACAGCCGCCAAGGGCATCGGTTCGGCAGCCAAGGGCCTCGGTTCCGCGGCAGCCAAGGGCTATGGAGCCATGCCCGGTTGGGCAAAGGCCAGTCCCCTCGCCGCCCTTCTTCCCCTTCTGAAGGGCAAGCAGAAGCCGGCCCTCGCTGAGCTGATGTCCCGCATCGGTGGCAGCAAGGGTATCGCTGGCATCGGTGGCAAACGCAACCTCAAGGTTCCGGCCCTCCTCGCGGCCCTCGGAATCGGTGGCGCCGGTTTCGCCGGTGGAGCCCTCTCCCAGAGGGAAGCTTCCCTTCAGAAGCTCGCAGCCCTTCTGGAAGCCCAGGACCACAACCCCATGCTCGAGAAGATCGCTGCCGCCAAGGAAGCCCTGTTCTTCGAGAAGGTGGCCGAGAGGGTCAACAACAAGCTCATGGCAGCCACAGGTGGCGACGTCGAGAAGGTAGCGTCCTTCTGGGCCAACCTGGGCCAGTAACGCATATACGCCGATGGTGAGGCAAGGCCCCGCACGAGCGGGGCCTTTCTCTTGCGTGGAACCCGTATTCGGGTATAATCATCTTAGCAACAGAGAGGAGCTTCGTTATGCCTTTCACTGTTTCAGATCTAAGGCCAGGCGATATCATCGTCAGCTACAAAAAGCCTGAATGGTGGAATTTCGTCAAGAAGTTTTTCAACTGGAGAGTCAGAAAATACAGCCAGAGAGTGCTGGGCGAAAATTGCGTATTCCCCCATGCCACACACAACCGAGTCATAGAAGACAAGATCCATGGGATAGTCACAGGATTCCATTGGACCGATCCATGCTCCACTCCATGCGAGATCACCGATGACCTTGTGGATCCCAGCTATGCCCTGGTCTATCGCAAGAAGAAAGGACCACTGAACCCCGAGCCTCTCTATGCTTTCTGCCTCAAACACTCAGGCATGCTTTATGATCTTGGCGAGCTTGTAGACATGGACTTAGGCACCAGGATTTTCGGGTTTGGCAGGAATCACTACGTATGCTCTACGGGAGCGCGTGCAGCCGTAGAAGCAGCCGATGGCCCTCTGGATGCTGCCATCAATGCCGTCTCTTCCGAGATCATTCCGTTTGAAAAGACTCCGCCATGCATCTGGGCCAACCTTCCTGATATTTACGAATGCATCAATAAACCAAGTCAGGCCACGAGAACATCAGCAGAGCTTATGTCCCCCGAGCTGCCTCGCAGGAAAGCTCATTAAGGAAAAGGCCACCAATGCGTATTGATGAAAATCTGCATCGAATAGATGTCTACCGAGACTACGTCACTCTGCTTTCGAGCCTCCGGGAAAGACTGCCCCAGATCCTTTCTTACCAGGGAAAGTTGCGGGGAATACGAATTGAGAACATCAAGTTCGACCTTCCCGACAAACTGGTCAACCCTGCGCTCGAGAGAGCGGCCCGAGAAAGAGACTCAAGCTATTCCATACCGATAAGGGCCGACATTGTCATGACCGACGAGCGCGGTAATGAGAAGAAGAGAAGCGCCGGCAAAATCCTGTTCAGACTGCCTTTCCCGACAGCCAGGGGGACTTTCGTTGTGGAAGGGTCCGAAGTATCTGTCAAGAAGCAGTTGCGGCTTTCCCCGGGGATATACGTTACCAAACAGGCTGATGGCGTGCAGGCTTTCATCAATACCAAGACACGGCAGAACATCAAGATCAACTACGATCCCGAGACCATGAGAATCAGGTTTGATGTAGGAGGAAAGGCTTTTCCGGCTTATTCCGTACTGAGGATACTGGGCGTTCCCGATGAGCAGATACAGAAACAATGGGGTGAGCAGATCTACAGGGCCAACTTCCGCTCTCCTTCTACCCATAGCTCCGTGCTTGAGCGTTTGTACAGCACGATGCTCAGCTACACAGGAACAGCAAGAAATTCGAACGAGAAGGCCGATCAGCTCAAGGCTGCTTTTGAAACCACCGTTCTTGACCCATGGGTGTCCAAAGTAACTCTGGGCAAGGAATACAAGGCTGCAGACCGCCATGCTTTGATGGATGCCACCCGAAAGATGCTGGACGTCAGCGCCGGCACAGTGAAGCCTGACAACAGGGATGATCTGCATTTCCAGGACATCTATGGATACAACGATCTCATCCTTTACGGCATCGAGAACCAGGCAAACAAGATAAAGAACAAGCTGGCCTACAGGGTGGACAGCAACCAGTATGACGAGAAAGACATTCTGGCCAGGCCACTTTCTGAGATCCGGAAGCTGATGAGCAGCAAGTTCGTTCAGGCTGATGTCGTCTACAACCCCGAACAGATAAATCCAATAGGGATCCTCTCTGATGCCACTGAGGTCACTCAGATGGGCGAAGGCGGTGTGGGCTCCTCCTATGCCATCACGGAAGGCATGAGAGAGCTGAATGACAGCTCCATGGGGTTCATCGATCCCATCTTCACGCCGACCACTGACCGAGTTGGTGTCAACATGCATCTGTCGTCCGGCGCCCGGAAGGTGGGGAGGGAGCTCAAGGCTTCCGTTCTCGATTTCACCACGGGCAAGCAATCCGGAACAAAGGCGGTTACCCCCCGGGAGATATACGACAAGTACACCGCCATTCCTGGTGAGTACAGCATGCGCGAAACCGGGGTGTACCTTCCCAACAAGGCCAAGGTAAAGGCATTGCATCACGGCGAGATAGTTGAGGTTCCATACTCGAAGATCGATTACGTCATAGCCTCCCCCCACCATGCTTTTGACTGGGCAAGCCTTTTGATCCCATTCCTTCCCAACAACATTCCTACAAGAAGCACTATGTCCGTCAAGCAAAGCACACATGCTCTCATGCTTGCAGAGCCGGAAAACCCCTTGGTATTGGCCGGGGTTCACAAAAACGCGGATGGATCCGTCTTCACCGCGGAACAAGAGTTCGGCAACCGATTCTCTCGGCGCGTTCCTTCTTACATGGGCGATTGCGAAGTCGTGAAGGTGAAGAAGGACTCCATCACCCTGCGCGACATCAAGACCGGCGATACCGAAGACATAGAGCTTTACACAAACTACCCTCTCAACGGAGGCAATGTCATCCATGAAATACCCGTTGTAAAGGCGGGTGAAATAGTAAAGAAGGGGCAGGCAGTCGCCACCAACAGTTTCATCAGGAACGGCATGCTGGCTATGGGGCGCAATCTCAGAGTGGCCTTTCTTCCATACAAGGGCTGGAACTTCATGGACGGCCTGCTGATATCCGAGAGCGCTGCCGAGAAGATGAAAGCCATCCACGTAGACCAGGTGGAAGCCAGCTCCAGGAAGCATGACGTTTTCAATAAGAACAGGTTCAAGGCCCTCTATCCCAAAGAGTACCGGGCCATGCAGCTCGACAACATAGATGATGACGGAGTTGTCAAAGAAGGCACCGTGTTGAACACCGGTGACCCTATCATCCTCAAGCTCACCCCCAAAAGCTTGACCCAGGAGGATATCCTGGCAGGCAATGTGAGCCAGGTAATGAAGCAGCAACTGATCAGGGATGACAAGGTCTGGGAAGCCAGCGACCCGGGCGTCGTCGAAAGAATAGTCCGTACTCCCACCGGGATCAAGATTTTCGTGCGGTCGGAGCGGTCGGTAAAGACAGGGGATAAGCTGTGTCTTTCAGATGACCACGAATACCTTACCCAGAGGGGTTGGATCCCGGTTTCTGATCTCACCGTTAATGAGCAGGTATGCACGCTCAACCAGGATACCGGAATTGTGGAATACCAGCATCCAGAGGCTGTGTTCTCCTATTGGCACACCGGAAAAATGTATGGCATCCGGTCTCAGCAGATCGACTTGCTGACGACTCTCAATCACAACATGCTGGTCAAAACGCGGAGAGCTCAATCATTCGCCTTGCATCAGGCTCAGGATATTATGGGCCGACGAGTCCAGTACAAGAAGAATGGAACTTGGATAGGTAAGGAAGCATCAGAGTTTTGCCTGCTGACTGTGGATGGCCGTCATCATGGCTTCAGCCCCCATGGGCTTCCTGAAGTAGCCATGGATGACTGGCTGGAATTCCTGGGGTATTACATAGCTGATGGCCATTTCTCGAAAGATGGATATTACGTAACTATCAATAAGAATAAAACAACAAAGAATTCGTATGGTGGTTACGTCTACCACAGAATCACAGCATGCCTTGATAGAATGAAGTGGCCGTACAATCCCAGGGAAGGCAAAATCATCATATCCTCAAGGCAGCTCAATGAGTATCTATCGGTACTCGGACACGCCAACGACAAGTATGTCCCCAGGGAGTTCATGGAGTTGTCGCAGAGGCAGATGAATATTCTTTTGGATGCACTGCTTTCTTGCGACGGCTCCAGTTTTTCATGTGTGAGTTACTCCACTACGAGTAAGCGCTTGGCTGATGACGTTCAGGAAATAGCATTGAAAGCCGGGATGGCTGCCAATGTAACTCCGTGCCTTAGGGATGACAATGAAGCCCATGCCGATCGATACAGGGTTTCTGTTATCAGGAAGAAAACTGAGCCCATGGTCAACCATGGCCATACAAAGTCACAGCACATCCAGGAGGAAAAACTGGTTGATTACGACGGCCTGGTGTATTGCTGCACTGTTCCCAACCATGTGATGTATGTCCGTCGCAACGGGAAGGCATGCTGGACTGGCAATTCCAATCGTCATCAGGCGAAGGGCGTCGTATCTGCGATCCTTCCCGACGATGAAATGCCTCATGACAAAAGTGGTCAGCCGTTCGACATTCTTCAGAACCCGGCCGCCGTCACCTCAAGGAACAACACCGGCCAGGTAATCGAGGCCGCAGCTTCGAAGATAGCCGCCCACACCGGTATACCTTTCATTGTGGAGCTTTTCAACCTGAAGGGGAGCTCTCCGGAGGCCGTATACAAGAAAATGAAGGAATACGGTCTTGAAGACCAGGAAGAGATCTACGACAAGGACGGCAATCCCATCAAGGATGGTGACAGGCCCATCAAGGTAATGACCGGGTATCAGTACTTTACCCGGCAGAAGCAGGAGGCCGAGCCGTACTTCAATGTTCGCAACAGAAGCGATCCTTACGACATAGTCAGCCAGCGCCCCATTAAGGGACCCAAGATGGGAGGCCTGGGATTCTACGCTCTGTTGGCCCATGGAGCCACGAGCAACCTGCGGGAGATAGCGACCACCAAGAGCGAGAAGAACGATGATTTCTGGAGGGCCGTTGAGGAAGGCAGCAACATTCCATCGCCCCAGATGACCTTTGCGTTCAAAAAGTTGCAGGCACTACTCAAAGGCGCCGGCATTGATGTCCGCAAGCAAGGCGACAATTACCAGCTTTTGCCTCTCACCGACAGAGAAGTCGACAGGATGAGTTCGGGCGAAATACCCAATCCAGCGATGGCCACCCGGATCGGGCGTCCCGGTAAATACGAGATGTTGCAGTCATACGAAGGCGGCCTCTACGATGAAAAGCTTCTTGGAGGCATGCAGGGAGACAAATGGGGGCATATCTCCCTGGCGGAGCCTCTTCCCAACCCGGTTTACGAAAAGGCTATCAGAGCCATCCTGGGCCTGACGCAGGGCGCCTATGATGACATCATCGCCGGCAGGGTAGGGTACAAAGACGGAGTACTGGCTCCCCGGGTAAAGGGGGACAAGTCCATCACCGGTGGCCATGCTTTCAAAGCCATGCTTTCGTCCATTGACGTAGAGTCTTCCATCAAGTCTTTGAAGGAGATGATCCCCAATCACACCGGTACTGCCAAGGATGCCATGGTCAAGAAATTGCGGTACCTGAACGCTCTGCAGCGCATCGGCATCAAACCGGAGAACGCTTACGTCATATCCAAGGTTCCGGTTCTTCCTCCGCAGTTCAGACCGGTGTACCTCACGAAAGACAACGGGATAAGGGTCAGTGATTTCACAGCTCTGTACCAGGACATAGGAACGCTTGCCATGACGCTCAAGGACGGCCAGGGCAGCATGCCGGCCTCCGTACTGGATGAAGTGAGGACGAACCTCTACGATGCCGTAAAGGCGATCCAGATAGGGGCCACGGGCATAGGGTACGGAGCCAAGCCGAGGACCGGGATCCTCGAATATCTCAAGGGGGAGTCTTCCTCCTGGGGGCATTTCCAGGATAAGATATTCGACAAACGTCAGTCGGTTGGCGGCCGTGCAGTCATCAGGCCCAATCCCGGTTTGTCCGTAGACGAGATCGGACTTCCCGAAGAATCAGCATGGCCGCTCTTCCATTCTTTCGTAATGCGCAGGCTGACCAAGGAAGGCATCCCCCCTCTGGAAGCCAGGCGGATGATAGAAGACAGGGAAGCTTTGGCTGAAGCAACTCTGCAGGCCGAGATGAAACATCGTCCGGTCATGATCACCAGGGACCCCAAGCTCCACAAGTTCAACGTCATGGCTTTCTGGGCCAAGATGATACCGGGCAAGTCCATGGAGATCAGTCCTTTGATAGCCCGTGGCTTCAATGCCGACTTCGATGGCGATGCAATGGGCTATTCCGTCCCGGTTTCCGACGAAGCGGTGAGGGAAGCCAGAGAAAAGCTGCTGCCATCCAAGAACCTGTTCAAGCCCGGGCTGGACCAGACGATCATGCGTCCCGAGGAAGACACCATTGCCGGCCTCTATTACGGTACTCACTTCGTAGACCCGAGGCCCGACAAGAAGTACACCACCGAGAGGGAAGTCATAGAGGCTTACGAAGCCAATGAAATAGCCCTCAATGACGGAGTAACCCTCAAAACAGACAAAGGCAATGTCGTTGTCACTGCCGGTCGTATTTTGGTGAACAAAGCCATTCCTGAGCAGTTCAGACAGGGTTACAATGTAGTCTACAACGACAAGAAGATAGGCGAGATACTCAACGCTGTGGGTAAGCATGCTCCCGGGGATTACGTCAACACTTTGATGAAACTCACCGATCTGGGCAATGCCTTCAACACCAGGGTTGGGTTGTCATTCAGCCTGAAGGACTTCATGCCGATAAGCAAGGAAGAGATGTCCAAGTCCGTTGGCGGCTTCTTGGCTCAGAAGGAAACCGACTCTGTCTACTCCAGGCTCAGGTCTTCAATAGACCCTCGGTCGGCAGTTGCCGTCCTTGCTGATTCCGGAGCCAAGGGGAATTGGTCCAATGTCATGCAGATCAAGTTTTCTCCCATGACGGTGAACGGATTCGACGGCCCTATCCCTCATCTGATCCGCACCGGATACGGAGAAGGACTCGATTTCATGGACTACTGGGTGGCATCGAAAGGCAACCGGCCTGCTCTGCATTCGAAGAGCATTGAAGTCAGGGAGCCCGGCTATTTCAGCAAGCAGCTTCTGAGGTCTACCCTGGGCAGCGTAGTGGCACCCGGAGATGCAAACCCTACCGATGGTATCGAGTATCCCATTGACCATCCCACCGTGCTTCAGAGATACCTGGCTTTCGACCTGGTAACCCCGGCGGGGAAAACATTGGCCGTGGCCGGGGATCCCATAACAGAAGAGCTGATAGCATCAGCCCGTTCGAACAAGATCAAGACGGTGATGGTAAGATCTCCCTTGACGTCAGTGGCAAAAACCGGGTTCTACGCCAAGGATTTCGGTAGACTCCCGGATGGAGAGAAGCCGAAGGTCGGCGCCGACATAGGAGTCATATCGGCCCACACCCTTACCGAGCCGGCTGTTCAGCTCACGTTGAAGGCTTTCCATGGTGGAGGCTCCGCTCTTTCCAGCAACAAAATAGAAGGCTTGTATGCCATCTGGCCTCTCTTGAATGGAAGAGCCCCTGCCGGAGCGAAGGCCACTCTTGCTCCTGAGGCCGGCGTGGTGGGCAAGATCAATAAGATGCGAGGCGGCGGCTACGAAATCATCATGCAGGACGGAACGTCTTTCACCACGTCTACCAATGCTCCGCTCAAGGTTGCCGTAGGCGATCGCCTGAAGGCCGGATTTCAGATCAATGAAGGTCTTCCGGATCCCAACGATGTCATGAAATACAACGGCCTTAGGGCCATGCAGAACTACCTTGTTGACGAAATCGAAAGGAACTACGGCGGCAAGGCTCCAGACCGCCGGTACATAGAGACAGTAGTGGCGGCCCTTACGAGATACGGCAAGGTTTTGGATCCCGGCAGCAGCCAGGACATGATGACAGGTGACATCAAGGACATCAAAGAGCTGCAGGCGATCAATGCGGATATAGGCGACAGCGATGCGCTGATCAAGTACGAACCGGTCTTTGACGGCATGGATTACGATCTGGCAAAAAACGAACCTGACTGGGCACTCAAGATGCTGGGTAGAGACATGGTTCGACAGCTTCAGGAAAGCGCAGCCATGGGCGCCATGAGTCCTTCAAAAGGAGTAAAGCCAGTTACTCCGTTCCTGCAAGGCATCGACTTCGGAAGAGATCTCTGGAGAACAGGGGAGTACTGATGAACCACCACATCATCAAGCTTGCAGCCAGGATAGAGCTCGAGAAGCGTGCGGGATGGTCGAGTGGCCCTGTTCCAGGCAGGGAAATATTCGGAGGAGCAGTAGCTGGATCCATGGCTGGAATGCTCGCCAACACGATTATCTCATTGGTAGCGTTGTCGAAAGTGGAACGAGAATTTGGAAAAGCGAAGAAATTCGATGTTACATCATTCCCGGAAGATATCAGCGTACTTTCCAACAAAGAAGAGATAAACAAATGGCTCAAGCAGCCAGGCGTGAATGTTCTGAAGCGGATGCTCTACCGCAAAGCTTTGAACTCCACAAGACCAGGGCACGGTTTCTTTGTTGAACCTCCTGTCAAGGGAGGCAAGCCAGCCATATCCGTGAAGCCTCCAGTGGTTGATGAAGTCATGCGCCATGAACTGGGGCATTACAGCGACTGGAAGGAATCGGGATCTCTTACGAAAAGACGAGGCCAGTACCGGTCGATGATATCTTCCATGTTCTCGGATCCAGAAAACACTCCTTTGTACAGGCAGGAAGTAGAAGCCTGGAACAGGGCCGGGGTCCCCGAGAACAGCCCAGTCCGCATGTCCGCATTGGCCACTTACAGAAACTATTTGCTATCCGCAAGGACTACTCTCATTGGTGCCGCAGCAGGAGCCCTGGCCTCGGCATTGCTGCGCAAAAATACGATGAACTATCTACGAAGGATCCCCCGGGTTTAGATAGAAAATATCAGCAAAATAAGTTATAAACTTCTTGCGTCGAGACTGAGCCCTTTGTTTTTCCACGAAGGGCTTTGTCTTTTAATGTTTTATATGCACTTATATAAGAAAGGAAAGAAAATGTGAACAGCGAATCGAAGAGAAGGCTTTTGGCAAACAATGTTCCTGTGTTCGTCGAAAAGGCCAGGGGTTGTGGCTACCGGAAGGAAGGCGGTCTGTACTTCCGCGGGGATCCCCCCAATGCCACCTGCGGCAAACTGCCGTTCGAGTTGGGGATATGCCCTACCTGCGGAGAAGGCATTCCTTTTTCGATGGCTCCGAAATGGGTTGACCCGGTCAAGCTGACGCAAGGCATCAAGTGTGACTACAGCTTGAGGCAGTGTGCGCTGTGCCCGTTGAGCGATGACGTCATCGGAGAGATCGGAAAGGTGCTCATGATCTGGGTCGGCAAGAAGTTCTATGCCAGCCCCGATGCATTCTTGACCGAAGCCAGGGATATGGGCATATCCAGGAGAATGAAAGCTCTGCCTCGAGGATTCGAAGTAGGAAAGCATTTCATCCTTCTCGCACATCAGAACGCCATTCCCACCGATGACCCAGAAGCTCCAAAACCCGGGGCTTTCTCTCTGTTCAGACCAAGAGCCATCGAATATGTCTGCAGTGGCGAAGAGACTGACGATGAGATCGAAAGTCTGCGCAAGAGGGGTATCACCCCGGTCATGGTCGAGAAAGCCGACCATACACAGCAACTTCCGCTTGGGGGGAAGTATGAATCACAATGATGGCTTCATGGAGCACCTTCACCGGACGCTTAGGGAGTGGCGTCCATGCATCATAACGGGGCCAGGAACTATTTTCTTCCCCGATGACATGAAGGCCATCCAGGTGGTGAACGTCAGGTCAGTAAGCATCGACATTGACGACTCACCGGCAGAAGCCAAGAAGGAAAAGGTCAGAAAGGTTGCTGTTGTTGGGAAGCAGGAGCCTTTATCTCCCCTGAAACAGGCTTTACAAAAAGCCAGTACCGAGAGTATTGTGAGTCTTTTTGGAGGCGTGGAGGTAATAAGGGGTTTCATCCCATCAACGCCGGCGAAACTCACAAGAAAACAACTCATCAATGCCATCCTAAGCATTTACGAAACAGTGCCGAGCATGCAAGGCAAGGAAGCCATTCTCATCTCGGCCTTAAAGCACAAAGGAAAATAGTCGGATATGCCGGCTATTGATTCACATGCCATGAACAAAGGAGAACAAGCCGTGTACCTGAAAAAAGTGGAAGACATAGTCCCGGGCGAGATGATCGTGGTTTCCAATATGATGACCGGCTGCGCATCAGGCCTTGCTGTCTGCTCCGTAGAGCAAAACGCAGTCGAGGCGCCGGAATCCATATTGGTGAGGTGCGAGCGCAACAAGAAGTACTTCTACAGTCCGGGATCCGTCGTTCTCGTCGGGAAGGACCCCAGGTAGTCTTCCATGAAGACAAGTACACAGCCAGACAGGGGGAGTGAAATATCGGTCGGACAACTGGTGAAAGTAGCAGCCTCTGGCAAGTCGTATGAAGGGGTGGTGGTTTACATCATCCCGGCATCTGTTGTTCCCGCTCACCGTATCACGATGCTCAAGGAGTTCTACGGAGCAACTTTCCCTGCAGGCAAAGCGAAGGGCCCGAACACCAGGCCGAGATACATAGTATTGAGGCGTGGACGGCACGGCTTGGAGCTTACCAATCCAAGATTGTGTACGATGGAGAAGATCAGAGGCCATCGGATCAAAAAGGAGACGTTTGATATCATGATATTCTGCGAGATAAACGGGTTCATGGTACAGAGAACAAAAGTTCCGTCTGTGATGAAACCGGTGATCGCCGATATCTGAGCATCGCACGTTGAAAATTGTACTCTATGGTCTCAACATATACGGTCTAACGATCGTATCAATCTGTTAGTAAGTCATAAATGGGGGGTCCGAAAAGCCTGTTGTCGAAGACGATAAAGTCTTACTGCACAGCAGGGGACCCCCTGTTTTTGGCTGCCGGGGGTGTCTGCGTTCATTTATGAATAAACAGTACATTGGCGTTACATGGAGCCGAGAGCTGTCTGTTCTATGATTCTTAATGCATAGTAAAGAATACATCGTATATGTGAGATCAAGCCATGCACAGTACGTACATTCAATGTACGTAAAGCACATGTCATTATCGAACATTGCTATGCAAGATCAACTATGACAACGAGTTGAAAACAGGCCCATCCTCATTATTCCAGCAGTCAAAAAGTGCCTACATGGTGTATATAGATACATTAGCTTTGTATAAAGTGTTGTATAGCGAAACATTCCGAAACAATAAAATATGGTATTACCATATGAAACAGCCTATAATCAGAAAGGATGCTATGGTGCAGAATGTAGCTGAATCAATCTTGAGGGAAAGCGAAAGGAGATGTCGATGCGAGGAGTGATGTACGATATTGAACCCGAGACCATGACTGACAACGTCAGCATAGCTCTCTGGTTTGAGGATGAGCCGACCATACTGAGATGGAAGGACCTCTTCGATCGTCTTCCAGACAGGGGGTTCCATCCTGATATCGACAGGTTCATAGATGAAGTAAGCGCCACCTACGGAGAGAATGGCGGCTATGTAGAATGCGAGTTCATTCGTTTCCTCGAGGACCTCGTAGCCCATGGGTGGGGCGTTTACTACTCCGACACCAGGGCCCTTCTCTGGAGCCCGGAGATGATGTTCGGACACAAGGAAGATCCCCATCGTCTGACCAACACCGAGTTCGTCACCGAGCTCATGGAGTTTTCACCCTATGGAGCTCTTTGTCAGGGCTTCATCATGTCAGCCATTGAAAGCTATGCCCAGCACTGGGCGAAGCAGCCCCCGGAAGACAATCCGGGAGCGTTGATCCCCCAGGAGTGCATGGTGGGCATTGGCAAGGACATCCTCGCCAAGATCCAGGCAAGGGCAGCAAAGAGATGAGCAGCCGAGAACAACGTCTGATGCCTGACGGCGTCCCCCGCTATGTCCGGTGTTACGACGGCGGGGAAGAACTGTTCGACCGGTATACCGTGGTGTACTGTGGACGATGGCCTTGCAGAGGCCGGAGGTTCTTCTTCTACATCGGCATGTCCAAGCATCCGTACCATCCTCAGGGCTTTGGGCAGCATGGGGATTCCGACAGGCCTATCGATGTCAATGCAGACGGATGGGCCCCTGCCATTGGAAGGAAGAACCATCTTGGCGTTCGAATCGCTTTCCATGATCTTCCTCCGGACTGCCAGGAAGTGGTGATAGCAGACTACAAGGAAATCTGGAATCTGAAGGAGGATACATGCCAGGCCACGACTACGGAAGCTGTAGCATAGACCGGTCAAAGCTGTGTGTAGGAATGGACATGTGCGGAAAATGTACTGACATGCCTCCCGAGCAATGTCCTTGGTGCCAAAAGAAGTACGAAGGCATTAAGAAGCCCGGGCAAGACATGCACTGCAGATTCTGCCGCCTCTGGGACTCAAGTTTGCTCAAGGACGCGAAAGATGCTCTATTGGCCATCCACAACAAGATCGTAGGACGGGCCACTGAAGAAGAGGTCAAAGAGATGCTGCGCGACATCAGAGAATCCCAGGGCGAATGAGTTCGGTAACGATCCCCACCGTGGAGTACGCAGCGCTGGTGAAGACAGCGGATGCATACAGGACTTTGGTCAACGACCTCTGGCCGGTCGTGATCATTTTCCTGATACTGACGTTTGCTGAAGCCATAGCCTTTGTGTACTGGTGGTGGAGATGCCGAACTTCCGAGGAAGAGTTGGCATGCAGAAAGGGTGGTGATGCCAATACCATACTCCAGAAAGCGAAGTTGCAAAAGCAAGAAAAACGGATGAGTGTGCCGAGACGGTCTCGAGCGCATGGTAAACCAGGAAGGAAGAAATGAAGACAATCGTGATGATCGTGGTGTGCATGCTGGTTATGTCTGCCGCATGCGACATCGAAAGACCGAACTGGGGAGAGACGGCTCTCAACCAGAAGCTCATATGCAGAGCCAACATGCGAACCATCGCCAGCGAGGAATTGATCTATTTTGCCCAGCATGGACGTAGATACGCCGAAAGTATGGCAGACCTGGGATTGGCTGACATGAAATGTCCTGCCCATGGATCATATGTCATAACAGTGGAGAACAATTCGACTTTTTTCACTGTTGCCTGCCCCGGCGACCACGGTTCCATTGCCAACGGTATAACCTCCTGGATAAACGTCGATGAGTGACAACCTCAGCGGCCTCCAGGCTGGGATGACCGATGCCCAGAAAATGGTCTTTCTTTCGACCTACAACGGAGAGAAAAAAGACCGAACTCTGGCTCTCATTCTCAGCATCTTTCTGGGTGAGCTCGGCATTGACCGGTTCTACGTCGGTGATATCGGCCTAGGATTCGGTAAGCTGCTCACTCTTGGCGGTCTCGGCGTCTGGTGGCTGATAGACCTTTTCCTGATCATGGGAAGGGTCGACTCCATCAACAGAGAGAAAGCTCGCACGGCTGCCAAGGAAGCGAGGATGCAATGAAGAGAGTGTTGATCGGAGTCTTGATCCTGGCGGCGTTGGCCGCCAGCTTCATCTTCGACCTTGGCACCAGCATGTGGTGGATCCTCGGAAAGTCCACGGCAGGCGTCATAGTGCTGCTGTTTTCTAATAGACCACCTCGACGCAAACAAGAAGACCCTTTTTTCAAGCTCTGCGAGAACAGAGCATAACCCCCCAATAGAAAGGGGAATTTTCCATGAATTTCTTCAGCTTCGAGAAGATGATCGCACCGTCGATCATCAAGGCCATCTTCGGAGTGCTGGTCGTTCTGTGTCTCCTGGCAGCGCTGATCGGCTTCATCGCTGGCTTGGTCAACGACCAGGCCGGTCTTGCTCTGCTGCTTCTGGTCGCCTATGGCGCCGTCGCTCCCCTCCTGCTCCGGATCTACTTCGAGTTTGTCCTGGTGCTGTTCTGCATCAACGACAAGCTTGACCGGCTGCTTCAGAAATAACCGAAAAGCCCCCGGCGTCGGAAATCGTTAAAACGTTGGCGATTACCGCAGGCCGGCGCCGGGGGCCCACCATCTGGAAGGAAGACTATGCGCAAACGAATAACTTCAAAGAAAACAGCAGAACAGCTTATAAAAAAACACGATGTAGGTAAGAACTGGTCTTGCCGTCACGACTATACATCATGCGCCTGTAATAGCGGAAACAGCGGATGGTGTGATACTTACAACAATGGAGAAAAGGATATCTTCTGCATTGAATATCTCAACAACCATGAGAAAGCAATGGTTTTCTCTTTAGTGGAGGAAGATATTGATGACAAGGCTAAAGCTGGATAATGCACCGTTCCGGAGGGTGCCATCGGTAAAGACCCTTGAGCCCGTGTTCAAGGAGCGGTCGCAGGAAGCCCGGGAGATACTGCAGGGCAGCCGAGATCCAATGAACTATGAATCGGTAAGGAAATGGGTGGAATCCTGCTACCACAAACCACGAAGACGCGAGATCATAATGGAGGCCCTCAACGTAGTGGCCGAGACCTGTGGAGTGGAAGCTCTTTGGGGCCCCAACGACACGGTATGGCCGTCTTATGAGTATCTAAACGCCGGAGATTCCTATGCACCGACTGTCATCCATGATCTGAAAAATAAGACTGTAAGGGTCTGTTCATGGGGAGACCTGGTAGAAAGAAACCCGAAGCTGAGTGGAGCGCAGTCACTATAACAATGCCAGCGCTGAAGCACTCAACATCTATGATGGAATAGAAGGAAAGCAATAATGAACGCTGCCAGTCCAGTAGCTAAATGCGAAATCTGCGGGGGTGAATTCAATCCCCACAAATCTACCAGCAGGTTCTGCAGTAAAGACTGCAGAGGGATTCACGATCGTAGAGCCGAAAGGCCTTCTCGAGAAGAACTCCATCGCATGGTATGGTCTTATCCTGTCACTGAGATCGCTCAAAAGCTGGGCGTGTCTGATGTGGCTGTAGGCAAATGGTGTAAGACCTACGGTATCGACAAGCCGCCAAGAGGGTACTGGGCAAAGCAGTATTCTATGGAAAACAGGTATCCACCTATTCCTTGTCCAGTGCCAACAGACCTTAGCGGGTACTTCCCCTCGCCACAGAAGAGAGTATTCACAAACGAGCAGATCATCCATATCAGGACCTGCCAGACCAGCACCCGAAGACTGGCCAGGGAGCACGGATGTTGTATCAAGACCATCTTTGACATCCGGCACTACAACACCTATAAGGAGGTGAAGTGATGGACCATCCCGCCCACGAGGAAACCTACCGCGGTCACCGCATCAAGGTATTTCAGGATGAATCTCCGGAGTCTCCGAGAGACTGGGACAACGTAGGGACCATGGTCTGCTGGCATCGAAATTACAAGCTCGGTGATGAGCAGCCTAAATGCAGTCCTACGGAATGGAAGGCTGCGTTGGCCGCTGAGTTCGATCCCGGGATCACTGCTCGAATAGAGCGGATGTCAGACAAAGCATGGGATCGTAGGGAACAGCTCATAAGCCAGGGCTATGACAGCGGCAGCCGGATGGTCAAGGAAGCCAGGGCAGAGGCAGAGAGCAAGTGCGACTCCATGATAGAAAGCGTACTCGACAAGCACATCGTCATACTGCCGCTCTACCTCTACGACCACAGCGGCATCACCATGAGCACCGGTCGTTTCTCGTGTCCATGGGATAGCGGACAGGTGGGGTTCATCTACTGCACCAAGGAAACCATCCGCAAGGAATTGAGCCGTCCGCAACCGCTTAAAAAGGGACAGGAACGACAGGACTATAAGCCCATCAAGAACGTCACCAAGAAAGACCTTGCTCATGCCGAGGAGTACCTTCGAAGAGAAGTAAAGACATACGATCAGTACCTCACTGGCGACGTCTACGGCTTCGTCATAGAGGGCTTGGATGACGAAGAAGGCAATTCTTGCTGGGGCTTCTTCGGCATGGACGACTGCATCGAGTCAGCCAAACTGGAAGTCGATGCCAACATCAAGTACCTGGAGAGCCCGGAATACAAGAACAAAGTTGTGACGGCAGAAGCTGAAGCCTATGCCGACATCATGGAAGGAGCGTTGTGCTGTGGTTAGAATCGTGAGGGAGGAAGATGGAGCCCTAGTCGGGGGGCTGGTGGTCGGTGCAGTCGTGGTGGCTCTCTGCTTCGTTTCTTTCTTCATCGGCAAGAAGGCCGGTGTGTCCTCTTCAACACAGCCGGATCAATAACCCTATTCAATGGACAGGCGCCGGCTTCGGTCGGCGCCGTTTCTTTTGGAGGAACAATGCCGGAAGACATCAAAGGCCGCCTTGAGTATCTGCGCAGCCAGATCAGGGCCGAGTGCATCAGTTACGAAGAGATCTCCGAGCTGCAGTCACTGGCAGAACATATCGACCCGGATGACGTCGAGCTTGCTCAGTGGGCGGGTATCCCAGAGTTCGAGGAAGAGGTTTTGACGCTTACTGATGTCGTGACAGGCATTAACAACGGCCTGCGAGGGAAAAGCGGCGAACAACTGGCCGACATATGGAACGCCATGTACCCTGAAGACAAGATCGTCTACAACGATTCCATCGCCAGAGTCCCTGTAGGGATCATCCGTTCTTTCTGGAGGAGGGAGTGCGATGCCCAAAATACTGACTGACAAAGAGTTGGGTGATATAATCTGGAAAGCCACTCATGATCCGGAACTGATTCAATGCCAAGACTCCTATATCCATTTCCTTGAAGACCTGGGGGACCTGATCTGCACTCACTTTGGAGGAAGACGAGAAGGCATAGGGGTCGAGATAAAAAGTGACCGGTTTATCATTAGCTTTCTTGTCAATGAATGCGTTCCCTTTGATGGAGGCGTCTTCAAAGACTACGATACCGACGTCACCTGGAAGGACGGAATAGAAACATGTCGATAATCATCGAAGCATCGGGAAACGATCAGTCTCTTTTCGCTCGAGTCGATATCAGCCCTGCTCGAGCCAGGCAGTTGCTGACGGCAATCGCAATGTTCCCCGAGATGATAACCCCGCTCGGCCCTCCATCGAAGATGAGCTGGTATGAAAGCAGTCCGGATTTCTACGAAGACGAAGAATGCCAGGAGTTGGTTCGTACGGAAGGCGGCATGCTGCACATAGACAGCACCTCAGTCTTCTGGACGGCTTACGTCAAGCACTCCGAAGACACACGTCTTGTTACGAGATGCGTCGATACGGAGACCCTCTCAACCATTGCTGATGAGGTTTCAGCGGTATGAACTCTCTCGACAGAAGTCGAATTGTTCACCATGCCAGAGATCTTGTTCAGCTCTGGAATGAGCAGGAGAAAATGGCCTGCGGAGATCCGTGGAAGCACCGGGAAGCCCGACAAGCCTATTATGACGCTCTGAATTCAATGAAGCACTGCAACCTCATCGAAGGCTTCAGCCTTGATAGCGTCACCTTCCCCGGAAACGTTCTTCACCGGTTTCAGAACGGGAAATGGGAAGTAGTGAACCAGACAAAAGAACATGGAGGTTGAGAAATAGAATGAGCAAGACCTACACCGTCGTCAGCATAGGCGTGGATAGAAAATCCTATGTTGACCACATCAGGGCCATGACACCCGCGCATGCCGCTTACTTGACAGAGAAAATCTATCACCATTCGGTTGACGTCCTGGCTGTGTTCGTGGGGAATCAGCGGGATGAGTTCAACCAGATGATATTCAATGACATCGCGGTTCAGCGCATGAAACTGCTTGATGCCGAGCTCGCCGCCGAGAACGCGGAAGCCTTCGCCGGCTTTACATCCTTTGTCTGGCCGCAGAACCAGAACTGCGTTGGTTGCAGCCATTCCTACTGGCGCCACGGAGAAAACCACTGCCAGGACTCCTGCTGTGAAATCGGCATTACAGACCCCGACAACTGCGAAGAACCGGTCCGATGCCCGGTGGATGAATGAAAGGCTGTTCCGGTTTGAGGAAGCAATCGCAAAAATACCAAAGGAAAGGATATGGCATGCCAGTTCCGAATGATGACACCGAGCAACTGATTGCACCCTTCGACATCAAACAGTTGCAGGATACCATCAGAAAGCGCATTGATCTTCTCCACCAGTGCATCCTCTATTCAATGGACCACAACCTGCTCTGTGACGAAGAACGGTTCCGGAGATCTGAGCTGATGAATGTGATGGCTACAATCGCATCCCAGCAGATAGAAGAAAACAATATCAGCAGCATCTATCGCCCCAAGACTCGAGGCGAGTTGCGCGACAAGCTGCAGGCCGGCGTCCCATGTGAAGTCGCAGCTTACGTTGCCAGTATGACCGACATCATGCTCAGAGGCTGGCTTCGGTTCGACGCCTTCACGGTTTGCCAGTCGCCCAACGATGGATGGGCAATCTTCATGCCCGACAAAGTGCAGCCCCAGGAAAGCAGCACTACACCGCCCCGAGAAAGAATCGCTGGCCTGGTGGAGGGAGTCAGGCAAACGATACTCAACATCCCTGCAGACTGGAGCGATGAAGACATCCTGTCCTTTGCCATCCACTACATGACCAGCAACAGGCAAGCCATAGAGGAAGAAATGGAGAGGCGTCTTGAGCTTTCCATCGAGAATGAAGGGGTTTATCCATAACCCCAGAAAGGTAAAAATGAAAGCACCAGTGCGATATGTGTCCGTGGATCTGGGCTACGGCCCTTTAGAAGTCTGGACACGCGCAAAAGTGATCGCCAGCGAAATGGTCGGCAGTCTGTTCAATAACGAACAAAGAGAGGACTTGCTGGTCGAGATTCCCGGAGGCGAACGGGTATGGGTCAGCAACTGGAAAGAAGACTGATTCATCAAAGGAAGTGACAACACATGAGCGACATACTGAGCTCAATAGGAAGAGCTTTCAACGGCATCATACCCAACACCGGCAATCAGTTTCTCGACGGCATGCTGATCACCGGGTTGCTGAGCATCCTCACGTTGATGCTGAGAAGCATTCCGAGAAAGATCGGCGCACTGATCATCCGGTACTTCTCCACTGAAATGATGCTGACATCAGCCCAGATCAGCTTTCATGACTTCATGAAATGGCTTGATAAAAATGGGCATTCAACCAAGATCAGGCGCATCCAGATCCGCAACGGACGCTGGGGCCATGACGACAAAGCAACCAAGGGAGTCGGCAACGGCCAACATGTCATCTGGCATCCGTTGAGAGGCAGCATCTTCAAAAGAAGGCCGTTTGTTCTCAATCTCGAGAAGATCGACCAGTCGTTTACCGATGTAGAGAAGGAACGCCTCACCATCCGTGTCCTGGGCCGCTCCCATGCCCCTCTCGACAATCTTCTCGAAGACTGTAAAAAAGCGGCCATCACCTATGAAGGAACGTGCATAAGGAAGTACGGCGAATACTGGATGGATCTCGGCAATGTTCCCAACAGGTCGATGGACTCGATAGTGCTGCCGGAGTCCAAGAAGCAGTTGCTGCTCGACCGCATCAACAAGTTTCTGTCGTCTGAGCAGTGGTGCATACAACACGGTATCCCCTGGCACCTCGGCATTATGCTGTACGGCCCTCCGGGGACCGGAAAATCCTCTCTTGTCAGGGCCATTGCCGACTATCTCGGTCGCAACATCAATATCCTTCCTGCACATCGGTTGTACTGGGTCGATACAGCTTTGGCTACAGCCGAAGCCAAGTGCATAGTTGCCATTGAAGACATCGACACTTCCTGGACTGTGCAGGCCCGGGAAGAACTGCTGAAGCAGTTGAGGGAAGCCGACAAAGCAGCTCACAGCAAAGAAGGCGCTCCAAACACAGTAGGTCCAGCAGGCGCTTCGGATAGCCCCGGCAAGGTACTGATGCCCGGTGGGTTTAACTATGTCGACCGGTCATCTGACTTAATCGAAGACCTGCAGTCGTCATCCGGACTCTCGGTTGTCCTCAATGTCCTCGATGGTCTGGAAGCCACTCATGGCAGAGTGATCATCATGACAGCAAACTCCATCGACAGCATCGACCCCGCTCTTATGCGGCCAGGCCGCATTGACCTCTGCCTCGAGATAGGCAACCTTGATGACGAATGCTTCCGCGGCATGCTGCACAGGTTCTTCCCCGGTAAAGCCTTTCCTTCCGATGACTACCATGTCGAAGCGAATCTGATGCCGGCCAAGGTCCAGGAAGAAGTAGTCAGAGGCATGACCTTTGATGAGATCCTTGAAAAGCATCGGGCCTGACTGTCTGAAAGGGGTAGGCACAACGAATGATCACCAAGGCAGCAATCAGAAGAGGAGACGAGGTCATCACCGGGCGCCGCCACTGTGATTGCATCAAGGCAGCTATGGCCCAAGGATGGAAGCCTCCAGTGACTCAGAAGGAACAAGGCTTCGTAGATGACACCGGCAGGTACTACAATCGAAAGCAAGCCAAAATAGAGGCCTTCAGGTGTGGGCAAATAAGTAAGGCTTACTTCGAGAGTCAGAGGACACTGCTCTCAGAGGAACTTTGGTAAGACGACACGAATCAGATCGTAGTCGCAATGAAAATGGAGGAAGGCAGAAGTGAGCTACAATGCATGGGGAGGCACCCCCGGTCGTCTCCAGGAAGCTTTGGTCCATGACTGGGCACATCAGATCAAGGAAAAAGCGAAGGCGTCCAGACTACGGTTCGAGGGAACGGAACTGTATTCATACGACATGCTCATTGCTGACATCGTCTACATCGACGACACGCCGATCTACTTGATCAATGCGGGAACGCACTCCCCCATTACCTCAGCACACATTCGAATAGCACTACATGCGACGCCATTGCTGGCTGAGAAGGTTTACTTCCCTGTGGAGAAGATGAGTCTTGAGGAGTGAAGGCCGCGTGGTCTGCCTCGGCGACGAGATTGGGATCCCTCCCCCCAAGCCAGTAGAACCGTCCGAGGAGAGGATGCCGTAATAGCCGGCAATGCCATCATCAGGCACTTGATCAACAGGGCGATGGACTGCGCCAGTAAACACCTTCGGGCCAGGAGTGACTGGACGAAGGAAAGCTGGATCCGTAACGCCAACGACAAACTGGCCCAGGCAGAGCGTATAAAGGCTCTCACCCTTGCCACGGAAGACATCCCGATCCTCGAGAACCTGATCCCGGAAGTGAATGATATCGACCGGGAAAGCTTGAAAAAGGCAAGGATTGAAAGCAAGAGAAGAGCCGAGGAAGAAGCCAAGCGGCAGGCCAAGCTCATGGAAGACATCAAAGCCGACCGGGAGGCATTCATATCGGGAGATCCGAGAATAGACAGAGTCGCGGGTCCGATCCTTCTGAGACCGGTGATGCTGGAAGACCGGACGGACGCAGACAACCCCAAGGACCATATGCTGGTCCAGACTTCCTGGGGAGTCACGGTGCCATACGACCACGCCAGAAGAGCCTGGCGTATCTTGAGGGCTATCGACAGGCGAAAAAAGATCAGGTCTCCCGAAATCAAAGTCGGGCACTACTCGGTCAACGAGATCAACTCTGACGGCGTGATCATAGGTTGCCATCACATAGACTGGCCGGAGATCGATCGGTTTGCCAAACAGGAAGGTTGGGCATGAGAGAACACGAGCCAACTGACATCGGAACGCTCCACAAGTTCATAGAACGTATGATGGAAAAAACCAAAATACGCGAAGTACAAAACCGGCTTGATGAAATCAGTTTCTACGATGGATACGCTGAGCCTGGGTACGAAGACCCGGCATCAGGCATCATAGCCACCGGTGACTGGAACTCGATTACCATCAGCCCTGAGAAGGAAGACCATACGCTGTGCAACTTGGGCAAAATGCTTGAATACCGCTTCGGAGTAAACCTGGAATGGAGTGACGAGTGGTATGCATGCGATGAATGCGGCAAGCTTGTTCGCACTTCTCCAGACAGCTATGGATGGACTGGGTCCTACTGGATTCAGGACGGATCCCTTACTTGTCATCAGTGCGTCAAATCCGATGAAAGCATTATCCGTGAATACCTGGAGAGCTTTGAAGGCAAAGTCCGTCAAGCCATGACCATTGACATCAACCCAGAGGATTACGGATACATCAAACTCAACAGCGAAGCCTATGAACACGGGCTTTATGGTGGCCAGAATGACGATCCCGCTGCCATCGCAAAGGTCTTGAAAGAGAAGGGAGCAACTCGTATCCTGTTCAAGATCGACAGCGTAGGGCAATTTGACTTGGACTTCAGTGTGTACATCCATGAAAGCAAGTATGACTCATGGCTCCGGGACCCCGTTGGTAAGGGAGTAGACCCGGCAGTTGTGATGCAAGCTGCGCTTGCAGGAGCAAGGTGATGCCAGGCTACCGATTGATCGTAATAAGGAAAGGGAGAAATCTCGAGATGGGCCAGGAGTCCATGTGGACACAAGAGGGCGCCCTGGATAGAGCCAAGACACTTATCCGCAGCGGTAAAATCGACCCTCAGAGGGAAACTGTCTTCTGGATCAAAGCTTTCTCCGTGGGGAACGGTCCAGTCGAGATCGAGCTGGGCGAATTTACACACGAAGACCTTGGCATCGTAAAGCGAAGGGTTGGCCGACCTTCTAACGGAGAGGAAGGAACAAACGTTGACTGAAATTGAAGAGCTGGTGGAGCAGGCCAGGGAGGAAATACCATCGCTTCACATCAAAGATGACCATGAGATTCTTCTGTTTGCCCTCAAGTATCTCGTAGCCAACGCTGACGAAGCCGAAGAGTTCCTGGCAGAAGAAGACGAGTAACCCTTAACAAACCCGAAAGGAGAACTGGAGAAATAATGTCAGTCAAGATAGTTGAACTCCACATCGAAAACTTCAAGAAGGTCGCCTTGGTGAAGATGGATATCAACCAGAACGGCCTTACGATCATCGGAGGCGGCAACCGGCAGGGCAAGACTACAATTCTGGACGCTATCTGCTTCGCCCTTGGCAGCAACCGCATGAAACCATCCTCTCCCAAGCGAGACGGAGCAGAAACCGACCCTTACATCAGGATCCTACTTTCCAATGACCTGGAGGTCATCAGGAAGGGCAAAAACTCCGACCTGACAGTAAGAGACCCAAGAGGGATGAAGGCCGGCCAGGAGCTCCTGAGTGCCTTCATCGACGAGCTGGCATTGATCCCCAGGAAGTTCATGCAGATGAACAACCCGGACAAAGCCAGGACGTTGCTGAAGGTCATCGGAGTTCAGGACCGGATCGACGAGCTCGACGGCATGGAGAAATATCGCATGACCGAGCGAGCCTCTGCCGCCAACAGGGAAAAGGATGTCCTCGCCAGGGTCAAAGCAGCCCCGTTCTTTCCCGATGCACCCGGTGAACCGGTATCCATCAGTGATCTGCTTGTCAAGATGGAGGAAGGCAACAAACACAACGCCAGAATAGCCGAGTCGGAACGCGCAAAGCAGCGTGTCGAGGAGGATCATCGTTCTCTCAGCGTCAGAATTGACAACCTCAAGGAGCAGCGCGAAAAGCTGTACGCCGATATTGCCGCTATAGAGGCCGATATTTCCGAGAAGCAAGACGCTTTGCACGACATGTCCGATGAAATCAACATCCTCGCCAAGGACTTGTCCGGCAAGCAGAAATTCGACACCTCTCTCCTGTACAATGAGATACATGCCGCCCAGGAGACCAACAAGATGGTGGAGGCCAATGTCAGGCATCAGGAGCTGGTAGACCTTCATGCCGAGGCCACGGGAGAGCGCCAGGCCGCGGAGCTGCAGATCGAGAACCTCAGGACCATGAAGACCGCCCTGCTGGAGTCTTCCGCCATGCCTCTTCCCGAGCTCAAGGTCGTTGACGGCGAGCTGCTGTACAACGGAAAAGCTTGGGACTGCATGAGTGGCGTCGAGCAGATCAGCACGGCCGCTGCCATCGTGAAGGAACTCCGGCCGGAGTGCGGGTTCATCCTGCTCGATGAGCTGGAGCGCTACGACCTGCAGGAGCTCGCCAAGTTCGCAGCCTGGGCCGAAGAGCAGAAGCTGCAGATCATCGCCACCCGGGTAAGTACCGGAGACGAGTGCAGCATCATCATCGAGGAAGGTGCAGTAAAGGAAGCCTCCGAATGATGGGTGA
The DNA here is from genome assembly GCA_041653935.1 of Dehalococcoidia bacterium. Taxonomy (GTDB): domain Bacteria; phylum Chloroflexota; class Dehalococcoidia; order E44-bin15; family E44-bin15; genus JAYEHL01. The sequence continues at coordinate 42,209 of JBAZEO010000003.1, read as the reverse complement.
CGAGATCGAAGTCATCTACCTGGAGCGATGTGGGGACTGCCTGCTGTATAAGTACATACCGGGTCGTCCCCATCATCCAGGTGTGGCCAGATGCTTGAAAGAAAACCGAGACATAGGCCGGGAGAAGAATCCGGAGATACCGGATTGGTGTACTGTTCCGTTTTCTAAGAGCGAGTGATAGAAAGCAAGCGGCTGCAGGGCCGGGGCCTTTGCTCCGGCCTTTCTTTTCGCTGAAAGGAATGACATGCCCAGAAAGAAAGAACCCGTAGAGGTAAAACCTGTTTCGAACGAAGACATCCTGGCAGCAGTGAAGAGCGCCAAGGTTTCGATCCTGCGGGGAATGCACTCCGGGGACAAGGTGGCCGGCATTCTGTTGGCCTTGGTTGATGAGATCAACAGGCAGTGCGACATTGCAGAGCTGCTGGAAACTCAGGCTTGGCTGGATGCCGAAGCCTACGCCCTGAGGATCAACAGGATCAAGAACGGGGAAGGCAATGATTGAGGTACAAAAACCAGTCCCATGCGTTGTGATTCACGCCCCCGAGTGGTTCAAGGATCCCGGGTTCCTCAAAATGCTCAACTACAACGGGGAAGAGCCCAATAAGCACGGAAGTCGCCGAGCGGCCACTTGGCATGTTGCCGGCACTCCGACGGATGTAGACAGCGACGTCTTCATGACCTGGGAGGGTGAAGAAGGCAGCGAACAAGACTTCCTCTCGGAAGAGATATGGAATGAGATAACTGCCGCCGTTCGCTCCTCATTACCCAGCTACACCACCTTCTGCGTGGTGTGGATCAAGAATCTTTAGGTAAAAGCCATGAAATGGAGGTTATTATGAATCTGCACGAAGCACAAAACCTTGTGCCAGGAACGGTTGTTACTCCTATTCTCAAGGTACCTGCGGGAGGCGAATGTCCGGAAGACATGACTGGCTCCAGGGACGTTCCGGCAGGAGAAAGGCTGCAATTCGTAGCTTTGATACCCAAGCCGAAGATAATGCAGAAATTGTCCAACAAAGACAGTTTTGAAGTTGTTCTTTACTGCCGATCCCTGGACAAGGATTGGGAAGGCTTAAAGGTTTGGGTCGATGTATCCAATGCAAAAGTAGTGAACGACGAGAAAGCTACATCGAAGTTCCTACCGATACTGCAGTATATAGCTAGCAAAAAAGGCCAAGAGATAGAAATATCGTTCATTAAAGAAGCTTACAGGCTCACTGATGTAGATATCTCATCTCTTCTCAGATACGCCAACATGGACATCCGGACCCTGTGTTACGCGAGACAAGAGAAATGCCTGATGGATACCGGCGCCCTTAAAAAGTGGCTTAAAAGTCAGCAATAACGCAAAGAAGGAAAAGAAAGAGAGGCTATGTTGAAACCTGAAATCGGATCACTCAAGCTCAAGAAGCTTGTCGCCAGCCCGGACTTCACTCAAGCAGAAAAGCTGGCCGAGCTGGAGCGCCGAGAATCCGTAAGGATCCCTGAAGACCATGCCACGGAATCCGGCATAGCAAAAGCCATCGCTGAGGTCAACCGTGGATCTTGAAAGAACTCCCGAACGGGAAAAGCTTGTTGATCTCATCAACGGCTTGCTCAACAATGCGTTTGGTGTTGATGTAGACACTTTCAACCTGCTGTACGATCACATTGCGAGCATTGACCTCGATCTTTCAAGTCACTTGCTGTCCGTCGTGGTTGGTACTGACAGAGCGCACCTCGAAAACCCGATCTGTCTCGAGGAGCCCGAGGAACCCGCTCCGGATCCTCTCTATGTTCTTCCTCCTGTTCCGTCAATGCCCAATCGTCCCATAGTTGAAGAGTTCCTCCAGACGCTGCAGGAAATGTTCTACTATGACGAGGCATACCCGGGGCGAGTCAATCCCGACAAGGACGTCGATGCCGGAGACTGTGTCGACCTCTGCTCTGACTGGCTGAACAGAATGGGGCTTGCTCCCATAGAGAAGTAACTTCTGCTGAAGCATGGGCCCCGGTTAATCCCGGGGCCTTTTTCTTTAGGAGGCCTATGTACGTAATGATCACTTCGCGCTGCAACATGAGCTGCGAGCACTGCTGCAGCAATTGCACCGCGGAAGGCCAGGACATGTCTTACGAAACCTGGGTGAAGGCCTTGGCGTTCGTTCTCGATTGGGGCGGGGAGGCTATCTCCTTGGGCGGAGGAGAGCCTACATTGCATCCGCTGTTCTGGCAGATTCTTGGGGAATCGATTGCCAACATAGACTACGTCTGGCTGGCCACCAATGGCAGCATAACGAACACCGCTTTGGCGCTGGCAAAGATGGCCCAGAAAGGAGTAATAGGCTGTGATCTGAGCCAGGACAGCTACCACGACCCTATCGACCCCAAAGTGCTGAAAGCGTTCACAAGGGAAACAAAGTCTTCAGGCATCGATACTTTCTACGTACCCACTCCTGCAGATGACCAAAGGGCGATACGCAACGTTGAGGGCAGGGAGATGTGTGCTGGCCGGTGCGACTGGGGAGTAATCGACTGCGTGTGTGAAGACATGATCATCATGCCTGACGGAACCATCAAAGCCTGTGGCTGCGACGACGCACCTACCTTCGGAACTGTGTTCGAACCGAGAATACCCGATGAATGGTGCTTCGGGCAGTGCTGTCATTGCGAAGACAACGAAGAATACACACTCTCAATCAAGGAGGAAGTATGCGCGTAGAATTCAAGGCTGCCCACGACAACGTAACATTTCACGGCAGGAATGGAACCGGAAAGTGCAGAGGGGTAAATCTTTGGCTCAATGAATACACTGACCGGGAGCCCGATGCCGCAACTATCACCATTCAGCCGGTGACATCGAAGGGCAACGGGGCCAACTGCTCCATAGACATCCCGCTGGGGGACGCCGACGAGGTCATACGGGCCATGCACAAAGTAATCGGCCCCAATCCTTTGATGGTTCAAATGTGCCAGGCGCTGGGCCACGCACTGCAGCGGTTGAACGCCATCCCGCACCGGTATGCAGATACCAACTTCAAGCTTATCGAGAAAGCTCTTCTTGACGCAGTGATCGAGATGGGGCCTGACGAAGACACTCCGTCCCACATCGCAGCCCAAGCCCAGGATATCAAGGAAAATGCAGAGAACCCCCATGAAAGAACCTAACTTCGTAGGGCCCTGCTTCCTCATGACCTTCGGACTCATCACTCTTGTCTATTCGGCGATGATGTGTTTTGAGATCAACCCGCTTGGCATCCCGATCTATCCGGGTTTGGTTGCCATAGCGGGTGTCATAATCCTCTTGGGAGGTGACTCATGGCTGCTCAAAGAGAAACGCAGAAGGTGGTTCAGGTAGGCAGCCACTTTCTGAGTCCGGAAGAACGGAGTGTTCTGCAGGCCATTCGTTCCCGGGGCGGGTGCGTGGTCGTACTGAGCCCTGAAGAAATCGTGGGTCAATCATCCAAAGCGCTTGAAAGAGCCATGGTCCATGAAGCCATGCAGCGCATAGAAAACAGCAACGGAGGGCTTTAATGAACCGATGGATCATAGCTATCTGCCCCATGTGCGGTCGGGTCGTCGACGTTACGAAGCTAATGTTATGGTCTGCCTTGGAATGCGACTTCATGAGGGTCAAACTTGTCCAGTGGGTAAGCGAGGGCCTGACAATAGAGATCCGTAATGAAGGCCATTTCCCGGTGTCACTCAATCCCTGCGACTGTGTCAGGGATTTCCAGGCTGAACAAAGGGACGCATCCATCATGTCTCTCTTGGATGAGGCTGGAGTGATGAACACAGACCTTCTCGACGACACGGTACATGACGTTGCCAGCCACATGGCTTCCAATGTCAACAACAGCAGCTCCAGCAGCCAGGTACGCTTCATAACACAGCAGACCGGAGACTCCGGAACAATTGATATCGTGAAGGCCGTACTGGGGCATCTGGGCAAAGAACAAGTAGTGAAGGTGGAATGATGAGCCTCCAAGAGCTATGGATGCGCCTCGGGGTGACTCTTTCGCTCACTGACGAAGAAGTAGAGCAGTTGAGGAATGATCCTTCAGAGCAAGAAACGCAGAAGCTCATCCTTAACTGCCTATCCCAAGGGCGAGCCAAGGTACACGGGAATGCATACCGCCCGGGCATAGAAGAGCACACTTGGACACATGATGAAGGCCTGCCAGGGTTTGAGTGCGACTTGTTTTCCAACGACACTCTGATGCTGATACCAGACCTTGGTTGCAACCAGAAAGGAAGCCCCAAATGCCCCAGATTCCAGCAATAGGGTTGGTAGTAGTAAAAGGCGGAGTAGCCGAACTTTTTTCGCCCAGCCACGTCGACCTCAGGCTCGTTGATATCGACGACATCAAGGCCGGAGACGAAAAGGTAACTCTTCCCATGTGGATCGGTTTCGAGAAACTAGTCTCCGACGCCGATATCCAAGAATACGTCACCTTCGACCTCGAGCCGTGGCAGGATCATCCTGACTTTCCTGCTTCGGATTGGCAGCAGGAAGTCGCGGCTGGCAATACTCAGCGCGGCTATGCCGAGTGGGTCAAAGCTCAAATAGAGGACCAAGCCTCAGGAAAAGGTGAATGATGCCTGTTGAATTCGCAACCCTTACAGTGGCCGAGCGGGGCTGGATGGACGCCATCATCAGAAGAGCAAGGCTTGAGCTACGTGATATTGATCCGCTCGAACTCGAGATGGATCTGTCAGCCGTTCATGCAACTGTTCCTTTGGATCTCGAGCGGCTGAAGAACTTCCCGTCTTTTGATTTCGCCCATGACATCTACGGCATCAGGAACTGCCTCGACCGCGGTACCGGCAAACTCGAAAGGCGATTCTCTCCTCGATGCACAAGGAGGGACCATGCCTGACAGCTTCTTCACTCCAGAGGAAAGGGCAGCTCTTGACTCCATCAGGAACAAGGGAGCTGCCGTTGCCGTCTTTCTCTCCAACGAACTCGAGGGGGCAGATCCCGGGGACTGCGAAGATGTAATGCGTACCAGAGCCTGGGACTTCATTGAGGAGAATAAAGATCCTGACTACAAACCTGAAGACGACGAAGGGGGTGACTCATGAAGCCCGAAGACCTTGTCTTGTTTATGGCTAAAGCCTGCAACTACGCCCAGGAGCACATAGACGATCCTCAGGCTTGGTCAACAGAAGAGATCGACCGGGAGGACAAGCTGCAGTGCGTAAGTTACCAGATGGCATGCTTCCTCGCGCAGAACACTGTTTACGGCGAAGAAGGCGTTGAGTGGGAAGTGGTGATTGACGAACTGGTCGCTCATCCCATGAAAACAGAGGAGCAGTGGGTCGAGATCCTTAACGCCGTAGCTGAAAAGCTGGGCGGCTGGCTTCCGATCGAGAAAGGACCGAAATGAGCAAAGTCACTCACTACAAGGTGTGGTTGCACATCGAAGGACTAGACAAAAATGGCGACTGCATCGAAGGAGACGATTTCCATGAGCCCCGGGAAGTGGCGCGTACTCGTACACGCGAAAAAGCGGAAGTGATAGTCGATGCTATCCTGACGGTGGCGGGGAAATGAACCGCTTCCAGGACGCCATCGACATCTCCGCAGGGGCATGCAACCCCATAGCCGTCGCCGACGTAATTCACAAACACCTGCTCGATATGATGCCTGGCGGTATGACGGCAATGCGCCAGGACCCGGCCATTCGGCTGATGGTTTATCAGTTGGCGTTCCTCTGTGGTGTTGATGGAAGCTTCAACGATTTTCCCGACGCACTGAAAGCTTGCGAAAGCAAAGCCAAGGAAATGGAGGATCATGCACACCCCGTGGGGCCCATCGCAGCAGCAGGAGACTAAGGCTCCTGGGATCATCAGTGTTTCCACTGCCGGCCATGGCGGTTACCGGCTGTCTGCGGAGCGGATGCTGGAGATCGAACGCAGGTTTCCAACATTCACTCCATTCGCTGGGGCATGCTGGCTCGAAGAAGACTGTGACTGGGCTTTCGCCACGGTAACATGGCCTGAGCTTTGGGAAGCAAAGCAGGTCTACTACGCCGTTGAGTCGATACTGAAGTCATACGATGGCAAGCACGCCAACGAACTCCGTAAGAGCTGTCCGGTGGCCATGAAGATCCATCAAAGGTACTCTGAAGGAGACCAATGAAACATCATGTCATAGGGATCGAGTCATCTCCAGTGGAGCTGGTGAGTAGCCGTGAGTTGACCGCCTACAAGATCGCCGTTACGCATGGCGGAGGCATGGGGGGTGCCTACCGGGAGTATTACGCCAAGAGCATTCATAAGGATGGCAGGGCGTGGGGCAATGAACCCATGTTCTACTTGGTTACCCTCTCCCCGCCCAAGTCCACAACGATGAAGATAAACCCTCGGTGGATAGTTTTCATTGAAAAGGTAAAACTAATCGTTGTGGTAACCGAGAGGAAGACAAGCTACGGCCAGAGCATAGGCGACCAGATAGGAGTAAACGAGCATTACTACAAGATAGGATTCAACGACACCTACTCCATCAAAACCAGCAACAACTTCTCCTTTGCTCCTGTCTTCCGGACCCATGACGGTATCGAATACCAGGTTGGAGACCAAATATGAAAACACCAGTATGCCCTGGTTGCGGCTCTACGAAGCTGTTCTTTGATGCAACTGCCGTATGGGATCCGGTTACACAGCAAAAGGAGATGGTGACCTCATACGACAGCTTCAAATGCGAAGAATGCGGAGCCTCCGGCAATTCCCCGGACTGGAAGAATCCAATGAAAGCCGTGCTCACCATCACGGTGGAGTACGATGTCAGCGAAGCCAAGGACCTTCCGGATCCACGACAGAAGATTGAAGACCTGCTTATTGCAGCCGCTGAGCATCTTTATGACGTAGGTCTTCTTTCCGGGGAAACTGAGCTTTCAGTCGAGGAGTGGAACTCAGACGTCACAGTGACGTCATGAAGGAGAAGAAATGATAAACCACAACTTCTTGCAGATGAGCATTGACCGGAACAACATCGTCAAAGATGCAGCGGAAATCGGTCTCGACTTGACGATGAACCACGCTTTCTTCATCGGAGCCAACGACCTTTTTGAGACAGCCGAATCTTTCTGGCCCGGGATGGCAGAAGACTTTTTTGGCGGCGATATAAAATTCTCTTTCGGCGACAACAGCAGAACGCTGGTCACCGCCGAAAGGATGGCGGATGAAATCGAGCGCTGCCTCGGTGACGAAGAACAATGGACCGAGGAAGCTGACGCCTGGATCGAGGAGGTGCGCTCTCTGGGCTGCTGCCTTTACATAGATCTCGAGAGCTGAAAGGAACGTATGAAAATCTTCACCGGCACCGTGTCCCACAAGCATGGGACGGATACCTACATATCAGCCACAGAGCAAGGCGTAAATGCCAAGATCTACGATTACGTGGTCAGAGAATGGGATGATGCTTTTCCAGGCGTTCCCATTCCCGAGAATCCGGACTTAGCCATTAGCTACTACTTCAACAACTGTCAAGAGGCAGGAGTAGAAGACAACTCGGACGACATCGGGCCCACGGACATCAAGGCCAAGCTGCACTGTATCGTCATCGACGATCCTGATGCAGGCAACGGTCCTGATGACGGATACCGGGTGTTCCTGGGCCAGACACGGGAAGAAGCTCTCGATAAAGCCTTTGAATACATGGCCGAGAACATCGATGAAGATCTGGGCCACGGAGACATCGGCGCCATGTCGCCAGAGAAGAAGCTTCGAATCTTGAAGCACGTCTACGGCAGTCCCTTCGACGGCGAAGTGGAGGTGTAGCGTGACAAAATACCTTGCCGATGCCAAGAAGATCGAGATCCGCCCTCTCGAGGTTGTAAGGGAGACCGAGCTGTCCGTTTGGGTAGTCAACTTCAGATTGAATATGAACCCCTTTAGGATGGCCAAACGTAGCTACCAATACAACCAGGCTATCTGCGACGATCAAAAGACTGCTGCCCAGTTCATAGTAAAGCAGGTCGAAAGGGAGATCGAGCGGGTGAACGCCAGGATGGCCAGGGCCCAGGCTCTGCTGGAAGATTCCAACTGAAGAACGGGGCCTGTATGGCCCCTTTCTCATATCATTGCAACGGAGGAACAATGTTTCAGGCGTCGATTTTGAAGGGTCTACTGGCCCCTGTAGCCGGGATCGGGGCTGAGCGACTTCACAGATACTCGAGCTATCCAGGGCGGAAGAATGCCTTGCGTATCTCAAGACAGGGGTTCATGCTTCAGAATCCCAGGGTGTGGCTCAATGTATCACCAAGCCCTTTGCCAAACGACACCCCAGTCGAAGAAGTGTATGTCGATGCAGGGGCCATGAAAACTGCATTGGCAACTGTTCGCAACGATTCATACGTCAGTATCGAATACAACAAAATCAACGATAAGCATGCCTATTTGTTGATCCTAATCAACGCTGTCAGGACGCAGACAAGCAAGCATATCAGATGCTGCGACAAACCTGACATTCATGATCTCATCATTGAAGACATGTACACAACGACGTCCGAAAGCATCCTTGGGTTTTTCAACAGGATGAAGCCCTTTCTGGCCACAGATCCATACAGAACGAATCTTGGAGGCATCAACTTCCACAAATCGACGGCAGAGATCAGTCCTGTTGCCAACCTTGGAGGCATCAGAGCTGTAGCAACTGACGGTTACTGCCTGGCTCTTGAAGACTATCCGGAGATAGCCGGATTTTTCGATCACGAAGCACTGCAGGACTTCACTGTCACTTCCCCACCGTGGAAGCTGATGTCGTTTCTGAAGCGTTACTCAGGGCCGCTTGCTTTGGTTTCCAAAGCTTTCTGCAGAAACCCAGAGGACGGCACTATCAGCGCACAGTACATGATGATCCAGTCGGGCTCATGGAAAATAGCTCTTCCGTTCATCACCGATGCTCCATACCCTTCTATCTACCAGCTTTTCAATGAATATGAAGGGACGTCTATCTCTCTCAAAAAGGATGTAGTGAGCGTCTTTTCCAGCACTTCCAAGTCAGTAGCCATCGAAGCATCAGACGGAACTTTGTCTATGATAACCCATAAAAGCAAGTTCCCTGAAGCAGAAAAAACAATCACTGCAGTCACTTTGTCCGCTGCTTACCCCAAGGACCAAGCCTTCAAGGTGGGCTTCGAAACAAAACTGCTCGAGAAAGTGTTCAATTATCTCGAGGTACCGGTCATCACTCTTCAGGCGAACAAAGAGCATCTGCGTCAGCATATCGTATGCGTACCCAAGCGAGTATGCTTGGTGATGCCTATTCGAGTGGATGTGTTTCCGTAGTTCTGTCACAGAGATAGGGGGCCTACCCAGGCCCCTTTCTCGTATTAAACAGGGAGAAAAGCGGTGGATGCAATCATCATCGACGAACACCCCGGTTTCAATCCCAAGTACGTCGCGTACGCAAAAGCTCACGGCAGAACGCCGGAAGAAATGATGAAGCACGACGCAGAAGCTTATCCAGGCGGATGCATGACCGGGTTCATTCTCTGGATGTCGGAAATGAAGAAGGAGTTCTGGAAGGCAAGCCCCCAGAGTTTTTGTGTTGACCAACACGGTATCTGGGACGATAAAGCATGGCATGAATTCATTCTTGAAACGGCCAATAAGATGGCAGAAGCGGAGAAAGCATGAAACTACTCACGAAAGAGATCCTCGACGCCTTCGTTGAGCAAGGTGACACATCCGAGAAGAAGCCCGAGGACGTAAAGGTCATCGCCAAGTTCTTCTGCCCCTGGGGCTCTGCCACTTGGTATGCATGTGAGTTCACACCTGTTTCTGGAAACTTCAACGGCTTCGTATCGCTATTCGGCGATAACAACGATGAAGCAGGCCCCTTCAATATAGATGAGCTGCAGTCCATCGAAGGCCCAATGGGGCTGAAAATCGAAAGAGATCGCAGCTTCCCGATCGGGGAGTACACCCTGAAGCAGATCATGGATGGAGAACGGCCATGAAGCTCGCAGACGTGAAGGCTGAATTCTCGAACCTATACCGTGATTCGATCCTCGAGGGGCCATCAGTAGAGAGGGAGGCCAGAAAAACCTTCCTTGCCGCCATTCTTTCCATTCACTACTCCACCTACTTCAAGAAGCTGAAGGAGGGATTCCGAAGTTTCCTCGAAGCCCTTCCCGAGGAGTACGACGATCTCCACACCAAAAACCTCATCGAAGACGCCAGGGCGCTACTGGATGAGGCCGAGGAGGTGACGGGGATATGAAACCAGAAAAGACACACTTGGCGTTGCTGGCACTCGGCTTCACCGAAGACGAGATAGCGGCAATGGATGCCTTGACCGATGCGGCAAACAAGTTGCTCTCCCTCCCCAAACTACATCCCATGGAGCGAGAGGAAACATGTCACGACATGCATAAACTCCAACTGAGAGTACTGGCCAGGCCCGGGCTCAGAGCCTTCGGTTGGCCCGAAACGGACGACCAGGAGGTGGAGGGGATATGAACAAAGAAGACATAGCGGCTATCGTGAACGACGTCGGCCAGAGTGACCCCAGGATAGTCACTTTTTCGACTGATACCATTTTTGATGGTACTCAAAGCATAGAGTGCCCTGTGTGTCATGAATGCTACGTCCACATCTACGCAGATCCACAGAAGTTGAACGGTAACGATGGATACACAGCCTCTCCTATGGTACGTGGGGATGTCTTGGCAATCCCTATGTGGTGCGAACAAGGCCACACGTTCATTCTATGCCTTGGATCCCACAAAGGCGAAGTACACATGTGGTGTATCAAGGGTCCGGATTGGGTAGGTACACCCCCGGGGGTTGACGAAGGCGAGGGTATATGAGTGAGCCAGCAATGGGAGCGTACGTTCAGTTCTGCGGCCACGACGGAATGTTCGTAGCGGATATCTGGGCGATAGGCGAGGTGAATGTAGTGCATGCCGGAGAGCCGGTGAGCCCTGGCAATCTCATCAGGCCTGCCACGGGGGCCACTCATCTTCTTGTCGACTTCCCCAAGGCTGGATTTTGGAAACCCAAGCTGGGAGTCTTCGTGGTCCCCAAAGAACAAGTGCGAGAGCTGAAAGGAGAAAAGGCTTGAGCGAAAAAGAGCAATGGAGCACCGAGTTTCCCACGGAGCCAGGCCACTACTTGTTCTATGGGTTCCGGTATGGGCGGGTAAGCTGCGGCTACAAGTGCAAGCCGGAACTGATGTTCATGACGGTCTGGAATATTTCGGGTGGCCTAATGTACGTCGCGGACGGACAGTCCATTGAGAAATACGAAGTCGAGGACGCCCACTTCCTCAAGGCCATGCTTCCAGAACTACCTGAGATAGAGGGGGTAGAAAAGACATGAGGGACTGGACTGGAACCTGCCAGCGGTGCGGCAAGGAAGGCCGATCTTACATAATGTCCATGTTCAACGAAGATCTGATCTGTATGGACTGCAAGAAGAAGGAGACGAAACAGCCTGGCTACGAAGAAGCAAGGCGTGCCGAGCACGAAGCGGTTAAGAGTGGGAACTACAACTTCAAGGGGATAGATTTTGGATGAGCGAGGTTTATACTTCCACGCCGAATGCCGTGGCTGCGTTTCCTTCGGAACGGAGTGCGAAGAAAGCTGCGAATACTCTGAATCTCCCAACCAATGCCCATTCTTTAAGTCCATCGAAGAAGACGAACAGCCTGGTATACCATCCCAGGCTGACGACCCTTACCAAGTCGTCCAGATGAATCCCAACAAGTTTGTAGTCACCAGGCAGTGCTACTGGCCTGATGGGGGAAACATTGTTGAGATCGCTCAGGGCGGAAGAGATTACTGCAATCCTAATGCCTTGGTGGCAAGATATCCCGGCGAGTTCGGTGAATTCACAAGTCTTGTGGAAGCAGTGGAAACAGCGATCTCCATTGCCGAAACATGGAAATGGGATACCTCGGATCCTATTCTCATCGCCCTGGGCTGCACAGGTGGTATGACCATCCCTTTCGAAAGCCGGCCGGCCGATGAAGAAGTTTATGCCGATCTCAGGGAGAAAGCCAAAAAGTTCGACGAAGGCCGACCTTGCTGTCCGGTCTGCGGAGATCTCCTTGAAGAAGAAACCTTCTCCCATGCGTTTTCTGATGGTGAACGGTTCTGCAGCGAAACATGCGCTGGCAAAGACTATCACAATATCGTCGGCGACTCGGAAGAAGACGAAGAAGACAGCGATCCTGAAGAAGACGAAGAAAACAGTGACGACTGACACTTGGCCCCCGGGCAATGTCTCCGAAGGACGCCTTCCTCTAACGGAGACATCCGGGGGTTCCCCCGCAACGAAAGAGTAGAAATGTACGGACTGTTCTTTGATACTGAAACATCTGGTCTTCCGGAATGGAAGATACCATCCGATGATCCCATCCAGCCCCACATTGTACAAATCGGAGCAGAGCTTGTCGACCTGGACAGCCAGGATGTACTCGATGCCGTCAATGTCGTAATCAAGCCTGACGGCTGGACTATCTCTGAGGAAATGACGGCAATCCACGGCATCTCCCATGAATACGCCTTGCAGCACGGCATTCCGGAGAAAGAGGCTGTAAGCTCCCTCCTGGGCCTCAGAAAACAGGCAGGACTGCGTGTCGCCCACAACAGGACCTTCGATGACCGGATTGTCCGTATCGCCCTGAAACGCTTCTTTGACCCCTTGGCGCCTGAAACCGATATGCTCAAGCCGTCCGACCTCTGGAAGGAAGGGGATGGATTCTGCACGTGCTATGGCAGTAGGAAAGCCGTAAACATTGGCAAGCTGCCGACGCTCGAGGAAGCCTACCTCGCCCTCACCGGGGAAGTACTGGAAGGTGCCCACAACGCCGTCAACGATGTACGGGCATGCCGGGTCATCTACTTCGCCCTGAAGAAACTGGGGTATGTGTCGTGAAGCTCAACACCGTCAACGTGATTGAGTACGAAGGACATACCATTCAACAGGTAGTCGCATTCCATAACAACCCGGAAGGCAAGGAGGAAGCCCGAAAACTCTTTGCCATGATACTCCGTGAACACGGAGCCAAAGGCATCGAGATCGATATAGCCTTGGAAGACAACAACTGGGACAGCGGAGACGGCTACCAGGTCTTTCTGACTCATTCCACGTAAGGAGAAGCATGAACGCCGCCGACCTGTTCTGCGGCGCCGGTGGGACAAGTACCGGGATGGTGAAGGCCGCGATAAAACGTGGCCTTCCCCTTGACCTGGTGGCAATCAACCACTGGCCTACCGCGGTGAAGACGCATGCCCGGAATCACCCTTGGGCTACCCATGTCTGTGCCGACCTTGCCAGCACCGGCGCCGACCCCAACAAACTGGTTCCGGGGGGCAAGCTGGACATTCTGGTGGCCTCTCCGGAATGCACTCATTTCAGCACAGCAAGGGGGGCCAAGCCCTGCAACGATCAAAGCAGGGCCAGCGCATGGCATGTGCTTCATTGGTGCGAAAGGCTCAATGTATCCGAAGTCCTGGTGGAAAACGTCAAAGAGTTCCAACACTGGGGACCGCTGAATGCTGAAGGCAGGCCGGACAAAACCAAAAAGGGTGCTACCTTCATGGCATGGATTGCTGCCCTCGAGAGCATGGGATACACCGTGGAGTGGAAGATCATCAATGCTGCCGACTTCGGATCGGCCACGTCCCGCCGCCGGCTGTTCGTAAGAGCCAGCAAGATCGGGAAAATCTCATGGCCTGTCCCCACGCATGACCCTTCAGGGCAAGACGGGTTGGAGCAATGGAAGTCAGCTCGATCGATTATCGATTGGGATCTGAAGGGGAAAAGCATCTTCAACAGGAAAATTCCCTTGAAACCCAAGACGCTGGATCGCATTGAGACCGGGTTGAGGAAGTTCGGAGGCGAAGCGTTCATCGCATGCCTTCGTGGTACGGCAGACGATCAGGCAGGAGGCTGGGCAGCGTCGCTGGATGACCCGTTGAAGACGATCAGTGCCGGCGGTATCCATGCAGCTCTGTGCCAGCCATTCCTTGTGCAGTACCAGGGCGGGTCCGATCAGAAGGCCATGCGAGTGCATCCGGTGGACGAGCCGCTGCGTACGCAGGGCTGTGAGAACCGGTTCGGGCTGTGCCAGCCATTTGTGCTGAACGTCGCGCACGAAGGAGGAGACCGGGTGAGTAGCTGCGATGTTCCTCTCGGGACTATACCGGCTGGACATCGTGGAGAATTTGCTCTGTGTGAACCATTCGTCATAGGCCAGCAGTCCGGGGCTGTTCCGCGATCAGTGGACAATCCTCTCCCTACGGTGTCAACGGCGGGTGCTATAGCCCTCTGTCAGCCTTTCCTGACCAAGTACTACGGAAAGTCCGGGGAAGGTTCCTACTCTGTCACACAGCCCTTGGATACCATTACTGCCAGAGACCGGTTTGCTCTTGTTCAGCCCATGGGAGTAGACATCCTTTTCAGGATGCTGCAGCCTCATGAGCTTGCCGCCGCCATGGGCTTCGAAGAGTACGAGTTCGAAGGCAATAAGACCGAACAGGTCAAGCAGATAGGCAACGCTGTAGCGGTTGAACCAGCCGAAGCGCTTTGTGGGTCCATGATGGATCAATTGGCGTAAGGAGATCGGAATGAGCATAGAGCATTCTTTCGACACCGAAGTCCTGAGAGTGGTAGTCAACGAGGACCACAATGGTCTGATTCCAGAAGTAAACCAACCCACTGGAGTCTCTTCTGAAGAGGTCACTCAGTTCATGATCATGTACGACCGTGCTTCCCAGGGATTTAGCTGGAGGATTCTCGACGCAAAAATGATGCATGAGCTGGCCATAGCCGTCGAGAACAAGGCGCGGTCAATAATAGGGCTGAAGATAGAGCACGAGTTCAACGAGACGCTCATGGTGCTCAAGTTCTTCTGGGCAGGATGGGAGTCCGAAAGAGCAAAGCAAGATGCTTGGAATCGCATCTGAACCCACATAAACGCTTAATGATCAACTGGCATAAGGAGGAGTCATGAAAGAAGCAATATACAACTTCATCAGAGGCTGGCAGAACGTCACGTTTCCAGATCTCGAAAAACACATTGACGGGTTCTGTGGCGAGATGGAAATGACTATGCCTGAGCAGAATATCGTTCTGTGGTCCAGGGTGTCGGAAGAAGGAGCGGAAGCGCTCAAACAGCTCTTGGATGAGAAGAAGATAGCCATGCGTCCCTCTCATGTTCTGTGCTACGTTCACGACGGCGCAATGATTAAGCTTCCGATAGCCAAGAAAGTTCCGAAGAACGGCTACAAGAAGCCGCACTGGTTACCAGTAGCCTTCTACAGCATTGAGACTAAGGAGTCTATAGGAGAAGCCAGGGAAGTAATGCACCAAGCAGCATTGGATGCTCTGACGGAGCAGAATGGAGGACCATGCCCAAGTATCGAGTGAATGTTGAACGGACCGAATGGGCCAGCACTGAATTCATAGTGGAAGCCGCAAACCCAGCCGATGCCATAGTGGAGGCCGAAGCCGAGGCTGGAAACTATGAGTTCGGCAGCGGGAACGCCGAGTTTGAGGTAGGAATACCGGTGGAAATCCATGACTGACAACGTAAGAGATGGAGTCGTGTTTGGATGTCACCGCAAGTTGGAGCCCGGGGAGGCTCCAGACGAATGCGTTCTCGACAGTCCATCTTACAACGGTTCCGATGACTGTGTCCATAAGGGCTGCCATGCGCGGATCATCGTAGACCTGGGTATGACCAAGTGGAATTGCGAGCACTGGCGGCCTATCCCAAAGACAGCCAGGAAGACAGAGATCATCGCTTACACTGTTGCCCTCATTGACGGGCTGAAATCCCAGCAGGATCCGAACAACAACAACCTCATCATGGAACTGGAAAAATGCCTGGTGCGACACAACGTCTGCCCCAAGTGCGGCGAGGACTTCAGCGTCCACAACGACGACGGAAGCTGCGTACAGGAATGATGAAGATCAACGCCCTCGATGTAGAGCTGGCTGTCGTATCCGCTCTGCATATACGCAAAAACCTGGTGGTCCCCAACGTGAGTTGGGGACTGCTGCATGGGCAAGAGGCTGACCTGCTTATCGTGTATCCAAGCAACTGGATGCACGAAATAGAGATCAAAGTCACTTCCCAGGACATCAAAGCCGACAAAGGCAAACGGAAATGGGTGATCGGTTGGCAAGATCCCCGCATACATCAATTCTGGTTTGCAGTTCCAGAAGCACTCCAGGACCATCCGGACATACCCGAGCATGCCGGCATCTATACTGTATGGGACAGAAATGAGCATGCGCTCAAAAAACTCAAGAACCATATGGCATGGCTGAAAAACAATGGGCATCAAGTGCCTTTTGAAAACGGCTATAGCAGAGATGAATATTACCGTTTGTTCATGATGACATATCATTATTCTTCATGCTATATGCTAGAGTCTGAAGTTAGGGCTGCATTCTCTGGGGATCCTTGGTACTGCGCCAGAGTTCACCGCTTCCCCAAAAAAATCAAAGGCGCCCGTAAGATCACTGATGAAGAACGATCTCAGCTTGAACGCTTGCTGACTCTGAGAGTATGGTCTGTCAAAAAGCACCTTGCTCTCGAGAAACAGAAAACTCAACGCCTCAAGAAGAGGATTAAGGAGCTGGAATGCCAGGCGAAACCAAACTGAAGCCTCGCTGGAGGATCTTTTTCTACAACGACGCCGACGATCGATGTGATGAGCAACGGGCCATCACTGTCCGTGGTGACACCAGAGAAGAGGCTTATGATGAAGCCAGCCAGGAAACCACGAGACGAGGCTGGCCGATGGACTTTCAGATAGACGACAACCTTTCTTCGCAGTTCGACAACGATGAAGATGAGGAGGACGAAGGAATATGAAGCACATCGTGACAGTAGCCAGGGTCACAACGGTCTCCATCGACATCGAGGTCGAGACCGAGCATGGGAGCTTCGAGGAGGCAAAGGCCTTGGCCTTGGGTGAAGCCGAAGAGACGGATGAATTCGATAACTACGACGGAATCGTAGAGTTCGAGTTTGTTCAGATGCAAGGCCATGAAGACCGAATCGTAACCGACGACCGTTTCTGGGATTGTGAGTGCAAGGAGCACTTCATCCACCCATCCTTCCAGAGCAGATGTTCGATCTGCAAGTGCGAGCAGAGCGAAATGCCGTCCTCAAGGGTCAACGAGATCCTGGATTACTACGGCTGCAAGCCTGCAGATCTGGTCTCGCTGGTCGACATCAAGCGGGAAGACGTCAAGCAGTACATCATCAAGACCGTCAATGAGACAGGGCGCTGGGGCGTCGCTACCTGCCCGGGATCCAAGGGAGAGGCCTGCGGATGGGACCAGGATTTGCACTATGCCCTCGAGCAGCTTATGCGGCGCGGGATCCCCGGGATTGCCCTCGGCCGGTCGGTGAGCTTTGAACGCCATGACTGGGTGGCGGTGAAGGTATGAAAACCATCTACGCCGACCGCGATGGCCCTGACTATCCGAGTTGCCCTTTACGATCGGACCTCAATGAATGTGGAGCAGAAGTCAGCGCACTGAACGGAGTCAACGTATGCCCCAAGCTGGACGACAACGGAGACTTCTATCATCTACCTGAATGGTGCCCTCTCAGAGACGGAGGGGTTATCGTTCAGTTCAGGCCGGTGGAAGGAGAGCCATCGTGAAAATAGCTTACGTCCCCAACCTTCGCCTCGGTGGTCCCAACCAGTCTCTTCTCATGGCCATTAACGACATCATCGATGATTATCACAATCAAGGATATAAACTATCTTTGAGGCAACTTTTCTATCAGCTCGTTGTCAGGGAAGTAATCCCTAACCAGCAGGCTGAATACTCGAAGCTGTCAACCATCCTCACCAAGGGGCGCATGGCCGGAGTGGTGGATTGGGAAGCCATTGAAGACCGTCTCCGGGAACCCTTCCGGCATGGAGCATGGGAGAGTCCCAGAGAGATCATCAACGCCTGTGCCAATCAGTATCGCCGTGATCGCATGGAGAATCAGAGCGTCTACCTTGAAACCTGGGTGGAAAAAGATGCCCTTAGCGCCGTGCTGCGCCGAGCCGTTGAGCCTTATGGTTGCCGGCTGATGGTGAACAGGGGATACTCGAGTACTACGGCCATGCACGATGCTTTCAAACGGTTCATAGAACCGTGGGAGCAAGGGCAGGCAGTCAAGATCCTCTACCTGGGAGACCACGACCCTTCAGGGATGGACATGGTGCGAGACATCAGCGCCCGGATCGAGACATTCGTCCGTGGATCAACCGAGGTCAACGAGAGCAGAGCTACGTTTGAAATAGAGCGGCTGGCGCTGACCATGGACCAGATCGAGGAGTACTCTCCTCCGCCCAACCCAGCCAAGGTAACCGATCCCAGGGCCGAGGCCTACATCGCCGAGTTTGGACCGGTAAGCTGGGAGGTTGACGCTTTGCCTCCAGACGTACTCAACTCTTTGGTTGAGCACGGCATTCAGCGGATGATCGATCTCGACGCCTTTGATGCCTCCCTTGAACAAGAACGGCAGGAACGGCAGATCCTGAAGGACCTAGCCGACGGAATGGAAGAGTGATGAAGGCAATTACACCAGAAGACCTCGAGATCGAAGAAGCCGTCATCGAGGAAATCCGCCGGCGCCGTGACTTGGGGCGCGACAAGTACAAGAAAACCATGGAGCGCGAAGACCTCGGTACGCTACAGTGGGCCCAGCACGCCCTGGAAGAATCACTCGATCACAGCGTCTACCTGAAGAAGTTCATGATGGAACACAGGAGGAGGCTCGAAGGCCTCAAGGGCCTCCTTGAAAAAGCGGTAGACATGATCCTCTACTATGATGCCGAGTACACCGATGATGATGAGCTTCCTGCCATCGTTCCAGAGATCAGGGCAACAATTCAGGAAATCAACGAAGAGCTGTACAGCATAAAAGCAGAGGAGCAATGAAACCAATGCACAAGCTCACGCAAGACCAGGTCATGGATGCCTACCGTCGGCTCGGCGGAGATCCCAAGGCGTTCACCACAACTCACAACCCGGGGCTCAGGCAGTCGGTCGGGACGGTACTGTCCAAGGCGAGGTGCGTCTGGAACAAAGCAGAAACCATGCCTTTGAACAAAACCAGGCTGCTGCCGGGAGGCATTACCGTTGGAGCCGTTATCATAAGAGCCCTTCGGTCTGTCTACGGAGACTTCATCGTCGAGGAGCTTCTGTAGAATAAGAGAGGATGAAAGTGAAAGACAGTCTTGGCGACCGCATGAAGCTGTATGAAGGAGTAGAGTCTGGCCGGCGCCTGATGCAATTGCTTCCCGCGCTGGCTCGCATCGACGGTCGTGCATTCCACGGATTCACACATGGAATGGAGAGGCCTTTCGATGCCACCTTCTCGGCCTGTGTGCTGGACACTACTGTAGCTTTGGTGCGCGATACCGGTGCCTGCATGGGATACACGCAAAGCGATGAAATCACTTTGGCCTGGCATGCACAAACAACTCAAAGCCAGATTTACTTCGATGGTCGCGTGGCGAAGATGACGAGCCAGCTTGCTGCCCAAGCCACGTTGATCTTCTACCGACTGGTGCTGGAGCGCATGCCTCAGTATGCCCATCGTCTGCCGACCTTCGATGCTCGAGTGTGGAACGTTCCAAACCGCGCCGAGGGAGCAAACGTGTTCCTGTGGCGCGAGTATGACGCTACGAAAAACAGCATAAGCATGGCCTCGTCGGCGTACTACAGTCATAAAGCGCTGATGGGCAAGAACAGCTCTCAGAAGCATGACATGCTGCACGTCAAGGGCGTGAACTGGAACGACTACCCGGCTCTGTTTAAGCGCGGCGCCTATGTACAGAGGCGTACCGTGGCTATTCCGTTCAGCACCGAAGAAATTGACCGCCTGCCATTGAAGCACGAAGCCCGGACTAACCCCGATCTAGTCGTGGAGCGTTCGGTGTGCAGCGTGCTGGACATGCCGCCGCTGGGTACCGTAACAAACCGCGAGGCGGTCATCTTCGATGGAGCTGACCCCATTGTAGCCAAAGAGCTTCTGTAGAACAAGAAAGGAATCCAATGGCATTCATCGACAAGACAGTCAAGTTCCTCGGCCAGGAATGCAAAGTAGAGATGTCCCGCTACAAAGACGAAAACCAGCGAGACGCCATCCTTCTCTTTTGTCCCGATGGAGAGTTAATGACTGTAGCCACGGTCAACATCCCGGAAGCCATGCTTCAGGACGGAGAGGTGTGGATCAAAAACTGGTCCGAGAACGAAGGCATCTACGAAGCCCTCGTGGCTGCCGGAATCATCGGCGAAGCAGTCGGGTCGTATCCGGCAGGCCACGCCCGGGCGCTTCGATGCCCCTTGCTGATCGAGAACCCGGAGACCATCCGCAAGGAAGGCTGACAATGGTCAAGAAGTCTTTCGAGCACTGCCCTGCAGACAGATACAAGTACGACTGGGGCACGTGCTCTTCCAGTAATGGCTTTGCCCAGGTCGACACCCGCCAGGATGCTTCGTTCTACGGTACCTGGGCAAACCCAGAGAAGCGCACCATCTTCAACTACTGCGAAGGAGACTGCACAACGACAACGTGCGATACCGACGAAGAGTTCATCGCTGAAATGCGTGAGCTCGAGGAATGGAACATCAAGATGGGCGGCTTCTGCAAGGTCGATGCAGGCCTGCGTGAAGGAGCCCAGGAACCATGGAAGCGTCTCGGTCTTGGAGACATGTTACACTGAAAGAGAGGTCTGTCTGTGTCATTCGATATGGAAGAGTTCAAGAAGATGCTCAAAGAAGCCATGGAAGCCGTTGTTGGCGAGGAGGAGACGATATCTCCTCTTCCCGAGCCAACGGTTACTTTGGTTGCTTTGGATGCCGCAACACTGTCCGGTTCTGACATCATGGGAGTTCTCCACAACCCCATCTTCGCCGGCGTTACTCCCTTTCCTACGATCATATCGGACGAGACGTGGATAGCTACGGCAGCGGGGTTGATCAAAGAAGAAGGAGAAGTCCTGTTCTTGGTCAATCTCTTGAAGATGCTGAGAGAATCATACAAGTCGGTCTACCCCATTATCGGAGAACCCATCGTGCTCAAGGCAGACGTCAACGCAGATGTAGCGTTATGATCCTCCATCCCCCCTTCAAGATTACTCCCAGTCTTTGCGCCGGTCTCAGGATAGGAGATCACTCCTGGATATCCTTGTTAAGCGCAAAGGCAGGAGAAAACCGCGGCGGAGAAAAATGTCACATCGCCAGCCAGGACTGGGGATTTGAGATATTCACTCCTGACTTCGTTTACATCAACGAGGACCTCAACACAGCGCATGGCGATATCGTTCATGCCTTCGATGATTTCCTGTGTTTCCTGACCTGCGAGCCTGACATTATGCCAGGGGATGAACCGCTCTTCCCTCCCCACGTCCTGGAATGGGCAAAGCAGAACGAAGATGAGCTCAGTATGCTGCGCTCCGACATCACCGACGATGAATCGGGGATTGCCAGGTCTGAGCTTATTGAGTTGTGAGTTTCCATTGAGATAACGATCCAAGCAGCATGGCAATAGTGCCATTTTACCCAGAAGGAGAGAGAATGAAATACCTGATCCTGATAGTGCTGATGGCCTCCATGGTTTTCGGCAGCGGAGTGGCCTACGGCCCCGAGACGACGTCTTCCAATGTCATATCCAGCGTGACCATGGGCGAACGGAATGCCCTGAACAAAGCCGAACGCTACCTGAGCATCATGGCTTTCTCCAGGACCGGCCTGCTGGAGCAGCTTGAGTACGACGGGTACTCCAACAGCGAGGCCCTCTATGCCGTCAACAACTGCGGCGCCGACTGGAATGAACAGGCCGCCAAAAAGGCCGCACGCTACCTGGACATCATGAGTTTCTCTCGGTCAGGATTGATCGAGCAGCTCGAGTACGACGGCTTCACTCACAGCCAGGCTGTGTACGGCGTCGGAGCAGTGGGGTACTAATCCCTGCTCAAGAATGGGCCCCCTCTTCGGAGGGGGCTTCTTCTTTGACGATCATTGATTATCTTATTCTTTATGAATAGCGTAAATACTTCATATCTGCGATATAAATATAGTGAGAGAAAACAACCCTTTTGAAGGAGGTATGACAATGAAAGCTCTCATCGTGATGATGGTGATGGCTGTTATGGCGGTAGCATATCCTACTCATCAGGTATTCATGGTCGGCAATGATAACCTTGACGCTTGGGGCGAAGGGGTATGGGGCGAGTCGTCTTTCGAGATAAGCGACGACTCCAGCCTCTGTAACCTCAATGGACAACCTCTTCCTGGGGGAGCGTTTGAGTTTAACTACCCATTGGAGACCGGTTACGATGATGACCTTTGGTTTGATAAGGGTGTAACCTACTCTGTGCGGCTGGCTGAAGGAAGTTGGCCGCTCTACACCATCAACCAGTGGTTTCCGGTAGACGAGATCACCGTTCCGACCGTCCCCACCGAAGACTGGTTCGACAGCATTTCCCTTACTTACTGGCCTGTCTCCGTGAGCTGGAGACTGATTGATGACGACACCCTGAGGTTTAGGTTCGTGAATCAGTCCACCAACTACACCCATATCTTCATGGTCTTCCCAATCCCAGAGTCTCAAGACCTCTCCCCCTCCACCTGGGCCTCCATCAAGGCCGCGTTCTAGGCATGTAGGGCAGGCATAACAACCTGCCCTCTTGCATATTTAACATCCCCTTTTTTCTTTTCTGTTGTCCATCAATAAACCCGAAAACAATATCTTGGGGCCCCTTGACGCACCCCCCTGCCCCCTCCCATACTCCCCGCGTTCACTGAAGAACTGATATCTGACCTGCTGAAAGGATCCCAACTATGGACCGTCCCAAGCTCCCCCCTGAATTAGACAGTATCAGGTCGAGGCACGTTGCCAAGTGCATGGAAGAAATTGAGTGCCTTGACAAAAGCATCCCTCCGGCTGCTCTCCGCATGATAAAGGATTCGATCAAGAAATACCTTTACTATGCAGTGCGCGATGCCGGGAAGGTTGACGGCGCCAGTGACTCTGGTGATTAACCATGGCCATTGGATATATCAAGTACTGGCGATCTAGCCAGGAAAACGAGCTTTACTTCGCAGATCCTTTTACCCACTGGCAGGCGTGGACAGACCTCCTGATTCTGGCCGCCTACAAGGATACAACAGTCTTTGTGCGCGGGATTGCTGTACACCTGAAACCAGGAGACGTCTTGGCAGGAGAGGATTTTCTTGCCAGTCGCTGGAAGTGGTCTCGCGGAAAAGTACGAAGGTTTTTGTCTTATTTAGAGTCAAAAACGGTACAGCAAACGGTACAGCAAAAAACAAACGTATGTACTGTAGTATCAATACTTAACTGGAGCGCATACCAAGGTAACGGTACAGCGGACGGTACAGCAAACAGTACAACAGACAGTACAGCAAACAGTACAACAGACGGACACACTAAAGAAGTTGAAGAAGTTAAAGAAATTGAAGAAGTAATACCGGATTTCTCCCTCTCGATTGAACTGGGTGAGAAGAAACCGGAACCGGCCACCGGGAAGACTCAGCGATCCCCCAGGAAGAAGGACGACGAATACGACTCCGACTTCGTGGAGTTCTGGAAAGTCTACCCTATCTCCAGAGGGAAGGATGATGCGTACCGAAAATATCTTGCTGCGAAAAAGAACGGAGCTGCAGCGTCAGTGATCCTCGAGGCTATAAAAGCTCAGGTCGCGGCAAAACACTTTCTTCGCTCGGATGGAAAAGAATTTATCCCCAATCCAGCTACCTGGCTTTACCAAGGGCGATGGAAGGATGTTATCAAACAATCATACATATCCGAGAAGAATCCTTCCTACGTGACCGAATGCATCATAGTCGACGGCAAAAGGTCGTTCCAAAAGTACAAAAGCCATGAAGAAGCGAAGGAGACATTGGTTCCTCAAGGCTACGAATTCGATACCAACAAAGGTGAGTGGAGGAAGGCGTGAGCGAAGAATGCCATTGCGAACGCATCCGCTGTCCTGAGTGCGGTAAAGAGCAGGACGCAGAAGTACAGCATTCCTGTCCATGGCCGACGTACATCCATCACTGCGAGGCTTGTGGATACACAATCATGGAGTCTGAGTGGGAGAGGGTGGAAGAGAATGCAGCCGACCCGCATTGAGTATTTGACGCACACCTGGAACCCGATCGCAATGCGGTGCAGTCGGGTTTCGGAGGGCT
Organism: Dehalococcoidia bacterium; assembly: GCA_041653935.1. GTDB lineage: Bacteria > Chloroflexota > Dehalococcoidia > E44-bin15 > E44-bin15 > JAYEHL01. Next base: position 18,035 of record JBAZEO010000003.1, on the reverse strand, counting down.
GCCGTCGTTGCTGGCACTTGAGCATGGCGGACAGGCTTGCAGCGAACCCGATCCTGAGCGATGAACGTAGACAGGCGTATGGCGGGGGAACACCCCTGATGCTAATGGACGAGTTGACCGCTCCGATGCGGATACGGAAACCGGCTGTCATCGGCGTACAGTTCATGGGCGACTTGTTTCATAGTAACGTTTCAAGTGACTTCATTCTGCGGGTATGGCTTGCCATGCTGAACGCGCCCCAACACACGTTTATCGTGTTGACAAAGAGGTCTTCGAGGGCGCAGATGCTTCTGGATGAATGGATGCACTCGGCAATGAGGCTCGCGTCATGTCTTAGGGAAGAAGTGCCGTGGCCCCTCCCCAATGTAATCGTGGGCGTCTCCATCGAGGATCAGGCAACTGCCGACAAGCGCATCCCGCTTCTGCTCCAGACACCCGCAGCCTGCCGGGTGGTCAGCCTTGAACCTTGTTTATCAAGTGTTGACTTGCAAAAATACATTGGGTATTATCCAATGTATGAAAGCACTCAATCGAGAAGTAGAAGTCTACCAAGCAGTGAAACTGGGTCTTCTCCAGATAGAAGCAGACGGGACGATATGGAAAGTCGCGGAGCTTCGAGGCAATCGATGGAACAAACGATTGACGCTGAAGAAGATTCCAAGGCACAGGGCAGAACACGACTCCGGACAATATCTTCAGGTTCGCTGGATGACCGAAGCGAAGAGAGTTCACTGCTTGGCTCACAGGCTTGTATGGCTTCATTACAACGGAAACATCCCAGAAGGGATGACGGTCAACCACATCAATGGGATGAAGCAGGACAACAGGCCGGAAAACCTCGAAATCCTTACGCTCTCGGAGAACATAACGCATGCTGTCCGGATATTGAAGAAGGGGCGCACCGCCAATCAATGGGGGCAGACAAATCATGCATCGAAACTGACCGATGCTCAAGTAGAAGCGGCAAGAGCGATATACAAATCAGGAACGAAGTCACTGAAGGATCTGTCAGAAATGTACGGTGTGACTTATCAAACACTGTCGAAGATTATGAGAGGCGAAAGTCGCCAGATGCAAGGAGGTCCGACGGGGGACTACACTCAACGGCGGAGCAAACGCGGCCAAACTCCATAACATTTGTGGTCATGGGCTGCGAATCCGGCCCGGGTGCAAGGCCCATGAAGATCGAATGGGCGCGGTCAGTCAAGGAGCAGTGCGTTTCTGCCAACGTCCCGCTGTTCTACAAGCAGGGGCCTGGAGACGACGGAATAGTCCGAAGCATGCCTCTTCTAGATGGAAGGGTCTGGGATCAAAGGCCGATGAAAGGAAGCTATGCTTAACTGGACAGAGCAAAGGGCCAAGCTGGTTGATCTCGTCAACCTTCTCATGGCTGGAAATGACGACCTCTCCGGAGAAGCCTACACGGCTTTGAACAACCACATCAGAGGCCTGGATCCTGAGCTCAGCGAGGAGATCACCAAATTTCGAAGGATTGATTGCGATGGACCGGCTGAGCGAGTCTATTTTCCTGAGATGATGGTTCTTGCTCCGGAAAGGACAGCTCTTACCGCCGAGGAAAAGGAAATCATCGTCCATACTGCCACCAGGGCTGCACAGGGGCTTTACTGCGGAGACAACCCCGAGCTGTTGGCTTTGGTCGAGAAAGGGCTCATGGAGTGCGTAGGCAAGAAGTCCTTCGTTCCTGATCCCTTCTACCGGCTGACGAAAGAAGGCCTGAAGGCCTTCGATGAGATTATGGAGGAACGGCATGACGCAGAAAAAGTACGCTGAAGGTACTTCCGTACCCATTGAGCGAACCATGGCTGAGATCTTGTCAGTGCTGAAGGCGCACGGATGTTCTTCGTACGCCTTTGCCGTTGAACGTGGAGTCCACCAGATCATGTTCGCCCACGGTGGGTACAGCTACAAGATGAGCGTCATCCCTCCAGACGAAGGAAACTTCGAACTGCCGGCAACCAGGCAGAGGAGGACCTCTGATGGCATCAAGAAAGCGTACGAGGACGAATACCGGCGCCGAGCCAGGGTGCTTCTCATTTCGGTGAAAGCAAAGATGGAGATGTGCTCCATAGGCTCGTCAATTGAGAAAGAGTTTCTGGGAGACCTTATGCTTCCAACTGGCCGCACCATGGCCCAGTGGAGTGCTGAAGAGCTTCCGAAGCTAAACCGCGGTGAAGAACCGACATTCATGTTGATGTTGGCAGAAGGGAAAGATCGTGGGAAAGCAGATCACTGACGCCGAGTTCGATCAGGCTGTGTTAGACCTGGCAACCGAAGACGGAATGGCCGCAGTTGCCAGGATCCCAGGAGTCTGGGAGTATCTATCGGAACACTACAACAACGCCGCCATCGACAAAGCCCTCAAGAACAGGAATGCAAACGATCCCGAGATCGAGCCTTCAGAAGAACAACCCCAGGAACCGACTCTCTTCATTGCCATAGCAATGGAGTACCGAATCGAGGGAGATCTGCAGGGAGACGACCTGCGCTCAATAGCATCCAAGTTGCATAGGGCTTTATGGTTCGACATCCATTCAGAGCAGATCGATCGTACCAAGCGCTTTGTGCTCAGGCACCAAAGCACAAACCCAGTCTTAAAGGTCGAAGGGTACACCTTCAAGAAAGGATAAATCGTGAAGTATTCTCTGCCGAATACGATTGAAGGCAATCTGCCTCCCGAAGCCCAAGGAAGGCAAAGCAAAATGGATTACAAGGAGGTCTATGAGGCGTTCGTGCAGGACGTCAAAGACCACGAGGTGACAGTGGAGCTGGATCAAGGAGTCTTCAGGCACTTGGTATGCGCAAAGCCCGGCACCAGTATACACAGCTTTGAGATCACCACATGGCCTGGTTACCTGGCTGTGACCGGCGACATGGGTGCTTTTCTGTTCTCCAGGGTGAATGACATGTTCGAGTTCTTCAGAACCGGCAAGGAACCCTGGATGATTTCGTTCGGCTACTGGGCGGAAAAATGCCAGGCCGTGGACAGAAGGGAAGGAATACGGGAGTATTCCCCTGAAACAGCCAAGCGAGCTCTTGCAGACTGGATGACGGAATGGCCTGACGTTATCCGAGAGCAGGCGTTGGAATTTCTCTCCCCTCATATGGAATACGAACATTCCTTGCGATCGGCAGCCGCACAGTTCAGCGCTGAAACCGAAGATGACGCTGAGCGCTACGACTTTCAGGACTTCTTCGAAGTCGGCCTCACCGAGTACACCTGGCACTTCATCTGGTGCTGCTATGCCATCTTATGGACCATCGAGCAGTACGATCGCATGCAAAACGGAGGCGCCAAAGGCATGAAGGACCGCCTCAAGTTCGGCGACATCGTAATCAACCACCATGCCGGCGACGGCAACCCCCATAAAGTCCTGGTTTTTCTCAGCGATGAAGACCGGTTTCTGCGGTGCCTGGCATTGGATGGCATGGTAATCGAAGTCTACTCGCTCTTCTGTCGTCTCGAGAAGATAGGCAAGCTTGATCTCACTGATTGGCAAGCAGCCGCTGAGGCCATACAAGGTGTCCGTGTGGCACAGGAAGGATGAAATGCCCAAGACCAAAGAGCAAAGGTATCGAGAGGCAGTAGATCGTAAGATAGAGGCTGCCAATACATATCAGCGATCCCGCTATCCCAAGCCCTGGCCAGGAGAAAGAGCGGCCAGGGCAGAGTTCAACATCAAAGATGAAGATGAATCTTTCGATGGGAGAATCCGGCTGTTCTTTACTTTCAGCAAGTTTGGCGGTATTCTTCCCTAGTGACAGGAGTGCGTAGCTCAGTTGGTAGAGCACCTGACTTTTAATCAGGTGGTCGAGAGTTCGATTCTCTCCGCACTCACCATCTAAAACTCATAAAAAATGTTATAAAAACAACGAGGCCGATAACCGGTCTTGCGCTCCGGAATACCCCGACCGGAGGTGTTGCCGCAGGGGATAAAGCAACGGAGGGTCCGGGTGGATGCCCGGGCCCTCTCTTTTTTTGACGCCGCTATGCGGCTGAAAGGAGCTCGTAATGAGCATGAAGAAGGTAGTCGGAATCACAGAGGCGGACTGGGACATCCTTGAAAGCCTCAGGGACCAGGCAGCAGAGGTCGAAGCAACGGTAACCCAGATAGTCAAGGGCGGCTTCCGGGTAGTCGTCATGGACAGCTTTAGCGGATTCCTGCCGAAGAGCCTGTCTTCCATCGCCGGGGTATCCATGCCCCAGGTGAAGGAAGCGTTTCCCTGCAGGATCGTGGAAACCGACCGGGAGGACTCCATCATCATCGTCTCCCGTAAAGAAGTGCTGATGCAGCTTCGCAAAGAAAAGGCGAAGGAAGCCGTATCGACACTCTGCGTCGGACAGCTCAAGGACGGCGTCGTGAAGTCCTGCATGGACTACGGCTTCTTTGTAGCCATAAACGAAGATATAGATGGCCTTCTTCATTTCTCCAACCTTGGAAGTCTGGCAGACCAGACCTTCAAGGTGGGAGACGAGTTGAAGGTCAGAATTGTGTCCATCGACCGCGACAACGGCAAGGTTTCCCTTGGTTCCCCGGACTACGAGTTCCGGGCGAGGAGCCACACCCCGCGCTTCGAGCGCAAGGTCGGGGAAGAAGTTGCCGGCCGCATAGTCAGTATCCCGGCTAAGGACGGCTTGATGGATACCGGAGCCGACGTTACGCTGGTCAGACTGAAGACCGGCGCCATGGCGAAAGTTCCACGGTCCGAGATCAACTTCAAGTTCGAGATCGGGCAGTTGGTCAGCGGTATCATCGCCGGCACTGAGGGCACCATGTACGTGCTCAGGGCTGTGGCCCCGATAGCCCTTGCCAAGAACGTGGAGATGCCCGTAGAGGCGTCAGCGGACGCTCCTGCTGTCAAGGAGGAAAGAGGCAGTATCGAGACGATGTCAGCCAAGAAGCTGAAGAAGTTCTTGGCCAGCCTGAGTCATTCTTCCGCTCAAATGGACGAGTCGGAGCGCTGCAAGTTGATGGCTGCTATCGCTCGCAGGAGCGACTTTGCGTTCCGTAACGTCCTCAAAGGCAACGCCAACTGGAACGCGGAGTACATCCTTCTGACTGACAGCCTGTCATGACCCGCCAGATGAAGATCGGGGCCTTCCTCAAAATATTGAGGGAGGCCAAGGGCTTAACGATAGAACAGGTCTGTCAGGACCTCGGGACGGTTTATGCCAGCGCTGAGAAAGGCAAAAACATCCCGACTCTCCTTACCATTTTCAAGATCCTTGATTACTTCAAGGCAGATCGGATGGCTGCGTGCCGGGAACTTGAGTACATACCGAAGGAAGACGACCAAACCTTTCGGTATTTGGTGCTCAGGAAAGCGATATTGGATCGCTGCAGTGTCAAGGATGTACTGCGCGAGTGCAAGTGCTATCCGATACTGTACGAAACCAGGTCATTGACTGTCCTTCGACCCTTCAAGAGCTTCGACCAGTTCCGAGAAATGGCTCAAGCCTTCGGAGTTTCGGATAAGGATTTTGCCGCCAGAATGCCCACCGTAAATCTGCAAGAAGTTGCAGATAGATGGGGGACTAGAGGATTAGTTTCTTCTGAGGTTCTATCCTTTGTCAAAGGAAAGGCATCCGAAAGCCTTCTTCAGGCTCTGCGATCAAACACAAAAGGTCTGCTCTCCAAAGCTTCCTTGGGGGCCATAGCAGAGTGCGCAGGCTTGACTTACTCCGAGGCATTCCTTTGGTACATGGAAGTGCAGGAGAAGGCCATCGAGCAATATCGAGTATCAGGCGACGTACCTCAAGCTGTGAAAGCACCGCTGCCGCCAAAGGCCGAAGTCGTTCCTCCTGCCGAGCCTCCAATCCCAGAGCCATCCGTAAGCCCTCCGGAGAGAACGGTTGTCGATTCCGTCATACCACCGACTTCCGAAGAGAACGATGAACTCAACTTTGAAGGTATGTCGCCGGATGATCTGCTCAACCCCGACTTCTACACGAAGCTCGGACGGACGACAGACTGCCTGAAGTTGATCGAACACGTCGTTCCGCCTGCCTTGGCCAGGATGAAAACTCTGCAGAAGGTCAGCCTGGAGCGCGAGAGGTTGTTTCGAAAGATGCACACCGATCTCGAGGGTGCGAAGGAGAACAACCGCAGGCTGAGAGCATCGCTGCGCGAATCCGATGCTTTGGCTGAGGCCTACTCGGGAGAGAATGATAAGCTCAAGGCCAGGATCGACGACCTCGAGAAAAGCTTGAAGGCAACATCCGAAGACCTGGCGAAGGAAAGAAAGGTCTACATCAGGTTCAAGGAGATCGTTGCAGAGCGGTTCTTAACGACCATGAAGGACATTCAAGAGGAGGCGATGGAACCATGAGTGAGGCAGGCAAGCCCGGGGGAAAGTACGTCCTCAGGGTGATGGTGGAAGTAGAGGACGATTCTCTGCTGCAGGGCGAAGAAGGCCTGGAGACCGTGAACGTCCAGGAGATCGAAAGGATCCTGGGCGAAGTAGTCCTCCAGTTGAAAGAAAGAGAGATAAGGCATGGAGAGACCCGCAGCGGAACAATCAGGGACATCAACGGACTCAAGGTGTGTTCCTATCACTTTGAGACAACCAGGTAGCCCTGCTGAGATCTACCGACTGTTGATCATGGCCGGTGACGTAGAGGCCGTTCTTGTGGGTGACGTCATGTTGAGCGTTGATGACTGCTTCGACCTGGCTGTCAGTCTCTACAAGAACGGCACCTACAGCCATGAGGAAGATGGAGCTCATTGGATCTGCATAAGGCCCAACGAGCTTCCTCAGAACATGGTTGAGGTGGGAGACTTCGGCGCCGGCGCCATGGAAGAAGCTTTGGACCCGGAGCCGGAAGACCCTGACGACCGTGCGCCCTGCATACGATGCGGGGCACCCGTCGACGATGGGACGTACGACGACAACCACGGCCTGTGTACGACGTGCGATGAAGCAGCGTTCAAGGCCGAGCAGGGAGGAAAGTGAAGATCGGAGATATGGTCGAGTATCGACCGGTGATTGACGCAAACAGTGTTGGACAGCACAAGCTGCTCAAGGTCGAGTGGATCCGCGGCTGGAAGTATGCTGTGGCCACGCTGGAAGGCGTTGACGGACCGGTTGATGTTCGCTGCATAAGGCCGGTGAAGAAATGAGCAAAGCACCGCCTCTCACAGAGCGCAAGCTGTTGAGGTTCTGCGGCAAGAAGGAGGCTCGGGACTGGCTCAACAAGCCCATCGTCTTGAAGCATGGCGACCAGCATTACCGGTACTACAGTGATGCCCATGCTTTGGTAAGGGTGCCGTGTGATCCTGAACCGTTGACAGAAGACTCCACAGCTCAGCGCCTTGGTTCTTACGCCATAGATGAATGGAAGATGAGCAATCTTCAGCCCTGGGGACGAGAGCTTCATCATCCCATCATCCCCTTCTGTTGCGAAAATCCCAAGTGCAAAGTCTGTGGCGGTACCGGCAATAAGGATATCCGCTACAACATCCTGATACCAGGTGTTTACATAGGCACTGCATACCACAAGAAGATCGTTGCACTGCCGAACGTACGTTTCGTAAGACCGGACATAGCTGCAGTACAGCTTGGCAATACCCGTTCTTCGTATGTCGACATCATCCACTTCGCTTTCGACGGTGGGGTAGGCGCTGTGATGCCCTGTCAGATTGGTGTCAGCTATAAGGAAAGCCTTCACGATGTCTACAACCTCTACAAAAGGTATCTGCCTGGAGTTCCTTTGTTTGTCGACCAAACGATGACCAACGCCAGAGGGACGTTTTCCATAGACGTCATCAATCTGGACAACTGGTTGGAACAAGAGGGGCTTTCCGAGGAAGGGATGTCCACGCAGGACGTCATTACGAAGCACTACGGAGAATCGGCAGCGGCTTTCATTCAGTCCCGCATCTAAAGCGCCATCCGGCATGAAAGGAGTCCTTCAATGGACATGACAGCAGAGAAGATCCGGGAGCTTGCTGCTTCCGGGATGACGATGGGTGAGTTTGCCGATTACCTCGACAGCCAGAGGAAGGCTGCAGGCGATGACAAGCTTGATTCCCTCCTGGCTGAAGAACAGGCATCAACAGTTCCGGAATCCGGAGTGTTCATGCCTTCCAAAGCTCGATATATGTCGAGCGTCAATTCCATCAGGGATATCATGAGCGCCGGCGCGGTTTTCTTCTTGGTCATGGATCTCCTGGTGGCGGACTCCAAGTGCATACTCGAGCACGAAAAGGATATCGGTGAGTTTTTCCCGGAGTCCATCAAGAATATCTCCGCAGCTTCGAAGGCGTTCATCGAAGGGATAGATGCGATCCGCAAGGAAGAGCATTTGATCCCTATGTTTGCTCACTGCAAGAGCATCACTGAAGCACTTTCTTCGGAAGCTCCAATGATGTTCATGGCGGACCTACTCACGGTTCCGCCCAGGCTTGTCGATGCAGTCCTTCGGTTTTCGCCTTCGAGACGATCGGGGATCCTTCCCTAAAGATCCGTTTTAACCATCACTCCCCATCGAGTTCAATCGGAGTCCTCCGAACTTTGATGGGGAGTACCCTGTCCGCTGCCCTCGAGCGGATGTCCTGGGTCCAGAGGGTGCTGACTGTTCAGGGCCCCGCAACAGTCAGTATGCAAGGGGCAGTTACACGGCCTGGCCCCCTTGGAGAAATCCTTGGGGGCTTCCGTACATTAACTTGCTCGTTTTTATTTTCAAGCCTTTTATGTAGTGTGTAAAAATATGATAAAACAGGTATAAATATACTGAGAGATTATTCGTATCTCTCGTCACCATTCAAAGGAGGCTTCTCATGAAGCGTCGTAATAAGGTTGATGGATTCGATCTGTTTCTGGTCATCGCCACGCTTGTTGTCTCAGCCATCCAGATCTGGGTTGAAGTCATCAGGCCAAAACCAAAACCGGTACCGGTCTACTACATCGTCTACTAAGAGGAGGGGCATCCGCCCCTCTTTTTCTTTTTCTCTAGTCCGTTTATATTCCCCTCGAGACTCTGAACAGAAAGCATGTCATAAGATTGGAGGGGGCCGTGACCAAGGAAATTTTGAAGAAGATTGTCCCCGCCAAATACCATCGTTTTCTCAAGCTGGCGGATTCCAACATCGCAACCAAAGTGATACCTCAGGTCAGGGTATCCAGGACAACCGGCATCGGTGTTGTTTCCTCCAACCCCCCCAAGAAACAAATCAAGGTCATCAAACTCGACAACACCCTGGATGACTACAACAAAAGGAAGCTCGCTGATACCGGCTTGCATCCCAGCCCGTTTGAGATATTATGAGAGTGAGTCATCCATGGAGGTAACAATGAACTCTCGTATCAGCAAGCAAGCTTCTTTGAAGCTCATGGGCCAGTTGGTAAAGAAAGCCTTCTACCAGAACCAGGCCTTCGAGACCTTTGACGTACCAGGGTACAGCGTACCCCTCATGTTCACCAACAACACCAGGCAGTTCTCTGACATGGAGAGAGCTGCCGTCGGTGCCGGCCTTGGCTATGGAACCGGAGTGGTCTTTAATGAGCTGCTTGCCGGCAGAGCAAGGGAACGACTTGGTTCTCTCATCGATCGCCTTCCTGTAGGAGGCACCAGAAGAGGAGTGGCTTTGGGGGGCGCTGCTATCCTCGGCGCCCTGGCCGCCCTGCTGGCGAACAAGTAAAAAGAAAATGATCAACATCGGAAGGTCAATCACCCCTGAGACCATGATACAGATACCAACCGACGAAAATCAACTGCAATCACCAAGTTTATGCAGGGAGATGTTTTCTGTCGTGCGGAATAATCTCATTTTTCTCAGTGCTACGAAACAGGTAAACAACAGGGTTTACATTTTGAAGCGGGGAGGCTCGCCACTACCCATGGACGGCCTCCCTTTTCTCTGCCTTCATCCGTATGATATCCCGGGTGGGCGTTGACAACATGAAAATCAAGAGAGGAACCAGCCATGGGCATGACGAGGACGACACAAGAGGCCATCGAATTCATCGGGTATCTCAAGGACATCTTGGATGCCATCAGGGTGGAGTTCCCCTGCGACATTGATTCTCACTGGCTGGGATATGCGAGCGATCGCTTGTGCATGTTCATATACGTTCCAGAGGTAAGCAACTACATCAAGTTTTACATTGAGTCGGCGGACCAGATCAGGGATCCGAATTTGATAGCCAAGGATGCCAGGAAGGTAGCGACTGAATACATCGAACACATGAAGAAGTTCGAAGAAGCTCAGAAGGCCAAGAGCCATGAACCGATTGAGAGCATAGCTCAGTTGGAAGAACACCTTGGTCACCAGGACTGTGAAACCTAGATCTTTCAGTGGGCCCGACAGGTCTCGACGGGTTGAAGGATGTTATGAGTAAGCGTGCCGTCTTTGATCCAGGAGACGTAAAACAAGGATCAGCCAATAACTGGCACAAGAGAACTCCGAGTCGCGTAAGCGACCGTCCCGCTGAGTACTTCCCCGGGGAAAAGGTCGGGACGTTAATGCACGGGGAACGCTGGAGATGGTTCCTGCTCCGTAAAAAGCAGGTGGTGGAGGCGGGGAGACCCGCCCTCGGAAGTCCATCCGTAAACGGACTACGCACGTAGAAGACTTATGACGTTTCAATTCGGACTCGGGTTCGAATCCCGACGGGTCCACCACTTTAAGAGGTCGCATGAATAATCCAGATGAAGTCATTAAAATCGATGGCCCATACTTCTATGGAGCGCGTATTAAGGACAAGGCTAGAGCTGGAAGAGCTTTTTTCCAATATACGTATGCAGACGGCAGAAAAAAGCACGTCCTGAGATCGCGTCGCATAGTAGAAGAGGACATTGGAAGAACACTGCGGCCTGACGAGCATATCCATCATATCAACGGAGATGTAACTGACGACCGTATAGAGAACCTGGAGATACTATCAGCCAGTGAGCATGCCACTTTATCGCTAACTGGAAGACCGAGCCCCTTAAAAGGGAAAGAAAAGGGCTTCACGCATGGGACTCTGTACGGTTGGATGAAAAAGAAGTGCCAATGTGATATTTGCTTGAAAGCAAAGAAGACTTGGCATGGCAAGAGAAGTACTGTTCGAAGGAATAAGAGAAAAGATGCCGGAGTGGCGGAATGGCAGACGCGGTAGACCCAAACTCTATTGCTCTTCGGGGCGTAAGGGTTCAACTCCCTTCTCCGGTACCAAAGAACAACGCTGATACCGAGTGGCGGAAAAGAAGACGCTACGCTTATCGGGTTAGAGGAGGACGGGCAAAAGCCTACGTTGTAAGACAAGTCGGGTAAGCAGCCGGAAGGTAGGCCGTCCTTAAAAACTTGGTGAAAATAATAACGAATGCCCCCGCAATGGGTGCCGACTAACACCAAGCATATCTCGTGCAGGTTCGAATCCTGCCTCGGTATCAGGATAAAAAACAGCGCACACGCAACGGACGAAGCCAGTGCCCGGCAGGCCCAGCCGCCTTCGGGGTTAGGGTGTTCTTCGAAGGAAACAAGCCAGAAATCCGGGGTGGGAAGCGAGCGGTTGACCAGTGTGCGCTTCGAATTGCCCCCGGGCAATGTTTTCGTATGGAAGCCTCCAACTACCAACGGAAACGCTCGGGGGCATCTCTCTTTTGAGTCTCATCCGTGAGCAACAAGATCAGTTGTGTCTCACAAAACCATGTTTCATGATCAACAAGGAGTACTGATGGAAATAATCTATTACAAGCTATGGCACAAAAACGACGACGGCAGCACGGTTCTGATCGTGGATGAAAGGGACAGCCGGAGCAGGGGAGAGTGGCAAACAGCTCAAGAGGTGATCGACCTCGCCAAGGAGAAGAAGCGGCTGTACCCCCACATGGAGTTTCTGGCAGTTGAGCATACGCATTACATGCGTACCAGCAAGATCATCTACGACACCAGCCTACCCGACTGGACACCAGAAGAGCTGGAAATGAGAAGATGGATTGACAGATCCGACATCCAGCAGCTTCTCTCCAAGTGGAGATTGGCTGAATCTGGAGATCCTTTCTTTGCCGGGAAGGTCGGAGCATATTACTCGAAGGTCATGGGCTAGAAACGGGCTGCCGATCCAGAGGCCTACACGGCGGCATCCAAGTCGATAAGAAGGTAGGGCATGGGCGGAGTTTTCGGAACTCGTAAGGCGCTTCTGCTGGAGCACGAAGAGCAGAGGAAGAAGGTTGGAGAGAGATTCAGCATAACTTTTGAGAAAGCTAAGGGCAACGCGAGTTGTGAGGATCTCACCCATGACATAAACCGAATGCGGGAGATCCTCCGAGTCTTCGGTCCTCTGAAGCAGGCTCCCTCAATTGACGTCCAGGCCAGCAAATCCCGTAAGATAAACAGGAGGAAGTGATGCCTACCCCGGTATGCGGAACGGTGTTGGCCGGCACCATGAAGCCACAGGAGCTCATTCCGGCTTTCCTTGCCGAACTGGAATTTCTTGATGAAGAGCAGATGGACCTGGTAGCCACGGATCCACTGTACATCTTGTCCCAGGAAAAGGACGACGATGACGAATGGTGGGATTCCGAGGAAGCCGGGTTCTTCCTCGATGAGCTCTTCACCAAGCTCAACGCGCTGGCCCCGGAAGGCTGCTTCTTCGGGGCTCACCCGGGCGACGGAGCCGATTACGGCTTCTGGCCTGTGAGTGAATGATGTCTGGCAGAACAGGGGCAGCGATTCTCATGGCAGCAGCGGTAGCCATGGGGATAGGGGACGACGGATACAACATGCCCGATGATCGAACACCCCCCAGGCCGAAGAAGAGGGATAAGAAGGCCAAACGTAAGGCCAAGATCGCCACCAACTCCAGGAAGGCGAACAGAAAGAAATGAACGTTCAAGGCGCCCACGCAACGGACAAGGCTTAGGCCAACAGACTCCGTCGATAATCAAATCGGGGTCGAACTGAGGACGGGTAGCGCGTGGTTGACCAGTGGGCGCCCCAATAAAAAAGAAAGGAATACCTTCGTGTCCCAGAAAGAAATCCCAATCTTAGGCTCTGAATACTTTATGTCCCATGATGCTCTTTGCTGGTCCATGTATCGGAGGAAAAGCGAAGGCAAATCCAAATCCCTGGTCGGGCATTACCCCAAGCTCAGCGACCTCATCAAGGATTCCTTCCAGGACATCATCAACAACGGGGATCCTTCATCCATGGCAGAGCTCAAGGCGGCCGTGGAAGCCGCTGAGAAGAAGGTGGCAGAGATAGCCGCCAACGTGCAGCTCCACTTCGATGAGCTGAATGCAATCGATGACAGCGACCCTGCTGATGACATTCGAGAGGATGACGACTTCCTCGATGACGGTCTCAACGAGTCCGATCCCGATGATGAGTAGCAGATGACTCCATCCGAATGGCTTGCTGTGGCCATCGTAGCCGGCATGGTGGGATACGTCCTGGGCTTTCTGGCTGCACTGACGATCTATCACAAGAGAGAGAACAGAAAGACAGAAGGTGACTATGACTGACATCGAGGAACAAGCCATATGCCTGCGTGGTGATGAAGTCCGGGCGATCCTCCGAGGCATCCTCATGCAAACACAAGCCGTGGGGTCGTTGATCATCAGACCGGTCAAGCCGAATATCTTTTATGGCGCTCCGGACTGGGACCAGGCTTGGATCGATGGGCCTCCAGAAGACCAGTACATTCACGTTTCCCAAGGCGGCGGCAAATACGGAGAGCCCACCATCCAGCGCATCTGGCCTCCCTTCGGACCTCCGGCAACAACGATGTGGTGCAAGGAGAAGTGGGCAGTCGAAAACTCTCTGGACACAGTCAAGCCCAAGGATATCTTCCATTGGCCGGTATGGTTCGATGCCGATAATGAGTACTACTCCAACAGTCCCAGGTTCGGATTCGACACCAAGGCCACCCGCGGAAAGTGGAGATCTCCTACTCACATGCCTCGATGGGCTTCCCGTCTTGAATGGATGGTAGCACGGAACAAAGTCCTTCGCGTCCAGCAAGTCAGGTTTGATCAATGCCTCCGTGCCGGCATAGACGGTTCCTGCTCGACATGTGGAGCGACAGCCGGCCAGATCATCGAAAGGTTCAAGACGCACTGGAACCAGCTTTACAAACAACCCGGGCTTCGATACTCAGATAACCCCTACGTATTCCTGAGTGAGATCGCAGACCGAAAACATATGCTGTGAGGGATAGAAGATGCCCAAGCCCAAGCCCAAAAGTAGAGCTACAAGGTATGCAGATCTCCAGGAGAATCTGCAGGCCGTCATTGATGGCATCACTGAGCTGCGCGACGAGCTCCAGGACTGGCAGGACAACATGCCTGAGAACCTTCAGGGCAGCGCCAAATACGAAGAACTGGGGGATGCCATAGATCAACTTGAGGATACCATTTCAACGCTCGAGGAGATCACTCAAGGTGAGATGGTTTTCCCGACGGCATTCTGATGCCGAAGAAAGGAAGAGATGGAAACTGTAACACGCGAGGAGATGGCGAAGTCGATCAACATGATGCGAACAGCCTTGAATCGCATCATAGAGATGAATGTCCAGTACGCTGTAGACCTCCACGGTGACGCATCGAAGGCTGAATACATGGCGTGCGTCAAGGTATGTCGCGGAACCCTTGCGGCTGCCGACCACATTCTATTCAGCCTCGACGCCCCCGCTGCGGAGACGACACGGGAACAGAAGGCAGTGGCTATCTGCCGTAAGCTGGCGGCCAATCGTGATATGTTCTGCGATAGAACATCTGACCAATTCTTTGGCAGAATCTTTGACGAAGCCGTCGCCCTGTTCCCGAAGGAGAAACCGTGACGGGAAAGCCTTGGATAGGTGTAGACCTCGACGGGACACTGGCTGTATATGCCGAATGGAATGGCCCTTGTTCAATAGGTCCGATAATTCCACTCATGAAAGATAGAATTCTTGAGTGGCTGTCGAGTGGCCAGGTCGAGGTCAAGATAATGACCGCCAGGGTTTGCTCTTCTCAGCCTGAAGGATTCGCTGGAAAGGCGAGGAAGGCCATCCAGGACTGGCTCGAAGAAAACGGTCTTCCCCGCCTTGATGTAACAGCCGAGAAAGACTTCAAAATGATTGAGCTCTGGGATGACAGGGCTGTTCAAGTTGAGCACAACACCGGCAAGGCGGTCGGTTATGCCTAATTATTCTAGGAGGAATAATGGAAACCAGTGACGCGCTCCAGGTAAAAAAATCCCGCAAGGCCCATACCTGCGACTGGTGCAACGAAGTCATCGAGAAAGGTACGACGTACTGGCGATGGTTTTGCTACGATGAGAGGGTCATGACCAGGATGCACCCCGAGTGCTACGAAGCCATGCTTGATACAGATCTGGATGACGGCGTTCTGCCACCCGCAGGAACATATCGAAGAGGCTGCTCATGCGGCGAGAATGAAGAACACTGCATGTGCGGAACCCCCGGCAATAAAGCCAAGAAAGGATTTCCGGATTGAAAACTGCGACAGAAAAAGCAGCAAAGCCTGGCGTCCTTACAAAAAGGGTGCCTGCCAGGACGAAGACGATTCAGTTCACGGCAATAAAGAGGGATTGGATGGTGATGAGCGACAGGTTCAGAGCCATCAGGTCCAAAT
Organism: Dehalococcoidia bacterium; assembly: GCA_041653935.1. Classification (GTDB taxonomy): domain Bacteria; phylum Chloroflexota; class Dehalococcoidia; order E44-bin15; family E44-bin15; genus JAYEHL01. The sequence goes on along the minus strand of JBAZEO010000003.1, from coordinate 2,455 downwards.
CCAGGCGCCCCATGGACCAGTGCTTCTGGTGCAAAAAACCATTCGAGAATGGCGATAAGATGGCTATTGCCTTCAGGAGTAAAGGCCCAAACGTAGTTCTCTGCGATGCGTGTGCGGAAAAGGCTTTGATCGCAGAACATGAAGGGACAGTGCATAAATGAGTAACAACGAAACGCCGAGTGTTATCCGTGGCTACGTACTGGAAGCCGGAGTGGTAGCCCCCGAACTCGAGGGCGGCTACAACCGTGTCAACGTGGCCGTATCTGACTGGGGCCATCTCAAGGCATATCCTCGTAACCTATACCGACTCAACGTTGTCATCATCGCCGCAGACGATTACGATGCCATGCTGAAGATGCAAGAAGAGGAGCGCGATAAGGCCATTGCTTTCATGAGTCAATTGGAAGCGACACCAAGCAAAAGAGAGCCCCTTATCAAAAGCATTTGCAAGCACTGCGGAGAGCCTATCCGCATAAACGGTGAAGGCTTATGGGTACACGAAGACCCAGACGGCGATCTATCAGAGCCTGACTATGGATGGATTGCCTGCCCATCCAGGAGCGAAGAAGGGTCTATTACTTCAGCGGAGCCGATCTCAGAAAAGATTACCATGCAGATTCTGGCAGCGGCGCTGAAGGAACAGGTGGGCTATCATATGACCCCCGAGCAGTATCGAGAACACATGAAAAATGCCCCATGCCATTACGGACTCTGTTCCGTGGACGAGTGTTCCCATTGCCGCCGCATTCTGCGTGCTCTTACCCTTCTTGCCATCTACGAAGCCCAGGACGGAGAAAGCGGGGAGTGATGAACTGGCCAGCTCCCCACTACAGGAAAGCAAAACGCGGAGACATTCCATGTGAAGAGTGCCGATGCTACAGGCCCCCAGGCGACAACCAAACAAGAGGCAGATGCTGGGGAAAGTGCTACTCTTGCCAGTTCTTCGTTGGCAAGAATCCTTGCAAGGGTGGCGCTTATACCTGCACCATACCGGTGGGGAAGAACAACACATGCAATGCCTCCATGCGGAAATCGGAAGGGACGGCCAATAATGGCTGACATTGATCAGGAAACGAACAATTTCCTTCGGTTATCCATCGAAAAACATGAACGTGAAATTAGCGGTACGGTGAGGTACATCCAATCTCTCGAAGCATTCATGGCCGCTGTGGCTGCTGCGCTTGACTGCCTGCCGTCCTTCGCTAATCCCAGCCCGACCAAAGGGAACGCCCACGTCATGCGGAAGCTGAAAGCGCTGCTCGTGGACAAGAAGGAACTGGCGGAGGTTCTTCGTAGGGTTATGAAGAATGCCAGTTTCGATCATTACTCTGATGTGGCTGAAAGAGTGTACTGTCGTGCGTGCGGGAATTGGGATTGTGATGACTTTGCGCACATTAGCCATGCGTCCGACTGCCCGTACAAACTTGCTAAGGATGTTCTCTCCAGCCTCGACGCCGAACGATGCAGCAGATTCGTCGAACTCAAGCCGTCAGATATGCCCATCGGAGGCTGCAAGGGCGAAGGTAGAACACAGTGCGGAGGATGCAGCAGCCTCGACGCCGAGCAGAACGGGGAACAATAGTGAAGCTGAGCAAAGCACAGCGTCTTCAGGTGTGGAACAAGTCTGGAGGCAAATGCTGGTACTGCGGTTGCGACCTCCCTGCTACCGGATGGCATGCTGACCATTTCTTGCCAGTCGAGCGGAAACTCAAGTCCGAACGCAAAAACGGATATGACAGACTGGTTCCTACCGGGGAAGTAAACTATCCCGAGCGTGAGAACATCGATAACCTTGTTCCTTCGTGTTCTGCATGCAACATACTAAAGGGTGGCAATACTGCAGAGGATTTTCGCTACTTGCTTGAGCGTATCAAAACCTCAATTTTCCATCACTCAATAGCAAGAGCAGCCAAGCGGTTCGGGTTTCTCGAAATCAAAGAACAGCCAATTGTGTTTTGGTACGAAAAGCAAGAGCAGAACGGGGGCGGGGAGTGAAGCGCATCTGCCCGAGTTGTAAGCATACCGGCATAGACAAAGGTAGAGCCATGGATGGGCGCAGAGCTTACCGTTGCCAAAGCTGCCGGTATGTATGGACGGAAGGACTGCAGGGTCGAACAAAGACCTTTGTTGAGCAGAGGGTGGGGTTTCAGTTTGCTGACACACAAAGCAGACCGAAAGACATCCCCACCCCTGCAGAATTGATGGAAAAGAGGTAATCATGAAGCGCATAATCCTGACCAGCCCTAAAGTGCGAGAGGTGCTGGAGACGGGGCGGGTGGTGGTGAGGAGAGTAGTCAAACCACAGCCTGAGTCGGAAACAGAATGTCCATACCGTCGCTGCAGGAACACACATGGTGACCCTCGATTTTTGCCATGTGTTTACCTCGGATATTCCGGCAGAAAAGACTACCCGTTCGTAGTCAAACATGAGTATCAGGATGTGTTTTCCCACATC
>JBAZEO010000002.1:595513-597295 GCA_041653935.1 Dehalococcoidia bacterium | reverse complement strand
GATAAAAAGGAAGCCCCCCGGTTAAGGGGGGCTTTGTTAACACTGCCTACCGGCATGTAATCATAACTTACGGGTTCAAGTTTAGGGTTGTGGAATAAAGTACTTGGGTTTGCGTACTTTTGAAGTTGACACTATCCACAATTTTTATCGGGGTATAGGGTACAAGACCGTCGGCATCCCACCACTCATAGATATACAAGCCACCCTGATTGATCGTGATCTTGTAACAGGTGAAGCTGGTAGACGCTCCATTCACAGTCAGCGTTACGACTTCCGTCGCAGCGCCAACGGTCGCCGTGATGCCGTTTGTGGTCTTATCACCCAGGTTTATACTCGAATCGATTTGCTCGGTGTACGTCCAGCTCTCGCTTAGCACAAACGGGGCTCCAAAACCGGCAGTATGGAGGCGGTAGTAAAGCGTATTGGTGACAGTTCCCAATGGTGAACTAGCCTGGCTCCACCGCTGGCGCTGTGCAAAGTCAGTAATCCCTCGCCAGTCATACATGGGCGAATAGATTTGTATAGTTTGGTCGCCAAAAGCTGAGCCGACTACGCGCGTTGGATTCATCGGAGTTAGGCACGTTGAATCGGAATATATATTGGCCTGATTCTTATCGCACCAACCGCCCGTGCTATATCCTGCACCGGAGCCGGGGGTCAGGTACTCCCGGAGTATCCAATAGAATTTCCAGTATGAATCGGTCTGCGAGGGATAGGTTGTATAAAACACCCACTGCGGCACTACGAAGTTGGCAGTGACGGTCACATCTTGAGCGGGCATGGTAAAGGTGGTCGCTGCGTCATCTGCATCGCCGAATGTGCCCGCCGGCGCCGTCCAATTATAATGTGCAGAGCCGTTGTTGGCTGTTGCTGATATGCTGACTACAGTTCCTGCAGCATAAGGCGAACCACCGGTCAAGTCAGTTGCCGTGCCGCCGTTGCCACCAGCTGTCGCCATAGTCAGGACGTAGGTAGCAACCGCATTCTCGTGATAGTTGGCAGTGAGGGCTCGGTTCTGAGTCATAGATACGGTGGTATCCTCAGCGCTGGCGTTGGCAATGCCGCTGCTCGGTGTCCAGCCATCGAATACCCAACCTGAGTTGGTATTGGCGTGAATGGAGGCATCGGCGCCGCAGTTGAACGGGCTGGAGCCATCGAAGGATGGCGTGCCGCCGTCTGAGTCGTTGGCGGTCACCGACAGGGTATAGGTAAGTTGAGTAAATACAGCTGTAACGCTCTTAGAGGCATCCATTAGGACGGTGGTAGTTGGGTCGTTGACGTCCGTGATGCCAGAGCCGGTCCACTGATCGAACACCCAGCAGGCATCGGTCTCGGTGGCAATGATATCGGCGTAGGCGCCGCAGTTGTAGAAGTCGTCGCCTGATGCCGAGCCAGTACCTGTAACGGCTGTGGTCAGTTGGTAGGTAATCGGATCGAAGGTAGCGGTAATGTCCTTAGCGGCATCCATAGTGATAGTAGTCGGGTTGGTGGAGCCGGTGAGATCGCCAGCCCATCCGGTGAAGGTAGAGCAGGCGCCCGGGTTAGCTGTAACCTCAACGACGGTGCCGCAGGCATACGGTCCGGAAGTATTGGTAGTAATCGTGCCTGTGCCTGTGCCGTCGGTGTGAGTGGTCAAAGCGTAGGTATTCAGAGTAAAGGTAGCGGTAATGTCCTTAGCGGCATCCATAGTGATAGTAGTCGGGTTGGTGGAGCCGGTGAGATCGCCAGCCCATCCGGTGAAGGTAGAGCAGGCGCCCGGGTTAGCTGTAACCTCAACGACGG
>JBAZEO010000002.1:593801-595503 GCA_041653935.1 Dehalococcoidia bacterium | reverse complement strand
AAGGTAGCGGTAATGTCCTTAGCGGCATCCATAGTGATAGTAGTCGGGTTGGTGGAGCCGGTGAGATCGCCAGCCCATCCGGTGAAGGTAGAGCAGGCGCCCGGGTTAGCTGTAACCTCAACGACGGTGCCGCAGGCATACGGTCCGGAAGTATTGGTAGTAATCGTGCCTGTGCCTGTGCCGTCGGTGTGAGTGGTCAAAGCGTAGGTTGGTATGGTACAAGTGGCGTTGGCTACAGCGTTACCGGTCAGACCGGTGACGACCAAGGGATTTATTCCAGGAATACCATCTAGCGTCCAACTGCTGAAGGTGCAGCATGAATCTGGACAAGTGGCGTTGAGAGTTACGGTGTCTAGAATGGTTAGGCCGGTATATATTTCGGTCCCGCCAGCAGGTATTGTATCTGTTACGCTTCCGGTGACTTCTATCGGACAACAGCCTATAGAATTGACGGTCAGAGAGTAAGTTGCTTCAGCGCTGCAGGTGCCGGTGACCGTTTTGTTACCGTCTACAGTTACGGTGGTGCTGGCGGAGGCTGGGTCAGCTACGTCGCCTGTCCAGGAGCTGAAGAAGCATAGCAGGCCGGTACCGCAGCTTAAGTTCACGACAGTTCCGCATGGTATATCGTTAAAGACTTGCGAACTGTTAGCGAGTACGGTGCCATAATCGGTAGTAATGTCGCAGCAGCCACTGGAGTTGACCGTCAGGGCATAGGTAATGATGGCGAAGGTAGCAGTAATGGTCTTAGCGCTATCCATAGTGATAGTGGTTGGGTTAGTGGAGCCGGTGAGATCGCCAGACCATTCGGTGAAGGTAGAGCACGCGCCGGGGTTAGCAGTAACCTGAACGACGGTGCCGCAGGCATAGGGGCCGGAAGTATTGGTAGAAATCGTGCCTGTGCCAGTGCCGTCGGTGTTTGTGGTCAAAGCGTAGGTATTGATCGTCCACTGGGCGATATAGGTTGCGTCGCCTACTCCGACCGTAGCGGGAACGGTCGGATCCCAACCGGTGAAGGTATAGCATACTCTAGTGACCGTCGGGGCGGTCAGGGTTGCGCCGTATTGCATTGAGGTTGGGCCGGTGCCGCCGTCGCCGCCGTTGGCGTCAAAGGTAATGTTGTAGGAGTTGACGGACCACTGAGCGGTATAGGTTGCGTCGCCTACTCCGACCGTAGCGGGAACAGTCGGGTCCCAACCGGTGAATGTATAGCCTGTTCTGGTGACCGTTGGTGCGGTCAGGGTTGCGCCGTATTGCATTGAGGTTGGGCCGGTGCCGCCGGTGCCGCCGTTGGCGTCAAAGGTTATGTTATAGGAGTTGACGGACCACTGAGCGTAGAGCGTGTCGCTCACGGTGAACGGGTATTCTGCGCCGTCAGCATAAGCAGTGCCCGATCCGCCAGCCTCCGTGTTCCAGCCTGTGAAGGTGTAGCCCGTCCGCGTGAATGCATTGAGAGTTAAGGCAGTCGGGGCACTGGCGGACTGGTCCGACATCGAGCCGGTGCCGCCGTTGGCGTTGAAGGTTACGGTGTAGGTGCCCTCTGGCGTCCACTGGGCGGTATAGGTTGCGTCACCTGCACCGACCGTAGCGGGAACAGTCGGGTCCCAACCGGTGAATGTATAGCCTGTTCTGGTGACCGTTGGTGCGGTCAGGGTTGCGCCGTATTGCATTGAGGTTGGGCCGGTGCCGCCGGTGCCGCCGTTGG
>JBAZEO010000002.1:383858-593791 GCA_041653935.1 Dehalococcoidia bacterium | reverse complement strand
CCGACCGTAGCGGGAACAGTCGGGTCCCAACCGGTGAATGTATAGCCTGTTCTGGTGACCGTTGGTGCGGTCAGGGTTGCGCCGTATTGCATTGAGGTTGGGCCGGTGCCGCCGGTGCCGCCGTTGGCGTCAAAGGTTATGTTATAGGAGTTGACGGACCACTGAGCGTAGAGCGTGTCGCTCACGGTGAACGGGTATTCTGCGCCGTCAGCATAAGCAGTGCCCGATCCGCCAGCCTCCGTGTTCCAGCCTGTGAAGGTGTAGCCCGTCCGCGTGAATGCATTGAGAGTTAAGGCAGTCGGGGCACTGGCGGACTGGTCCGACATCGAGCCGGTGCCGCCGTTGGCGTTGAAGGTTACGGTGTAGGTGGGTGTAGGCGGAGGTGTTGGAGATGTTGGTGGAGGCGTTGGTGTAGTCCCGCCCCCGCCGCCACCACCGCCGCCACCGCCGCCACCGCGTGGCAATAAAACCACAGGGAAGAACATCTGCACAAGAGCGTCAGGATCCAACAAGTTGATGCGGCCATTTTCATCAACATCGCCGTTGCCATTACCTTGCACTAGGCCTAGCAGAACCAGCCTTAAATAAACTAAATCCAGAAGGTTTACCTCTCCGTCTCCATTGAGGTCCCCCGGCAAGTTGCCATCAGCAAAGGTTATGGGAGGCGTAGCCATTATTGGAGAGAAGATCAAGATAACAGTGCTAATAATACCTATTAGCGAGAGAAGAAAACGTTTGATCCCTCTATTTTGGCTGTACATATTACACCTCCACACTTTGTTTAATGTGCCGGGCCTATATTCGATTATAAAACATAAAACAAACCGACCTACATAACGGTCGGTTTTGCTATTAGCTCCGCGTAGCCCAAGCAACCAAATACAGACTACGCTTCTCAGCCCCCGTTGAACCTTAACCTTTTAATTTAGTAGCTGCTAATATAACTATAGCGCGATAAAATAGAATATTTACCTTTATAATGGCTTATTATACAGCATTTTTTGGAGTAAGTCAATATAATAATACATAAAATTACTAAAATATATCTTATCTACTACAAAAAATTACCTGCTAATATTGTGCGATTTTAACATATCGGTAATTGTTTGGCAATATAGGGGGAAGAAAGCTAGTAAATTTCTATTCCATTATCTTTTTGATGCGGGTAGAGAAATGGATGGTATAGCTACTGACTATAAGACATTAATTAAACCGTGTCTGTATTGGCTATTCTACGTAAATAAAAAGAGGCCACCAAGAATGGTGGCCTCTTTGAGAAGGTACTAACACTGAGTTATATCTACAGCGTCATTCTATTATGACCGAACCATCAGTCCATGTCGCAGGGATCTCAATATATGCGTTATTGCTAATCATCAAGTAACCTACCGGGTCTCCGAGCCCTTCAACGAAAGAAATATCGCTGGAATCTCCGGGATCGCCCATGACCTTAAAGTAGATATCTAATAGATAACCTTCTCCACTAACTCCGCTAGCCGCTGCGGAATCTGGTACGCTGTTCACTATTCTTAAGAGCCCCTGGGTGTTTGCTGGTGCATAACCCCATTCGTCAATGCGTATCGTGACTCCCGATATATTTCCCATTTTTACATCTTGTACCCTGAGAACAGCGGGGTCGTAGGCTATGTCATATATGGCGGCAAAGAAATTATCTACGGAGGTGATATTGACGAAAGCATGGAAGTAACGGCTGTCGCTTTTGTCTATTGTATCCGGGCAGTCAATTGACACTGTAACCGACCCAACGGGAGGAGTGGTCGTTGTTGGTGTCACACTGGAGCTCGGGGTAGCAGTAACTGTGGGGCCTGATGTGGGGGTTGGGGTGACATTTCCGCCACCACCGCCGGAAGGCCAAAGCACTACAACTAAAACGATGATTAAAATGGGAACGATGAATGCTATCACATAGCCGATATGTATGGTTTTCTTCTTCTTTGGCTCTTCCATGTTTTCACCTCACAGAAAGTATTATTATATGCGACTTTGTGTAGGAGTATACTGTTCAGAGCTTTTTTTGTCAAACATTACGTGATATAAAAAAGCATAATCGAGCATTAAATTTCAACTCATGGGATGAAGAGAACATCTTTATTTAAAATGAGTAACGTAGAAAGTAGGTATTTATACATAACTAGTGGTAAGAATATCCTGAGACAAGATGCCAATTGCTGAGTGGCCAGTAGCAGAGCCATGCTTTGCCGATGATTTCATTTCTCGGGACAATGTCCATAGATGCTTCATCGCGGTTGTCACCTACGATGAGATAGCTGCCGTTTGGGACTATTTCGGGAGCTCGATTTATGAGATCCCCTTGAACATACGGCTCTTCCATCTCGTTATCGTTAATGTACACTTGCCCACTCCTAATTTCCACTTTCTCATACGGTAATCCCACTATCCTATGGATGACATCTTTATCGCTCAATGGATTGTAGAAAACAACGATATCTCCCCTTTGAGGCTCTCCAAACCAGTAGGCGGCTTTGCAGATAAGTACCCGCTGTCCATGTTCCAGATTTGGTAACATGGAAGTGCCATCTACCTGGCGGCTCTCCAGGGTAAAGTGAATCCCGAGGAAAATGAGCAGTGCTATTACAAGCGTACCAGCGATTTCAAGTATTGTTATTTTTGTCGGGGTTTTCATTGTTGCTGCATTATAGCATAACGCTTTTCTGCTTTGAACATGAGTCTTCTTTTAACTTTCATTTATTAATATATTGTACTTTTTATAATGCAGATGATAGAATGACACCCGCAGAGCACTCAATCCATCTCGCGAACCAACTGCACTAAATATAGTTAATCTTCGAATACCGTAGCAGATGATTCCTTAACGAACTACATTTGGCAAAGGGGCTCATCTGCACGTTTCCGGTTATCATATCAACGTGTTATCATAATGTTTACACAAATGTGCATATAGTCTGGAGTAGACGATGGATTACATGGAACGAGCCCTCTCTCTTGCCAGGTTGGCTGTAGGCAATACCAGCCCCAATCCGGCCGTCGGCGCGGTGATAGTGAGCGATGGTGTGGTTGTAGGAGAGGGGTACACCCAGCCTCCGGGGTCAGCGCATGCTGAGGTAGTGGCGTTGAAGCAGGCGGGGGAGAAAAGCCGAGGGGCTACAATGTATGTTACGCTTGAGCCATGCTGTTTCTATGGCCGCACTCCTCCATGCACAAAGGCAATATTGGATGCCGGCATCGCAGAGGTATATATAGCTATGCTGGATCCCAACCCGAAGGTGGCAGGAAAAGGCAGGTCAGAGTTAGAAAGTGCTGGTATAACTGTCTATGTAGGGGAACGCGAGGAAGAAGCGCAGGAAATTAATGAAGCCTATTCTAAATATATTACTACAGGGATCCCCTTCATCACTGCAAAGTTCGCTATCAGTCTTGATGGCAAGATTGCTACCTGGACGGGCGATTCTCACTGGATAAGCTGTGAGGAGTCGAGGCGCTACGTGCATCGTATGCGGCGGGCGTCCGATGCCATAATGGTGGGCGTCAACACGATAGTCATAGATGACCCCAGGCTTACGGTAAGGGAAGGAAGAAACGAAAAATATCCGCTCCGCATTATCGTTGACAGCAAGGGGCGCGTGCTTCCCACGGCACGGGTGTTCAGCGAGCCGGGCAAGACAATGGTGGCTACGGCCCCCGGTGTTGCGACGGAAACGGTCAACGAGCTGCGCAACGTCGGGGCTGAGGTGGTCGAGTTGCCATCGTGGAAATCCATGGTAGATTTGAATGAGCTCCTGGCCGAGCTGGGGCGTAGAAATATCACAAGCGTGTTGGTGGAGGGGGGCAGCACACTCTTGGGGACACTGTTTGATGGCTGCCTGGTGGATAAGGTCGTGGCCTTCATAGCGCCGGTTATCGTCGGCGGCGAGGATGCCAAATCGGCCGTCGGCGGACAGGGGGCGCACAGGATCGGGCAGGCGCTCCAGTTGTCCCGCATAAAGGTGGAACGCTGCGGGAAAGATGTTATGGTGATGGGTTATCTTAATGAGGAATCTGAAACCGAAGGTTTTAGCGTTTAACTCCAGTCCGCGCAAGGAGAAAGGGAATACCGCCCTCGTACTAAATCCTTTTGTCGAGGGCATGCGTCAGGCTGGCGCCGAGGTCGATCTGTATTACAACTACGATCTTAAGGTCAAGCCATGCAGGGGATGTTTTAGTTGCTGGCTGAAAACCCCCGGCGTCTGTTTTCACAAGGATGATATGCGGCAACTCCTGCCCAAGATGCACGAAGCCGACATCGTTGTTTATGCAACTCCTGTTTACAGCTACGGGATGAATGCCCAGATGAAGAACCTCATCGATCGCATGATCGTTCTGGCGGAGCCTTTCATGGAAGTGTCCGAAGGTCGCTCGCGTCATATCGCGGGGGATGGGGATAAGCTGCATAAAATCGTCCTCGTATCAAATTGCGGCTTGTGGGGGCTTGATAACTTTGATCCCCTCATCGTACACATAAAGAAGCTGTGTCAGGACTTGCCGATGGAGTATGCCGGGGCGCTGTTGCGTCCGCACGGCGAGGCGCTCAGGGCCATGCTGGATATGGATGCGCCGGTGAACGATATCATCGAGGCTGCAAGAGATGCCGGCAGGCAGTTAATCGAGAATGGCAAGATATCGCAGGCCACGCTGGATGTTATAAGCCGCGACTTGCTTCCCGTCGGGGTCTATGTGAAAATGGCCAATGAGCAGTTCCGCCGCGTGATGGCAAAGCATAAGAAAAAGAGCCAATAGGAATTGAGAGAATGTTTACAGGAATCGTAGAAGAAATAGGCAGCGTCACATCGGTTGAATCTAGCCAGTTGACCTTCGCCGCCACAACAGTGCTGGACAAGAAAACCAGGATAGGCGACAGCATAGCTGTCAACGGCGCCTGTTTAACGGTGAAGGCGTTGACCCCGTACTCTTTTTCCGTGGAGGTCATGCCGGAGACGCTGAAGCGCACAAACATCGGGAAGTTGAACAGCTGCGACAAGGTAAATCTGGAGCGCGCCATGCCGGTCGGGGGGCGCTTCGGTGGGCATTTCGTGCAGGGGCATGTAGACGGGACGGGCAAGGTCAGCGCGGTGAGGGCCGAGGGAAACGCGCTTATTCTGAAGTTCGAGGCCTCCAAAGAAATAATGAGGTATATCGTCGAGAAGGGGTTCATTGCAGTAGACGGCGTGAGCCTGACTGTAGTAGAATGTAACCCCACGTCGTTCAGCGTCTCGCTGGTAGGGATAACACAGGCGGAGACAACTTTAGGGGGACGTAAAACTGGCGATATCGTTAACTTGGAGGTGGATATCCTGGCGAAATACGTGGATAAATTGAGCCGGGGGGAATCGGGTATAACTAAGGAGTTCCTGACCGAACAAGGATTCATGTAGAGGATAAAAATAAAATGGCACTTGCGACAATAAAAGAAGCGATCGAAGATATCAAGACTGGCAAATTTATTATCATCGTCGATGATGAGGACCGGGAGAACGAGGGCGATCTGGTAATAGCGGCGGAGAAAGTCACAGCGGACTCGATCAATTTCATGGCCAGATACGGGCGCGGACTTATCTGCATGCCGGTAACCGGAGAAAGACTGGAAGCTCTGCGGATACCGATGATGGTAGCCAACAACACGTCGAAATTTACCACTCCATTCGCAGTAGCGGTAGAAGCCAGGGAAGGCACCAGCACCGGCATATCGGCGGCAGATCGGGCGAAGACGGTGCAGGTCATGGTCGATCCCAAGACCAAGCCGGAAGATCTCCTGATGCCAGGGCACATGTTCCCATTACGCGCCCGCGACGGCGGCGTGCTGGTGCGGGCAGGGCAGACCGAGGCGACGGTAGACATGGCCCGTCTAGCCGGTTTGAGGCCCGCCGGCGTGCTGTGCGAGATTATGAACGAAGATGGCACCATGGCACGGATGCCGCAACTCGAAGTATTTGCCAAAAAACATGGCTTAAAAATCATCAGCGTGGCGGACTTAATCGCCTACCGCTTCCGGCACGAAAGGCTGGTAACGCGGGTAGCGGAAGCCAAGCTGCCGACCAAGTTCGGGAATTTCAAAATAATAGCCTACAAAAGCACTACCGACCCCGATGAACACCTGGCGATGGTCATGGGAGAAGTAAACACCGACAAGCCGGTACTGGTGCGGGTGCATAGCCAGTGCCTGACCGGCGATGTTTTCCACAGCATGCGCTGCGACTGCGGGGAGCAGATAGAGATAGCGATGAAACGCATCGCGGATGAGGGATGTGGTGTGGTGCTTTACATGCGGCAGGAGGGAAGAGGCATCGGCATCCATAACAAGATAAAGGCCTACGCCTTACAGGACAAGGGCATGGATACCGTGGAAGCCAATATCTCACTTGGATTTAAAGCCGATCAGCGGGATTATGGCATCGGCGCGCAGATACTGGCGGACTTGGGCATACGCAACATGCGACTGATGACCAATAATCCCAAGAAAATGAGCGGCCTGGAAAGCTACGGATTGAAAATAACGGAACAGCTGCCCATTACCACCAAGCCCAATCCGATTAACCGGCGGTACCTGGAGACGAAGCAGCAAAAATTAGGCCATACTTTGAATTTGGGCTCTTTAAACGAGAATAACAAGGACAGTGCTTAAGGAGGAATTTTATTATGGCTATGAAGTTAGCATTTATGGCAATAGTCCCGGATGCCGATCCGGCCAAGCATCGGGCTGTTATAGCAACTGAGTTTGCTGAGCTGACGGTTGTGCTTGTGCCGAATATGCAGCAGGCGATAGAGAAGGCAAAGCAACTGGCGGCAGAAGGATGCAGCGCCCTCGAGCTGTGCGGCGGCTTCGGGCACAGCATGACGGGTAAGGTAGCAGAAGCTGTGAAAGGCAAGATGCCGGTCGGCGCGGTGCGTTTCGATTTCCATGGTGCGCTCGGCATGAGCGCTGACCAGGTTTTCGGGGGATAGGATAGTTTTGGTTTATCGCTAAAGGAGGATGTAGTGAACAAGAAATATGAAGGTAACCTTGTCGGCGCCGGGCTAAAGTTCGGGCTGGTGGTCTCGCGTTTCAACGAATTCATAACGGGCAAACTCCTTGAGGGCGCACAGGACGCGCTGACAAGGCACGGTGTCAAGGCGGCGGATATAGATGTGATATGGACCCCGGGGGCTTTTGAGATTCCGCTGGTTGCCAAGAAGGTAGCGGAGAAGGGCAAGTACTCCGCCGTTATCTGCCTCGGCGCTGTCGTCCGCGGCGGCACGCCGCACTTCGATTATATCGCCTCAGAGGTAACCAAGGGTGTGGCGCAGGTCGGGCTGGAGACGGGCGTTCCGGTTATCTACGGCGTGATCACTGCGGATACGCTGGAGCAGGCCATCGAGCGGGCGGGCACCAAGATGGGCAACGCCGGCTTCAACGCAGCCACAAGCGCTATCGAGATGGCGAACCTGATGCAGTCGCTTGCTAAGAAGTGACCTTGTAGACTATATCGCCGCGTCTGACGCGATCGGGAACCTTGATCCCGATGGATTCCCTCGGCTTGGCCTCGGCGACCTCATCATGGTTGACCTGTATGGATGATGCGGCGAATGTCAGGTCCGTAGTGTGTCCTTTGATGTGGATAGTGTCGCCTTTCTTGAGGTTACCTGTTAGCTCGATCCCGGCCACTACAGGCTGAGCAAAGAAGTCACTAATCCTTCCAATTTCCACTTCCGCCATGGCGCACCTCCTTATGCTCTTTGCTGGGAGTTGTATACTAAAACTTTTTACTTAAAAAAGCAAGAGAATATCGTCGATTTCAGCGGTGGTGAAAGATGCATGGCGGATTGGAATTAATCGACCTCCTGCTGTCCCCCTGAAGGGAGAAACAATATCCGAACCCCCTGTCAGTCCCCCATACGTTGGGGGACTTTGTAATTTGGGGGACACCCCCAAGCCTCTGGCAGGAGAGAAATCTCCTGCATCTCTTTTCTGACGGTGCTGCTTAGGCAAGGGCGGCTTTTAGTTTCTTGAAGAACTCCCGCTTCTCAGCCTCGCTCGATGCCAGCTTTTTCTTTACTTCTTTCCATGTGCCTGGGCAGTCTTTATAAGTAGTGCCGACGATCTCATGCATAACACGGTCGATTTGTTTTCTATTATCGGCAGTGACATCGATACCGGCCTCGCTTAATAAGTCTTTCAGATGACGAATGTAACAGGACATGGGGCACCTCCTCCGTGTATTTTTGTATTATAGGCGTAGCGCTGCTTACGTCAAGACGCACAATGGCGTATGGTATAATCGGCGAAGATAGAGCGGAAGGAGGCGGATAATGATCGGGTTGAATTTTGAACAGCTATGTTTGACATATGATTCGTCCTTCAGCGAAAGCGTCGCATTGATGCGCGAGGACGAGAAAAAACTTGAAGAGATCCTTGGCGTTCACGGGGATGAGTTTCCCAAGGTAAAGGAGCACTTCGACAAGATGTCCAAGGAGTTTGAAGGGTGGAACCTATCAACAGAGGCGCTCATAGTCGCGTCTTATCTGACAACGCTTAAGGTCATCGAGATAAATAACATAGCAATTCAACAGCAGTTGAGAAAGGCTGGGATATCGATATGATTACCATACCCTACGAATGTATACAGTGTATTTAAGGATATATATTTCAGGAGGGTGAAATGTTGGAGCCAGAGGTAAAAGCCAGTATCGTATATTCAGCAAACGAATGGGCATCCTTTATTATGAAGCAGGAGAAGCCGGGTAACACTCAGAAAGCTTTCGAAACTTATATGAGGGCGTTCGAGAAATTGTACGGCGCGCTCGTTTCAACGGTATCGCCGGCCGGACAGTAAGAGCCCGCTGTTTGTAGCCCGGGCCATTTTCTTGCGTTGCATGTTCGTATTAACCTTATCGGGTCGCCTTGTACCTCGAGTTATTTTTCCTTGACAGTTGCAAGGGGTAATATGATATAGTTTGTTCTTGGATTGTCGAAGATTCGTTGCAAAAATATATAGAGGATTTGTGTAAATGGCAGAAATTAAAGAATTGATTGATGGGATGCTTAAAGGCAAGGAGCAAGCCTTGGCGCGTTTGATCACTCTGATCGAGAGAGAGTCTCCTGAAGTGCCGCTGATAATGTCCAAGATATACCCTAAACTCGGCAAGTCCTATGTTGTGGGAGTGACAGGACCTCCGGGCGGCGGCAAAAGTAGTCTCGTCGATCGTATTACCACCAAGATGCGAGCCGATGACAAATCTGTAGGGATCATCGCATGCGACCCTTCTAGCCCTTTCTCCGGCGGCGCCGTGCTTGGGGACCGTATAAGGATGCAGCAGCACTATCTGGATAAAGAGGTATTCATCCGCAGCATGGCCACAAGGGAAAGCCGCGGCGGCCTCTCGCCTACCACTAAAGAAGTTGCCAAGCTGATGGATGCCTTCGGCAAGAACTTTGTTCTGGTTGAGACTGTAGGCGTGGGGCAGACCGAGCTGGATATCATGGATGCGGCCGATACTGTGATCGTGGTTCTCGTTCCTGAGGCGGGAGATGCTATACAGGCGATGAAGGCCGGCATCCTCGAGATAGCAGATATATTTGTAGTGAATAAGGCGGATCGCGAAGGCGCGGAGACCGTTGCTGATGACCTGCGGCAGATGCTGCGCCTTAATCCCAAGCATGAATGGTGGGAGGTGCCGGTGCTGACCACCCAGGCGGTGAACGATGTCGGCATAGACGAGCTTTACACGCAGATCAAGAACCACCACAAAGCGCTTGAGGATAGCGGCCAGATGACTGTGCGACGCCAGGCTCAGCACAAGGCTGAGTTCCTGGAGGTCGTGGAGCGAACCATCAGCGAAAGGATACTGGCGCTGATCCGCAAGGATAAATCCCTCACCACGGCTTTAGAGAAGGTGATGAAGGGGAAGATAGATCCGTATACCGCGACCGATGAGCTTCTGGACAGCAAGACCCTCCTCAATACTTGGCGTGCTGTGACCGAGAAGAAGAGTTAAATCGGGCGGAATCCCCCGGATCAACTTGCGTTATGGACCTTGTTTCTGATCTGGAACGCATCTTCCACCCCCGCGGGGTGGCAATTATTGGCGCCTCCAACCGTCCGGGCAATCTAGGCGGCTTCTTCCTCGGAGGCTTCCTGCAGCAGGGCTACGACCGCGATCAATTGTATGCGGTGCATCCCACGGAGAAAGAGGTCTCTGGAGTCAAAGCCTATCCCGCCATGCAGGCTATCCCTCATAATGTCGATCTGGCTCTGGTATTTTCCCCGTGCGACTCCGTGAAAGGCGTCGTTGCAGACTGCGTTGCCAAGGGCGTGAAGGGCGTGATCATCTGCACCTCGGGATTTGCCGAGAATGGGGGGGATGGCATAAAGCTGCAGGGGGAAATTGCCGGTATCGCGCGCGCCGGCGGTGTCCGCATCATAGGCCCCAACTGCGTGGGCGTCTACTGCCCGGAGAGCAAACTCATCAACTATGCCGGCTGGATGCCCCGGGAGAGCGGCCCGGTGGGCATGTTCTCACACAGCGGCTCGATGACGGTCTCCATGCCGGTGGCGGCCTCCATCATGGGGATACATTTCAGCAAGGTGATAAGCTGCGGCAATGAATGCGACCTGAATGCCGCCGATTTCCTGGAATACTTTGGGCGCGATCCTAAGACAGGCATCGTCATAGGCTATGTGGAGGGCATAAAGGACGGACGTCGCTTCTTCCGTATCGCCAGGGAGGTCTCGAAAAATAAGCCCATTCTTCTATGGAAGGGGGGCACCAGCGACATCGGCTCACGGTCGGCTGCTTCTCATACAGGTGCCCTCGCTGTGAAGACGCAGGTCTGGGATGCCGTGTGCAAGCAAGCTGGCATCATAAAAGTCGACTGCGAAGACGACATGCTGGACTATCTCCAGGCGTTCTACTATCTGCCGCGGCCCCGCGGCAATCGTGTGGCCATTGTGTCGGCTACCGGCGGACTGGGGGTGGCCATGGCCGATGCCTGCTCCGACTACGGGCTTGAGCTGGCGGCCCTCTCGCAGAGCACGCGCAATCGATTACAGGGAATCGTTCCATCCATAGGCACATGCGTCAATAATCCCGTGGACATCGGTATGATGTCGTCATTCAATCTGCAGATGGGCATCGATACGGTTAGAGCCCTGGCGCAGGATGAGGGCGTGGACATCATAATCAAGACCGTGGGCACATCGAACCTGGAGATGGTAAGTAAGGAGTTCGAGGCGCTGGCGGGCTTTGACAAACCGATGATCTACATATTCAGCCGGGCTATGATGGCATTACTGAAGGAACTCAAGCCGGTTAAAGGCGTGGCTATATACAGCACCGGGCGCAGGGCGGTGCAGGTCATGAGCAAGATGCTCGAATACGAGCGCTACCGCTCGGGCAAATAAGGTCAGGCCTCATGTATTTGCATTTTATTTAAATTCTGTTATCATTTGTTTTTATTCAGAGCGTTTCAGTTAAGGGGACGTTATGGACGTTATCGCAGAGCTGGATCGGATATTCAACCCGCGCGGCATAGCGATCATAGGCGCATCCAACAGGCCCGGCAATCTTGGCTACTTCTTCCTAAGCGGCTTCATCCAGCACGGCTTCGATAAGAGCAGGATATGCGTAGTGCACCCCACTGCAACCAAAGTCGATGGCGTCATGGTCTATCCGAGCGCATGCGATATCCCCTTCGATATAGATCTGGCCATCGTTTTCTCCCCACGTGATACTGTGCAGAGCGTCGTCAGCGATTGCACAGTAAAAGGAATCAAGGGTATTGTCATATGTACCTCCGGCTTCGGTGAAAGCGGCGCCGAGGGCATGAAACTCCAGGAGGAGATCACGAGGATCGCGCGCAGGGGCGGCTCAAGGATCATCGGCCCCAACTGCGTGGGGATATTCTGTCCCGATACCGGTCTGACCAATTTCGCCGGCATAATGCCAAAGAAAAGCGGTTCGGCAGGGATGTTCTCGCACAGCGGCTCAATGAGCGTTTCTTTCCCGATCGCGGCATCGGGGCTGGGCATACATTTCAATAAGGCGGTGAGCTACGGCAACGAGTGCGACCTTAACGCCGCGGACTTTCTGGAATATTTTGGCCAGGATGCAAATACGGATGTAGTCATCGGGTATGTAGAGGGCGTTTCCGACGGGCGGCATTTCTTCGATGTGGCCAAGCGAGTCTCAAAGAAGAAGCCCGTGATCCTGTGGAAGTGCGGAGCGAGCGCTGTAGGCTCGCGTTCCGCGGCCTCCCATACCGGGGCCTTGGCCGGCTCGCCGCAGGTCTGGGATGCGGTCTTTAAACAGACAGGGATGATAAAAGTCGATAGCGAGGACGAGATGCTGGATTGCCTTCAGGCCTTCAGCTATCTGCCACTGCCGCGGGGGAACAGGGTGGGTATCCTCTCCTCCACGGGAGGCATGGGGGTGGCTATCGCCGATGCCTGCATCGATTACGGGCTGGAGGTGGCCGGGTTGTCGGAGTCTACCATGCGAAGATTGAGGAAGGTAGTGCCTTCGGTAGGAACGTGTGTGAACAACCCTGTCGATATCGGGATGGCGTCATCGTTCGATATAAAGGTCAGCGCTAAGGCCATCGAAGCACTGGCCGAAGACGATCAGGTGGATGTGATATTTAAAGCCGTGGGCGGCTCCAGCGCGGAGTATGTGCGCGCCGAAGTGGAGGCGCTCAAGGGATTCGATAAACCTATAGTGCTGATATCCAATATTGCTATGAAGGTGAGGATGGAGGAGGTAAAGCCCATAAAAGGTCTGGCCGTTTATCAGGCCGGACGCAGGGCGGCTTTAATGGTCAGCAAGATGGTTCAGTACCAGCGTTATCTCTCGGACGGCTCCAGCCATCCGATACATCGTAAAAATGGACGAAAATCCGTGGTAAAATCCTCGCAATCGGTAGATGCAATGCGATGGGAAGAGCCCCTTTCCGAATTGTCCGCAGCAGTCGATCACAGGTAGGATATGGTGGCCTCCGATAGTACCATCCTGCTGGTGAACCCCAATCAGATGCAGCCGCCCGTGGCGCCGATTGCGCTAGATTATCTTGCATCAGCGCTTAAAGATTACGGCCATCGCGTCGCATTGCTCGACCTCTGCTTTTCTACCGATCCGTTCGCCGACATCCGTCGTTACTTTACATCGAACAGCGCTTCCATCATAGCCATAACCCTGCGCAACACCGACGATACGACCTTTGCCACCCGCGACTTCTTCCTGCCCCGGATCAAAAAGCTCGCCGAATGCCTGCGCGGGTGCTCCGATGCCCCCATAGTGATCGGCGGCTCCGGATTCTCTGTCGCATCAGAGGGCATTCTTGAATTCTGTGGTCTGGACCTGGGGATATGGGGCGAGGGTGAATACGCCCTGCCGCTGCTTGCCGATCGAATCACGAAGGGTGAGGATTATCGCAACGTGCCGGGGCTGGTATATCGCGATAAGAAAGACTTCCGTCGTAACTCGCTGTCGTATATCGACCTGGCTGAAATGCCGGCACCGCGCAGGGATACTGTGGATAATGAACGCTATTACGTAGAAGGCGGCATGGGCGGCGTGGAGACCAAGCGCGGCTGTCCCAAGAAGTGTATCTACTGCGCCGATCCGTTGGGCAAGGGCAGCAAGCTCCGATTGCGTTCCCCCTCCAGCGTCGCCGACGAAATTGAATCGTTACTGAGTATTGGCGTCGAACATCTTCACATCTGCGACAGCGAGTTCAACTATCCGTATGAGCACGCCCGCTCCATTTGCCGCGAGATCATAGACAGAAGCCTGGGCCCGCGCCTGCGCTGGTACGCGTATTGCAGCCCGGCGCCTTTTGATGAGGATCTGTGTCGTCTGTTCCTGCAGGCGGGCTGCGCTGGCGTCAACTTCGGCGTGGACAGCGCCAGCGATCGCATTTTGCATACGCTCGGACGGGATTATACCTCTGATGATGTAATCCGGACGGCTGAAATCTGCCGCCGCTCGGGGCTGATATTCATGTACGACCTGTTGCTTGGCGGCCCGGGCGAGACGCGAGATTCATTGCGGGAGACCATCGAAGCTATGAAGCGGATGTCGCCGCACCGCGTGGGGGCCAGCCTCGGCGTCCGGGTTTATCCTAAGACAAAACTGGCAAAGATGATTCTTCAACAGGGCCCCGTCGAAAGTAATCCTGATCTACATGGTGAACGGGACGGGTCGTTCCTCGCCCCCGTGTTCTACCTGTCACCCGAGTTGGGGGAGGACGCGTCGCGATACCTGGAGGGGCTTATCGGTGGGGATGAGCGTTTCATGTTCATGGCGGGGAAGGCTTCTAATACTAATTATAACTATAATGCCAATACTATCCTCGTCGACGCTATACGCGACGGCTACCGCGGTGCGTTCTGGGATATATTGAGGCGGCTGGCAGGCTCTTAACAGCGAACTTGACATTTTGTGCTCATATCGGGATAATCGGCGTATTACAAATGGACAGGAGGTGCGGGTATGGTCACTGATGAGAAGAAGATACCTGATGGCGGGCAGGAGGCACCGCGGGGGAGTGCCGCACCGGGTGGTGCTAAGCCGGCTCCGCCGAAGAAGGGGGGAGGCTTCCCCAAGTGGGCTATATGGCTAATTGTGGTGGTTGTTATCCTGGTAATAGCCGGGATCGCGGTGGGGGTCGTGCTAGCCCTGACTGGAGGGGAGGAGAATCAGGCGCCATCGATCGCGAGTTTAACTGCCGATCCTGACAACCTGATCCCCGGTGAAGGCACGACCGTTACATGTGTCGCTGACGATCCGGACGGCGATACGCTTACTTATGCATGGACGGCAAATGGCGGCGCTATTTCCGGGACTGGCGCTACGGTTACATGGATAGCTCCTCTGTTAGCGAAGGGATATATCATTGAAGTAACAGTCGACGATGGCAACGGTGGAACTGATGACGATAGTGTAGCGATTGTTGTCGGCATTGCGCCTACGCCTACACCTACCCCCACCCCAACATCAACTCCAGCACCTTCCGACGGCTCGATCGATATTCAATCTAATCCTGCAGGCGCGTCGATATATATCGATGGAGTGGATACAGGAAGCATTACCCCATATGTAGCCATGCATATACCAGAAGGAAACCATATCATCAAGATGGAATATCCTTACTATGAATGGCATATCGGTACAGTGACAGTTGTAGGAGGGGAGACGGCATATATTAACTGGGCGTTGGATCCGTCGACTATTCAGACGGCAACGATACAGCCGGATGCAGCAGCTGGTAAGGATTCTTATGTGTATGAGCTTTCTCCAGGTTCCAACTGGGGTACTGGATCCTACATATTCACCAGTGGGGACGCTGTCGGCTCGTTGCTCAGAGTGTATGTTCAGTTCGATCTGAGCAGTATTCCTTCATCTGCTGTAGTAACCGATGCGAAACTCGGTTTGAGTTATGAGACGAAATCTGGCGGTGCCTTTGCGGGTCCTGTAGGTGTTTATCGTGTGGTGGCACCATGGGATGAAGCTACAATTACATGGGACACCCAGCCTGCTGTAGCGGCTAGCGTTGAGGCAACGGCTACGATACCGGCGGTTGTAACAAACGCTTTTATCTATTGGGATCTCGATGATCTGGTACAAGGGTGGATATCGGGATTGTTCGCCAATCGCGGGATGACACTTAAAGATACTGATGAAACGACGTTTGAAGGATACAAAGGATTCTTTTCTTCTGACTGGGGGACTCTGGCTAATACTCCAAAGTTGACGATCCAGTACTACGATCCGGCACCTTAGTTTTGCCTCGATTCTGTAATTAAATAAAGAAGGGCTGGATAATCCAGCCCTTCTTTATTTTTGGATTAAGGAATAGGGGCTGGAAAAAATTAGTAATAAGTAATATAATAAAACAGAACAAAAATATCTTGACAGAGGCATGTGTTTCTGGTAACATTACAATTTGCTAATGAAGGCCTCGATGCTTTTTTTTATTTCCTCGTAATCTAAAACATCTGATTTTTACGGGATGATTTTTGCCTTTTTAGGGGGGTATTTATGAGTGTTGCACAGCCGGTCTCTCAAGGAGCCGAACCTAGGAAATCCTATTCCAGGATAGCCCATATTTTGGAAGTCCCTAACCTCATACAAATCCAGTTGAACTCTTACCGCAGGTTCTGTGATGAACGACCTTATCATTTGAGCCCTGATGAAAAGGGCGGCTTACGGTCCCTGTTGGATGAGATTTCCCCGATACAGGATTTTTCCGGGTCTAGGTTCGAATTGCGTTTTCTCAGTTACGGATTTGGTGAGAAGAGCGGCGCTCAAATGCCTGCCTTTAAAGATGATGCAGAGTTCTGGGATTATATGTGGAACGCTGCCCCGGACAAACGTTCAGAGCGAGAATGCAGGGAGCGGGATATTACATATGCTGCTCCTCTTTATGTAAAGGTACAGCTTATCATTAAGGACACTGGCGAAATCAAAGAACAAGATATTTTCATGGGCGATTTCCCCCTGATGACGCCAAAGGGAACTTTCATTATTAATGGAGCGGAGCGTGTTGTAGTCAGCCAGCTTATTCGTTCCCCCGGCGTTTATTTTACCCTGGAGCAGGATGTCACTACTGGCAGGCATCTATGTTTTGCAAAGTTGATCCCGGAGAGGGGTGCCTGGCTGGAATTTGAGACCAGCAGCAAGGATGTGATATCGGTAAAAGTAGATGGAAAGAGGAAAATACCGGTTACAACTATGCTGCGTGCCGTAGGTTATAGCAGTGATGAGGAGATTGATAAACTTTTCGAAGGGGTACAGGAAGGCCAGCGCTATATACAGGCAACTATAGAGAGGGATTCCATAGTACGCAGTAAAGAGACGGCGCTAATCGAATTTTACAGGCGATTGCGTCCTGGGGACCCTCCTTCGATGGATAATGCGCAGAGCCTTATTGAAAATCTTCTGTTTAATCCTAGACGATACAATATGGGGCGGGTAGGACGCTACAAGGTTAACAAAAGATTAAACATCGACATTCCTCGCTCACACCAAACGGCCACTGGAGAGGATTTGGTGGAGATTGTACGCCACATCATCATGGTTAATACCGGCGTGGACACTCCCGATGATATAGATCACTTGGGTAATAGAAGGGTGCGTACCGTAGGCGAGCTGATTCAGAATCAGTTCAGGATCGGATTGCTTCGGATGGAACGTGTGATCAAGGAGCGGATGAGCATTATCGATCCGGAGTCGGTTACGCCGAGCGCACTAATT
The DNA here is from genome assembly GCA_041653935.1 of Dehalococcoidia bacterium. Lineage (GTDB taxonomy): Bacteria > Chloroflexota > Dehalococcoidia > E44-bin15 > E44-bin15 > JAYEHL01. The sequence goes on along the minus strand of JBAZEO010000002.1, from coordinate 576,529 downwards.
AATGTAAGGCCGGTTGTGGCTGCCATGCGTGAGTTTTTTGGGGCCTCACAGTTATCGCAATTTATGGATCAGACGAATCCCCTGGCAGAGCTGACACACAAACGTAGGGTTTCAGCACTAGGACCGGGCGGTCTATCGAGGGAACGAGCCGGATTCGAAGTGAGAGACGTTCACTATTCGCATTACGGGCGTATCTGTCCTATCGAGACGCCAGAAGGTCCCAACATTGGTTTAATAGGATCGCTGGCTACTTTCAGCATAATCGATGAGTACGGATTCATTCAGGCGCCTTACCGCAGGGTTGTTCATGAGGTGGATAGTGATTCCGCTGAGCTCGCGGGCAGGACAGTTTCGGAGAATGTCGCTGGTGATGATGGGAAGACGGCAGTTAAGTCCGGGACTAAGGTTACAGATAAGGTAGCAGCTAAGCTGTCCAAGTTAAGTCAGAAAAAGGTCAAGGTCTCCCCATTTGTATCTAATGCGGTCCTATATTTCTCGGCGGATGAGGAGGATGAATACGCTATCGCCCAGGCTAATGAGCCTCTGGATGAAAAAAATCAGTTTGTTAACGAAAAGGTGGAGTCTAGGCTTGGCGATAAGTTTGAGGAATCGCCTGCGACCAAGGTATCTCTTATGGATGTCTCGCCCAAGCAGATCGTGAGCGTTTCCACGGCCCTTATCCCGTTTCTGGAGCATGATGATGCCAACCGTGCACTGATGGGCTCTAATATGCAGCGTCAGGCAGTGCCGATCATCTGGGCCGAGTCTCCGATAATCGGGACGGGGATGGAGGCGCAGGCGGCGTACGATAGCGGACAGGTATTAATTGCAGACCGCGATGGAGTAATAAAATCCGTTACGTCCAAACAGATTATTATTAAAGATGGGAAAAAGGAACAAGTATATCCATTAATAAAGTTTGCACGTTCAAATCAAGGGACTTGCATTAATCAGCGTCCCCTCGTTTCCAAAGGGCAGAAAATCAAAAAGGGTCAGGTCCTCGCCGATAGCTCTTCTACGGATCACGGCGAGCTGGCACTGGGGCGGAATGTCGTTTGTGCTTTTATGTGCTGGGAAGGTTACAATTTTGAGGATGCGGTTGTTATCAGTGAAAATTTAGTCAAGGATGACAAGTTTACCTCTATCCATGTTGAGAAACACGAGATAGAGTCTAGAGACACTAAGCTGGGACCTGAGGAAATCACGAGGGATATCCCTAACGTAGGCGAAGAGAGCCTTAGAAATCTCGATGAAAAAGGGGTTGTACGGGTCGGGGCTGAGGTTAAACCAGGAGATATCCTTGTCGGGAAGATCACACCGAAGGGAGAAGCAGAGCTCAGCGCTGAGGAGAAGCTGTTGCGGGCTATCTTCGGCGATAAAGCCAGGGATGTGAAAGACTCGTCGCTGCGGGTGCCCCACGGCGAATGGGGCAAAGTTATTGATGTCAAGGAGTTCACCCGCGAAACGCATAGCGAGCTCCCGCCGGGCGTTAACAGAATGGTTCGTGTATGGGTGGCGCAATTGAGAAAAATCTCCGAAGGCGATAAGGTTTCGGGGAGGCATGGAAATAAGGGTGTGGTCGCCAGAGTCCTGCCTGTAGAGGATATGCCTTTCCTGCCGGATGGGCGTCATGTGGATATTGTTCTCAACCCCATCGGTGTACCTTCACGTATGAATTTGGGGCAGGTGCTGGAAACACACCTCGGCTGGGCCGCAAAAACGCTTGGGTTCAAAGTGAATACACCGGTGTTCGATGGCGCTGATAACGATGATATTGAGGATGCATTGGCGCAAGCTTGGCTCGCTCATCGTACTAACGCGATCGTTCCCGATCCTGAGAAGGGTGACCATTTTGAAGTAGATAGAGCTAAGGCATATTTAAATGCCCTGGGATATGATGGGGAAAAGGTCTTTGACAATAATCATGTCGGTGAAGCCAGGCGCGTCGCCCTGCTATTGTGGATGAAAGATGCGGGAGCCAGGGTTAAAGAAGGCCTCAATGATGAGGAATTATTGGCAAAGGCGGTAACGATTAGCAAGGATAAAAGTATCCCGCTGCCGATCTGGGGTGCGACGACCTTGTATGACGGCCGGACGGGGGAGCCTTTTGATCAGCCGGTTACAGTAGGGGTTACATATTTAATGAAGCTCATTCACCTCGTTGAAGATAAGGCTCATGCCCGCTCCACTGGTTCATATTCGCTTATCACACAGCAGCCGTTAGGCGGTAAGGCTCAGTTCGGCGGCCAGCGTTTTGGCGAGATGGAGGTTTGGGCTTTGGAAGCTTATGGTGCAGCCCATGTGCTTCAAGAGTTGCTGACCGTTAAATCTGATGACGTTACGGGACGAGCTAAAACATACGAGGCAATAATCAAAGGCGATACTATCTGGGAGCCGGGTGTGCCTGAATCCTTTAAAGTATTAGTTAAAGAGCTTCAGAGCCTGGGGCTTTCGGTTGAGGTGTTGAATGATGAGGAGGAGAGCGTTGTCCTGGCCTCTGACCTAGGGGAGTATCCGGGCTCTAAGATGCCAAGACTCGAAGGGAGAGACAGTGGTGCTTGAAGTTAACGATTTTAGCGCTGTACGAATTTCTCTGGCCTCGCCGGAGCAGATAAGAAGCTGGTCATGGGGTGAGGTGACTAAGCCCGAGACCGTTAATTATCGTACGTTGAAACCAGAGCGGGACGGACTATTCTGTGAACGGATTTTCGGCCCGACGAAAGATTTTGAATGCTATTGCGGAAAATATAAAAAGGTGCGCTACCGCGGAATCATTTGCGATAAGTGTGGTGTGGAAGTAGCCCGTGCCAGGGTGCGGCGTGAACGCATGGGGCATATAGAACTGGCTGCACCGGTGAGTCATATATGGTTTGTTAAAGGGACCCCCAGTGTATTGGGTCTCCTGCTCGATATCTCGCCGCGAAACTTGGAGCGCGTACTTTATTTCTCCCAGTACATTATTACCAGCGTAGATGAAGCGGCTAAGGGAGCAGCTTTAGCGAGTCTCAGGGAGCAGCTCTCGGCTATAGAGGCTACAGATGAGACCACTCTGGAGATAGCAGGGGAGAAGCAGAAACGCTGGGATGAAATCAACAGTAGAATCGACGAACTGGAGGAGATTCAGCGTCTGGTGCTTCTTGGAGACAATAAACACCGCGAACTTAATGATAGATATCCGGGCGTATTCAAGAACGGCATGGGGGCGGAGGCTATCCTGGATATACTGGCCACACTTGATCTCAATGGATTGAGTGAAGAACTTTACAAAGAGACTCGCTCCAGCACCGGCCAGCGTCGCAAGAAAGCTATTAAGAGGCTCAAGGTAGTGGAAGCGCTCAGAAGGAGTGGCAATAAGCCGGAATGGATGATAATGTCAGTGCTTCCTGTGCTTCCGCCAGACCTGCGCCCGATGGTCCAGCTGGATGGAGGCAGGTTCGCTACATCCGATCTCAATGATTTGTATCGTAGGACAATAAACCGCAATAACAGGCTGCGGAGGCTTTTGGATCTTGGTGCGCCGGAGATAATCGTTCGTAATGAAAAGAGAATGCTTCAGGAAGCTGTAGATTCGCTAATCGACAATGGCCGCAGGGGTAGAGCCATTACCAGCGCCGGCAATCATAAGTTGAAGTCATTATCGGATATGCTCCGGGGCAAACAGGGCCGCTTCCGCCAGAACCTTTTAGGCAAGCGTGTTGACTATAGCGGCCGCTCGGTTATCGTAGTCGGTCCGGAGTTGAAGCTGGGGCAGTGCGGCTTACCTAAGAGAATGGCCCTCGAGCTGTTCAAGCCGTTCGTGATGCACTATCTTATCATTCAGGGCCACGCCCATAATATTAAGAGTGCAAAGCGTCTTGTGGAACGTGAAAGACCGGAGGTCTGGGACGCTTTAACTATTGTTATGAAGGAAAGGCCGGTGATGCTTAACCGTGCTCCTACCTTGCATCGTCTGGGTATTCAGGCATTCGAGCCTGTATTGATAGACGGCAGCGCTATTCAGATACACCCGCTGGTCTGTACCGCATTTAATGCCGACTTCGATGGCGATCAGATGGCGGTACATGTTCCTCTTTCCAAGGCTGCCGTTCTTGAAGCTCGGGAGGTAATGTTATCTACTAAGAACATGCTGCTGCCGAGTTCAGGGGAGCCTGCTGTGGCTGCCACACTCGATATCGTTCTGGGGTGCTATTACCTGACCATGCCGAAGGCAAATGGAAAAGGAAAAGGCATGGTTTTCAGCAGCTTCGAAGAAGCTAAATTAGCTTATGATATGGGCATAGTAGATCTTGGCTCAGAGGTTGAGGCTAGGAACGATGATGGCGAACGTGTTAAGACTACTACCGGACGCATAATATTTAATGAGGTCGTTCCCAAAGAGTTAGGCTTTATCAATAAGACGACAGATAAAGGGACGCTGAGGCGCATGGTAGCGGAATGCTATAAAAAACTGGGGAATGAGAAGGCTGCAAAGCTGGCCGACGATATTAAAAGGCTGGGATTTCGTTACGCTACGCAGTCAGGTTGCAGTATAGCGATACATGATATGCAAGTACCAGCGGCCAAGAAAGGGATATTGGAAGAGATAGACAAGAAAGTAGCCGAGGTCGATAGCCAGTTCCAGAAGGGGCTTATCTCCGAGGAGGAACGCTATACTAACACTGTTAGATTATGGTCGGAGGCTACTGATAGAGTATCCAAGGCCATTGAGGAGTCTTTAGACAAATATGGTTCTATATATTTAATGGCTACCTCAGGGGCTAAGGGTAATATCGCTCAGATAAGACAGATGGCTGGTATGCGAGGATTGATGGCCGACCCGTCAGGGCGGGTTATTGACCTCCCTATCCGTTCCAGCTTTCGTGAAGGTTTGACGGCTCTCGAATACTTTATCTCTACGCACGGAGCAAGAAAGGGACTTGCTGATACTGCCTTACGTACTGCGGATAGCGGCTATCTCACAAGAAGGCTTGTGGATGTGGCGCAGGACGTGATCGTGCTTGAAGAAGACTGTGGGACGACGTCTGGTATATGGATCACCTCGGAGTCGGGAAGGCGCATAATAGCACCTTTCGAGGAACGTATGGTAGGGCGGACCGTAATAGAGGCTATCGTGAATCCTAAAACCGGTGAAGTAATTATTGAAAAAGATCAAGAAATCGATGAAAGTAAGGCCAAGGAGATTGCCCAAGCTAAGATAAAAAGCGTATATGTAAGGTCGGCGCTGTCCTGTCAGCTCAGGCATGGCGTTTGCCAGAAGTGTTATGGCAGGAGCCTGGCACATGGGACGCAGGTCAGGATGGGTGAGGCGGTAGGGATTATAGCGGCTCAGAGCATCGGAGAGCCCGGGACGCAGCTGACCCTACGCACATTCCATACCGGTGGTGTTGCCGGACAGGATATTATCAGTGGTCTGCCGCGTGTTGAAGAACTTTTTGAGGCTCGTTCGCCGAAGGTTCAAGCCGTCATCTCTGAGATAGATGGATGTGTTCATATTATCGAGGGCGAGGATGAGCGTAAGATAAGGGTAGAAAGCTCTGAAACTTATAAGGATGAGTTTACTCTACCGTCAGGATGGAAAGCTGTTGTGACTACAGGCCAGTGGGTTGATGTCGGAGAGGTCCTTGCCGAGCCGAAGGCGGGCTCCAAGGCGCTGGTAGCAGAGGCTGCTCCGCATATTGCCAGGGTCGCTGGCACTGTGAGCGTTGACAAAAACCTGCTCTCTATCTCATATGAAGAGAAGGAACAGCGCGAGTATACTGTACTGTCATCATCGCACATAATTGTGGAGTCAGGGCAACAGATACACGCAGGTCAGCAACTCACCGAGGGCTTTCTCAACCCGCAGGATTTGCTGCGGATCATGGGTCGGGAGGCGGTTCAGCAGTACCTGGTAGACGAGGTCCAGCAGGTGTATCGCTCTCAGGGTGTGGCCATTAATGATAAGCACATCGAAACTATAGTACGTCAGATGCTGCGCAAAGTAAGGATAGATGTTCCCGGGGATACGGAACTGCTCCCTGGCGAGCTCGTAGACCGCTTTGTATACGAAGATATTAACGCTAAGGTATTAGCAGAAGGCGGCGAGCCGGCCACAGCACAGCCGGTTCTATTAGGAATAACAAAGGCTTCATTAAATACGAGCAGCTTCCTCTCGGCAGCCTCATTCCAGGAGACCACTAGGGTGCTTACGGAGGCTGCAGTGGCTGGAAAGACGGACAAACTACTCGGGCTTAAGGAAAATGTCATCATAGGCAAGTTGATTCCGGCACGGTGCGTTCTTTCCCCGGAGGCGCTGGCATCATTGACTCCTCCGCCTCCTCTCATTCTGGATGAGAAAACCTTTGAAGGGGCACTGCAGGAGGTATTAGACGGCGGGCTGATTAAAGAGGAGTTGACACCTGAGGGACTGGCGGAGAAGGGTGAGGCGGAAGATCCTTCTGCAGAGGTTGAGCCTTTTAAGGAAGAGTCGCCTGAAGATTAGCGCTTGATTGTAGCTGCGACATAGTTAGGTTCAAAGCTGTGTCGGTATTTACTACGGTCAAGTTCGTGTATCTGTCAGTATCAGCATTGCAGTTGGCCTACCAAACTGAGGAGACATTCTCATGGCTATAACATCCGGCCCGCGGTCGCGCTCGAAAAAACAATACGAAGTCCCTAAGAAGACTCGCTCTAAATCTACTGCAAAGCTTCCACATCTCGGCTCTGTGGGGTCCTTTATGGAACACCACTATAGGCATTTCAATGCCGCCGTCCTGATCGATGCGGTGCGGGCCTATCGCGATTTTCTGGCACGTGGCGGCAAGATGATGGTCTCGCTGGGCGGCGCCATGAGCACCGCGGAGCTGGGGCTGTCGTTGGCTGAGATGATTCGTCAGGATAAGGTGCATCTCATCACATGCACCGGCGCTAACCTCGAAGAGGATGTCTTTAATCTGATTGCCTACGATTTCTACGAGGACGTGCCTAATTATCGCCACCTGACACCTAAGGAAGAGGCAACACTGCTGGAGCGCCATCTGAACCGCGTGACCGATACCTGTGTTCCCGAGTTTGAAATCATGGAGCGTATGGAGAAGCCCATACTGAAGCTTTGGGAAGCCGCAGATAAGAAGGGCAAGCGCTATTTCCCGCACGAATTTCTGCAGCAGCTTCTCGCCAGCGGCGTCTTAAAGAAGTTCTATCAGATCGATCCTAAGAACTCCTGGATGCTGGCTGCGATGGAGAAGAAAGTGCCCATCGTTGTTCCGGGATGGGAGGATAGTACCCTTGGTAATATGTACGCTTCGTATGTTATACGCGGCAATATCAAGAACGTTCATACAGTACGCACCGGCGTTGAGTACATGGTCTGGCTGGCCGACTATTACACCAAAACTACCAAGCGCAATCCTATGGGCATGTTCCAGATCGGCGGCGGCATCACAGGAGACTTCCCTATCTGCGTGGTGCCTATGCTCCAGATGGACCTGGAGTGGGACGTGCCACTTTGGGGCTACTTCTGCCAGATAAGCGATAGTACAACAAGCTACGGTTCCTATTCCGGCGCCGTGCCCAATGAAAAGATTACTTGGGGCAAGCTTGGTGTCGATACACCCAGATTCATTATCGAGTCCGATGCCACTATCGTCGCGCCGCTGGTTTTTGCATACCTGCTGGGCTGGTAACCGAGACTCTTTTTAAGTCATTCGGCCGGTTCTCTCGGCCTTCCCCTTTTTCTATCGCAGTCGGATTAGTATCGTTTATACTATAATTAGATCAGTCGCTGCGAATTTGTGTCCACATCGCTATTAACGAAGGGTTTGTCGCATGAAGTGGTTGTTATTCATAGGGACTGTGATCATCGCTCTCATCGTTGTTGCCCTTCAGGTCTGGTCGATAGGTAAAGACATCGGTCCTGCGGAAGCGTGCGTCGAGCAGTTCATGGCGGCGGGACAGGCTCATGATATAGATTCCGCAAGAGCGTTGTACATAGGGTACGGGCAATCCCAATCAAGCGTAGCTAACTACATTGATACTAATTATGACGCCCTGTTTAAGAATTACCAAGATGTTGAGGCCTCGGGCTGGCGCGTGGATGCGAACAAGATTGAGTCCATGGACTTAAGCCTTTCGGTGATAAACGGCGATATAGTCTATTCGGATGGTTCCACAGTTTCCTTCAACGCGGGTCTGGCCAGGTATGAGGGCGGGTGGAAGATATGGTCTATAACCATCGGTGGCAAGGCTTTGTGATATTAATCTGAGCTTGCGTCTTTAAAGCGCAGTTGACTTACATGGTGCTGAACTGACATAATATTCACTTGCAAATATCGTTTTCTGGAACGGGAAATAAATATGGAAGAGCTTGAAATTATCCAAGGCGTATTAATTTCCATCGTGGCCGCTGCGGTCATGGGCTACATAATGCACAGGCTGCGCCAGCCTGTCATTATGGGATACATCATCGCCGGTATCGTTATTGGGCCGGAGCTCGGTCTCAAGTGGGTGACCCATCCCGATGCCATAAATTTCACCTCGGAACTGGGCTTGATCGCGCTGATGTTCATGGTCGGGCTGGAGCTCGACCTCAGGCAGATCAAGAAATCAGGGAAATCGCTTATTTTCCTTGCCGTCCTTCAGTTCGCCGTATGCGTAGCTCTGGGATTAGCCTTCTTCAATCTACCCGGATTCAGCGGCGGCGGGGAATATGCCGCTCTGTACCTGGCTATAGTTTTTGCTCTGAGCAGCACTATGATCGTGGTCAAGCTCCTCTATGATAAGTTTGAGCTTGATACCCTGCCGGGACGCCTCACCCTTGGTATACTGGTTTTGCAGGATATATGGGCCATCATATTTCTTACTATCCAGCCGAACCTGGATAATCCTGCTATAGGCACACTGGGGCTGGCGCTTCTCAAAGGTGTGGGGTTGATCGTTGGCTGTGTGCTGGTCTCCCGTTTCATTCTTCCCAGGGTATTTAAGGGTATTGCCAAGAACCCTGAGCTTGTATTAGTAACTGCGCTGGGGTGGTGCTTCCTGATATCATGGCTGGCGGGGGATGTCGCCGGGCTGAGCCGGGCCATGGGAGCCCTAATCGCAGGCGTCAGCCTTGCTACGTTCCCTTACAAGCAGGAAATCAACGATAGGGTGAACAGCATCCGCTCCTTCTTTCTCATCCTGTTCTTCGTATCACTTGGCATGAGGGTGGCTCAACCCAGCCTTCACATCTTTCTCGTCTCGCTCGCGGCCTCTCTGTTCCTGATAGTAAGCCGATTTATCTCACTTTCCCCGGCCTTATATCTGATGAAAAAGGGCATCCGTGTCAGCTTCCTGGTTCCACTTAATATTGCACAGATAAGCGAATTCGCCTTGGTTATAGTTGCCATCGGGATTAGCTACGGGCATGTCAATCAAGACGTAATGACCATTGTGCTCTTTACTGTGATGATCACATTCCTTGTTTCTACATATATGATTATGTACAGTCACAAGCTCTATCTGGTCGCGGACCGCGTGCTTAAGGTATTTAAGCTGAGCGACGCGGGAATGAAGGCGGAAGAAGCTGTTGAAGTCGAAGCCCATCGGCCGATACTGTTCCTGGGATTCTACAGGATCGCCAGCCATCTGCTGCAGGCGGTGGAGAAGCAGAACCCGGCCATCACAGAGAAGATCGAGGTTATCGATTTCAATCCGGAGGTTCACCAGAAGCTGAACAGGCACGGCGTTAAATGCGTCTTCGGCGACCTGGGCAATACCGGGACGCTGACGGAATGCGGGCTGGAGGAAGCCAAGGTGGTGGTCTCAACCATTCCGGACACGATTCTTAAGGGCACCAGCAACATGGCGCTGCTGAAATATACCAAGAAGGTCAACCCTAAAGCGAGGGTCATCGTTACCGCCGAAAGCTTGGAATTAGCGAAGAAGTTGTGGGCAGCGGGCGCCGATTTTGTGATACTGCCCCATTTTGAGGCGGCGGAAAAGACAGCGACCCTGCTGGAGAAGCTTCTAACCGAAGAGTCCATCCCAGATGCGTGCTCGGAGTATCGCTGCAAGGTGATGGAGGATGAAGGGGAGATCATCGGGTGACATTTCCCTGGGCATTATTCAGCAAATTGTCACAGTCGGAGCTGGTTTAACCAAACCCCCTGTTAGCCCCCCATACTTTGGGGGACTTTGAGAGTTGGGGGACACCCCCAAACCCCCGGCAGGAGATGTTTCTCCTGCACCTCTTTGTGCGGTCAAAGTTGACTGTACTATTGCATAACTGACATAATACCTTGTGCTGATGAAGAACATAGCTGAAAAAGAGCGGCTAACACTGCGGTTTGCCGATGTTGCGCCGCACGGCGACTCTATCGCCCGCAAGGGTGAAGAGGCGATTTTCGTCTCCGGTATGATCCCCGGAGAAGAGGCTGTCGTAGATGTGAGGCGCGGGCGACGCGGCATGCTCTATGGCCGGGTCGTTGAGATGCTGGTGAAATCGCCGCACCGCGTTGAGCCGCGCTGTCCCTACTTCGGCGCGTGCACCGGATGCCAATGGCAGCATATCGACTATGCGTATCAGCTCGAGCTGAAGCGCGACGCGGTGCGCCGCCAGCTGCGGGAGCATGGCGGCTTCGCTGCCCCGCCCCTGCGCGCCACCCTGCCCTCGGTCGAGCCCTGGAATTATCGCAACCACGCCCGCTTCACAGTCGATCGTGAGGGCCACCTCGGCTTCGTGCACCGCGAGAGACACAATTTCATCGCCATCGAGCAATGTCATATCATGAACCCCTGGATCAACCAGACGCTGGCCGACATGCAGGGACGCTGCCAGAAGCGCACGCAGATATCGGTGCGCTACGGCGTAAACACGGAGAGCTTCCTCGTCCAGCCCAAAATGCCCGAGCTCGATATCCCCTCCGGGCAGAAATGGTACGAGGAGGAGCTCAAGGGGCGGCGCTTCCGCATCTCGTCGCCGTCCTTCTTCCAGGTGAATACGGCGCAGGCCGAGCGCATGATTGATGTCATTGAGGACAGGCTCGATCTCAAGGGTAACGAGGTTATCGTCGATGCCTTCGCTGGCGTGGGGACCTTCGCTACCGTGCTTGCTTCGAGGGCTGGTAAAGTAATCGCTATTGAGGAGGCCCCCGCCGCAATCGATGATGCCAGGGTTAATATTGCAGGTCTGGATAATGTCGAACTGATCACGGGCAAGACGGAGGTTGTACTTCCTGCGCTCGATATCGCCGTCGATGCTGCTATCCTGGACCCGCCGCGCGCGGGCTGCCAGCGCAGCGGGCTCGAAGCCCTTTTGAAGCTCGCGCCGTGCAGGGTTATCTACGTTTCCTGCGATCCGGAGAGCCTGGCGCGCGACCTGCGTGTCCTATGCGACGGCGGCTACCGCTTGGCCGAGGTGCAGCCGGTGGATATGTTTTCCAATACGTATCATGTCGAGTGCATAGCAACGCTCGTCCGCAGCGATATCTCTCCCGATGTCGTGCTGGCGTCCGCCTCGCCGCGGCGCCGCGAGCTGCTGCTGGCGCTGGGCCTGGATTTCGTATCGACAGCTTCTTCCGATGATGAAGTTATATCGTCGGAAGAGCCACCCGCGGCAGTTGCCGAACGCCTGGCCCTGTTAAAGGCGGAGTCGATAGCTATGTCGCATATCGATAAAGCTGTCATAGGCGCCGACACCATCGTTGTGCTCGACGGGGCGATACTGGGCAAGCCGCGCGATGAGGCTGAGGCGACTGATATGCTGAAGAAACTTCGTGGTCGCCAGCACGATGTTATCACCGCTGTCGCTGTCATCCGCAACGGGAGCTCGGTTGTCGATCACGTGTCGACTAAAGTTGCGATGCGTAACTATACCGACGAGGAGATCGCGGCCTATGTTGCGTCCGGCGACCCCATGGATAAGGCTGGGGCTTACGCTGTTCAAAATCCGACCTTCGCTCCGGTATCAGGTGTCGATGGTTGTTATCTGAATGTCGTCGGCCTGCCGCTTTGCCTGCTGGCGCGTCTTTTGCGGGAAGTTGGCCTGGCAATCAGACCGAGGCCGGAATGGGAGCTGCCGGGTCAATGTGCATCGTGTGAGTGGAAGGGAGTATTGACCGGGAGCTCCAAAATACAGCGATGGTGTGGGGAGATGGGGGAATGATTAGGCCGATAATGGATATCTGTAGTTTATCAACGTTACAAAGAAGACATTGATAAACACGTGGATAATGAAGGCCGGCCAGTAAGACTTACCCCTGTACGCAACGTAACCGAATAGTATTCCAGTAAATATAGTGCTCACTGTCTCCAATTCCGGCTTGCCCAGGTGCATCAGCGCAAACGGGATCATCTGCAATAAGATACTGCCTTCTTTGAATTTCTCTTTGAGCCCGAACAGAAGGTAGCCGCGGTAGATAAACTCAGACGCGGACAGGCTGACACAGCTCGTCAGAAAGTAAATGAAGAAGTCGAAGTTCTCTGTACGGTAATAGCTTTGCAGGGAATAGCTGAAAGAGGACGCGTATAGAATTATCGCCGCTATCAGGCAGATCACGCCTACATGCAATACCCATATACGGGGAACGCCTAACCTCAGTCCGAAATTGAGAGGATTTTTTCTCAAGATTATAAGAATTACTGATATGGGGCAGACGGCGCAATAGATAAAGGTGCTCAGCCACTCCGGCTGGAGGGGGTGATATCGGTCCAGGCAGAGGAAAAGCACGGCGGAGGCGACGATGATCGTCTCGCTGCGGTTCCGCTTGAGGAACTGACCGATGCCGGCAAGCTCTTCTTTAAACAGACGTAACATCAAGGATAGTGTAAAAGAAAGCTGTATTGGGAGGCAAGTTCCCCAGATTTTTCAGCCCCAGCCTTGCAATTAAAGTGTCGCAAATACGGTCTATATTACATTGCGAGAGTGAGGCGGGTTTCCCCTTTTTGTATCATTTTCTACCGTTTATCCATCTGCGATTGATACTTATCGGTCTCGGATGTTTCGATATCTTACCGTTTACTGTGTTTTACTGGCAGTCGCCACCGTCGTAGTTGCATGCGTAGACGTTACAACCGAGGGCTTCGTCGCAGGTCCCATCACCTACCCATGCCCACTGGCACCCAGTGGCGCAGTAGCCGCTGCAATCGCCGCCGTCGTAGTCGCATGCATAGACGTTGCAACCGAGGGTTTGGTCGCAGGTCCCGTCACCTACCCATGCCCACTGGCACCCCGGGGCGCATTCACCGGAGGTATTAGTAGAAGACCCGGATAACATCACAACGACTACAACAACAACTGCTATCACAACAACAATGATTACAGGTATGAGTATATACAGCCAGAGTTTACGAGATGGCTTAGCGGACTTCGCGGAGGAGCGAGAGTCGACGCTGAGTAATGCCAGCTTAAGGTCTGATACATCGTATCCTTCTTTTTCCCACTCTTCTAACTGCCGCTGGAGGTCACTCAGTATATTACTACTATCAGATTGTTTTGCCATAGCCATCCCTCTCCAGTTTAACTACTTATAGCTTATCCTCTGTGTTCTCTCTGTGGAGTCTTCAACAATTAATCGCACCTGGGTGTTGTGACCCAATTTAAGGGTAGCATCACCTTTTATCTCAACCGGACGACTCTCTTGGCCAGGTTTCCATCCCGGTAGAGGGACGTCATTAACAATGGTCCCGTTTTTACTACCAACATCTTTCACCATAAGTTTGCCGGATTCCATATATACACATGCATGAGACCTAGAAACTGTGGCATCAGAGATGCCAAGTGAGATGCTATCAATCCCTGATTTTACCAGTACGGTATAATCTTTATCTGAGCGGCCTATCACGATCGGTCCAGTAATTGGGATCGAAACGTCGTGGCCATCATCGCTTTTCGCTACTAAAGAACTCATTTGATCTTGCCCTTCAAGTCCTCAAGTGCCGCTTTCAGTAGAATAATATCTTTGTAACGATCATCTTTTTTCTTAGCCAAACACTGCGCTAATATCTTGTCCAGTTCCTTAGGCAACTCGGGCTTGATCTCACTCGGTTTTGGAAACTCGCTTTTGGCGATACTGAGGGCGAGCTCATATGGATTCTGTCCTTTGAACGGTAGCTCTCCGGTAACCATCTGATATATTAGCGCGCCAACCTGATAAATGTCAGTCCACCAACCCACCCCGCCGAACTCATCCGGCTTCATCTGTTCAGGGCTCGAGTAAGCAGGCGTTCCCTCATATGCTGTTTCCTCTGTACCCTCGATCATCATTTTACCCAGACCCCAATCGGCTAACTTCGGCTTGTCTTCACTATTAAACATTACGTTCGCAGGTTTTATATCCCTATGGATGACCCCAAGGTGGTGAGACTCGTAGAGGGCATCACACAACTGTATCGCGATATCCAGCGCATCTTTTAATTCTAGATGACCTATCCTCTGTTTTAACGAGCCTTTCCCCATATATTCCATGCATAGCCAGGGAAATGGCCTATCTCCATAGTCGAAGACTTCGACGATGTTAGGATGATGCAGTCGCGCCCATAGTTCAGCTTCGTGTATAAAAACTCCGGGCTCCACCGTAGCAAATGTGTCTATATGTGGTATTTTTATAGCGACTATCCGTTCATCTGATCTTCGTTTAGCTTTGTAAACAACGGAATAGCCGCCCCTTCCGAGTATCTCCATCACTTCGTATTTCTTGGATATTTCCGCACCAAGATCCGGTCCTTTATTACCAGACGGTACTTCAGCCCGAGCAGCGGGCTGAAGTTTATACTTGAGCTTGGTCAGTTCTTTCTCAACCTCATCCACATATTGCGGCTTCTTCAATTTAGATTGAAGGTTCTTAACCTCCGCTTCATAGCCTCTGGTATTAAGAGAAGCAAGTTCTGCCTCGACCTGCTTTAACCTTTTAACTTTTGTCTCAAAGTCCTTAAATTCTTTAACTACAGTATTCAAATCCGTCATTTAAGCACCCCATTTTTACTGATTCGGTATTAATAGACAGTCCATAGCAATATTTAAAAGCCAATAGATCATTTTCTTCTATCCTTCAGTCTTAACACTACTAATATGAGACTGAAGAAACCTACGATGAACATCAAGAGAACGATCCAACAAAATGCTATGTTAACATTGAACGCCGTACCGTATTGGTCTTTTATTCTTGTTATAGTTTGATCTGCTGCAATCTGGGCACTCATTAGGTCGGCGTCATCATCATAATCAGCTACACCCGGGAAATCGCAGTCAGTGAACATGTTGTAGCCAGAACACCTATCTTCTCTACATTGCTCATCAGCCACGCATTTTCCCATCTCGCTGATCGTTACCAAGGATTGGTAGGTCCATTTAGTTGTAGTCACTGAGCTAATAACCTGGCCAACGGGGCCAGTATACTTCTCGGGCAATACCCCACCAAATATTACTTGAGGAACAAGAAACACAAGAAGTATCAGAGGGGTAACATTTTGATTTGGAGATACCGCAGATATCAATAACCCTGTAACCATGCCCGAGAGAATCGATAGAAACAGTGTTATATATACAGCTACTAGCTGGCCCCCTGAGGGCCAGTGTCCGGCTAGCACCATGAACAAAGTGAAAATGCCAGCTGAGTATAATGAGATTATGAGAGAAACCCCCATTTTAGAAAGAACGTAGGGTAGTATCTTCAAGCATACCATGCGTTCTCGTCGGTATATATCCATCTCTTTGGTAATTTCCCGCATGGTCGCAAGGCCTCCGACCATGAAGCACACTACGGCAGCCATGAAGAGATTGATAATCGCTCTTGTCGCATCTCCGCCACTAGGTTCAAATATTCCTGGTTTCCAGATGACAAAATCCAGGAGTCCTATGAGGGGTGCAATCATCAACATCAGCATTAGGCTGACCTTATCATGCAACAGAAGCTTTGTATTGCGATTTGAAAGAGTGAGATATTGGTTCAAAGCTGAGATACGCTTGTTCCTTGCCCCTGCCTTGGAAGTATCTTTAACAGGCAAATCCTTCTGGGGTGTTTTAGACTGACCAACGAGAGGGTCCAGTACATAAGTATGATACTGTGGCGATTCGCGATAATCCTTCCCCCACTGTTCGGGGGAGCCTCCCCTCAGTTTCTCGTATATTTCATCAAAATCGTTGACCTTGAAATAGGTCAACGCCTCCTTAGGGGGGCCGTAATAGGCGAGATGCCCACCCCGCGCAAGGAAAACCACCATATCGCACTCAGTCACATTCTTGGTAGCATGTGTGATGAGTAGAATTGTACGCCCTTCGCGGCTAAGCTTGTGAAGCAGACGCATAATCTCGTGTTCAGTTCCAGGATCAAGGCCCGAAGTAACTTCGTCCAGGAAGAATAGTCCAGGCTCCGCAAGCAGCTCAACTCCCATCGCGACGCGTCTCTTCTCTCCTCCGCTACACCTACTTACAGGTTGATCCTTGCAATTGCTGATGCCTAGAGTCTCCAGTACACTCATCACACGTTTATGTCTTTCGTCACGTGTAGTGTCTAGGGGTAAGCGCAACCGCGCAGAGTAATTGAGCACTTCATAGGCTGTGAGCCCCATATGAACTATGTTTTGCTGAGGGACATAACCCAGCTGACTCCGATAGACATCATAGTTGGCATAGAGGTCGTTTCCGTTAACCAGAACCCTGCCCGAGGTCGCAGGACGGAACCCATTTAAAACATCCAGCAGCGTGCTCTTACCAGAACCTGCCATACCGACTATAGCGACGAATTGACCTGGTTTTATAGATAGCGAGATATCCTGAAGTAGGTTTTTGCCTTTGCCCACCATTTTCTGCAGGCTGATGGCATCCAATCCCAGGTAGTGCGATTCATCAACAGACTCGAGTTTCCCTGTTCTATATGTAAGTTTATATGGACCTATATTGACGATATCGTCGCGATGCAATACGGCTGGCTTAACAATGCGTTGACCATTTACGCATGTGCCATTTGTTGATCCAAGGTCCTCGATAATGTATTCTTCTGTAGTTCCCTGCCGAATTATACGTGCATGTTTTCGTGAAACAGAGGGATGGTCCAGTTTAATATCATTATCTGGACCGCGGCCAATGGTTACAGTAGGGCGTTCAGTAAGAAGAGGGATATGCTGTGTTTCATCTGCAGGTTGCTTGATCGATGGTTCCTCACCTTTACTCGGTCGAAGGGATAAGAATAGTTGCAGGGTGAATTTTCCAATAGTTATAGTATCACGATTCGCCAGTTGATGAGGTTCGTTGGGCTTGATGCTGGTACCGTTGACCTTTGTTCCATTGCGGCTATCTAAATCAGTGATATATATCACTGATTTAATTCTCTCGATTTTGGCATGATGTCTAGAAACAGTCTCTTGAGCTAGAACAAGAGTGCTGTCATCTCCGCGACCGATAGTGACATTATCTTTATCAAGGACATAGTCATATTCCTTGTCACCGTCACGTATTTTTAGGATATCTTGTCCATCCATTGCTTTCATTTCAACAAACCCTCTTTATTATAATGTTTTGTCTGATAAAAAACTCTCTTAGTCATTATAATCCCGGCGATTAGCGCCAAAACAGAAAACGCAGTGGAGACATAGAACCCATAACCCAAGCCATAAGAATCGACACCTATAACTGAATCGTTAAAATAATTATTCATATCGCTGCCAAGAGCCAGAAACCATACCGCAATACCAAATGAGTATAAAGCCGCCATGACCGCTGCAATGCCCTGAACTTTAACCGTAACATTTAGCCATTCTTTTTTGACCATGGTAATCGTAAAAGCGCATAGCGTGCAGACGATGAGCAGCGTGCCAGCACTGAGCATATAGTAGGCATGAGGGAATGTTAGGTTTGAAAAATAGGCAAATACTTGCATAAACAAGCTGTTGTGCGTTGCCATTTCCCATCCCGATGATGAGTATGGCAGTGTAAGAATCCACACAGACATTGACACATGGAACCACGGCAGAAACACTCCTACCACTACCATAATCCCGCAGAGAAGTATGATGGCTGGAAATAAAAATCTGAACTGATCAGTAATATAAGGTGACTTGCGTAGTCTAGTAATCAATTATACAAATCCTTCGGGATGAACACACCATAGCTCTAAGTGCGCTACTGTTCCATCCGTACTTAGCACTTGTTATTCGTAACTAGCATTACATAGATGTGATTTGTCATTTCAATTCGCCTTAATGATGATTACAGAAATGTTATCCATGCCGCCGTTCTCGTTGGCGGCTTCTACCAGTCGGTCACATGCGGCTTGCGCATTGCTCGATTGTAATAGGATATCCTTTATTTGATTATTCCTGACCATCTCCCACAGGCCGTCGGAGCAGATAAGAAAGGCGTTGCCCAATTTTAAGTCTTCTAAAAAGGTATCTGTTTCAACATTACTCTGTGATCCGAGACATCGGGTAATCATATTGCGTTGGGGATGAGTGTAGATTTCATCTGGAGTAATCGTACCTGCTGCCACAAGCTCTGACACCAATGAATGATCAACTGTGATTTGGCGCAGGTTATCGCCATCGAGAGAATAAACCCGGCTATCACCTACGTTCACAATATATACTTTCGTATCCAGTATCAGCACCGCCGCGATGGTCGTTCCCATCCTGTTATTCCTGGATTGAGCCTGAGTATAAACTTCGGTGTTGGCTGCCTGTACAGCCTCAATCAGCATGCGCATGATAAAATCGTTATCACGTATAGGCTTCTTATCATTCTTATTCAATGTATTGATAGACTCAGTCAGGCCTTTGCTAAAAGCCTCCAGTGCTGATTTGCTGGCAATTTCACCACCCTCATATCCACCCATCCCATCGGCTACAGCACAGGCCCTAACGAAGCTATCCGCTTTAGACAGATCGATACAGATTATGCTATCTTCATTCAGCTTTCTCACCTTGCCTGTGTGGGTTGCCAGGCCAATGTCCAGGTTTATTCGAGACGGGAACAGCCTTCTTCTAAGAAAACTAATCATTGCAGTTTCCTGTTGACAGTATATTAGGCATAAACATTACAGTCAAACGTTAGTTGATATACATCATCTTTCGTCCATGCATGTTCCCCTGTCTAAGCGTATTGGAGCGGGAGGCGGGACTCGAACCCGCGACACCCTGCTTGGAAGGCAAATAACCTGATGTCAGTCCTTTTAGGTTGCAGCGTTTATCGGCTAACTAGCTCCCGCGCTCGCGCTTCTTCTCTGCCAGGCGCAGCTCTCTCCTGCTGGCGGCCTGCTCGTAGCGCCGCTTCTCCTCGTCGGTTTCCGTGATGACGGGCGGCACCTCTACCGGCTTGCGGTTGTTGTCCAGCGCGACGTAGGTCAGGTATGCAGAGGCGATATGGCGCTTCTCGCCGGTCATGACGTTCTCCGTATCAACCCTGGCGCCGATCTCCATTGAGGTCCTGCCTACATAGTTCATGGCGGCTTTGATGGTAAGTATCTCCCCGATAAAACCGGGGTTGTGGAAGTCGATCCTGTCGACCGAGGCCGTCACTGTGTTGGCATGTGAGTGCCGCGCTGCGACAACGCCTCCCGCATCGTCAATGAGCCGCATGATTACGCCGCCGTGGACGTTGCCGTAGTAATTGGCGTCCTGCGGCGTGACGAAATGGGAAACAGTTATGGCGGTCTCTTGGACAGTCTTACCTTTCATGATATCCTCCACATCCCTTATCATTGCCCGACTTGATCTGGTAATCCAGAGGGCGAGGTGAGCCTCGCCCCTACATGAATTGAAACCTTATTTCTTCGGCTCTTCCTTGATGGTGACACTGATTATCTTGGAGCCGTTCTTGAGCTTTTTGAGGACGTCCATTCCCTCTACCAGCAGGCCGAAGACGCTGTGCTTGCCGTTGAGGTGCGACTGAGGCCCATAGCAGATGAAGAACTGGCTGCCGTTGGTTTTTGGTCCGGCGTTGGCCATGGACAGAGCGCCCGTGACGTGCTTGAGCTTGGGGCTGAACTCGTCGGCGAACTGGTAGCCCGGGCCGCCGCTGCCGGTGCCGGTGGGATCCCCGCCCTGCGCCATGAAGTTGGCGATGACGCGGTGGAACGTCGTGTCATCGTAGAAGCCGTCGCGGGACAGGAAGACAAAGTTGTTCACTGTCATCGGGGCGTCGGCGGCGAACAGGTCCAGCACCAGTGTGCCGGCTGATGTTTCCATAGTGGCGGTGTAGCTCTTGGCGGGATCGATGGTCATGGCGGGTGGGGCAGCGTACTTCTTCATTTTCTTTAAAACCTCCAGAGGAGAGGATACTTCATGCATCATATGGTGTCAACGAGAAAGATTCACAACCCCTGCATTCTGGGCCTTTTCTTTTAAGTCCTGACTACAAATGTGCCGGCGATCTTGTCGTGGAGTCCCTGTTTCCTTCCGTCAAAGGCTATCATTATGAAGCCAAGATAGAGGATGGCCGCTGAGACAAAAAAGCCTAAATAGCGTATGATCGCTCTGCCCAACCCGATTGGACCTCCGTCGGCAGCTACGATCCTGATACCCATGGCCATCTTACCAGGGGTCTGGCCTTTCCATGTCCAGAAACCGATCATATAAACCAGCTGGATCGGAGCTGCTATGCAGGAGTAGACAACTTTTGAGGTGAACATAGCAAGCGGCACAAATATGATGCACAAGATAATACCATCTATTAGTTGTGCTGCAAAGCGCCTCCCAAACCCGCTGAACTCAGACGTCGCCACGAAGGTGCCTGAGGAGGTCTGAGACCTTTGAGACGCACTCGCAGACGATTGACCTCCGACTGAGACAGCCTCGGGCTGAAGCTGACCGTAGACATCGGCGCAAACCTGGCAATAGGTTTTCCCCCCCATCTCCCGCTTGCATTCGGCGCATACCCCCCTGCCGCATTTGATACAGACACCGGCGGCATCGGTTTCAACATGACTGGCGCATTTCATATTCTTCTCCTTTTAACTTCGTCGATAGTATTGTTGACCTGCTGATTTTATGACCTTGCATCACGAGAACCAGTGATATTGTTTGTCAATAATCACCGCAAATACGTTATATAACCCGTGAATTGCCATCGCGCTGAAGAAATACTTGCCGTTGCCTCCTAAAAAGCGATCCTTCCTTCTTACCCAGGCTGCGAGTCGCTGGTTGATCCCGAGCCCGACGATGTAGCTGCATGAAACGTGAAGCAGGATGCAAACCGTATAGCGCCATATCACCAGCTCTTGTGTAGGATCCGGGATGTATACGTTGAGATACATAGCGTTTTCTATCAGCGCGAAGGTCAGGCCCGACAGCGCTGCTAAAAAGGCGGTATATCTTCGGGAGAAGAGAGCCTCCGGCTTCTTGGCCAGCAGGAAATAAACGCCGCACGGCTTCATGATTTCCTCGAAGACGGGGGCGGCAACGAACGGCCCGATGTACCAGCCGTAGCCCATCTCATGAGTCGCTGCTCCTAGGATGCCGAATAAACCGCCGATTAAAGCGACGAGAGGGCCAAGAATGTACCATTTCAGAGGCGTTGACTGCGAAGAAAGATGTGAATATGTCGACGTTCTGGTTTCAATATAAGATTGTAGCGGCGGTGTTTTTTCTGCAATTGCATTATCGATTTGATTACGAATATCGGCACAAGGCTGACAGTAAAATTTGCCTCCGACCTCTCTTTTGCATTCTATACATAATCCTTTACCACACTGAATACAAATACCTGTGGCTTCGCGATCATCATGATTTGAGCATTTCATGTTTCAGAGCCTTGATTGCGTGTTTAAGGAAGCCAGTGAAATCATTTAGGGCATAGTTGATACAACGTTGAGTTATATTAGTTTATCTATTAAGGGGCTGTCAAGCTGGCGTTATCGTTGCAGTTTGACAACCGGCATGAGTCATTTTAATATAATTATCGTTTGTATCTTTTAATGAATGATTGTTCAGGCTTGATGTAAAAAGGGGAAATTCTGTGAAGTATATAGAGACGTTGAAATGGCTCTCGGTGATTCTTATAATCGCTGTTATGATACCCATGATTGGTTGCGGGAATGGAGGAAATCAGGAACCTTCACCTACCCTGCCGCCAACGGCAACTCCATCTGAGCCTACGGGCGAAACGGGCACGTTGTCTGATCTAGAGGGGGATGTTCAGGTGCAACGGCAGGGGGTGGGCGCGTGGATTGCGGCGACATCTGGCATGAAAATCGGCACGGGAGACAGCCTTAAAACGGGTGAAGACGGATACGTACTTATTACTTTCTTCGATGGAAGTGTGATGGAGATCGAAGCAGATACCGAAATCTCGGTCGAGGAACTCAGCGTTGCATCAGGAGGATCGACCACTGTCCGCATCAATCAGGTGATAGGCAGCACGCTCAACCGTGTGGAGAACCTCATCGATTCCTCGTCGAAATATGAAGTCGAGACGCTTGCCGGCACAGCCGTGGTGCGGGGCACGATTTTTTATAATGTAGTGGAGCGGGAGGACGGCATTACTCATACATGTGCCAGCACTTTCAAGGAAGAGGAAGGGCGGCATTTTGTGGACTTCAGCAACAATGGGGAAACGGTGGAAATCCCTGAGGGGAAGACGGCCTGCTGCTGGCAGGGGGGCGTCCCCGGCAATCCTTTTTACACTGATCCGGATGATAGCCCGGCAGGATCACAGGGCGGTGGAGGCGGTGGCTGCTATGGTTACGGTTGTCATGGATACCCGACTCCCACGTCTACGGCGATGATGGAATGCTCACCCGGATGTTACTACTACATGATTGGAAATAGCTACTGCGACGAGGCATGCTACACCGAGGCTTGCAGCTACGACTACGGCGATTGTGTAGATTGACAATTGTCATTGCTCATTCTAATATATTCTAGCTAGTCGATTTCTTGGGAACTGAGGCAGAAAATAGGAGTAAGTATGAAGAACATAACAGTATTTAAATGGCTTTCCGTAATGCTTGTAGTGCTTATTGTGGCAGCAGCTATTGGCTGCGGGAAGAAAGAATCTCAAGAGCCGACTCCTACTCCTGTTGTTACTGCAAGTCCAACGGCAACGGCTCCCGCTGAACCTACAGGGGAAACCGGCACCCTTTCCGGCCTGGAAGGGGACGTCCAGGTTTTGAGACAGGGCGCGAGTGCATGGGAGGCGGCCACCTCGGGCATGAAGGTCGGCACGGGCTATGGAGTGAAGACGGGCAATGACGGATATGTGCTCATCACGCTCTTCGACGGGAGTGTGATGGAGCTTGAGGCTGATACAGAGATATCGATCGAGGAGCTTAGTGAGGCTTCCGGAGGCTCTACAACCGTCCGTATCAATCAGGTGATAGGCAATACTATCAACCGTGTGGAAAATCTCGTCGATTCCTCATCGACTTATGAAGTGGAGACGCCGGCGGGCTCGGCAGTAGTGCGTGGCACAATCAAGGAGATTCTAGTGGGCACATCCGGTCGTACATGCGTCAGTATTTGGGATGAGGAAGATACAGCAGAGCATTCCGCGACTTTCACCGGCAATGGAGTCGCTGTATCTATAGCTGAAGGGATGATAAGTTGTTGTGAGGCGGGCGGTATTCCCGGAGCTCCGTTCTATGCCGATTCATCTGATGACCCCCTCGACGGCTCTACTATGGGTGGCGGTGGTGATGTGTCCCCATGTCCGCCGGGGTGCTACCTTATTGGTGGAACCGGATTTACAGAAGTTGGAGTGCAGCTCTTCACCCAAGATGGGATTGAGGGATGCTACTGCCCGCCACCTTCATGCACTCCACCTCCATCGCCATGTCCGAGCCTGTGTTATTGGGATTCGTATGAATGCTCGTGTATGGGAAGCTGTTATTAAGCGTTGCCACTGGTAGTAGTGAACGAATGCTCTAGAGATATCTTCTAGAATAGTTGTGCTGATAAACGGATGCCATCCTTTTTGAAACGATTAACAAGGAAGCGGCGCAGACAGTTCAGGCATGTACTGATTGCGTGCGGCATCGGCGTCTCTTTCGCCCTTATAACATATTTCGTTCAGCCTTTCTCCAGCATCCAGTACCGCCTCAGCGACATGCTTTTTGTCCCAAGAGACCCCTCCCCTAATATCGTTATCGCTGCCATAGACAACGATACATTGAATCAGTACGGCAGGTTGGCGGAATGGTCCCGCTCGCTCCATGCTCAGGCTATAGAGAACCTGGACAATGCCAAAGCTATGGCTATCGGCTATGACGTCCTCTTTGCCAGCGAGACCGCCAACGATTCGGTGCTGGCTCAGGCCATGGCGGATGCCGGCAACGTGGTCATCGCTGTGGCCGGGGATGAGGATGGGCAGATAAGCTCGCCGACACGCGAGATAACTTTCCAGAACGTAATCCACCTGGCCACGACTCTGGAGAACGCGTCCGTGGCTACCGGGCATGTCAGCGTGCTCATAGGCGAGGGCGGCATAGTGCGCGAGATACCGCTGGTCATCTGCGAAGCCGAAGGTGAGACTTATCCCGCGCTGATGCTGTCGGTGCTGTATACGCACTTCAAACAGGCGCTGCCGTCGCAGTTTGTTGTCGATAATGGCGTGATGCATCTGCTCGACCGCGATATCCCCGTTGACGACACGAAGAGCATGCGCATCAACTATGCCGGGCCGCCCGGCACGTACACAATGATATCGTACGCCGATATCATCCAGGGGAACTTCGATCCCGAGCTGGTCAAGTTCAAGATGGTGCTTGTGGGCATGACGGCCACGGGAGATCCGGACTCCTGGGTGACGCCTATATCACCGGAGAAGATGTACGGGGTGGAGATACATGCCAACGCCATGGACACTATACTGAACCAGATCTACCTAGTGGAGATGAGCAAGGTTGGAACTTTCCTTATCCTGCTCCTGCTGGTGGGCATACTGGGCCTGGCCCTGCCGTTCCTGAACCTGCGCTGGGGCGCCCTGCTCAGCATTCTCCTGTTCGTCGCTTATGCCCTGGCCGTATTCTTCAGCTTCGATTACGGGCATATATTGAATATTATGTATCCCCTGCTGGCTGTTCCTTTGGTCTATGTGACAGTGCTCATATGCCGTATCACCTCCGTGCAGGCTGACAGGAGGGATACTAAGAATATCTTCGGGAAATACGTATCGCCTCAGGTGGCACATGAAATCCTCAACATGGCTGACAGCGACCGTCTCAAGCTCGGCGGCGTGCGGCGCGAGGTAACTGTGTTCTTCTCGGATATCCGGGGCTTTACCGCCATGAGCGAGAAGATGTCTCCTGAAGCTGTTGTAGATACACTGAATCGCTACCTAGGCATTATCATCGACTGCATCTTGGCCAACGGCGGCATGATAAACAAATTCGCCGGCGACAGCATCATGGCTATATGGAATGCGCCTGAGGATCAGCCTGATCATTCCGTGCTGGCTGTGAAGGCGGCGCTAGAGGCCCAGCAGGCGGCGGCTAAAATATCCGTCGGTGCCGATCAGCCCAAGGTGCAGTTCGGCATCGGCATCAATACCGGTCCGGCGCTGGCGGGCAGCATAGGCACAGAGGGCCGTGCCGAATATACGGTCATTGGCGACACCGTCAACCTGGCATCGCGGATATGCTCCGGCACGCCGGGGGGACAGGTATGGATTGGCTCCCTGACATATGAGCAGGTGAAAACTGTAGCAGAGACAGTTGAATTGGCACCGCAGAGCTTCAAGGGCAAGGCCGAGCCTGTGAAGGTATATCAGGTTGTGAAGCTGCTTGGCGAAGAGGGCAAGTAGCCTAAGTCAGGCACCCCGTAACTTCGGGTATAATATCATCATCAGATATCAGCTTTCAGGAGGATTGTCGTGCGACTTACCGTGCTCGGCTGCAGCGCTGCCTATCCCGGCCCCGGCGGAGCCTGTTCGGGATATCTCGTGCAGGAGGGAAAGACAAACCTGCTGGTCGACTGCGGCACAGGTGTACTGAGTAACCTTCAACAAGCAGTCGCGTTACGTCATGTCGACAGTATCGTTATCTCGCACCTTCATGCCGACCACTTCTTCGATCTCATACCCTACCGCTATGCGCTGATGCGGCCGGCATACAGCGACATTCACCCTGTTTTATATCTTCCTCCAGGCGGAACAAAAGCGCTGCTTAAGGCGGTTTCCCCCTTCGACAAGTCGCCCGATTTCTTCTCAAAATATTTCCATATCGAGGAGTATGTCCCGAAGGCGGGGGGAAGAGTCGGGAAACTCAATATCGAGTTTGCTGCCGTGAAACACTACATACCTGCCTACGCCATGTCGATATCAGGCACGAAGAAATTAGTTTATTCTGCCGACAGTGGTTTATGTGATGAGCTTGCAGACATAGCTAGTGGGGCGGACCTTTTTCTATGTGAAGCCACACGTTGTGCAAAGGATGATGGGGAGTGGGGGCATCTTCTTGCTAGTGATGCTGCAAAACTGGCGAAGAACGCTAAAGTGAAGAAGCTGGCTCTAACGCACTTTTGGCCCGATTACGATTACTCGAAGGAATTGGAGCAGGCGGGGCAGACTTTCGGCAAGGGGTTGGAGGAAGCGGGAGTTCTCCGTACTTACGTTGTTTAGATAACAATCAATTTGTTGAATCCTGTGGTTGAATAGTTCGATAAGTTTAATAAGTAAAAACCCCCACCTTTTAAAGTGGGGGTTTTTTATTTCCAGTTAATTCTGCCTAGAAGTCTGTGGTGCTGATAGTTAACGGCAGTCGCCGTTGTCATAGTTGCAGGCAGCGTTGTTGCAGGCGCTGTCGCAGTAGCCGTCTCCAGGCCAGCTTGCATAGCAACCCGGTGCACAAACGCCGCTGCAGTCGCCATTGTCATAATTGCAGGCAGCTACGTAGCAGGCGCTGTCGCAGTAGCCATCCCCAGGCCAGCCTGCATAGCAACCCGGTGCGCATTCGCCGCTAGTGCCTGTGCAGTCGCCGTTGTCATAGTTGCAGGCATAGTTATTGCATGCGCTGTCGCACATGCCATCGCCTTTCCATGAGTTGGGGCAACCCGTTGCGCAGTAGCCGCTGGTGCCGGAGCTTGTGCAATCGCCGTTATCATAGTTGCAGGCATAGTTATTGCATGCGCTGTCGCAGTAGTCGTCACCGACCCATGAGCTGGGGCAACCTGTTGCGCAGTATCCGGAGCTGGTGCAGTCGCCGCCGTCATATTGGCAAGCTGCATTGTTGCAAGCGCTGTCGCAATAGCCGTCATTGATCCATGAGGCTGGGCATCCCGTTGCGCAGTATCCGCTGGTGCCGGAGCAGTCGCCGCCATCGTAACTGCAGGCAGCTACGTAGCAGGCGCTGTCGCAGTAGCCGTCGTTGATCCATGAGTTGGGGCAACCTGTCGCGCAGTAGCCGCTGGTGCCGCCGGAGCTGTAACAGTCGCCGGCGTCGTAGCCGCAGGCCGCGTTGTTGCAGGTGCTGTCGCAGTATCCATCCCCGATCCATGAATTGGGGCACCCCGTTGCGCAAGATGCTGTTGCTCTGCAATCGCCGTTGTCATAGTTGCAGTTATAGTTATTGCAAGCGCTGTCGCACATGCCGTCGCCGAGCCATGAACTGGGACAACCTGAGGAGCATTCGTTGCAGTCGCCGCCGTCATAGCCGCAGTTAGCAACGTTGCAGACGCTGTCACATTCGTGATCACCGATCCAAGAGGCCTGACATCCCGCTGCGCACTCTCTGCTGGCGGTTGTGGGTTTGGCGGCGGTTGTGGGTTTGGCGGCGGTTGTGGGTTTGGCGCCAGTGCCGTCAAGCCCTCCGTTACCGGAGCTGCAGCCGACGCCGATCGCAGCAGCCAATCCCAATGCCAACACCAATCCTAGAGCAAGTAAGGGAACTTTCCACTTCATTTGCTTTTTCCTCCTTTCTCTTAAATATTGTATATTTAGCTTTTAAATTATAGAGGATGTTTAGTCAATGCATTTTGTAGTGTGTATATATTAATTACAAATTATTGAATTGTAAAGATGCCGTCAATAAATTATATAACTTTGGTGCCCAGAAGGGTAGATGCCCAAGCTGTGTTATGTTGTATACTGTATCTTATGGATATGTCCTGTGAATCTAAATCTCTGATAGACCTCAGCTCATCTCAGCTTGAAGCTCTGCTGGCCGCCCTCGGCGCGCCCGCTTACAGGGCCAAGCAGATACAGCACTGGGTCTACAGCGGGCTGGCCGCATCCTTCGATGAGATGGCCAACCTGCCGAAGGGGCTTCAGCAGAGGCTGAGCGATGAGATCGCGCTGCGGGCGGTGTCGCCAAAGTATGAGGCTGTCTCCCGCGACGGCACCGTGAAGATGCTGTTCTCGCTGCGTGACGGCAAGACGATCGAAGCGGCGCTGATGCCGTATGTCGCCGCGGTCCGCCCCCGCAACACGGTCTGCGTCTCCACTCAGGTGGGCTGCCCTATCGGCTGTCCGTTCTGCGCCACGGGCCAGCAGGGCTTTGAGCGCAACTTGACGCCGGGCGAGATAATCGATCAGGTGCTGCACTACGCGCGGCGGCTCAGGGATGAGGACGGTTCCACCGTCGACAACATAGTTTTCATGGGCATGGGCGAGCCGTTCCTTAACTTCGATGCGCTGTGGCAGGCGATCGAAATGCTCAACTCGCCGCAGGGCTTCGGCCTGGGCGCGCGCCAGATGACGATATCGACAGCTGGGATCGTGCCGGGCATACGTCGATTGAGTCGTGAAAAGTTGCAGGTGGGGCTGGCCGTCTCGCTGCATGCTGCCGACGATGCCCTGCGCAACAAACTAGTGCCGATCAACAGGAAGTATCCGCTGGAGAAGCTCATGGCCGCCTGCCGCGACTATGTCGAGACTTCTGGCCGGCGCGTCAGCTTTGAGTACGCGCTGTTCGATGGGATTAACGATTCTATCGAACACGCTCGTGATCTATGTCGATTACTCAAGGGCATGAACTGCCATGTCAATCTCATAGCGGGAAACCCGACAGGGGATACCGAGTTCAAGGCTTCCGGTAAGGATGCAGTGCTGGCGTTCCAGGGGGAGATGGAGCAGCGTCATATCCCGTGCACGCTGCGCGTGAGGCGGGGCATCGATATCGATGCGGGGTGCGGGCAGCTGCGGAGCAGGGTGGGGAGATAACACAGTGGCTACTTTACTTTAAATTTGCCTGAAAATCCTTCTGGCCAAATCACGGAATATTTTTCCCCTTGTAGTTCTCGGTGGGCAACTAAGCATTGTTTCAGCATTCCATTTGAGGCTAGTTTTTTCTTAATTAGAGCAAAAGTGCTTGCAGGGTTGGGCGTGATGATGAAGATGTTCGCTTCCCCTGAACCGAAGTCGTGCCCATCGACTTCGGCTGAAGTGCCAATAATTTTGATTAGGCTGTCCTCGAACTTAACCAATGATTCGAAGTCCTCGATTTTCTCCGCAGGGAATTGTATGACAAGTTGATACTCCATCTCTTTTCTCCAACATCTTCATTTCACACATCGGCGTTCTTCTTATTGCTCATTTCTTTTTTAACTGTTTCTTTACCGATTTGATGAACTGTCCGAATTTCTTTTCTTTCTCGCGCTTTTCGATGTAAGACATCTCATGGTATTCGGACTCCTTGAGGAGCTTCAGGTAGCTCTGGTAGCGCTCCTCGCTCAATTCCCCGTTCCCGACTGCCGCCAGGAGAGCGCAGCCCGGTTCCGAAGTGTGGGTGCAATCGATGAAACGGCAAGTATTAGCTAACTCCTGAATATCGATGAAAGTCTCTTCTATTCCGGCGCCGCTGCCGATGTTGCCCAGCTCCCGCATTCCGGGGGTGTCGATAATCATCGCGCCTTGATTGAGAACTATCAATTGGCGGCGTGTCGTCGTATGTTTTCCCCTCCCGTCCTTGGCGCTGACTATGTTTGTCTCAAAGAGGTCGCGGCCCAAGAGGTTGTTCAGAAGAGAGGTCTTTCCTACTCCGGACGAGCCGAGCAGACAGTAGGTCCTACCGGGCTCCAGCAGCTGGCGCACCTGATCCAGCCCCGAGCCGGTCGTGTTGCTGAACGCGATCACTCTGCAATTGATGTTGGCCTGCCTGACCGCCGAAATGCTCTGCTCCAATTCCTCGGCGCTGACCATGTCGCTCTTGGTCAGCAGAAGCACGGGCTCGATCCGGCCTTCGTTTATCATCACCAGGTAGCGTTCCAATCTGCGCAGATTGAAGTCAAAATCGCAGGACTGCATAATCAGGGCGACATCGATGTTGGCCGCGATCGCCTGGTAGTCGATTTTCTTGCCGGGTGTTTTCCGCCGCAGGAAAGACTTCCTTGGGAACAGGCCGTGAATGACGGCGAATGTGTTAGCGTTGTGGTACTGGACGAAACCCCAATCTCCCACGCAGGGATAGTCCATGCTTGACTCGGCGGCGAAGGTCAATTTGCCTGTAAGTTCGGCCAGGACTTCGCTATCCCCATTTCTGACGAGGTAGCTGTCTCTGTTGACTGCGGTTACGCGAGCCGCGCTGCAATCAGGTCTCTGCAGCTCTTCCTGTTTGCTCTGAAACCACTGGTCGAATCCGAGCTCTCTAAGTTCCATTTGAATAATTTCCCTATCCTACAATAACAGACAACTCTTCTCTGCTCCTGATGCGGGGTGCGGGCAACTGCGGAGCAGGGTGGGGGGTTAAGATTCGGTATTAGGCGCGTAGGTACTGCATCGCCTAGACACGGTTTGTCGATTTTGATTTTTATATTTCAATAATATCCCCATCATCAAACCCGACTACTAGTTTGTATTTTTTGTTAAGAAATTCCAGTGCATACCTCGAGAGTATGGTACCAATGCCAAGCATCAAAGAGTAGAAAATAAAATTACCAACTTCTTCCTCTTTCATTGCAACATCTATGACTTGATCGAGAATACTACTCCTTAAGTACCTTCGTTCAGGGAAATATATTGGATCGCATAATGTATCGAGATCGTCTGAGTTATAAATATCTACGCCTGAGACATAGTAACCTGCATATGACTTGCTATCATTTTCATTAAGTGCCTCAAACAGTCCGAAATACAGAACAGTCACTTTTGGTGGGATTGGTTCTTGAGCGAACACTGCTGAAAGCTGATCGGAAATAGTTTTTACTTCTGAAATAATATCAATTTTATTGAATACATTAGGAAATGATGGGCATGATTCTCGACAAAAAGATAATAACTTTGATAACGCAGTGGTACTTTCCACTGAATTTCTTACGATTCCCCCGACTTTTAGATTTACCAATTCCATATCAAAGTCCATCATATCCTCCATTGTGAACGAATTCAGTAGTTAGGGACAGGAGCCGTTTATTCCTATGGTATGAAAGACCTTATCGGCTGCGGCGAGCTCGGCGGTCGGTATGGTTATTCCCAGCATGTCGGCGCGGCACAGGTTGAAGGCAATCTCAACCGCTTGCGGATCGACAATCGGAATTTCACCCGGGTCTGCGCCGCTGAAGATTTCGCCGCCGATAACACCGGTAGCTATTCCTGTATTGTAGCCGTCGACGCCGGCGGCGGAGAGGAAGCCGTCCTCCGCGTGGAAGGTGATGAAGCCCACTTCCGGCAGGGCGCTGCTGTTCACTGTCCAGTTCACCACATCCTGTGCGGGCACTACGTCGCTGTTTTCATCCCTCAACTGATGGTAAGTGATGATGCCGATAAAATCGGCCTTGGTCTGATATTCGGTGACGGCTTCTTGCCACTCGTCGAAGGTATTGAGCTGGATCGGGCCTATCACCTCGATCGGGGAGTTGTTCACTACGTCGAGATAGGTCGCATTGAAATTATCGATAACAGCGGTTGAGCTGGTGCTGAAGTCGGCCAGCAGTACTATATTCTCTGCGTCCGGCGACATCCTCTTGGCCAGGGCGAAGGCTTCGGCATACGGGAAGCGTTCCAGTGTACCTGTTATCTTCCCTCCAGGGTGCTCAAGGCTTTCGATAGGCTCATAGATACTCGGATCGACGTTGATGCCGCAAAAAACAAAAGGTAAGTCGCTTTCAGGGTGGGTTGCGGCATACTCGACGGCCACATATTTCAGAGCGTTGTCGTCGTTGACAAATACTATGTCAGGGTCGAACTCGCCTATAAGATCGATGGCCAGAGCGGCTCGTTCCTCTATTTGTTCAGTGGTGATATAGGTGACCTTGGTGTCCATGTAGAATGTTTCCATATCGTAATCGGTGTCTTGCTGATATCCCTGCTGGTTAAGACCCTCGATGATGCCCGCCTCGATGTCGCTGTTCCAATTCCATCCTTCGTGGTAGGAGTGGATGACCAGCACGTTGGTCGCCGCGGGGGCCTCGGCGGTTCCGGCGCAGGCAGAGATACATATGCTGGAAGCGATCAATATGAACGTCAGGAGACCGATCAGCTTATTGTTCATCGTCGTATATTCCTTTATTTGCCGATGTCCTCGTTCCATATCGCGGGGTTCTTCTTGATGAAGTCCTGCATCAGCGAGTAGCACTCCTTATCGTCAAGGTCGATGACCACGACGCCGTGTTCTTCCATGAAGGCTTTCGCGCCGGGGAAAGTTCTCGATTCGCCTGCGATGACCTTCTTGATGCCGAACTGTACGACGGCTCCGGCGCAGAGATAACAGGGCATGAGTGTCGAGTATAGAATCATATCTTTGTAGCTGCCGATTCGCCCGGCATTCTTGAGACAATCGATCTCGGCGTGGGCCATGGGATCGCCAGCCTGCACGCGTCTGTTGTGCCCGCGCCCGACGATTTTATTCCCTGTGATGAGCACTGAGCCTATGGGTATGCCGCCCTCCGCCAGTCCCTTTCTGGCCTCTTCGATAGCGGCGCTCAAATAAGGATCAGTTTTCATTTTTTACGGCTGTCGTAGTTGAAATCGTTTATGAATACGTCCGTGTATTGTGCCGGCAGGGGCTTGACGTATTTCTTAACAAGGCCCGCTGTATCGACTACATTCAGCTTCTGGAAAAGGAGGGAGAAGCGATCTTCCAGCTCGGCCCCGATCGCGACGAGCGTGCTCTCGGGCAGGTCCCACATCTCCTTCTTGAAATCGCCGAAGGCCTTCTTGCGCGTCTTGTATAAGAACTGCTCGTCCGTCTCCCCCGATTTCCTGTCGGCGGCGTATTTCTCGACGAGGCTGCCGTTGATCTTCTTGATAAGCCCGTCCGGGAAATGCGGGCTGTCGAATACGATGTTTTGGAAGCCGGTGGCCAGGTGCACTTCAAGGGTGCCGACCTCCGGGAATTTATGGAAGGCCTCGTCCGGCAGCGTAGAGGCTCCGTGCTGCACGGCGCCGCCCAGGCCGTATTTCTCGCGCGCCGTCCTGGAGAGGTCCTCCAGCGTCTTGAAATCGAGTTTGATCTTGGCTATAGACCCATCGGGCAGGACCACGCCGCCGTGCGTGGTGCCGGTTTGCACGCTTATCTTGGAGATGCCCTTGATGTCCGGGCCGATGAGCTTCTTGTACCCCGCCATGAAGGCGTCGAGGTCCTCGACCGTGCTGTTGGTGGTGCCCACTTCGCCGATCTCTCCGCCTATCGAGACAGTGATGCCCTGCGGCTGGAGTTTCCTGATGAATTTGGTCATCTCGGAGGTGATGCGGTAGTTCTCTTTCTGCTGCTCTTCTATAGTTGCTTTGCTGATATCCACTACTGTTGAAGCATCGATATCGATATTATAGAAACCGGCGGCCACCGCCTCCTCTATCAAATCCGTTATTGCGTTAAATTCTTTCTGAGGGTCGGCCTTGTATTTCCCTGCGTTGATCTGGAAATGGTCTCCCTGCATGAATATCGGCCCTTTAAATCCCTCGGCGATGGCGGCGGCCAGCACGCAGGCAGTGTATTCGGCGGGGCGCTGCAGCGTGTAGCCTATCTCGGAGCGCGCGATCTCGAAGATCATTGCGCCTACTTTATCCTTGAGCGCCGCGCGGAAGACGGCGCGCGCCGTATCGAAGGTCAGGCCGCGGATGTTCATCGCCGGCACCGTTTTGCCGCCGTACTTTCCCTTTCCCGCTGCCTCGTACAATCCCTGGATGCTGGCAAGATACAGTCCTTGCTCAGCGGCCAGCTTGCGTATCTTGAGGATATTACTGTCCTTTGTCCGGGCATCGGCCCCAAAGGCAGCATCGTACACCAGCCTTTTTATTTTATTTACATCTTTAGTCATATAACCACCTCTTATTAACGAAGGATTTTGCGCCGTCCGTTGTACCTCTCAGTGTCGTATTCCGTAGCGACATCGACGCGATAGAGCTTACCGGTCACCTCTTTTATCGGGACAGAAGTAATTTTGTTGTTCTGTAGCGATACCATCCTGCCGAACTGGCGTTTCACCACGAGGTCGATGGCGGCTATGCCGTAGTATCTGCCCATCCGCCTGTCATAGGCGCACGGCGCGCCGCCGCGCTGCAGATGGCTGAGCACAACGCAGCGTGTGTCCAAACCAGTGGCGTCGTTTAGCTCCTGAGCGATGGTGTCGCCGATGCCGCCCAGGATCTCGTGTCCGAATGAATCGACGGTGGCCTTTTTGATGGCCTCCTTGCCGCCCTCAGACTTCGCTCCCTCGGCCGCCACGATGATGTTGTATCTGGCGCCGCGCTTGACCATATCTTTTACCAGTCTGTTCACCTTGTCGAAGGTGAAGTCGTGTTCGGGGATCAGTATCATGGAGGCCCCGCTCGACTCGCCGCCTATGAGCGCCAGCCAGCCGGCATTCCGGCCCATGACCTCAACGACGAATGTCCTGCCGTGGGAGCCGGCTGTCGTCCGTAATCGGTCTACGGATTCGAGGACGACATTGATTGCGCTTTCGAAGCCGAGGGTGTATTCTGTGCCCGGCAGGTCCTTATCGATGGTCTTGGGGATTCCCACTACGTTTATGCCTGCCGCTGAGAGTTTCTGTGCCACGCTGAGGGTATCGTCGCCGCCGATAGCTATCAGTGCCTCCAGCCCGAGCTTCTCTATATTTTCAATCACTTTCTTCGATTGGTCGTTCTTGGGGTTATAGGGATTCGTGCGTGAGGAACCGAGGAAGGTGCCCCCGTATCTGTCCCACGACCTGACTATCGCTGGTGTGAGGATCATGCCATGAGGGATCTCAAAACCATTAGCTATGGACGCATCATGTGCCAGGTTGTCGGGGTCGATATTGATGAGGCCTTTCCAGCCGTTCCTGATGCCGATAACCTCAATCTCGAAACCGGCCTCGGCCTGTGTTCTTTCGTCAACTGCCGCTTGTACTACCCATTTGAGAGCTGGATTCAAGCCGGGGCAGTCTCCGCCTCCGGTCAAAACGCCGATCCGTCTCTTTTTCATATAACCCCCCGTGAATGAGATAGTGAGTAAAGGTTAGCACAGTCGATATAATTTTTCTACTGCATCTACAACTCCGCCTGTACCTCGAGACGTTTCATTTGCAAATGTATTCGACAATGTTCGTCGGCCGGATATTTTCTGATATACCTGTCGACTGTTTCTTGGATGAATTCTTCACGTTTTGGTTCAGGGACTCTCTGTGTGTAAGGCAGCCACGTAGTGCGAACCCAAGAAGCCAGTTTGTCTTTGTTTTCGTGAACCATATCCTTTGACACAAGCTCGGCTCTGATTGCTGTAAAGCCAAGATTAGTCAGCCATTCCCTGTATTCATCCGGTGAGCAAAAGCCATAAGGGAAGGTGAAGTCGGTGAAGAATACTCTCCATTTATCCTGCTCGATCACATGTTCCATTACTTTGATAATTTGATTCGCATTTCCTTTCCCGCCCATTTGGAAAAGAATTCTTCCCGAAGGCTTTAGGCTATTCCTTATCTTCTTAAGTACTGGTAGATGATCTGTAACCCAGTGGAGGCAGGCATTGGAGAAAATCAAATCGAGCTCACAATTAAAATCGATGTCTTTTACGTCTTTCAATACAAAGGATAGATTGGGATAGTTTTTCGAGGGAAAGCGTTGCTTTGCCAGACCTATCATTTCGTTCGAACTGTCGATCCCGATTACTCGTCCCCGTTTTACTTTACCTGCGATCAGAGCGGTAATCTCACCGTCACCGCAGCCTATATCAAGAACAGACTCATCTTCTCTGAGGGGTGCTTTTGAGAGCAGCTCCAGCGCCCATTTCTTCTGATTGTGGGAGTTGTCCTTATATTCCTCGGCATTCCATTTATACATGTGATTGATTCGGTTCTATCCACGTTTAACATTTAGGAAATAATCCCGCGTTCTTTCAGGCTTACGTACTTCTGATTGCCTATAATAATATGGTCCAGGACCTCTATGTCCAATGCTTTGCCGCCTTTAACCATGTGCTCCGTAGCGATTATATCGTCATTGCTGGGCTCCGGCTCTCCCGATGGATGGTTGTGTATTACGATTACAGCAGGGCAGTTTTCACGCACGGCGTTGTGGAATAGCTCGCTGGTGCGTATCGTAGAGGCATTAACATTGCCTTTGTATATCTCGTGAATGGAGATCAGGTGATTTTTTGAATTGAGAAGCATAACCCGGAGATGCTCCTGCTGAAGCGCCCCCATGTCCGGCATCACTATGCTGGCGGCATCCTGCGGGGAGCGGATGACGGTTTTCTCTTCCGTCTGGACGGATGCCGACCTTCGCCCCAGTTCCATTGCGGCCTTGATTTGGGCTGCTTTGGCTTGGCCCACTCCGTGCTCGTTGCAGAGCTCGTTGAAACTGGCGCGGGAGAGGCCTGGGAGATCGCTGAACTTTACAAGCAGCCGGTTCGCTAGTCCGAGGACATTTTCGGCGTGTGTTCCTGTGCGCAGGATGATGGCTAAAAGCTCACTGTTAGAGAGGCTTGCGACGCCGCTCTGTTTTAGGCGTTCACGAGGACGTTCGCTGGCAGGCAACTCATTGATGCGGATATGGTATTCCACAGAGGTATTTACCTCCTATCAATGGCTTGTCAGAATGTGCCAATTCGTTGAGTCACACATGTGGCAATCGACTGCCGTTCCATACGCTTTCCACCAGCACCTAGCGTTCAGAACTATGCTAGGTGCTGATGATAAGATGCGTATTTGCGCTGATTTATAATAATCTAACGCTTACTGGCGTCTATTTGACTTCTACAGTGGCACCGGAAGCTTCCATTTTCTGCTTTATTGTAGCGGCTTCCTCTTTGGAGACGTTTTCTTTAACCGGCTTCGGGGCGCCTTCTACCAGATCCTTGGATTCCTTCAGTCCTAATCCTGTTACCTCACGTACTGTTTTGATTACCTGTATTTTGTTCGCTCCGACCTCTTTGAGCATTACCGTGAACTCCGTCTGCTCTTCCGTTGCGGCAGCAGGGGCGGCTGCACCAGCACCGGCTACAGCTGCTACAGCCATCGGTGCTGCGGCGCTGACGCCGAACTCCGTCTCAAGGGCTTTGACCAGATCGCTGAGTTCGAGAACGGTCATATTCTTAATGACACCAATAAGTTCCTCTTTGCTCATTTTTTGACCTTCCGACATTCTATCCTCCTTTTTCCAATTGTTTTTGTCTTGCAGAAAGTACATATGTAAGCCCGGCTATATTCGCATTGAGTACAGTAACCAGCCCGTAGAGCGGGCCCTTGAGGCTGCCGAGCAGCTTGGCTACCAATACCTCTTTTGGCGGCAGAGTGGCTAAAGTCGCTATTTCGGTGGTGCTCAACACCCGATTCTCTATAAGGCCACCGCTGATCTTTAATTGGCTTTTCGTGCTGCGTATATAGTCCAGCAACACTTTTGCCGGGGCGGCTATATCGCCGTATCCGAGGGCAACAGCGGTAGGGCCTACGACAATTTTATCCAGCTGATCCTTGCCGGCCTTTGAGGCAGCAAACCGGGACAGGGTATTCTTTATAACCCGGAACTCAATCTGTTGCGCGCGCAACTTACGCCGCAGGTCGGTCATCTCGGCTACGGTAAGCCCGCCATAGTTGGTGCTGATAATTACGCTTGCGCGTCCCACCTTTTCGGCCAGCTCATCGACTGCCTTCTTTTTTTCTTCCAGATGCATATCTCACCTCTTAAATTAAAGAGTCCCTATGCCATAGACATGAGGGACTCTTAAACTAACCGTTACCTCGGCAGGCATATCATTAAGCCACAAGGCGCCTGCTGTCTATGGTGTCAAAATACTATTTATTACCAGGCTACATAGCCTTTAAATCTAAAGCGGGCTTCAAGTCAAGTTTTATACCAGGGCCCATTGATGTATTAATAGAGATGCTCTTCACGTATTGTCCTTTTGCACCTCTAGGCTTGGCCTTCACAACGGTTTCGATTAAGGCAGAAAGATTATCGAACAGCTTATTCTCATCAAAACTGGCTTTACCTATCGAGACATGAATTACAGATGTTTTATCGAGTCTGAAATCGACACGCCCCTTTTTTGACTCACCAATTGCACGGGCAATATCTGCAGGCGGGACGATTGTGCCTGATTTTGGGTTCGGCATCAAGCCTTTTCTGCCCAGTATTTTGCCGAGCTTGGAGACTTTGTTCATAACATCGGGGGTGGCTATGGCTACATCGAAATCGAGCCATCCTTCCTCGATCTTCTTAACTAGGTCGTCGCAGCCCGCGAAATCGGCGCCGCTTTCCTGAGCGATCCTCACCCCTTCGCCTTGAGTGAAGACAATGACTCTTACCTGTTTTCCGAGCCCATGGGGCAGGCTGGCAACTCCTCTTACCTGCTGGTCAGCATGTCTAGAATCCAGCCCCATACACATATGCACTTCAACCGTTTCGTCGAACTTGACGAATGACGCCTTCTTCATCAGTGCGATAGCCTCTTTGGGATCGTATTCTTTCTGGGGGTCTATTAATTTAGACGCCTCGTTGTATTTTTTACCGTGCTTAGCCATTATTCTACCTCGATCCCCATGCTTCGTGCCGTCCCCTCGATCATCTGCATCGCGCCCTTTACATCAGCGGCATTCAAGTCTTTCATCTTCATTTTGGCGATTTCTTCGACCTTGCTTCTGGGGATCTTGCCTACCTTTTCTGTGTTAGGGGTGCCGCTACCCTTCTCTATCCCGAGCGCTTTACGCAGCATGTCTGCTACCGGAGGCGTCTTGAGCGTAAATGTGAATGAGCGGTCATCATATATAGTTATTTCCGCGGGGACTATAGATCCCGTCTGGGCCGCCGTTCGCTCATTATACTCCTTGCAGAAGCCCATAATATTGCAACCATGTTGTCCCAGTATCGGACCTACTGGTGGCGCTGGGCTTGCCTGCCCGGCTGGCAGTTGAATTTTTATTATTGCTTTTACCTTTTTAGCCAAGTTTCTACCTCTATGAAATGCTTCTTGCGATAAATCAGAGCCGTTCTATCTGTAAGAAGTCTAATTCTACTGGCGTCTCACGACCGAAGAGAGATATAAGTACTCTCACCTTGCCTTTATCAGGGAATATCTCGTCTACTATACCTATCAAATCGATGAATGGCCCGTCGATTACGCGAACACTTTCTCCCTTACGGAAACCAACTTTAATCCTCGGTGTCTCCCCCTCCATTCGCTGGAAGATATTCTTAACCTCATCTTCTTCCAGTGGAACAGGCTTACTCCCGGCACCTACGAAACCAGTGACTCCTGGAGTGTTACGTACGACATTCCAACTCTCATCGGTTAGTTTCATCTCCACCAATATGTAACCGGGGAAGACCTTTCTTGCTACGGTTTTCTTTTGTCCGTCCTTGATCTCTATTTCATTTTCGGTTGGGATGGTCACGCTGAAGATTTTATCTTTGGCATCCATGGACCGAATACGTTGTTCCAAGTTGGTCTGAACCCGTTGTTCATAACCGGAGTAGGTGTGAATGACATACCATCTCCGCTCTGCTTCTGCCATTTCTTCTCCTCAGAAGTGGGTGCAAGGAAAACCGGTTAAAGCGGTTTTCGGATATGCCTCCCGCCTCCCTACCCTCCTATTATCAATTGCATGAGACGTGTGAATCCGTAATCGGCAACGCCAAGGAGAACCCCTACCGATCCAGCGACAACGATTACCATTACCGTAAGCCGTCTGGTTTCTGCTTTTGTGGGCCAAACAACTTTCTTGAGCTCGGCCGCTATTTCACCTATGTAGCGGCGGAATCCCGGGATTATTTGACCCACTGCAAAAGAAGGTTTGGCCATATTATTTTACCTCGCGGTATAACTTCTGGGTGCGGCAACGCGGGCAAAATTTCTTAAGTTCCAAACGTTCCGGGTCGTTCTTCTTATTCTTTGTTGTTGTATAAACCCTCTCCTTGCACTCAGTGCAAGCGAGGTGGATTATCTCCCTAGAACCCTTTTTAGCCAATAGACATCTTTCCCCTATATATTAACAATGTGTTGCCTATTCCGTTATCTTTGTGATTACGCCGGAACCTACGGTCCTGCCGCCCTCTCTAATAGCAAACCGCATACCAGTCTCCATAGCTACCGGCTCGATAAGCTCCACTCTCATCTTAATATGATCGCCGGGCATACACATCTCCACGCCCTCTGGCAGGAATAAAGAACCGGTAACGTCGGTTGTCCGGATGTAGAACTGCGGTTTATAACCGGTGAAGAATGGGGTATGGCGGCCGCCCTCCTCTTTAGTTAGAACATATACCTCGGTATCAGCTTTGGTATGAGGAGTTATGGTTCCAGGCTTTGCCATAACCATGCCTCTGAGTATATCTTCGCGTTCGGCGCCTCTGATAAGAAGTCCGAGGGCGTCGCCGGGCTCGCCGACCTGCAAAGTCTTATGGAACATCTCGACGCCGGTGACGACCTTTTTCTGTGTTGGTTTCAGTCCGACCAACTCAACCTCGTCGCCAACCTTTACAACGCCGCGCTCGACACGGCCGGTCGCTACAGTTCCGCGTCCCTTGATGCTGAATACATCTTCAACAGCCATCATGAAGGGTTTGTCCTTTGGGCGTACCGGTGTAGGTATGAAGCTGTCGACGGCGTCCATCAATTCTATTATACGGCCGCACCACTGGCATTCTTTCTTCCCGCAGGCGCACTCCAGTGCCTTTGTTGCCGAGCCCTTGATGATGGGCGTCTTGTCGCCGGGGAATTCGTACTTCGTAAGCAAATCACGTATTTCCAGTTCTACTAACTCTACCAGTTCCTTGTCTTCCATAAGGTCGACTTTATTGATGAAAACCACAATTGCAGGAACGTTTACCTGGCGGGCTAAAAGGATGTGCTCTCTGGTCTGAGGCATCGGTCCGTCGGCAGCAGAGACAACGAGGATCGTTCCATCCATCTGTGCTGCGCCGGTGATCATGTTTTTGATGTAGTCGGCATGACCCGGGCAGTCGATGTGCGCATAGTGGCGCTTGTCCGTCTCGTATTCAACGTGCGAAATGGCTATGGTCAGAATTTTCGTCGCGTCGCGTCGACCTTGAGATTCAGATGCTTTCGCTACCTGGTCATACGACACATAGGTCGCCAGGCCTTTTGCTTCCAACACCTTAGTAATAGCAGATGTCAGGGTAGTCTTGCCATGGTCAACGTGCCCGATTGTTCCTACGTTTACGTGTGGTTTAGTTCGTTCGAATAATTTCTTCGCCATTTCTCCTCCTCGGTTAATAAGCCCACAGTCAGACTTGAACTGACGACCCCGTTCTTACCAAGAACGTGCTCTACCACTGAGCTATGTGGGCACTAAGACAAAATAACTAAGGCATAGCCGAAAGCTATGCCAGAGCATTTTACTATCTATGTATTTTGTTGTCAATAGTTATGAACGATTGGGAGGCGTTAAATCCAAGGACGTCTAGTCATTAAGTATCAATAAGGCATGAGTTCGAAGCTCATGGTGTTTAATCTAAAGTGGCGAGAGTTGGATTCGAACCAACGAAGCCCGAAGGGCGGCAGATTTACAGTCTGCTGGTTTTAGCCACTCACCCATCTCGCCGCGTGCTTTATTGCTAATTATGGTTACAGCCCGAGAGCGGAGTCGAACCACTAACCTAGTGTTTACAAAACACTCGCTCTGCCATTGAGCTACTCGGGCATGACAATATTCAGTAATACACACAGAGGCGTAGTAAAATTATCATTTTTAACTCCTATTGTCAACAATGTCTCCATACGAGGGATACCCCTTATCAAAAAGTTAATCATCTGGTATACTGCTGTGGGGCAAAAAAAGGCTCAATGTAAGGGTCAGGAGGAGGAAGCCGGTGCCAGCTGTAGCTGTTATTGGAGCACAATGGGGTGATGAGGGGAAGGGTAAGATTGTAGATGTAATCGCCGAAAGAGCGAACATGGTGGTGCGGTATTCCGGCGGCAGCAATGCCGGGCATACCGTTATCAATGCCATGGGGACATTTAAAATGCATCTCATTCCTGCGGGTATTTTCCACAGTGATGTTATATGTATTGTTTCCAATGGTGTGGTATTAGACTGTGATGTGATTCTACAGGAGATCGATGAGTTACAGAGTAAAGGAGTGCCGGTCGACCACCTGTTTATAAGCGATCGGGCTCACCTTATCATGCCTTATCACATCCTGCTTGATGGATTAGAGGAGGAAGCGCGGGGGAAAGATGCTATAGGGACGACAAAGAAGGGTATTGGGCCGGCTTATGTGGACAAGGTGGGGCGTAGTGGCATACGCGCTGGAGATTTGTTGGATAAAAAGAATTTCAAGGAGCGGCTATCGGTTGTTCTGAAGGAGAAAAACCGCCTCCTAACCAAGCTTTATAACGCTAAGCCTCTGGATTTGGATGAAGTTTATAAGAGATACTGCAATTATGGAGATAAGCTAGCTCCTTTCCTTAATGAAACGGATCTGATGATATCAGAAGCTATCGAGCAAAAGAAAAACGTTGTGCTGGAGGGAGCACAGGGGTCTCTATTGGACATAGATTTTGGCACTTATCCGTTTGTCACATCAAGCTCAACAATCGCCGGCGGAGCCTGCGCCGGATTGGGATTGAGTCCACTTAAGCTAGATGGTGTTATCGGTGTTTTCAAGGCTTACTGTACCAGGGTCGGCGGCGGGCCTATGCCTACGGAACTACTTGATGAAGTAGGAGAGCAGATAAGACAGCATGCCAAAGAGTGGGGCGCAACAACAGGCCGACCGCGTCGCTGCGGCTGGTTCGATGCAGTAGTAGGAAGGTTCAGCGTGCGTAT
This sequence comes from Dehalococcoidia bacterium, assembly GCA_041653935.1. Lineage (GTDB taxonomy): Bacteria > Chloroflexota > Dehalococcoidia > E44-bin15 > E44-bin15 > JAYEHL01. The sequence continues at coordinate 533,512 of JBAZEO010000002.1, read as the reverse complement.
CAATGGCTTCACGTCGATAGCTCTTACCCGGCTTGATATTTTGAGCATCCTACCGTCAATTAAGATATGCACCTCTTATAAGCTTAATGGGAAAACCATTACGAGTCCTCCTTCAAGTGTGGCAAGACTGGCGAAGTGTGAGCCGGTATACGAGGAGCTCCCCGGCTGGGGAGTAGATATCACTAGCGCTAGACGGATGCAAGATCTGCCAGCAAATGCTCGCAACTATGTTAAGAGAATAGAGGAATTACTGAATTGCCCCGCGAGCATTGTATCTGTCGGGGAGCGACGGGAACAGACAATTATTGTCAAAGAGCCGTTTTAGCTGAGTCGTTCTTGTATCGATAATAGGGCAGGTGCTGCCGTAAGGTAACTGAGATGGCGAGGGAATACGTTCATCAGGATTTAGGCACTGAAGTACATTCTATCTCTGGCTATTATGTGCCGCTGCATGAGACAAGATGGAAGTACAGAGGCAAAGAGGTTCTCTATATTACCGGTGCCTTTATGATCGATAACAGCTGTTGCGTGCGTGGCGGTTGCACCTATGCCATTGTCCCGGGCTACTTACTAAACTGGGAGTCAAAAAAGAGCGATGACGGCATGCCTGTGTCCGAGGTGGAGCCGATCGAGGATCAGCAGGTCAGGCAAGAGATCGCAACATTTCTCAGAGACAAAGAGTGCGCCGGCAGCATAGAGTTCTGGTAAGTAAAATATTTACCGGTTTTGCATCGTATCGAGAAATTACTTCCTCTAAAACTTCAGGTCAATGGTATATTTTTTCAGAGCTTCCTCGATAATCTTTGCTGATTTCTCATCGGGCTCAGTGAGCGGCAGTCGCGGCTTGCCGACCTTGAAGCCTATATGGTTCAAAGCATATTTAATCGGTATGGGGTTCGATACTACGAACAGTGCATTGATCAGGGGTAGCAGTCGCATCTGAGTTGCGGCGGCCTCTTTCATTTTACCCTTGACTGTCTGCTGTATCATTTCCTGTATTTGTTTCCCCACTAGGTGGGAGGCGACACTGATGACACCGTAGCCGCCCATGGCCATGATGGCGAAGGTATCGCCATCGTTTCCGCTCCACACCAGGAAGCCCTGACCTGCGCCTTGGAGAATCTTTGCTGACTGCTCCAGATTGCCACTGGCCTCTTTGATGCCTATGATGTTGTCGATCTTGCTCAGGCGGACGGCGGTCTCCGGCGCGAGGTTGGTCACCGTTCGGCCGGGTACGTTGTAGAGGATGCATGGCAGGCTGGTGCTCCCGGCGATGGCCTTGAAATGCTGATACATGCCTTCCTGAGTCGGCTTGTTGTAGTAAGGGACGATGAGCAGCGCGGCGTCTATCCCACGCTTCTCTGCCTCTTTTGTCATGGCGATGCTCTCGCGTGTGCAGTTGCCGCCGGTGCCGGCGATTATCGTTCCTTTCTTGCCGATGGCCTCTCTTACAGCTGTGAAAAGATTGAGTTGCTCCTCGTCGGTCAAGGTAGGGCGCTCGCCGGTGGTGCCGGTGACTACCAGTCCGTCGCTGCCGGAATCGATAAGCGCCTTGGCCAGCTTCTGCGCCTGTTTGTAGTCCACCTCTCCCTTTGAGTTGAAGGGAGTAACCATCGCTGTTATCAGTCTGCCTATCTTAGTCATTTATAAACCTCTCTATTTGAAGATCGAATTTGTGTAAGGGCGAGAAAACCTCGCTTCTACGGAGACGCCTTTTATTCCTCACAGGCCTAGTAGGTTCTCGAGGCCAACAATGAGGCCTTTGTTCTCGTTGACGTGCTTGATGGCCATGACGACGCCGGGCATGAATGCCTCGCGGCTTATCGTCTCGTGGCTGATCTTGAGCGTCTGTCCTAGTGCGCCGAAAATAACATCCTGGTTGGCCATATATCCCGGCAGGCGCACACTGTGAATACTTATACCGTCGATCTGCCCTCCGCGCGTGCCGGGGATATTTTCCTTCTCAAGCGGCGGTATCTGGAAGGCGTGGCCGCGCGCCTGCACCATGGCTTTTGCGGTGGACAGCGCCGTGCCGGACGGAGCGTCGGCCTTCTTCTCATGGTGCTTCTCGATAATCTCGGCGTAGTCGAAATATTTGGCCGCTATCTTTGCCATGTGTATCATCAGGACCGCTCCCAGGGTAAAGTTGGAGGCGAGAACAGCGCCAATCTTGTTGCTGCGGCACAGCTCTTCGATCTCATCGATATCCTGTTGTGAGAAGCCGGTCGTGCCGATGACCAGATTAACTTTTCGTTTAGCGGCGATACGGATCGCCGGCATGGCGGCCTGGTAAATGGTGAAATCCACCATGACATCCGGTTTTGTAGACGAAAGGATCGAATCGATATCGTCGGACAGCGGAATTTCTGCAGGACTTCCGGGAAGCGTAAGCTTCTTGTTTTTGGTTTTGATATCAACTGCGCCGACCGCTTGCATCTCCGCGTTTGTGCATACAGCGCGAAGCACTTCCTGCCCCACTCTACCTAGAACGCCGTGAATAACTACTTTAATCATGGCTTCGATGACCCCTTCTTACAAAGGTTTATCGGTTGGGCTTGTCATTAGAGCGCCTGGGTTGATCCCTGCGCGGTCGGTCTCCTCCGCGGAATCCGCCGGGGCGCTGCGGCCTCTCGTGCTGGCTTTGCGGTGGAGCTGTCTTCTGCCCGTCTTCGCCAGCTGCTACATCATGAAAAACAGCGCGGCGTGACAGGTTGACGCGTCCCATGCGGTCGATTTCGATGACTTTCACCATGACCTCGTCGCCGACCTTGACTGCGTCCTCTACACTGGCTACGCGGTAATCAGCCAACTCGCTGATGTGAACCAGCCCCTCTTTGCCGGGGAGGACCTCTACGAAGGCGCCGAAATCCATGAGCCGTGTTACCTTGCCGGTGTACACTGCTCCCACCTCTACCTCTTTAGTCAGGTCCTCTATTATCTTTATCGCTTTTCTGGCGCTTTCCTCGTCGGCCGATGCGATTAAAACCGTGCCATCGTCTTCAATGTCTACTTTGGACTTGGTCTGTTCGACGATCGATCTTATCATCTTGCCGCCCGGGCCGATGACGGTGCCGATTTTTTCCGGATTGATCTTCAGGCGGTATATCCTGGGGGCGTATTTACTGAGCTCTGTCCGAGCGGTGCTGATAGCCTGGTTCATCTTGTCTAAAATAAACAGTCGACCCTCGTATGCCTGCTTCAAACCCCTCTCGATAACCTCAGAGGGAATCCCTTTGAGCTTAATGTCCATCTGGAGGGCTGTTATGCCGTCAACTGTGCCGGCCACTTTGAAATCCATATTTCCATAGGCATCTTCCAGGCCCTCTATATCGGTGAGGACGATGTATTTATCGCCTTCAGCAATGAGGCCCATGGCTACGCCTGCGATAGCTTTCTTTATAGGGACTCCGGCATCCATCAGCGAAAGGCTGCTGGCACAGACGCTTCCCATGGAGCTGGAGCCGTTTGAGGATAGCACCTCGGAGACCACACGTATCGTATACGGGAACTCCTCTTGTGTCGGTATTATCGGTGTCAGCGCCCGTTCCACTAACGCGCCGTGGCCGATCTCGCGGCGCTTGGGGCCGGTCATGCGGCCTATCTCGCCGACGCAGAAGGGCGGGAAGTTATAGTGATGCAGGAAGCGCTTCTTGTCCTGCTGGCTGATGGTATCGATCATTTGTTCCTCTGACGAGGAGCCCAGTGTGGTATTGCTTAGCACTTGGGTGCTTCCACGGGTGAACAAGCCTGATCCGTGCGTGCGGGGGAGCACTCCTACTTCGCAGGTTATAGGACGAATCTCGGTCGGCTTGCGTCCGGCGGAGCGTACCCCCTTCTCTAGTATTTGTGACCTGACCGCTTTCTTTACCAAGCCTTCTAATGCCGCGCTTATTTCGTGGGCGGTGAACTTCTCTCCCAGTTGCTGGCTCAGCTCCTTCTCCATGGCGTCGAGGTCAGCCTGTCTATCAATTTTAGTTTTGTATACTATTTCGCCAAGTCTGTTGCCGATGATTGCGGTGGCTGCTTCTAAGGCCTCCGGCTTGATTAACACCGGGTTAAATTCCAATTTGGTCTTGCCATGCTCCGCGCGCAGCCTCTCTTGCAGTCTGATGGCTTCCTGGTTAGCCTCCTGTGCGAGCTTTATGGCGTCGAGGATGACCTGATCCGCTACTTCACTGGCCTCAGCCTCAACCATAACTGGAGCATCTTTGCTGCTGGATACTATGAGGTCCAACTTGCTTTCAGCTAAATTGGTGAAAGTGGGATTTAAAACAAGTTTTCCATCAATGAGTCCTACCCGTATTGCGGATATCGGGCCATCGAAGGGCACTTTTGATATCGATAATGCGGCTGAAGCGCCGATAATGGCTAATATATCAGGATCGTTCTCCTGATCTGTGGACAGCACGGTTATAACAATTTGCGTGTCGTTCTTGAAGCCTTTTGCGATAAGCGGGCGCAACGAGCGGTCGATGATACGGTCGGCTAGTATCGCGTCTTGGCTGGGGCGGCTCTCCCTGCGTATGAAACTGCCGGGGATCTTGCCTGCGGCGTAGTGCTTCTCCTCGTAGTCGACGGTCAGGGGCACCATGTCCGCGTCTTCCCTCTCTTCCTTGGATACGCAGACTGTGGCTAGTATCAGCGTATCGCCATAGCGAACGGTGACAGCACCATCCGCCTGATTGGCAACTGCACCAGTTTCAATAATAAGAGGTTGACTGCCCAGCAGACATTCGTACCTGTGTGGCATCGCGGACTCCTTCCTTACTTACGGAGACCAAGTCTGGCGATGAGCGAACGGTATCGTTCCGGATCTTCCCGGCTTATGTACTTTAGCAATCGTTGCCGTTGCCCCACCAGCATGAGAAGTCCGCGTAGCGAGTAGTAATCATGGCGATTAACCCGCATGTGCTCGGTCAGGTTATTAATCCGCTCTGTTAGCAGAGCGACCTGAACCTCTGGGGAGCCACTGTCCTTTTCGTGAAGGCGAAACCCCTCTAATATGGCCTGTTTTCTTTCTTTATTCATTACAGAATAGGAAGTATATCATAGTCTGGTTGTAATGTAAATAATTTTTCGACAGATTTCATTTTTGTCGCAGTATTTGGTGGCAAAAAGAGGGAAATACCTTCGAATGGTATATAAAATAACCGCCTTCGTAACGAAGGCGGTTATTATTCTTCTTTAAAGATTCAGCTCTGGTTATTTCGGCATTCTGCCCTGGCCGGGGACGGCTGATATCTTACCCCTCTCAGGAATGTAATAGGGTGAAGGGTACCACCACTTGCCCGGCTCAGCGATGCCATCTTCGATGAGTATGTGCATCAGGTTGTACGGAATGGCCATGAGGCACAGGCCTCCGGGGTGGCCTGAAGTCTGGTGGCAGAGATACAGGCCGTCGATCGGGGTGCGGTAACGGGCGATCTCTCGGAACGCCGGTTTGCTGAACAACTGATCGTCGCAATGGCGGTGTCCGCACCATGTGCCTCCGATCAGGCTGCGGTTGCGGTGGATCATCTCGAACGGAGCGGTGGACCAGTGCATAATCACGTTATCGTCTTCCAATCCATCCAGCGGTCCGCTGAAGGCCTTGCGGAAGTATTTCTCCATCTCCGCTTTCACCTTATCAGCGGCATCTGGCGCCTCGGCATGATATTCCGGTGGCGTCGCTCCCGCCTCGAAGGTAGCAGAGAGAATGCCTCCCTTTGGATAAACGCCGGGACACTGGTTATCGGTCGGATCGAATGCCTGGCTTGGCGCGAGGAACCACAGGTAACGCTCGGCCGGCACGCTGGGGTTGCCCTTAAAGGCGTCGACATCGCGCACATTCTCATAATATATATCGCGGGAGTCCATGGGATAGGCGCTGCCGTAAGGGACCTCTTGATGACCGCCGCCCATCTTTTGCCACGCAGGTTTCCATGATAGCGGTTTCTTTAGCAGGAACTGGGAGACCCAGAGCGTGCCGCCCTTAACGCTGATATTATCGACCTTTTGCAGGAAGCCTTTGTCAAGGTGTCTCGGTCCTACGAGTTTATTGAAGGTCTGTTTAACATCGCAGGCGGAGATGACCGCTTTATCGGCCCATATCGTCTTCTCGCGGGATGCGGCATCATCACGCAAGCGCACACCGACGGCCCTGCCGTTCTGGACGATGATCTCTTCCACGGGACAAGCGGCTTTGAATGTCGTTCCGTTAGCTATGGCGGCGCGGAAGATGGAATGGAAGTAGCCGTGCATGCCGCCGCGGGGCACGCTTAACGCAGCGATGAAGAGCTGCATGACATTGATAAAGGCGGGGATGGCTACGCCTTCCCAGTGAGCTGCGGCCCCGGACCACCATGCGGCGGAGGCGACAGTGCACTTCCACGGTTCGGTATCGAACCACTCATCCATGAAGTCGAAGAGGGTCATGTCGAGGATCTCTTTTGACCAGACCTCCGGAACGTATTTCTTGTAGACCTGCATGTATGGGATTGTGTTCTCATTGATCTCAACATAATCGGGATGCGGAGGGCACCAGTTGGTGGCGCGCATCAGTTCGCGGGCGAAGGGCGGGTTGCCGACAAGTCCGCTGATCTTCATGTATCCTGCCATGTCCTTGGGGCTGAGTCCGGCTATGCCGTTGCTGCATGATAGTCCGTTGGTAGCATGACCGATCACGTCCTGCGGGTTCCAGGTCATGCGGAACCCGTGCTTCCAAAGCTCCAGTTGATCAAAGCCGGGCGCTGGGGCGGCATACATTAATATGGCGTGGGGATAGAGGCGTATGCCTGCTTTAGCCTCTGCAGTCTCACAGGAGCCGCCCGCTTCGTACCTTTCCTCAAGCACGCATACCTTCAGGTTGCACTTTGACAGATAGGCTGCCAGCGCTGTGCCGTTAGGTCCGCCTCCAACGATAACAATATCAAAACGATTGTCTGCTGTCATAAAATATGTACCTCCTCTTTATTCCTTCGGTAATTTTCAGTCAATTCTATATTTGTATTCAGTGCCTGTTTTACCACTGGCAGGAAATTCTAGCATGTGCCAGAAAGAAAAAGTCAATACATTTCAGCCATTTCGTGAAGAATTGGAACTGGCAGAATAAACCCTGTCTGTGAATTGTATGGTGGAGGGAATGTAATCGTATTTGAATATGTTACTTGTTTGGTAGCAGAAAAAGCAGTTAGCTTAGTTATGTTGTGAACCTTTAAGATTAAGGTTTATAGTCTCTTGCGATACGGAAGCGGTTCTTATCAGGTTAACAATCTTATCTGAGTCCAGTTCGTCCAATGTGAAGTATGAACCTCCGCTTTTCTCGGCGATATCCTTATTGTAGCTGACCCCTTCTTGAGGGGAGCCATTATCCGTGGTGTCTATAACCACAACGTGGATGTTGTGCTTCTTAATCTCCCTGGATATAGCGGTTATTTCCTTGCGTATGTTGATTTCCATCGGCACATTGGCTCGTCCGTCGGATACCACTACTAATATCGGGATGACATTTTTTCTCTTCGATATCTCGGTTTTTAAGATGCGGAATCCTTTGTAAAGACCATCGGAAAGGGGCGTCAATCCTTCAGTCGGTATCTCTTTAAGATGTTTAACGGCAAGCTGGACACTGGAGGTCGGGGACAAAATAACACGGGCCTTGTTCCCTGAAACAGCGATCATTCCTACCCTGTCCCTTTTCCGGTAGGATTCCTCCAGGAGTGACAGGACTGTAACCTTGGTCAGGGTCATGCCCTTGATAGCCGCCATCGAGCCCGAGGCATCCACTACGAACATGATAACGGAGGAGACCTTCTTAGCCCTTATCTTTTCTCTCAGGTCTTCCTTGCTTATGTTCAGACTGCCTGTCCTGGCCGCTGCCGCTCTTATGGTAGCGTCAATGGCGATATCGGTGGCTTTTCCCTGAGGTGTCCTGGCTCTTATATACTTGCCGCTGCTGGTGCTCAGCGTGCGTGTTCTCCTGCCCGAACCAGACCTCTGCTTATTATCTTTCGTCGGTCTTAGGGTGAGCTTTTTTTTTTGGAAAAGTCCAGTTCTTCATCAATGGTCCTGGGCTGCGATTCTACAGGGGAAACGAGGCGTACCTCAGCGACCTCTCCCCTTCCCACTCCGCGGCTTTCCCCGGAGATAACAGGTGTGACAGTCTTTCGCTGGCTCACAATCCTTTTAACCTTATCCGTTACCGGCTGCGGTTCTTCAAACGGCAGGCGTCTCATGCGATGAGGAAGCACCAGCTCGGAAGCTTTAACTACATCGTCTTCGTTTACTGTCTTGCGCTGGTTGTATGCGGCTATTGTCTTTACAGTCCTGGCGATGAGGAAATCCGCCCTGTGACCATGGACCTCAAATTCTATGCAGATGTTAATTATTGTGGTGAAAATGTCCGCCGGAATTTCAACCTCGCTCAGGATAGCTCTGGCATTCATTATCCTTTTTCTTAGCTCGGCTTGCTCACTATCGTATTTTTTCGCAACCGACTCCGGGTGCTGTTCGAAATCCTCCACGAGCTTTATGATTTTCATTCTTTCCTTGGGGTCTTTAAGGCCTTTAACATTGACCGACAATCCGAATCTGTCCAGCAGTTGGGGGCGAATCTCCCCTTCCTCAGGGTTCATGGTGCCCACAAGAATGAATCTTGACGGGTGAGATATGGAAATGCCCTCTCTTTCTATACTGTTAACGCCCATAGCCGCGGAGTCAAGGAGGACGTCTACCAGATGATCGTCGAGCAAGTTTACCTCATCTATGTACAGTATGCCCTGGTTAACCTCTGCCAATATGCCGGGCTGCAAGGCTTTTATTCCCTCGCTCAGTGCTTTCTCTATATCGATTGTTCCCACAACCCTGTCTTCGGTGGCTCCCAGAGGAAGTTCCACCACCTTCGTCTTACGGGTCACGGTATCGAGTTTCTCTCCCGTGAGGAATTTATCGTGGCAGATGTTGCATTGCAGGGACGGATTAGTAGGGCTGCAGTTGAACCGGCATCTTACAACCTCTATATCGGGCAAAAGATCGGCCAGTGCTCTGACGGCGGTTGACTTGCCGGTTCCTTTTTCTCCTGTTACCAGGACGCCCATAAGGCTGGGGTTTATCGCATTAAGCAGCAAAGCCAGCTGTAAGTCTTGTTGTCCGACTAGTGCTGCGAATGGAAGTACGACTCTCTTAACTCGATTAGGCAAAATAACCACCACTTTCCCGAAAATTGTAGCATAATTTTAATTAAAATAATATAGTGCGTTGCTAGTGGAATAAGGCCTGTCTGTTGAATTATACGGCGGATGGAATGTAAGCGTATCTGATGGGAGACTGGTTTATTTAAATATGTTACTTGTTCGGTATTTGATTATCCCGTCCGCAACGAGGGCAGCGGATAACCTTGCCTTTGTAGTCTGGCGGGATTCTGAAGGCAGTCCCGCATTGGCATGCAAGAGCGGTGTATTTGTTTAGCCTATCAAGGGTGGCTGATACCTCTCGGGCGCGCTCGATCTTCTGTTCTGGTTCGGACAGTCGACTTGTCGCCGGCTCCGGCTGTCGTGTGGAGACCAGCCCGGCGGCACCGGCAAGGGCGGAGCCAGGGATGATGTTCTGTTTCTTGTTGCGGACTTGCTGGAAAGCCTTATTGTAGTCGACGAAGGAAGCGCCTCCGGCCATGCTTCGCAGGATCCTTACCCTCTCACGAATGGGCGGGTGTGTGCTGGTCATGTCGCTGGCAGACAGCCCCTTTTTTCGGAAGGGATTGGCGATATACATGGGTGCGAAAGCCTGATTGGCTGATTTTAATTGTACTGTTGAGTCTGCGATCTTTTCCAGTGCCGAGGCCAGTCCCTCCGGGTATCTGGTATAAAGCGCTCCCGAAGCATCAGCCAGGTACTCCCGCTTACGGGATATGGCAAAATAGATCAGTTGAGCGAATATCGGCGCAAGTATCGCCAGTAACAAGGCTACGATCATGATGATGGCTGCGCCGTTTCCACTATTTCCTCCACCACTCCGCCTTCCCCCGCTGCCGCCGCTAAAGAGCAGCACCCTGCTGCCGTACCATGCCAGGATGACTATTGTACCCAATAGAACGCTGCAGAGTGTCATCAGGAGCACATCACGATTCTGGATATGGGACATCTCGTGGGCTACCACACCCTGCAGCTCATCGCGGTTCATCTTCTGCAGCAATCCGGAGGTGACGGTCACTGCTGCATGTTTCGGGGATCGTCCGGTGGCGAAGGCATTCATCGCCTGGTCTTCGATGATATAGACCTCCGGCATCTTCTCGAGTCCAGATGCGATCTTCATCTCTTCGACGACGTTCCAGAGGCGAGGATGATCGTTCGGCCCGATCTTTTTAGCTCCAGAGAGGGAAAGTATAAGGGCGCCGCCCTGGAAATAGGCTATCAGATTCATGATGCCCCAGATTACCAGAGCGATTATCAAGCCGTATATACCGCTGCCGAGGAAGGCTTCACCCAGAAAATAGCCCAGCAGGAGCAACACTGCCGCAAGTGCTGCTACCAGTACTATGGAACGTCTTCTATTAGACTGTATCTGTGCCCACATACCAAAGTGATCTAAGCTATTTATTGAAACTGACCTTTGGGGCTTCTCTTTCCGCTGCTGCTTCTACTTCAAAGAACTCTCCGGACTTGAAACCGAACATGCCAGCTACAATATTGGACGGCGCCATCTGTGTCTTATTATTATATTGGAGGACAGAGTCGTTATAGAACTGACGCGAGAAGCTAATCTTGTTCTCGGTTGAAGATAGCTCTTCCTGAAGTGCCAGAAAGTTCTCATTAGCCTTTAGGTTGGGGTATTGCTCTGCCACGGCAAAGAGTTTAGAAAGGGCACCGCTCAGACCGCCCTCAGCCTTGGCTTGTTCACCCACGCCTTTGCCCACGGCACCCACTGCGGTGTTGCGAGCCTGGATGACCGCTTCCAGTGTTTGCCGCTCATGCGCCGCGTAACCTTTTACTGTCTCAACCAGGTTCGGGATCAGATCATGCCTCCGCTTGAGTTGCACGTCTATCTGTGCCCAGGCATTCTTGGTCTGGTTGCGCAGCTTTACTAGCCCGTTGTAGGTGGCAAAAAGCCATATGATGAGCACGAGCACGATTACACCTATTACAATCCCTATAATAGCACCGACCATATACACCTCCTAACAGCAGTACTATTCTGCTACTTAGCCTTAAAAACCTCTCCAATGAAATTTATAACCCTGCCTTGCTTTCCCGTTGCTGGACCTTTGCACTTGAGTTGACTCAGCACCTGGCTTGTCTCGCCGCTGTCAAACCATATCCCATGTTGACCAGGACATATATCGATAAGGACCATTGACTCCTCGCCGACATGTGCTTTCTGCATCTTCTTACGACATATCGGGCACCGCCTGGCTTTTTCTGGAGTATTGGTCTCAGGCAAGGCCCAAAGCTCATGCAAGGAAAGGGGCTCTTTGTTCAAAGATAATCGCTCTATCAGAAGCTCAAGCTCGCCGGCATCGAACCAGACGCCCAAACACTTGGTGCAGTAGTCGAGCTCAATCCTCTCGTGTTCGACTATTATCATCGGAACGTTGCAAACCGGACAGCGCATCCTCAATGCCTCTTCGTCTTCAGATTATACAGGGCATATTGTGTATATTGACACATTTACAATCGGGGTGCGGAATAGCTGCTGGACTTGCCCGGAGGTCCCTGCCAGATATCTGCGGCGCAGTTCGCCTTCAGTAGGTTATCAAATTCGGCAATTTCCGACTCTAATTGTTCTATTCTACGTCGTATTTTTGAATCCATGCTCTTGAATTTTTCCAACGGTACCTCGCCAACCTTATTCCTTGTGCTGAGGTTATCCAAGTCCTTTTTAAGCGTCCCCAGTTCTTTTTTGATCGCCTCCATCTCCCGTTCGACCCTGTTTTTAATAGCTTTTATCTCAGACTCAGCCGGGGGGATCTTGCGGCTGTATTCTTCCTTCATAGTCTCATACTGGTCATTCGGCACAGAACCTTCCGCCTTCAGTTTCTCCAGATTCTTGAGGTAGCCCTGGTTGGCCTCCAGAGTCGTAAAAGCTGCATGAAGGCCTTTTGCGTATTTTGAAGCCATGGTACACCTCCTTCAGTTATATTTTTGCGAATCTGTTATAAACCAAGAATAAATAAATATAGCAGGTATTTAGGTGTTTGCCAATACCTGTGTTAAATCTGGAATTGCTCTTTAAATTAAGATGTCAAAACCGGGCGTGTCGACTCGATACTGCGAAATGATGTCGTATCACATGATGAACGAGAGATAGAGCCAGTATACAAGTATGTTGATAATAGTCAGCGGCAGGCCTATTCTGGCGAATTCGAAGAAAGTGAGGGTTTCGCCGGCGCTCTTTTCCGCGTTGTGAATGATTATCACATTGCTGACAGCACCCAGGATGAACAGGTTTCCGGCTATGGTGCTTCCCGCAGCCAGTGCCATAAGTTCTTTTGTAGAGGTTCCGAGTTGCGTCAGTGTCGGCATGTACAGAGCAACGAGCGGGACATTGGAGACAAACTGGCTTGCGATTACTGACACTATCATAATAATGCTTACTGAGGTGAGGTTGAGATTCATAGATTCGAGCTGGCGCTGGAAGAAGCCGGAGTCCCAGACACTGGTCATCAATATGAACATCGCGACGAAGAAAATCATTGTATGCCAGTCTATCCTTCTAATTATACCCAGCCTCTTCGGACTGAATATAATGATCGGGAGAGCGGATGCCAGGGCGATGTAGGTCAATCTGAAATCAATCTGAATTCCTGCGGAGACAATCACTATCTTTATTAAAACTAGGCTGACGAGCAGTGCAAGCGAAATGCGGCACAATTTTACCAACCCTTTGTCAATGATGAGCGACGGTGATACATCTATTCTTTTTGCATTGAAATGTTTTCTATAGTACATTTTCAATATTAAGTAAGCCGCAAAAAGATTCACAAATGTGGGAACGGCCAGGTATTTTAGGAATGTAATAAATGGGTTTGGCACGTCGCCGTCGACAGCGATAAGAAGGTTTTGGGGATTCCCGATGGGGCTCATAACACTGCCGATCGTGATTGCGAAAGCCAGCGCAAATAACAATAGCTTGGTATTTACGTTACTTTTTTTCGCCAGCATTATGACGACTGGTGTGCCGACTATCGCTAGGGTGTCATTCATTAGAAAAGCGGATAAGAAGCCCATGCCAAATAAAATGTAAAGGACCAGACCATCTGTCGAGTTGGCTCTGCGAAATAACTTTGATGATAAATGAGAAAGATATCCGCTTTCCTCCATGGCTCGTCCTATGACGAACATACCAAAGAGAAAGAGCATTACATCAAGATTAATAGACTTGAATGCATTTAAGGGGGATATTTGCAGTGTCAGCAGGACGGCTATGGCGCCGAGCAGCATGATCTGCCATAGCTGAAATCGTATGCGTCCGATCTGTCTGACGGCTATGAGGATAAAAACTATCAGTAGAACGATGATTGATACCATAGTTGAAACAATCGTATAGCAGATATATTATATTACTTAGTGTAGCTAAATCAATTGATTACCTTCGCTTATTGTCGTATCATCGAGGAAATCGGTGTCATTATTGGATAGATCGTGTAGGTTAGATTGATTGAAGAAAGGAGGCGAAAATGAAAGTTCCACAGTATGTAACCGTCGCGGAAGTAAAGAGGGTATGCAAGGAGTTGGGCTTAAGCGATTGGACGAAGATTAAGGAGCCGAAGGTAACAGCAAAAGAGGCTAAGGTTATTCTCAACGTTGTGAATGTCAGAAAGCTGGGCATCGCTCTTGAGGATTTCCGTATGGGGCTTGAAGTAGAACTGGAGCATGGGACGCGGTTTGCCGATGCTAATGTAACGAACAATCATCCCATACTTACAGGCATGATAGTCTTGGCGCATATGAAGGAAACGCTTGATTATTATGAGCGTCTCGATATTGCCGAAATAGAGGGTGATTTGCTCAAGGCAGTTCTTGCTAAGAAGCTTGATAAGATCGAGGCGAAGTATAAGAAGCTTATTAAAGCCCAGGCTGCTCTTAATAAAGTGGTTTCCGCCCAGATGAAATAGCAGTTTTTTGAAATTATAAAACAACAAGAGGATGCCCTTTTATAAGGACATCCTCTTTAGTTCTAATCTCGATATTGGTGGGCCATCTTGGTTTCGAACCAAGGACCTCAGTCTTATCAGGACTGCGCTCTAACCAGCTGAGCTAATGGCCCCCGATATAATCTGAAATGGTTTATTAATCTCTGCCGAACTTACCTGACAGGTGGATTAATAGAATTGTGCAGAACAAGCCGAGGAATAGGCCAAAAAATACATTGCCGGCTATTAACGTGCCATCCAAATGGTATCCGTGGGAGAAACTGCCGGCCAGTTTCAATACCATTGATAGTAACGCTACACAGCCCACCGCAATACCGCTGATGAGTAGAGCTATTTGATGGGTGAAGAATCCAGACAGATAAAGCAGTGCTATACATGCGGTGGCGCCAATGAATATACATTCCAAGGCAGCGCCAAAGCCATAAGTACTCTCCCACGCAACACCTAGCAAGATTGCTGCTAATAGAGCCAATCCAGCTACGACCCAAGCACAGATGAAATATAACATCTTTACGCCAGTTATTCCTGACATCTGGTCCCTCCTTATATTTTTACTCAGGTTTTTGTGATATTTGGGGGAATCGATAAATCTGAACCTGAGCTTTGCTTATTCTATCAAGGAGATTTACTTAAATCAATACATGTGAGGAGGTTCTTAAATAAAAGAAGCACCTTAACATCTGGGTAGCAGAAGGAAGAGTTTAAAACACAATAACACCGATGAGGTAGTTTCGTGTAGAACTTGCCCCATCGACCGACCTAGGAGATATAAGCCCGAAGGCTTGTTTTCTCCCTAGAAAGGAGGTGATCCAGCCGCAGCTTCCGCTACAGCTACCTTGTTACGACTTCGTCCCAGTCACCAGCCCCACCCTAGGCGACTACTTCCCTTGCGGGTTAGCCCATCGACTTCAGGTGTTGCCAGCTTCCATGACGTGACGGGCGGTGTGTACAAGGCCCGAGAACGTATTCAACGCAGCATGCTGATCTGCGTTTACTAGCAACTCCGGCTTCATGCAGGCGGGTTTCAGCCTGCAATCTGAACTGAGGATGGTTTTGTGGGATTAGCTCCAGGTCGCCCTTTAGCATCCCTCTGTACCCTCCATTGTAGCGTGTGTGTAGCCCAAGTCGTAAGAGCCGTGCTGACTTGACGTCATCCCCACCTTCCTCCCCGTTTTGCGGGGCAGTCTCGCCAGAGAATTCAACTGGCAACGGGGGTTGCGCTCGTTGCGGGACTTAACCCAACACCTCACGGCACGAGCTGACGACAGCCATGCAGCATCTGTATACAGGCCCCGAAGGGCAGATAAGCTTCCTCATCTTTCCTGTATATGTCAAGACTTGGTAAGGTTCTTCGTTTAGCATCGAATTAAACCACACGCTCCGCTGCTTGTGCGGGCCCCCGTCAATTCCTTTGAGTTTTAGCCTTGCGGCCGTAGTCCCCAGGCGGGATACTTAAAGCGTTAGCTTCGGCACGGAGGGGGTCGATACCCCCCATACCCAGTATCCATCGTTTACAGCGTGGACTACCAGGGTATCTAATCCTGTTTGCTCCCCACGCTTTCGCGCCTCAGTGTCAGGTGCAGCCCAGAGAGCCGCTTTCGCCACTGGTGTTCCTCCCGATATCTACGCATATCACCACTACACCGGGAATTCCACTCTCCTATGCTGTCCTCAAGTTCTCTAGTTTCTCTGGCAGCCTCCCAGTTAAGCCGGGAGATTTCACCATAGACTTGAAGAACCACCTACACGCCCTTTACGCCCAGTAAATCCGGATAACGCTCGCCTCCTACGTCTTACCGCGGCTGCTGGCACGTAGTTAGCCGAGACTTATTCCTCGGGTACCGTCATTATCTTCCCCAAGAAAAGGGGTTTACAACTCGAAAGCCGTCATCCCCCACGCGGCGTTGCTGCGTCAGGCTTTCACCCATTGCGCAATATTCCCTGCTGCTGCCTCCCGTAGGAGTCTGGACCGTATCTCAATTCCAGTGTGGCTGATCATCCTCTCAGACCAACTACCCGTCTAAGGCTTGGTGAGCCATTACCTCACCAACTACCTGATAGGGCGCAAGCCCATCCTAAAGCGCCGTAGCTTTCCTCCTTGCGGAGCGTATGCGGTATTAGCCCCGATTTCTCGAGGTTGTCCCCCACTTTAGGGTAAGTTCTTACGCGTTACTCACCCGTCTGCCACTGCCTGATAAATCAGGCCGTTCGGCTTGCATGCATTAGGCACGCCGCCAGCGTTCATCCTGAGCCAGGATCAAACTCTCCAAAAAAGACAATTTGATCTGTAAAGAACCTTCCTTCTGCTATCCAGTTGTTAAGGTGCAACGAACTCATATGTTACCATGCTGTTTCGGGGTTGTCAATATTTAAAAGGCAGGGTTGGGAAACTGTCATATGACTGTATATATTACGAAGGTCTTGACGGAAGCGTCGTGTCCCGTTATATAATGAAAAACGCAATTCGGCAAAAAGAGATGTAGTCTGTTTTTCGTTATGCGAATTATTACTGGCACAGCTAAGGGGCAGCAAATCAGAGCACCTAAGGGTGTACATTTACGTCCTACATCGGAATTGACGCGCGGGATGATTTTCTCTATTCTAGAATCCATGCATGCCGATTGGTCCTTGGTACTTGATATCTATGCTGGCACTGGTTCGTTAGGGCTTGAGGCGCTTAGTAGAGGTGCTGGCTGGGTCGATTTTATAGAACAGGATCCTAAATGCTGTGCGGCTATAAATGAGAACCTGTCCAATGCCGGTTTTTCGGGCCGAGCCTGTGTTCATTGCATGACGGCGATGAAAGCGATTTCTTCACTTAAGAAGCAGTATGATATTGTGGTTATGGGACCTCCTTATCCTGATAAAGCTTTTCTTCAGGTAGTTGATAGCCTGGCTACTTCTACGCTGGTTGGCAAGGGATCCATCATAGTGGCTGAGCACTCTTATCATCTACCTCTCGAATCAAGTTATGGGGATTTCAATCTGATTAAAGAGCGTAAACATGGCGATACGTGTATTTCAATCTATCGATAGGAGGGATTAATTTGGTTCTAGCCCTTTATCCAGGAAGCTTTGATCCAGTTACAATGGGACACGTTGATATTGCAGAGCGCGCAGCTGCGCTATTCGATGGGGTTGTTGTCGGCGTTTACGAGGCTCCGCCCAAGCAGCTATTGTTTAGCACCAAGGAAAGGGTTGCGCTGATGAAGAAAGCCCTTAAACATATTCCCAATGCTAAAGTGGTCAGCTACGATGGGCTCACAGTAGAATTCGCTAGGAAGATGAAAGCTAAAGTCATCGTACGCGGTCTACGTATGAGCTCCGATTTTGAGAAAGAATTTGAAATGGCGCTGATGAACAAAAAGCTGGCATACGACATTGAGGTTGTGTGCTTCATGACGAAGCTGGAATTTGAGTTCGTCAGTTCCAGTCTGCTTAAGGAGGCGGCAAGATTGGGAGGGCATATAGATGATCTGGTCCCTTCGCATGTTATGGACGCTTTGAATGAGAAGTTTTCTAAGAAGTAGATATTATCGAAATGTGTAATATGATAGCCAGAATTATCAATTGTCTGCAAAGACATATGTAATATAAGGAGGTAAAAGGTGGCTTATAAAATTGTCGAATCATGTATAAGCTGTGGCGCTTGTGAGTCGGAATGTAAAAACGATGCAATTAGCGAAGGCGATACAATTTATAAAATCGATCCGAATAAATGCACAGAGTGCGTTGGTGCAGCCCAAGAACCTCGGTGTGTTGGTATATGTCCGCTTGATGATTGTATTATACCTGATCCTGCTCATAAAGAAGATAAAGCGAAATTACTCGAAAAGTGGCGCAAACTTCATCCGGGAGAGACGCCGGTCGCTGGCACGTTCTAGCCAGGGAGTGTGATTTTTCGTCCTACAGCCATTGTCTGGAAGCCGATCATGGCGTTCAGCTGTGGGTTATCGAAATGATAAAGATGCATCTTCTTTAAGATGTTTAAGATGCCCAATCCTATTTTACCTGTGGACTTTGAAGCTTTTGGAAAGGTTTCTTCTAGGTAGAAAGCCTGGAACATGTAGAATTGACACCCGAAGGCGAATCCGTCTCTTGCTATAAGGCTTAATCCTGCCTGCTTCATGAATTTTGCTAGCTGTTTATTGGAGTAGCTAGCTTCCGGGTAGAAAAGGAAACGTGGGCCCAGTAGCCGCTTGGTTAGCGAGTGGAACAAGGCAAATTTATTTGGTACCGATACTATCACTATTCCGCCGGGTTTACATACCCTCACGTGTTCTTTAAGCATCTGGACTGAACGTTCAATCGGAAAGTGCTCAATCACACCCTCCGAATAGACCACCTCGAACGAGCCGTCCTTGAATGGAAGCGCAAAGCCGTCTCCCTTCAGCGCTTCTACGTGCACGCCCTCTTGTTGGCAGAAGAATGCGATTGTGGGAAAGGCGTGATCCGGTATATCTACACCAACACATCTGCAATTCAGCTCTCTGGCGATCTTTGTGAGTATACGTCCGCTGCCAAATCCGACCTCTAAAACGTGCGAATCTTTAGGGATATGCTTACGGAAGGTGCTGTAGGCGTAGGGGAAATGCCAGGTATCGTTTTTAAGCCATTCAGGGAAGTACAGCCAAGTTGGTTCTTGAGGCATCTATATATCTCTCAGCAGGTGATGTGAATTAGAGCTGCTGCTCTTTTCCCTTCTTCGGCCAGTTGGGTCCATTTCCATACTGCGTCGCGAGACGGCAGAACGAAAAGCTCGGCTGATTGTTGCTCGGCGTAGCTCTTGGCTTCATCGGAGAGGTGGGCCCTCGATAGTATACCAACGCCGATGATTACTGTCTCCGCACCTGAAGCGAATAACTGTTCGACCTCCTCCTTCTTGATGCGGTGGGAGCCGATTATCCAAAATCCGCCACTCCTTTGTTTAACCGTGCCATCTGGGAGGAGTACTAGGTCACGGATGTGTTTAGAGCCATCAATTATAGCTGAGCCGAAGCTGAACTTGCTGATCTTAGTCATAATAGCCTCGCTTTCCCAATAGGACTCGATGTGCAGATATCGCTTCGTTGGCCACGAGGTTTCAACTTAATCGAAGAAGTCCTTCACTGAGTCGAAATCGCTTGGCAGCAGCACTAAGATGCCAGGGAACCAGTCAAGCATGAGTTTTGCGATACCTGATCCGTGTATAAAGTCGGTCCCTAAGCCATATTTTACGCATGCGGCAAGTGATGCCGCGCATATTAATGCTCCTAGAGCCAGACCAAATATTCCTCCGAGTAATCTGTCCAGCCATCCTAGAAGTGTCAAATGGACAAATCTGGTTAGAATAACTGCTAAGATGATGGATACTAGCAGGGTTCCAACCATGATGATCGCGTATCCTGCCCACGCAGCATGTTCTGTATCGTCTATTGGCAGCCATCCCCCCACGGTCGGAGCGTAGAGTCCTGCCAAGATAATTCCGACAATTATGCCAATTAATGGCAGGATCATGTTGATGAAGCCACGCCATATACCTACCACTGTAGAGAGAATCAGTACTGCAATTAATACAATGTCAAACCAGTTCATTTTCACCTACCACTATCGGAAGATGTTCGTATGGTTACCGGCAATTCTACTTATGTATATAGCGCTGAAAGAGGCGATTTTGTTATTATGAGCAACATGATCGGATATATCTATAGATATTCAGGCGAGCAAACACACATAGCGTACTAAATTGATCTGCCTGCAGCCCAGTCAGATCGGCGACTTACAAATCTATAAATGATTATCTCCTCCTGCCGAGGTATTCATCCAGCATTTTGCCTTCTGGGAAGGTACCGTAGACTTCTTTCAGTATTTTGCCGAACAGCTTGCTGGCTTCTGTTACACTTAGGGGTTTGTTGCTGTTTTTAATATAGGATATGGTTATGGCTTTCGCAATGTCTCTAGCGTTGGGGAGGGTATCCTCGCTGGATTCAATAACTTCTTTCAATACCAATCCAAAAACCTTTTTGACATCTTCAGTCTTTATTTCGCATTTGGCTACAATAGCTACACTGAGATCACTTGCAATGTCGTACAGTTCCATATGAATCGCCTCCTGCATTATTATCACTTATTGCTCCAATCTAGGAATCATATTTTATTACATTAATTATGTTTTGGAAAGGGGGTTTGTAGAAAAATGAATAATTTTGTCTCAGGCGCACTTTCTTGCATGACTTATTGACTTATATGATATATCTTTATAATATAAAAGGGTAATATATATAAATTCAAAAGAGTCTTGTGTAATGCGTATTAGTGGCTTACTGTTTCCGGCGGTTTTGTCGATTGTGATAGTGGTGGTTTCATTGCTTCATTCTGCAAGCAGCGTAGGAGTTGCCTCGAGTGCGGATGATGAACCGGTAGCCAATGCAAGTTGCATCGTTATTAATGAAGTCCAATACAATCCTATTCAACTTGGCACGGACACATCATACGAGTGGATTGAGCTCTATAATACCTGCAATGAGACAGTTGAGGTTGTTAATTGTAGTATCAGTGATAATAAAAAATCCGACGCAATTCCTTCATTGAATATATCGCCGTATGGGTTTGCCATAATAGCTGCCTCCAATAATTTCTCTGCCAACTTTCAAAACTATGTTGGGACAATTGTATTTATCGGAGATAAAAGTATAGGAAATGGGTTAGCGAATACCGGAGACCTGCTTGTTCTGAGAGATGTCGGCGGTAACGTAATTGATCAACTATCCTACGGTGATAATAGTTCTATTACTTCGCCACCTTGGCCTGAGGTCGGTGATGGGCATTCGATAGAGCGTTCTCCTTTAGGCTGTGGCGGTTTCCTCGACAACGCTGATCCGACACCGGGGTTCGGTTGGCCGGATGTAACGCCCACCCCGACTTCTTCGCCAACACTTGAGCCAACCTCTACGCCAGAACCAACGCTGACTCCAATACCTACGCCTATACCAACAGTAACAACCACCTCCACACCTGAAGCTACACCTACGTCGACTCCTACTACAACGGTAGCGCCATCTCCCACACCAGAACCCACGGCGATGCCGAGTCCCACACTAATATCGACGCCGATCCCAACTCCTATCCCTACCACCACTCTATCGCCGACGCTGTCACCCACTCCCATTGTTACACTTGATCCATTGCCAACACTGGGGCCTACAGTGACACCAAGTTCTACACCGACTCCAGCTCCCACCTTGATAATCACACCTACCCCAACTCCAGAGCCGACGGCTACTCCTGGCGGCACGGTTGCGTCAAGGGGTGACGTACTTATCAATGAGGTTCAGTATAACCCTCCTCAATCCGGTACTGACACCGCGTATGAATGGTTAGAGGTGTATAACAATTGCAGTGAGACGATTGAGCTTGTCGGCTGGGGTATCAGGGATAACGGCGGTTACGATGTAATTCCTTTGATGAATATCTCGGCGCATGGGTTTGCAGTGCTGGCCGCCACGGACAACTTTTCAGTGAACTTTCCGGCTTATTCCGGGGCTATTATATTTGTAACCGATGGTCGTATAGGTAACGGACTGAGCAATGACGGAGACTATTTGGTCTTAATGGACAGCAACGGGGATATAATCGATAATCTTTCATATGGAAGCGATGTGACCATAAACGCTTCGTGGATGAAGAAGGTCGGCGAAAGCCATTCTATGGAGCGTCAGCCGGCAGGCGGCAGTTTCATTGATAATTCGGAGCCTACTCCCGGGTTTGGTTTGCCACTGCCCGCTCCGTCCCCTGTTCCGATATCTACGCCCAGTCCTACTGCAGCGTCGACTCCCGGAATATCTCCAACACCAGCAAACACGCCGTTGGGTACTGTCGCTAATCGAAGCGCCATTTTAATCAATGAAGTTCAAGGAAATCCTCTGCAGTCGGGTTCCGATTCAAGTTACGAATGGATCGAGCTTTTTAACCCTAGTACTGAAGCTGTCGAGTTAATCGGCTGGGGGATAAGTGATAATTACGAAATGGATGAAATACCATCGCTGAATGTGTCGGCTAACAGCTTGGTGGTAATTGCTGCGTCTGAGAACTTTTCAGTCAACTTCCCAAATCATAATGGGACTATCGTGTTCACTGCGGATGGGCGTATAGGCAACGGATTAGGAAATGCAGGGGATCGTCTCATATTGAAAGATAGTGCAGGGACTATAATTGATGAGATATCCTATGGTGATGATGAAAGCATAACGTCGCCATCTTATCCAAATGTGGCTGACGGGCATTCTCTGGAGCGGGCGCCTTGCGGCGGCCAGTTTGTCGATAATGAGGTACCAACACCTGGGAGTTGTCTGCCGATCTGCGATCCAACGCTGGTGTCTACACCGACTTTGATACCGACTCCGACCCAGGTTTCTGTCTTGACACAGATTTTACCAGAGTCAAACTTAAGCGATTCAATAAATATAGCCTCATCGCATTCAACGTCCCTATATCGTCCTGCAAGCAGAATGGCGCATAAATCGTCGTCAATAGATCAGCCCGTTGAATCCCCCGGTATGCCTCTTAGGGCTCTGCTCATTACGTTGTCATCGGCCCTCGTAGTAATATTGGCGTGGACGTTATATAAACGAGTGGCTAGATAATTGTCTCCTCCCGATATCTAGGCTATAATTCAAACCAGTCCAATGTCTAAACCATCAACAATAGCGATAGATGGCCCCGCAGCTTGTGGAAAAACAACTGTCGGTCGGCTTCTGGCGAAGAAGCTTGGCTACCGGTTTGTTGATACAGGGGCCATGTATCGAGCGCTTACATGGGAGGCATTGAGGATTGGAGTGGATATCGAGGATGAGTATGCGTTGGGAGGGCTTGCGGCGAGAACAAAAATGAAGCTTCCTCCCGGTAGAGACGAGGGGATTATAGTAAACGGTCGCTTTATAAATAGCGAGTTACGCAGTCCCGAAGTCGATTTTGGGGTATCTCCCGTAGCCAAAGTGGCTAATGTACGCGAGGTGCTGGTGCGGAATCAGCGGCTGATGGCGAAGGATGGCAATATAGTGATGGTGGGGCGTGATATAGGAACCAATGTCTTGCTTGATGCTGATCTGAAGGTTTATTTGGACGTGTCCGTCGAGAACCAGGCCAGACGTCGCTATAAAGAGATGACCGAGCGGGGCGAAAAGGCTGATTACGAAGACATATTTGCTAGTCTTGTTCGCAGAGATCAGATTGACAGCAAACGTTCCGTAAATCCGCTTCGCAAGGCTGACGATGCTCATGTTATTAATACGGATATTATGGATGCCAATGGAGTGTTGGTCGAGATTTTAAAACTAATGGATGGATGCTGATGCCGTGGTTTCATCCCTTGGGAATTACACTTGTAGTAAGACCTATTCTTTTCTTGTTCACTCGCTATAAGGTGGAAGGGAAGGATAATATTCCCAAGCAAGGTCCTTTGATTATTGTATCCAATCATCTCAGTATGACTGATCCCCCCGTACTGTCTGCAAGCATCCCGCGCAGTATAGTGTTCATGACCAAGGAAGAATTATTCAGCGACCCGATATTAGGCCCTTTTACGAGAGCATGGCACGCTTTTCCAGTACGACGAGGTCATCTCGATCGGGAGGCGTTGCGACAGGCTGATCAGGTATTACGCGACGGGTTGGTCTTGGGTATATTTCCTGAAGCAATGAGGAGCCCTACCGGGAAAATGCAGCAGGGATATACAGGAGCCGCGTTAATCGCGCTGCGTAATAAAAGCCCGATTCTGCCTGTAGGCATAAAAGGGGCTGATAAGATGAATAAACTCAGCTTTATATTCCGTCGCCCGGAGCTAATTGTTAACATTGGCAAGCCGTTTACCCTGCCCCACTCTGGTGGCAGGCTGACCAAGGAGCAGCTCGCTCCAGCTACGGATATCATAATGAGAAAGATCGCCGAACTCCTGCCTGAGAGTTATCGGGGGTATTATGCAGATAGAGAAAGCCGCTGAGATAGGCTTTTGCACTGGCGTTAGACGTGCCATCAATATGATCGAGCGTGCCGCAAAGGAGCTCGGCCCGCTGCAGACACTGGGCCCGATCGTGCACAACCAACAGGTAGTGGACAGGCTTGCCGAACGCGGAGTCACAGTGGCCGAGAGCCTCGATCAACTCAAGCGCGATATCTTATGCATCAGCTCGCACGGCGTCGGCCCGCAGGTTATTGAGCAAGCGGAGGCTTGTGGTATAAAGATAATTGATACAACATGCCCTTTCGTACGTAGGACTCAGGTCGCTGCTAAGAAGCTGGCTAATTCAGGGTTTTCCGTCATCGTCTTTGGTGACGAGAATCACCGCGAGGTGCAGGGCGTGCTTGGGTACGCTGGTGAAAAGGGGTTTGCAACTATTAAAGTCCCTCCTTTGAAGAAGCTTTCGCCCCGCGTCGGCATTTTGTCTCAGACGACGCAGAGCTTCTCGGCCTTCCATAGCTTCGTATCATCTTTTGTTCAGGCACATTTGGAAAGTATCTCGGAGCTTCGGGTGGTGAATACGATATGTGATGCTACGAGGAAGCATCAGGAGGCGGCGCTGGAGTTGGCTGGACGTTCAGATCTTATGCTGGTGGTAGGATCGCGCGGGAGCGCAAATACGAAAAGGCTCGCTGAGTTGTGCTCGGCTCTGGTTAAGACGCACCATATCGAAACGGCGCAGGAAATCAATCCTACGTGGTTGACTGTCAAAATCAAACGCGTTGGTATTACTGCAGGCGCTTCCACCCCAGATGAAGTTATCGATGAAGTTATTTTAAGACTCAGGGAACCGCAATAGTATTTGTCAGCTAGGATATGGTATAATTACTCTCTGCCAAGCCTAAAAATAACTAAGGGAAAGTTGTCGAATGGGCATTCGTCCTTGTAGATTAAGTAACAATTCTGATAGTTACGCTCTGAGCATTAATCCAGACTTTTTTATTAATACACCATCCCCAGTGAAGTTTTCCCCTTGCGTTTCCGTATATCGGCAACTCACATGGTTAAAGTCATCGATTGGAGAACAGTGATGTCAAAGTATGTCTATTCATTCGGCGGCGGGAAGGCGGACGGGAACGAATCGATGAAAAACCTGCTCGGCGGCAAGGGGGCCAACCTTGCTGAGATGGCCGGTCATCCCGACCTGCGTTTGCCGGTACCGCCCGGATTTACGATCACGACCGAGGTCTGCACTTATTATTATACTCATAAGCGAAGCTATCCCAAAGAGTTAAAGACTGGGGTTGACAAGGCACTGGCGCATGTCGAGCAATTAAGCGGCAAAAAATTCGGGGACGCAA
This sequence comes from Dehalococcoidia bacterium, assembly GCA_041653935.1. Taxonomy (GTDB): domain Bacteria; phylum Chloroflexota; class Dehalococcoidia; order E44-bin15; family E44-bin15; genus JAYEHL01. The sequence goes on along the minus strand of JBAZEO010000002.1, from coordinate 508,095 downwards.
AGAATCCGCTGCTCGTTTCAGTGCGTTCGGGGGCACGGCGGTCCATGCCCGGTATGATGGATACAGTGCTCAACGTCGGCCTTAACGACACGACGATTAAAGGCCTTATCGCGCAGACGAAGGATGCGCGTTTCGCTTACGACGCCTACCGGCGCTTGATAATGATGTATGCCGACGTGGTGATGGAGAAGGCTGAGAGCATCGAGCCGAAGGGCGGCAAGGGAATTCGCAAAGTTCTCGACGAACGCCTTGAGGAGATCAAGAAAAGTAAAGGTTATAAGAGCGACACTGAATTAACCGCCGACGAGCTCAAAGCCCTGGTAGTCGAGTTCAAGAAGATGGTTAAAAATATCCTCGGTAAGCCTTTCCCTGACGACCCGCAGAATCAGCTCTGGGGTGGCATCGGCGCTGTTTTCATGAGCTGGAACGGCAAGCGGGCGGTGGAGTACCGCCGTATCGAAAAAATTCCCGATGAATGGGGTACCGCGGTCAATGTGCAGTCGATGGTCTACGGCAATATGGGCGACGATTCAGCGACTGGCGTTGCCTTCACCCGCAACCCGGGTAACGGCGAAAGCCATTTCTATGGCGAATATCTCATCAACGCCCAGGGTGAGGATGTGGTGGCAGGTATTCGTACGCCTGCTCCGATTAATGAGTACTCGAAGAATGCGCAGAGCAAAAAGCTGCCTACGCTGGAAAAAGTGATGCCCAAGATTTATAAGCAGTTGTTTGAATATCAGCAGCGGCTAGAAGAGCACTATAAAGACATGCAGGACATCGAGTTTACCATCGAAGATGGGGAGCTTTTCATGCTGCAGTGCCGCGTTGGCAAGAGGAACGGCGTCGCGGCGGTGCGCATGGCCACCGAGATGTGTAAAGAAGGGCTCATCGATGCCAATACCGCCATTATGCGCGTGGCGCCCAATCAGCTCGTGGAGCTGCTTTTGCCCATGATTGATCCTAATGCGGAGGTGGGGGTTTCCCCCATAGCAAATGGGCTACCGGCGGGACCGGGTGGAGCCAAGGGACGGGTTGTCTTTACCTCTGCTGATGCTGTGGCAGGGGCCAGCCGGGGAGAGAAGATTATCTTAGTGCGTGAAGATACATCTCCTGAGGATGTCGATGGCATGCATAAGGCTCAGGCTATCCTCACCAGCAAGGGTGGGATGACCTCTCATGCTGCGCTTGTGGCTAGGGGCTGGGGAAAGTGCTGTATTGTAGGCTGTGCCGATGTCGAGATCGCTGATAATAATAAATCATTTAAAACGAAGAGCGGTAAGACGGTAAGTGCGGGCGATTGGATAACGCTCAACGGGACCAAAGGCGCTGTCTATGAAGGAAGTCTGGCCCTTGTCGATGCCGACCTGGAACATAACAAGACATACAAGGATTTTATGAAGCTCGTGGACAAGGCTCGCCGCCTAGGCGTGCGTACAAATGCCGATACGCCAAAGGATGCTAAAAAGGCGCGCGATTTTGGTGCCGAGGGGATTGGCCTTTTCCGCACCGAGCATATGTTTTATGGGGAAGGTAGTGATAAGCCACTCTTCCTGCTGCGGAAGATGATCATGAGCAAAACGGTCAAGGAGCGCAAGGCGGCTTTAGACCAGCTTGCAGTATATGTAAAGAAGGATATAAAGGCTACGATGGAGGTCATGGAAGGACTGCCGGTCACCATCCGCCTGCTCGATCCTCCGTTGCACGAATTCGTGCCGCACAGCCAGGACAAACTTAAGACACTGGCATCCGAGTTGCATATCGACATGGCGGAGGTACATAAACGCGCCGAGGATCTGCGCGAGAATAATCCGATGCTCGGGCATCGCGGCGTACGCTTGGGTATTACCTACCCTGAAATCACAGAAATGCAGGTTCGTGTCATCTTGGAGGCCGCGGCCGAGCTTATCGCCGCCGGCAAGAAAGCCAACCCCGAGATCATGATACCGGTCACTTGTGCTGTTACTGAGATTGTCGATCATAAGGAGATTGTCGACCGCATCTATGCTGAAGTATGCAAAAAGATGAAGGTGAAGAAGATCCCCTTTATGTTCGGTACTATGATCGAGATACCGCGCGCGGCGCTTACAGCTAACGAGATGGCTAAGACCGCCGAGTTCTTCTCGTTTGGCACTAACGATCTGACACAGATGACTTTCGGCTTCAGTCGCGATGATATAGGCTCGTTCTTACCCGAATACCTGAATAAAAAGATACTGAAGGATGATCCGTTCCAGACAATAGATCAAATCGGTGTCGGGGAGTTGATAAAGGTTGGCATCGAACGGGGGCGATCGGTGCGTCCCAAACTCAAGGTAGGCATATGCGGAGAACACGGCGGCGATGCGGAATCGGTCAAGTTCTGCCATCGCGTTGGCATGAATTATGTGTCTTGCTCTCCCTTCCGTGTTCCTATCGCGTGTCTTGCTGCTGCACAGGCTGCGGTCGAGGATCAAAATATTGAAAAAGAGAAGACAGTGGCAAAAGGGGTCAGCCGCGGTAAGAAGAAAAAGGTAGCTAAACGATAAAATCGCAGAAATTCAAGACAGACGGCATTAGGTAGGTTTTGGTTATATTCAAAAATATTTTCAGATATGATATAATAACCACTCGGCAGTTTATAAAGTGGGAACATTGTGTCTTGTTGACTCTAGATATACCTTCTGATATATCACCGTGTGTTGAATCGAGCATAGCCGTGTTCTCTAGCTGCGTGTAATTTAGATATAATTCGAGTAAAAGAGGGAAGATGAAACAGGTAGATAAAGTACTTGCCAGTTATAATAACGATAAAAATGCACTCATCCAGATACTTCTCGAGATACAGAAAGAAAACCGCTGGCTTTCGGAGGATGTCCTCAGAAAGGTCAGTAAGAAGCTGGATGTTCCCATAAACCAGATATACCACATAGCCACTTTTTATAAGGCTTTCAGCTTGGTTCCGCATGGCCGCCATTCTGTTTCCGTATGTCTGGGGACGGCCTGCCACGTGCGGGGTGCACCTCGGCTATTGGATAAGGTGAGCGAGGTGGTCGGGCTTAAGCCGGGCGAGACAAGTAAGGATATGAAATATTCTCTTAACACGCTTAACTGTCTGGGCTGCTGTGCGCTGGGCCCTGTGCTTCAGATTGATGATGAGTACTACAGCAATCCCTCATCGACAGAACTTAAGAAAATCATCGCAGAGTGCGATTAAAGGGGAATTATGCCAAAACTGAAAACTAACGCTGATTTAGCTAAGCTCAAAAAGCAAATACTCTCCAAGAGGGCGGGAAAGCGCTATGTTGCTATTAATGCTGCAGGCACCTGTGGCCTAGCATATGGCAGCGATAAATTATATAAAGCCTTCGTGGATGAGATCAAAAAACAAGGGCTTTCGAAAGAGGTAGAGGTGAGGGCTACGGGGTGTCTCGGCTTCTGTGAGAACAGCCCTAAGGTGATGATACTTCCCGATGACATCAACTATTTCAAGGTTAAACCGGAAGATGTATCAGAGATCGTCTCCAAGACGCTGGTGGAGAACAAGATAGTCGAGCGGCTGCTCTACCAGGTCGGTAGCAAGAAGATCGTCAAAATCGATGATATACCGTTCTATACCGGACAGAGTCGCATCATCTCCGGCAACAACCGCTATATCGATCCGGAGAATATCGATGACTACATCGCTCTGGGAGGGTATTCCGCCCTGACACAGGTGCTTGGTAAGATGGAGCCAAAGGAAGTTCTAGATGTAGTTAAGAAGTCCAACCTGCGCGGTCGCGGCGGCGGCGGTTTCCCGACCGGCGTGAAATGGGAGACCTCTATAAATGCTCCTTCAGATATCAAGTATGTGATTGTCAACGCTGACGAGGGAGACCCGGGCGCATATATGAACCGCGCCCTGCTCGAGGGCAATCCTCACAGCGTGCTGGAGGGATTGATCATTGGTGCCTACACCGTCGGCGCTTGTGAAGGCTATATATATGTGCGGCAGGAGTACCCGCTGGCTATAAAGCATCTCTATGTGGCCCTGGATCAGGCGCGCGAGTATGGATTGCTGGGTAAAAATATCCTCGGCTCGGGATTCGATTTCGACATAGTAGTTCACCAGGGAGCAGGAGCCTTTGTTTCCGGCGAGTCCAGCGCGCTTATGACTGCAATCGAGGGGCGTGTCGGCGAGCCGCGTCCGAAGTATATCCGTACCGCGGTGAGCGGTGTCAGGGAGAAACCGAGTGTGCTCAATAACGTTGAAACATGGGCCAACGTTCCGCTCATCATTAATAATGGAATTGACTGGTTTACCGGGATCGGCACTAAGGAGAATTACGGCACCAAAATATTTTCACTGGTAGGCAAAGTGAACAACACCGGATTGGTCGAGGTGCCGCTGGGTACTACGCTGAAGCAGATCATATTCGAATGCGGCGGCGGTATACGTAAAGGCAAGAAGTTCAAGGCGGTGCAGACCGGCGGGCCTTCAGGCGGATGCATACCGGCGAGCATGCTCGATATGCCTGTGGATTTCGACCAGCTGGCCAAGGCCGGCTCTATGATGGGCTCGGGTGGCATGATCGTCATGGACGAGGACTCCTGTATGGTTGACGTGGCGCGCTACTTCCTGGAGTTTCTGGCCTTCGAGTCCTGTGGCAAGTGCGTGCCGTGCCGCGAGGGCATACGCCAGATGTTGAAGGTTTTAAATCGTATATGTGAAGGCAAAGGCAAGGAAGGTGATATTGAACTGCTGGAAAGCCTGGCTGGCGTAACAAAGGATGCTTCACTTTGTGCCCTGGGGCAGACGGCGGCCAACCCGGTGATGAGCACCCTTAAGTACTTCAAGGATGAATATGAGGCACATATCAAGGAGAAGCGCTGCCCGGCCGGCGTCTGCAAGTCGCTGGTTTCATACTTCATAGTTCCGGAGAAATGTCAGGCATGTCAGATATGTTTGCGCGAGTGCCCCGTGTCCGCGATCAAGGGCGAGAAGAATATTATACATGTCATCGATCAGAGCAAATGCACCAAGTGCGGCTCATGCATGGAGGTCTGCCCGGCTAAGTTCAGCGCTGTGGTGAAGATCTCCGGCAAACCTGTTCCGCAGGTACCGGCAAGGATGGAAGTGACGCGCAAGAAAGAGGCTAAAGGCTAATGAAGACGGTTACGTTAAATATAGACGGCAAGGTTGCAACCTGCGAAGAAGGGAAAACTCTTCTCTTTGCGGCTAACGGCATCGGCGTCAAGATACCGACATTGTGTAATGATTACAAGCTTGTCCCATATGGCGGCTGCAGGATATGCACCGTTGAGATAACCAAGAACAAGAAGAAACGCCTCGTGACCGCCTGTGTTTATCCTGTCGAGGAAGGGCTCGAGGTCAGGACGGATACGCCCGAGGTAAGGAAGATCCGCGCAACCATTCTGGAGCTGCTTCTGGCCTCCTCTCCCACAGCGAAGAATTTGCTTGAGCTGGCGAAGGAATACGGCGTTACCAAGAAGCGTTTTGAAGCTGACAAGACCAATTGTATCCTCTGCGGTCTGTGCGTTCGTTACTGTCATGAGGTCAAGAAGGCGAATGCTATCGGGTTTGTCGGCCGCGGCATTGAGCGCCGGGTCGTCTTTTTCCCCGAGATCGCTACCACTGTGTGTGCCAGTTGCCGGGAATGCTTTAGCCTCTGTCCGACAGCCAAATTGCCCTCGGAGACTGACGGGGTTTCATTCGACAAACTGACGCTCGGTGATTTTCTCAAAGTTAAGTAGCTCTACTACTTATACGAGGGAAAGATAGGCTTTATGGACTTGCCTTCCTCCATTCATTTGGCTAATTCTGACATTCGTCGAAGGCTTGAGGAAAGCGAGGGGCGATTATCCCCTTATGCTGCGAAAAGTCAACTGAGCAGGGGAAGGATGCGTAGTGAAGACCTGTGTCCCATGCGTACAGAATTCCAGCGTGACCGCGACCGTATAATTCACAGCAAGTCGTTCCGCCGTCTGATGCACAAAACGCAGGTGTTTATTGCTCCCGCCGGCGATCATTACAGGACGAGGCTGACACACACATTGGAAGTATCGCAGATCGCCAGGTCAATAACCCGCGCCTTGAACTTGAACGAAGATTTAACCGAGGCCATATCTCTTGGACACGATCTGGGTCATACGCCCTTCGGTCATATGGGGGAAGATATCTTAAATGAGCTGTATCCTGAGGGGTTCCGCCATAATGAGCAAAGCCTCAGGGTGGTGGATATACTGGAAAATGATGGGCAGGGTTTGAACTTGACGTGGGAGGTCAGGGACGGTATCCTTAATCACTCCAAAAACTGGACGGATATACTCGATGAAAACGTTGGAGTGGCTTCCACACTGGAAGGACAGATATGCAAGATAGCTGATGCCGTGGCCTATATCAATCATGACATAGATGATGCAATCAGGGCGGGCATAATAGGGGGGAGCGATCTACCTGCCGACATCGTTCGCTTGCTGGGCAGTTCAAATAGAGACAGGATAAATTCTCTTATCATCGATATAGTCAACTTTGCGCTAAATACTGCGGCAGAAAGCGGTGGGACTCCACAGATCGGGATGAGTCCTGTAGTGCGCGAAGCGGCTAATAAGTTGAGGCAGTTCTTATTGAAGAGGGTTTATAGTGTAGCCAGGGATGAGGCGGAGCAGGCGAGGGAGACGGTTCGTGTCCTGTACCAGTACTTTATCAGGAATGCTGAAAAGCTGCCCGAAGAATATAGATTAGTTCATGGCGGAATTGAGCGCAGCGTTGTGGATTACATATCCGGCATGACCGACAGATATGCATTGGAAACTTTCCATGGGATATGTTCGACTCCGTAGGTTGTGATAATGGGTAATATCGACGACATAAAAGATAAGATAGACATTGTAGACCTCATCTCGGGTTACGTGACGCTGCAGAAGTCAGGGCGCAACTTTAAAGCGCTGTGTCCGTTTCACAGCGAAAAGACGCCGTCGTTCTTCGTGTTCCCTGAGAAGTCTTCCTGGCATTGTTTCGGTGGCTGCGGCATCGGCGGCGATATCTTCTCGTTCGTTATGAAGAAGGAAGGCCTGGACTTCGGCGCGGCGCTGAAGCTGCTGGCGGATCGGGCCGGAGTGAAGCTGGAGTCAAGGCCCAAGGAGCAGGCGAGGGAGGACGTCCTTGATCGATTATATGAGCTAAACGAGACCGCCGCCGCATATTATCACGACATACTCGTTAACGGCAAGGACGGCGAGCCGGTGCGGCACTATCTCAACAAGCGCGGCATCGACAAGGCTGCAATCGATGAATTCCAGCTGGGGCTGAGCCTGGAGAGCTGGGATGCGTTGAGCCGGCACTTGGCTGCGAAGGGCTGCAAGGTCGGCGAGATGGTACGCGCGGGGCTGGCGGTGATGAAGGATGACGGTGGCCACCGGGACCAGTTTCATAACAGGCTGATGATCCCCATCAGGAGCCAAGCGGGCCGCGTGGCCGGATTTGGAGCGCGCGTCCTCGACAGCGGCCAGCCGAAGTATCTCAACTCTCCGCAGACGGCGGTGTTCGACAAGAGTGGCCTGCTGTACGGGCTGGACAAGGCGCAGAAAGCCATCAAGGAGTGCGACTTGGCAATCATCGTCGAAGGATATATGGATGTTATCGTCACCCACCAGTACGGCTCGAAGAATGTGATCGCGCCGATGGGCACTGCTCTTACCACCAAGCACGTCGCGCTGATAAAAAAGCTAACCAAGAACATCGCCCTGGCGCTTGACTCCGATGCCGCAGGAGAACAGGCGACATTGAGGGGTTTGGATGTTGCCAGGCAGGCGCTCAGCAGGGCGGTTGATCATCGGGAGCGCGGGTGGCTGGATGGGGAAACCAAGGTTGAGGGTGGCCTTAAGGTGATCCTGATGCCCCCGGGGAAAGACCCCGATGAGGTGATACGTGATCAGCCTGAGGAGTGGCAACGGTTGGTTGCTAACGCTATGCCGGTTACGGACTATTTCTTTGCGGCGGCGGTATCCAAGTTTGATCCTAACACTGACGCCGGCCGTTCGGCTATAATAGACCGGCTGTTGCCGCGTATCATGGAGATATCGGATATAGCGGACAAGGAAATATATTTCAGAAAGCTCAGCAAGCTGGTCGGCGTGGCTGAAAAAACGTTATTGGCTAAGGCAGCGCAAATCCAACCGACGAAACGTGAGAAGAGCGGCAGGGCGATGCCGGTAGCAGACTTATCGATATCAAGGTATCCACTGGAGGAGTATTGCCTGTCGCTGCTGTTGCAGAAGCCGGACCTGCGCGAGGGCGCGCTGGCGCTTTCACCGGAGCATTTCGAGGGTACGGAGAACCGCGAGATATTCGTGGCGTGGCTCGGCAACCGCGATATTGCTGGGTTGCGTGACAAACTTGATCCGAGCTTGCACGAGCATCTTGATAGGCTCGTAGGCAAGGTGTTTCCTCCAACGAAGGAGAAGGATTTTGAGATTGATCTTGCCGGTTACATCCGTCGTTTATGGGAAGAACGCTTGCGCAAGTTGAAGTCGATTGAGGAGATCCTTATCTCCGAGGCGGAGTCCGAGGGCGATAAGAATATTATTAAAGAGCAGGTGGAAGCATTGTTACAGAGGTCTTTGGAGCCTACTACTCAACTTAAGGATGTTTTTGAAAAGGCGAAGAGAGGGGGAAGGGGAATTCGAAAATGACTATACGAGAAGATGGCGGTTTAGATAAATTGCTTAATCCTAAGCTTCATATCGAGCATAATGATGATGCTCATGCTATTGTGCCTGAACATGATCTGGGCGCGCTGGCGGAACTTTATGCAGCTCTGTCACACAGCGACATCAGTGAAAGGGAGGATAAAACTCATCCTGCATGGGCGGAGGATGCTACAGAGGTTGTAGAAGACGAAGTCATAGAGCCCGAGATAGAACCAGAAGTGGACCTTGAGAAGGCGCTCGAGATTGAGGAACAGGATATAATTGATGACCCCGTCCGCCTGTATTTAAGAGAAATCGGCAATGTATCTCTGCTTAATGCCAGCGAGGAAAAGGTCTTGGCCAGCAAGATGGAACGGGATCGGCACATCAGGCGGATACGTGATGAATGGTATGCCAGAAATGGTGTTGCTATCACATCCAACGAGATTATCATAGTTCTATTGCGGCAGCTTTGTGATGCAGCTCCGCTAATTCAACTCCTTGAGGGGGAGCTGGGACTGAGCCCTGTCAGCTCTCTTGTGGAGAGGATATCAGATCCGGATTTTAGGAAGGCGGTAGACGCTGCTATAAATCAGCAACTGATAGAAAGCACCGCAGAACACAGCGAGGTTAATGTCAGCGATACCGGCATCGCTATGGTACACCTCTCACTAAACAGCAGTCTGATACCGCCTGGGGTGATGGAGATGCTGGAGGATAAGGTTGTAGGCGAAGTGACCTATCTTCTGGCGCAGCCCGGATTTAAGGCATCTCTCCAGGCTAAAGAGAAGGAGTTCGATGCCTATTTTGAGCAGGTGGCGTATGAGTCAGCTAAGGCTGAGAAGCATCTCACGGAAGCTAACCTGCGCCTTGTAGTGAGTGTAGCGAAGAAATACATCGGCAGGGGTATGACGCTGCTCGATCTGATACAGGAAGGTAATATTGGACTCATCAGGGCCGTTGAGAAGTTCGATTACCGCAAAGGTTATAAGTTTAGCACATATGCTACGTGGTGGATCAGACAGGCCATCACCAGGTCCATCGCCGACCAGGCTCGTACTATACGAATACCGGTTCACATGGTGGAGACAATAAACAAGCTGCTGCGTGTAAGCCGCCGTCTCGTTCAGGAGCACGGTAGGGAGCCTACAAGCGAGGAGATAGGCAAGGGCATGGAGGTGACCCCGGAGAAGGTGCGTGAGATTATTAAAGTTTCGCAGGAGCCGGTGTCACTGGAGACCCCGATCGGCGAAGAGGAAGACAGCCATCTCGGCGATTTCATCGAAGACCGCAGCGCGCTGGCGCCTCCGGATGCTGCTTCACACCAGCTTCTAAAGGAACAGATCGACGAGGTATTGTGCACACTCAATCCCCGTGAGCGGCGTGTGCTTCAGCTGAGGTTTGGGCTCGAGGATGGGCGCAGCCGCACGCTGGAGGAGGTGGGGCGCGAGTTCGGGGTTACCAGGGAGAGAATACGTCAGATAGAGGCCAAGGCGCTGAGGAAGCTGCGGCACCCCAGCCGTTCCAAGAAGCTCAAGGATTATCTTGAATAAGCTGAGTAAAAAGGCTGTAAGGAATATATCGATTACAACGTGCGGCGTACTCGCACTGATATTCTTTGTCTCCGGCATCTTCTTTTACCTCGTTACCGGCCCGGTATCTACGGCGGATTGGGGGGTTGAACGGATAACCGCGACGGATGAGTTGACCGCCAGTCTTGACGATAAAATAGATGAGCTGAAACAGGATATTGAATCTGCTTCAAGCGGCGAAGAGTTAGTTCTTGAGGTTACGCAGGAGGAGGCTACCTCCAAGCTGGACGAAATGGCCCGCCAGGGGAACATTTCTGTAGATACGCGTCATCCGCAGGTTTACTTCAGTCCGGGCATGATATGCGCTTCAGCCAACATACACATGGGTGTTTACATGGAGACGGCTGTACAGATTGAAATTGCGGCTAAAGACGGGAAAGCTGATTTTACTATAAGGCGCCTCGAGTTTGGCAGGCTGGCGCTTCCTAAAAGTTTGATTAATAATGTCATGACCGCTTTTGAGCACGAGCTGGGCAAACGCTGGGATGAGTTGGCGGTTACTGTTGAAGAAATCGATATACAGACCGGCGTGATGACGGTCACGATGGTGAAAAAGTAAGAGAGTCTTTTAATAAGTGCTGGTCAATCTTCTGCACTTCTTACTTAGCGGAACAGCTTGCCCATGTTCCCAAGCCCGCCCAGGCCGCCCTTCTTCATCTTGGATACTTGTTTCATGATCTTCTGCGTCTGGCGAAACTGGTTCAGCAACTGGTTTACGTCCTGCGTTGTTGTCCCGCTGCCGCCGGCGATGCGGCGCTTGCGCTTGCCGTCTATGATATCGGGATTGCGCCGTTCCTGCGGCGTCATTGAAAGTACGATTGCCTCTATTTTTTTCAGTTTCTTGTCGTCCACTGCCTCGGGATTTTTACTGGCGATGGAGGATAATCCCGGGACCATCTCCACCAGCTGGCTGAATGAGCCCATTTTCTTCAATTCGCGGAGCTGAATGAGAAAATCCTCCAGGTCGAAGTTCGCGTGTTTTACCTTCTCGCCCAGCTTCTGCATCTGCTCGGCGTCAAAGGCCTTCTCGGCCTTCTCAATCAATGTGAGCATGTCACCCATGCCGAGTATGCGAGAGGCCAGCCGGTCGGGGTAGAACGGCTCCAGCGCGTCCATCTTCTCGCCGGTTCCTATGAACTTTACCGGCACTCCGGTAACAGATTTTATCGAAAGCGCGGCGCCGCCGCGGGCGTCGCCATCCATCTTGGTTAGTATCAGGCCTGTGAGTCCCAGCTTGGCATGGAATTCGGATGCGGCGTTCACCGCGTCCTGACCGGTCATGGCATCGACAACGAGCAATACCTCAGAAGGCTGAAGCACTTTTTTGACCTCGGCGACCTCATTCATAAGCTCTTCGTTAATATGGAGGCGCCCGGCAGTATCGGCGATAACCCAGGTGGATGCCAGCTCATTGGCGCGTTTCAAGGAATTGGCACATACTGCGGGGGCTTTTGCAGATAGCCCTTCGTTGTAGACAGGTATATCGAGCTGCTTTCCCAAGGCGATGAGTTGATCGATGGCGGCAGGACGCTGCATGTCGGCGGCTACTAGAAGCGGGCGCTGCCCCTGGTTTTTCAAATGGAGCGCCAGTTTAGCTGCCGTCGTCGTTTTGCCCGAGCCCTGCAATCCGGCCAGCATAATAACCGTGGGGGGGTGGTTGGCGATAGTTAGGCGGGCGGGCGACCCTCCCAGGATAGCTGTGAGCTCCTCGTTGGTGATCTTTATCACCTGCTGCGCGGGCGTCAGGCTCTCCAGCACGTTACTCTGCAGTGCTCTCTCGCGCAGCTTTGCCACGAAATCCTTGACCACCTTGAAGTTAACATCGGCTTCCAAGAGCGCAAGTCGCACCTCACGCAGCGCCTCGTCCACATCCTTCTCGGTGAGCTTGCCCTTGCTCCCAAGTTTCTTAAAGACCGCATTCAGTTTTTCGGATAATGTTTCAAACATCGCTTCGTCCCAAACTAGACCAATTGTAATCGGCAGCGGTTCACTAATCAAGGTATTGTAATCTTTTTCAACCCCCTTTATCCCCCAGTCTTGGGGGAACTAAAAAAGAATAGGGGGCACCTGTTCTAGAAAAAAGAGGGATACTTCTAAGACCCCGGCAAGGAATCTCTTTGTCGAGGTATAAGACGATGTAAGGGTTATGATAGAATAGGGACACACAAAAACGGAGAATGTCGATGGCGAAGTTAACCTTCTATGGCGGTGTCGGTGAGATCGGCGGCAACAAGATACTGGTCGAGGCGGATGGCAAGCGCATCTGGCTCGATTTCGGCATGAGCTTCAAGCAAGCAGACCTGTATTTCGACGATTTCCTACAGCCGAAGAGATACAACGGCGTAATGGATTTCCTGGAGATGGGCCTCCTTCCCGTGCTGCCCGATATGGGCGGGTTCTATCGCCAGGACTATCTATCCCATGCCGATATGAATGTCGAGGCGAAGGCCGCTTACGATGCGGTCTTCCTCAGCCATGCTCACGCCGACCACGTTTCGTACATCCATTTCATACGCAACGATATCCCCATCTATGCCATGGACGTGACGAAGCGGATACTGGCGTCGATGGAGGAGACATCAAGCGGCAGCTTCAACGAGTTCACTATTTTCAAAGAGGCATTCAAAACAAAGGTATCATCGAAGCCGGGAGCCGGCATTGTTCGAGTCGGCGGCAAAGAGGCTAATGAGGCGAAGGTGCAGCGGAGTTTCACCGGCCTTGCCTCGGGCGCAAAAGTCGCTCTCGGCGATCTGGTTGTGGAGGCGGTGTCGGTCAACCATTCTATACCCGGTGCCTGCGGCTACTTGATCCACACCCCTCGCGGCGTCATCGCGTATACCGGCGACCTGCGTTTCCACGGATATGCGGGTGATCTTACGGAGGCGTTCGTGAAACGGGCCGCCGCGTGCGAGCCCATCGCCCTCATCTGCGAAGGGACACGCATCGATCAGAAGGAAGGCCTCACAGAGCAGGACGTGCAGGAAAAAGTCGCTGCAGTGGTACGAAAGACGAATAACCTTGTCATCGCTAACTACCCGTGGAAGGATATCGAGCGGCTGCGCAGCTTTTATGAGGCCGCCAGGGCCACCGGCCGCAAGCTGGCGCTGAACTTGAAGCAGGCATATTTGCTCAAACAACTGGAGGGGTGCAATGTTGGGGCGCCGTCTCTCGATGACGGCAATATCGTCATTTACATCGATAGAAAAGGCTGGGGTCTGATAACCAAACCGAACCGCGCCGCTTACCCGGATTCCATTGTTAAACAAGACTACGCCACATGGGAGAGGGAATTCCTCGACCGCGCTAACTGCGTGACCTGCGATGACATACATCGCAACCAAAGCGATTTTATCGTGCGGGTGGATTTCTTCGACCTTACGGATCTGATCAATATTCGGCCGGACGCGGGATCGAGCTACCTCTGGTCGAGGACCGAGCCCTTCGACGACGAGGGCGAGATTGAGCAGGGCAAGGTTACGAGATGGCTTGAGCACTTCGGACTGATGCCATATGAGAAGGCGCATGTCTCCGGCCACGCCTCCGGCGTTGAGATAAAACGTTTGATAAAGGAGATAAATCCGAAGGCGCTGTTCCCAGTGCATACAGAGAAACCCGAGCTTTTCTGTGAGCTCAAAGGCATGGATATAGTTATTCCCGAAAAAGGCAGGGAATATCAGATATGATCCCGATTAAATTATCGCTGCGCAATTTCATGTGTTACAGAGAGGCGTCCCTATCTTTCGATGGCATCCATGTTGCCTGCCTGTGCGGCGATAACGGCAATGGCAAGTCGGCGCTCCTCGATGCGATGACGTGGGCGCTCTGGGGCAAGTCGCGGGCGAAGACCGATGATGAGCTGATACATCTCGGCATGACGGACATGGAGGTTGAGTTCGAGTTCGCCGTCGGCAGGGAACGCTACCGGGTGATACGCAAACGTTCCAAGGCGAAATCGCGGCGCGCCGGGCAGTCAGTCCTTGATTTCCAGGTCGCTGCAAGTGACGGCTTCCGCTCGATATCGGGTAATGCTATACGTGAAACGGAGCACAAGATAATCGATACCCTGCGTATGGATTACGATACTTTTATTAACAGCGCCTATTTGGTGCAGGGACGCGCCGATGAGTTCAGCAAGAAAGAACCGGGCAAGCGCAAGCAGGTGCTTGCCGATATACTGGGGCTTTCGCGCTACGATGAGCTCGAGTCTCGGGCCAGGGAACAGGCCAGGCTGAAGGAACGCGAGGCCAGGGACACGGAGATCGCCATCACGCAGATGGACAGTGAGGTTGCTGAGAAGGGAACGTATGAAGCCGGGCTTCGCAGTGCCAGCGATTATGTTGCGCAGATGGAGAAGGAATGGCAGAAACTTCAGGATGCCGTGCGGGTTTTGCAGGAGCGCAAGCAAAGCCTGGATTTAAAGCAGAAACAGCAGACGGATATCGAGAAGCGCATCAAGCAGGCACAGAGCGCTATCAGCTCATTCGACGCTCGTGTTCAGGAGCATCGCAAGCGGATTGAAAAATATGAGTCGCTGGTTGCGGCGTACGCTGATGTGTCGGCAAAGGTCAAGTCACACATCGAAGAGCTTGCTTTACAAGAGGATGATTTGGAGAAGAAGAGGGCTCAGTTTCAGGAGATGTCCAATCGAGCGCACTCTCTAACAACTGAAAATGCAAAGCTGAAGGAAGAGATGGAGGATCTGCGCAAGAAAGTCGACATGCTGTCGTCCGGGGAGGCCGAGTGCCCTCTCTGCGGCACTGAGCTCGGGGTCGGGGGGCGCACCAAGATAATGGAGAACTATGAGAAGCAGGGGGTGGAGAAGAAGGAGCTTTTCCGTGTCAACGAGGGGGAAAGGAACCGTATCGAGGCGGTAGCCAAGTCACTCAAAACTGAGATCAGCAGTATTGATCGAGCGGTGCGTGAGGGCAGGGAGCTGTGGGCCCGGCGTGCCGAGTCGCTCGACAGGGATTATAAAGAAGCGCAAAAGTCGTTACCGGATGAATGTGATGCTTTAAAGAAGGCGGAGGGCGAAATGCAACAGTGGCTGGAGACGCTTGATGCCGAGGTAAAGGATCTCGAATCTCAGAAAGCTGAGCTGGTCGGTATGCCGGAGGTGGAAGCCAAACTGGCTGCGGCAAAGAAAGAGTTGAACGACGTCGCCCGCGGGCTGGAGCAGGGACGGCAGCAGATGGGATCGGTAAAGGAAAAGATTGACCGTTGCGCCAATCTTGAACGCACTCGCGCTGAAAAGTCTGCACTGAAAGAGGCGGTTATAAAAGAGCTAAAGATATACGAAGAGTTGGCATTGGCCTTCGGCAAGAAAGGCATACAGGCCATGCTCATAGAAAATGCCCTGCCCGAGCTGGAGGAGGAGGCCAACAGCCTTCTGTCGCGCATGACGGATAACCGCATGAGCGTGAAGATAGAATCGCAGCGGGCGTTGAAGAGCAAGGAGGGCGAGGCGGAGACGCTTGATATCAATATCGGCGATGAACTGGGTACGCGCCGCTACGAGATGTACAGCGGCGGAGAGGCCTTCCGCATAGACTTCGCCCTGCGTATAGCCCTGTCGAAGCTGCTGGCACGGCGTGCGGGAGCACCGCTGCCAACGCTTATCATCGATGAAGGCTTCGGCTCGCAGGATGCCAGCGGGCGCGAACGGCTGGTGGAGGCCATCAACTCTATCCAGGACGATTTTGAGAAGATTCTGGTTATAACTCATATCGATGAGATGAAGGAATATTTCCCCATGCGTATAGAGGTAACCAAGGGTTCAGATGGCTCGAAGGTACAGGTGATTTGAGAGGTTGACAGACGGCGGCGCTTGGGTTTTAATTAGGCATAATAAAAATCAAAGAAGTATATAATAAATATTCTACTTGATTCCTAAGAGGGAAAACTGAGATGGAGACAGAGGCAACAGTAAAAAAGACACAGTCGGTGACGGTAGCGTTTATCGCGGTAAAGGGATCGTTGTCTCTGATAAACACGGCTTTCGGTACGTTATATACCTTTGTAGCCGAGTCGGGTTTCATCCCGGCAGTTCCTCCGTCGAGGGTTTATTTCAATGTTCCGGGTCAGGTGCCTGATAAGGAGTTGAAGTGGGAGTTGCGGGTGCCGATAGTCGGTATCTGCGACGCATCAGGGCCGGACGGAAAGGGGTTGGGGTTCCGATTATTGGAAACAACTACTGTTGCCGCTATTGTTCACAGGGGGCCTTTCTCTACCATTGGCGAAACATATGATAAGCTTAAATCTTGGATTGCTGAGAAGGGATATAAGATAGCCGGACCGTGCGAGGAAGTATACCTTACCGAGCCGGGCAACACACCGCCGGTAGAACTTATGACAGAGATTAGATTACCGGTAAGCAAGAAATAGTTGTGTAATAAATCCTCCTACTCCGTTGAATAGGAATAGCCAGCGTTATTTCCCTCTTATTTTCTCCAAAGCATATTCGGCCGTCTTGCAGACCCACGCGTCCTCGTGTTTCAGACACTCGGTTAACGCCGGGATGGCGTCGCAAGCAGCGGTTCCGATAGCGCCCAGCGCCTTGGCGGCGCCGCCGCGTAGGAAGATATCCTCGCTGGCAAGCGACTCGATAAGGGCTGGCACTGATTCAGGATCGGCGGCCTGTTCCAGGTAAACCACCGCCCAGTAGCGCGCTTCAGGGTCCTGATGACCAAGCTGCCTGATGTATATCTGTAGTTCTTCCTTGCTCAACTTCTATCCTCGATTCCTGCTCTATTATACTTTGACTTGGCGGCGCTTTTCGATAGTATATTCGCCAGATATTGGCCGGTATATGACTTTTTCACTTTGATTATCTCCTCCGGCGTGCCGGTGGCGATGACGTAGCCGCCCTTGTCGCCGGCGCCGGGCCCCAGGTCGATGATCCAGTCGGCATTTTTAATCATATCAAGGTGGTGCTCGATAAGCACTACCGTGTTGCCGGCGTCGGCCAGCCGCTGAAGCACCTGCAGCAGCGCCGCCGCGTCCTCGAAGGAAAGGCCGGTGGTCGGCTCGTCGAGGATGTAAAGCGTTCTGCCCGTCGAACGCTTTGACAGCTCGGAGGAGAGCTTGACCCTCTGCGCCTCCCCGCCCGACAATGTCGTCGCCGGCTGGCCCAGCCTGATGTAGCCCAGGCCCACGTCGTTCAGCGTCACCAGCTTGTTCTTAAGCTTGGGGATGTTCTCGAAGAAGGATAGCGCCTCGGCCACGGTCATGTCCAGCACCTCGGCGATGTTCTTGCCTTTGAAATAAACCTCCAGCGCCTCGCGGTTATAGCGTTTGCCGCGGCAAACCTCGCACGGCACGGTGACATCGGGCAGGAACTGCATCTCAATATGTATGTAGCCGTCGCCCTGGCAGGCCTCGCAGCGCCCGCCCTTGACGTTGAACGAGAAGCGCCCGGCCTTGTACCCGCGCGCCCGCGCTTCGGGGACAGTGGCGAAAAGCTCGCGGATGGGGGTGAAGATGCCGGTGTAGGTGGCCGGGTTCGAGCGCGGCGTGCGTCCGATGGGCGACTGGTCGATGTTCACCACCTTGTCGATATGTTCCAGCCCGTCGATGCCGTCGCAGTCCCCCGGGCGCTCCTTGGCCCTGTAGAAAAGCTGCGCCAGTTTCTTATGGAGGATATCGCCGATGAGCGTGCTCTTGCCCGATCCAGATACCCCCGTGATACATACCAGCTTGCCCAGCGGTATTCTCACGTCGATGTTCTTGAGGTTGTTCTGGCGCGCCCCGCGTATGACGATCTCTTTGCCCGATCCCGTCCGGTGTTCTTTATCCAGTGGGATTGTCTTGCGCCCGCTGAGGTAGTTGCCCGTGCTCGAAGCCGTGCAGGCCGTTATGTCGTCGAGCGTTCCGGTGACCACGATCTCCCCGCCGTGCTCGCCGGCGCCGGGTCCCATGTCGATTATGAAATCGGCGGCGCGCATCATGGCCTCGTCGTGCTCGACCACGATGATCGTGTTGCCCAGGTCGCGCAGCTTCTTCAGCGTCCCGATGAGGCGGTAGTCGTCGGCGGGATGCAGCCCGACGGTGGGCTCGTCGCAGATGTATAGCACGCCCATGAGGCCGCTGCCGATCTGCGTTGCCAGCCTTATACGCTGCGACTCGCCGCCGGACAGGGTGCTCGACGCGCGGTTGACGCTCAGGTAATCGAGTCCTACGTCTCTCAAAAACCCGAGCCTGCCGCTTATCTCCTTGAATATCTGCCGCCCGATGTGCATCTCGCGTTCGCTGATCGCGGGCTTAGCTTTCCCGCCGCCGGTGAGGGATTCGACCCACGCTATGGCCTGGTCCACTGACATGCCGCTGACCTCTGCGATGTTCTTGCCGACTATCGTTACCGCCAGCGCCTCGGGCTTGAGCCGCAGACCGCTGCATGACGGGCACGGGCGGCTCATCATATAGCGCTCTATCTCGGAGCGGATGTAATCGGACTCGGTATCCTTGAAGCGCCGTTCCAGGTTGCGGATTACGCCCTCGAACTGCGTCTCGTATTCGTACATCTTACCGAGCTGGGTCTCGTGTTTCATGGTGAGCTGCTGCCCGCCGCTGCCGTAGAGGACGATATCGAGCTGTTCCTGGGTCAGGTTTTTAAGCGGCGTATTCGTCGAGAATCCGAATTTGTGAGCCACCGATTCCAGCATACTCATATACCACGGGCTCAGCGAGCCGGACCTGGTCCACGCCAGTATGGCTCCCTCCGCTATCGAAAGGCTTTTATTTGGTATAACCAGATCGAGGTCGATCTCCAGCTTGATGCCGAGGCCGGTGCATTCCGGGCACGCGCCATGAGGGCTGTTGAAGCTGAATGTCCGAGGCTCTATCTCGCCTATGCTGATGCCGCAGCGCGCGCAGGCGAACTGCTCCGAGAAGAGAAGCTCCTCGCCGTCGATGACCTGCACCAGCACCACGCCCTTCCCCAGTTTGAGCGCGGTCTCCACCGAGCCGGCCAGTCGTCCCTGCTGCTCCTGTCCTTCGATGACCAATCTGTCGATCACGGCCTCGATGGTGTGATTTTTGTACCTATCGAGGGTGATATCCTCGGACAGGTCACGCGTCTTCCCATCGACCCTGACGCGGACGTAGCCCGCCTTCCTCAGGTCGTCGAATACGTTGAGATGCTCGCCCTTGCGGTCTTTAATGATAGGCGACATGATTACGATTTTTGTCTGGGGCGGCAGACCCGCGAGCGAGTCGACTATCTGCTGCACCGTCTGCTGGGATATCTCCTGTCCGCACTTGGGACAGTGCGGGTGTCCGATGCGGGCGAACAATAGTCGCAGATAGTCGTAGACCTCGGTGACGGTGCCGACGGTCGAGCGCGGGTTCCTGGCCGGGCCTTTCTGGTCTATGGAGATGGCCGGGCTGAGCCCCTCTATATAGTCCACATCGGGCTTTTCCATGCGTCCCAGGAACTGGCGCGCGTAGGCCGAGAGCGATTCGACATACCGTCGCTGGCCCTCGGCGTATATCGTGTCGAAGGCAAGCGAACTCTTCCCCGAGCCGGAGACGCCGGTGATGACCACCAGTTTGTCCCTGGGGATGGTGACATCTATATTCTTCAGGTTGTGCTCGCGGGCACCCTTGACGACTATGGCATCCAGCGGCATTTTTGAACCCCCTGAAATCCCCCTTGAAAGGGGGAAACAATAACCGAACCCCCTATATCCCCCATACGTTGGGGGACTTTAATTTTGGGGGACACCCCCAAACCCCTGAAAGGAGAGGATTCTCTCCTTTACCACTCTTTTCGAACGCCCCCTCGACTGGGTCGCTTCCCCCTCTTTTTAGAAGAGGGGGGCAGTGGGAGTTGTCTCAAAACAACTTCCCTCTCCCTCTGTAGGGAGAGGGTCGAATGATTCGCAATCTTCCATTTTAGCACGGAGGAAATGATTAGAATAGACTTATAGCGTTGTTTGGGTAATGGGCTCTACCCCGTTGACAGGTTTTTAGGTTTGTGTATACTGTGATACACGGTGGGCCTGGGTAAAGGTTTCGGCATCATAAACCCATGGAAGCACGGTACCTGTTCTACTAGCGGTCCAGTCCAGTCACGAAAGTCCGGCGTACGGGGGATCGAAGCTGCATCTTCAAGGGAACCACTCGGAGCATCAAGGAGGTCACGTATGGCATTTCAAGACAAGACACTGACGTGTCGGGATTGCGGGAAGGAATTCGTGTTCAGCACGGGCGAGCAGGAGTTCTACCAGTCACGAGGATTGGAGAAGGAACCTGCCCGGTGCAAAGAGTGCCGTGCCGCTAGACGACGCAGCCGCACCGGCGAATCCCGTCCGATGTTCGCAGTGGTCTGTGCATCGTGCAACAAGGAGACCGAGGTTCCCTTTGAGCCCAGGGGAGACCGCCCGGTGTACTGCAACGACTGTTTCCAGAAGGCCAAAGCTACAAAGTAACCATTAATAATATTCGATAAGCCGAGAAAACCATCGTACTAGGTTTTATTTTTTGGAGGGACCTGTGCATGTCGGTACCTGCATTGTGAAGCTGCGCCTGCCGGAGAACGGCTCCCTCAAAGGCAAGAGGCAGGTCTCCAGGTCGATAATCGAAGGCGTGAAGAACAGGTTCAACGTCTCCATAGCCGAGGTTGAGGACCAGGATGCGTGGCAGTCCTTAACGCTGGGGATATCCTGCGTCTCCAACAGCGCGCCGCACGCCAACGAAATCCTCTCAAAGGCGGTTAATTTCATCGAGAACAGCAGGTTCGATGCGGAACTGGTCGATTACGAGATAGAGATCATCGATGCCCTCTGAAATCGAATCCTCGGCATTTTTATCCCGCCTCAAGGAATCATCCGCATACAAGGATCGGATAGCCCATATCGAGCGCATCCACCCCCGCGCCGCCCGCCGCGGCGAGCTGTCCCGGCCCCTGCACCCCGGGCTGCAGCAGGCCCTGGAGGACGCCGGGCTGTTCCCCCTCTACAGCCACCAGGCTCAGGCGATAGACGCGGCCCGTTCCGGCTCCAATGTGTTTCTTGTGACGCCCTCCGCCAGCGGCAAGACGCTGGGCTATAACGTTCCCGTCCTCGACCGGCTGCTGTCGCATAGCCGCAGCCGCGCGCTGTACCTGTTCCCAACCAAGGCGCTGGCGCAGGACCAGCTGCGCGGCCTGAAGGAGCTGATCGACGCGCTTCAGCCGTCGGCGATCAAAGATTCGGACTGCACCACGTTCGACGGCGACACGGCTAAAGAGGATCGGCGCGAGGTAAAGAAGTCGGCGCGCATCGTGCTCAGCAACCCCGATATGCTGCACCTGGGCATCATGCCCAACCACGAGTCGTGGTCGTCGTTCCTGCGCAACCTGTCCTACGTCGTCGTGGACGAAGCGCACGTGTACCGCGGCGTGTTCGGCTCGAATGTCGCTAATGTTTTACGCCGGTTGCGCCGCTTGTGCGCGCAGTATGGCTCGTCGCCGCAGTTCATCTGCTGCTCGGCCACCATCGCCAATCCCAAAGAACATATCGAGAACCTGGTCGGCCTGCCCTTTGAGATCGTCGACGCCGACGGCTCGCCCTACGGCGGCAAGGACTTCGTCTTCTGGAACCCGCCGCTCGTGTCCGATAAGAAGGGCGGCGAGGCGCGGCGCAGCGCCAACTCGGAGTCCAGCCTGCTCTTCACCGAGCTGGTCAAGTCCGACATGCGCACCATCGATTTCGCCAAGTCGCGCAAGCTGACCGAGCTCATCTATATGTATACGCGCGACCGCCTGCGCAAGGAGGCGCCGCGGCTGGCGGAGAAGATAATGCCCTACCGCGCCGGCTATATCGCCGAGGAGCGCCGCTTCATCGAGCGCCAGCTCTTCGATGGCGGCATCACGGGCATCGTATCGACGAATGCGATGGAACTCGGGGTAGATATCGGCGACCTGGACGCCACGGTGCTCACCGGCTATCCCGGCAGCGTCTCCAGCACCTGGCAGCAGGCGGGGCGCAGCGGCCGTCGCGGCGAGCGCTCGCTATCTTTCCTCATAGCCATGGACGACCCGCTGGACCAGTATTTTATGCGTCACCCGGAGGCCTTCTTCGGCCGGGTATATGAAAGCGCCATCATCAACCAGTCCAACCCCTATATCTTCCGCCAGCACCTGCTGTGTGCGGCCTGGGAGCGCCCGCTGGATAACCTCGATGCTGATATCTTCGGGCCGAAATACGTCGAGGCTCGGAACGAGCTCGAATCCGAGGGACTGCTGCGCCAGCGCGGCGGCAAATGGTACCTCTCGCCGCAGGTCTCGTATCCGGCGGAAGGGGTCAACATACGCTCGGCCTCATCCGACCGATACAGCGTTATCGATGTTGCGGACGGCAACCGCGAGATCGAGACCGTGGACGCCTCCGTGGCCTTCTGGCAATTGCACCCCGGCGCGATCTACCTGCATCAGGGCGAGACCTATCTGGTAACTGAGCTGGACATACCGTCGCGCACTGCTTATGTAAAGCCTGTCGATATCGAGTATTACACGCAGGTGCGCGAGGTCGAGGACCTGTCGGTCAAGAGCGTCGTTAAGAATAAGGACGTCGGCGAGGTGAAGGTGTGCCTGGGCGGCGTCACCGTGACCAACCAGGTCATCAGCTACCGCAAGAAGCGGCAGTTCAGCGATGAGGTCATCGGCGAGGAGCCTCTCGATCTGCCGCCTACGGTCTTCTCCACCGTGGCCTTCTGGTTCGATATCCCGCGCAAGATAGTCCATCAGCTCGCTGAGCTGGGGCTCGATTTCGCCGGAGGCATCCATGCCACCGAGCACGCTGCCATCGCGCTCCTGCCCCTCTTTGCCCTGTGCGACCGCAACGATATCGGCGGCGTCTCCACTCCGCTCCATGCCGACACGGGCAAGCCGCAGATATTCATCTACGATGCTTACCCCGGCGGCGTGGGCATTGCCGAGCGCGGCTATGAGTTCATCGAGGACTTATGGAAGGCAACGCTTACATTACTGAAAGACTGTCCCTGCGAGTCCGGCTGCCCGGCGTGCGTGCAGTCGCCCAAGTGCGGCAACTACAACGAGCCGCTGGATAAGAAGGCGGCGGTGGTTATCCTGGAGGGGCTGGTGGGGGGAAGGTAATTCTATTTCTTTCCATACCACTGGCACATGTTACTTCCCACCAGCTTGATCATCTGTTTTCGCGGCAATATCCGCGCTGCCAGGAAAAGGGTCCAGCGGTTCCTTCTTCCCGGGATTCGGCTCGGCCCTTTGCCCAATGCATTCAATGCTTCGGTGACCGTCGGCTTAGTCTCCATTATCGCCGCTACCGTGTGTGCCGTATTCGGTTTTGAAAGCACGAAACCGGTGGTGCGTGTCGCTCCCGGCATGAAGCCCAGAACGTCAACGCCGTACTCGCGCAGTTCATCCCAGAGGCTCTCCGCCAGAATCAGGTTGTAGGCTTTCGTCGCGGCATAGCTCGCTATATAAGACACACCTTGCAGGGCGGACGCTGACGCAACCATGATGATTCCTCCACGCTTACGGGCCACCATCTTCGCTCCGAACTCCTGCACCAGTATGAGCGGCGCCCGCACATTCACGTCTATCATTCTCAGCTTGTCTTCCAGGCTTTGATCAAAGAAGAGCCCCACCGGGGGATAAGCTGCGTTGCTCACCAGCAGGCTTACCTCTATGTCGCTGGTCTGCTGCCGCATCGTCTCGATGAAATCCGGCCGCGACAGGTCTGCCACTATTGTTCTGATCTCCACTGTGCTGTTACGGCGGATTTCGTCCGCTACCTTTGCCAGCTCATCTGCAAGCATATCGACCAGAACCAGGTTAAGTCCTAGCGCTGCAATCTGGCGGGAGAACTCCGTGCCCATGCCGCGGGCCGCGCCGGTTACAAGCGCCCAAGGACCGTATTTAGATTTGAAAGTCTTTGACGATGACATTTAACCTCTCCTTTGCCCGCGACTCTATCTCTGGAGGCTGCCTTCAACCGCTGAATCCGAGTGGTTATTTTGGATGAGCTGATGATGGAGGTTAAAATCAGTTGCGGGTTTTTCTCTTACGCTGAGTCGATTTGTCTGACGGTTTTCCGGAATTGAACTTAACAAGTTTTTCCCAAAGGATTGATCCCTTTGAATCACAATACTCAATGGCGAATTCTCTCGTGAATTTATTAATTACCTTAGCGTACTCTTCGGCAAATTCGTCGTTTCTTACCTTTGCCTTATGTCCAAGAGGTTCAATAATGTCAATGTAGAGGTTGTCGTCTCCGGAAATGAATTCCCAGAATCTTTGACCGCATAGCTTTAAATAATCGCCTTTATCGGGGTTGTTGTCCTTACCATAGCAACAACCATTGACAGCAACTACTTTGTTTCTTGCTGTGTTAGTGCCGAGAACGCGTTTAGCACGTTTGAAATTATCTCTCATCCTAGTAATTTGTTGGCTATTGCCCCAGTTAGGACCTGATTTGATAGAAACTATGTATCTGGTTTTATCTTTGGTGAATTCAAGATCAAGGCCTTCCGATGATGCTTTTCCACCGCCATATGCTTTGCCACAAATAAATATAGCTAATTCTTCGAGAAAACCGCCGAATATGCCTTCTTCTTGTGATGATAGGTGAGCATCGAGAACAGTCTTAACCAAATCCTGAGCTGTGATTTGATTCTTCGCTCGGAAAAGGTAGGGATTTTTCCGAGCGAGTACCTTTTTGAGCTGAAGCTCAGAGAGGCTATCGAGCCTTCGTTTGTGAAACTCTTGGATGTGAGGCTCGATGAATTTTATGATCTCGTTTCGTTGTATTTGTTTCATATTTGGCCCCTCGCTCGCATAATAAGATTCGTGTCTCCTCCACCTTTTGTTTCGCCATATCAACGTACTCTTTAACGTTATCTATACCTACAGAGTTACGTCCAAGTCGTTGGGCTGCCTCGCAGGTTGTACCACATCCGACAAACGGGTCAAGTACCCAATCATCTTCCTTAGTGAAAAGCTTTATGAACCATTCAGGAAGCGATGCGGGGAATGTAGCACTGTGGTTTTTGTTACTGGTTTCAGTGGCTAAGTGCAGTACATTAGACGGATATGCTTT
This sequence comes from Dehalococcoidia bacterium, assembly GCA_041653935.1. Lineage (GTDB taxonomy): Bacteria > Chloroflexota > Dehalococcoidia > E44-bin15 > E44-bin15 > JAYEHL01. Next base: position 482,780 of record JBAZEO010000002.1, on the reverse strand, counting down.
CTCACGTCCTACCCAATTGGCAATGTTTTTACCAAAGCCACTGCCTACTTGAGAATCGAATCTTATTACGTCGTTCGGGCCAAGATGTTTCAATCGAGTTTTTGCCCAGTCACCCATCTCTATCATTACCGCTTCTTGGTACATGTTAAAATCTTTAGCTTTGTTGAATTGCAGGCAGCGTTCCCATGCGTCGCGAAAACGGTTTGGCCACTTCCCGGGATGGCAATTCTTTTTGTGCCAGACGAACTCCTCAGTCCAAAGCCAACCTTGTTGTCTTAGTGCAAGGATTAGCTCAATGACGTATGTGTGGCGTTCGCCATTAACAACCTTCTCTTTGATATTCAATATAAATGTTCCCGTTGGTTTGAGGACTCTTAAAAGTTGCTCACTTCGAGGAAGAAACCATTCGACATAGTCATTAGGGGATATTCCACCGTAGGTTTTGGTTCTGCAATCCGCATATGGGGGCGATGTTACAATAAGGTCGAAAGAGTTATCAGGATAATCCTGCAACACTTTTAAGCAGTCACCTTTTTTGATAATGCATTCGACAGTTCTCATATGTGTAAGTTATTGTAGCATTAGTTTTGGGGAGATGCTACCAATATCAAATCCCCTTCACCGTATCGCCTTCTCAAACCTGAAGTCATCCATGATGTACCCCCCGCCGATGTCCATCACAACCTCCCCGGCCTTTGCAAACCCCAGCCGCTCGTACCACGCGATGGATTCCGCGTTGTACTTGTTCACCGTGAGCCACAGCTTCCCGATATTGGATTGGCGGCACAGCCCTGCAACAAAGTCCACCGACTCTTTGCCTATGCCTAGACCGCGCAGGCTCTTGCGGAGGTAGAGCTTGCTGAGCTGGGAGCTGGAGCTGAGGGGGTCGGGCACTACAGCGAGGTAGCCGGCGGCCTCGCCGTTGTGGAATATGAGGTAGTATTCGTAGCCGCTGGCGATTTGCGCGGAGATGGCGTGTTTGCTCTGGTAATTCTGCACCATGAAGTCCACCTGCGCCTGCCCGATGATCTTCGTGTAGTGCTCGTTCCATATCTCGTGCGCCAGGCGCGCGGTCTCGGCTACGTCTTTTCTTGATTTGACGCGGGTGAAGTTTGTCATTTTGGTCACTGCTCGGATTAAAGCTGATCAACCCCCTGTATCCCCCACTCATGGGGGAAGAAAAAATGGGGGACACCCCCAAACTCCTGGCAGGAGATTTCTCTCCTGCACCTCTTTTTATCGACGTGTGACAAAGGGCGACGATTATCGCTTGTCAAATACCTGGTTCAGGTAGTTAATCGTGTTGATGTTTATGGGCATGAGGTAGACGCTTGAGTTATAGGCGCTTATCGACTCTATGGCCCGCCGGGCGAAGTCCGCGTTCCATTCCATGTTCGGCTGGAAATCGGGCGGGAAGAAGGCGTTGTTCTTGCTCTCCCAGTAGTTCTTCATCGCATCCTTCAGCACGGGGCTGATGCCCCAGAAGACCTCGTAATCCTTGAGCAGGTCCAGGTATATCTCAAGGAGCCTGACATCGAAGAAGGGCTGGGTGAAGAAACCATCGGCGCCGGCGATCCTCTTGTCCTCTATGTAGTCCAGCTCCTGGCGGAAGCTGTTGCGGTACTGGTCAAGCCCGGCGTAGATCTTTATCTCGGGCGCCTCTTTCTTGAAGATGCGGATGAGCTCAAGGCAGGAGTTGCGGTAGACCATCCTGGTCATGCCCTGCGGCTTGTCGCCGGTGACGATGAGCACGGAGTTTATCTTGTTCTGCTTGAAGTAGGGTATAAGCTTGAAGGGCTCGCGCAGGTTGAAGTCGATGGCGCGCAGGTGCGGCACGACGTTGGTGAAGTATTTTACGCCGATCCTGGCCGCCTCCCAGCTGCGTATCTCGAAGTCCAGAAGGTCAGGGATGTTGAGCACGTCTATATCGGGGAATTCTTTCCTGATGGCCGCGATGTCGTTTTCGAATTTCTCGAATGTGCGCGGCGCTATTTCGATCGATATATTCTTCATGTTTTGACTCATCGTGCCGGATGAATGAATCTTATTGGGCCGGCTTGAGTTTGTCAACCTGGGTTGTCCTCCATGATAGGTGCTATATGAAAGAATTATACAAAAACTCCTTCCCTCTAACTCCCTTCCCTCAAGGAAGGGAGGACTTACGTTCGGCTCTTTGGCTAACCTCTCAATAAATGAGAGGGCTGGGGTTGGCGTGTGAGTCTGATCGCATTTTGATTGTCGCAGCCAATTTACGTATACAGCACTTAGTGAACCTTAGTGTATGTGCACGGACGAAGTGCCGTGCACATACGAATAATTCCGCGCGCCGCAGCTGTAGAAAGTAGGGGTGAGGGTCTCCCATCAATATTAACTTGCCAGCGAATCGTATTTAAATTACAATCCAGATAGAGCTTTGAACTGCCGACATTGAATGGACTGGAGTAACAGAAAGTGCAGATAAAACTGAGTTTCTACGGCGCAACGCGCAACGTCACCGGGTCGAAGTACTATCTTGAGGCCAACGGCAATAAATTCCTCATCGATTGCGGATTGTACCAGGAGCGTTTTTTAAAGGAAAGGAACTGGGAGCCTTTCCCTATCCCGCCTGATACGCTGGATGCGGTCCTGCTGACGCACGCCCACATAGACCACTGTGGCCTGCTGCCCAAGCTGGTGCGCGAGGGCTTCCGCGGGCGCATATACTGCACTGATGCCACCGCGGATATTACCAAGATAATGCTCGCCGATTCTGCTAAATTGCAGGAAGAAGATGCTCAGTTCAAGAAGGCCAGACACAAGGCAGAGGGCCGCAAGGGGCCACATCCCGAGGTGCCTCTATATACAGTGAAGGATGCCGAGGCCTGCTATCCTCTGTTTCACCCGGTGCCCTACAGTAAAACACTGCAATTAGCCGATGGCATCGAGGCCGTTTTCCACGACGCGGGTCATGTCCTGGGCTCGTCGAATCTAATGTTTAAAGTCGATCGTAACGGCGAGAGCAGGAAGATTCTGTTCTCCGGCGACGTTGGACGCCGCAACAGGCCGATATTGAGGGACCCCACGCTGTTCAAAGAAGCGGATTACATCATCGTTGAATCAACGTATGGAGACAGGCTGCACGAGGATGGCGATAAGATCGGCGACGAGCTTGCGGAGGTGATTAATTCAACCGTTGCGGCTAGAGGGAACATCATAGTTCCCAGCTTTGCTCTGGAGCGGTCGCAGGAGATACTCTATTATATGAATGAGCTCCTGGCGGCGCATCGTATACCGCACATAATGGTCTTATTTGACAGCCCGATGGCCTTGAGTATAACAGAGATTTTTGAGGAACATCTGGACCTTTTTGACAAAGAGGCCAGGGCTATCATCAAGAGCGGGCACTCGCCTTTCAGCTTCCCGGGCCTGACCAGGGTCAGCACTACGGACGAATCGAAGGGGATAAACCGGATATCCGGCAGCGTTATGATAATCGCCGGCTCGGGCATGTGCAACGGCGGCAGGATCAAGCACCACCTTGTGAGTAACATCTCGCGACGCGAGAGCACGATCCTTTTTGTAGGCTATCAGGCTATCGGTACGCTGGGGCGGCAGATAGTCGACGGCGCAAGCATGGTTCGAATTCTGGGCAAGAAATATAGAGTGAAGGCTAAGATTGTCCAGCTTAATGGCTTCTCAGCGCATGCCGACAGGGACGAGCTTCTGAGCTGGCTGTCGGCCATAAAGAACCAGCCCAGGGGAGTATTTGTAACGCATGGGGAGGAGGAAGCCTCCGCCAGCTTCGCGGATTACATCAGGGAGAAGCTGGGGTGGAATGTGTCGGTGCCACAGTACAAGGATGAGGTTATCCTGGATTAATCAGTATCTTTTTGTAAAAACACTACTAGGATAGCCGTGAAAGGGCTTTTCTGCCGATGATTTCCTGTTTGAGATACCAGTTCTGAACAGTGTGAGCTACATCTTCCGGGTCATCGCTGACGCGGAGCAGGTTGAAGTCTTTTTCATTGACTAATCCTTTATGCACAACGGTGTCCTTTAACCAGTTCAAAAGTCCTTCCCAGTACGTAGAATTGAAAAGGATCACCGGGAACGGCCTTATTTTGTGCGTCTGCATTAGTGTAAGAACCTCTGTCAGCTCGTCCATAGTTCCCAGCCCACCCGGCATTATGACAAATGCGGTGGCGTATTTTACCAGCATGACCTTGCGCACGAAGAAATGATGGAAAGTCAGGGTCTTTGTAGCGTATTTATTAAAAACCTGCTCTTCGGGCAGCTTAATGTTGAGCCCGACAGATGTCACGCCGGCCCTGGCAGCCCCTTTGTTTGCCGCTTCCATTACACCCGGGCCGCCGCCGGTGATGATGGAGAATCCCATATTGCCAAGCCTGAAAGCGATGTCTTCGGCGTTCTTGTAGGTTTCATCGTCCGGTTTTATGCGTGCCGAACCGTATATGCTCACAGCTGGCTCTACACCGGAAAGCCCGTCGAACCCTTCAACCATCTCTCCCATGATGCGGAACATGCGCCAGGATTCTTCTTTGGCCATTTCGTTGATTTCATATCCGTTAGGCATACAGCATCTCCTTCAGAGTTTGTAAGATTGTACCACATTTGAGAGGGGAATCAAGTGATTGAATATTATGAACCTCCTGATATCCCCCTTGAAAGGGGGGAACAACAACCGAACCCCCTATATCCCCCATACGTTGGGGGATTAAAAAGGATAGGGGACACCCCTAGAACCTTGGCAGGAGAGAAATCTCCTGCACCTCTTGTTTTCATCTATGAGGAACGGCGGTCGAAACTCAATAAATACGAGAGTGATAGATGGAAGCCATGTGCTCGGATATCGTTCGAACGGGGAGATAGGAGGGGGCTATATGAATCGTTCGGGGAAAATGTGACTTGATACAATCTCGCGGGTCGCCTTGAGTGCAGGGGAGTCCGGAAGCTCCAGTATCGATTTGCCCATCAGGTCGTAGTACGCCACCTTTTCGTCCTGAGGGATGAATCCGAAAATCTCAATGCCGATCTCGGCGGCGGCTTTTTTAAGGACGTCCTCGTTGCCGTATACCCTGTTGAAAACTATACCTAGCTTCTCGGTCTTGATGACCTTCTCGATGTGCACCATGTGCTCGATCTGGGCGGCGGTCTTGATGCCGCGGGAGGTGGCATCGCTGACGATGATAAGCGTATCGACCTGTCCCACTACCTGCCGGTTTATCTGCTCCAGCCCGGCCTCGCCGTCGATGAGAATCGTATCGAAGCTCTTGGAGAGCGTGCCTATCGTATCCTTGAGTATGCTGTTGACGGGGCAGTAGCATCCGAGTGTCTCCGTGCGCCCCATGGCCAGGAGGGCGAATCCATCCACCTCATTAAGCGCCTCGAAGGTCATGTAATCGAGCATCTGCGTGACGCGGCGCTTCTCATTTTCCTTGGCTCCCCGGGCGGTCTTGATTATCTCCTCACGTATCTGCCCCATCGTCCTTTTGACGTTCACTCCCAGCGCCAGCGGCAGGCCCATGGCCGGGTCGGCGTCTATCAGGAGCAGCTTGCCTGCCTTACCGCTGTCGAGCAGAACCTTGGTCATCATGGAGGTGAAGGCCGTCTTGCCCGTTCCGCCCTTTCCGCAGGTGGCTACCAACCTCTTGCGCATGGCCGTTGCTTCCGTCATCTCGTCCTCGATCTCGAATTACGATTCTACCTCGGTTTTGCTGTCGCCTTTGGTCTTTTTGCGCACGTTGACCATCTCTTTTATCTCATCGCAGACGGCGCTGTCGGGGCAGCTTGCGCAGTCGAATGTTGAAAAACACTCGATGTCATATCCCTTCGTTTTCCATATCTCCTTTGTCATGTTCTTCGATATCTCGCGGATCTGCTCGCCCAACTCCTCCAGCGGTTGCAGATCCTCCTTGCTGGTGGTGACAAAAAGCACCTCGACGGCCTCGATATCGGGCACAGACGATTTGAATATGGTCATGAGCGCCTTGCCCAGCGTCTCGAAGGAAAATCCCTTGGCCGCGGCGTCCTTGCTTACCCTGCTCCACATCTGCCGCGACATGCTCTTCAGCATGTAGCCCTCTATCTGGTCCGAGACGTACTGCGTGCGATCGATGATCTCGTGTTTATCACTGCTGAGCTTCTTTCCGGCGGCGATTATCACCTGTCCGAAGGGGAGGCTGGCGCCTTCCGAATCGGGGATGTCCGGCCCGATGAGCGTGACCCGGCCGCTTTTCACCAGTGAAGGGTCATCGGTCCAGAGCAGGAATGAAGCTGCTCCGACGTCGGGACTGCCCAGTTCGACGAATGTGTCGCCGCGCAGAATCAGGTCCGATCCGGCCTTGGGTCCCACGCGCACAGGTAATCCCTTGAGAAGGTTATCGGTTGATGCCGGGCAGTCGATCTCTCTGACCTTCCTGCCTTTGCGCCGCAGGTCGGCTATGTATTGGGACACTTTATTTATATAAGGATCGAACAGGGACATAAGTTACTTCCATTTCGATAGTATATCACCGGTTGGGGATAAATTCTGGTCTGCCCCCGCATATCTCTGTGAAGGCAGACCAGAATATGGTTTAAGTTTCTACCCGATGGCTCCGGGGTCAGTACTTCTATTTAACCCCTTCAAGTTCGCGCTTTTGCACTCTCTCCGCGGCGATGAGCGCGGCCCCCAGCGCCCCCGCGATCTGCGGGTCCTGAGGCAGGTGCACTACTTTTACGCCCAGCTTGTTCTCCAGCGCTTTAGCCAGGCCTGCGTTCTTGGCACAGCCTCCGGTCAGGGCAACGTCTTCAATGAGGCCAACCTTTCGCACCATTGAGCTCAGCCTGGAAGCTATGGAGTAATGCAGGCCGGCGGATATATCGGCGAGATCCCGTCCTTCGTTAACCAGTGTCACGACCTCCGATTCGGCGAACACGCTGCACTGACTGGAGATTACGGCGGGGTCCTTGCCTTCAAGTGCCAGTTTAGATAATCCCCCAAGGTCGACCTGCAATACCCGCGCCATCGCTTCAAAAAAGCGCCCGGTGCCGGCGGCGCACCTGTCGTTCATCACGAACTCAAGGACCTTGCCCTTTTCATCTATGGACATGACCTTGCAGTCCTGCCCGCCGATGTCAACGACCGTCCTTATAGAAGGGGACAGCCAGTTCGCGCCGCGGGCGTGGCAGGTGATCTCTGAGATGTTTTCCTTGGCAAACGGTACCTTCAGTCGGCCGTATCCTGTGCCTACTATGTAGTCCAACTCATCCATCGAAGTAAGGCCGGCCTTGCCCATGGCTTCATCCATAGCCATCTTGGCCGTTATCTCAGGCTTGGTTGTGGATGTGACAATGCTATAAGCAATAATCTGTCCATCTTTCATTATGACAGCCTTGCCTGTCGTAGAGCCTATATCGCAACCACCAACTATCATGTGTTTCCTTTCGATTTCTACCCGATTATCCGGTATGTAGTTTTAGAGTAAACTATTTTTTCTGTCCCAGTCCGGAAGCCTGGAAGAACTTGGAAATCCTGTCCTTGACCTCATCGATAGCCGTGTATCTCTTGTCGAACAGATCCAGTCCGATGTGCAGGAACGGTACGCCGAGCTCGCGGCATTTCTCTCTCATCATGCCGATGCTGGCGTTTCCATCCTTATGCCCCATGTGGCCCGGCCAGATGACGCAGTCGATCTTGTAATCTTTGACTATGCGCTCTATGTCCTCGAGGAAGTAATCGGCCACGCCTCGCGCCTGTCTGATCATGGGAACCTGGGTCAGAGCTCTCTTGGATAAATCACGGAACATCGTGGTTTCGTTCTTGGTGTCGATTGGCTCGTAAGGGGTATAGCCGAACATGTTCATTACAATGTTCACGCCCCATTCAGCTTCCAGCCAGGGGCTGATATCGAACTGCCACATGATGGGCAGGATATCGAACCATAGCGCCCTGATGCGCTCGCCGGCGGCCATGCCTACGTGGTTCTTTACGCGTACCTCAGCATTGTGCACGAGCTTCGTAAACCATTCTACAGCCTCGGGCTTGCCGGGGTAATAGTAACAGGCCAGCGCGAAGCATTGCGGCGGGCCCATGGTCCAGTCGTGCGGGCATGGCACAGCTTTCCTCAGCTCGTTATAATCCGCCCATAACTTATATGTCTGGTTTGATATCTTGCAGACCTCGCGCAGGCGGTCGATATCAAGCTTCTTGCCTGTACACTGCGTTACGAATTCGACCATGCGTTTGGTCTCTTCGGCATAGTATTTATAGCTTCGCTCGTTATCCCAGTATGGCGAGTCCGCACCGAATACCGGAACATCATGCCAGGCCTTGCTCTTGGCCAGCGCCTGGTGCACGATGACCGTGCCGTCGCAGGGGTGCAGCAGCGAGATGAGCCCTGCCGGCTTGGGAGTCAGGTTTTTCTCTACGTAGAACATGGCCAGTCTGAGCACGGTGCAGAAGTCGGTGTCCCAGCCCATCTTCGATGTTTCATCCGTATCGGCAGCCAGGAAGGGTGAAGAGACTCCCAGGAACGGCGTCTGCAGGAATATCCACCACGGCACATCCATGGCGGTGAATATCTCGGGGCAGTTGGCGAAATAGGCGGCCATGAAAGGTATATCGTTCTCGGCGCAGTTCATGATCTCGTCGTATTTATTCATAACCGTCTGCAGGACAAAGCGGTTTAGATCTGCTTCCTCCGATTTGTCTATTGCAAGCATGTCCACCAGGGCCTGAAGCAGGGACTTATCTCCCTTCAGCCGCTCCAGCTGTTTGTCCAGTGTTGCCTTATCAACTTTGCTCATTGCTTACCTCCCCATGCTTTCTATGAACGCCTGAGCGCGGGTCCTCAACTGACCGGCGCCGGCCATGAGGTATTCCCTGTCCAGTTTCAGTAAAGGCACGTTCATTTCCTTTAAATCGTCATGCAGCATAAAGATCTCGCCAGACCACATATCACAGAAGACGATACGTTCACCGATGACGCCATCGACCTTAAATTCCTTTATCAAATCTTTCACAAGCTGGGAGCGCCGCGGCTGGTCTCCGAACATGCGCGGGCACGACGGGCGGTCGGCTATATAGTATTTCGCCAATGCAGCTGTAGGGTCTTTCATCTTTTCGTCGACCTCGGCGCGGAAGCTCTTGGTACCGAAGCAGAGCACATCGGTGACCACGAGTCCGCCGGTGCTCTCGATAACCCTGAGGTACTCCGGGTCATCCAGTACGCCGCCTATTACCAGCAGACGGGCCTTGGCTTTGCCCACGCCCTCGGCCTTGCTCAGGTCATCTATGAGCTCCTTGAGCATAGGGTTGTACTGCTTCAGAGGCATGGCGGTTCCGGCAACCATTACAGCTAATGTGTCGGCTCCGGTGATGGGAGGGTTATCTTTCTTTCTTAAATCATATAGTTTGCGCTGCAGACGCCTTGTCTCATTGTGCAGCTTTATCGCCTCTCGCAGCTTATCGTCTGTGATCTTGACGTTGAACTTGTCCTCAATGGCTTTTTTAAGAATCTTGATTTCGTCAGTGTACCATTGAATTGAAGGGTCTGTGATCTTCTTGGGGAGGCTCATCATCTGTACCATGGGGGTTTTAACCTTGCGCCTCCAGTTGTCGTAGATTCTGCGCACATGGTCGCAGTTATTGAGGACAATGAGACCGTCAAGGAAATCGTATTCTCCGGCCAGAGCCATATTAAAGGCATTGCGGCAGAAACTGCAGTTGATATTACTGAGATACGCATCCGAGAGATCGGTGCCTTTACTGCCGATAGCCCTGATGCGGAAGGGGATCATGCCGGCGGCAGTGATAACCTCGGCCGGACCGTAGGAGCAGAAGTAGCCGATGACCTTTGTTCCTTTGTCCTTCTCCTTCTTGAGCGCCGGGTTCATGAGGGTCTTAGTTACTTCTTGAAACTCCTGTAGTACCCGAGACTTGGTTTTTGTCTCCAATTTGTTTCGCTCCTTTCCAGTTGCTTAACAACTTTCTTAACTATTTTTATCTAATGTAAGGAATGGTTATCCTTATTTCCCTATTTATTAGACTGAATATTGCAAAAAAACGTACTATTGACGAATACAATTCATAACAATGGGAACCATGTCGCTATACATTTACTATAGTAAGTGTTACAAATCACGGGAGCGCTATCTCTAAATAAGTACGGCTATTCATGTTTATGTCTGGTTATATTTCTTTAACAGTCTGAGGATAAATTGAAACGGACCTGATAACAATAGACAAAAGAGGGGACAATCCCTAGACGGAAGGCTAGTTTCAGAAATTGCGAGGTCTATTACATCTCAACAAGGTGTTGCCGCATCGCCAAGGCCACGGCTTCGGTGCGCGAGGCGACACCCAGTTTGCGCAGGATATTGCTGACATGAAATCTAACGGTAGCCGGGCTTAGCACTAATTTCTCGGCTATCTTGGGGTTGCTCAGTCCTTCCGCCATAAAGATCAGCACCTGTCCCTCGCTTGCCGTGAGCTTGTAATCTTTAAGCTTGAGGGCGGTTCTATCCATGCCGAACGCGTCTTCGAGTTGTTGTTCGCGTTCGGTGATATCGCGCAGATTTACCACAACACCTTTAACTTCCGGGATGTGCACCATGCTGTACGCCGTGGCTTCGATCACGCGGCCTCCCTTTCCCTCTTTCCCCAGGGTACGCCCAATGAGGCGCATGATTTCGCCGGGACTTTGCACCAGCTGTTGCAGCATGTTCGCTACTCTGGACAGATCGTCGGGATGCACAATGCCCAGGGGATCCCTGCCGACCAAAGAATCTCCTTCAAAGCCGAACATTTGTCCTGCGGAAGGGCTTTCATACAGCAGTTCCATCTCTTTGTTCAATACCAGTATGGCATCTTGAGAGTTAGTAATAAGCGCGTGGAAGAACTCCATCCGCTCCTTTTCTCCTTGCTCCTTGCGGGCGTGCGTAAGTTCCACTTCCAGCTCGGCAACTCTCTGATACAGTCTGATCAATGCCGATACAGGCTGCTCATTTCCGTCTCGCAGGGCACGTATAAGCTTTATCACAGCAGGATTTATATGATCTATAAATTGAGAAGGGACTTTTTTGGCCAGGCCGAACAGCTCATCCGCGTCCGTGTCCAGGGCTTTGGCCAGGGCTGTAATCGTTTTCCCACGCGGCGGCGGCATGGCTCCGTTTTCCATCTTGCTCAGGTATGTGAAACTCAGACCGACCCTGCCCGCCAGATCCCGTTGTGTGAGTCCCTTAGCTTTTCTCAGTTCTCTCAATCTTTGTCCGAATGTCATGACAAAGCTCCCTGTTTGATGCTAGCTTAACCACTTTAAGAGTAAATAATGTTGAGTTGATTGTCAAGTTCAACTATTTGCACGGTTTAACAATAATCAGCATGTAGAAATAGGAGGAGGGCGTGACGTGGGAACTTAATCTGATTGCCTGTATAAACATAAGGATAACGACGATTTAAAACATGTACAATAATACGTTCAAAGAGATTGTTTTTACGTATAAAAATTTAAAATGCCTTCTTACAATTCGGGCATATGAAGTGTGTGGAGAACCAGTGCCCTTCGGTTCGCTTGTTATCAGGGATTAATTCCTGAGCCACGCTTTCAGAGCATACTGGACATGAGAACAGTACGGAAAGGCCGAGTTCCTGCTCCAAACGGGCTGCATCCAGCTTTCTCTCTTTAACCGAAAGTTTATATGTCCTGATATTTTTGGTTGGTTCGCTGGTTTGCTGCTGGTCCTTGGTCAGTATCTCGTTTATCTTCATCAGTATCTCACGGGGTGAATAGAAACCTTTTACCAGATAATCGGTGGCTCCCAGCTTCAGGCCTTTCTTAACATTTTCCTGTTCTCCGACAACGGTTAGGATGATTACGGGGACGTCTTTGGTGGTCGCATCGGCTCGGATGTTTTTGAGCACCTCGAATCCGTGCAGCCTGGGCAGCGCCAGGTCGAGCAATACTACATCCGGTATCTCGTTCCTGACCAACAGCCAGCCGCTCTCTCCGTCTTCAGCTGTGAGCACATTGTAACCGTCGCTTGTAAGCAGATCAGTAAATATGTTTCTAAAGGCAGCTTCATCCTCAACGATTACTACTTTCCCTCTTGTCCCTTTGCCGTTAGCAGCCATTATTTTCCTCCTGGATCTATTTCATTGTTCTTTGTATAAAGGAATCTTCAATATGAAAGAGCTACCCTTGCCCATGACTGATGTGGCGGTTATGTCGCCCTTTTGTGCTTGCATGAATCCTTTGGCTATATATAAGCCGAGACCTGCGCCGCCACCGGCCACAGGACCTCCGCTGAGGATTTTCTGCCGTTTGAACAGCTCCTCAAGAATCTCGTTCGACATCCCTCTGCCCGTGTCTCTTACTTCAACGATGCCGTATTCATTATCATGGCTGACTTTGATTGTGATGGAGCCCTGATCCGTAAACTTTGTACAATTGTTAACGATATTGGCCAGTGCTTCGACGCTCTTATCTCTGTCTGCAAGGACGACTATATCCTGACCATTCATGCCTTCGGCTTTCAGCGCCAGGCCTTTCTCCTCGATCTTGCCGTAATAGTCTTTGATAACCGTATTAGCTATGTCGCTCAATTTTGTCGGTCCCAGGTCTATCGACAGCATACCGCGTTCAATCATAGATGTATTGAGGAGATCAGAAATCAGTCTGTAGTTCCTCAGGCACAGGACCCGCATGTCGGAGAGATATCGTTTCTGTTTTTCATTGAGTTCGCCGGTCAGCCCGTCGAGCATATTCTCAACATAGCCCCTTATACCTGCAACCGGCGTCTTCAACTGGTGGGATACAAGGGCCACAAAATCGCTTTTTGCCTGGTCCATTTTCTTACGGGCGGTGATATCCCGTATCACGCATATGAAGCCGGTCGGGTTTCCGGCGCTGTCGCGTGATATGGCGGCGCTGATCTCTCCCTCGAACTCGTTTCTGTTCTTATCTATCAGGGTGAATTCCTTTGTAATGCCTGATCCCTTTTCCATGGCTTCCAGTAACGATAATTTTGCCGCTTCGCGGTTTTTTTCTGCGATGAATGCCAGCCCGTCCATCCCAACAACCTCTTCTTTGCTTTCAAACCCGAACATCCGTGCTGCGGCCAGGTTCTCCTCGACAGCCTTCCCGCTGAGGTCGGTGACAACGATCCCGTCTCCGATAGATTCGAACATAAATCGAAGTTTTTCTTCCGATGTGCGTATCTGGCTCTCCATGCGTTTCCGCTCTGTGATGTCGTGTATAATTGTGACAAAGCCGTCGAGGTTCCCATTCACATCATGCAGCATGTTGACCCCGACCTGGGCATCGAACAATTCCCCAGTCTTACTGCGTAATTTGAAGTCGCCCCAGTCTATAGGACGCCCTTGTACAGCCTCGTTCATCGGCTGCATAGCCTTTTCGATATCTTCAGCAGTGATAAAATCAAGAGCGTTCTTACCTATCATGTCTTCCTTGGTTGGATAGCCGGCCAGGCGCCTTGCAGCTTCGTTGACCTGAATCATGTTAATTTTTAAGTCAGTAACTACGATGCCGTCCTTTAGGGCATCGAAGACTATCTTCATTTTCTCTTCCGATTCCCGCAGCGCTTCCCCCGCATTTTTTAGTTCGGTGACATCCAGGGCGATTGCCAGGATAGCCCGCTTCGCTTTCCACTTAATAGAGACTACTTTCTCTAAGACCCAGACAACATCCCCGTTCCTTTTAAGAAGCCTGAATTCGTGGAGGGACCTCAAGTTTCCCTTAAGGCTGGCGATAACCTCTTGAATGATCCGTTCCCTGTCATCCGGGTGTATAAAATCAGCAGTAGGCTTGCCTATCAAATCTTGGCTTGTATAACCCAGCATTTCTTCAAAGATAGGGTTGACGTATTGAAACTTAGCATCCTGCACGATACTCGCGCCCGCGATAGCGTTTTCCATGGTTATTTGTGACATCTCGTGGGATTCACGCAGCTTCTGTGTATTAACCAGAGCCTCATCATAGAGGCGAACATTGTCTATAGTGATTGCAGCCTGGCTGGCCAAAATCCACAGGGGCTGCTCCTCGGTTTCGAGGATATCATCGCGATGGGTGAAAGCCAGGATGTTGCCCAGAGGGCGGTCCCTCGCAGTAAGAGGCACGGAGATCATATTCTTGGCGCCGAGGATCTCTTGTATGCCGTTATATTCGGAGGGGGGTGGGGGCTCAAACTCTTGTTTCTCCTGGACATCGGTTAGCTCAATATCAGCCAACTCCGACTGTTCTTTGACTAGGGCGGCTTTCAGCGTTTGTATTACGGATTTTTCCACATCCTTTTCAAGTTCCATGCCCCGTTTGCTGTGGAAGGCTACTATCGGTTCGATATTCCTATCCGAATCGAATATTATTACGAAGGCATGGGCATATTCCAGGATATTGACTACAGCTTCAGCAATTTTAGGAAGCATATCTGTTAAAGACATCATGTTAAGGATGTTTGTGTACGCCCATTGCAGCGCGAGGAATCGACCGAGCCTTTTCTCCAATTCCGCCTGACTGCTACTTGGGGTTCCTTCTTCTCCGTTGCGTTTAACAATCTCTGCTGTATGATCAGAGACGTTTTTTGCTGCGTCAGCCAGCTTCTTAATGGGTTTCTTCTTTGTTTTATCTTTATCCATTCATTGAACCTCGAAAGGTCTGGGGCTGCTCTAGCGATATTTGTATATTTTGCTACACTTTTACTACTAAGTTCAATATAAGTCAAGCTACCTAAAAACCATGTTCACGACGCGGCCAGTAAATTTGATAAGTCACGTTTATAAATTTTTAGTAATTATATATTATTTATAAGCGGTTTGTAAAACCCGCCTTTAAAAATGTTTTTGGCAATGGGGGCAAACAAAGCGGGCTGAGAAAGAGTGCTTGCCCTCTTTTACTGCATCGGGGGTTAGTTCGAGGTATACTTCCATTCTGCAACTGGGGCAATTATAGTATAAGCCTAACCCGGCCTCCTGCTCTAATGCTATCGCGTCGAGGAGCCTTTCTTTCACTTCAATTTTATATTTGGTTATTTTCGGTTTCGCTGCTGAAAGCGCTGCATTTATCCTTTTAAAGGTTTCCATAGCCGTGCATAACCCTTTTATCAGGTAGTCGGTGGCGCCGAGGTCGGACCCCTTTTTAATTTCTTTGTCTGATCCCTGTACTGTCAGAATGATAACTGGCATGTTGCTGGTGGATTTATCGGCTCTAATTTTCTGCAATACTTCAAATCCATGGAGTTTGGGTAAGTTCAAGTCAAGCAGTACAAGGTCCGGTTTTTGCGATAGAGCTATCTGCAATCCGCTCTCGCCGTCTGCGGCTGTTAAAACATTGAAGCCGCCGCTGTCGAGCATATCCTGGTATATGGTTCTGAAGGATATCTCGTCTTCGACAAGAAGTATTGTCTTTTTGTCCTGATCGCCCATATTACTTTTTAGCCTCCTGCTTGTCCTGGGTTTGGTGTAACGCTTATTTTTGATGTCAAATTGTGAGAGTTTTTCTAGGGAAGATGGCGCAACTATATACGGAAACCATGGTAAAAATCAAGTGGTTTAGAGTCCAGGACTTGCTACCCAAACCACGTGGCTGGATATTTCTCTCGCACCTCTATTTAGCCTCTATGTTGAGATGCTAAAGCATGAATATGTTATGTTTGCGCTTCCTCAGTATGAATCCGGCGATAAGGCCGACAAGGAGGCCTCCGAGATGGGCTTCCCACGCCACCCCGGGCAGGAAGGACATGAGCAGGAATCCGCCGATAATCGCTACCCAGAGAGGCATAGGCACCGGGATCGGGAACACTACTACCTTAACTTTGGGTGCTAATGCGGTTAAAGCCCCGGCGACGGCGAATATAGCGCCCGAGGCTCCGATAACCAGGCTGTATGGATCACCAATGGGGGTGTATAAGCTGAAAAGGATGAAGAAGAAGCTGCCGATAATCCCGCCGATGAAGTAGATGATAAGAAATATCTTATCTCCGATCATATTGCATAAATAGCTGCCGAGGAAATAGAGCGTGAACATATTAGCCATGATATGCCAGACGCCTGCGTGCATGAACATGCTCGTTAGTACGGTCCAGGGTTCTTTGGTCCATGTCGAAGGCTGTAGCCCCAGCGTGCCTATGAGAGAATCGTTGAACAAGTAGGCTATGAATAATATGAGGTTCAGACCGATGAGGATCAGTACTGATTTAGCTTCGGGCCGCTGGTATCTTCTGCTATAGGTCATTCGATTACTCAATATTAAGGATTACTTTTATGATGATAACTGTATTCATGTGTCGATTGCAAGTAGAGAGAGATGATGGTCGAGAGGACTCAACCCCTTGCTGTCCCCCTTGAAAGGGGGAAACAACAACCGAACCCCCTGCTAGTCCCCCATACGTTGGGGAACTTTAATTTTGGGGGACACCCCCAAACCCCTGGCAGGAGATGAGTCTCCTTCACCTCTTTATGATGAGCTAACCTCTCTTTGAGAGAGCTATAGCAATGACGATAGATACTCCATAGTTTGGGGGCTAATGTAGGAACGAAACTCATATTCGTCTGTAGGGGTACGGCACGCCGTGCCCTAATATTTTTTAAACAATCGTGTAGGGGCGAGGTAATCTCGCCCTTTCAAGTTCCCCCTCTTTTTAGAAGAGGGGGCTAGGGGGTGTTCCTTAAATTATCTTCCCTCTCCCTCCGCAGGGAGAGGGCTAGGGTGAGGGCTGAGACGCTCCCTCGTCGTATCGACAGAAGTTATCCTGCATAACTTCGACCTCTGCATTGTTCGACATCGAGTTTCCCTGCTATACTGATATTATGACGACTGAGGCCCTTCCTGAAGCCACACTGGCGGCCATATTTTTCACGTCGTTTATTGTGGCGATATCCGGCGCCTTGATGCCGGGGCCGGTGCTGGCGCTGACCATCAGCAGCGTGGCCCAGCGCGGCTTCCGCGCTGCACCGCTGATCATCGCGGGCCACGCTCTGCTGGAACTGGCGCTGGTCATTGCGCTGGTCTTCGGCCTGAGCCGCTTTATAGACAGCGACTTCATCGCCAGCATCATCGGTATCGTGGGCGGGTCGGTGCTCATCGGCATCGGCGTGGTGACCGTGGTCAAGGGCAGGCATAGCACAAACCCGCTGTCCAGTCCTGCAACTTATGCGACCCGCGATCACATGCTGGTGGTCTCCGGGATTGTGACCAGCATCTCCAATCCCTTCTGGTTCCTGTGGTGGGCCACCATCGGGATAACGTATCTGCTGTGGTCGCTCAAACTGGGCGCTGCCGGCGTGGTCACGTTCTTTGCCGGCCATACGCTGGGGGATTTCGGATTGTACGCGCTGGTGGGGCTGGTGGTTACTAAGGGCATGAGGTTCATCAACGATTCCGTCTATCGTTGGATACTCATTGTGTGCGGCGTTATGCTTGTAGGGTTGGGTATGTATTTTCTCGTTTCGGGCGCTCTGTATCTTGTATCGCCGCCGGAGCCGGCAGTATAGTCGAGGAGTGAAGTTATGGCTGAAATGAAGGATTACAGCGGCAAGTTCGACCCGGATTTCAACTACGAGAAGCTGTCAAAGAGCGCGATGCACAAGATGCTCAAGGCCAGCTCGGACTACATCCGCATGATCGACGGCTACTGGTATCTGGCCGTGATGAAGGAGTGCGGCAACGACCTGGCCTTCAAGATGGACAGCGATATCTGGGAGAAGCTCGGTGCTTACACTATGGAGCTCACGCGCAGGATGCTCAATATCAAGGGCGACGGCGTGGATGCCGTGGCCAAATCGCTGCAGGCCAGCCCGTGGTCGCTGATGTACGATATCAAAGCCGAGCTGAAGGGCGATAACATCGCCATCATCAGCTTCCTCAACTGTCCCACACTCAAGTCGCTGACGAAGGAGGGGCAGGGGCGCGAGAAGCTCATCTGCCACCAGCTGGAGTACAGGCTCATG
The DNA here is from genome assembly GCA_041653935.1 of Dehalococcoidia bacterium. Classification (GTDB taxonomy): domain Bacteria; phylum Chloroflexota; class Dehalococcoidia; order E44-bin15; family E44-bin15; genus JAYEHL01. The sequence goes on along the minus strand of JBAZEO010000002.1, from coordinate 464,839 downwards.
GAGGTCAAAGCGCATGTATTTAATCCGAATATCGTCGTTAGGCCGCTGAAGCTGCCGCCACAGGAGCCGGGCAGCGATATCAGCTGCCAGTGGGAGCTGAAACTGGAGCGTTCCAAATGACCGAACCCGTGTACGATTACAGCGGCGATTTCGATCCTTCCTTCGATTACAGCAAACTGTCGAAGGAGGGGCTCGTTGGGCTGCTCGCCGCGTGTTCCAGCTATATCCGCAAGCTGGACGGCCACTGGTACCTGTCAGCCATGAACAGGTGCGGCGACGACATCGCTTACGATTGCGATATCGCCGTCTGGGACAAACTTATGAAGCTGGAGCTGAAGATCGCCTCTGAGATGATGAACATCCGCGGAGGCGGCGTAGCATCGGTCGCGAAATATTTCCAGGTGAGCCCCTGGTTCTGGACCTTCGATTACAGGCTCGACCTCAAGGACAGCGGCAGTCTCATTGTTACGTTCGTCAGATGCCCGACGCTGCTGGCGCTGGAGAAGGAGGGTTCGGGGCGCGAGGGGAGGATATGCCGCGAGATGGAGCCGGAGCTTTTTACGACCATCGCGCACCATTTCAATCGCAATATGAAGGTCGCTGCACTCAAGCTGCCGCCGCGTAAGAGCGCCGATGACGTTTGCTGCCAGTGGGAGTTTAAGGTCGAAAGGTAGAGATAATGGAACTGCTATACGATTACAGCGGGGACTACGACCCCTCCTTCGATCACGGCAGGCTTTCCAAGGAAGGCCTCGTCGGTCTTATGCACGCGTATTCGGACTACATCCGGCGTCTGGACGGCAACTGGTACCTTTCGGTGATGAACCGTTGCGGCAACGATACGGCCTTCGCCTGCGACAGCGAGGTGTGGGAGCGGCTGGTGTTGCACGAGCTAAAGATCGCGCGTGATCTGCTTAACGTCAGGGGCGACGACGCCGTAGCCGTGGCCAAGGCTTTCCAGGTGAGCCCGTGGTTCTGGATGTACAAATGCGACCTTGATCTGAAGAGCCGCGACCATCTGGTAATCACCTATCGCGAATGTCCCACGCTGGTGGCGCTGGAGAGGGAGGGCGCCGGGCGTGAAAAACAGATATGCGTCGATCTGGAAATGAAGATATTCATGAAGATGGCCCACTTTTATAATCCAAAAATGAAAGTAACAGCGCTGAAGCTGCCGCCGCGCAAAAGCGCCGACGATATCTGCTGCCAGTGGGAATTCAAGATCGACAGGAAGAAAGTATGAAGCTGAATAACGATTACAGCGGGGAGTTCGATCCCGGTTTCAGCCAGGAGAAGCTGAGCCGCGAGATGCTGCTGAAGGTGGCCAAGGCCGGGTCGGATTACCTGCGCCGTCTGGACGGCACCTGGTATGTTACCGTGATGAAGCGCTTCGGCAACGACGCCGCCTTCGACTGCGACGTCAAGATATGGGAGAAGTTCATCATCTATGAGTCCAAGTCTGTGAGCGAGATGTTCGGCATCCGCGGCAACGATGTGCTGGCGCTGGTGAAGACGATGCAGGCGTCGCCGTGGAACTGGGCCTATGACCGCTCGTATGACCTAATCAGCAACGACCATGCCGTAATCACCTGCCGCAACTGCGAGACGCTGCTCAATCTGGAGAAGGAGGGCACGCATCGCTACATGCAGATATGCCACGTGCTGGACAAAAAGCTGTTCGAGCTGCGGGCGCACTACTTCAACAAGGCGATCAAGGTAACCCCGCTCCAGTTGCCGCCCCGCGAGAAAGGCAGCGAGATCAGCTGCCGCTGGGAGTTCAAGATCGAGAGGAAGGTATGACCAAGTTTTTGCCCGATTACAGTGGACCGTTCCAATCGGATTTCAGCCACGAAAAATTGTCGCGCGAGGCGCTGCTTAATATATTGAAGGAAAACTCCAACTACCTGCGCAGGCTGGATGCCACCTGGTATGTGACCGTCATGAAGAAGCGCGGCAACGAGCTGGCCTTCGAGTGCGACACCGAGATTTGGGAGAAGTTCATCAATTACGAGCTTGATACCGTATGCGAGGCTCTGAATATCCACGGCAACGATGTGGAGACTCTGATCAAGGCCATGCAGGCCACACCGTGGATGTGGGTTCATAACCGCACCTTCGAGATGCCGGAGAAGAATCGTGCCGTGATCACCTATCGCGACTGCCAAACGCTGTTACACCTGGAGAAGGAGGGCACCGAGCGCTGGGGCACGATATGCCATGATCTGGAGCGCAGGCTGTTCGAGCTGACGGCCGGGTATTTCAACCCGAAGATAAAAGTCGCTGCGTTGAAGCTGCCGCCGCGGAAAAGGGGCAGCGATATCTGCTGCCAGTGGGAGTTCAAGCTGGAGGAATAACTGCTGTCCACCAGCACTAAATGCCGCCATGCTTATCTGCATAGAGCAGGAAATTTTCAACCAGCCTCTGTAACCTGTCTTCGAAGAAACCGTCTTGCCATCTGCTGCTGTTGTAATTTTTGGTGGCAGAGTAGGTCTGATTATCCTCGATATACGATGTATTCAATTCTATTAGATGTGACTTCGGGAGGCCTCCAACGTATAGTTCACTGCGGCAACCATCTTTGTATCGAAGGGTGACGGTAATGCCTGTCGCAGAGCTATCCACCTTGGCGTCAATCCCGCGCTCTTTGAGCTTTGCTTCGTAAGAGGCGGCGATCGGAATCAGTTTGGTAATAACCTGCTTAACGAATTCACGGTCCTTCGATGCCGTTTCCCGTGAAGCGGCATCAGTTTCTGTTTCTTTGTGGAGTCCCGCATCAACTTTAGCAAAAAAATCATCGTGGTTCACTAAGACCTCCTATAAGACCTGACTTTAATTTTTAAACTGATTATATAGATGGTGGTATTCTACAACTGTGAGTAATGTCAGTCAAACGCAAAACACGATAACCTGTGGGAAGTGAAGAAGCCAATCGGGACCTGTGAGAGAACTATGTCGGCCGCTCGTTGCGCTCGGCCCTGGCGACGGTCTCCAGAATGCGCTTTGTCCTGGTTTCGGCTCGTTTGGCGCTGGTTATCCAGTAGATGAATTGTTCCTGCAGCGACGGAGGGAAATTCTCGAAGTTCTTGCGCGCCTTTTTGTTGGACTTTAGAGATTCCGTTAAATCGGGAGGCACGATTGCACCCTCATCGTTCGACAACTCCCTGTACCACTCGCCGTTCTTTTTAGCCTGTTCGATCATAGCTAGCCCCGCCCCCGTCATCCGCCCCTCAGCTATGAGACGTTCGGCCCTGCCCCTGTTGGCCTTTGACCAGATGCTCCTGCTTCTGCGCGGCGAGAAACGGATCATGTGCTTCTCATCGTCGATGCGTTTGAGCGTGCCGTCGATCCATCCGAAGCACAGCGCTTCATCGAGCGCTTCCTGGTAGGAGAGCCCCGGCTTCCCGATGTGCCTTTTATAAATAATAAGCCAGAGCTCTTTTTCAGTGGAGTGATGCGCCGCCAGCCAGTTATGCCACTTATCCCTGGAGGCGAATTGCATGGTGTTGCCGACTTTCACTGCATGCCGTCCGGTTGTATTGTGCCGTGACTTAAAACTTTAAATCCTGCTTGAGTATATGACCGATATCCTCTTTGAGAGCGTGCTGCGCACCGGTGTCTGCAACGCTGCTTGAAGCAGCAGCTTTTTCTGCTGGCTGTTGAGCTCGCCTTCAAGCTTGATCGAGTATTTGATGAGGGCCTCCGATGTGTTGCTCTTATCTACGCTGACGTAGGTTGTTACATTGGCGAGAGGAAAGCCCGTCTTATCGGCATATACGCGTATCGCTACGTTCATGTCGGCGGCAAGCGCGGCCTCCAGCAGTTCGTATGGTGTGAATCCCGATTCCTTGCCCCCCTTGTCCGCAGGGGCCTCGTAGGTCATCTCATCTTTTTCGTTCGAAATCGTAGCCTTGTACTTCTTTGCATCGCTTTTGCAGACGATCATATCCTCTCCTGTTCTAAAAACGGCCTGCACCCTGGCCCGGCCGCTTATGTATTAAGGGAATATACATTATTCTGCGGGGATTTTCAAATGGAGAGAATCAACCTCCTGCTGTCCCCCTTGAAAGGGGGAAACAATATCCGAACCCCCTATAGTCCCCCATACGTTGGGGGACAAGAGAGTTAGGGGACACCCCTAATACCCTGGCAGGAGATGATTCTCCTGCACCTCTTTTAGTAAGCTGACCTCTCATCTCATGGGAGAGGGCTAAAGAGGAAGACTGAGCACCATTGTGGGAGAAGGCTGTGATGAGGGTATACAAGCCATTGTTTCCCTACACACAATGTATGGTGCACGTCGCGACGTGCACCATACAAATTATTCTTGCGCGCCGCATCTGTGAAATGGTGAGGTCGCTTCCCCCTCTTTATCAAAGAGGGGGACAGGAGGAGTTCGTTACCAGCCATTCCGGCCCCGTATCGGTCGTACGTGGTAAACTCCGGCTGAAATCCAGAAAGGACAAGTGGTTGTTTGCGTTGGTGGGGAAGTGATGGTCGAGGCTTACCGTAAACCTTACTTTGGTGCGTCGGGCGGCGTTGCACGCGGCGGCTGGTTATAGTTCGTTCTGCCTGTCGAGTTATTCTTATTACGGGGGCGCCTGCGCCGCGGGGCCTGCGAGCGAGGCTGCGTCGAATCACCCGGAGCCGGTGCTTTTGTTGCGGTGGGGTAGGGTTTGGCCGCCGCAGGAGGCGGCACCGGGTTGAGTAATTCATCGGCAGGATAGACGCAATGCAGTTTCTCCGTCAGGTATTCCTCGATAGCCGGCAACAGGTAAGATTCGTCCTCGGTGGCGAAGCTGATCGATGTGCCGGCGCTGCCGGCCCGTCCGGTGCGTCCGATGCGATGGACGTAGTCCTCCGCGTCCAGCGGCAGGTTGTAATTGACCACGTGGCTGATGTCTTCGATATGAATACCCCGGCCGGCCACATCCGTAGATACCATCACCGTTATTCTGCCGTCACGGAAGTCCTCGACCGTCCTTATACGCTGCTTCTGCGCGATCTCGCCGGAGAGCACTGCGCAACTGATCCCGTGAGCCTTGAGCCGGTCCGCCAGTATGCGGGTCTGATCACGGCGGTTGCAGAAGACCAGGACACGCTTGAGGTTCTGCTGCGTGACGAGGTTGTACAGGAGGGTGAACCTTTCCCTGCTCTTGATAAGGTATACCACCTGCTTGACGGTATCGATGGCTACCTGCTCGGGATGGATATCGACCGTAACGGGATTATGCGTCCATTGCGATGCGAGACGGTTCACCTCTGGCGTGAGCGTGGCGCCGAAGAGCATGGTCTGCCGTTTCGCCTTGGGCGGCGTGCTGTTCACGATCTTCCTTATGTCGGGGATAAAACCCATGTTCAACATCTCATCGGCTTCGTCTATTACCAGTATCTCGACCTTGCCCAGGTGAACGATGCCCTGATTCTTGAAATCCAGCAACCGCCCCGGTGTGGCCACAACTATATCGATCACGTTCTCCGCCAGCGTCCGCATCTGTCTCTGATAGTCCATACCGCCGAACACGGCAACAACTTTGAACCGGCAGTACTTCCCCAGCAGGTTGGCCTCCTTGGTTATCTGCATGGCAAGTTCGCGCGTGGGGGCCATTATCAGTGCGCGCGGCACGCCGCGATGGCGCTCTTCGACGGGCTGGCTGCGTTTCAACTGCGCGAGGATGGTGATCAGGAAAGCGGCGGTCTTGCCGGTGCCGGTCTGCGCCTTGCCCGAGGCATCCGCTCCTGAGAGGGTCTTGGGCAGTATCGCGGCCTGGATAGGGGTGCAATATTCAAAACCTATATCGGAGATCCCATGCATGATCTCTGGCGGCAGGCCAAGGTCATGGAAACGTGTCTTGCCTTCGGCCGGCGCTACCTGAAATTGCGATGGATCCCATCTGGACACGGACGCGTTCCTGTCATCCGTTCTGGGGAACGGCGAAGGGGGCCTGTTCTGGGGGGCCGGCCGCCTGCGTTGACGGCTTTGCTGATAACCACCGGGTTTGTAAGGGGGCCGTTCGCTTTGCGCTTTGATCTCCGGCGGCTTCTGCGGAGCCGTCTTGAGTTCGACCTTTGGTGGAGGGGGTGGTGCTGGTACCGGTGCCTGTTTATCCTTTTTCCCGGTCAGCTTGTCCTGTGCTGCCTTGATGAGTTTACGAAGCAATACTACATGTTCCTTCCGATAGTGTGTCGATAATTACAATACTATTATACTCGAATTGGAGGAATTGAGAATGGGTTAAGGAGGGGTCAACCCTCTGCTGTCCCCCTTGAAGGGGGAAACAATAACCGAACCCCCTAAATCCCCCATACGTTGGGGGATTTTAAAATTAGGGGACACCCCTAGTACCCCGGCAGGAGATGATTCTCCTGCACCTCTTTGTTTAAGCTAACTCTTCATAAAAGTAAGAGGCTGGGCACAATCGCAAGCTCTGCAACTTAACCAATCATTCCGTCGGAGGCTGGAAGCCAGTCATAAGAGATTATCTACCTTCAATCGTTTTGATGATTTCCCGGAGGCGCTTCCTGTCTTTTATCAGCTTCTCTTTCCCGGCCTTCGGCAGCTTCTTGACCTTACGCTCCACCCGCAGCGCCAGGCTCCTGCCCCCCACCTTCCTGCGCAGCACCAGCTCCAGGGGCCCCCTGCCCTTGAGGTATTTGGCCCCGCCCGCGCCCTGCACCCGGTGCTGGGCGAACCTGCGCGCGACATCGGTCGTGATGCCCGTGTACAGGCTTCCGTCGCTACACCTTATTAAGTACAGGTACCAGTCAGACATTATAATCTCCCGGGGATCAACCCCCTGGAATCCCCCAATCTTGGGGGAGTAGAAAAAAGAAGGGGGACACCCCCAAACCCCCGGCAGGAGAATCATCTCCTGCACCTCTATCAGGGGGCTAACCTCTACCTAGTATATGGTAGAGGGCTGTAGAAAAAGTGTGTATAGCACATGGTGAACCTTGGTGTATGTGCATGGACGAAGTGCCATGCACATACGAATAACTCTGCGCGCCGCAGCTGTATAGGGTTTGCTATCCCTCTTCCTTGCAGGGAGAGGGTCAGGGTGAGGGTAAATTGCCCCTACGCCCCGCGCTTTATCATCATTATCGATGCGATGTAGCTCAGCATCAGCTCGTCGCGCTGGTTGCGCACCTCTATGCGCGAGAGCACCACCCCCCGGTCGGGCTTGCTGCGCGATGCGCGCTTCTCCGCCCACTCCATGCTCACCGTCAGCACATCACCCGGGCGCACGGGCGCGTGCACCTTTATCTGGTTGTACTCCATGACGCCGTATGTCTTTATGTGCAGGTTTGATCCGATGACCTTTGTCACCACGCACATTGTATAGTTCGATGACGCGATGAGGCCGTTGTGGTGTGCCGCTTCCTTCTCGTCGATATGGAAGACTTGCGGGTCCCAACATTTGGCGAACTCGATCATCCCCTCTTTGTCCGCCGCGTGCGTGCCGACGATGATCTTTTCTCCTACGAGGATATCTTCAAAATACAGGGCGTCCATGAGTTCTCCTTACAGAACGGATCATTGTTTCTTTTTATCGCCTACTTTTGCTAATAAGTAGATCATAGTTCCTAAACAGATCAGAAATATTCCTATCCCGATAGGTGAACCCCATCCCAAAACAAGATTCAGGTCGCTCATAAGTTCCTCCTTGTTACCGTTGCTACTATAGTCGAGGGGAATATAACATTATTGGGAGGGGAGGTGCAAATTGCTACTCGATGCTGAGAATATACCCGCCGGACCATTCGTCATATACATCCGAGACCGATATGTAGTACCTGCCGGACTGCGGCGCGGTGAACTCCAGCTCGGAGTTGGTGCCGAACACCCCGCCGCCGCTGTCATCGTCATACCAGTCATCCTCATCGTAGCCGTCCAGAGACCCCACCTCGATGTAAGCGTCTATGGCAAGGGAATCGACCGTAATCGTCACCGTCTGGTAGGCTGCCAGGTCCAGGGCGAAGTAATCCCAATCCCCGGGGCAGTCGATGTTCCCTATGATGGTCTGGCCTACGCTGACGGACATGCCGTCGTCCACGTCGTTTAGCGGTATCAGGTTGCAGCTGCTGCTGATTTTTACGTTCGCCTGTGAGTCGTCGAACTGCCTGACGATGAGAAAATATGGCGCGTCGTACTCGGTGTCGGCGGAGAGGGATTCGGTACCGCTGTAGCCATCATCGGCCTCGGCGAGCGCGTAGCCGAGGCCGTCGATCAGATATAACGCGATATCGTTATCGCTGGAGGCCTCAATGTCGACAGTAGTTCCTTCAGGCTCGTTGATAATAAAGACTTTGCTGTCATAGCTGTTTTTCAGTGTTGCTTCCTGCGCCGTCTGGCCTCCGTATAAAGGCAGATCACGCCATCCCAGGCCGGAAACGTCTACTCCGTCGATGAGGCTTTGCACGCGGGACGATATGTCGGCGGCGGACACGCCCAGCCCGAACACCTCAGGGAACGTGAAGCCGATCATGCCTATGATATTGCCCTCACTTGAGACGAGTGCGCCGCCGCTGGCCCCGCCCGTGGTGGTGGCGTCCGTCTGGATGTAGGTCAGATTTTGTGAATCCCATTCGCGCAGTCTGGAGATGAGCCCCTGCGAGAACGCGGGCTGGGGGTATTCGTCGGGCTCGCCGGGGTAGCCGACGATAAAGACTGTGTCGCCTATTTTTATGACGTCGTTCGATGATAGCGAGAGCTGAGGCGCGGAGGCGGAAACCGGGCCCAGCACTGCCATATCGGCCATGGGATCGGTGTTGAACACATCGACATCGAACTCGTTGCCGTTGGGGAAGACGATGCGCACGTTAGTGAAAGGCCAGGCCACGTGCGCGCAGGTCAGGATGTATCCGCCATCGATATAGATGCCGCTGCCGGTGCCGTTCGGCGTATCGATGAACACTATCGACGGCGCTATCTGCTCGTAAACAGCCGCTGCCTGCTCCCCGTTGATTGTTGACTGTCCAACGTCGGAATCACAGCCCGCGACGGCCAGAGCGATGAGCGCCAGCGGAATGATAACTTTCGCTATTTTCATTTGCTCACCCCTCGCACTTTTTACATGTGCCGAAGATGGCCATGTGTTCAAGCTCGGCGTTAAAGCTGTACCGCTTCTTCAGCTCAGCGCTCAGCCGGTCGAAGACGGATTCGTCCACGTCCTGCACGCCGCCGCACCTACGGCAGACAAGGTGGTGGTGGTGAGCCTTGCCCACGGGGTGGTAGACGAGCCTGCCGCCGCCCAGATCGCTCTCCGCTACTAAGCCCTCGTTCTTTAGAAGCTCGAGAGTGCGGTACACGGTGGATATATTGAGGTAAGGGTATTTGGCGTGGGCCTGCTTGAATATCTCCTCGGCGCTGATGTGGTCATCGCTGGCCCCTACGGCCTCCAAGACCATCATGCGCTGCGGGGTCATACGGAAGCCCTTTGCACGCAGTGCGCTGAAGACGGATTCCCTCTCGCCTGATTTCATGGGGATATTCTACCACAGCTTGCGGTTGTTTTAACATAATGAGGGAGTAAGGGATGAAACCCTTCAGGCTTCCCTGATTAACAGGCGGTAGGTGATGCCTTCCTGTTGGTGGCCGTCGACGGCGAGGAGCAGGAAGTTGATGTACGAATCCGCTACCCATAACGGTAGGAATTTGAAGGAGTATGTGGTTGAGCCTTCGGCATCGTTCGGGCCTTTGCTCTGCGATGCGGACAGCAGATAAACGCAGTTAGGCATGAATTCCAGGTAGGCCATAGGTCCGGTGAGATTATTTCCGTGTATGTGGATCTCGAACACCTCGTGTATCTTTACTTCCATCTTTCTCTCGGTCATTAATGGCCTCCTTTTGGTATCTTCAACAAGTTTATGTTAAAGATAAGGCTGTCTTGCAGGAGCTATTTTAAAGCAAAACGATGCTTTTCGGCAAGTTCAGGGCAGGCTCTGATGTCCCGATAGGAGGCATTTCGTATCTCTCAAGATTGACAGTGATAGCTATTTCCTTTAGTATCTTTCTGAGTTATCGATTGAGTCCACAGAGGGTAAAATCGGAGCGCTGAATATATGGTGGAGAATTCCTGCGTAAAATGCGCTGTGCATAAAGACCACGACGCCATTGGCACGTGCGCATTCTGCGGCAGGGGCTTCTGTTCCGTTTGCCGCAGTACGGTTGAAGGTAGGGCTGCTTGTTCCGTCTGCGCTGCAAAATGGTTCAGTATCCCCCTGGACGAAATAAAGAGCAGTTTCGTTGGGGGTCCTACTGTTAGGAAAAGCCATGATACCAATTCAAGAAGCATGGCTGTTATATTGCTGTTGCTGTGTTTCATAACCTACATCCCGTTACTGATTCACTGGGATAAAGGTCGCTCGACCTTTATAGGGTTGCTTGTGCTTGCCGTAGTCTCATTTGGTTTTCAGGTGGCGTTGATCGTTCGAAATAATGCCTGGATATGGTGGGGCTGTTTTGGGTTGTGGATCGTGGACATGATCGTTACGAACATAGTCTATTTCCATTCCTTGGATCCTTCGGGCGCATTGTCACTGGTTGTCCTAATCTTCTTCTTCCCATTGGCTATGGGTGCTATGGTCTGGATCAATTATAAAAACGAAACTTTAGTGTTCGCATCGGTGGCTATTGGCTTTGTTTTATCTATTATCATATATGCTATTCTTCATATTGCCTTAATGAATTACTGAGTTTAGCAAGAGATATTGGTGTAAGACATCAACCCTCCTGCTATCCCCTACGACGGGGAGAATCTCGAACCTCCCTTTACTCGGCGGATGTGTTGGTGTAGCTGTGCTTCTTGCGGCACAGGCGGGTGAATATCGTTGATACCAGGAAGAGGGCGCCGCTGAAGAGGATGATGGTCGCGCCCGAGGCAATGTCCAGTTCATACGAAAGACGCAGGCCGCCGATGACGGAGGCCATGCCGATGAGTATCGAGAGCCACATCATGTTCTTCATGCTGTGCGTGTACTGGCGTGCGGTGGCTGCGGGTATCGTCAGCAGCGCGATTATGAGGATAATTCCAACCACGCGTATCAGCAGCACCACTGTGAGCGCGATGAGCCCCAGCAGTATGAGGTACAGGCGTTCGGTCGGTATGCCTGCGGCTGTGCTGAACTCCTGATCGAAGGAAAGGGCGAAGAACTCCTTGTACAGCAGTATGACCACACCGATGATGATCGCATCGAGGACGGCCATCATTATTATGTCGGATGTGGGCACGATGAGTATATTGCCGAATAGGTAACCGAAGAGGTCGGAGATGATGTAGCCCGGCGTGATGCCGATGAAGATTATGCCTATGGCCATGCCTACGGACCACAGGATACCGATGGCGGTGTCCTCGGTGAGCTTGGAGCGCTTTACAATCGTGCCGATGCCCAGGGCTGCGGCCACGGTGAATATCAGCGCGCCGATGACCGGTGTCATCCATGACACGTAGTGGGAGAGATAGTATCCCAGGCCGATGCCGCCGAACGAGGCGTGCGATATGCCGCCGCTGATGAATGTCATCCGTTTCACCACGACGTAGGTGCCGATGATGCCGCAGGCCACAGCGGCCAGCAGTCCGGCCAACAGGGCGTTGCGCATGAACTCGTATTGCGTCAGGGCTTCTATCATTTGTCGCTGTGCTCCTCAAAGACGTGGTGCGGCGTGCCGTGAGCTATGAGTTCGACCGGGCACTGGTAAGCCTCCTCCAGGTCGTGCTTATTCAGATCCTTGGTGCCGTGGTAGTAGAGCCTGCGGTTGAGGCAGGCGATCTTGTCAACATATGCCGAGACTACGCTTATGTCGTGGGACACCATGACTATGGTCATCTTATGTTTCAGACCGTCCAGTAGCTCGTAGAAACCGGCCTGCATGGGCGTGTCTACGCTGGCCATAGGCTCGTCCATGAGCAGTATCTGGGGGTCGCTGGCGAGGGCGCGGGCCACAAAGACCCTCTGCTGCTGCCCGCCCGAGAGCTTGCCTATCTGCTGGTTCCTGTGCTCCAGCATGCCCACCCTCTTAAGGGCTTCCGTGGCTGCGTTCCTATCGGCGCTGTTGTAGCGGTGGAACAGGGCGGCACGCCCCAGCCGTCCCAGCAGCACGACCTCCATCACGCTTGCCGGGAAGTCGCTGTCGAAGAGGCTGCGCTGTGGCAGGTAGCCCACATGCCTGCGGCCCTTTTCCGGGGGCTCTCCCAGTATAGTGACGCGGCCGCTGCTGGGCCTGGCCAGCCCCAGCAGCAGGCGCAGCAGCGTGGTCTTGCCGCCGCCATTGGGTCCTATAATCCCCAGGAAGTCGTCCTTGTACAACGAGAAATTGATGTCCTCCAGAACGGGCATGCCGTCGTAGTATAGCCAGACGTTCTCCAGCCTGATGACTTCCTCTGTCGTGACCGTACCTTTAGTGTTCTCTGACATATCGGTTCCTGATTATTCAAACTCCTGCGCCAGCGCATCGGTTGTGTTGCGCATGCTGGTCACGTAGTCCTGCGCCAGCGCATCTATCGTAACCGTCTCGCCGCCGGTGGCATCAGCTATGGTCTCCGCGTACTCCAGCACGAACTGCGGCTCGATGAAAACATAGTTCAGGTGGTACTGCCCGGACAGGTCGATGCAGTCCTGCAGCACCTGCGGCGTGGGCTCCTTGCCCTCGTACTCTATGGCGGTCTGCTCCAGGCCGTATTCGCTGGAAAAGTATCCGAACGATGGGTGATAGATAAGGAAGTGCCTGTTGCTGTAGCCGTCGAGCTTGCCGTGGATATATGCATCAATCTCGTCGAGCTGTTCCAGACAACTCTCCGCGTTCGAGCGATAGAAGTTTTCGTTATCGGGATCGATGGCGATGAGGCCGTCTAGTATATTCTGCACGATTATCTTTGCGTTTATCGGCGATGTCCATACGTGCGGGTCCATCCCCGGCTTGTCGGGGTCGCTGCTGACCATAAGGTCGATGCCCGCGGAGCCGTTTATCACGGTCATCTCCGGGTTCTGCTCGATGAGCTTATCCATCCAAATGATCTCAAATTCTATACCTGAGCCCGCCTGCACATAAACCTCGGTATTGCTGAGTGATACCATCTGGCTCGGCGTTGGCTCATATGAGTGCGGACTGGCGCCCGGTGGCACCATAATGGTAACGTCGACCTTATCGCCGCCGACCTGCCGCACGAAATCGGCGTATGGTATAAGGGTGACCGTCACGCTCAGACTGTCGCTGGCCTCGTTCTGTTTGTGTGAGGTCGGGATGAACAGCATGGCCAGTGAGATTACAATGGTCGCGACGACCATAACTGGCTTGGCGTACTTCTGCGCCTTCATTCCTATATGCTCCTGCCTGTCTTGGCTCCGGCGGCGATAGCCTCCGTAGCGTCGCCCGGTTTCTCGGCATCGCCTATTACGTATATCTCTTTTATCTTACCTTCCAGCTGTTTTGCCAGCGCGTTATCGGCAACGGCTCCCATAGCCAGCACGATGGTATCCATGCCACGTATCGTTTCTTCGACGCCGTCGCGCTTCACCACGGCTCCGTCGGCGGTGAACCTCTCGATGCTGCACGATGTGACGATTTTAACCTTCTGCTCATCGAGGCGCTTAAGCAGATGATACTTGGGTCCTGGAACCATGTCGCTGGCTATATCTGGCAGCATTTCCACGATTGTAACTTTCCTGCCGTAAGAGGCCAGCAGGTCGGCGGTCTCGCAGCCCACCATGCCGCCGCCGGCGATGAGCACCTTTTTCCCGGTGACCGCCTTGAACTTGAGCACGTCGCGGGCGCCGACCACGTTCTTGCCGTCGACCCCCGGTATCTGAGGCACCAGCGGCGCGCTGCCAGTGGCGATGACCACCGCGTCGGGCTTCAGCTTATCGATCTCGGCAGCGGTGGCCTCGCTCGCCAGCTTTATCTTCACGCCGGCTTTGTCCAGCTGGCGCATCTGGTACTTGATATAGGGGAGGAGCTCCTGCTTGGTGGGGGGGACAGCAGCGAGGCGGTATTGCCCGCCGAGCTCAGGCTCCCTCTCGAATAGCGTGACATCATGCCCTCGGAGCCTTGCCACCCGCGCCGCCTCCATGCCTGCAGGGCCCCCGCCGACAACAACGACGCGCTTCTGCACCTTGGCCGGGGTGATGGCCATCTCCCGTTCGTGGCCCAGCTCGGGATTGACTTGGCACTTGAAGCTGAACTTTGTCATGAGGGCGTGCAGGCACTCGTGTGAGCACGAGGTGCACCACCTGATGTCCTCGATATCCCCGGACTTTACCTTGTTGGCCCACTCGGGATCGGCCAGCATCTGACGCCCTATGGCTACGATATCGGCCTTGCCCTGGGCCACGAACTGCTCGGCGATGAGCGGGTCATTGAGCCGGCCTACGGCGATCACCGGCACGTTCGCGGCGGCCTTTATCGCCTCCGCGTCGCGCATTAGGAATCCCTTGGGCACGGCCATGGGCGCGGCGGTGTAGGCCTCGATGTTGGCGTAGACGCCTGTGGAGACGCTGAGACAATCGACCCCGGCCTGCACCAGCCACGGGGCGATGGCCACCGATTCCTCGATGGTGCGCCCGCCGGGCACGCGCTCGTCGGCGCTGAAACGGAAGATTATCGGGAAGTCGGGTCCCACCTTTGAGCGGCAGGCCTCGATTATCTCCAGGGCGAAGCGCATCCTGCTGCGCAGGTCGCCTCCGTACTTATCGGTGCGCCTGTTGCTGTAGGCTGACATGAACTGTGCTATGAGATACCCGTGCGTGCCGCAAAGCTCTATGGCATCGACGCCGGCCTCTTTAACACGCCGCGCCGCCTGGGCGAAGCAATCGATTATCTCATAGATATCGGCGATGCTCATCACGTGGGGGATGTCCTGGCAGTTGGGACAGGGGCAGGGCAGCATGGACGGCGCCCACGGCGGCCGCTCCGGGCCCAGCGCCGGCGCCTGGCGGCCGGGATGCCACAGCTGTATGGAGGCACTGGCTCCGCCTTTATGTATCTGATCCGTCAGCTTCTTCCAGCCCGGTATCAGGCTGTCGTCGTAAATAGCGCCCACGCCGATCTCACCGAAGCATAAGGCCAGCGAATGATGCACTGTGGTGTCTTCAAGCATTATCAGGCCGCAGCCGCCATCGACCCGGGCCATGTAGTGGTCGATGAGGCGCTGGCTGGGCATTCCCCCGTCGTAGGCCAGGAGACTGCCCATCGGCGCCAGAGCGATGCGGTTCTTCAGCTCCATGCCGTTGATAAAGATTGGTTTGAACAGGTGCTCGAAGTGCGTCTTCTTCATGGCACTGTCTCCTTTTTATCGTTCGACGGCGGCTCCGGGCTTGCGCCTTCGTCGCTCGGAGGCTGGTCGGCGTCGAGCAGGCGTCTGCGTCTCCTGCGATAGATCATTATCAATGTCGAAGCGATGATCACTATCAGGCTGACCCAGCAGGCGGTGGGGAACCCGGCTATGGTCCATGGATCTATACGCAGCCACTCCAGGCAGAAGCGAATGAATGAGTAATAGCAGATATAAATCATAAATATCTCGCCGTCTAGGAGGCGGTTCTTTAGTTTGCGTCCGATTATCAGCAGCATTATGCATCCGATGAGGTTCAGCATCGATTCGTAGAAAAACAGCGGGTGGAAACTTTGATCGGGTGTGTATGGGGTAACTGGATTATCTATATGTATACCCCAAGGCAAATCCGTCGGTTTTCCGTAGACCTCCTGATTGAAGTAGTTGCCCCACCTGCCGATGGCCTGCGCCAGTATGATGCCCGGGGCGCAGATATCAAACCAGCGCGGCGTGCTCAGCTTTTTCCACCTGGTGTAGATGACCATGCCGATGGCCCCGCCGATGACCGCGCCGAAGATGCCCAGGCCGGCGCCGCCGATTATCTCGGACGGATTCTGGCTGTAGAAGCTCCATTGGTCTATGACGTGGTAGGCGCGGGCTCCAATAAATCCCAGGGGCACGGCGATCAGCATGGCTGTGAAAATATGGTCCGGGTTCTCGCCGCGCCTTTTAGCCTCCAATCGTGCCAGCAGCATCGCGGCGATTATCCCGATGACCAGCAGGATGCCGTACCAGCGGATATCTATAGGCCCGATGCTGAATGCTATACCCATGGAACCTTATTTCACCTTCTGACATTCGGGGCAGCGCCCGTGAAACTCGAGGAGGTGGTCCTCCATGACGAACCCCGTGCTATCGACGAGCTGCCGTTCCAGGTCGTTTAGAACGCAGCTGGCGAAATCCACGACGAAACCGCAGACGGAGCATATAAGATGGTGGTGATGCTCGGCGGGCCTCCGCAGGAGATAGCTGCGGGAGTGGCCCTCGTTGTGCATCTCGCATATGAGTCCCATTTCGGACAGCATCTTGAGCGTGCGATAAACGGTGACCAATCCCACGTCGGCATGGTCGCTGTGGGCTCTCTCGTAAAGCTCGGCGGGGGTGACGTGGTTATTGCTTTTAGAGATGGCGTTTATCACAGCGCGACGCTGGGGGGTCAGCTTATAGCCTTTTTGTTTTAAAATCGTCGACAAATTTCTAGTCAAATTTACTCTCCGAACTGAACGTTAAATGAAAATCATTATCAATTGGAGCTATGGACTTATTATATAGAAGCCCCGGCGAATGTCAATATATGATGAGATGTGGGGACAGCCGGTCAACCCTCTGCAGTCCCCCTTGTAAGGGGGAGACAATAACCGAACCCCCTATATCCCCCATACGTTGGGGGACTTAAGAATTAGGGGGCACCCCTAGTACCCCGGCAGGAGAGAATTCTCCTGCACCTCCGTGAAAAGCTAACCTCTATCCCAACATGGATAGAGGGCTGTAGTAAATATACGTAGTACGGCAATTAGCGAACCTTAGTGTATGTGCACGGACGAAGTGCCGTGCACATACAACCAATTTTGCGCGCCGCAGCTGAGAAATGGGAGTTACCCCCCTCACTTTAATCAAAGAGGGGGACAGGGTGAGTTCGCACACCGCCATTCCTGAGAAACCCAGAATCCATCGCTAATCCTTGCCACGACAATGGTTCCAATGTAAAATGAATATCGGCAATCAGGAGCCGTCGCGTTGCCTCTCCCGAGACGGAGGGGCATTCTTATGACGGGTCCGGGACGGGACAGGTTAAATGACTTTCGATCATATGTTCAATCCCCGCTCGGTAGCGGTAGTAGGTGCCAGCGGCGCCGTGCATAATCCTGCCACGAGCATATTTCTGAATAATCTGTTGTCGTTCGGTTACAAAGGCAAGATTTACCCCATCAATCCCAACTTTGCAGAAGTATGCGGGCTGAAGACGTATCCCACCGTCCTGGATGTGCCCGGGCCTGTGGACCACGTCATCAGCGGGGTCAAGGCCTCGATTGTGCCCGAGCTTCTGAAGCAGTGTATCGCTAAAGGCGTAAGCACACTGCATCTTTATACGGCTGGTTTCGCCGAGACCGGTGACGACGATCGTTGCGGGCAACAGCAAGACATCGTCGCCATAGCGAAGGACAGCGGTGTCCGTATCATCGGGCCTAACTGCATGGGCATTTATTCGCCGAAGGCTGGTATATCCTTCTGCCCCGATTTTCCCAAGGAGCCGGGTAAGGTTGGCTTTATCTCGCAGAGCGGTAGCTACTCGCTGCTGGTGGTGCGCGGAGCCAGCGCCCGCGGCGTGCGTTTCAGCAAGATGGTTAGCTACGGCAACGCCTGCGATGTTGACGAATGCGACTTGCTGGAGTACCTGGGCAACGATCCCGAGACTGAGATCATCGCGGCTTATATAGAGGGCACTAGGGACGGCAAGCGCTTGCGAAAGGTGCTCACGGAGGCCGCTTCCAGAAAACCGGTGCTCATCATCAAGAAAGGCCATACCGAGGCCGGCAAGCGCGGAGCCAGCTCCCACACGGGCGCCATGGCCGGTGACGACAAGACCTGGGATGCGATGATCAGGCAGGCGGGCGCTATCCGCGTGGAGGACTTTGAGGAGCTGGTCGATCTCCTGACCACTTTCCAGTTCTTCAAGCTGCCCAAGAGCAAGAATACCGTGCTCATAGGCATAGGCGGCGGGCCCAGCGTGCGCTCGGCTGACGATTGCGAGCGCGCCGGGCTCATCCTGCATCGCATACCGAATGAGATAATGCATGAACTGAGAAAGACGGCGCCCACGGCGGGAAGCATGTTGCGCAACCCGGTGGATGTCGGCGCCTACAATATGGACTGGACCCACGTAATCCAGACTTTAGCCGCATGGACGGAGAACGATATGTTCCTCTGGCAGATAGCTCCTGATATCGAGCCGTTCCCCAACGAAGGCTTCTACCGCCAGTTCTGCATCGACCAGCGCGCCAAGTTCATTGTTGATTTTATCAAGAGCGGGAAACCCCTGGCCGTGGCGGTGCATATGGTGGAACGCAAAGAGGCCATGGATATCCTGCACACCACGCGCGAGACGTGCATCAGGAACGGCGTCCCGTTCTATACCTCGGTTTACAGCGCGGCGCGGGCCATAGTTAAGTTTATGGATTATCATGCCAGGCTTAGATCAGTTTGAGGCGGACTAAAAGTCTCCATACCACAGCGAAGATGATATCGAGTCCACGATTTTGGTAAAAAAAGCCATGTCCTTGGAGTCTTAGCATTCGTCGTCTATAATGTAATAGAGGATGAAATGATTAAAGTGACTGATGTTGCCATGAAGGAACTTAAGGCGATGATGGACCGTGGCAGGACGGCATGCGTCGATGAATTTAAAGAAATATCTTATGGCGTCGATGAGTCCAATATCGCGCTCAGATTAGTGCTCACTCCCGATGGATATCTGGCTATCATAATGGATATATATCGGGAAGGGGACACCGTTATTGAGGATAACGGCGTGAAAGTGCTGCTGATTGAAGCCGAGCTCGTGGATTCGGTTGACGGTATGTCATTTGATTGTGCGGATACACCCGAAGGTCCGCACCTGCAGATATCCAATCCTTCCCAATAGAAATAGATGTATTATACTCGTAAATTACGGTTGACCGGGCGAGGAAACCCTAACTCACTTGCAGACCGCTGTGACTTATGCGACGAAAAGCTTCTATTAGCTTAGGGTCGAATTGAGTGCCGGAGCATCTTTCCATCTCTTTCAAGGCTTCTTGTGGCGATATCGCTTCCCTGTAAGGGCGCTTGGCGGTCATGGTGTCATATGCATCTGCAACACTTATGATTCTGGCGCAGAGCGGTATCTTATGCCCTTTCAACTTGTCGGGATATCCTGAGCCGTCATACCATTCGTGGTGATGCATGATATATGGCGCTAAAGGCGCAAGCTCTTTGACATGCTGGATAATCTTTGCCCCTTCAGCGCAATGCTTTTTAATGGCCTCCCACTCTTCTTTCTCAGGTTTACCGGGCTTGGTCAGGATCACATCTGCCACCCCCACCTTGCCGATGTCGTGCAGGAATGCGGCGGCTACCAGCCCGGACAGTTCTTCCCCATGCAGCCCTATAGCTTTTCCTAAGGATTCAGCTATAGCGGCAACCCTTTTTGAATGGCCGTAGGTGTACGGGTCTCTGGTGTCTACAGTTGCCGCCAGTGCGTAAATCTGATCCAGCGTTGGGGAACTGATCACATCGAGGGAACTGGTGCCCATATCGGAAATAAGCATTACTCTCTGTTTGCCGCCCCGCTTTGCGTAGTACAGGGCGGTGTCGGTGAGGAACACGAGGCCATCAACAGTCTCGGCGTTTTCTGGGAATTGAGCGATCCCGGCACTGAACCCCAATACATTCTCTGTGTCAGGGATCTGTGCTGCGAGCTTCTTGAGCCATCTCTTCCGGATTCTTTCTATGACTTCCTTGGCCCTCTCGGCGTTGGTGGAAGGGAGGATTACTATAAACTCGTCTCCGCCATAGCGGAATGCGGTGTCGGTCCTGCGCAGTCCTTCTTTAAGGGCTTTGGCAAAGTCCGTAAGTATAACGTCTCCGCTGGCATGCCCGAATTTATCGTTGTACTTCTTGAATCCATCCAGGTCTATCATGGCCATGGATATGCAGCGCCCGTAGCGCCGGGTGCGGTTCATCTCGTTCTCGATCACTTCGTAGAAATGACGGCGGTTGTACAGCCCGGTCAGCTCGTCGGTTATAGAACGCTTATTCAGTTTTTCCACCAGCTGCGCATTTTCAATGGCAACAGCTATTTGATCGCCGATGGTCTCCAGCAGACGCATTTCATCCTTGGATAAGCTCTGGCTGTCGCATACAATTCCTAATAGCCCGAGCATCTCACCCCTTGATTTCAGCGGTATGCCGACAGTTGATTTCTTCCCACCAGAGCTTCCCGGCTGGGTCTTGTGCGATTTAGCGTGTGCCCCTTCCGGGTGGTAGGCAGCGATTGAGGATTCACCCGTCTTCAAGGCATTGCTCATATCGGCTAACGTTATCTGCAGCTCTTTGTCACCTCTGGCGGTGGCGAGATGCAATTCAGAGGAGCCTTTGTCCAGGAGCCAGATGCTGCCGTATGCGAAATGCATTGTCTCCAGCAGGCTGTCCAGCGCGGTTTTCAGGACCTTGTTTAATCCTATCGGATGACTGACCGCCTCAGCTATGCTGTTCAAAGTTGCCAGCTCGCGATTGCGTTGTTTCAACGCTTCTTCAGCCCGTTTGCGTTCCGTTATGTCCCGTACTATACCTCGGACCCCGGCGAAATTTCCATCCTTGAGGATAACGGTGGCGCTGAATTCGATAGGTCGCCAATTGCCGTCTTTATCGAGGCCCATGGCCTCTGCTACAACTTCTCCTTTGGTCATCAAAAGTGACGGGAGTTCCGATTCAAGTTGCTTGACCATCTTCATAGGGGCAAAGCTGGAATAAGGAGTGCCGATAATCTCATCAGGAGTGTATCCCCAGACAGCTACAGCTGAATTAACAGAGGTGATAATGCCCGATTCATCGATGGCAAATATAACATCCTTTTCTCTCTCTACAAGCTCTTTGTATTTCTGTTCGCTCTCTCTCAACTGGTTCTCGGCCTGTTTACGCTCCGTAATATCGCGCAGTACAGCGATGTATCCTGTGGGCTTCCCTTTCTCGTTGTGTATTGTTGAGGCTGTCAGTTCTACGTCGATAGCCTTGCTGCCCTTGGGTTGAATTGAATATTCCATCCTCTCTTTTGGACGTCCCGCGATGCGGTCTTTCAAGTCATCCATGACTATTTGATAATCTTTGGGAGAGATGAGTTCAAAAGCGTTGCGCCCTATAACCTGACTTTTATCTTTGTAGCCGCCTATGCGCAATGTTGCCTCGTTGAGGTCCACTATATAGCCATCAAGGTTGATCACCACTATTGCATCTTCGATAGATTCGAAGGTCAGCCTTAACTTCTCTTCCGAATCACGCAGCGCTTCCTCCATATGTTTGCGTGCTGATACATCTCTTACGACTTCGATGATACCCGTAGGCTTCCCTGTATTATCGCGCAGCAAAACGGCGCTGACTTCGCTGTCATAAACCTTGCCGGTTCTGCTTACAATTTTATAGCTGATTATCGGGATGTTTCCCTCTTTTAAGAGTTTAGCCAGTCCTTCCAGAACGCTTGGTCGTGCCTTTTCTTCAAAAAAGTGTATGCCGTTGAGGCCGATAATTTGCGATTTCAAGTCATACCCCGACATCTTGAAGCCTGCCTCATTGATGTCCAATATACGGCCTTCAAGGTCTGTCAGAATGATAGCCTCGTTGATGGACTCGAAGGTAAGGCGCAGTTTTTGTTCCGAGTCGCGCAGCGCTTCCTCTATATGCTTGCGCTCGGTAATGTCACGGACAATGCCCCGAACCCCTCTGTACTCGTTACCTTCTCTTATAACAGTAGCGCTGAACTCGGTCGGATGTCCCTTGCCGCTGGCGTCGGAAACGACTAATTCAGCTGTTATTTCGTCCGCAACCAGAATTTGATCCAGGGCCGCAGGAACTACTTTCTGCCATTCAGGGGGTATAAATTCGGAGAAATGCCTCCCGATTATTTGTTCAGGTTTAAATCCCCAGGATAACGCAGCGGAGTTGATAGAGGTAAAATGTCCCGATGCATCCACGGAGAAAATAACATCCTTTTCCTGTTCAACAAGCTCTTTGTATTTATTCTCGCTGTCTCTCAACTTTTTTTCTGCTAGTTTGCGCTCGGTGATGTCGCGTGAGACCCCAAGTATCCCGATAGGCTTGCCCTCCGGATCACGCATGAATGTCATCTTTACCTCAAGCCAGATCATGGATCCGTCTTTGTTCTTCGATTCCACCTCCAGGGTTCTCACCCTGTGAGGGTCCGCATTGCCGGACAGCTCCAATGTCAACTCTTCGCTCAGCGCTTTCAGCATGAGCGCTGCGGACTTAGACGTCACCAGATCTTGTGCCGGCAGCGCCATCATCTCTTTAGCCGTATATCCCCTCATGCGTTTGACCGATGGGCTGATATAGGTATATCGGGCATTCATGTCCATGATCCAGATGACATCGGAGACGTTCTCAGCAACCAAACGATAGCGCTCCTCGCTCTTGCGCAGTTCTTCGGCCGCTCTCTTTTGTTCCGTGATATCCCTGAGGACAGCGATATATCCGACAAGGGCTCCGCTGGCGTCTAACAAAGATGATGCGGTGATCTCCGCCAGAAATTCATTGCCACGCGCAGGCTTGACGGTGTATTCCATCCTCTGCAGTGTTTGCTCTTTTGGCCGCGATGCGAAGTCCTTCATCACACGCTCGCGGTCCGGGGGTGATATGAGATCGAAGGCGTTCATACCTATGATATTTTGCTTGCTGCCGAAACCGGATATTCGTACGGCTGCTTCGTTGACGTCCAGCACACGGCCTTGCGGGTCTATTATTATTAAACTGTCGTTCATAGATTCAAAAGTGAGACGTAATTTCTCTTCCGATTCCCGCAGCGTTTTCTCCATATGCTCGCGCCCGGTGATATCCCTTACTACTGCAATGAATCCGATAGGGGTTCCGCGCACATCCGACATCAGTGATGCACTTACCTCGGTATCATATTTATTCCCGTTTTTGTCGACTATGGTATAGTACGATAATGTAGAACTGATTCCTTCCTTTAGTTGTCTCAACAAATCTGCTACAGCGCTGGAGCGATCTTCCTCCAGAATAAATTCAAGGCCGCTTCGTCCTATAAGCTCTTCTTTCTTTTTATATCCGGACATGCGGAGCCCTGCCTCATTGGTCATGATAACGCGGCCTTCCAGGTCTGAGATCGTTATCCCCTCTCTGACGGATTCAAAGGTCAGACGCAGCTTTTCTTCCGATTGACGCAGGGCGTCCTCGGTAAGTTTGCGCTGGGTGATGTCGCTCAGGAAGTTCAGGGTGGCCGGTTTGCCGTCCCAGGAGATTCGTACGGCGTTGATCTCCGTCCATTTGATGTTTCCATCTTTGGACACAATTCTGAAGGAGTATATATGGCTGAACTCTTCGCCGTCCAGCCTTTTTAGATGCCGTTCCAGAATCATCTGGCGGTCATCCGGGTGTATGACTTCGATGAATGGTTTGGCTGCCAATTCCGCTGACGAGTGGCCGATTATTTCAAGGGCTCTGGGATTGAAGAACTTGAGCATTCCGTCCTGAGCTACGATTATTGCTTCCTGGGCATTATCTACGATCGAACGGTATCGCTCCTTGCTCTCTCGCAGCTCGACCAGTTCGCGGATGAGTTGTTCTTTACTCTTCTCTTCGTCTCTCATATGGATTACACATCGCTACAGACAAAAACGCCTTCGGGCAGTACCGCCCGAAGGCGTCAGTCGACTTCGGTGGCCCGGCGGTTCCGGCCCTGAAGCTGTAGCCCCGTTTCGGTGAGCGCAGAACCTCGCACTGGGAATTTTAGGGCAGACTTAACAATGTGTCAAATTGAAACTTCATTCCTCTAATTTAATCTCCCAGATGCAGCAAGGACTTTCGTTTGGATCCGCGTGAGGCGGCAGTTTTAGAGGCGTCAGCTTGAGCTTTGGGTTGAGCATGTACGCCTCGATAATCGGCTTCTCGAGCTCGTGGCACATCGGTATTATGCGCTCCGGCTCCGCTTTTTGCAGATACTCAAGGGTGCGGCACTTGTTAACTCTTTCGTATACCAGGTTGGGGTTCACGATCTCGTAGGAGGCGTTGAACAGGCCGACTGTGTTATCCAGCGGCAGCTGCATCGCCTTGAGCGAGTCGAGGACGGTATTCAGCTGGAAATTCCCTATCTTGGGATATCTCCAGTTCACCTTCTTTGCCATCGACCGCCATGCGTTTACTTCCATCTCATTTCGAGTCTTGAAGTCGACGCCGCGGTTGCGCAGACCGTCGTAATATCCTCCGTTCACCATCAGCCACGAGAACTGGTAATTTGTCATCAGCTTCAGCAGGAATTCCTTGGAAAAGCGGTCGCGGGTCATATTAGGATAGAACGGCCCGCTCATATCATTCAGCTCCGGCACGTTCTTGGTCTCATCTACCACTTCCTTTTTACTGCGGACGGGTGTTCCTGCCGGCACATCGATCTTGAACTCCCACTTGCAGGCGAAGCCCTTGTTACCCTGCCGCGGGGGCAGCTGCACGGGTGTCACCTGGATGGCGGGGTTGGCTACGGTCTTCTTCATAATCTGCGGGTGGTTCATCTGGCACATGGTCTTGATCCTGCCCGGGGCATTCTTCTCGCACCAGTCCAGCACGGCGCATTTCTTGACGGTCATGAAGGAGTGGTTCTCGTTCTTGATGTCGTATTCTACCGGGAATACCCCGCCGATGGTGTTCTCCAGCGGCAGCTGCATCATTTTCAGTGAATCCACCACGCTCTTCAGTTGTATATTGGCAACCTTGGCGTACCTGGGGTTGGCCATGCCCTCCACGCGCAGCCACATCTCCAGGCTGCATTCGTGGGCCCACTGGTCGCTGAATCTATCCTTGACCTGGTTGAACCAGGCGGCGTCCAGCTGAAGAAAGGCCCATTGCCATTCATACGTCAATTTGAGCAGGAACTCCTTAGAGAAGTCGCTGAACTTCAGATTGGGGTTGAACGGACCGCTGAGGTCCTGCAGTTCGGCCATTGTATCCTCCTAAATATTTATTATCGAGTGCTGTTGACTCGGTTTGCCTCTTGATTCTCTATATTTTGTCCGCTATTGTGAACTCCCACATGCAGTCGTATCCCGGCTCCTGCCTTTCATAGGGAGCATCATAGGGCGGAAGCACCAGCGGCTTCCACGTCACATTAGGAACGATGGCTTTGGCCGATTGCCCGAACATCTTCGGATCCCACTCGCGGCACATGACTCTGACGAAATCTATGTTCCCCTTCTCTCTGTAGTGTCGCATGGGATGGCACCTGGCAACCTTCACTATGCCGACCTTCGGGTTCTTCAGTTCGACCTCGTAGTCGTAGAGAAACGGGCAGCCGCCGGCGGCTGGGTGGAACTGGTTTACCTTGAGTA
Source organism: Dehalococcoidia bacterium (assembly GCA_041653935.1). GTDB lineage: Bacteria > Chloroflexota > Dehalococcoidia > E44-bin15 > E44-bin15 > JAYEHL01. The sequence goes on along the minus strand of JBAZEO010000002.1, from coordinate 439,410 downwards.
TCCCGGCCATGTCATTTTCCTTGTGACCCAGTGCTTCCAGCGTGCGCCGCGCCGTCGACGGGATGTTCCTCATCCAAACTTCAAAATCTATCTCGCGGGCGATCTTCTCTCCGTATCGCTTGGCCACAGCTTCATACCAGTGACCGTCCATCTGCTGGTAGGCCCTGGCGTACTCGTTGGCCAGCTTCGCGAGAGTCTCTTTGCCCAGGTCCTCCAGGCGGCAGACGGGTCGCACCGGACCGCTATAGTCCTTCATATCCTTTGGCTCTTTCTTCTTGGGGTTGGTTTCTTTCTTGACCATTGCCGTTTCCTTTCCGTCGACCGGGGACGAGCTTGCCCGAGCGTTCTAGCTTGTACAGGCGCCTCCGTTCAGCGGTAACACTTGTCCCGTGACCCATGCGGCCTCCCTGGAGGCGAAATATACCACCGCCGCGCCGACATCATCCGGGGTACCCGCCCGGCCGACGCTTGTGGATTTCTTGCAGATGGCGTCGGCGTTGGGGGCGTTGTTCATCATCCCAAGTGAAATGCAATTTGCGGTGACGCCGCGACTGCCTATCTCGCTGGAAAGCTGCCGCATGAAGCCCACCGCCCCGGCCTTCGAAGTGGCGTAGAGCGAGAGTCCCATGTTCACTCCCAGCCGCCACGACTCGGAAGAGATTGTGACGATGCGTCCCCAGCCGCGGTCGCACATGCCGGGGAGTACAGCGCGAACGCAGTTCATTACGCCGCGCAGATTGAGATCAACATATATCTCCAGGTCTTCCGTTTTGGTATCGATGAACTTTGCGTACTTCACGCCCTCGGTCGGGATGCCGGCGTTGTTCACAAGTATGTCTACCGGCCCCAGCTGCCTCTCGATCTCCGCAATCATAGCCTTGATAGAGGCAGGGTCGGTCACATCGGCTCCCAGTCCGATAGCTGTACTCCCCGCCGCGCATATCTGCGCCGCCGCCTGCTGCGCCCTCTCCCCGTAATAATCGTTCACCGCCACCTTGGCTCCCTGGGCAGCCAGCGCTCTGGCTGCCCCCAGCCCCATGCCCTGGCCGGCGCCGGTCACCAGGGCTACGTGTCCGGTCAGATCGAACATCTCAGCCACCTCCAAATCAAATCAGGAAGGAACACTGGTCGTCTCCGTGCCACCGTCGACGTCGATGATTTTACCCGTCACCCATGAAGCTGCCGGCGATGCCAGATACAGGCAGGCATAGGCTATGTCCTCGGGCGTGCCGAGACGCTTCATCGGCGTGAGATCGCTCATCTTCTGCAGCGAGGCTTCGTCAAGGAAGCTGCGCAGGGCGTCCGTCATTATCGTCCCGGGCGCAACGGCGTTGACCCTGACATCGGGCGCCAGGTCGCAGGCCAGCATCCTCGTCATGTACGACAGGCCGGCTTTGGCTGTTCCGTAGACACTGAAATTGCGCTGGACCAGACGTCCCACCGCCGAACTTATATTGATTACGCAGCCCTTTGTGCTCTGCAGGTGCGGCAGACAGATTCGGGTGAGGACAAAGGCAGAGACAACATTGAAATCAAGTGACTCGAGAAATCTCTTGCGGGAGGTCTTGGCGATGCGGTTGGGCCCGCTGCCTCCGGCTACGTTCACCAGTATATCGATCTTGCCGAAGGTCTCGATTGTTTTTGATACCAGCCGCTCCAACTGCTCGTCGACCATGACGTCGCATGGGACTGCGATGGCCTTTACTCCGAAGGCTTTGGCCGCCTCCGCGCTGGCCTGGATATCGCTCTCGGTCCTGGCGGCGAATACGACATTTGCGCCGGCCTCGGCGAATGTAAGCCCGATGCAGCGGCCGATGCCTTTACCGCCGCCGGTCACGATCGCCACCTTATTATCGAGCCTGAATTTATCAGCGAGCATATCGCCTCCCGTTATCGCCGTGCTAATCTTCTATGCTGAATTCCCATATGCAGTCGTAGCCGGGCTCCTGCCTGTCGTATGGGGCGTCGTAGGGCGGGATGACCAGCGGCCGCCACTTAACATTGGGCACGATGGCCTTGGCGGATTGTCCAAACATCTCCACATCCCATTTGCGGCACATGGTTCTGAGGAACTCCGAATCCCCTTTTTCCTTGAGGAAGCGCATAGGCCTGCATCTGGCTACCTTCACCAATCCGACCTTCGGGCTCTTCAATTCAACCTCGTAATCATAGTGATAGGGACAACCGCCGGCAGCCGGATGGAACTGGTTCACTTTCAGTATGCCGGACATGTCGTTCTCTTTGTGGCCCAGGGCTTCCAGGGTGCGCCGCGCCGTCGACGGGATGTTCCGCATCCAGACCTCAAAATCTATCTCCCGTGCGACTTGCGCTCCGTACCTCTTGGCCACGGCGTCATGCCAGTGGTTATCCATCTGCTGATAGGCCCTGGCGTATTCGTTTGCCAGCTTAACAAGCGTATCCTTATCCAGGTCCTCCAGCCGGCATATAGGGCGTACCGGGCCGCTGTAGTCCTTCGCTTTTTTCGTGGCTCTGCTCTTTGTCTGCTTCTCATCTTTTGCCATTCGAGCCTCCTTCCCGGCATGGCTAGAAGTTGCTCTAACCGGGACATTCAATCGGATTATTTAAATCGATAGTGCGGCCAGATAGCCCGCCGCAACAGCCTCCGCTATGCCTTCCGGTTTTACACAATCGCCCGCCATATAAAGCTCGCGTACGATCCCTTTCAGTTCATGTTCCAGAGCCTTATTTGGCCTGTCTCCGATTGCGATAACTATACTGCCAACCTCGATTTGCAGCTTGTTACCTGACTTTGTTGCTACGGTAATTTCGCCATCTGTGATTTCTTTACATACGGTTTCCGTAAGAATAGTAATGCCAGCGGCCTTGAGCCGGGCTTCCAGGATGGTTTTTTGAGCATACACCATTTTGCTCGCGATATCATCAAGCATTTCTATTATGGTTATCTGCTTACCCTGTTTCTGCAGGAACTCTGCGGTCTCGCATCCCACAAGTCCCCCGCCTATGACAGCGACCTTTGCCCCTGTTTCCTTACCGTCGAGAACAGCTCTGGCGGAGAGCACGCAGGGCTTGTCCGCCCCAGGTATGTCGGGCTTTATTGCGGAGACGCCTGTGGCAATCACAACAGCATCCGGTTTAAGCTTCTTTATAATTTCGGCGGTGGCTTTGGTCCCTGTACGGATATCGACATGCTGCAATGATAGCTGCCTTTTGAGGTATTCCAGGTATGCGGCGAGGTTGCTCTTGTGCGGCGGCACAACGGCCTGGTTCAGCTGTCCGCCGAGCCTTTCATCCTTTTCATAGAGAGTGACCATGTGCCCGCGCAGGCTGGCCACCCTGGCCGCCTCCATGCCCGCGGGCCCGCCGCCGATGACCGCGACTTTCTTAACCTTCTTGGCGTCGTATATCCTGTATTTAGCGGCCTCGCCGCCCACCGCCGGGTTCACCGAACACATCACGCCCCAGCCCTTCATCAACTGGTTGTCGGTGCAGCGTCCGCAGCCGATGCACGGGCGTATCTTGTCAAATCTTGCCTCAAGCGCCTTCTCCGGCAGCCGCGGGTCTGCAAGCAACCCACGACCGAAGCCGATGAAGTCCGCCTTGCCCTCCGCGATCGCTTTATCGCCCTGCTCAGGATCGATCCTGCCCTCGGCGATCACCGGTATTGTCACCACCGATTTTATGAATGGGGAGAGAAACAGCCCCATGTTCCTAGGCTCACCGGGGGGCGGCTCCAGGTTCAGCTCTATGCCCCATATCATGCCAGCCAGTTCCAGCGCATGCACCCCGGCGTCCTGCAGCATGACAGCCAGATGCTGTCCTTCTTCCAGTGTCAGCCCGGCACCCTGGCCTATCTCCAGCGGGCTCATCTTGTAGAGCAGTGGGAAATCGCCCCCGACATTTTCCTTGACCGCCTCTATTACCTCCAGCGGAAACCGGGCTCTCTTTTCGATATCGCCGCCGTATTCATCACTCCTGACGTTGGCGGTGGAGGAGACGAACTGCGCGATGAGATAGTAGCCGGTTCCGTGCAGCATAACGCCGTCGAAGCCGGCCTGTTTAGCCCTGCCTGCAGCATAGGCGTATTTGCGCTCGATCACATGTATCTCCGCCACAGTCAGCTCCCTCGGCATATCGCCGCCGTAGCCGATCGCAGAGCTGTACGGCATGGGGACGGGCGATGGAGCTACCGGCTGGACGCCGGTTATTTTCTGTCTGGCACCTCTTCCTGTGTGGCTTATCTGTAGGACGGCCTTTGCGCCGTGCTTATGAATCGTTTTAACCAGTTCTGCCATGCCGGATATATACTTATCGTCGTTCAGCATCAGCATGTTCGCCGTGTTCTTCCCTGTTGGCGAGTCAACGCCTGTCACCTCGACAATTATCAGCCCGACGCCGCTCCTGGCACGCGCCTCATAGTGATCCAGAATCTTCCGGTTCACATATCCGTCGACGGCCATATTCGTTCCCATCGGTGGCATGACCATTCTATTCTTGATCTGTATCGATCCTATCTCGGCAGGCTCAAAAAGATTCTTCAGCACCGGCGTTGCGTTCACTGGATGCACTTCCTTCTCAAAAGAAACAGAGGGCCGCTATCAGTCATTCGAAACATGTTCGCTTTCATAATAGCGGCCATCTCGTTCTCCTCATGCCCTATATCTTCCGGATTACGTCGCGCGGATAGGATAATCCTAAACCGACGCTAACGAGATGTCCACCCCGGAATCGCGATAGGGTCGACTCTATGCTGAGCTTTTATCCTAGTCTTCCAGTATATATTCCCACTGGCAGACAGGGATATCGTTCTTGTCCTTGCGCGGCGGCAGCTTGAGCGGCCGCACTTTGATCTTGGGATTCCAGAAATCCGCGTAGTCTTGGAACGCGGGAGGCTCCAGATCCACGCACAGCGGCTTGACCCGTTTCGGATCGGTCTTCTCAAAGTAGAGCAGGGACGGGCAGCGGTAGATGGTCATGATGGCATACTTCGGGTCGCGGATATAGATGTCGTACTCGTACAAACCCTCGGTGTAGCACGGGTCGAGCTGTACCGCCTTGAACATGGTGTACAGATCGTGGCCCTCGAAGTTGCCTACCTTCTTCAGTCCTTTCATGACGTGTGGGGGGATGGCGCGCCAGACCTGCATCTCCCACTTCCACGCTTTCTCCGGGCCGACTTCCTTCGCGGTGGTGGAATACCACAGCCCGTCGATGAGCTCATACAGGCGGCCGTATTCGCACAGAAGTTTCCCCAGGAACTCCTTGGAGAAGTCATCATAGCGGAAGTGGCGGATGAACGGCCCGCTATAATCGTTGCGTTCTTGTGCCATTTTTACCTCCTTATCTAATTTGTATTTATCTTCTCTGCGATTTAATTGTTATTAAGGTATATCTTCGATTGTTCAACCCCCTCGATCCCCCATTCTTGGGGGAGGTGGGGGTTGGGGGACACCCCCAATGCCCTTGGCAGGAAGAACCCTGCACTTCTTTTTACCATATCTATAACGGCTGGAACTCCTTGCCTATCATCTCGCGCGCGATGTTGAGCTTCATGATCTCGGCGGTGCCGTCGCCGATCTCGCTTCCGATCACATTTCTCAGCCGCTGCTCGGCGCGGCATTCCTCGCTGAAACCGATCTGGCCGTGGATGAGCAATGCCTCATGGCAGGCCTCCATAGCGGAGCGGGCGCCGAACCACTTGGCCATCGAGGCCTCTTTAAGATGACGCTCGCCGGCATCCCTCAGTCCCAGTGAGCGGTAGCACAGGAGTCGAGCGGCCTCCAGCTTGGTGGCCTGCTCGGCGATTCTGAACGAAACCGCCTGGAAGTTGGCCAGCGGCCGTCCGAATGCGGTGCGCTGTTTGGCGTATGATATGGCCTCATCCAGCGCGCCCTCGGCGTGGCCTATGGCCTGAAGCGTCAGGCATATGCGCACGACGCCGATGACGTTCATTGCCAGGAAGAAGCCCTGTCCCTCCTCGCCCAGCCGGTGGTCTGCCGGCAGACGAACATTGTCCAGGAAGAACGATGCCCGTTGTGCCGTCGGCCAGCCCATATCCGGGATAGAGGACTTGGTGATTCCAGGCGTATCGGTCGGCAGCAGGAACGCCGTCACGCCCCTGGCTCCGGCCTTGGGGTCCGTCTTGGCGAATACGATGCCGATTCCTGCCTGCATGCCCCAGCTGATGGATGTCTTTTCGCCGTTGAGGACGTAGTCTTTGCCGTCTTTGACCGCCTTGGCCTTTATGCCCACTGCGTCGGATCCGGCGTCAGGCTCGGTGAGACACAAACAGGCGAGTATGTCGCCATCGATGACGGGCTTGAACCATCTATCCTGCAGGTATTCAGGTGCGAAAGTCATCGCCTGGCCCAGGTATCCCGCCGAACCTGTGGGCAGCACGCTGACGGTGAAGTCCACCTTGGCCATCTCTTCGATAGCGATACCAACGGTGACCCAGCTGACCTTTTGCCCGCCGTACTTCTCCGGCACGTTCATTGCGAGCAAGCCCATATTAGCCATCTTCTTCACGATGCTCATGTCGACCTTGGTATCTTTGGCCCGAGCCTTTGCACCGGGGCCCAGTTCCTTCTGGGCGAACTCCTGTATCTGTCTACGGAATAGTTCCTCAGATTCTGAAAAAACAAATGACATTTTTGGCTCCTTCCTATAACGAGAGTATTGAGAATCCTTTATCAACCAGCCTTTTTATCGGCTTTGGCAACGTAATCATTGACGAAATCTATGACTGTGTTCACGAGTGTGTGCGGCTGAAACGCCGCGGTGACCCCCAGTTCCTTCAGCGGGGCGAAATCGCGTTTGGGTATTACTCCTCCAACCGCCAGCGCGATACGTTTGTCGGCGCCTTTCTTTTTGAGCAGCGTCATTATGTCTCTTGACAGTGCTACTTGCCTGCCGAGGTGGCTGCTCAGGAATATGAAATCCACATCCTCCTGCACCGCCGCGGTGACGATTGTCTCAGGCGACTGGTACAAACCTGTATATATCGTCTCCATGCCGGCGTCGCGCAGCCGCGACATCAGGATGGAGATACCTCTGACATGGGTGTCGGGCCCGGCCTTCGCCAGCAGGATTCTGATCTTTCTGTCCTTTCTCACTTCAACTGCTCCCTTCGTTAAGCGCCTTTGGCCCAGTCCGGCGGGATCAGGCAGCTGTGATCCTCGCCCAGCTCTTGCTTCAATATGCCGAATATCTCGGATGTGGTACACAGCGCCTTAGCCGCGTCGACCATGATCGGCATGAGATAGCCGTTGCCGGCTGCTGCTGCTCTGAACTGCGCCAGTACATCATTCACACGGCCGTTGTCCCGTTCTTTCCTCAGCTTCTTAAGCCGCTTGGTCATCTCTTTTACCGTCGGCATCGGGTCCTGGTCGAATATCTCTATCGGGTCGGTCTCACTATCCTCGGGCTGGAACTTGTTAACGCCGACCACGATCTTCTTGCCGCTGTCGAGGTCGTGTGATTCCTTGATATTAACGCCGGCGATCTCTCGCTGCAGGTAGCCGCGCTCGATGGCTGCGATGTAACCGCCCATTTCATCGATCTTCTTGAGATAGGCCCAGATGGCGTCCTCCATGTCCCTGGTAAGGCGCTCGACATAGTATGAGCCCGCCAGCGGGTCGGCAACATTTATTATTCCCGTCTCGTGTTCGATGACCTTGCCGGTGAGCAGCGCGATGCGCGCCGATTCCTCGGTAGGCGCGCTGAAGGCCTCGTCCATACAAGTTATGTTCAAACCGCTAGCCCCGCCGAATATGGCCGATAGCGCCTGCAGGCCGGAGCGGAATATATTGAGCTGCGGGTACTGCGCCGGCAGCGTGGTGGCCGATGTTTTTACCTGGATGCGCATCCTTAGATTCTTGTCGCTCTTGGCGTGGAAGCGCTCGCGCATTATCTGAGCCCAGACCTTGCGCACGGCGCGGAACTTGGCCACCTCTTCGAAGAAATCGCTGTAGCAGGCGAAGAAGAAGGTCATGTGCGACGATACGTCGTCGGGGGAGAGCCCGCTGTCGATACAGCCCTGCATCACCTCGATCATGTCGGCTACGGCGAAGGCGGCCTCCTGCGCGGCGGTGCATCCCGCCTCGCGGCTGGAGTATGCCTGCACGTCGCAGGCGCGGAAGTAGGGCATCTCCTCCGTGGCGAACTTGAGCGTATCGACGATGAGTCGCAAACAGGACTTCGGCGGGAACAGGTGCAGGCCCTCGCCGATGAAGCCGTGCAGCGAATCGTTAAGCGTTGCACCCAGTATATTGCTGCGCGGTATGTTGCGGTTGTCGGCGATGGCGATGTAGTGGGCCACGCGCCAGTTGGGGGCATAGGATAGCGCGCCGTGGTAGACACCTTCGATCGGTATTCCTTCGAGAATCGCCTCGCTGTCGCGTATGGAGTTGCACGGCGGCCCGTTCACGCCGACGAACTCGGCCATGCGCGGGTCGTCGGAGTCGTAGCCGTAGGCGCTGCACATGTCCATGGTCAGGTTATAGCTGGGCATACCGCTGGGCGAGGCCATTCCATATTTAAGAAGGTATTTTATGCGCTCATTGGTCTCCTCCGGCAGCCCGAAGCCCAGCACGGGTCTCTGTCCGAAGACTACGCCCTTAGCGCCGCTGTAGATGCCACGGGTAAAGGGGTAGACGCCGGGATCGCCGAGTTCTTTCTTGTAGTCGATGTCTTTCACATCGTCAGGGGTGTAAACGGACTTGATGGGGATGCCGCCGACCGTTGTCCTTGCTTCTTCTGCCATATCAGTTGGCTCCTCGCTAACGATTTCCCCTCGATTTTCTGCGGGTCGAGGTCTGTCTATCGACCTTTGCGTCGTTCTTACAACACTGGTGAAACAGTTGCAAAAGCGAATCAGTATGTTAAAATATTAAAGTGCATGTTAGATAGTAAGCTTATTTATGACGATATTAGCCTAACATAAAATATATTTCAAAAAACAGTAGAAAAGATAGCAATATGGTAGCAGTTCTGTGAAAAATCTTAAAAGGAAAACAAGAGATTTTTAAAAAGAGGTGCAGGAGATTTATCTCCTGCCAAGGTATTAGGGGTGTCCCCTAGGTCTTAATTCCCCCAACGTGTGGGGGATATAGGGGGTTCGGTTATAGTTTCCCCCTTTTAAGGGGGACATCAGGGAGTACCCCCCCCCAGTTTGTTTCAAGGAGTGCCGATGTCTAGCGATAAAGATAAAGAGAAAGCTGAAAGATTACAACAGCTTAGAGAGCAACAGTTAAAGGCTGAAGCGGAGACCCTTGCCAGGCTCAAGGAGCTGGGGGAGCAGCAGATCAAGTGGGAGGAGGATACGCTAGCCCGCTTCAAGAAGGAGAGGGAGCAGCGTCGCATACTGGGTGGTAGCACCTGGGAAGAGGAGACAATGGCGCGTCTCAGGAACGCCATTGAACGGCAGAAGAGGGCTGAGGAGGAGCTGGCGAGGTGGACCGATTACAGGAAGGCACTTGAGCGGTCGCTGGATTACGATAAACGGATTCGGGGTATCGATGGTTATGGGAAATCGATGGATCCTGAAAGTTTGAAAAAGAAGTCCATCCGTAATGCCCTTTTCGAGATCGCAGCGGCAAATAATGGAATCCTTATTGCTGCTAACGCCACGCAGATACTTCTGGAGGCGGGTGTATCCAAAGATCGCGAGCATATAAGAGGGCTGATATATTCCACTATCTATCACAACAAACGCTTCTTCAAGAAGGAGCGCCCGGGTCATTACAGATTGACGTCAACGCCGGATACGATTTTATCATCTGAGCAGGAAGTCGCGGATAAGAAACAGGGTTAGTTAAAAGTGTTGACAACAATTCAGGCAGCGGTTATATTGCGACTACCCGATATACATCTGAAACGATATAGGATCATTTATTAGGTTCTCTTCTGGCAGTCTAGGTGAGACAAAAGTCGCATACATAGCTGGCGATACATTATAAACTTGCTTCCGTAAATCTTCATGATATTAAAGAGCTGTTGTTCATAGGGAGGGAGTATGGCGGATAAAGAGGTAAGGGTCTATTCAACCCCGACCTGCCCGTGGTGCAAGAAAGCCAAGCAGTTCCTTGATGCTAACAAAGTTTCATACCAGGATTTGGATGTGGCTCATGATGCCGCTGCCAGAAAGGAAATGATAAATAAGTCCTCCCAGACAGCGGTACCCACGATCATAATAGATGGAGATATCGTGATAGGGTTTAACGAGCCGGTGCTGAAAGAGAAGCTCGGCATCAAGTAATAAAATCGAAACAACCCCTGATTATATTATGCATGAATTGATAATAATAGGCGGAGGCCCTGCGGGAATGACCGCAGCCGTGTATGCGGCGCGGAAGCGGCTGGACGCTGTGCTGATAAGCAAGGATATAGGTGGTCAACCTATGTGGACGGGTCGTGTCGAGAACTACATGGGTTATCAGTACATCGAGGGGTTCGAACTGATGTCCAAGTTCGAGGAGCAGGTGAAGCAGTTCCCGCTGGAACAGAAGATTGGTTCGCAAGCCGTGTCTCTCAAGCGCATCGCAGGCGGGTTTGAGGTTGCGGCGGATGGCGGCGAGAAATTTCAGGCGAAAGCGATCATAGTCGCTTCCGGCAAGAGGCCGCGCTCGCTTAACGTCCCTGGCGAGGAGAAGTTCAAAGGGAAGGGTGTAACTTATTGTGCTATCTGTGACGGCCCGATCTTCGCGGGGCAGAAGGTGGCCGTTATCGGGGGAGGGAATTCGGCGCTTGAGGCATCGGATGATATGTCCAGGATCGCGGAACAGGTTTACGTTGTATCCGTAACTCCGTTTACCGGGGATAAGATACTGATCGAGAAGGTGCGGGGAGCGTCCAACGTCACGGCGTTTCTTGAGCATGAGGTGCTGTCGATCTTTGTCGGGACGCTGGTCGAGGGCATAGAGATCAGGGATTTGAAGACCCGGGAGCAGAAGAGGCTCGATGTCGGCGGCATCTTTGTAGAGATAGGCTTGATCCCGAACTCGGAACTGGTCAAAGGGCTGACGGCGCTGAACGAGCAGGGTGAGATCGTGGTGAATTGCCGCAGCGAGACCAATGTGCCCGGGCTCTTCGCCGCAGGGGATGTGACCAATGTTCCGGAAAAGCAAATCGTCATTTCGGCTGGCGAAGGGGCCAAGGCGGCATTGCAGGCGCACAAGTACCTGCAGCGTTTATAGAATAGTCGGAAATATAATATAGCTCGCTGGAGATTGAATGAAAGTTTTGGGTATCATGGGCAGTCCTCGGATCGGGGGCAACACGGATATGTTGATGGACGAGGCGCTGAAGGGCGCACGGAGCGCTGGTGCCTTCGCCGAGAAGATAGTCGTGGACGAACTTGATATCTCCCCCTGCAGGGAGTTCAACGGCTGCATCAAGGATGGCAACTGTGTCATCCGCGACGACATGGACGATATATATGAAAGCCTGGATGAAGCGGACGCCGTGATAATCGGATCTCCGATATTTTTCTACGGTCTGCCGTCCCAGCTTAAAGCCCTGGTGGACCGGTGTCAGGTGTTCTGGGCCAGGAAATATGTCCTGAAGCAGGGGCCTGCAAAGCAGGGGAGGAAGGGCGCCTTTATAGCGGTGGGTGCGACCAAGGGTGCTAACCTTTTTGACGGCGCGAAGCTGACGGTGAAATGTCTGTTCGACGCCATGGGGGTGGAGTATGCGGAGGAGCTGTTCGTCAGAGAGGTGGACCGGAAGGGCGAGATAAAGAAGCACCCAACGGCAATGAAGGATGCTTACGAACTCGGCAAAAGGCTGGCAAAATAATTTTCAGGAGGGAATATGAGCAATGTAATCGGTTCGCTGAACACCATGTACAACATAGAAAGGGCCGCTACCACGATCTACAAGGCGCAGGCGGGGGTATTCCGCAGTAGCTCAACAGTTTATGAGACATTTAAGGCTGCCATCGCCAACGAACAGGAGCATGCGGACGGCCTCAAGGCGAGGGTCGCCGACTTGAAAGGAAGGGGCTCTTTCATAGGCTGGTTCTTCGCGCTTGGCGGGATGATGATCGGATTTACAACTCGAATGATGGGCAAGAAACGTGTGATGAAGACAAATATCTGGGTGGAGAAGAAGGCGGTCAAGGATTACGGGGCTTTCCTGCAGAAAGTGAATTTCGATGAGAAGTCCGCTGCCCTCATTAAGAAGAACATCGGGGACGAACAGCGGCATGTGGATAACTGGACACGCATACTTGGCGAATTGAATAAAAAGGAGGCTTAAGATGTCGAACAAGATTGAAGACTGGGCCATGGCCAGAGAATCGCTCAGGGAGGAGCTGGACGCGATAAACCGCTACGAGCAGAGGGTCGCGGAGACGTCTAACATATCCTTGAAGAAGGTGCTGCAGCATAACTCTGATGAGGAGAAGGAGCATGTGGCCATGCTTGTGGAGTGGCTGCGACAGAATGATCGTATCCAGGACAAGGTTTTCGAGGAGCACGATTAGTTTTATCGTCGATAAGCAAATAGAAGGAGGGAGTCATGCCATACGCTGCTAAGGATTACAACAAGCTTATAGGGATGAACGGCTTCAGTGAGTCTTTGCTCAAGAACCATTTCGCCTTGTATCAGGGGTATGTAACTAATACGAATAAAGACTGGGACTTGCTCCAGGCTATGCTCAAAGATGGTAAGACAGCGTCACCGGAGTTCGCTGAGCTGAAGCGCCGTTTCGGCTGGGAGTTCAATGGCATGCGGCTGCACGAGCTTTACTTCGAGAACCTCGGCGGGAAGGGGGCCATGAACAAGGCGGGGAAGCTGGCCAAGCTGCTGCCGGGGGCTTACGTCAGCGTGGAGGGGTGGGAGAAGGATTTCAGGGCCACCGGCGCTATGCGCGGCATCGGATGGGTCGTTCTATACCAGGACGATACGAATGGATGGCTCTTCAACCAGTGGATCAATGAGCACGACGGCGGGCACCCCGCGGGATGCCGCCCTATATTGGTGATGGACGTTTTCGAGCATGCCTTCATGCTGGATTACGGGCTGAAGCGCGCCGATTATATCGAGGCGTTCTTTAAGAATATCAACTGGGATGCTGTCGAGGCCCGGGTGAAATAAGAAGTTGAGGCTGAGGAAGGGGTGAGTGCATGGCCGGATATTCGGAAGTGATGAAGGCTGACACACTGCAAAATGGGGAGATGAGGGCATTCAATGTTGGAGACAAAGAGATACTGGTAGCTAGGGTGGCAGATAAGTTCTTTGCTGTAGATAATCGCTGTCCTCATATGAGAGCGAAACTGGACAAAGGGAAATTGGATGGTACAATACTTACCTGTCCCAAACACGGTTCGCAGTTCGATCTTACAGATGGGCATGTGATTCGATGGACTAACTTTCCGGGTATAGTATCCGCGATGTCTAAATTTATGAAACCGCCCAAAGGGCTTATCACCTATCCTGTTAAGATCGATGCGACTAAAGTCTTGGTGGAAGTCTAGCCTTAAATCATGGGGAGGCGAGTATGGACTTTTTCCAATCATTGACAGCAGCACGAGTGATTTTCATCCTGGGTATTCTTAACTTCGTACTAGTTGTTCTTCTCCTGTCATCGTGCCGCTGCATTTTGGGATCGAGGATCGGCGGCAGGCTGATGAAGCGGCGCTTCTATAAACGCTTATCAGCAAAACATTGCTATCTTTGGTACATATTATGTCCATCGGTGGTTGTTCACGCGTTCTTCGCCATCATGTTCATGGGATGGCCGGGCTGAAAAAGAAAGAGGAGATTTTACTATGTTGCAAAAGCGTTTGTTCAGCATATTGACGGTAGGATTGCTCGTCGGAATGCTTGCGATCACCGCATGCGGTAACAGTGGCGGTCCCAGCGGAACCGGAACGCCAACCGCCACAATCCCCAGCGGAACCAGCACCCCGACCGCGACCGTCTCTGTAGGACAGCAGGACATCACCATCACTTCATCGGTTAATGCGGGACATACTCACGATATTACCATCAGCGGTGCTGACATTGAAAATCCGCCGGCTGGGGGCAAAACTATCGATACTACCTATAACAGCGGACACAGGCATACTGTCACACTTACGCAGCAAGATTATCAAACAATAAAAGAAGGTGGCGTAGTCACCGTTACTGATAGCCTATTCGGAAGTCATACGCATACCTATGTCATCCACAAATAGGGGCGGCGACTGGTGGCAGACGTTTCGTATTGCTCTTCCGTGGCCGGTATGAGACATAAATCACAGATGTTTGGGTTCTTCCGTATTAATATAAGTAAACTGTAAGGCGTACATATCTGTGGGAAGCAATTGAGTGGAGGTGTAGATATGGCTGAGATAAAGGTGGATTGCCGTGGAGAGACTTGTCCTGTACCCCTGGTTGAGACCCGCAAGGCGTTGAGGAAAGCACAGCAAGGAGACATCGTCGAGGTAGTAGGAACTCATCCTTCTTCAAAGAAGGAGATTCCAATGGCTGTCAAAGCTTTGGGGTTGGAGCTTGTCGAGGTAAAGGACGAAGAAGGGTTCTGGCGCATAAGGATTCGCAAGTAAGGAGAGAGCTATGTCTAATAAAGCTACGCTTATCGTGCACAGCGGCGATATGGATAAAGTGTACAGCGCTTTCATTATAGGCAACGGGGCGCTGGCTATGGGTATGGATGTATCGATGTTTTTTACGTTCTGGGGACTGCAACGCCTTAAAAAGGGCGGGCTTGAAAAGGGGCCTTTATCCAAGATGCATATGTTTGGATTAGGCAAATTGATGATTAAAAGGAAGATGAAGCAGGCTAACGTTGCGTCTTTAGAGAGGCTGGCTAAGGATTTCAAGGAGCTTGGCGGCAAGATACTGGCCTGCGACATGACTATGGATATCATGGGTGTGAAGAGAGAGGACCTGCGCGACGATCTGATCTCGGATTACTGCGGCGTAGGAACGTATCTTGATGAGGCGAAGGACTCGACAATAACCCTGTTTATTTGATCGGAGGGTGCCGTGCCTGAAAAGCAGATTTATCTCGACAATTCAGCGGCTACACGTATGGACGAGCGCGTGCTCGAGGCCATGAGACCTTATTTCTTCGATACTTATGCGGTTGCTACTTCGGAATTTGCGTATTCTCAGGGCATCGAGGCTCGTGAAGCGCTTGACGGTGCGCGCGGTGTACTAATCAATTCATTGAAAGCTGGCCCCGAGGAGTTCATCTTCACATCCGGAGGTGACGAATCGTCCAACATCGCATTGAAAGGCGTGGCCTTGGCTTTAGGCGAGAAGAAGGGAAAACACATAATCGTTTCAAAAATCGAGGACTTCCCTGTATTGAACAGCGCCAGAGCTCTTGAGCGTCAGGGCTTTAAAGTAACTTATCTGGGAGTGGATGGTGAAGGTCTTGTCGATCTTGATGGGATTAGAAATTCGATTACGGATAAGACCATCCTCGTTTCAATACAGCACGCTAATCAAGAAATCGGGACCGTTCAAAATATAGATGCTATAGGTGGTATCTGCCGCGAGAAGGGAGTGCTTTTTCATACCGATGCTACGCATACGTTTACCCGTGTTCCATTGGATGTATCCAAAACGCCTGTCGATCTAGTTACCGTATCGGCACATACGGTACATGGGCCCAAGGGCATTGGCGGACTATATGTAAAAAAAGGCACCAGGATAGCCAAGTGGATGGACGGCGGGTTTCAGGAGTTCGATCTTCGCGCCGGATTGGAGAATATACCCGGGGCTATAGGATTCGCCAAGGCGGTGGAACTGGTTACTCCTGAAGAAATTGCGAGGATTCGTTTGATGCGCGACCGCATCATTGACCGCATACTTGCCGAGATACCGGATACAATTCTGAACGGACACAGAAGCAGGAGGTTGCCGCAGAATGCGAATATCTCATTCCACTATGTTGAGGGTGAGTCGATAACGCTTCATCTTGATATGCACGGCATCGCAGTGAGTACAGGTTCCGCGTGTTTCAGCCGATCGCTTGAAGGGAGCCATGTCATCTATGGTATCGGCGGAGGCCACGAAAGAGCGCACGGTTCGATACGGTTTACCTTCGGGCGCTTCAATACCATCGACGAGGTTGATGTTGTTGTTGAAGCATTATCTTTGATCATACGTGAGCTGAGAGTAATCAGCCCGCTGGGCAAAGAGAAGGAGGGATAAAATGAAATTTCCTTATAGTGACACGGTTCTTGAGCACTTCAAACATCCGCGCAACGTGGGTAAGATCGAAGATGCCGACGGCAAATCCACAGAGGGCAGTCCTGCCTGCGGCGATATGGTGTCGGTATATATAAAGGTGGACCCTAAGACGCAGACCATCAGCGATGTCAAGTTTGAGTCGTACGGGTGCGCATCCAATATTGCCACAGGCTCCATTATAACTGAGCTGGCGAAGGGCAAGACGCTTGAGGAGGCAAAGAATATTACCTGGAAGCAGGCCTCGGAGGCTCTGGGTGGTCTTCCTAAGATAAAAGCCCACTGTTCGGTATTGGCTGTAGAAGGGTTGCGTTCAGCAATACAAAACTATGAAGAGCTTCATGGTCTGGTTAAGGAGAAAAACCCTACCACCGTAGAGGTGGTTCAGAAACGTTTGAAGAAGGTAATGAATCCATTGAGCGGATTGGACGTTGTACGTACAAACCTGGTGCGAGATATTCAAGTCGGCGATGGAAAGGTCAAGGTGATAATCGATCTGCCCTCCAATCATCAGTTTGCCAATGCAATAAGGGAAGAAATCATGGAGAAGATAAAGCCTCTGTGGGATGTTAAGGAAGTGGTAATAGAATTCTCGGAGTAGTATTTCTTTAGTCAAATCGTATGAATGGTTCCGGTGGAATGGGTTCATCAATTGAACAGTAGTTCCGTATATCGCAATGCGGAAGGAACAATGATATGTCTATAGATGTAAACTTTGTGATTGGTGGGGAGGCGGGACAGGGTGTCCAGTCTGTAGGATTTCTTATATCCAAAGCCCTTGTCAGATGCGGGTACCATGTTTTTGCTGACCAGGATTACGAATCACGTGTCAGAGGCGGCCATAATTTCTTCCGGGTCAGAGTCAAGGACTCGCCGGTCTATGCCGTATCTGTGCCGATAGATTTATTGGTGGCTCTGGATAAGGATACTGTGGATATTCATCTCACAGAAGTAACTAAGGGCGGTGTCATAATCTACGATGGAGAGAAGACAAAGAACATCGGTGGTGACAGCGCGACGTTCAGCGTGCCGTTGAACAGGCTTGCTCAGGAAACGACCGGGAATGCCCAGGCGTCAAATACCGTAGCTCTCGGTGTGATCTTCGGTTTGATACATTCCGACGTGAACCTCCTGGTAAAAGTTGTCCAGGAGTATTTCGGTGCAAGCAAGGTCGGCGAGGACAATGCCCAGGCGGTCAGGGCAGGCTATGATTACACCCTTCAAAATTACAGAGGTGATTTCAAACAGCGCCTGAGTACGATCAACAACAAGCAGCGCATGCTGATAAATGGGAATGAGGCTATATCACTGGGAGCTCTGGCTGCGGGATGCAAGTTCGTATCGGGTTACCCTATGACCCCTACTACTCCTATTATTGAATATATAGCTGCCAAAGCTAAGGAGTTTGATCTCGTCGTGTTGCAGCCTGAGGATGAGATATCGGCCGTAAACGCTGTAATCGGGGCTTCCTATGCCGGCGTTCGCGCGATGACGGCTACCTCCGGCGGAGGTTTCTGCCTCATGGTGGAGGGGTTGAGCCTTGCCGGCATGACAGAAACGCCGATAGTAGTAGTACTGGGGCAGCGTCCCGGACCTGCCATCGGCTTGCCTACACGGACGGAACAGGGGGAACTGGAGTTCGCCATACATGCAGGGCACGGGGATTATCCCAAGGTCGTTCTGGCCCCAGCTACCATCGAAGATGCATTCTGGCTGACTGTCAAAGCGTTCAATCTGGCTGACAAATATCAGCTGCCGGTGATACTCATCACGGATCACCATCTAGCCAGTTCCTACTTCACAGCGGAAAAGTTCGATCTGTTGCAGGTAGTGATCGACCGCGGAAAACTACTCTCGGAACGTGGTAGCGCGGCAGGATCCGAATATAAAAGGTACCAGCTGACAGATTCAGGCATATCGCCCAGGGCTTTCCCGATGCAGCACGAGGGAGTCCTGGTTGTGGCCGATTCCGATGAGCACAGTGAGGAGGGACACATAATCGAGGATGCCGAGACGCGGAAGAATATGATGCGTAAGCGGATGAAGAAGCTCGTTGGTGTGGGAAAAGATGTTGCACCGCCGAAAATATACGGTTCTCAAGAAGCGGAGGTGACCCTCGTGGGCTGGGGCAGCACTTATTACGCTATCCGCGAAGCAGTCGACATCCTGTTGGAGCAGGGAGTCAGCGTGAACTCGCTGCATTTCAGCGAGCTCTGGCCCTTTCCTGAGGACGATGTTTCTGACCTTTTGAGGAAGGCCGGTAAAATCTATGTCGTCGAGAGCAATGCATCGGGGCAGCTTGCCCATCTCATTCAGGCGGAGACATGTATAAAAGTAAGCGATAGTATCCTCAAATACGATGGGCGCCCGTTTACTCCGTCGGATATAGTGCGAGAAGTAAAGAAGAGGAATAAGTAACATGGTAACAATAAATGATTACGCTGGAGGTAAACCCGCGTGGTGTCCCGGATGCGGCGATTTCAGTATCCTGGTCGCGGTTAAGAAAGCGCTGGTTGATTTACAACTTGAGCCGTACAAGGTGCTGATGGTGTCAGGCATCGGTCAGGCGGGAAAGCTGCCGCACTACACAAAATGTAATGTATTCAACGGGCTTCATGGCAGGCCGGTGCCGGCGGCTGTCGGCGCCAAGATAGCAAATCCAGAGTTGACAGTAATTGCCATCAGCGGCGACGGCGACGGATATGGTGAAGGTGGCAATCACTGGATTCATGCAATGCGCCGCAACCACGATATCACCTATCTGGTGCACAATAACCAAATCTACGGCCTGACCAAAGGTCAGGCTTCGCCTACCAGCGACCAGGGATCTATCACTAAGACCACGCCGGATGGGTCGCCGATGCCTGTGTATCCTATCGCTCTGGCTATAGCTGCCGGGGCCGGCTTTATCGCACGAGGTTTCGCTGGGGATATAGAGCATCTCGCTAATATGATCAAGGCTGGGATTTCACACAAGGGTTTTGCGCTTCTTGACATACTTCAGCCATGCCCCACATTCAATAAAAAGAACACGTATGCCTGGTATCGGGAAAGGGTCTATAAGCTGGACGAAACAGGTTATGACCCAAGTAATAAGTCGGGAGCGTTTGAAAAAGCTCAGGAGTGGGGAGATCGAATACCTATCGGCGTAATCTATCGCAAGGAGACCGCCAGCTTCGAGGAGCAAGTACCGGCGTTGAAGAAAGGGCCGCTGGTTAAACAGAAGATCGAGCCTTCACAGATAGAACGCCTGTTGAGTGAATTCATGTAGGCTTCTGGAGGTATGAGTTGAAAGTGGCAGTGAATAGAGATCTGTGCATAAGCTTAGGCAACTGCGTAGCTATTGCGCCGACGGCGTTCGATCTTGATGATGACGGAAAGGTTATGATTCTTGATCCTTCCTCGGTTGATGAACAAACCCTGCTGGCAGCTGCCCAGAGCTGTCCGGAGAAGGCTATCATCGTTTCGGATGATAAAGGGAACCAATTGTATCCCTAGTATGAGAAACTTGGCTTGGATCGGTATGGAGAATAACAAGGTAGGAGGGCGATGAAGGTTAAGATCATTTTCTACAGCATGTTCGGGCATATATATAAAATGGCCGAGGCATTGGCTCAGGGTGTTCGTGAGGTGGAAGGGGCTGAGGTTGAGTTGCTTCAGGTGCCCGAGCTGATTCCCGATGCCGTGCTGGAGAAATCAGGAGCAAAGAAGGCGCGAGATACATTTAAACATATACCGGTGGCCAAGGTCAGCGACATGGCTGATGCGGATGCCATCATCTTCGGCACCCCGACGCGGTTCGGCAATATGTGCGCCCAGATGCGCAATTTCCTGGATCAGACAGGCGGGCTATGGGCCAAGAATGCCCTGGTCGGCAAGGTAGGCAGCGTCTTTACGTCGAGCGCTACCCAGCATGGCGGACAGGAGACAACTATCACCAGCTTCCATACCACGTTGCTCCATCACGGTATGATCATTGTAGGATTGCCTTATTCCGAACAACGACAGACTACTGTAAGCGAGATAACGGGCGGAAGTCCGTATGGCGCCAGCACAATCGCAGGCGGCGATGGCAGCCGGATGCCCAGCGAGAATGAGCTGGCTATGGCGCGTTTTCAGGGCCGCCATGTTGCCACTATCGCCAAAAAGCTGGCTAGATAAATTACAGCTTAAGGAGGAGGGACAATGTCTTTAATAAAAGGTAAAATATGGCTGATTCTGCTAGTATTGGCAATTGTTGCTTTTGCGCTAGGTGCAGTTTTCGTTGTACAGGGTGTAACCAAAACTGCATGGATGAGCGATGCAATGAGAACTGAGCAGGTGACCTTAGGATTGAGTAATGAGTCGATAGCTGAGGGGAATTTTGTTGACAGCGCGGCAGAAGCTCAGCAGGCAGGTGACACTATAAGAGAACATAGGCATTCAATAGCTCCTACATACAATGATTTGCTTGCTGGAGGGCGCTTTAATGCTTCCGATCCCGTTCAATTAACCTATGCCCAGGCCATGAACATGGAGAATTATCTATATCTGGCGGTGCTCGGATTTGGCGTCGCGCAGATGGCTCTGGGTACAGGTGTGTTCATGCTTGTAGTAGCTATTGCTCTTGGAATCACCAGCCTAGTGCTGCGTAAAAAGAGACCCGAATAAATAAGGAGTGAATATGGACGCAAAGGCTTTATATTTGATCAGCTATGGCATGTATATTATCTGCTCCAAGAAGGGCGACAAGATCAACGGCCAGACGGCCAACAGCGTGATCCAGGTTGCATCCGAGCCTCCCATAATATCGGTGTGCATCAACAAACAGAACTTTACACATGAATTTATTAAGGAGAGCAAGGTCTTTACGGTCTCTATCCTGGCGCAGACAGCGCCGCTGAAGCTTATCGGCGGCTTCGGATTCAAGTCTGGGCGTGATGTGAACAAGTTCGAGGGCGTCAAGTACAAGCTGGGGCAGAGTGGCGCTCCGGTGATACTGGACAGCACGCTCGGTTATCTGGAGGCTAAAGTTATCGATTCCGTCGATGCTAAAACGCATACCATCTTCGTTGGCGAGCTGATTGACGCCGAGGTGCTGGGCGAGGGCGAGCCCATGACCTATGCCTACTATCATATGGTGAAGCGCGGCACTACGCCCAAGTCCGCGCCGTCTTTTAATAAAGCTTAGTAAGGAGTTTATAAAAATGTCGAAGTATAAATGCGGCGTTTGCGGTTATGTCTATGATCCCAAGCTGGGCGACCCCGAGAGCAATACCCCGCCGGGGACCGCTTTCGAGAAGCTGCCTGACGACTGGGTGTGCCCTGTCTGCGGGGCCAGTAAAGATCAGTTCGAGAAGATATAGTATCAAATTACTAGGAGGTATGGATATGGCTAAGAAGACTTGTCCGGTTTGCGGCTGCGTTATCGCGTCCGGGGGCTACGAGACCGGCGGCGTGGTATTCTGCGGCGAGGATTGTGCTAAGAAGGGGTCTTGTAGTTGCGGTTGTGGTGGGGCAAAGAAAGACGAGAAGAAGCCGAAACGAAAGTGTGGGAAATAAGATTTAGTTGTATCATCCAGACAGAAACAAAAGAAGTGCAGGATTCTTACTGCCAGGGGATTCGGGGGTGTCCCCCGACCTCTGTTTCCCCCAAGAGTGGGGGATAGCAGGGGGTTGATAAGCTTCATTTAAAGAGGTTGCATTATGAGCAAGGTAGAATTGATGAAAGGCGTCTACTGGGTAGGCGCCATAGACTGGAACGTAAGGAATTTCCACGGCTATTCCACCCATCGCGGCAGTACATACAACGCATATCTTATCGTTGATGAGAAAATCGCTCTGATAGATACGGTGAAGGCGCCTTTCTACGATGAGATGGCGGCGCGTGTGCGCGAGATCGTGTCGTTCGATAAGATCGACTATGTGATATCGAACCATGTCGAGATGGATCACTCCGGTTCTCTGCCTATGGCCTTGCGGGATGCGAAGAATGCCAGATTAGTGACGCTGGAGAAGTTCGGGGAGAATGGCCTGGCCAAGACCTTTCACCAGAACTGGTCTGCTATCGCTGTTAAAGAGGGCAGCACGGTCGATCTGGGCAAAAGGAAGCTCACCTTCATCCCGACGCCCATGCTGCACTGGCCAGATTCCATGTGCACCTATCTTGTCGAAGATAAATTATTGTTCTCCATGGATGCCTTCGGCCAGCATGTCGCTACCTCGCAGCGCTTCGATGACGAGGTCGATATGGGTATTGTGATGCAGGAGGCGTCGAAGTACTACGCCAATATCCTGATGCCCTTCGGGGACCTTATCGTGAAGGCAGTGAACAAGCTCGGCGGCGTGAAAATCGATATGATCGCTCCGAGCCACGGCGTTATCTGGCGTTCGCATATCAATGATATCGTTCAATCCTATGCTAAGTGGGGCAAAGGCGAGACAGCAACCAAGGCGTTGATCATCTATGACACGATGTGGGGCAGTACGCAGAAGATGGCGCTGGCCATCGCGCGCGGCATGATTGGAGAGGGCGTTGATGTGAAGCTTTTCAACCTGACGGCATCCGATAAGAGCGATGTTATGAAGGAAGTGCTGGATGCGAAAACTCTTATCATCGGCTCGCCTACGCTGAACAACGGCATGTTCCCCTCCGTTGCCGAGTTCCTGTGCTATCTCAAGGGGCTCAAGCCTAAGAACAAGATCGGGGCGGTATTCGGCTCGCACGGCTGGGGTGGCGGTGGAGTCAAAGCCATGCAGCAGGAGCTGGAGCAGACCGGCGTCGAGCTTATAGATTCCAAGCTGGCGTTCAAGTTTGTGCCTGACGAGGGTGAGATACAGAAATGCGTGGACTTTGGCAGGGAGATGGCGGCTAAGATTAAATAGTTCGCCGAATTAGTTTTTGAAGCGGGGACGAGATTTTTTCATCCCCGCTTTTTTATGTATGGACACAACGAGTGTACAATGCTTGTCAGAAAATCGAGTTGAATATTTTATAAAGAAATAGTATTGACAGGACATGATTGCATTCTGTATACTATCCAAATATTTTCATGATGTTATCGGAGAAAATAAAAATTTATCTATTTTTAAGAGATTGGAATAGTTAATTGAGCAAAACAGTAGTTGTTTATTGTGGTGAGTGCGGGAATAAGTTATATAGTCTTACGGGTATCTCACAAGATAAGAAGGCGCCATGCCCGTATTGCAAATCTATGAGTCGATCCTACGTGATGTATGGCTTACCCAGAGAGCATGACGCGATGAATGCCTATACGTCGAGCGTGCTCAAGAAGAACTTCAAGACAACGTAATTCATGCCCTTAAAAATTAGCCTCTCTTTATATCACCCCTGATACCTATCACTATTTCCTTCAGCGGGATATTTTTTTGGCTGAGCTGTAAAGCCTCTCTTGCAATAGCCGTCAGTCCCGAGCAGCAGGGGACCTCCATACGGGCCACTGAGATGCTTTTAATTGTCGATCTGCGCAAGATCAAGGCCAGCTTGTCCAGGTGAGACTGAGCGTCGTCTAGTTTGGGGCAGGCAACAAGGACGGATCTGCCGCTAAGAAAATCGCGATGGAAGTTCGCATAGGCAAAGGGCACGCAGTCTGATGCTAGAAGCAATTCTGCTCCTTTTAGGAAGGGCGCATCGGGTGGAACCAGCGCCAACTGCACCGGCCAGTGACCGAGCATAGAATGACTATGATCGCACCTCTCTGTGATATTTGCTTCCCTCTCAAACTGCGCTATCTGCATGGAGGGGCAGCTGCATTTTGTTGCCTCCTCGAGATATGCTTTATGATGGTGTGCAGTCCTTTCGTCATATGGCTCTGTTAGTTTCTCTTCCAGCGTAATTGCTCCCTGTGGGCACTCCCCGATGCAGGCGCCGAGCCCGTCGCAATGAGTCTCGTTGACCAGCCTGGCCTTCCCGTCGATCATCTGGATAGCGCCCTCGGCGCATGCCTCTGCACACAGGCCGCAGCCGTTGCACTTATCATCATCTATTCTGATTATCTTCCTAACTGTTTCCATCTCTCTTCTCCCAGACACTCCCGCGCCGATGCGCACCAGCCTATACACGACGGGAGATTGTCCTGATATACCATCTTGCCGCACTGAGGACATTTCACTCTGGTCTCATTAGAGAATATCTCAACCTCAGTGCCGCAAGTAGGGCAGTTATAAAGCTGCGCCCGTAAATTTCTGGAATCCTGTCCGGGACATCTCTGTCTCATTGCTCACACCTCGCTTCACAACCTCCGATATTATAAATGACATGCGCTATAGCAACTATGACTTAAATCACAAAGGAGAGGAAGCCTCTAATCGATGCTCTATACTATCTATGTCATATGAACTTAAACCGCTGTACTTTAATTTACATACAGGCCAATTGAAGTTTTCCGATGAAATACCTATTGACTTATTCCTGTTTTACTGCTAATCTCTTGCCAAATACAGTTTAGAGGAGGGACTAATGCAGGCTTATTGTATGAAATGCAGGAAAAAGGTGGAGATCAGGAATCCTATGCAGATCAAGATGAAGAACGGTCGGCCGGCGACCCGTGGTTCATGCCCTAGCTGTGGAACAAAGGTATTTCGTATCGGCAAGTAAGACGATTATCGGTTATAACAGACGAATAGGGCCACGTTAAGTGGCCCTATTTATTTTCGCAAGGTTCGCTGAATACCGAAGCATTTCTTAGGTTCTTGTTTGATAACTGAGAACTAATGTTGATTGTAGCAAAATGGTTACGAGCTGGTCGTGCTGACTACATGAGGAGCAGTTTTGGCTCGGACACGCTCGTTGGTATGAACGGCGCGGGTTGTCTTACTCTCACGATATAATGATTTCGCTACCAGTCTGATCGCGATCACCAGTACAACCAGAAGCACTATAGTGATACCTGCAGCAATCATATTACTATCCTCTAGTCAAAAATATTTGATCTATATATCATGAGTGGAGAAGTCGTGTCAATACGTTTACAGGTAGATTTTACAAAATGACTCGTAAATTGATACATGGTGGTTATGTGATGTCATGCCGGATAAAGTAGATATAACAATCATCGGCGCTGGTGTTGTAGGGCTGGCCATAGCTGCACAGGTGGCTGCAGCGGGTCGTGCTGTCTATGTTCTTGAGAAGAACGAGACCTTCGGGCGTGAGACGAGCAGCAGGAACAGCGGCGTTGTCCATGCCGGCATCTACTATCCGTCAGGATCGCTAAAGGCCGGCCTGTGCGTTGAGGGAAATCGTATGTTGTACGAGATATGCGAGCGTTACGATATCCCGCACCGCCGCCTGGGCAAGCTGATCGTGGCGACGAGTGATGAAGAAATCGAGCAGTTGCATACGCTTTTTAAGGAGGGCCAGCGCAACGGCGCCGAAGGGTTGCGCATGATATCAAGGCTACAATTGAAATCGCTCGAGCCGGATGTGGATGGTGTCGCTGCATTGCTTTCTCCAGAGACGGGCATTGTGGATGCGCATGCGCTGATGCGGTACTATCTATCGCAGGCGCAGGATGGAAACGCCAAGATAGCTTTCAATGCCGAGGTCATTGGCCTCGAGCGAGCGAACGATGGCTACAGAGTATTGGTGAAAGACGGTTCGGGTCGCTTCTCGATCACGTCGACGATGGTGATAAACTGCGCCGGTCTTAACTGCGATCAGGTCGCAGGGATGGCTGGCATCGACGTTGACGCCGCGGGTTATCGTCTCCATTACTGCAAAGGCGAGTACTTCAACGTAAGCGGCGGCAAGTCAAAGCATATACATCATCTGATCTATCCGGTGCCGCTGCCCAGGGTGACAGGCGTTGGCATTCACGCCACGTTGGATATGGACGGACGCATGCTGCTTGGCCCAAGTGTTGAGTATGTCGACAAAGTCGATTACGCTATGGATGATCGCAACCAGCGGCTGTTCTACGAATCGGTCGTGCCGCTCCTTCCTTTTATCGATTACGATGACCTTGCGCCGGAGATGGCGGGGGTCAGGCCCAAGCTGCAGGGGCCGGGGGATGACATCCGCGATTTCGTAATCCGTGAAGAAGACAACCAAGGGTTGCCGGGGTTCATTGATCTCATCGGCATCGAGTCGCCGGGGCTCACCGCTTCGCCGGCGATAGCAAAACTAGTAGCGACTTCGGTCGATAGCATACTATAATCTTCGATTTGTGTATAATGTCGATGCAGTATGCTATGATATTTAAAGAAGGTTTCATAATCGATTTATGTTTCAGTGGTCCACTATACTAGACGCACTTGCCAGCGGCAAGACAAACCCGGAGGATTTCCCCAGCTATACCCCCTGCGCTGACTATCTGGAATTTCCCATATTGAAGTCCTGGTCGGAGGGAAAAATTTTAGCTGATTTCCCTGTTTCAGAAAAGTACCACAATAGCCGCGGCCATCTGTTTGGTGGCTACTTTGGTGTTCTGGCTGACATGACATTTTGCTTCACAGTGATGACGATATTGAAGGGAGATGAGGGCTTCAGCACCAGTGACCTTCGTATCACCTACTTCCGCCCGGTCTCCAAAGGCACACTGCATATCGAAGGGCGGGTGCTGCATCACAGCAAAAAATCGGTTCATGTAGAGGCGCTTTTTAATGATGAGGACGGAAAGCTGGTAGCCAAAGGCGATGGTGTCATGTCTGTGGTACCGATGTCGGCGATATACCCCAAGAAAGAATGAAACGACTCCTGCTTGTCTCGATTATTAATTGTCTTCCAGACTTATTTTAAGGTGATCCTTACCTCATATCCACTTTTGTAATAACATTCTCATTGATTGCGATTGAAATACTGTGTACAATACATATAATTATGTTCTTAGAAACCCTTAACAGATAAACTTTCGAAGCGGAGGGATTGACTGGATGAAATCTGACATTATTAACGCTGATGAGGCTTTGAAAAAGCTGGCCGAGGGCAACAAGAGGTATGTCGTCGGCAAGTTCATACGTCCTCATCAGACTTCGGTTCGGCGGGCCGAGCTGATAGAGGGACAGCACCCGTTCGCTATCGTTCTCAGTTGCTCCGATTCGAGGATACCGGTGGAGCTTGTTTTTGATCAGGGGGTCGGCGATCTTTTTGTTGTAAGGAATGCGGGAAATATAGCTGATGATGTCGCACTTGCCAGTATCGAATATGCCGCCGCGCACCTGCATGTGCCTCTGGTTGTGGTAATGGGGCATGGCAGCTGTGGGGCTGTGACCGCTACAGCCTCGGGTGGGGAGCTGGAGGGGCATCTGCCGGTCATCGCAGCAGCCATCCGTCCCGCTGTCGATAAGGTAAAAACCCAGCAGGGCGATCTGGTTAACAATGCGGCCAAGGCCAACGCTGTGATGGTCGCTGAGAAGTTAAAGGCCAGCAAGCCGGTTCTTTCGGAGCTGGTGAGATCCGGTAAATTAACGGTAGCCGCTGCCTTCTACGATATCAAAAACGGCAAAGTAGAATTCATTTAGACTCGATATCATTAGAAGTTTACGTTTCGGTCTGCCTGATAGGTGATTCACTCGCTGGTGATGGATTTGTATTTGTTTCTTGTAGCTGTCTTGACATCTGTTTCGCTATCGACTATATTTAATTTTCTTTCGTAGCATTTCATACTCAACCTATAGAAAAATTTGGTATTTCCTTGAAGGATTTCTGTTTTTGGTTAGCTGCCAGGTCAGGTCAAAAAATCGCAGGAAAGGGAGGAACATATGAAAGCCGGTATTTTTTTCACAGGATCAGGCCCTCTTCTAATTCTAGCCTCTTATGACTCACTGATGGACAAAAATCTAATTAAGAAGCTGGAGGTTAAGGGAATCAAGAAGTTCATAGCTTACGAGGTTCCCTTAAACATGGCCAAGGAGCAATACGGGGCGCACTATAAGGTTGTAGCGAGCGACTTACAGGAGCAAGACGATCTGCGCGTCCTCGACTGGGACGGCCATCATGTCTTTTCCAGCTTCTCCGTTAAAGACCTGGGAAAACCGATGTATTACGAGCCTTAGTCTGGGCCTTGGTAGTATTTTTTATGGTGTGTCGCAATATGCGACTATTGTTCTGTGTTCTTCGCATGTTGCTTCCGAGCATGAGTTGTTGTAATATCCCCTGAGTAATCATCCGGGTCGATTTGAATTTACAAGTTATTGAATATATGATGAAAACTTCTATTTCTCTCGGACAGATGAAGGTACTGCGCGGTCAGCCCGAGGCTAACTTGGAGCGTGTGCAGGAGTGGACGTGCGAGGCGGCGAAGCGAGGATCGTCGTTAGTTCTTTTCCCGGAGCTATGGCATTCCGGCTACGATCTGGAGCATCGGGAGCGATACGCTGCGCGTATGGGTGAAGGCGTCTTCGCTCGTATAAGCGACCTTGCCCGCGAGAATAAGATTGCCATCGGCGGCTCGGTGCTGGAGGCGCGCGACGGCAAGATTTACAATTCTTTCCCCCTCTTCGATGCAGAAGGCCAATGTCTCGCCGTTTACTCTAAAACGCATCTGTTTTCACTTATGAACGAGGTGAAATGTCTTACACCTGGTGAGGGCTTTGTAACGGCGGATGCGCCCTGGGGGCTCACCGGATTGAGCATCTGCTACGATATACGCTTCCCCGAGGTATTCCGTCACTATGCTTTCAGCGGCGCGCACATTGTGTTGCTTGTCGCCGAGTGGCCTGTGCGTCGCATTGGTCACTGGAAGACGTTGCTTCTGGCGCGTGCCATTGAAAACCAAATGTACATGGTCGCCTGCAACTGCCTCGGCGAGTTCAAAAAGGAGCAATTCGGCGGCTGCTCGGCTATAATCGATCCATGGGGACGCTATGTCGTTGAGGGTGGGGATGAAGAGTCGCTGTTTACAGCCGAGATCGATCTCAATCTGGTAGAAAAGACTAGGCAGCAGTTTCCTTTTTTTAAAGATAGTCGAAGGGACATGTACTAGGAATTTCCCCTGTATCCTCTTGTTGACTAATAATCCTGCGAGTACACAGATCTTTTTCTGCATTTAATTCAAGAATCTATTGACCCTAACAATGGACTATTGTATAATTCATGAAACCCGTAAGGGTTAGTAAATAATAATAAAAGGTATTATTTATAATGATATATAAAGGTATTTGAGTATTTATATCGGGGTAGAAAACAGATGCGATCTGTTAAGGATAAAATAGAAGGAGGATTATAAAGTGACGGAACTTGATCGCGCGTTTGAGACTATTCTGGAGTGGAAGGCAAGGAAGCTATTAGGGTCGGACTACAGGGAGAAAGTCGGTGGTGCGGCTGATGAGATCTCATTTAAGCTTGGCGCCATCGATGCTATGATCTACGATATGGCTTCGCTAGTCGGTTTAACCAAGAACAACGATGAACATAGTTGCTGGACCGCCCGTGCCGTCAGAAAGCAGTTTTTGACGAGAATAGCGAACGGCGCAAACAGAGTGCAGCCAGTAAGTGTCGAACCAGAAGTTGTGCAAACTGCTGAGAATAATTAAAAGATCTATCTTAAGTCGTTTAGGTGGCGCCTCTTATATCTAGGATAGATCTTGATTTGGTCGATGTATCGCGGCGGCAATATCGGAAGAAACTGCCGCCGCGATAGCTATATGTAGACAAGCGTTATATCCTATCCTCTTTGTTCCTCTCAAAGTGTGGTGGATACCATCCATTTCCCGTGTCCTTCAGGTGATAGAAGGCCACCTCTTTTTATAATCGTCCGGACAGAGAAAGCGATTATGTGTTGACTGAGGTGGCGGAATAATATAGAATATGGCAACTCAGAAGATTAAAGTAATCAAAAGGTCATCGCGGAGGAAAGCTATGAGTGATATTGATACCAAGAAAGTGTTGGCACATTTAAACAAAATACGGAATACATCCAAGGGTTGTAAATTCTGCGGCGCCAATGACTGGGCAGTGATTGGTAAAGTGTTTGAGTTGCGGGAGTTTCAAAATAAAGCTATAGGGTCGCCCATTATCCCTGTCATACCAGTTACCTGTAACCAGTGCGGGAACCTTCTGTTATTCAATGCCATAGCAGCGAAACTGGTAAAGTAAAACGAAGTATCAATCTGTATTGAACTTATAGAATGAAGTAAGAGGTTTAGCCATTTACAAAGCAGCCTATTGGTTCCTGCTTACTAAATGAATAAGGGGTGTGCGCCATGGCGATTTCGAGAGAATTCGTATGTTCTGATTGCAGCAACAACTGGCAGGCGCCTTTTGCAAGAGGGAAGCCGGGTGCATGCCCACAGTGCGGCAGTGCGAATATTCAAAGGATTGCACAGGGCAAAGGGGCGGCTAGATCTCGTAAGGTCTCTGGTAAGGACAGGGGCCGGAGATGGATACGATAAAGGTAACTTCTCAATAATTACTAACTCCGATTCCCCGAGATTTCCAGAATTGATATATGCCAGCAAGCCTCATTCTTCTGCGTAAATAAGTCTAATCGTATCATTGACAATCAACATCAGTCGCTCTACTATTTAACAATATTTTAGTCAAAGCAGAGAATTAGATATGCATAGCACCTGGGAATCTTTTGTATTAACGTTTGTGCCATTGTTCATCGTACTGGATGCACTGGGGACTGTGCCTTTCCTCATAGCCATCAGCGAAGGGATGTCGCGGCGCGAGCAAAGGAAGACGATCAATCTCTCAGTCTTGACCGCTGCTCTCGTTGGATTGGCATTCTTGTTTTTTGGCCGGGCTATTTTAAATGCGATGAATATCAGCGTTGAATCATTTGCAATCGCTGGTGGCATAATTTTACTAGTTCTTTCCATCAAGTATATGACAACGGGGCACTGGGTCGATGCCGTCAAAGAGGATATGATCGCAGTTGTGCCCATCGGAACGCCTCTGCTTGCTGGGCCTGCCACCATAACGACTCTTCTTTTGCTTTATCCTACATTCCCTCTATATATGATTCTCGTTGCATATATGGTCAATATGTTGATTTGCTGGATTATCTTTTTAGCCAGCCACCGCATAGTGAAATTTCTCGGACAGGGGGGACTTAAAGCAATCTCCAAAGTGTTCAGTTTGCTGCTCGCGGCCATAGCGGTAAGCATGGTTATTCAGGGTTTAACAATGCTTGGGGTTATACAATAGGAAAGATTTTCTATCTCAAGCGTTTGACATAGATAAGCATATCGTCGCCCGGTGAATAGAAATCAACAATGCGTCCCACATTCTCGTACCCTCTGGCTTCATGAAAGCGCCTCGTCTTCTCGTAATTGGGTTTTGAAGACGTCTCGATAACAGCGAGCCTGCCGCCTTTATCCTTTATATCTGCCTCTGCGGTTTCCCACAGGGACTTTCCAATGCCCTTGCCCCTCATGCTGCGTGAGACGGCGGCCCAGTATAGGTCCCATGTGCCTTCGGTGAGCGGCGTCGGCCCGTAACACAGGTATCCGGTGAGAGACGACTCTTCTATGGCTACAATAATAAAATAACCGGAGGTTACCGGTTCCTGCAGATAGCAGTCTATGATTTCTTCCGCTACGACCAACTCGGGTGGAGTGAACTCCGGGGTGTCATGTAGGATGGTCATGAGCGGTGCCTTGTCCCGCTTCATCATTTTTCTGATCTTAATTGCCACATGATCCCTCAAGGGCGATACTAACTATGCGTTCTATAAAGTGGTTGTACGAGAGTCCATAAACCTCAGCCTGATGGGCCGCTCCGACTCCTGGTGAAATGTCAGGATTGGGGTTTACATCAATGACCTTCAGTGTCCCCTGCGAGTCTTGCCTGAAGTCCACGCGTGCGTAGCCTGAGCGGATGCACAATTTGAAGACTGACATTACTATATCGACGGCGCTGCGTCGCACTTCCTCCTCTATCTCGGCCGGGCACCGATGCGTAGAACAGTTGTAGTATTCATTTTCGGGTTCCCACTTTGCGGCATAGGTGAGTATATGCGGTTTTCCCTCCGGCAAGGTGTATATTATCTCGGATACGGGGAACACCTCCGCTTTGCTTTTACCCATGGCAAGGGCGTTTATCTCCCTGCCGTCTTCATACTCCTCAACCAGTGCCTCGCCGCCGAAAAGGCGGCTCACTTTTGCCACCTGACTTTCCAGCTGCTTGATGTTATGTACGACACTTTCTTCGGATATGCCGTGGCTTGCATGCTCGGCGCGGGTCTTAACGATGCAGGGGAAGCGCAAGTCGAAAGAAGCGGGCGGTTTACCGTTGAGAAGGCAGTATCGAGGTGTTTTTATACCGTTAGCTACAAGGGTATCCTTAACTCGCATCTTATCCAGACATAGCTTTATCGCATCTGCCGGGCACCCTGTATAGGGCAGCCCGATTTTGGCGAACATTTCAGCAATGGTAGACTCTGTTCCCGGCTGCCCGTCGAATCCTTCAAACAGGTTGAATATCAAGTCTGCTTTTATGGTACTGATGATCTCTGAGGCGTGTTTCAAAGGTGGTGAGAGGGGTACGCGGAAGCAATCGTAGCTGAGTTCTACCAGGGCTTTCTCTACAGCATCAACTTCTTCGAGCACACCGGCGATGGCGGCCCACTCGCCCATATCGGCGTAGCGGCTACGCTCCGGCTGATTATAAACTATCGCTACTTTTGCGCACATTGGGGATACCTCGACAAAGCGGCGTTCAGCGTTGCTGCAATAAGTTCCTGATATTTATGTCCCATCTTCCCAGCCATTATAGGTAGATCCCCGCTGTGAGGATTGAGCCCCGGCAGCGGGTTTATTTCCAAGAAGAAAGGAATACCTTCTGCATTGACCCTGAAATCTATTCTAGAGATGTCGCGACAACCCAGCACTTTGAAGATCTTCAAAGTCGCGTCGGATATGGACTGCATAACAGCGGTATCCAGTTTGGCGGGACATTCGTAATCCACCAACCGCTCCCAGTCGCGCTTCACCTCTAGCGAGTATATAAAATACTCTGCCTTTTGTCGAGGTACTACCCGCATAATCCCCACTATTTTGGGCGGATAGTTTCCCACTACGCCTACGGTAACCTCGTCGCCGTCGATGAATTCTTCCACCAGCACCGGCTGATGATAGCGTTCCAGCAAGTTTATTACAGGCTCTTTTAGCAGCTTTTTTTCCGTCACCCGGCAGCCGCCGAGTATGCCTTTGCTGGAGCCCTCGTATGCCGGTTTAATGAAAGCGGGGAAGTGGAATCCTTTCCAGTTTACTGTCTCCAGTTCCTTTCTGTCCGCGATAAGTCTCCATTGGGGGGTGCTTATGCCGGCGTGCGATACGATCATCTTAGTCAGCGGCTTGTCCAGGCATACAGCCAGACACTGCGGATCGGAGCCGGAATAAGGAACAGACAGCATTTCTAGGAGGGAGGGGATCTGGGCTTCCCTGCTCCTGTAGCTGCCCCGCCCCTCAGCTATATTGAAGACAAAATCAACCTGCTCGCGGAGCAAGTTCTGTATGAACTCTTTGCCTCCGCCGAGGGGGATAACATGATGCCCCAGCGCACCGATGGTGTTGGCCAGGGCATCAACTGTTTCCTGGGAGTCATACTCTTCAAGGCAGTCATCAGTACCGACGACGCCGATCTCACGATGCACTGCCTCTTTGAGATCGTATGCAAGCCCTATTCTCAAATCAGACTCCTACTGGCAGAACCATTTGCAATGCCTTCTCAGAGTGCTGATGAGAAGAGCCGTTTTTCCGTTTCCCGTTCTTGTGACCGTTACCATTGCTGGGCTTGCCCTTGGGGTTCCGGTACTGGAAGATATGGCCTTGATAGTTTCTGAGTAAAAGCCCATCGTCATTAAAGGACATGACGTAGTTAGGCTGGAGCGGTACCTTACCACCACCATCGGGCAGGTCTATTACAAATGTCGGTACAGCCATACCGGAAGTATGTCCGCGCATGCCCTCTAGGATTTTCAACCCTGTCTCTACAGGCGTGCGCAGGTGCTCCGTGCCCTGTACCTCGTCACACTGGTACAGATAATATGGCCGGACCTTTATTTTCAAAAGTCCCTGACATAGTTTCAACTGTGTCTCGACGTTATCGTTTACGCCTTTGAGCAGCACCGACTGGTTATTCACTGGCACACCGGCGCGCAGCAGGCGGTCGCAGGCTTTCGCGGCCTCCGGCGTTATTTCACGCGGGTGGTTGAAGTGGGTGTTAAGCCAGATTGGGCTGTACTTGGACAACATTTCACACAGCTCATCGTCGATTCGCTGCGGCAGTACCACAGGGAATCGTGAGCCGATACGTATTATCTCGACATGGTCGATCTGTCTGAGTTTAGCGATAACCTGCTCAAGACGTTTCGTTGACAGCGTCAACGGATCGCCACCGGAGATAACAACGTCTCTCACAACCTTGTTGTTGCGTATGTATCCGATCATCGCGTCGATCTCTTCATTTGTGCGGACCCAGCCGCCATGACACCACTCCCTCTTTCTGGTACAGTGACGGCACAGCATAGGACAAATGTCGGTCAGCACCATGAGCACGCGGTCCGGGTACCTGTGCACAAGTCCGGGGACAACAGATTCCCTCTGCTCTGCCAGCGGGTCCTCATAACCGATATCGTTTAAAGATATCTCCTGAAACGACGGCACGGCCTGTTTCATTATGGGGTCGTCGGCATCAAAGGGATTGATCAACGAGAAGTAATAGGGAGTAATTGCTACAGGGTACTTCTGCGTTACTTGTCTGAGCTTCCCTTGCTCGTCAGCCGTCATGGGGATGAGGTTGGCGAGCTGCTCAACGCTTGTGAGCCGGTTGCGGAAATGCCATGTCCAGTTATTCCAATTTTCCTTGGACACGTTTGTGAAAAATCGCCGTCTTTGATCAGACGGGATTTTACTTGGAGGTTCCTCCTCCTCCTTCAGATTGAAGGATTGATGTGGAGGTTCCTCCTCTTGTATGCTTGAGACTTCTGTTTCTGCTCCTGTTGTCTTCATTTTCCTTCCTTACCTTCTATTTCCAAGTTTCTATTACTTTAAAACGCAAGCGGAGTGGCGCAACACTCCGCATTCACCTTATTTTATCATCGACTTGTTGACTTAAATAACGCAACATTTTCTGTCACAAATGTAGGGCTTTTTTTTCGAATTGTCAATAGTTTTTCAGGGCATTTTAGCACCAATTTTAATCGGGTTTTTGGGGGATAGATTGTCGTTGTTCTAAATATTGACTGATGTAGGCGTAGAACATGGTTGCAACGTTTAGCCGCGGGTTGGATAATAGTCGTGAAGCTTATGCAGATGGAGGCATGTATTTGATCGGGCTCTATGTCCATATACCGTTTTGTGTAAGAAAGTGCGCGTATTGCGGCTTTTATTCTATACCATTGCAACCGGGGGCTATCGAATCCTATATTGATGCAGTGCTTGTCGAATGTAAGGCATATGGCGGAATGTCGTTCCACACGATGTTCTTCGGAGGCGGCACACCGAGCATCCTCGGCGCTGATAATTTAATGAGGCTTGTCGATGGTCTCCGCGGCGCGTTCGATCTGTCGCAGCTTGAGGAGTCCACGATCGAGGCTAACCCCGATTCGGCTACGGAGGAAACGCTTGAGTCAGCATTGGAGGCGGGGTTCAGCCGCATCTCCATAGGCGTGCAGTCGCTTTCAGATGGCGAGCTTAAATCTGTAGGCAGGATTCATACCGCGGGGCAGGCGGTCGCTGCGATCGATCTGGCAAAGAGGATCGGTTTCCGGAATATCTCCGCCGACCTTATCGTCGGGCTACCTGGGCAGACATGGGATTCGCTGCATGGTTCGATCGGAACGCTGATTTCGCTTGGCATCAGTCATCTTTCTTTATACTGCCTTTCGCTTGACTATGGTACGCTGCTGGCACAGAACCCGCCGCGCAATCTGCCGTCGGATGACATGCAGGCCGATTTGTTTGAGCAGGCGCGCGCGTACCTTAGTGATAAATGTTTTGTTCACTACGAGATATCAAATTTTGCCCTCAGCGGGCATGAGTGTCTGCACAACCTGAACTACTGGCGCGGCGGCGAGTACCTGGGGCTGGGGCCGTCGGCGGCCTCGCACCTGGGGGGCAAACGCTTCAAGAATCGAGTCGACCTTAAGTCTTATCTTGAGGCTCCGATTGGGGGTATCGAGGAAGTCGAGGTACTGAGTCCGGAGGAGAAGGCGGCGGAGGAGGCCATGCTGCGTCTGCGGCTGCTGGAGGAGGGGTTGGGTGTCGCTGAGTTTACCAGACGGCATGGTCAGAAGAACGTTTGCCGGTTGCTGACAAGGCTCGATACGCTGTCGCGCGAAGGGTCGCTGCTGTTCGACGGTGCAAAGTATCGATTGGAGCCGTCGCTGGTTTTGACTTCGAACCCTATACTGGCAAGGGTTCTGCAGGATTAGTAAGTATCTAGAATATGCAATCAGCTCTTATTGGCTGAAAGTAAAAGCGTCACTGCTGCTTTTTCGTTTTGATCTTCTTGCGTGAAGCCCGCTTCCTGGTGACTGGCTCTGCCTCTATGCCGAAGTCCTTCACACTTGTATCCATTTTATGCGTCCAGCCCAGCTTTCTGACCCACAACCACACTAGCCATGTTGAGAAAATTGTGGCGGCGGCGAGCATGGTAGCATACCACCACATGTCGTCTGGTTGCAAATTGAAGGCAGAACTGCTGAATACTGTAGCCAGAGTGTTAGGCACAAGCAAGGCAGTTCCTATTATCGTGAGATATGTTATCACGCGTGACAATCTGTTGTTCAGAGCCTGCAGTTGGTTGTTATATATCGTCTGGAGGACCTCCAGCCCTGAGGCCATCACGTCCGACATGTGCTCGGAGAGTGAGATCTGGTGGTTCACATCTTCGGCCTGTAGATTCATCCTGGCCAGGAGCCGGACATTATCGGTTATGAGCTCGGCATCCCCGTAACGCAGGGCATGGAAAACGTCAACGGTTTGCCACAGGGCGTTCAGGTAGATTACCAGGGCGTGTTTCATCTCGTAGATCTTGGGCCCCAGCGTCTCCCGCGGCGTAGCCGGGTCCATCATATCCTTGTTGAGCTCGTCGCTGTAATCCTCTATCTGGCGCAGGTGCTCGAAGTTCCTTTCGTTGGTCTCGTCGGTAAGGCGCAGCAGGAGCATGGTGAGCCTGTCCTCAGTAACGGCGGCGAGAGGTATCTTTTTGAGGAAGGTGTCGGCATATCGTCGCAAGCGCTGGAATCTGCGGTCTACAGTGCGCGGGTGTATGGTTAAAATAAAGTTCTTGCTGAGCAGAAGTATAAGCGGGTGAATAGTTACGTCGAACTGCTTGACCTGGACTGAGGCCATCTTGATGCCCAGCTCTTTTCCAAGGTCCACATAATTCTCATGTTCTTCAGTAATCAGCGGGACAACCAGCTCTTTACTGAAGCCTAGTTGAATCGCGGCATCGAGAGCATTTTTCTCGAAGTTATCAGTCCAGCAGTCAACCCATGCGATAACCGCGTCCTTTAAGATGTCTTTAAAGACGGCGGGCGATTCCGCGTCTTTTCTGTAAGTCGCTCCTGAAGCTAACAGGGCGGCACAGAACCAGTGTCTCGCATATATATCGGGCTCTATTGTCTGGCCTTGAATATTATTGACGATTTCGTTTTTCTTTGGTTCTTCCATGATCTGGCCTTATTTCAAACGTACTATTTTTAGGAAATTAGTTATTGTAATCCTTTATCAGCGTTTTGTTAATACCCCCGATAGCTATAAAGATGAAATTGGTTTGGTATATTTTTGCCTTTCGTATGGATAAATTACCGTTGGATAGCTTTGTTCCTGCGGTTGCGGATGATGGAGGCGACTACGGCTATTACCAGCACGACGAGGACTACACCTAACGCGATGGCTGTCGGCATCTCATAGTGATAGTGGTGTTCGACTATCATCTTGACGCCCACGAACATGAGGACGGCGACGAGGCCGTATTTGAGGTAGTGGAAGAGCGGCATAATGCCGGCCAGCGCAAAGTACAGCGAGCGCAAGCCCAGTATGGCGAAGATATTCGATGTGTAAACGATGAACTTATCGGTGGTGATGGAGAAGGCTGCCGGTATGGAATCCAAGGCAAAGACTACGTCCGTTGTTTCGATGATGATGACGACGATAAGCAGTGGTGTAGCTATATATTTGCCGGCCCGTTTTATGAAGAACCTGTCGCCTTCGTAACAGTCGCTGACGCCGACGAATTTGCGCAGGAGTTTCAGTATAGGGTTCTTCTCCGGGTGCAGTTCCTTCTCTTTCTGGAAGGCCATCCTGAGTGCGGCAATTATCAAAAAGGCTCCGAATATATAGAAGACCCACCCAAAATTCTCGAGTAGCGTCGCGCCGGCCTCGATGAAGGCCAGCCGCAGCACTATCGCGCCGATGATGCCCCAGAAAAGGACCTTATGCTGATAGGCTGTTGGTACAGAGAAGAAGGAAAAGACCATAAGGAAGACAAACAGGTTATCGACGCTGAGGGATTTCTCTATGAGGTAGCAGGTGAGGTAATCCAGCGCCATTCCGGTATCGCGCCGCCACAGCCATAGCCCCAAGTTGAAGAGGAGCGCCAGGGAGATCCAGAAGGCGGTCCACAGCAGCGATTGCTTAATGGTGATTACACTGGATTTGCGGTGGAAGACCTTCATGTCCAGGACAAGCAATACGATTATGATGGCGCCGAAGGCCAGCCAAGCCCACACCGGCATTGGAGTTGAGGTTACAATTACACTATCCATGGCATATCTATCTCAATAATCTCGACAATTATGGATTATTCCGAGCGGATTGACAAGGTGAGAACACGGCTCGCCGTGTCTCTACATAATGATGGCGATCTGCACGATGGTGGAAGCGATGAAGGCAAACAGTGGTGGAGCTGAGGGGATTCGAACCCCTGACCTCTTGAATGCAAATCAAGCGCTCTCCCAGCTGAGCTACAGCCCCGTAATAACAAATGGTGGGCAGTATAGGACTTGAACCTATGACCTTCTGCGTGTAAAGCAGACGCTCTAGCCAACTGAGCTAACTGCCCATGGCGCGCTTGGGGGGGTTCGAACCCACGACCTCAGCCTCCGCAGGGCTGCGCTCTATCCAACTGAGCTACAAGCGCGTATTTTAAAGTGCCGAAGGAGGGACTCGAACCCACATATCCGTATTGGACACTACGCCCTGAACGTAGCGCGTCTACCATTCCGCCACTTCGGCAATTTACTATCTGCACACAAAATGGGC
This sequence comes from Dehalococcoidia bacterium, assembly GCA_041653935.1. Lineage (GTDB taxonomy): Bacteria > Chloroflexota > Dehalococcoidia > E44-bin15 > E44-bin15 > JAYEHL01. Next base: position 400,074 of record JBAZEO010000002.1, on the reverse strand, counting down.
GATACTGGACTTGAACCAGTGACCTCTTGCGTGTGAAGCAAGCGCTCTAACCAGCTGAGCTAACCGCCCCTGAGAGCACATCTATTTTAGCCATCGCTGTTATATTTGTAAAGACAGGAACTCGAATACGGATTTGGCGATGGCATCGGACGGAAACGGTTCGTGTAAGTTTTCCTCCGTTTGGATTGACAATATGCTGTTTTAACAATATGCTAGATAAATCTTTGGGCAGTATGTTTTTACCTATAAAGGCTGTTTAGATGACGAAGAAAATACAGGAGACAAAGATACTGGTGACCGGGGGTGCGGGCTATATCGGCAGCGTCGTCACGGAGGAGCTGATCGCCAGCGGTAAGAAGGTTGTGGTGGTGGATGACCTGCGGCAGGGGCACCGTGATGCCGTTGCCAAAGAGGCGGAGTTGGTAATAGGCGACATCCGCGATGAGATGTTGCTCGATGACGTTTTCAAAAGCGCAAGGATCGATGCCGTGGTGCATCTGGCTGCGGACAGCGTCATCGGGTTGTCCATGACCGATCCCAAGAGCTGCATGGAGAATAATCTCCTTGGGGGGATGGCGCTCCTGAAGCAGATGTTGAAATACAAGGTTACAAACTTCGTTTTCTCCTCGAGCGCGGCCGTGTACGGCGAGCCCAGGAGCACCCCCATTGACGAAAGCCACCCCACGGAGCCAATTAACGCTTATGGAGAGTCCAAGCTCATGTTCGAGCGCATGCTGGTATGGTACGGGGTGGCATACGGTTTGAAGCATATCTCACTGCGCTATTTCAATGCCGCCGGCGCCAGCGAGCGCTTCGGGGAAGACCATCGACCCGAGTCGCATCTGGTACCCAATGTGCTTGCGGCGGCTATCGGTAAGATGACATCCATGGCTGTGTTCGGCGATGATTATCCTACCAAGGACGGGAGTTGCGTGCGCGATTATATCCATGTCGTGGACATCGCGCAGGCGCACATACTGGCATTGAAAAGATTGAAAACACTGAACGGGAAAGTGTACAACCTCGGCAGCGGGAAGGGCTATTCGGTGCAGCAGGTGATAAAGGCGGCGCGCAAGATTACGGGCGCGGATATCCCAGTCCAGTTCCACCCCCGTCGCACCGGGGACCCCGCCGTTCTGGTGGCCAGCTGCGACCTGGCTAAGAAAGAGCTCGGCTGGGAGCCCGCGTATACCAAGATCGAGGATATAATCGAGAGCGCGTGGCGCTGGAGGCGCAATTATCCCGACGGCTATAGAAAATAATGCGGTTGCTTAATAGTTTCGCATGATTTGAATAATAGAGTGGGCGGTTTTTTAGGGAGGTCGCACTATGAGCATATATATGAATTATTACGTCCTGTCCCCGCAGGGACGGAAGAAGTTTGAGGAGTGGCAGCAGATCGGCATCACAACCGGTCCTCACTACAAGATTATCGAGTACCTGTATAAGAAGAATGCTGCCACCGTTTCCCAGATTACCCAGGCTACCAAACTCTCTCCTAAGGAGGTCATCCCTCAGATAGAGGCTTTCACCCAGGTTGGTTACCTGATGGCCGTCGAGATGTAGTGTAGTCCTGTTAAGTGTGAATAGAACAAAGCGGCTGCCTATCGCAGCCGCTTATATTTTGGCTTAATCTTCCGTCTCTACTTCAATGTATGGCTGATCCGCGCCGCTCTTTGCGATCTGGGGGCTTAACTGGTAATCGATCCCACTGTGTTCGTTACCCGTGGATATCACGGTTATGTCATAGACGAACGCTGTAGTCGAGCTGTTATTCACAGTGAAGGGCCTTGATATCTGGAGCTTGTTGCTTGGTATATCTACTTCGACAGTGTCGCTCTCGTTGTCCCCTGTCAGAACGCCCCACGCGTCATCGACGTAAATGAAGACCTTGGTGTACTGTCCCTCCGTAATATTGCCGCTCCAGATGGTCATGGCGTTATCATCTAGAAGCGGCCTGAGGTCAACCTGTGTGATATCGGGCGTGAATTCAAGCCATTCCCCCGACTCGTTGCCGGTGCCGTCCGAGAGGTGCATGCCGATGGATGAGATGTTGATGTAGAGGTGGTCGAAGTCCGTGATGGCGTTAGCCTCGTCGCTGATGAGTAATGCAAAGTTAGGTGCCGTTGCCTGCTCACTCTCGTTGCAGGCGGCGGTGGTCATGGTAAGCGAGAGTACTATCAAAGTGGCCAGAATAAACAGAATCTTTTTCATTATTTTCCTCCGATACAATATGCTATGTCGCATCTAGCATTATGGTTTGACCGGTGCTCTAGGAGGCCGACAATCGGGAGGATTTGTAGATGCAGAAGATCAGGAACAGGTAGGAAAAACCTATGACCAGCTCGCCCGCCAGATCGCTGCTCCTCACTATGATCGCAAGGCCTGTCCCGACGATGGTGAGAAAGAGGACCACGTACTCCATGGGCAGGTTCACTATTGTGCTTGAAATGTTGAACGGCATCTTCTCGCCGAAGAATTTGATGAGCACTGCTGTAACGTAGAACACTCCGGCGGGTATCCAGAACAATGCCTGCTGCCAGCTGTGCCAGAACACCAGTGCCATCGTTGTCAGTATGATGGCCACGCACAGGTGCATGAACGCTGTCATGCCCATGCCTTTGAATATGTCCTGCACGGCCTTCTGATCGTTAAACATATAAGACCTCCGTTAATCAACCCCCTCGATCCCCCAGTCTTGGGGGAGGTTTGGGGTTTGGGGGACACCCCCAAAGGTCCCCCGGCAGGAGACCTAATCTCCTGCACCTCTTGAATGCCCCTTGCGGCTTCGCCGCTTCCCCCTCTTTATTAAAGAGGGGGTCAGGGGGGAGTTCGATATTTTTAATGTTCTATTACGAATTTGGCGGCCTGGTTTTTGAGCTCTGCTTTTATCTCTTCCTCGCTCATGCCCTTGGCAGAAAGCTTCTTGGCCGTCTTGTTGAGCTGATCCTCCAGCTTTTCATATCTTTCGACGATGGTATCGAAAAGCTTCTCGGTGGTTTCCAGCCAATTCTCGCTGACGCCCAGCTGCTTCAGGTAGTTGATGTGGTTGGTCTTCATCTCGCGGGCCTGCTTGGGTTTTCGCTGTATGGTCTCAATGAAACACATGACATTGGCGCCCACCGCCAGCAATATCGCGTCCGTCTGCGCTTTAGAGAAGCTTTCTATCATCTCCTGCATGTTCTCTATGCTCTGTGAAAGTTCCGAATCACCCATGTTAATTATGCCTCCAAAATCCAGTCGAATTATCTCATCTATTCAAGTACATTGTGCCATTATATCACTGCCGGCGGGAGTTACAAGATAGGGGATTGCTAGTCTCACTATTAAAGAATAAGGACGCTCAAGCGAGCGTCCTTTGTTATTTCTTACTGGTGGTGGCGATTGGATTCGAACCAATGATCGATCGATTATGAGCCGATTGCTCTACCGCTGAGCTACGCCACCAAAAAGCACGAACAAGGATAACATGTTCTGGCTTTGGGAGTCAATAATTATGAGGGAATGAGACCCCCTGATGTCCCCCTTGAAAGGGGGAAACAATAACCGAACCCCCTGTTAGTCCCCCATACGTTGGGGGACTTTTATTTTGGGGGACACCCCCAAACCCCCGGCAGGAGATGAGTCTCCTGCACCTCTTATGCAGCTACCCTCTCCCTCCGCATGGGAGAGGGCTAGGGTGAGGGTGAAGGACACACCGTCGCGGTGGGTTTTTAAACCCACCCTACTACAAGAGTCATTGCGAGGAGTGTAACGACGCGGCAATCTCGTCGTTCGTATGGCAGGGCATAACAGGAGATTGCTTCGCTCCGCTCGCAATGACAAAGGGCGATCGCTTCTAAATAAAAACCCCCTCGAAAGAGGGGGTTAATAATAAGCCACGGGGGCGTTTCAGATTTACGGCCAGTAGAGCTTCCTGGCTTCTTTCCACAGCTCCTCGCGGAAGTTGGGATGTGCCACGTTGATAAGCTGCTCGCAGCGCTGGCGCAGCGTCTTGTGCCGCATGTTGGCCACGCCGTATTCGGTCACGATGAGGTCGGCGATGTTGCGCTGGAGGGTGATCGCGGTTCCCGTAGGCAGCATCGGCATGATGCGGGAGATCTTGCCGTCCTGCGCGGTCGAAGGCAGCACGGTTATCGACCTGCCGCCCTTGGAAAGGAGCGCGCCGAAGGCGAAGGGTATCTGTCCGCCGGCGACGGACATGAGCTTGGGGCCGATGCTCTCGGCGGTTATCTGTCCCGTCATGTCCACGGCCAGGGCGTTGTTTATGGCCACCATGTTATCGTTCTGCGCGATGACTCGGATGTCCTCCAGCCACAGCAAATCGACGAGATAGAACATGGGGTTGTCGTTGACCCACTCCATCTCCTCTTTCGATCCGCCTCCTATCGATGTGACGACGACGCGCTCGGGCAGGACGGTCTTGCGCTTGCCGTTGATGACGCCGCTGCGGACGAGCGAGATGATCCCCGGCGGCGTGGCTTCGGAATGGATGCCGATGTCGTTCCTGCCGTTGAAGAGCCCCATCTTGACCAGCGGCTCGGTAGTGCGGCCAACACCTATCTGTATGGTATCGCCGTCCTTGATGAGCGACGCCACGTTCTTAACGATTTCCTTCTGGTAGGCCGGCGGCTCCTTGACTGCGCGTCCGCCCAGGCTGCCCGTGCCCGGCGTGCCGGAGCGGGACTCGTGCAACACGAAGTAGTCGATCTCGGAGACGTGCACATAGTTATCGCCGTGGGTGCGGATGAGACGGTCGTTGACCTCGGCGATGGTCAGCTTGGCGTGCTTTATCTGCTGGCGCTTGCTCCACAGAGACGCGCCGAAGCAGCAGAAGCCGCGCTCGTCGGGAGGGGTTACCTCGGTGAGCAGCACATCGGGGGGCTCGCCCTCGGTGGAGAACGGGATGATGAGGGGCAGGTTTACGTCGCACCTTCTCTGATCCAGCATGTCCTGCACCGTGGCCGTAGGCCACGATATCGTTATCTCAAAGGCCGAGTCCCAGCCCTCATCGTACCAGCCGAAGTCGTAGCCCGGCGAAGGCAACGCGACCTTGACGCCCTTGAGTTCGCCCAGCCGCGCGGCGATGGCCATGCCCACGGTGAGCGCCTCGCGCCCGGCGGTGAAGGCCACGTTATCGCCTGATTTTACCTTGGCTGCGGCCTCCTCAGCCGAGATCAGTTTCCGTTTATATTCATCCTGCCAGTTCTGCATTACTTGCCCTCTTTTTTCTTCGCTTCTTTCTCCGCCGCGGCCTTGGCGTGCGGCGTGGCTATCTCAGCCCTGTCCTTGAGGAAGCCCTTGAGCCCCTTGTCGCGTTTTTCCTTGTACAGGTTCACTTCCTCGGGGCGGAAGCGCACGTACTGCAGGCCGGTGTGGGCGTGATAGTGCGCGCGCTGCGTGCCGCCCATGCCCATGATGTCCTCCATGCCGCTTATCCACTCCTTGGTCACGGCCACGGCCTCGCTGGGCAGGTTGCTCAGCACATCAGCCCATCTCAGCGTCTCAGAGTCCAGCTTGTCCAGCGGCACGGCCTTATTGGCGAAGCCGCGCTCAGCGGCCTCCTTGCCCGACATCTCGGTGACGGCGCGACCGGCGTAGGCCTTATTGGACCACATGGGCCATAGCGGGTACTCGGTCAGGCCGTGAAGCTGGCTGCCGAAGCCCCTGATTCCGAACTGCGCGTCCTCGGCGGTGACGATGATGTCGCATGCGGCGGCGAATATCTGGCTGGCGCCGATGCACTTGCCGTGCACCTGCGCGATTGTGATCTTTGGGTATTCCATGACGTCGTTGTATTTGTAGCAGCGGCGACGCTCGAAGCCGTAATAATCCTGCATGGTGGGGTTCACGCTTGGGTGCACCGGGGGGGACTCCTCGCCCTCCGGCGAGCTCAGGTCGTGGCCGGCGCCGAAGTGGTTGCCTGCGCCCCTGATTATCACAACCCGAACCTCAGGGTCGAGGTTTGCCTTGTTCATGGCTGCGGACAGATCCTCGAACATGCGGTCGTTGAAGGCGTTGCGCTTGTCCGGGCGGTTAAGCGTTATGCGCACGACGCGGTTGTTGACCTTCTCGTACAGCGCGGTCTGGAAATCCCACTCGCGGGGGTCGTTGTGCTCGTAGAAGCACTCTTTATATTGCGTTTTAAAATTCCATCCAAATCCGGTCGGCATCTTTATCTCTCCTCGCAGAACTTCTTGAATGGGGCATCGCGCCCTTCAATGGCCGCCTTGAGCCCCTTCTTCTCCCTTGTGGCGAAGAAGTCGAACTCCTCAGGCAGCATGGTGCGCTGCTGCATCACGAGCTGCATGTCGTTGGTGAAGCGCCAGGCCGCTCCCAGGCCGCGCGCCTCCATTGCGGAGTTGATAGCGTCCTTGGCCGGGGCCAGCGCGTCGCAGTGCATGAGCGCCATTCCTTTGGCCATGTTGTTTACTTCATCCTCAAGGTCGTCGCGGGGCACGGCCTTGTTTATCAGGCCGATCTTCTCCGCCTCGATGCCGTTGATGTAGCATCCGGTCAGAAGCATCTCGCGCGTCTTCTTCATGCCGACGAGGTACAGCCACAGCGGCATGTGCGGCAGTAGCCCCATGCGCAGCAGCGGATCGCCGAACTGCGCATCCTCGGCGGCGATGGTGATATCGCATACCATGGACAGGTAGCACCCCGTGCCCAGGCAATGGCCGTGCACCTGCGCGATGGTCGGTTTGGCCAGGTTGAATATATATTCCCACCTGCGGTTGCGGCGTCTCTCCGCCTCCATTCTCTTCTTGATGGTCAGGTGCTCGCCCGGCTCTGACAGCACTTCGTACGTCTTCACACCTGTGAGGTCCTGTCCGGCGCAGAAGTCCTTGCCGGCGCCGCGGAACACTACAACCTTTACGTCGAGGTCCATCTCGACCTGGGGCAGCAGCTTATCCAGCTCGGCCAGCATATCGTCGTTCATGGCGTTGAGCTCCTCCGGCCGGTTGAGCGTTATATATCCTATCCCGTCTATCTTCTCGTATAATATCGTACTCATCGTTTATTTCCTCGCCTTCGGTTTGGGCTCGGGGAAGTGTTTGCGGAAGGGGGCGTCCCGGCCCTCGATGGCGGCCTTAAGCCCTTTCTCCTCGCGCACCTGGTAGAAATCGTAGCCGCCGCGGTCGATCAGGCTGCGGTGCGGCCGCTGTATCGAGCTCATGACACTGACGTTGGTCGTCATCTGGCGCGCCGCGGCCATTCCCGCCAGTTGCATGATGGACATCCACGAGCTCCAGAAGACGCCCTGCTGGTCCCAGCCGCCGATTCCGGAGGATCGGGCGAAGCCGTCGGTCTCAACAGCCATCACCTCTTCCATCTGCGCGGCGGGCACGGCCTTCATGACAAGGCCGATCCTCTCCGCTTCCTTGCCGTCGATAGACTTGCCGGTGAGCAGCAGCTCCTTCGATTTCTTCAGTCCGACACGGAAGGTCCACAACGGATTCGCCGATGCCAGGCCCATCCTCACGGACGGGTCGCCGAAAACGGCGTCGTCGGTGCAGATGATGGCGCGGCAGGACATAGCCAGGTCCAGGCCCATGCCCAGGCAGTAGCCGTGTACCTGCGCCACGGTGATCTTGGGATATTCGAAGATGTACTGCCACAGGTTCTGGTTCTTGAGACCCTGCGCGTACATGTCGAACAGGTATGTTTTCTCCCTGGGATTGGGCGGCATTACCTCGTCGGTCCCTTCGCCGCTCAGGTCCTGTCCGGTGCTGAAGGAAGTGCCGGCGCCCTTTATCACTACCACGAGTGATTCGTAGTCCTTGCGCACCTTTTCCAGGGCCTTGATCAGGTCGCGCAGCATGCCATCATTGATGGCGTTTAGCTTCTCAGGCCGGTTCAGGGTAATCGTCGCTATCCTGCCGTCAAGCTTGAGAAGTACGTTCTGATATTTCATGCGGATACCTCTCTTTCAAATGGGTGCACTACATTTTAGCGTAAAACGATGAGGAATGACAACCTTTATATCTGGAATCAATCTCCTGTCAATGCCGTTGAAGGTGAATAACACCTTCAACAATTACCGTCGATTTCGGCGAGGTGAAGAACACCATGCCACGCAGGAGATTCCCCTGCGGCCAGTATTTTATAAAGTTTAAGGGGGTTGACAAATTAGCTAAAAAGGGATATAATTACACAAAATAATATATTAATGTATTAAAATATCTAATAGGGATTTATATGGCTAAGCGTTGCGTCAAATGTGGAGGACTTCTCGTTCAAGGAGCAGAGACTTGCATCATATGCGGCAAGTCTGTTGCTCATATTGATCCGACTGCGTCTATTGCTAAAGTTGCTCCTGTTCCACCAGCTGGTCCGTCTGCTGCTATCCACGGTTCGCAGATACGCTTTGTTACTGCTCCCGGTGGAAGGTCTGTTGATCCACCTGCATCCGTTCCTAATGTTGCTCCTATTCCGCCATCCAGACCGTCTGCAGCTATTTCTAGCACGTATATACGCTTTGTTACTGCTCCCGGTGGAAGGCGCGTCGAAGACTCTTCTACTGCCAGGTCATATAAGACAAGGTAGGGGTCAACCCCCTGCTGTCCCCCTTTGAAAGGGGGACACAATAACCGAACCCCCTAAATCCCCCATACGTTGGGGGACTTTTAATTTAGGGGACACCCCTAACACCCCGGCAGGAGATGAGTCTCCTGCATCTCTTTGTTAAGCTAACCTCTTCATTCGAGAGAGGGCTGTATGATGGACTATTTCAGGCTCCCTCTCCCTCCGCAGGGGAGAGGGCCAGGGTGAGGGTAGATACTCTCTAGTACAACACCTTATCCGCAGTGAGTTTATCGATCTCCTTCTGCGACAGGCCCAGCAGCTTGCGCAGGACGTAGCTGTTGTCCTGCCCCAGTTCGGGAGCAGCTTTGGTTACCTGCGCCGGGGTCTCGGAGAACTTCCAGGGTGGGGCTACGGCATATAGCAGACCTTCTGTGGCCGTCTCCGTGGGCACGAATACGTTCCTATCTCGACAATGTGGGTCGGTGAACAGCTCCTCGCTGTCGAAGGCGGGGATGGCGGCCACGCCGGACTTTTGCAGCAAGTTCATGAGCTCATAGTCGGTATAGTTTAATGCCCACTCAGCGATATGTACGTCGATCTCGTCCTGGTTGTGCCACCTGTGGAACTGGTCGGCGAATTTAGCGTCTTTAGCCCACGCCGGGTTACCCATAGCTGCGACCAGAGATTTCCACTCATCGTCGTTCGCAATCGCAATGCTTATCCACTTATCGTCGCCTTTGCAGCGGTAGCAGTTGTTGGGGGCCAGGATGTCGTCGCGGTTGCCGTGCCGCGTGCGTACATGGCCGTTCATGGTATAGTCCATTATGGCCTCGCCGATCTCGCAGCTTATGGCTTCGCGCGCCGAGAAGTCGATGAACTGGCCCTCGCCGCTTGTCTCGCGGTAGTTCAGCGCGGCGAGGATGGCGAAGGCGGCGGCGGTGCCCGGCCTGAGGTCGGCGCTGCTGCGGGTGACCGCCGGATTGCCCCCCTCGTAGCCGGTGAGGTGCGACACACCACCGATCGGGCCGAAGGTCACGGCGTAGGCAGAGTACTGCTTCTCCGGCCCGACCGCCCCGTGACTCGAAGCCGACAGCATGATAATATCGGGTTTTATTTTCTTGAGCGAGTCGTAGCCGAGGCCGAGGCGGTCCATGACGCCGGGGCGGAAGTTATCAACGACCACGTCGCTCTTGGCGACCAGCTTCCTGGCCAGCTCGACCCCGCCCGCCGTTTTGAGGTTCAGCGTCACGCTCAGCTTGTTCAAGTTCAGCGTGTTGAAGCTGTCGTTGGCCGCCCGCGTCGAGCCGTAGCTCACAGCCGATTCAGGGCGGCGGAAGTGGTCCAGCTCGGCATTGCTCTCTATCCTGATGACCTCGGCGCCCATGAAAGCAAGCGTCAGCGTTATCTGCGGCCCGGCCGCATAGCGCGTGAAGTCGGCTATTCGAATGCCTTCAAGTATCTGCATAAAAATCTATTAGCTAAAAGCTATCAACCCCCTTGTTTCCCCCAATCTTGGGGGAAATTAGAAAAGGATAGGGGACACCCCTAAAACCCCGGCAGGAGAAAACTCTCCTGCACCTCTTTTTTATATCACCCCCGTAGTCCCCCACTTCCTCATCTCGTCTTTAGTATGTCCCAATCGGTCGATGAATATCTCCACGTTGTGCTGGCCCAGCGTCGGCGTGGGACGATCAATGCGGCATGGCGTCCCGGAGAATTTATACGGCACGCCGGGATATTTTGTCGACCCGGTTTTGGGGTGGTCGACCTCGACGAAATACTCCCGCGCCTTGAGGTGCTCTGAGTCGACCAGGTCTTTTGGCGTGAAGACCATGCCGAAGGCTATCCCTGCCTCCTGGCCGCGATGGTACAGCTCTTCCTTGGTGTGCTGCATTGTCCATTCCGTGATTAGTGTGTTGATGACCTCTCCGTACTTGTGGCGGTCGGCGTAATTTTGAAATTGTTCGTCTTTAGCCCATTCCGGGTCGCCCATGAAATGCACCAGCTTGTCCCATTGTTCCGGTTCCCATGTGATGAATACGGTGTAGCCGTCCTTGCACGGCAGTATGCCGCCGTAGGGCGCGCCCAATCTCGCCCTGGTCATGACCTCGCCGTGGTTGGCGAAGCGCGCCATATCCAGCCGGTTCAGGGCCATTATCGACTCCTGCTTGGAGATATCGATCCACTGGCCGTGCCCCGATCTTCTTTTGTAGAACAAGGCGCCCAATATCGCATTGGCCGCGTTCAGCCCGCTGTCGTACTCGCCGACGAAGGTGCCGAGGCGTAGCGGCGGCCGCCCCATGTTCTCAACACCGCCCGGCGTCAGGTAGCCCTCGCCGCTGCTCTGAAAGCTGTTGAGCGGGTAGGCCTTGTAATCGCGGTAGGGCCCCGTCTGCCCGAACGGCGTTATCGAGGTCATGATAATGTTGGGGTTTATCGCTTTGATGTCGTCGTATCCGATCGAGTGCTGCTGCATCCAGCCCGGCGCGTTATCCTCGACAACGATATCGGCATCCTTCGCCAGTTCGAGGAATATGTTCCTGCCCGTCGTTGTGGTGACATCGAGCGTGATACCCAGCTTATTCGTGTTGAGATAAAGAAAAAGGCCGCTCCCTTCCGCGTCCGGTATGTCGTTAACGAAAGGGGGTGACCTTCTCGCTATGTCGCCGCATTGCGGCAGCTCTATTTTTATTACCTCGGCCCCCAGGTCGGCCATGAGCTTTGTGCAATAAGGCCCCGCGACCATCCGGCATAGCTCCAGTACCTTCACTCCACCTAATGCCGAACTCGGCATGGGTCGAGACTTGTTACTATTCGAGGTCTTTCCAGTCATTTTATATCCCGTGTCAGTATAGCAATTAAGAATGTCAGGCTACAAGCGATAAAGGTAACCGGCTATGGCAGTTCGATGCGTGTGCCAGCGTTGTTCTGGAAGAAGACGCCCGGGAACTCTTGCGCCAACCGGCACGAAGCCTTGAAGCCGGTGCAGTGGGAAACGCCAAGAGATTAAGTTTTAGCTCATATTTTAAAGGTATTTGTACAATATCTTAAATTCACCCTAAGTGGCTTGAGGGCGCGTTTAGAACATAAAATTATATTAAATATAGCTTGCAAAATTATATTCTTAGATTAATAATGAAACACAAGGTTCTGATAAAGGTAACCCATGGGGGTGACTGTGAGTACAAAATAATAAACTCCAATCAGGATTGTCAGTCTGTCGAAGAACGTAAATATTTATGTAGGTTGATTTCAGTATAAGAAAGGTTGTGTTCAATCAATTATCAAAAAAGGAGGATTTAGCATGGCAAAGAGAATATGTGCTGAATGTGGAAAGGAAAAAGATGTATATGGTGGAAAAACATGCAGCAAAGATCACTTTATATGTAAAGAGTGTGCCAGATATCGAACAAATTGCCCGCTAGATAGTTCAAAATTGAAATAGACCTAATTAATTTTGGAGAATATTCATGTGGAGAACCACGGACAAAGTCAAGGGTATAGTCACTAGCGTTGATAATGGCGGTCTTGAGCCTGCCGATCGAGATTGGATTCTGTTTGTAATAAAGGCTCTAATCATCTCATGCCTCGGCATTTTCTATCTAATGTGGCAGATGTTCACTCGTCGTTCTCCTGGCGGTAGTTTTACCCTGTGGTACCTGTTGTTTGGTCGTGGCCGAACACAAATTCCAGTGCAATATTTCAGGATTCGGGATAGTAACCAGAACTTGCAACCTGTGAGAAGTAAGGGGTACATAAGTAATCACGTAAAGGTAGGAGACTACATAGTGGCGGAGGGACAAATTCGTGATTCAGTACTTCATTTGTCAGGAGGTAAGAATTTGACAACTGGAGCATCTCTTAGGGTAAGAAGAAGATAATAACGAGAGATACCTCCATGGAAAACGAGGTATTATCTTCTAAAAGTAATAGCGGGGATCTAAAATAACTAAGTAAGAGTTGCAATTCGTGATATACTCCGATTACTAAAAGTTATTGGCTGAAGTAAAGAAGACTTAGAAATTGCGATCAGGAGTGAAAAACCATATTCAAATTTTAGAGAAGAAAGGGGGAAGTATTGTCATGCCAAGAGAAATTAGCAGAGCAAAACCAGGTTGTATGCTATTCCTAATCGATCAGTCCGGGTCTATGTGCGAAACGTTTGGTGGCGATGTTGCGAAGAAGAAATCTGAAGGTGTCGCCGATGCCATAAACAGACTACTCCAGAATCTCGTCAACAGATGTAGCAAGGGGGATAAAGTCCGCGACTATTTTGATGTAGGAGTAATAGGTTACGGCGAAAGCGGTGTTGGCCCTGCGTTCGGAGGCGCGTTGAGTGGTCGTGATATTGTTCCGATAAGCGAGGTAGCAAATCACCCAGCCAAGGTCGAAGATCGCATGCAGACAACATATGACGGAATTGGAGGCACTGCACAACAGCCGGTAAAGTTTCCCGTCTGGTTTTACCCTGTCAGCAACGGAGGCACACCTATGAGTGAAGCTTTGGACAATGCCTATCGTATTATACAAGACTGGGTGCAATCACATGCTAGTTCATATCCTCCTATTGTTATTAATATTACAGATGGCAATTCAACTTCCACAGTCCCTCCTACCGGACCTGCGCAGAAACTAACTAGTCTGAACACACAAGAGGGGAACGTTCTGCTATTCAATTGCCATATCTCCGCAACGTCTGCAGCACCTATAATGTTCCCAGACAGTGAAAAAGGATTGCCAGACGAAGTAGCCCGTATGCTTTTCAACATGTCGTCTATTCTACCCGAAGATCTTGTCAAAGCAGCGCAGAGCGAAGGATTTAAGGTGGGGAATCAATCACGTGGTTTTGCTTTCAATGCTGACCTAGTAAAACTTATCGGATTTATTAATATCGGAACATTACCTGCTAACTTATCGTTACGTTAGAAAATGAAACCGAAGATTCAAGAATTCGGGGCTGCTAAGGCTGGGAATAAACCCGAAGAATATGAAGATGCGCTCTCTTTCGATCCAGATAGAGGGTTGTTTGCTATTGCCGATGGAGCCACTGAAGCCTCCTATGCTAAAGAGTGGGCAAACCTACTGGTGGAAGCTTTCGTTGCTGACCCCTCCTGTTTAAAACCAAAAACGAGAGTGTGGAGCAGTAATAGCCTTTTCCTAGAATGGCTTAAACCTTTGCAGAAGACTTGGCATGAGAGTATAAACTGGAGTGTACTCCCATGGTTTGCTGAGGCAAAGGCGAAAGCTGGTGCCTTTGCCTCCTTCGTAGGACTTGAGATAGGTGGGGCGACATCATTGGGCAACACAGGTCGCTGGCGTGCTTTAGCTATTGGTGATTGCGTTTTGCTTCAGGTGCGCGATGACAGTTTGAAATTAGCATTCCCACTTGCGCATTCAGATGAATTCGGCAGACGTCCTATACAGGTCAGCAGCAATCCGGCGACAGATCAAATTGTAAAGGATGCTATTAAAATTAAGAATGGTAACTGGCGGATAGGTGATGTTTTCTTCCTTTGCAGCGATGCTCTTGGTAAATGGTTCCTCAATCAATGTGAGAATGGGGCAAAACCTTGGCTTGTAATAGGAAAACTAGAAACTAAGGAAGAGTTTGAAAGCCTTATAGCCAAGTTGCTTACTGAAAATCTGGTAAACAATGATGATATGACTCTTATTACTATTCACATTGAGGCGGCTTAGGTTTTGTTGCTGATCTAACGTTTAATTGAAACGAGAAGGTTGGGAGTTAAAATGTCATGGCCTGCGTCTGATGAATATCAGGGAGCAATTCAAAACCCTCGCTCCTGTTTTCGTGATCTATCCTTGTCTGGTGGTCAACCTGCACCTAACAACCTGGGACTACCGAGGATAGCATCCGGCAACTTTGCCTGCGTATTCAAGATCGAAACTGGAGTTGAAAACTTTGCTGTGCGATGCTTCTTGCGCGAGGTTAATGATCAGCAGCGCCGCTATGACCTCCTAACGCAGCACCTAGCGGGCCTTTGGCTACAGCAGTTGACCGGATTTGAGTATATTGCAAAAGGAATTCAAATCAGCGGGCGCTGGTTTCCTATTGTCAAAATGGAATGGGTGGAAGGTGAAACACTAGACATCTTTGTAGAACGACATTTGAATAATCCCGAGACGCTTAGGCATCTCGCTGCCCAGTGGCGTGGAGCAGTGGCAGGGTTGCGGGGGGCACACATGGCGCATGGCGACCTGCAACATGGCAACGTGCTCGTTGATCAAAGCGGCCTGATTAGACTCGTTGATTATGATCCCATGTTTATTCCTTCTCTTAGTGGAGAGAAGAGCCCGGAGTTAGGCCATCCCAACTATGTGCATCCGAAACGTGCTGAGGATAATTACGATGATAATCTTGATAGCTTTGCAGCACTTGTTGTTTATCTTAGCTTACTAGCGTTGGCAGCGGAGCCTGAGTTGTGGAGACGCTTCTATACAGGAGAGAACCTCATCCTTACACAATCGGATTTCTCGGAGCCAGCAAAATCTGACTGTCTGCGCCGACTTAAGGCTAACCGCGATCCGATGGTGGCAAAACTAGCAGACATTCTAAATGATTTATGTCTAAAGCCGCCAACACAGATACCAGACCTGGAATCTATATTAAATAATATACCTTTTACGCCTACCCCAAGTAAAAATCCTCCTAAAAAACCCTCTCCCATAAAAGTAACATTACAGGGACAGGTCAGTCCAGTGGATATGACTCCCGCTTTAACTGAGATAAAGTGTTCGAGCTGTGGCCAATCGAATGATTCCATCAATCTATTTTGCCATAAGTGTGCTGAATTTCTCAAGCCCGTACAATGCAAACGGTGCGGTGACAATATACCGGGGGAATCTTTATTCTGTCAGGTGTGTGGTGCCAAGCAATAGGATGTCACTCTCATTTATAAGAGCGTGTTGGATTGTTCATTTCATTTCTGTGTCATTGAATCATACCCGATTTATCAAGGCTTGAAGAGGATGCCGATTTCACACATAATGAGTCAGGTGCGAGCAAAAAGCAGGTTGCAAAAGTTTTTCTACCTAATGCCTGTATTATTGTTTTTTATTCCTATTTTGATGGCCTTTACCTCCGGCGTGGTTTATGGGGATGGCTCAGTGGCTACCGAAATACCCGGGACAGCGCTTGCCCTGGGAAGCAGCCGCGCCTCTATGGTGGACTCTAGCACTAAACCCCGGGATGTCTATGCTGTGAGCCTGGTTGCCGGGCAGGAAGTGCAGTTTTCTGTTACCGGCCATAGTTCCTACCTCTATTTCATATTAGCTAATCCCGGCTCCACCTCTTTCGCGACTTCATCTTACTCTCAGGCTTTCTATACTGGTTCTTCTTCTGCATGGAGTATAAAATTCGTGCCCGCTGTTTCCGGCACCTATTATTTTGAGGTCACAGCGACTGGGAGTGGGCAGAGCTATACCATCGCAGCTACATCCACGGGAGTGGTTTATGGGGATGGCTCAGTGGCTACCGAAATACCCGGGACAGCGCTTGCCCTGGGAAGCAGTTGCACCTCTGTGTTGGACTCTAAAACCAAGCCCCGGGATGTCTATGCTGTGAGCCTGGTTGCCGGGCAGGAAGTGCAGTTTTCTGTTACCGGCCATAGTTCCTACCTCTATTTCATATTAGCTAATCCCGGCTCCACCTCTTTCGCGACTTCATCTT
>JBAZEO010000002.1:0-383848 GCA_041653935.1 Dehalococcoidia bacterium | reverse complement strand
CCCCGGGATGTCTATGCTGTGAGCCTGGTTGCCGGGCAGGAAGTGCAGTTTTCTGTTACCGGCCATAGTTCCTACCTCTATTTCATATTAGCTAATCCCGGCTCCACCTCTTTCGCGACTTCATCTTACTCTCAGGCTTTCTATACTGGTTCTTCTTCTGCATGGAGTATAAAATTCGTGCCCGCTGTTTCCGGCACCTATTATTTTGAGGTCACAGCGACTGGGAGTGGGCAGAGCTATAACCTCTCGGTTACGCTCACAGGAAGTTTTATGACGCCTACGCCAGTAACACCTACACCTACACCTACTCCTACTCCCACTCCCACTCTTGTTCCTCAGGTTACTCTAGAACCAACGCAAACATCACCAACAGTAGTATCTGGAAAACCCACAAGCTTGCTGTGTAGTGATTCTGAATACTATAGCCTTTGTACTACTTTCAACAATTGGGGTTTCAACTTCAATGATCTATACAATGAGTGGGCTGATTACTACTCTGGCTCTACCGAGTTTTGGATTGGCAGTTCGAGTGATTTAAATAAAAGGGTTTACTTCGATCGTGTGGGTGATAAGTGGGAGCCACGGACAATTCCAGGTTCTAGTTCTACAACGTCTAATCAATCTACTGCTGCATCGGGGGAAGGAGCTATCATTGCCATCATAATTACTGCGCTGCTAGCAGTTCTGGTTTTCATTGGCTATCGCCGCCGAAGGAAAATACACGTACCTGTATCTTCACAAACACCATTTCTGACAAAATGCCCTCATTGCAAGAAAACAATTCGTAGTGACAATAATTATTGCAACCATTGTGGGAAGACTATTCCATAGCGATTATCAGCAGTATAGTTGTATACGCCAAATCGTAATTTGTAGCTATTGATGTTCCTCACTAAGACAGTAGCACTCTGAATTAGAATCCTCCGGTTCTTGACCTTGCTTCTATGTGCCATGTTCAATGAGATTTCGTTGATTCATGAGCTTGACCACAAACGTTCAAACGTGCGTCACCTGGGACACGTAAGTGCGAATGTTCAATTGGGCAGAAAAAAAGGCTGGGTATAGCGTTGATACCCAGCCTTAACTGATTTATGTAAGCATCAAGCGCCATCTTCTTTCTTTGCCGGAACTCTCACTATAATTCCCTCGTTGGTTGGTACAGTAACCTTTGCCCCGACGGCAAAACCCAGAGAGGTATACTACCTTTTGCTTTCTAGCTATGTATCTGTGTTGAATGTGCGGATTGTACGCCATCATTATTAGTAACAACTGCTGTGCGATTAGAAAAAGCATACAAATTTCAATGACTTCCATTAAGCACGTGCAGTATAAACCTAGAAATATTCTTATCTGCAGTTATCTAATCATCCTATTTGTTATAGTATTCGGAAGAGCTGCTGTATTCTTTGGATTTTAATTTTTGTGCTATCTTCCAACAGTAAGGATCAGGTGAGTAGTAATTCCCATGAACCTCATAAGCCATTGCCCTACATCCTCCACAAGATTCTCTCAGTTCACAATCACCACATTCTTCCAATAAATCCACTCTCTTCATTTGTTCAATGACAGACGATGACTTTAAGATTTGGTCAATTCCACCTTCAGAGGCCTTCCCGACACTAATCGGCAGCATCCTGCATATTAAAAACTCACCGTTAGGAAGCGCACAGAAATATTTACCGGGTACACAATCGTTGAAGATCAAATCATCTGTTTCTCGTATTCCTTCTTCCATCTCAAGCAGCTTCCACAAAGGCTCTTTCACTATTAGTTTACAGTGTATTCCTTGGTGTTGAAGGTGATGATCATATACTCGAAGGAGAAGCCTCCTATATTTATCTGGGTTAATCTCTGCAAGATCTTTTGAAAACCTACCAGCACCAACTGGCACAAAGCGGTGAATGCTAAACACTTCCGCCCCTCTTTTAAACACAAGATCATAAATATCAGGTATTTCACTTAAGTTAAGCCTATTCATTGTTGTCCTTATTACAACTTCTATTCCATGCTCTATTAACAAGTCCATCTTTTCTAAAGTGTCTCTAAAACTACCTATATGTCTTATGGAATCATGTGTATTTTCTAATCCATCAAGACTGAGTTGATATGAGTCCGCAAACTCTTTCAATCTGTGTATAATGCTATCCGTTAACATTTCTGGATTCCCTAGAATGTGAATCTTCACATCACTCAATTGGGAACGCGTATATTCTAAGATTTTGAAAAAGTCGGGGTGCATTAATGGATCACCACCCGTAAAGATTAACCTTCCATCTTTATTCATCTTATTAAGAGTCTGTTTGAAATTGTCAACCAGATTCTTACATAAGCTAAAGGTCATCCTTTGGGTATCGTCCTTATCAACATAGCAATGCTTACATGAATTTTGACATTCAGAAGTCAATATACACTGAAGGCTTAAAATGTTTGTCTCGTTTGCTGGAACAAGATTACCACAGCAACTCATATCCTATCCCTCCTGATTCTAAAATGCAGAGCAATACCTTAATTGTTTTGATTTTCTACTTGGAATAAAAGCACCAATAGTTTCTCGGGATGTTCTGGTATTATATGTGTAGCCACAAGACTTACATTAAAACCTGCGCTAGTAGCCTTTGACAATAAATAGGCCATATTCCCTAATGTAGAATAGAAGATTTCTATTCTGCCATTAGAAGTGAGGTGATTTTTTACATGAGCAAAAAACCTCATTATTAAATCATCATTATTTCCACAACACCATCCCTTATCAAGAACTCTACAAGGAGATAAGGGAAGGAAGGGCGGGCTCCAAATGATAACATCGAATTGTTCCCCATCACCAATTGGTTCCAATAAATCGCCGTATCGAATTTCAACCTTATCCGCCAAATAGTTATTTTCCACATTCATTTTTGCACAAACCAGCGCTTCTTTATTAATATCGGTGGCAACAACTTTCTTAGCCTTCTCCGCAGCAATTACTGCTTGTATACCTACACCTGTTCCCAAATCCAACACTGTATCCCCATGGTTAATAAGCAAGTTACTAGATAGAAACTCGCTGGAGGTTCCGATAGGAGAGAATACACCGGGACAAACAATGAACCTTTTCCCCAATATTGTAACCTCAAACTGTTCATTAATTTTTTCATGTAAATCAGTTAAATACTCTGCAATATGATTAATTATATATAACCGTTGAGAGTATCTACTATTGCTCATTTCTTTGTACCTCCTCGTTGCAGATATCAGCACTTCTTCCTGTAGTGCATAGTATAATCACTTTGTGTAATACCATTACTCATTTTAGAGACACTCTAATTCAAGCCAAAGTTTGTGTCAATACAATATCCTTAAAAAGGAGAGCTTATATCTAACGTTGCGTAGGATGAACTGAGAGTCAGTTTGACGTTTTCCCCGAAAACAGTAGCATTCTGAATTAGAATCCTCCGCTATAATAAAATAACAGAGGAGAACTCCATCGAAAGCAAGCCGGTATATCCAATGCTTGAGTGTGAACTGGTTCGTGAGTACAAAATATACCACAGATGTCATCAATAATAGCCAGAGAGAGAGAACGTTCTCCGGTGACGATGCTACCAACAACGAAATCCGAAGACCTATGCTTCTAATCCGCTGCTGATTTTAGATTAGCTTGGAATCGTTATCCCGCTGCGCCCAGTATCGTGATTATGGGCAGCAGGCTCCCCGGGTGACCGCCCTGGTTGTGGGACAGTCCCAGCTTGACGTCTTTAAGCTGACGTTCGGGAAGATCAGCCTTGCCCTGTATCTGCTTGTAGACCTCGTAGCATTCGCGCACGCCGCTGGCGCCGATGGGATGCCCGAAGGATTTGAGCCCGCCGTCGGTGTTAGAGGGCAGACCTCCGCCTTTGAGCGTGAAGAATCCGGCGTCGATGTCCTCTTTGGCGTGGCCCTGCTTGCAGACGCCCAGCGCCTCAATCGTCATCAGCTCGCTGATGGTGAAACAGTCATGAAGCTCCATCAGGCTTAGCTCCTTGCGCGGGTTCTTGATCCCGGCATCTTTGTAGGCCTGCTGGGCAGCTGTGATGGTCTCTTCCAGATGTATATAGTCGTAAGCGGCATCCTCTTTACCCAGGGACGGGCCTATGGCCAGCCCGATGCCCTTTATCAGCACGTAATCGTTGCGGAATTTCTTGGCCAGGTCGGCGCGGCACAGTATGGCCGCGGCGGCTCCGTCCGTGTTGCCGCAGCAGTCGAACAGTCCCAGCGGCCATGCGATGATGGGGGCGCTGAGCACCTGCTCCAGCGTGACCTCGCGGCGCAGGTGAGCCTTGGGGTGGCGCGCGCCGTTGTAATGGTTCTTCACCGAGATGCGTCCCAGGGTTTCGCGCCCTTCCTGCGGCGATATGCCGTAGTGCTGGAAGTATCTGGTGGCGGCCATGGCCCATCTGCCGGGGGCGGTAACGTTGACGCCCAGCGCGGGGTGGGTGTAGCCCGCCGGGAGCCCGGCCAGGCCGCTGTCCTTGAGCTTCTCGAAGCCGACGCACAGCACTATATCGTAGATGCCGGCGGCGATGGCGTAGGAGGCGTTCCTGATGGTCTCCATGCCGGTGGCGCAGAAGTTCTCAAGACGGGTCACGGGTATCCGGTCCAGCTTGAGCGGTCCGGCGACGCAGATGCCTCCGATGCCGGAGAAAGCGGTGCCGCACCAGCACGCCTGGATGTCCTTCTTCTCGACCCCGGCGTCCTCGTAGGCCTCGTAGGCCGCATCGATGATCATGTCGTCGGCGCTCTTGTCCCAGTTCTCTCCGAACTTGCAGCACCCCATACCGATTATTGCTACCTTATCTTTAATGGTTCCCATTCCCATTACCCTCGTTTCTCTATGCTTCCCGCGGAATGCGGCACTTCCAGTAATAGGTGTGCATGTTACCGGCGTCGTGCAGCTTCCTGAACGTCATCTCGACCGGGATGTCCGGTTTAACCTTATCGATATCGCGGTCGGTCATCTGACAGTAGATGCCGATGGTGCCAGCCTTGTCCTCGATATGCACCTTGGCCACGACCGTCGGCGGATCGCTGCTCATGGCCAGGTTATCGATACAATATGTATACAGCGTACCTTTCCTGTCGGAAAGCCTGACGCTCTCGAACTCGTCCTTGGCGCCGCAGTATATGCAGACCCTCTGCTTGGGGTGGAAGGTGCGGCCGCACTTTTTGCATTTCGATCCGTGCAGGCTGGTGAGCTGTTCGCGTTCCCGCAATGCCACGGGCGGGAAGGCGTTAGCGCCCTCGCGCGCCTGCGACTCGAGCGGCATGAGCCTGCGGAAGCGCACATACTTCTCGTACGTGGCCAGATCGAGTTTAGAGGCCAGGTGCGCCTTCATGCCGCGGCGCTTGGGCAGCTTGGTTATCTCGTCTGTTACTTTCAGCAGTATGGCGTCGGCGCCGTCGCCGTAGTTGGCCATTATGATGCGGTCACCCGGCTTGGCGCTCTCAAGGGCTGCTACCAGTATCATCATAGCGAAGGCCGCTCCCGTGTTGCCCATCTGCTTGAACATCGGGTCCTGCATCTGCGTCTTGGCATCGAAGCCGAGGGGTTTGGCCATCTCGGCGGCGCGCCGCGCATCCGGGCAATACAGCACTACCTTGCTGATGTCCGCCGGCTTCAGGCTGCACTTCTTCATCAGGCCTTTCACGGCCTCGGTGACGTTGCGCGTGTAGCCTTCGGTGAGGACGAAGCGGTCCTCCCAGCCGCGCACGAACACGTCGTTCTCGTTGCGCCAGGTATCGACGATATCGTCGGTGTGGGTGAAGATCTCCTCGATCTCGCAGATGACGTTCTCCCTGCCGATCATGAGCGCGCCCGCTCCGTCGCCGAACTCCTGCTCGTTGCCGGACTGCGGCTGAGCCGACCGCATATCGGCGGCGGCGACCACGACCCGCTTGGCCGAGCCGCTCTTGACCGCGTCGAAGGCGGCCCTTATCGCTGTAGTACCGGCTCTTATCGAGTCGCTGAAGTCTGCGGCGAACATGTGTCGGCGCAGGTCGCAGGCCTGGGCCACCAGGCTGGCGGTCTGCTTCTCCCTGTAGGGCGGGGTCGTCGAGGCAAAATAAAGGCCGTCCACGGTCTCTCGTTCAAAACCCTTGAGACAATCGATGACGGCCTCAACAGCCATGGTAGCGCTGTCTTCGTCGAAGTTGGCTACCGATCTCTCTCCGCCCCCCGAGCCGCGGCTCCACGCCCGGCCTATCTCGTCACGTTTGAGGCGATAAATAGGTACGTACGCCCCGTAAGATACTATTCCTATCATTTAACCCCCGTTCTGTGAAGGTAATACGTAGGGGCGAAAGATCTTTCGCCCCTACATCAGTAATTGTTATTTCTTTGCTTCCGGTACCGGCGGTGCCGGGTTCTTATAGCCCTGCATGAGCATCTTGGGAACCATGTTGATCAGCTCGTCGGTTGTGAACGGCCCGTATTTCAGGTCCTTATATATCGCTTTTACCTCGACGGGCTCGCAGTAGTAGCCGACCCTGCCGCCTTCGGCATGGAAGACCTGTCCGTTGATGTCCCAGGCCTTTTCGGTGGCCAGGTATACGATGATGGGCGGGACGTGTTCGGGGCCCGGCATGTTCAGCAGGTAATCCGCTTCCTCTTTGGTCGTCTGGCCGAGCTCGACGGCCTTCAACGTTCTCTTTTTGACATCGTCGTTCAGCGTCATTCTGGTGGCGGCGATGGGGGCGAAACAATTGGCGGTTACGTTGACTTTGCCCATTTCACGCGCGATGGCGCGGGTCAGGCTGACGATGCCGCCCTTGGCTGCGCCGTAGTTGACATGGCCCAGGGTGCCGCGCCAGGCGTCGGATGTGACGTTGATGATGCGGCCGTACTTCTGCTCGCGCATGACCACGCAGGCATGGCGGCAGGTGTTAAAAGCGCCGTTCAGATGGACGTTTATCACGTTGTCCCACTCATCCTTGGTCATGTTGAAGATCATCCGGTCGCGCAGGTTGCCGTGGCAGTTGACCAGGATATCGAGCCTGCCGAACTCCTTGACGCAGGTTTTAACCATCCTCTCGGCCGCGTCGAAATCGGTCACCGAGTCATAGTTGGCAATGGCTTTCACTCCGATGGCCTTTACCGCATCGACGACCTTGTCGACGCCGGTTTTCTCTGTGCCGGCTCCGGACCTGTCGGCGCCGATGTCGTTGCACAGTATGTTGGCGCCTTCACGCGCCAGAGCTAAACAGACCTCTTTTCCCAGACCACCGGCAGCGCCGGTGACTATCGCGTTCTTACCTTTTAAGTAGTTGCTCAAGTCTTCCCTCCTCGGCAAAGATTTCGGTTAAAAATATACCATATACGAAGGCTTTTTTGCAAACCTCGAATCCCCTTTGATGGGTGTTCAGGGAAGTAATTAGCGGTCGGGATGAGGGATGATTTCCGAACCCCCTGTTAGTCCCCCATACGTTTGCCCTTCCAGGATAGGTACTATATGGAAATATTTATTGAATCTCCCTCCCGCTTACTCCCTCCCCTCAAGGGAGGGAGAACTTACTTCCCACTCTTTTCTAAAGCAGAAGGCCGGGGTATACGCATACAGCATTTAGTGAATCTTCATGTATGTGCACGAACGCAGTATCGTGCACATACTAATAATTCTGCGCGCCGTAGCTGTAGAAAAGGCGCAGCAAGCGGCGACCCTACGCGTCGGTCGGGCGTTCGATGTTCTAGGGGCGTATGGCCATACGCCCCTACGGGAAACCATTTTGGTGGGCACAGCCCACCCTGCATTTCTTTCGGATTGTCATTGCGAGGAGGATTTCAGGACGACGTGGCAATCTCGTTGTTGGTCGATATGTGTAGGGGCACGGCACGCCGTGCATCTACGTGCGGATAATGGTGGTGGCGAGGCGAAAATATACCTTTATCCTTGACAACTTTACCGTTCACAGAGGATAATTGAACTCGGTTTTGCGCTTAAAAAGGAGGAAGTCTTCCGCACATGATGAAAGACTGGCAGCAGCATTATAAGGAAAGGATGATCTCCGCGGAGAAGGCCGCCAGCATGGTCAAATCAAACGACCGCATCGGCTTCACCGTGGGCAGGGAGTCCCAGACGATAGGTTTAGCTATAGCAGCCCGCCTCGGCGAATTACAGAACGTCAACGTCTACGTGCCGACGCCGGGCTATGATTTTGGATGGTACGACCCGGGGTGGGAGGAATCGTTCAAGATAACATGCTCCTTCCCGCTGGGCATCAACGAGCAGATGATCAAGGAGAGGCGCTGCGACATCGCCTTCGGCTCGCTCTTCCCCTTCGACCTTCAGTATTTTAAAGAGGGCCTCGATGTCCTGCTTACCGAGATATCGACGCCGGATGAGAAGGGCTTTTGCAGCTTCGGCGCCTCGCTGTGGAACAAGAAGCGCCAGGTGCAGGAAGCCAAGCTGGTCATCGCCGAGGTCAACGATAAGCTGATACGCACCTACGGCGAGAACTACGTTCACGTCTCCGATATAGACTACTTCGTGGAGCACCAGTCGCAGGGCACGACAATGGGCGGCGGCAGCCTGCTGGGCAAGAAGGAAAGGAAAGAAGTCGACGAGGGTATGAAGCAGATCGCCAAGAACGTCGGCTCTTTAATAAAGGATGGGGACTGCCTGCAGATCGGCGTTGGCCGCTGCACCGAACGGCTGGTGCAGCTGGGCATACTCGACGGCAGGAGCGATATCGGCTACCAGTCCGAGGCCACCGTGCCGGGCATCATCCGCCGCGTGCGCGAGGGCGTCATCACCGGCAAGTACAAGACGGTGAAGCCGGGCAAGGCCGTCATCACATCCGTGGGCGGCGACACGCGTGAGGAGATGCAGTGGGTCAACATGAACCCGCTGTTCGAGGTTGTCGATGTCGATTACCTTGAAGATATACGCACTATTGCGGCCATCGATAACATGGTCTGCATCAACCAGACACTGGTTATCGACCTCTTTGGTCAGTCATCGGCGGAGAGTCTGGGCCCGGAGCTATACAGCGGCGCAGGCGGACAGGTGCCGTTCCAGATCGGCGCATTGCTGTCGAAGGGCGGACGAGGTATAACGGTGGTTCCGTCCACCGCCTCGGGCGACAAAATATCGCGCATAGTGCCGCTGCTACCGGAAGGTACTAATGTTACAATACACAAGAACCTGAGCGACCGCGTCATCACCGAGTACGGCATCGCCGAGCTGCGCGGGCGCAGCCAGCGGCAGAAGGCAGCGGCTTTGATCAATGTGGCTCATCCCAAATTCCGCGACGAGCTCAGGGTTGCGGCCAAGAAGATGTTCGGGTTGTAAGCGCGCGAGCGTTATAATAAAAGAAAAACGTTCAAAGGAGGACGATTGAGTTACTGTAAGTATGAGGTCAACAAAAAGACAAGGGTGGCCACCATCACCTTCGACAAGCCGGAGAAGCTGCATGCTCTGGTTCCGATGAAGGATCTGGAAGAGGTCATCGCTCGGCTGTACGATGCCAGCAGGGACGACAATGTGGCTGTAGTCGTGTTGAAGGGCTCCGGCAGGGCCTTCGGCGCAGGCTACGACATCGATGCTGTGCGCTCACGGCGCGGGCTCGATGAGGCCAAACGCCCGCCGCAGAGACGGCGCTATTGGGGCGTCGATGAGTGGTGGGGACGCCGCGGCATCCTGCAGGCGATCCTGACCTGCGACAAGGTCACCATCGCTCAGGTGCATGGCTACTGTTACGGAGGCCACTTCGAGATCATGTGCGCCTGCGACCTGGCCATCTCCAGCGACAACGCGATTTATACCCATCCCGGCTACACCTACCTCGGCATCGAGGGACCGATTCCTCTATATGTTTATATGATCGGATGGCGCAAGGTGAAGGAGATGATGCTCCTGGGCAACCCGCTGAATGCCAAGGAAGCCTGCGATATGGGCCTGATCAATAAGGTAGTCCCGATGGCGGACCTTGAGAAGGAAGTCACCAAGACAGCCAACCTCATCGCTACCCGCCCGCTTGACGGCATCGTGATGGGCAAGAAGCACTTCCTAATGTCCATGGATATGATGGGCTTCTCCGCTGGCTACGACATGGCCAGTCTTTCACACACACTCCTGAGCAACCTAAAGTTCGGGGAAAACGAGTTTAACCTGATGAAAGAGCTCAAGACCAAGGGCCGCAAGGGCATGTACTCTGACAGGGACAAGACCTACAAAGATCAGAACTGGCGCCCTGAGGATATCAAAAAGGGAGCCAAGAAACCCGTGGCCAAGAAGGCGGCAGCCAAGAAACCAGCGGCTAAGAAAAAGAGATAACTTAGCGAATATTTGAACGATAAAAAAGAGCCCTCCGATAAGGGGGGCTCTTTGATTTATACTTTATCTAGACCAAATTCTTTCCAGATATCGGGCCAATCCTTTTTGAGTTTCTCTTTCCCTCTGTCATTAACGAACAGTAGTGTATGCCCGATCCCTCCGCTGTCTAGATAAACTCTGAATTTTAACAGTTGGGCGTTAATGAAATCAGCAAGACTGAGAATGATTTGAAAGTCCAATGACTGATAGTGGTTGTACATGTCTTCCAGGCTTGCTTTTCCACCTCCATAAATTTGGGGCTTATATGGTGCGATCTCGGTGGCTTTAGCTGCTCCTGCGGAATCTATTGCTAAGAACCAAAGTATTACTGCTAAAGAGTAATTGTTTTGGCTGGCAGCTTGTTCCCTGAGAATGAGTTTTTTATTTCTAATCGCATGTGCGAAGTAGTAAGCCACTTCCTCGGATAGTTTAAGCTCAGGGGCTTGCTTTTGTACGAACTCACTTGGCTTTGCACAATTTAGTCCGGCATTACTTTTATCGACATACTGATAAACTCGGAACCTCAATCCGTGTTTGCCTTCTGCATCAAAGGGACGGAATTTATCCATGTAGAGTTCGGTAGGCTGTAATGCCTCATACACAATTTGGCTGATCAGAATTTGACCTCCATCTGCTTTATCCATTACGCGCGAAGCCATGTTGATGCCGGCGCCAGCTATATTTCTTCTGTGATTAATATCTGTGACAAGGATGTCCGTGTTTTCATTGATTCCAATCCTGACTTGGAATTGTCGGGTTTTTATAGGCGTTCGTTTATTGTATGAGTCTAATAGTTTGAGAATATCTAAGGCAATTTGCATATGTAAATCATAGGTCATAGAGGGGTTGATTAAAGCTACACACATTCCGTCGCCTGTCGGTATTAAAAGATAATCCTCTTTCTCAACATTCCGGTCTTCCAGAGCATACCTGACAATACGGTTCAATTTATCGATGATATCAGACTGTGTCTCCGCACTTCTGCTACTAAACTTTACAACGTCAAGGAAAATATATTTCGCATAACGTCTTAAGACTTCAGCTTTATCATGTTCTGGGACCAAGTTCCTGATCTCCTTTTGAACTCAAGAAGTTTTATTAGGTGAGGTGTTCTTCACTTCGCCGCAATTGAAATCACTATAAAGAAAACTGGAGAAGGTGAGTGCCACCTTCTCCAGCGTGAAACTTACTTTATCTCGCGCCAGGCTTTCTCTAGCCCTTCGCGGAAATCGGGGTGCGCAATCGAGATCAAAGCTTTGGCGCGCTGGGTGAGGGTCTTGCCCCTGAGCTCGGCGATGCCGTACTCGGTGGCCACCATGTCCACGTCGTAGCGCGAGGCGCTGGTGATGGTGCCTTCGCCTAGGCGGTACACGATGCGCGAGATGGTTGAGGTCTTGCCCTTGATGCATGAGACGAAGGCGATTATGGAATGACCGTTGGGGGCCACCGCCGCCCCGCGCAGCCACTCCCCCTGCCCGCCCACGGCGCTGATCTGCACGCCCTTGATGGTCTCAGCGTTCACCTGTCCGGTGAGATCGACCTCGATGGCCGAAACCACGGTGATAAAGTTGTTGAACTTGCTGATGATGTTGGGATCGTGAGTGTATGTATAAGGATACAATCCGACTTTGGGATTCTTATGGATGAACTTGAACAGCTTTTCGCTGCCCACTGCCGCACCGCTGACGGTCACGCCCCTGTCGTGGGCCTTGCGCTCGTTGGTGACCACGCCGCTTTCCATGAGATCGACGGTGCTGTCGCTGATCATGCCGGTGTGCAGGCCCAGGTGCTTGCGGTTCTTGAGCGTCTTGACCAGCGCCTCAGGTATAGCGCCGACACCGATGCACAGCGTATCGCCGTCCTTGATGCGCTCGCTGACCGCGTTGGCCACCTTCTGCTCCTCGGCGCCGATGTCCGGGTCGGGCCACGGCTGTACCGGCCGGTCCACCTCGACGACGTAGTCGAACTCGCTCAAAGGCATAAGGCTGTCGCCATAAGTGTAGGGCATGCTTTTGTTCATCTGCGCGATGGCCATCTTGGCGCTCCTGGCGGCGTCGCGGTTGAAGCCGGGCACGCAGCCGAAGCTGACGTTGCCCTTTTCATCGGGCGGCGATACGTGCACCAGCGCTACATCGAGCGGCACCGTCGTCGTGAACAGCTTTGGCGTCTGTGTCAACGCTACGGGAAGGAAGTCCACGATGCCTTTTTGCACGGCGTCTCGATAATCCGGGTTTACATGCATCGTTATGATATGAAAGTAATCGGTCAGTTTGGCATACGGCGAGCCGGGTATCACGCGGCTGTCGAGGATGTGCGTTCCTTTGAGCCTGACGTGGTCGGCGGCCAGGGCATCGACGAGCGTGCGCGGCTCTCCGCTGGTGCCTTCGATGAAGACCATATCGCCGGGCTTGATAGCCCGGATCGCTTCTTCCGCGCTTACTACGCGGTGCGCTTTATTCGCCAAAGCCTTCTTCCCTCCAGACGCCGTCCTTGTAGACCTTCTTGCGCTTCTTCTCCCAGTGTCCGCCGAAGACGGTGGTCTTATACTCGTCGGGGAGCGTTATGCCCTGCTGTGTGGCGTATTTGATCATGCGGGTGATCTCCACCACGCGCACGCCGACCTGGTTGGCCATGATCATGCCGCGCTTGTCATCGAGCACGCCGTGCTCCAGATAGTGCGGCCGCTCGCCCTCGTATATCGTGCTGGTGACAGCCCAGCCGCGGGCTACGGGTATCATCATGCGCTTCATCAGGTTCTCCATCTGGTCCAGACAGGCATCGAACCCGAGCCCAAAGAAGCCGACGGTGAGGTATCCCGCAACCTTGTTCTTCAATAATTGAGTGAATATAGCGTAGTAGCGCACGCGTGACCAGAGGATGGTCAGCGGCGGCGAAAGCGTCAGGCCCCATGCCGGCGCGCCGAAGATATAGCCGTCGGCCTTGACCAGCTTTTCGTATATGGCAGGGGCATCGTCCTTGATCTTGCAAGGCTTCTTGTTCTGGATGCACCACTGGCAGTTCTTGCACATGGTGACGTCCTTATCGGCCAGCGTGACGAACTCGATCTCGACCTTGCCCAGTTCGCCGCTCATGGCCTCGGCGGCCTTCAAGGCCTCCTTGACGAAGGTATCGCAGTTGCCGTTCAAGACCGGCGTCGCCGACAGGCCCAAGATTTTGATATCTACTTTACCCATTCTCTTTAATTTCCCCCTTCAATTTGCTCGGCTCACCCGCCAGATTATAGCTAGAATTGGCTATGGCTGTCAATTTTAGCGATGGGGAAAGGTTAACCCTCTGGGATCCCCTTGAAAGGGGAAACAATCTCCGAACCCCCTGTTAGTCCCCCATACGTTGGGGGACTGAACAAAATTTGGGGGACACCCCCAAACCCTCGGCAGGCGATGAGTCTCCTGCACCTCTTGAGGAGCTAACCTCTCTATGAGAGATGGCTGTAGTAATTATCGACCTTCGTGTGTCGCTGGAATGTCAGGCTTAATGTACGTATTGCAGCACTTAGCGACCCTTAGTGTATGTGCACGGACGAAGTGCCGTGCACATACGAATAATCTCGCGCGCCGCAGCTGAGAAAATAGTCTTGTAGTATTCCTATCAGCAATGTCGATTCTGGCATGAGGCGTGTCGTGTGGTGACTATATTGTCTTGTTTTATGTAATTTTAGCCTTCAATAATTGACCTTCTTACAACTTTAGGCTATACTATCACAACCTAGGGAGCTGTATGATACCCCAAAAAGGTTATTAATGATGAAGAGGCTGACGGTCGTTTTATTTGCAGTCGCGCTTATAACGGGCTTTTGTGTCGCATCGTTAGCTCAAGGCTCTGTTCAGGTGTCGGCGGCTGATCCCGTTATCACCTTCCCCGATCCCGGCCTTGATGCCGCCGTCCGTGATGCCATCAGCAAGCCAAGCGGGGATATCTATCAATCAGACCTTGATGGGCTTACAGTCCTCAACAATGCGGTATTCAGAAATATCAGCGATCTGACAGGGATTGAGCACTGCGTTAACCTGGGGTGGCTTGAGATTGGACATAATAACATAACTAACATATCAGCACTGTCCGGACTGACCGGCCTTACTAATCTGGAGCTCCTCGGGAATCAGATAAACGATATTTCTCCGTTATCTGGGCTCACCAATCTGAATCGGCTTGACTTGGGGTGGAATCAGATATGCGACATCTCGCCACTAGCTGGGCTCACTAACCTAACGATCCTTTTCCTTGGACACAACCATGTAGGTAATGTGTCTGCGCTCTCAGGGCTTATCAACCTGACAGGCCTTGATCTTTACAGCAACCAGATCAATGATGTCTCGGGATTGTCTGGCCTTGCCAATTTGCAGTGGCTCAACCTTGCAATCAACCAGATAAACGACATATCCTTACTATCCGGCCTTACCAGCCTGCAATCGCTCGGACTCGGTGGCAACCAGATAAGTAATATCAGCGCGCTATCAGGACTTACAAGCCTGCAGTCCCTCGCTCTTAGCAGTAACCGGATAAGCGATGTCAGTGCACTCTCAGGGCTCACAAGCCTGACGTCGCTTGAAAGTAATTCCAATCTAATAAGCGATATCAGTGCTTTATCGGGCCTTATCAACCTTCAATCCCTCTGGCTTCCGGATAACCAAATAATCAACGTAAGCGCATTATCGGGGCTCACAAATCTGGGTGGGCTTAGCCTTAGTTATAATCAAATTAGCGATATATCATCATTTGCAGGCCTCACTAATCTAAGCTTTCTCGATCTTGGCTCCAACCAGATAAGCGATGTTTCTTCGTTGTCAGGATTGACTGCCTTGGAACATCTCGAGCTCAGATATAACGATGTGAGTAATGTATCTGCTCTGTCAGGGCTCACTGCATTGGAATACCTAGGCCTATCGTGGATGGGGACCATAAGCGATATCAGTCCTCTATCCGGCCTGACCGAACTGGATAGCCTGTTGCTCTCAGGTAACCAGATAAGCGATATAGCACCAATTTCAGGGCTCGTCAAACTGACAGAGCTCCAGTTGTCGCAGAATCAGATCAGCAATGTCTCATCGCTCGCATGTCTAACGAATCTCAGTATGTTGTTCCTTGCGTCTAACCAGATAAGCGATATAAACGCGCTGTCGGGTCTCACGAACCTGGCACGACTTGAACTAGGATATAACCAGATAAGCGACATATCGGCGCTGTCGGGGCTTATCAACCTGACGACACGTCTCAATCTCGGTAGTAACCAGATAAGCGACATATCTGCGCTATCCGGGCTCACTAATCTCAGCAATCTCAACATTGATTGGAACCAGATAAGCGACATATCGGCGCTGTCGGGGCTTATCGACCTTACCAGTCTCTATCTTGGTAAGAACCAGATAAGCGACATATCTGCGCTATCCGGGCTCACTAATCTCAGCAATCTCAACATTGATTGGAACCAGATAAGCGACATATCGGCGCTGTCGGGGCTTATCGACCTTACCAGTCTCAGTCTTGGCAGGAACCAGATATCTAACATATCGGCGCTGTCAGGGCTTACCAAACTCGACTACCTCTATCTTGGTATGAACCAGATATCTAACATATCGGCGCTGTCAGGGCTTACCAGTCTTACCATCCTTTATCTTGACAGCAACCAGATAAGCGAAATACCGCCACTATCTGGCCTCACCAGGCTGGAGGATATTGACCTTAACTATAATCAGATAAGCGATATATCAGGTCTATCGGACCTTTCTACCCTCCAGGAACTCCGTCTTAGTTATAACCAGCTATCAAACATCTCGGCGTTGTCGGGACTAACGAGCCTGAATAGGCTCGAAATCGCGGATAACCAGCTAACAAACATCTCAGCCCTGTCTTGTCTCACCAATCTTAGTTATCTTGACCTTTGGCGTAACCAGATAAGCGATATCTCACCGTTAGCGGGACTTTCGAATCTCACAAATATCTACATCGGATATAACCAGATCAGCGATATCCTGCCGCTATCAGGCCTTTCATCTCTCGAGGAACTCTACATAGGACATAACCAGATAAGCGATATCTCGGGACTATCAAATCTATCTAGCCTGAATCTCCTCGATCTTGATGATAACCAGATAAGCGATATATCGACGTTGTCCGGACTCGTCAACCTGAGCCAACTTTCCCTGGACAGTAACCAGATAATCAATATATCAGCGTTGTCGGGGCTCACCGGTCTGTATCATCTCGACCTGGACAATAACGAGATAATCGACATTCTGCCATTGGTCAATAACTCAGGGCTTGCCTCCGGCGACTATGTTCATCTTGAGTATAATCCGCTCAACGCTGCTTCTGTGAATACCTACATTCCAGCGCTTCAGGGCAGAGGAGTTACTGTTTATTACACACCTCCTGAGGATGTGAACTACGATGGTGTCGTAAATGTCCTGGATATGATACGCATCGGTCAGCATTGGGGCCAGACTGGGTCTGGGGGATGGATTCTCGAGGATGTCAACTCCGATGGGGTTATTAGTGTATTAGATATGATAATTATAGGTCAGCACTGGACAAGTTAGGTTTGAGCCTGTAGTTGTTCTTCTGTTGCCAACGTGCGAACTTGCTTAACATTGGGGTGACTTTTCTATAATCACGGATATCGTACCCCTGTAGATTAACAGCTAATGCCCGCCCTTTTGTTCCCCTTGGTCCTTGAGAAAGCGCTCGATATCCTCCAGCAGTTCGTCGCTAGGATGTTCCGGCAGCTGTTCCTCGCCGGCGGTCTGCTCGGCAAGGCGCTGGAAGTAGTCGAGAAGGCCGCTGGCTTCCTCCCCGAAGGATTCCTTCAACTGCTTTATCTTATCCTCTATCTGCTTATCGGCGTCTTGGGCCCACTTGTCCATGTCAGCCAGGTCTATCTCCATCTCTGAGACCTGGGTCAGCACCTCAAGCACCGCCTTGGAGGACCGCGGGTTGGCTATATGGGTGGTGTAAATGGGTATCTCTCCCAGGAGGCAGATGCCCTCGATATTCCTGTGTTTGGCTGCTCCCAGGAGCAGGCCGTTCATGCCGCTGATGCTCCCCTCTTTCAACTGGTTGATATTGTATAGTGTCAGTTCGCTGAGCAGTTCGCTGTTAGTCACGGCTGCTGAGACCTTGGGTTTCTTGGTGTGGTGGATGTGTGTCGGGGCTGCAGCGAAGGTATGTACCCGCTTGACCTCGAATTTCTCGGCGATATCGAGGACGAAGTTCGCCAGCAGGTAGCCGTTGGCGGCGGGCTGGGCTTCTCCCGTAAAGATGATCCAGTCCCTGGTGCCCTTGCCCTCTACAAAGTAGAATTTATTTTCCGGGAACTGGAATTCCTTAACCACGCTGTCCTGAACAAACACGCCGTTCAGGTCGAAGAATTCCTCAGGAGAGATGAAGCCGAGCTCTTCGGCCTTGAGCTTCTCGATCAGATACTTGGCCGCAATGATGGCTACGCCGCCCATGCCGGGCCAGGCCGCGATCAGGTAAGGGTCCCTCAGCTTGGGCTCTTTGAAATATACTATTTCTTCCATCTCAGGCATGTGAATGCTCCATGATTAGACTTATGATTAAGGGATGATAACCCCCTTGAAATCCCCTGGTCCTTCCGCGGAAGGACACCTCTTTGTCGCGGGTTACTCATTTATTATACGCTATAGCATGGGAAAATAGCTCATCTTTACCATAGTGAAATTCTGCTGCACGTTGTCCCTGCCTTTTATGATCGAACCCATCTCGGTGCTGTGGCCGGGCAGCACGTACTCGATGTCGAGTTCCATCAACCTCTCGATGCTCTGTTTGAGCTCCTTGCCATCCCCGCCGAAGTCCGTCCTGCCCACGCCGCCGTAAAACAGCAGGTCGCCGGTTATTATCAGCCGTTTCTCAGCCCAGTACAGGGAGAGAGAGCCCGGCGTATGGCCCGGCGTGTTTATGACCTGGAGAGAAAGCTGTTTCCCCAGGTTCAGCTCCCCGTCGACCAGATAGAATGAAGGATCGAAGAATACTTCCTCTCTGGCCTTCTTGGGCATATATTCGAATACCGATGCCAGGTATTCTATTTCCTTTTCGTGCAGCGTGACCAGCGTCTGATCGGGGATACCGGCCTTCTTCCTGCTCATCTGTATCAGGGCGCGGCTGGCCTGGAAGTGGTCCCAGTGGCCGTGGGTGTTTATGATAAGGCCGATGTCCTCGGGCTTTATCCCATCCTTGTTCATGCCTTTCAGCAGCGTGTCCAGGCAGGGCTCTTTCGTCTCGTTCATCACGTGACCGGGATCGATGAGGATGTGTGGGCGGTCGCCGCCCAGCACGTTGGCAAAGACATAGGTGTTGCAGTTATTGCCCTTGCCTTGCCATATATAGTAGTGCAGATTGTCGAATAGTTTCATAGTCAGCTAATCTCACAATAAGGTTCTGCTTAAAGGTAATTTTCCGAACCCCCTGTTAGTCCCCCATACGTTTGTTCCCAAGTAAGGGCGAAAAATTTTTCGCCCCTACGGGACACCCCCAAACCCCTGTCAGGAGAATTCTCTCCTGCACCACTCTTTCAGCTAACTCTTCTTTCAAGGGAGAGGCTGGGAGAGACCATATCGATTCTTAAGACTGATTCACTGACCTGTGGGCTGGAGAATCGGAAAAACTTGCACCTCTTTTGTCGGCGCACCAAAGAATAGTATAATTGATATGCGTTAATTTAGCCAAGTTGCAGAGGGTAAAATGGGAGAGATGAAGAGCGCCTACGATAGGGCTATGGAGAGGGCCGGCAAGCTGGGAAAACTCTCTCCTGATGAGATGAAGAAACAGGAGGAGGACAGGCTGATTACTATCGGCCGGGCCCTTGCGGATAAGTATCTTGTTCACGGTTCTATCCAGGTTCTTAAAGGCGATATTGATAATTTGCGTGCTGATGACAGGGGTCTGGTCGGCAAAGGGGCACGGCTGAGGCTGGCGGGATCGCTCAACTTCGACAGGGGCGTGACGATGGAGATGCTCGACCGTGTGGCGGCGGGATTGATGGCACTAGCGACCGGTAAGACAGATACGATCGAGAAGCTTATCGGCGAAGTGAAAGGCCTCCTTGAGGAACTGGAGGCGGAGTTGGACCGGACGTACAGCAGCGAGTACAGCCATCTTGAAAGCGAAAGGCGCGTGCTTCTGCAGGGGCTGGGTATATCGGGGAGCGCCGTGGCTGGAGTCAACGTGGAGGGCAGCACCGCGTGGCAGCTGATCGAGGAAGCGCTGCGCGGGCAGTACAACACCAGGCTGGAGCTGCTGAAAAACAAGCTGTCGCAGGCGGTCGCGTAATTCGACGTCATTGACAAGGAAGAACAGCCTGACTTAAGATGCAACAGGTTTGTGCTTAAAAATAATTCAGAGGAGAGTTGATTTATGGTAATGGCACTGGAAGGTATCAAGATAATAGACCTGACCCGACTGGGACCGGGACCGTTCTGCGTTATGCTGCTGGCGGACATGGGCGCCGATGTGATCAAGGTAGAGGCCGCCGGCGGGCGCGCCTCCCAGACCATCGAGACCATGGAGGACGCTACTGCGGAGCGCCGGCGCGTGTTCAATCCAGAGGGACGCAACAAGCGCGCCATCGGGCTCAACCTGAAGACGGAAGAAGCCAGGCAGGTGCTCTACAAGATGGTCAAGGATGCCGATGTCGTCGTTGAGGAGTTCCGTCCCGGCGTGCTGCAGAGGCTCGGTTGCGACTACGATACGCTGAGCAAGATCAATCCGCGAGTCATCCTGTGCTCGATAACGGGTTTCGGGCAGGATGGCCCTTACGCCCAGCTTCCCGGCCATGACCTGAACTACATTTCGATAGGCGGAGCGCAGGGCATGATCGGCCCGCGCAACGGCCCGCCCGTTATGACACTGAACCTCATCGGAGACTACTCCGGCGGCAGCTTCCAGGCGGCGCTCGGCATCTCCATGGCGCTGCTGGCGCGCGAGCGCACCGGCAAGGGGCAGCATGTTGATATCTCCATGACCGACGGCGTCGTCTCACTGATGCACGGCGAGGCGGCCGGCTATTTCGATACCGGGCGCGTCCCCACACGCGGCGATATGCTGGTCATCGGCGGCGCGCCGTTCTACGGCGTCTATGAGACCAAGGATGGCAAATACATCACCATCGGGGCGCTGGAGCCCTGGTTCTGGAGCAACCTGTGCGAGCTTATAGACCGCAAAGACTTGCTGTCATCCGAGTGGGACTGGACCAAATGGGCGCAGATAAGCGAGGATTTCAAGAAGATATTCAAGACCAAGACGCAGAAGGAATGGGTCGAGCTGCTCAGAACAAAAGATGTCTGCGTGGCGCCTGTGTACACGCTGGATGAGACCTTCAAAGACCCGCAGATACTACACCGCAATATGGTCATCGAGATGGACCATCCCAAGATCGGCAAGGTGAAGCAGGTGGGCATCGGCATCAAGATGTCCGATACGCCGGGCAAGGTGAGGAGCCTTGCACCCAAGCCGGGTGAGCATACAGACGAGATCCTAAAGAAGCTGAAATATACCAAGAAGCAGATCGATGAGCTGCGCAAATCGGGCGCCGTAGCCTAGCTCTAACGTGACAGTTCGCTGAGCGCCAGGGCCACCGCTCCGAGCGGCCCGGCATCATAACCCAGCGATGAGATTTCAACGCGGGCCGCCTTCGCCGAAAGCTCGAAGGCGCGCTCGCGTACTGTTTTCCTAGCCGGTTCGAGGAGCATTTCCCCCATGCGGGAGACCCCCCCCGAGATGACGACGAGCTGCGGATTAAAGATATTGATAAGGTTGGCCAGCCCCACCCCGACGTAGAAGCCTAGCTGCTCGATGAGCTCTTTAGCCAGCTTATCTCCATCCTGCGCCGCCAGGTAAACGCTTTTAGCTGTTATCTTCTTACCGCTTTCCTTGGCGTATTTGGGGATGCTTGTTCTAACGCCTTCTGCTACTTTGGCCCTGGCCTCGCGCTCAATCGCTGTGCCTGAAGCTAGCGCCTCCCAGCATCCCCTATTGCCGCATCCGCATAGCGGACCATTGATATCGATGGTCATATGGCCGATCTCGCCGGCGCTGCCGGAAATGCCGCGATATATTTGACCGTTCGTTACTATGCCGCCGCCGATACCGGTACCTAATGTGACGCAGACGAAGTGATCGCATCCTACCGCGATGCCGAACTTATGTTCCGCCAGCGCTGCCACGGTAGCGTCGTTGTCCACGAATATTTTTATCCCAAGATCACGCTCCAAGATGTCCTTCAGTTTGATATTGCGCCAGCCGGGCAGGTTGGGAGAGGTCGTGATTAAACCCGTTTCAACGTCTATTATGCCGGCTGCGCCTATGCCCACCGCTGCGATCTTGTTGTCGGCGGATACGGCTTTCACGGCGTCGACGATGCGCTTAATGACGGCGTTCGGGCCTTCGCCGGCGCGGGTCTCTTTGAGCTCACGCTTCCTGATATTGCCGCAGTCGTCAGCCAGGACGGCATCTATTTTGGTGCCGCCCAGGTCTACGCCGACGATGAGTTTCTCTTTCATAATTAGTTTAGGATAAAACATAATTAGCAGAAGGTCAATCGAATATGGAATCGGCGGATTGTAGCTCGTCGTCCGAACCCCCTGTAGTCCCCCACACGTTGGGGGACAAGAGAGAATGGGGGACACCCCCAAACCCCTGGCAGGAGATTTTCCTCCTGCACCTCTTTTCAGGGAATGTGTAGGGTGGGCTTTGCCCACCGAAGAGAATTATCCTTTCAATTTGTCGCTGTATCGTTTGCGGAACTTGGCTAGCTTCGGGTCGATGACGATACGGCAGTAGGGCTGGGCGCTATTGTGCTCGTAGTAGTTCTGATGGTAACCCTCGGCCGGATAGAATTTGTCGAAGGGAACGATTGTCGTTACGATTGGGCTCTTGCATATCTTCGACGATTCGAGTTCTCTAATCGTCTCTTCGGCGATTGTCTTTTGCTCATCGCTGTGGTAGAAGATGGCCGAGCGGTACTGCGTGCCGACATCGTTGCCCTGGAAGTTCAGCGTCGTCGGGTCGTGTACGGAGAAGAATACGTCGAGGATTTCTTTGTATGCAATAATCTTCGGGTCGAATGTGATCTGTGCCGCCTCCGCGTGTCCCGTCCCCCCGCTGCACACCTGCTCATAGCTTGGGTTCGACACCGCCCCGCCCGTGTAGCCGGAGACGACGCGCCAGACGCCGTTCAGCTCTTTGAATACGGTTTCGAGGCACCAGAAGCAGCCGCCGGCAAGAGTGGCGGTTTCGCTGGTTTGAGATTGCACGTCGCGGTTGCCGATGTCGGCCTCCTACTTCAGGTTGTAGACGAAGTTAGCCGCCTCTTCCCTCTCCGTCCATCCGTGCTTCTTGTAGAACGAGCGCTGGTAAGACTCGCGCTTCCTGCTGTTGAGCAGCAGCAGCCTGGAGCAGCCGCGCTTCCTGGCCTCTTCCTTCACTGTCTCCAGCAGCTTTGTGCCGATGCTGTTGCCGCGATACGATTCATCGATGAAAAGCTCCGAGAGGTAGCCCTCCGGCCCGTCGAGAAATAGGTAGGGCAGCCAGTGCGCCGCGACGTAGCCGACGATCTGTCCGCTCTCATTCTCCGCCACGTAGATGGTGTGGCTCTTGTCCGCGTGGCACATTTTTATATGCGCGGCTACCTTTTCTGTTGTCGTGACGTACGGCGTCGGCATGGAATAGACGGACTTGCCCGCCTGCTTCATAACTTCGACGATGCCGTCCGCGTCTTCGACTTTGGCTTTTCTTATTTTTATGCTCATCGATTTCCTTTGCTCAATAAGTCGATTCTAGAATTTGTATCCGATCTTCCTCAAGAACGCCTTGCGCTTCGACAAGTCCTCTTCGGTCTCGGCCTTTTTTGCGCTGTACCCGTCGATGACGCCCAGGATGCCGCGCCCCTGTTCGCTCTCGGCCACGATCACCTGGGTCGGGTTGGCGCTGGCGCAGAATATGTGGCAGACCTCAGGCACTGTTTTCACGGCATTCAGTACGTTAAGCGGAAAGTAGCCAGCACCCAGAAATATGATAAAGGAGTGCCCGGCGCCCAGCAGCAAGGCGTTTTTCTTTGCCATTTTAATCAGGTCTTTGTCGGTGCCTGATGCCCGCACCAGCGTGGGGCCGCTGGCCTCGCAGAACGCCAGCCCGAACTTTATGCCCGGAACAGCTTGAGCCAGTGCTTCATGAATGTCCTCGACGCTCTTGATGAAATGCGTCTGCCCCAGGATGAAATTCATGTCCTCCGGCTTATCGATCTGAACAAGTTTAAATTCCATATAACACCTCTCTGTATGTGCGCTTGATTAACTATCCCAGTCCCAGCCGGCGAGCCGGGCCCAGAGCCACCAGGCCGCGTATGCCTTGAGGTTGGCGTTCAGGGGCTGGCTGTGCGCCGAGGAACATTCATACCAGTCGATACCCTCCTGGTGCGAGTCCTGCCATTCGATGGCCCAGTTGCCGCCATCGTAGTCGCAGCTGTCGGTGACATATTTGTCGCCGAAGTAGCTGCCGTCGGGGTCGTAGCTTTCTATATCCTCGAAATCGTAGAGTACCTTATCGCTGGCCGCGCAATAGTCCCTGATCTGCTGGTTTCTGATGTGCAGGTTGCCCTCAAGTCCCGAGCCGTCGGTGTGGCCCGTCATGTATACGAATCGAACGTCGGGGTAGTCACTCTCCAATCCATTCATGAGGCTGAGGTAGGTGTCTATATCGTCAGATGTGGCTGAGCTCACCTGTCCGCACCAGGACCATATGACAACGTTCGTCGCCGGGTGTGAGGCGAGATATTCCCTGGTCGTCGATTCCCAAGCCGTGAAGTCCGGGTTCCCCAGGTCGCTGGCTTCCCCCAGCCCGCTGTCCTTCAGCTGCAGGGCGCCGCCCGATCCATCCTCGTTCCATGCGTACAATTCCCCGGCGAAATCTACAAGCCCGCTCATGCCGTCTGTAATCTGGCTGCCGTGCGAGGTGTGGCCGTAGGCGATATGCAGGTCGCTCTTAGCTTGCTCTATCCATTCCTGTGGGATGCTGTTTAGATTGGTACAAGTATGGTCGATGATTATCGATGCGGTCGAGGGTGTAATTGTCGGTGTGCTGGTCGGCGTGCTAGCCTCTATCGTCGCGGTCGGCGTCGCTTCATGGTTTTCATTCCGGCTTTCATTTGTGCAGGCAGCGGAGGAGACCATGCTCAGCATCAAAATTATCAAGACGATAGTACACAGGATGTTTCTCATAAGACATACCTTTAACATGGCCATGCCATCGGTTTAGTATGGTCCATTAGAAATCATATCGATCGGCGGACTAAATCAAACTGACGATTCAGCAGGCTATTTTCTGCCTAGTAAGTAGTACAGGATTGCGCCGATTATCGGGAGGACTATGATTATGATGAGCCACAGAATCAACTTGATTGTGTCAGGCTTTCTCTTTAGCAGGTCATAGATTGCGAGGATGTCCAGGATCAGGGCTATTAGTCCAACAATACCTCCACCATAAAACATAGAATCTACCTCCTTTTTGTATTACTACGTCATATTTTGACGTTGTAGCCGTTAAAAATATGTTAAAACAGGGTATAGCGCAATACAGTCGATGTCAAGGTGCTTAAGCGTTGTCCTGCGCTTTGCTCCCGCCAATAAAACGGTATATCAGGCCGCCAAGGGCTGCGCCTATTATTGGAGCTACCCAGAAGAGCCACAGCTGGCTCAGCGCCCATCCACCAGCGAACACCGCAACCCCGGTGCTGCGGGCAGGATTGACAGAGGTGTTGGTCACGGGGATGCTGATTAGATGAATCAATGTGAGCCCCAGGCCTATTGCGATAGGCGCTAATCCCTGCGGCGCCCGCTTGTCGGTGGCCCCCATTATTATCAGGACAAACATCATGGTCATGACGATTTCCGTGACCAGACAAGCTATCAATGAGTAGCCGCCAGGGGAGTGAGCCCCGTAGCCGTTTAAGGCGAAACCGTTATCGATATCAAAACCCGCCGCTCCGCTCGCGATAGCATAAAGCACACCGGCGCCGGCAAGTCCGCCTATCACCTGTGCAATTATGTAAGGAGGGATATCTTTTGCCGGGAAACGTTTGCCTACCCAGAGCCCGATCGTAACCGCCGGATTAAGATGACACCCTGAGATATGTCCGATGGCATAAGCCATGGTGAGAACAGTCAATCCGAAAGCGAGCGCTACGCCGACAAAGCCGATGCCGAGATTCGGGAAGGCCGCTGCCAGCACCGCGCTGCCGCAGCCGCCCAATACCAGCCAGAACGTGCCGAAAAACTCTGCGGCGAAGCGCTTTGTCATAGGAACCATCTCTTCTCCTTTTTTATACAGGTCACTGTGATTATGTGAGGTTATATCATCACGTAGTTTAAGTCAAGATGCGCGCTAAGGCGGTTTGTCATTTGTTGCCGGATTATTGAATGTTGAGTGTCATCGGGACGAAGCGGATTCCATTCTTTGTCTGTTCGGGTCCCGTCGATTGGAAGCCAAGATGTCGGTATGCCTCAACAGCGTTGGGAGAGGAGTGGACTGTTATCGTTGCCTGGCCTGTACGGTTGCGGGCGCAGATTTCCAGCGCTCGCTTTAATAGTTCCCTGGCGATGCCCTGCCTGTGGAAACGTTTATCCACGAACAAAAGGCATATATGCTCCCCGTCGCGCATCTCGATCACCCCGACTATGTCATCGTTTGTCTCTGCCACCAAGACTAAGTCGTTCGCCTGTGTGCGGGCAGCCATGGCTTCGGGGTCGGCGAATTTCAGAAATTCCTCGATTCCTCCAAAAGTATATTGCGGGGCTACAAATTCTTTAAACACGCGGGTGACCAGTGTGCAGACGTCGTCTTCCTCTCCCTGCTTCATAGCTCTGTACGCGATATCCGCCGGCTCTTCGTCCTTCGTTTCTTCAACCTTCGTCTCTTCGTCTCCGAGCAGCGCTTTGAGGTTCTCAAAAGGCTTGTATGTAGTGCGCGACTGCCCGCTGCCCGATAGCTGCAAGCCACCCCTGTGGCTTTGCAGCATCCTGGTGTGCTCGTTGTCGTGGCAGTATATGCACAGCAGCTCCCAGTTGCTGCCGTCCGGGGGATTGTTGAGGTGGTCGTTGTCCTTGTGGTGGACCGTAAGCTCCTTGAGCCGCCTGCCGGAGAATTCGCGACCGCAATGCGAGCAGATGTGGGGCAGTATATTGAGGGCCTGGCCGCGATAGCTCTGGTCCCACTGCTCGCGCTCGTGCCGCACCTGCGCGACGAGCTTATTCATTTTATCGGGGTTGCTTTTGGCTGGTGTCATCTATTTATAACACTCGATTCTACATCCCGGCTTCCCGCTGCGCTCTTTTCACGGCCTTGATGATTTCATCGTCGTTTGTCCTGACAGGCGGCGTGTGGGCGTCCTTCTTGGTTTCTTTTTCCACTTCTGCCTCGTGAGCATCCTTCATCTCATGCAGCATCTTAACGGTATAAATATTAGGGTCGCTGTCTATTAATGTGTGATGCTCCTTGCAGAGCAGGATCAAGTTGTAGTATGTGATCCTCTGCGGGAAGGCATCGACATATCTCGAGTCCTTGGGTGTCTCTCCGACTATGTAGCACTCGTCGCCGATGGCGGTGAGCCTGCCGTTGACGTGCGTAAGCAGCTTGATGTTGCATTTCTTGCCTCTGTAGCTATAAGAGCATCGG
This sequence comes from Dehalococcoidia bacterium, assembly GCA_041653935.1. Classification (GTDB taxonomy): domain Bacteria; phylum Chloroflexota; class Dehalococcoidia; order E44-bin15; family E44-bin15; genus JAYEHL01. The sequence goes on along the minus strand of JBAZEO010000002.1, from coordinate 356,822 downwards.
TTGCCGGCTCTCGTCCAGAGAAATTTCCTATCGCGATCTGATATGTTCATTTATTTGTCCTTTGTTTAAGTTTTGTAACCCTCTGAAATCCCCCTTGCAAGGGGGAAACAATAACCGAACCCCCTATATCCCCCATACGTTGGGGGACAAGAGAATCGGGGGACACCCCCGAGTTCCCTCGGCAGGAGCTTCTCCTGCACCTCTTTCTTAGCTAACCTTTCTATCATGTGGAGGGAAAGGGCTGGGTTATGCTCATATCGGCTATAATATACCGTTGTTAAACTACATGGCGTCCTGCTGGCTCAGGTCGGTGGCGCGCTGTATCTGCGCCGCCAGGTCCGGCGGCAGCCCCTCTATATCCACGCTCAGGAAGCCGCGGACGATGGTCGATACCGCCTGGTCGCGGCTGAGCCCGCGTGCCATGAGATATTCTATCTCTTCCTCGGCTATCTTGCCAACCGCTGCCTCGTGAGACAGGTCGACTCCGGCGACGGTGCCTTCAAGCTCGGGTATGGCGTGGATAGTTCCTGTTTCGTTTAGGATGAGTCCACGGCATTCCAGATGTCCCTTGCAGTCAGGGACCTGGCCGGAGAGGAATCCGCGTGAGATTATGGTGCCTCCGGTGGAGATGGTGCGAGCGACGATCTCAGCCCTCGTCTTCTCGGCCTGAAGCAGCACGCGCGAACCGACATCCAGATGGCTGCCAGGGGTGGCTACCAGCACGCTGTTGAATCGCACAAGTGCATTCTTGCCTACGCATTTTGCAGCTGGGTACATCTGCAGGGTGTGTACCGGCTTGAGGCATATGTAGTTGCTCAAAAAAACGCCGTCTTCCTCAATGATCACGCCGGTGCGGGGGCGCACCGCCATCTTGGGCGCCCAGTTGTGTATCATGGTGAAGCTGAGCTTGCCGCCCTTTTTGATGTAGAACTCGGAGACGCCTATGTGAAGGCTATCATCTTCAGTGGGCGCGACGGTGCATCCGGTGATGATATTGAGCTCGGCGCCCTCCTCCACGATGACCAGGTTGTGCACATTCTGCGCTAGGCCGTGCTTGGCGATGTATAAACATGATTGCACGGGGTATGTGGCCTTGACCCCGGCTGCAACATGGATGTAATAGCCTTTGAAGGGATGGGTGTTCGAGTGCCGCGTGAACTCGTCCGCCTCGGGGTTCACCAGCTTCCACCAGTAGTCCTTGAGCCATGGGTATGCCTCCAGGGCCATATTCGTGCCCATGACCTCGACCCCATCCTGCTCCGCCTTGCTGTGGACTACGGACTGATCCACCTGAATGTAGGTGCCTGCCCGTGTAGTAGTGTCACCTACAACCACTCCGACATCGCTCATGCGCTTTTTTGCTGCTGGCGAAAGGGTGGTCGGGTCCTTCTGATACGGGAGTTCCTCGGCTTCATGAACGTAGCTGTTCAGATCGATGCTGGTCGGTGATGCAGAAACGGCCGACTGCTTGATTTCCTTATCGCTTTTGTTATTTTTCGTTACTTTTGACATGCTGCACATCCCTCATAGCCGTTGGCTTTTATGCTATTGAGAATCTCACGCGGGGTGCCGCGGCACCATATCCCGCCGTTGAGCAGGATGCACGCCCTATCGGCCTCGACGTAATCGAGTATGTGTCCGGTGTGTGTGATTATCAAGCCCGAGCTTGTCCTGCTGCGTATCTTATCTTTGTGCAATAGCTCGTTTATCATATTGCCGACAAGGACGATGTTTACAAGGTCGACGCCGGAGTCGGGCTCGTCGAGGAGCACCAGATCGGGGTCCTGCGCCAGTAATTGCAGCAGCTCTGATCTCTTAACCTCGCCGCCGGAGAATCCATAGTTCACATCGCGGTCCAGGAAATCGGTCATATTGGATTTTTGCGCCAGTTCCTCCAAGGACGGGCACTCTTTCTTCTCGCCGATGCAGGCCTTTACCATGTCGCGCATCTTGACGCCGCGGACAACGGGCGGGCGCTGGAACAGGATGCCGATGCCTTTCTTGGAACGCTCGTCCACCGGCATGTGAGTAATATCTTCACCTTTGTAGATGATCCGGCCGCCGGTCACCTGATATCGCGGGAAGCCCATCAGCGCCATAAGCAGCGTTGTCTTTCCACCGCCGTTAGGCCCGAACAGCACCAGCGTTTCGCCGATATCGACTGTGAAGCTGACGTTTTCCAGTATTTGTTTCTGGCCCACTTTTACACTGAGATTTTCGACTTCCAGCATGACTGCACCTCCGAAGGCCATTATTTTAAACTGTTTAAAATGCTAATACAAGGATATTTGTCTATTATAGCTGATGGGAGGGTAAATACTGAATAGTCCCAACCCAGTATTCCCTCGGCAGGAAGAATCCTGCGCCGCTAAGCACTATTGACAGGGTTCTTTTTGGTATTATATAATAAGTTGACTAAATTGGTCAACAATGGAAATTTATGAAGCTGTCAACAAAGGGTCGGTATGGTACGCGGGCGTTGCTGGATGTGGCGATACATCAGGGCGATAGCCCGGTGCAGCTCAAGGATGTTGCCGAGAGGCAGCAGATCTCCTTGAGCTATCTTGAGCATCTGATCGCGCCGCTTGTGGCTGCGGGGATAATTAAGAGCTCGAGGGGGGCGCGTGGCGGCGTATCGCTTGGCAGGTTGCCGCAGGACATATCGCTGATCGATGTGGTGCTGGCGCTCGAGGGTTCTTTGGCGCCGGTGGAGTGTGTGGATGATCCGGCGAAGTGTCCGCGTGCTGATGGCTGCGTCACCCGCGATTTATGGATCGAGGCGAAGAGGGCCATGGAATCAGTTCTGGAATCGACTACGTTAGCGGATCTAATGCAGAGGCAGCTTGACAAGAACGGTTCGGTTAAAACCGATAAAGATGCGAATGGATCGGGGTTTTGTATATGACAAAGAAGTATAACGCGGCAAGAAGGGTATACATGGACTATGCGGCCACAACGCCCATGCATGCCGATGTGGTGCAGGCCATGATCCCGTATATGAGCGGCATGTTCGGCAACCCCTCGAGCGGACATTCCTTCGGACAGGAGGCTCGGGCTGCAGTTGAAGACGCACGTGTGCAGGTCGCACTGTTGCTCGGATCTACCAATGACGAGATCGTTTTCACCAGCGGCGGCACGGAGTCCGATAACCTGGCGATCAAAGGAGTGGCCTATGCCAATCGCGATAAAGGCAATCATATAATCACAACGTCGATTGAGCACCTGGCCGTCCTCGAGCCTTGCCGGTTCCTGCAGACGCAGGGCTTTGATGTGACCTATCTGCCGGTCGATAAGTACGGACTTGTCGACCCTAAGGCTATCGAGAAGGCGATTACAAAGAAAACGGTTCTTATTTCTGTGATGTACGCCAATAATGAAGTGGGCACGGTCGAACCCATAATCGAGATAGGTGAGATAGCAAAGGCGAAAGGCGTCTATTTCCATACCGATGCGGTGCAGGCGGTGGGCCACGTGCCGCTGAACGTTGATGAGCTTAATGTTGATCTGCTTTCGGTATCAGCCCATAAGCTTTCCGGGCCCAAGGGTGTCGGCGTGCTGTACGTCAGGGACGGCACTAAGATAACGTCTTTCCTGCACGGCGGCGAGCAGGAGCATGCCCTTCGTGCCAGCACCGAGAACGTGACAGGCATCGTGGGCCTTGGTAAGGCGGCGGAGATAGCTCTGGGTGAGGTGGTGGGGGAGTCGAAACGTATCGTTAAGCTCAGGGACAGGCTGATAAAGGAGATGTTCGATAGCATCGACCATGTGCGGCTCAACGGCCATCCGAAGAAGAGGCTGCCTAATAACATTAATGTTTCTTTCGATTTCGTCGAGGGGCCGAAGGTGGCCTCGCATCTGGATATGGCGGGGATCGCCGTCTCCACGGCGTCGGCCTGCCAGTCGGGACATAAGGGGCCGTCGCATGTGCTCACGGCCATGGGGTATTCGCCCGAGGAGGCGCGCAACTCCATCCGGTTCAGCCTGGGGAGTGAGAGCACGTCGGACGACATCGATTATCTCATGGAGGTGCTTCCTCCGATAATCGAAAAGTTGCGCAAGTCGTCGCATAAATGAAGGGGATATCTGGTAGTTATAGAGATACTATATGAAGCTATATAAGGTGGTAGTAAAAGATGTAATGAGGCGTAAGAAGCGGATGTCATACGCCACTCTCGGCGTGGTCATCGGCACGATGACGTTTGTTGCCGTGCTGACGATCGCGCTTGCTGCGCAGGCCAGAATCAACGACCAGCTGGAGAAGTACGGGGCAAACCTGACGGTCCTGCCGGCGATAAGCAGCATTGATATGACCCTGGGCGACCTGAGCCTAGGGACCGTCACCGTCGGAGAAAACTACATCGACCAAGATAAACTGCCCGAGATCAGGCAGATAACTGATAGCAAGATAAGAGAGGCGCTGAATATCCAGGCGGAGGGCGATATCGCGACCATCGCTCCAAAACTGTATCTGACGGCGGATATCGAGGGGACATCGGTGATGCTGGTAGGCATAGAGCCGGAGGAGGAGCAGAAGATCAAACCGTGGTGGCAGGTGCAGGAAGGGGAATATCTGGATAGTGCCATGGAGGCGGTGGTGGGAGCAACAGCTTCCGATCTGCTTAAGCTTAATGTCGGCGATATGATTACTGTTAATGGCAGCGACCTGGTTGTCACCGGTATCCTCGGGGAGACGGGCTCGAACGAGGATTATCAGATTTTTCTCCCCCTGGAAACGCTGCAGCAGCTGTTTAACAAGGAGGGGGTGATCTCATCGGTAGACATACGCGCACTGTGCAATGCCTGCCCGGTCGAGGTTATCGCCGACAGCATAAATCAAAATATGACAGGCGTGCGGGCGGTGGCTGTGAAACAGATCGCACATACCGAAATGGGCATGCTGGAGAGGATAAACAGGTTCATGTATGCCCTGGCCGGGATCACACTTATCATCGGGGCCTTTGCGGTGTTCAATACCATGATGGCTTCGGTCAATGAAAGGACCAAAGACATCGGGATAATGAGGGCCGTGGGAGCATCTCGCAGCCAGATATTAAGGATATTTATCTATGAATCTTTAATCACAGGCGTAGTTGGAGGCATACTGGGATATGGAGTAGGTACCCTGCTGGCATATGTCATCGGCCCGCTTGTCTTTGAGAATACTACTATCTCATTTGCGCCGATTTTTATCCCTGTATCATTAGCCGTCGCTACCCTGATAGCTGTCGCAGCTACCATATATCCGGCTCTACGTGCCACCAAGGTTAAGGTAGCCGATTCTCTCAGGGCACTGTGAGGTGAGCGATATGTTGGAGATAAAAGGAGCAACCAAAATATACGGCAGCGGAACTGCCAAGATTATGGCGCTGGACAACGTTTCATTCAGGGTGAATAAAGGCGACTTTATCGCGATCATGGGGCCTTCCGGCAGCGGGAAGTCCACACTTTTAAACGTCATCGGAGGCTTGGACACTCTTTCCAGGGGCAGGATAGTTTTGAACGGAAAGCGCATCGATAATCTGAGCGAGGAAGCTATGGTCAGTATCAGACGGAAGGGAATGGGCTATGTTTTTCAGCAATATCACCTGCTGCCGTCGCTCAGCGTGCTGGAGAACGTTATGCTGCCGATAGCATTAAGCGGCAAGAAAGGGAAGGATGGGAAAGCGCTGCATCTGCTCCGGATGGTGGGTCTGGATAAAAGAGCACAGCAGAGGCCGAATCAGCTCAGCGGCGGTGAGCAGCAGCGGGTAGCTATAGCAAGGGCGCTTATTAATAATCCATTAATTATCTTGGCGGATGAACCTACAGGTAACCTGGACCAGAAAACAGGGAGGGAAATTCTGGATTTGCTGAAACGGGTGAATGAGAAGGGAGGCACCATTATCATGGTTACCCACAACAACGAGGCCGCCGAACGGGCTAAGGAAATCATAGTTCTGCAAGACGGCAGGATCGTAGATAGGAAAACCAGTACAAAGTGAACGGAGCGGAGAGGAGTGAGGAACAATGAATACGTTAAGCAGGGCAACGACCAAGATTTTACCGATAGTGCTAGGTGCGATACTGCTGTTCCTGGTCGCAAGCATCACCGCTTGCAGTGGCAGCAGTGGTAATACGCAGAGCAACAGTTTGATAGAGCCTACGTGGATTCAGGCAGAGCTAACAGATAATTCAGTCTCTATTTCATTAAGCGAGGTTGAGACAAACGTGATGTCTCATTTCACGGTGAATACGTCCTCAGGGGAAATGGACTTCATGGCTTACGAACTTAGCGGGGAAACGTATGTGCGGGCCAGCATCTGTCCGCCGTGTTACTCCAGGAGCTTTGCCTTAAAGGGAGACACCCTTGTATGTGACACTTGTGGCACGGTATTTGATGCTGAAACAGGATCAGGTATTAAGGGGGCGTGTGTGAATTTTCCCAAGGCATCGGTTTCATATGAGGTCGATGGAAACAGCATTGTGATGGGAGTTGATGATCTGTTGACTGCATATGATAATACACTTGAACTGGGGTTGTCGTAACAAATAATAACTATTTGAGAGAGAATGAGGAGATCAAGAGATGACTGAGCTACCGGAGATCGGCAAGATATCGCCAGAGATTTTCAGTGAGCTTATATTCCCGCGGCTGGGGGCCAAGAGCGATAAGGTCCTGGTGGGGCCCCAGCACGGTGTAGACGTCGGCATTGTGGAGATCGGTAACAAGGCGGTATCGCTTACAACAGATCCTGTATTCATCGTTCCCGAGTATGGATGGGAGAGGGCGGCATGGTTCGCCATACATATCCTGGCCTCGGATTCGGTGACCAGCGGGCTCAAGCCCGCATATCTGTCGATTGACCTGAACTTGCCGATGGAGATCACCAAGGAACAGCTCACGATAATGTGGGACACCATGCATCGGGAGTGCAAAAAGCTCGGCATCACCGTCGTAACCGGCCACACCGCCCGCTACGAGAACTGCCACTACCCCATGGTCGGCGGGGCCACGGTCATCGGCGTGGGAGGCAAGAACGAATACGTCACGCCGAAGCTGGCCAGGGCCGGGGACAAGATAATAATCACCAAGGGCCCGGCCATCGAGGCCACGGGCATCCTGTCTACGATGTTCCCGAAGCTTATCGAGAAAGAGTTCGGCAAAGCCTTCAGCAAGCAGGCGGATAAGATATTTTACAAGATGTCGGTTGTTGAGGACGCCATGACTGCGATAGGCGTCGGTGTCAGAGAAAACGGTGTGACTGCCATGCACGATGCCACGGAGTGCGGCATATGGGGCGGCCTCTACGAGGTGGCGCAGGCGGCAAATCTCGGGGTCAGGGTGGAGAAAGAAGCGATCGTGGTCGAGCCGTGCGTTACGGAGATATGCTCCTATTTCGGCATCGATCCGTACGCCTCGATCAGCGAGGGCACGCTCATCGCCGCCTGCAAGGCGAACAAGGCACAGGCTGTCGTAAATGCCTTATCGCGGAAGGGGATACAATCGTCGATCGTTGGCGAACTGACGCCGCCGGATAAAGGCATGGTCCTGGTGGAGAACGGCAGGGCGAAAAAGCTGAAACACCCTATCGTCGATCCATTCTGGAAGGCCTTCTACGGTGCGCTTGAGAAATACGGTGGTAAAGGGTGATATGTCGCGAGTAGTTGTCGGCATGAGCGGCGGCGTGGATTCGTCCGTGGCCGCCGCATTGCTCAAAGAGCAGGGCTGCGAGGTCGTCGGGGTGACTATCCGTGTCAAGCCTGCCGACGGCTCGGACGACGATATTCGCGTGGCTAAGTCCGTCGCGGACAAGCTCGGCATAGATCATCACACGGCCGATTGCAGGGAGCTGTTTGATAAGGAGGTCGTCGATCACTTCTGTTCTGAGTACGGCCGCGGGCGCACGCCGAACCCGTGCGTCAGGTGCAATGAGCATGTTAAGTTCGCCGCCCTGCTTAATAAGGCGCGGGAGCTGGATGCGGAATTTGTAGCTACCGGCCATTATGCACGCATCGAAAGGCTGGGGAGTTCGGGAAGGTATCAGCTGAAAAAGGGGAGCGACGGCGGCAAGGACCAGTCGTATTTTCTTTATTTTTTGCGTCAGGATATCATGGAGCGCATACTGCTGCCGCTGGGGGAGATGAAGAAGGAAAGAGTTCGTGATATAGCCAAGTCGCTGGGCCTCGCTTCGGCCGATAGGGATGAGAGCCAGGATGTGTGTTTCGTGGCCAGGGGGGATTATCGCGGATTCGTCGGGGCGCGTATGCCTCAGGCCGGCGAGCCGGGTCCCATACTCGACAGGCAGGGAAACGAGCTGGGTCGGCATCAGGGTATATTGTCTTATACCATAGGACAGCGCAAGGGGATGGGCATCTCGGCCAGGGAGCCGCTATATGTTACCGGCATCGACGCGAAGCACAATGCCATAATCGTTGGAACTAAGGCTGATGTCTATGGTGACGAACTCGTAGCATCGAATCTGAACTGGATAGAGTTCGATACGTTTGAGCAACCGATAGAGCTCAAAGCCAAGATACGCTACCGTCATCGCGAGGGGGAAGCGGTTGTGACGCCGATATCGAACAGTGAGGTAAATGTTAAATTCGCACAGCCGCAGATGGCGATAACGCCGGGGCAGGCGGTCGTCTTTTACAATGGCTCCGTCGTCGTGGGCGGCGGGACGATAGAGCGGGTGGGTGGTGGGTAGGGGCTATTCGCGAATCGCCCGCTGTGGATTCCGGCTTTCGCCGGAATGATGGATGGGGTGAGAAAAGAGGTGCAGGAGAGTTTTCTCCTGCCGGGGTCATAGGGGTGTCCCCTAACTATTTTATGTTCCCCAACGTATGGGGGACTAACAGGGGGTTCGGATGTTGTTTCCCCCTTTCAAGGGGGACAGTAGAGAGTTCACAACTTGATACTGTGTCACATATGGTCTAAAATGATAGCCTGAATTTGCACGGAAGGTACGGAAAATGAAGCGTGTTGCTGAAAATATAGCCGGTCTCGTGGGGAATACGCCTCTGGTCAAACTGTGGCTGGCGGACTGGGATAGGAAGGCGGACATCGTGGCCAAGGTTGAATCGTTCAACCCTCTTTCCAGCGTCAAGGACAGGATTGCAAAGGCTATGATTGAGGCCGGCGAGCGTGGCGGCCTGATAAAGAAAGGTACGACAATCGTTGAACCAACCAGCGGCAATACAGGTATCGCCCTGGCGGCTGTTTGCGCGGCCAAGGGCTACAAGCTGATAATTACAATGCCGGAGACTATGTCGCGAGAGCGCCGCAGGCTGCTGCAGGCCCTGGGCGCCAAGCTGGTGCTGACGCCGGGCGAGCAGGGCATGAGCGGCGCCATCGCTGAAGCGGAGAGGATTGTTGGGAGCACTCCGAACTGTTTCATGCCGAACCAGTTTACTAACCCGGCCAATCCGCAGGTACACCGTGAGATTACTGCCGAGGAGATCTGGCGGGATACGGATGGAGAGGTGGATATCATTGTCGCCGGCGTGGGAACGGGCGGAACGATCACCGGCATCGGCGAGGTATTGAAGCAGCGCAAAGAGCACCTCAAGGTAGTCGCGGTGGAGCCGGCTGGTTCTCCTGTGCTCAGCGGCGGGGTTGCCGGCAGGCATGGAATTCAGGGCATCGGCGCCGGTTTCGTCCCCGCGGTGCTCAATCGCCAGATCATCGACGAGGTCATAACAGTGAAAGATGAGGATGCCATGGATATGGCGCGCCGCCTGGCCCGTGAGGAAGGCTTGCTTGTAGGTATATCATCGGGGGCGGCGGCTTGGGCCGCGTTGCAGGTGGCGAAGAGGACAAAGAATAAGGGCAGGCTCATAGTGGTGATACTGCCTGATTGCGGGGAACGCTATCTGAGCACCGAATTGTATAAAGTCGATGAGGTTGAAAAACGTGTTTAGGTTATTCCGTGAGGACTTAAAGACCATATTCGCAAAGGATCCTGCGGCGAGGAGTACGATCGAGGTTCTTTTCTGCTATCCCGGCCTGCATGCAATATGGAACCACCGCGTAGCGCACTTCCTGTGGCGTCACCATATGCGGCTGTGCGGCCGCCTGATGTCGCATACCGCCCGTTTCTTTACAGGTGTGGAGATACATCCTGGGGCTACCATCGGACGGAGGTTCTTCATAGACCACGGCATGGGTGTGGTCATAGGCGAGACGTCCGAGATCGGCGATGACGTTCTGCTTTATCAGGGCGTTGTTCTCGGCGGCACCACGCATGAGAAGAAGAAGCGCCACCCGACGCTGGGGAACGGCGTTGTTGTGGGGGCCGGGGCCATACTGCTGGGCGATATCGTTATCGGGGATGAGGCCAGGGTCGGGGCCGGATCGGTGGTGGTGACATCGCTTGAGCCCGGGATGACCGCGGTCGGCGTACCTGCCCGTGTAGTGAAGAAGGGTCGTCCCGAGGAAGCCTTAGAGCACGATCGAGAGGCGATAAGGGCTATGCTTTCCGAACAGGAGGGCATGATGGACAGGCTGAGCCGCATCGAAGAGAAGCTGAACATCAAGAACGAAGATGAGAATAAAAATGGTCGCAATGACCATATGGCAAGGGGATGAGGGGGAAGTAGGGGTGAGGTCTCCTCGCCCGCTAATGGATTCCGGTTTTCACCGGAATGACGAGCCGGCGGTAGGGGCAACCCCCCGTGGTTGCCTTTATGGAGGGCAGGCACAGGGGCCTGCCCCTACGCAATGATCGTAATGTCGGGGGTTGAATTAGCAGAGCATGGAGTTTAGCGAAGGAGTAAGAGATGGCCAAGACTATAGCTGAGATCAACGAAAAAATCAAAAAGGGCCAGGCGGTCGTGGTCAACGCAGAGGAGATCATCGACCTGGTAGCCAAGAAGGGGACGGAGAAAGTCGCCCGAGAAGTGGATGTGGTGACCACCGGCACCTTCGGCCCGATGTGCAGCTCCAGCGCTTATTTCAATCTGGGACATACCAAGCCTCGGATGAAGCTCGGCGGCGGCAAGGTGTATTTGAACGACGTTCCGGCTTATACCGGTGTGGCGGCTGTCGACATTATCCTCGGTGCCACAGCAATGCCCGACGATGATCCGCGTAACCGCGTGCATCCCGGCGCTTTTAACTACGGCGGCGGCCATGTCATCGAGGCGCTGGTGGCGGGCAAGGACGTGAGGCTCGTAGCCACTGCTTACGGCACCGACTGCTACCCGCGCAAGAAGCTGGAGAGCTGGATTAAACTTAAGGATTTGAATGAGGCCGTGCTCTTCAATATGAGGAACGCTTACCAGAACTACAACGTGGCGGTGAACCTGTCGAACAAGACGATATATACCTACCTGGGCGTGCTAAAGCCGAATATGGGCAATGCCAACTACTGCTCGGCGGGTCAGCTTTCGCCGCTGCTCAACGATCCGTTCTACAAGACCATCGGCATCGGCACCAGGATATTCCTGGGCGGCGGTATCGGCTATGTGGCCTGGCAGGGCACGCAGCACAGCCCGGCCGCGCTTCGGGGGGATAACGGCGTGCCCAAGCGTGGGGCGGGGACGCTGGCGGTCATCGGCGATCTCAAGGGGATGAGCCCGCGGTGGCTCGTGGGCACCAGCATGCTGGGCTACGGACCGACGCTGACCGTGGGCATAGGCGTGCCGATACCGATATTGAATGAGGAGATACTGCGCTATACGGCGGTGAAGGACGAAGAAATCTTCGCTGCGATAGTGGACTACAGCGACGCATACTCGCAGCGCAAGCCGGACGTCGTGGGCGAGGTGAGCTACGGTCAGCTTAAGAGCGGCATCATCTTAGTTCAGAATAAGAAGGTGCCCACCGCATCGCTTTCCAGCTATCCTAGGGCGTTGGAGATAGCGAATACGCTCAAGGAGTGGATAACTAAAGGCAAATTCTTACTCACGGAGATGGTGGCCCCGCTGCCCGGCGTTGAATCCGGGCTTTCGGCTAAGCCGTTCAACGAGCGCCCGGTAGAAGAGTAGGCAGTAAATAGTGAGTAGTCAGTAGGGGCGATTCTTGTAATCGCCCTATCTGGATTGTCCTTCCCAACCAGGGAAGGACAATGACAAGAAGGATTTAAGGATTAGATAAAATAACGAAAATGTTGGTTCGAATCCACCTCCCGATTCGAACAACTGTGAGGTTGAGAGATGACTATTAAGAAGAGAGTGGTGCTGCATTTTCCCGCGCGGCGGGTGGACCAGCCTATAATCTACAAGCTGGCCAAGGATTATGACCTTGTGCTGAACGTGCTCAAGGCCTCGATCATGCCCAATGAGGAAGGCCGCATGGTTATGGAGCTGTCCGGCACGAAGGAGAACTATGATAAGGGCATTAAGTTCCTTCAGTCTACCGGGGTGCAGATACAGTCGCTGGGACAGGATGTCATACGTAACGATGAACGCTGTACTCACTGCGGCGTCTGTGTAGTCGTCTGTCCATCCGGCGCGCTGACCGTTGATCATAAGACGAGACTGGTCAAGTTCGATTCTACCGAGTGTACCGCCTGCGAGCTCTGCGTCCTAGCCTGCCCGCCCCGGGCCATGGGGGTTTACCTGTAAGTGGGACAGCTGCGCACATATCGCAACTGGGTTAAGGACTCGGACCTGGTCTCATTCCGTGCCGTGGTTAAGGAGACCGATCTTCAGGTACGGGCGATAGGCGATTTCAGGGGGGAGGCACTGGTAGAGATAAAAAGGTGCCGTGCCGACATCGAGCGTTACATAGACCAGCACCTGGATTTCCTGGTAGCACTGGACCCGCTGGATGTCTCCGAGGATGCCCCGCCCATCGTGGTAAAGATGGCCAGAGCCGCCAAAAAGGCCGGTGTGGGTCCGATGGCCGCTGTGGCCGGGGCCATCGCCGAGGATGTGGGCTATGCGTTGATGAAGCGCTCGGCGGAGGTCATCGTGGAGAACGGCGGCGATATCTTTATTAATACTAAGAAACCAAGGATAGTCGGCATCTTCGCCGGCAACAGCCCGCTCACCGGCAGGCTGGCCATCGAGATAGCTCCGGATGACAGCCCGCTGGGCATCTGTACCTCCTCCGGCACCGTGGGGCACTCGCTGAACTTCGGACTGGCCGATGCTGTTGCCATACTCTCATCATCGACGGCGCTGGCTGATGCCGCCGCTACCGCTGTCTCCAATTTAGTTCAGACGGCGGACGATATCCCGGCCGCGATAAAGCTGGCGCAATCGATCGACGGCGTGGCGGGGGTCGTCATCATCGTAGGCGATAAACTCGGCGTTTGGGGCAAGGTGAAGCTCTCGGAGGAGGACGGACATGGCGGATAAGAAATACATCGTCGTCTTTATCACCGCGGAGACACTGGGGCAGTGCCGCGAGATAGCCGATGCGCTCGTCGGCGGGAAGCTGGCGGCTTGCGTAAACATCGTGCCGCAGGTGCAATCCAAGTTCCGGTGGCAAGGCAAGATAGATTCAGCCAATGAGTCGATGCTCATCGTGAAAACAAGGGAGGCCCTGCTGGATAAGGTTATCGCGTCGGTCAAGGGTATTCACAGCTACAAGGTCCCGGAGATAATCGCGCTGCCCATCGTCGGCGGTAACATGGATTACCTTGACTGGATCGATGAGACGACCGAGGGTTGACGATCAGTAGATATTTGGTTTGAAGACAATTGTAGGGGCGAATAATTATTCGCCCCTACTGTTTTTATAGAATAGAATCTGTCGACGAATCTGACTACTCAGCCCGCCTGCGGAACATCATTGTCGCGAATATCACCATGACAACAACCACGCCGCCCAGCACCGCTAGGGCTTTCCATAGGTCATTCCACACGTATCCCTCCAGCACAAGACCGCGGATGCCCACTATGGCGTAGTCTATCGGGTTGAACTGACGAACCGTATTGAGCCATTCGGGCAGTACCTGGCTCGGCATCATCATAGTAGAAAGGAACATAAGCGGCATGGTTATAAGGTTTACAACCGCCATAAGTCCCTCCTGCCGCTTTAGGAGAATCGCCATGCCGTTTGAGAAGGCCGCGAGTGATAATCCGACCAGCGCGATAAGCAGGAATATCAGCATCACGCCGCCGATTCCGGTCTTGATATCGACCCCCATTATTGCCGCAATCCCGAGCATTACAGCGGTTTGAATCAGTATCACCACCACTGCGGCGATGACGCGCCCCAGTATTATGGAGACGCGGGTTACAGGCGTGGCCAGCATCCGGGATAGGATGCCCGTATCCATATCGACTATCATGCTCATGCCGGAGAAGATGGCGCTGAACATAACCGTCTGCACCAGCACGCCCGGCGTGAAGAATGTGAGATAGCTGACATCGGCAGAGCCGAGCATACCGCTGCTGCCTACTGCCTTGAATATCTGCGGGAACAGCAGCAGGAACAGAATCGGTTGCGATAGGCTCATGAATATGAAGATCGGCATGCGGATGCGCGTCCTGAGGTCTCGCAGCATTATATACCAGGTATCTTTAAGAACGTTCATCCTGCCCTCCTCCTGTTCCGCATGCGGCTTACTTGAATCATGGTTGTGCGTGTGCCCTCCTGAGCTCGTATGTTGCGGCCGGTGTATTTCAGGAACACGTCGTCCAGCGACGGTCGCGAGACGGTCAGCGTCCTCACCGCGATTCCCTGCTCAGTGAGTATCTGCATGATGTTCGGCGCTGCCGATGCTCCATCTTTCACATATACCGCCAGCTCGCTCTCCGAGGCCTTTGTCCCTACTACGAAAGGCTTTCCTGTCAGCGCCGCCTCCGCGCCGGTGACGAAGGCCTTGCACGCATCGGTACTGCTATCGCACGGCGAGAGTGTCACCACGTCGCCGCCTATGGAGCGCTTAAGCTCGTCGGCGGTGCCCATAGTCACGATCTTGCCCAGGTCGATGATGGCGATGCGGCTGGCCAGGCGGTCGGCCTCATCCATGTAGTGGGTGGTCAGAAAGATCGTCATACCCAACTTATTTACCAGCTTCTGGATATACTCCCAGATGTGCGCCCTGGTCTGCGGGTCTAGCCCCGTCGTCGGCTCATCCAGGAACAGTATCTGGGGGCGATGGATGAGTCCCATGGCCAGGTCCAGGCGTTTGCGCATGCCTCCGGAATAGGAGGAGACCATCTTGTTTCCGTATTCGGTCAATCCGACTATTTCGAGTATGTTCTTTATGCGCCGCTTCAAGGTCTTCTCATCCAGGCGGTAGAAGTGGCCGTAAAGCGCGAGGTTCTCGCGGCCGGTGGCGTGTTCGTCCACGCCCACATCCTGCGCAGCATAGCCGATGCGTTTGCGCACTTCGGCCGGGTGCTTGGCCACATCAAATCCGGCCACCATGGCCCTTCCCGAGGTAGGTGTAAGAAGTGTGTTCAGCATCTTGATGGTGGTGGTCTTGCCGGCGCCGTTGGGGCCGAGGAAGGCGAATATCTCTCCGGCCTTGACCTCGAAATCGATGCCGTCGACTGCCTTCACCTTGCCCGGGTAAATCTTGGTGAGCTTGTGCGTCTTTATGACGCTTTTCCCTTCTTGTGTCATATCGTCTACTCCTATTTCAACTAGGATTGGATTTACAACCACGATTGAACGATGGGCGATATTATCTTGGCAAACACATGCCGCTGGAAATATTACACTTATTTTCTCGCTCTATCAAGCACCCGTTGTGTGTGTTGTAGGGGCGAACCACTGTGTTCGCCCGTTGTGGATTCCGGCCGGAGTTTACCCCGTACGATGATACGCGATCGGAATGACGTGTTATGACCCTCACCCTGACCCTCTCCCTGCGAAGGGAGAGGGAAATAGCCCCCCGTTCTCAGCTGCGGCGCGCAGAATAATTTGTATATGCACGGCACTCCGTCCTTGCATATACATTAAGGTTCGTTAAATGCTGTATACGTGTAATTACCTCAGCTCTCGACTTGAAACGGAGAGGTTAGCTATAGTAAGTTCTCCCTTCCTTGAGGGAAGGGAGTAAGAGGGAAGGAGATCCAATTTAAAAAAGTCCCCCAACGTATGGGGGACTTACAGGGGGTTCGGAGAATAGCATCGTAATGCATCGACAACTAATAGGGCGAATAATTATTCGCCCCTACAAGGGCGGGGTCGGACAACCGCGACATTGAAACCGCTCCACCGATAAGGCTATAATGATACCGAGATGCATTTGCGGTCGATTTAATGTGACGAGCCTGATTCCATGTGAATCGGGCTTCGGTTTGTAAATGAGGTAAGGAGATTTATTAAATGAGAGAAGTAGTGATTGTAAGCGGGGCCAGGACGGCCATAGGCAACTTCGGCGGCACGCTCAAGGACATCCCTGTAGTACAGCTGGGTACCACCGCCATCCATGAGGCGGTGAAGCGCGCCGGCATCCGCCCCGAGACGGGCAAGGAGATGCTGGCTTTCGGGCCGGACAAGCTCAAGGACGAGCGCTTCATCGATATTGAGAAGAAGCACATGAAGTGGGACGAGAAGCTCAAGCCGGTCCAGATCGACGAGGTCATCATGGGCCTCGTGCTCTTCGCCGGGAACCGCCAGAACCCCGCCCGCCTGGCCTCGGTCTACGCCGGCCTCCCCAAGGAGACGCCCGCGTTCACCATCAACAAGCTGTGCGCATCGGGCATGAAAGCTATCGCGCTAGGCGCCGAGGCCATCATGACCGACAACGCCGATATCGTGGTCGCCGGCGGCATGGAAAGCATGAGCACCGTTCCCTATTCCCTGCCCAAGGCGCGCTTCGGCTACCGCATGGACATCGACGGGCACGCAGAGATGAACGACCTGCTACTGTGGGACGCGCTGCTGGAGACATTTTACGATTACCACATGGGCGTCACCGCTGAGAACATCGCCGCCAAGTACGGCATCACGCGCAAGGAGCAGGACGAGCTGGGGCTCATGAGCCACAACCGCGCGCGCAAGGCCATCGCCGACGGCATCTTCAAGGAGGAGATCGTCCCCGTAGTCATCCCGCAGAAGAAGGGCGATCCCATTACTTTCGCCGTCGATGAGCGACCCATGGACACCAGCCTTGAGAAGATGGCCAAGCTGGCCACCATGTTCAAGAAGGACGGCACCATCACCGCGGGCAACGCCTCTGGCGTGAACGATGCGGCGGCGGCGGTCGTTCTGATGGCGGCGGAGAAGGCCAAATCGCTGGGGATCAAACCGATGGCCAAGATCACGGCCTTCACATCGGTATCACTGAACCCGGCCTACATGGGCCTGGGCCCGATCCCGGCCGTGCGCAAGCTGCTGGCGAAGACCGGCCTCAAGCTGAGCGATTTCGATAACATCGAGATGAACGAGGCCTTCGCGGCGCAGGCCATCGGCTGCATACGCGAGCTGAACGTCGATATGAATAAAACCAACATCCACGGTTCCGGTATCTCCCTGGGCCATCCCATCGGCTGCACCGGCGCGCGCCTCGTAGTCACGCTGATGCACGAGATGAAGCGCAGCAACCTCAAGCGCGGGCTGGCCACGCTGTGCGTTGGCGGCGGCCAGGGCATGGCCATAGCGCTGGAACGATAAACAATATTGTCGATTATTTAATTAACCATTGTAGGGGCGATCCTTCCATGGAAGGATCGCCCCTACGTTTTCCCCTCGATTTCCCACCTCTGGCTGTCCCCTCTTGACAACATATATCACGTCGTGATATACTACGTCATGATATATCGCATTGTTGTATAGGTTAGAGGTGATGCTATGAGCCTTGAGAAAGCACGCAACAGGTACATCCCGATGAGCGAGACCATGTTCTATATCCTGCTCTCGCTGCGGGAGGCGCGGCACGGCTACGCCATCATGCAGCATGTAGAGGAGCTGACCAGGGGGCGCATCAGGCTCGGCGCCGGCACGGTGTACTCAAGCCTGGGCAAGCTTGAGGGCGATGGGCTCATCGAGCCTGTCAGCGAAGAAGATCGCCGCAAGATATACAAGATCACCTCGGTGGGCAGCGCGATATTGTGGGAGGAGGCGGGGCGCATCGCCGAGCTCTACAAGAATTCGGGGGGACTATTATGAAAGATAAAAAGACTGTGCTGTTTTCAGCCTTTCGAGGCGGGAATGTTGTCCCGGCAAATTTCGAAAACTGGTTTGAACGTATGGCCGCGGAGGGATGGCATGTCGATCGCATCAGGCAGTGGAACTCGCTGTGGATGACCTTCAAAAAGGGTGAGCCGAGGAAATACCGCTTCGTCTGCGATATGCAGTTCTCGGAGCGCAAGGAATACAGGGCTACTTATGAGCAGTTCGGCTGGCAGTTCCTGGGCCGTATGGCCAGCTTTCGTGTCTGGCGCATGGAGTATCAGGGTCAGCGGCCGGAGGCCTTTACCGATAAAGAAAGCGTGGTGGCGCGCAACAGGCGCACGGTGCAGGCCGTGTCGGTATCGTTCACGCTTTTCCTGATAATGAGCATATTCTATGCCGTGTGGTTTATATTCTTCCCGGACTCGCTCTCCGCGGGCGACAGAACGCAGATTATAGCTGCGGAGGCGGTTTTCTTGGTCTGTGCGATATTACTCGGCATCGTGATGCTGCGTATATGGAGGAACAGACGGCGTTGAGGGGAAATTGGGTCGAATACCGTAAACGATGTAGGGGCGATTCATGAATCGCCCCTACGGTTTTTGTGGCGTTGCGATTGAGGCGGCTGGCTCAGCCCAATCTGCCGGGTTGCTTGTATTTTGCCATTATGTCCTTGGCAAACTTGCGAGCTTTTTTGAGCCTTCCCCCATCCGGTTGGCCCAGTGTCTCGGATCGCCTCTCGGCTTTGGCAATAAGATCCGCGTCTTTGCTGGCAAGCATCATATCCGCAATATTCTGCGCCAGCTCCCCGCGGCAGTCGAACAGCCCTAGGAGGTTAGCGCCGGAGGCGGCTATTTTGCAGGCCGCCAGCCATTGCTGAACCTGAGGCTCTTCCTCGGGCGCGGAATGTGTAATGAACAGGGCAATGTCCTTGCCTGCAACCTTCTTCTCGAGAAAGTCCTTGGCCTCTTTGGCCGGGCCGTAGGCCTGTATCGGGAAGCCGATGAAGCTGAGGTCATAGCCCTTAAGGTCTTTCACTTCGCTCAAGGGCAGCAGCTCTTTATCGGCCCTGATCTCCTTGTAGATGGCCTCGGCGACCTTTTTTGTGTTGCCGCTGACGGAATGATATGCAATAAGAACTTTCATAATTATAACCTCCAGGTTGTCGAAATTATACGTCGAATTGAGCATCGGCGCAACAATGCGTCGGGAAGGGCGTTGGAAGAGAGGTGTCCCGTAGGGGCGCTGCTCGCTGCGCCCTTTATTGGGCAGGGCGAGCCCTGCCCCTACATAATGTATGAAGGGATGGGTTGATCGACAATCGTCTGACGATGCGGTTTGGAAATCGTTTTGACTTCTAGTATAATTTGGCAACAAGTCGTCGGAGGTGATCAATGGCAGCTTCAAAAGACTTCAGTTCCAAATACGGTCCGTGGGCGCTGGTGACCGGCGCGGCGCGCGGCCTGGGCGCGGAGTTCTCGCGGCAGATAGCAGCCAAGGGGATAAACGTGGTCATGGTCGATCTGCTTGCCGATGAGCTGGCGCACACTGCGGAGGACATCCGCAAGGCGAGCGGGCGCGAGATCGTAACGTTATCGGTCGACCTTTCGCAGCCCGATTTCATCGAGAAGATAAAGCAGCAAGTCGATAGTCTGGATATCGGCCTGCTGGTGAGCAACGCCGTGTACGGGCCGGTGGGCAAGTTCGTGGAGCGGGGGCTGGAGGAGAAGCTGAGGATGATTGACGTGAACGTGAGGGCGCCGCTTACGCTGGCGCACGAGTTCGCAAAGAGGATGACGGCGAGCGGGCGCGGCGGGATAATTATGGTTTCTTCGGCCTCGGCTATGCAGGGGACGCCCTATGTGGCCAACTACGCCGCGACCAAGGCCTACAACCTTATACTGGCGGAGGGCCTGTGGGCCGAGCTGCGCGGCAAGGGCGTTGACGTGCTGGGATTCATGCCGGGGACCACGCGCACGCCGGGGTATATGGAGTCGAAAGCGCAGTCCGGCAATGCCAAGCTGGTGAAGGTCATGGAGCCGGGGCCGACGGCGGCCGAGGCGCTGAACGCGCTGGGCAAGAGGCCGAGCCACATCGCGGGGAGGGGCAATCGCATTACCTTTTTTATATCTGGTAAGCTCATGCCGCGCCGGGCGGCGATAGGGCTTGCGGCCAACATGCTGGATAAAATGTACGGCGGTAAATGATCGTCGCATCTGACACAGGATCGATGGAGGTTGAAGTATGGATCAGAAGAAAAGCGAAGTGAAAATATACGAGCAGGGCATCGAGGAATTCGGGCTTGGCTCGATAATCTTCGGCAACATGACTATGCTGGTATGGATCATGCTGGGCATGACCTGCTGCTGGTTCTTCCATCCCATTGCCGCCTGGGTCTATCTGGGCGTGGCGTTGCTGATGGTCTTTGTCGTCATGCGCAGGATTGTATGCGTCAACTGTTATTACTATGGCAAGCTCTGTCCCATCGGGTGGGGCAAGCTGGCTGCCCTGATGTTCAAGCAGGGCAGCATGGATAAGTTCGCTACCAGCATAGGCGTCAGGCTCGCGCCTGCCACCTACGGACTGCTGAGCCTGATACCGCTCGGCCTCGTCATCGCGGCTATGGTGCAGGACTTTATGGTGGCTCAGGCCATTGTGCTGGTGGAGCTCCTGGCCATATCCGCATACAGCGGCGCGAGCAGTAGAAAAAAGTCCTGTGTGAACTGCAAGATGAGATATGCTTGCCCGGGCTGTGTGGTGAAAGAGAAATCGTCCTAAATGGCATATTTATTCGGAGGTGTGATATGAAACCCAGAGGCCCGCTCATGATCGAGCATCGCCTCATCGAGAAGATGATCGCTGTCATCAAAGATCAGATGGCAGTTATGCGCAAGCAGAATCGCGTCGATCCCGTTTTTATCGACGCTGCGGTCGATTTCATCAGGACTTATGCAGACAAAACACACCACGGCAAGGAGGAAGACATCCTTTTCCGTGACCTTGCGGTTAAAAATATGTCAGCGGAAGATAAAAAGGCCATGCAGGAGCTGGTTGAGGAGCATAAATTCGCCAGGAAGCAGGTGGCTGAGCTAGTTCAGGCCAAGGAAGATTACCTGGCCGGGCGCAAAGAGGCGCTGAAGACCGTGCTGGACAGGCTTACAACCCTCGTCGAGTTCTACCCTGAGCATATCAGGAGGGAGGATGAGGCCTTCTTTCCCGATACCGAGAAGTATTTCACGCGCGCCGAGCTGGATGCTATGCTCCTGGAGTTCTGGGAATTCGATAAAAAGATGATACATGAGAAATACAAATCGGTGGTGGAGCACTGGAAACAGGGGCAGGCCCTCATCTAGTCCCTAACCTCGATGGAGTTAACTATGGCGGAATTTATCTGTTACTGTTTTGAATATACAGAGTCGGATATCGTGAACGAGGTCGTTAAAAATCACGGGCGTTCGCTTATTCTGGAAAAGATCATCGAGGCCAGGAAGAACGGTACCTGCCAGTGCGATACGAAGAATCCCAGGGGGACCTGATGCGTCGATGACGTCCGCCGTGTAGTGGACGCGACGATAAGACGGGGCGGAAGGTGAGTCCAAGTTATCACCACTTGCATTTGTTACGGTTATGTTCTAAACTTACCTTAGTTGCTTGATCAGGGTTCCCAGTCCTATCAGCAACCCTTTAGAGTTCCCCCAACAGAGGTCTCTTCAAGGTAAAGGTTCTTAGAGTATTGGATGACCTGTGTTCAACGCAGTTCTCAAGAAAGGAAGTCATCCGAATGAGTTTTACAGATAAAGAATTGAAGTGCGTCGATTGCGGACGCAGTTTCACCTTCCGCGCCAGTGAACAGGAGTTCTTTGCCAGCAAAGGCTTTACCAACCAGCCAAAGCGTTGTACAACTTGCCGTGCGGCAAAGAATCAGGTGCGTGGAGTCAATCGTGGTGGTGGCAGTGCCAGCAGTATCTCCCGCAGGAGTCTGTATCCGGCTACTTGTGTTCAGTGCGGCGCCCACACCGAGGTCCCATTCTCGCCTAATGGCGGCAAGCCGGTGTATTGCAACCAGTGCAAAAGCCTTCACGGATCTACACGCAGGTAATAACTGTCGATATAATGGCAGCTCTCACCTCGACATTCTCCCCAGCGAAGGGATAGGGAAGTTGAGGAAGCGGTGTTCCCTAAATCTCACAGCTTGTCATTACGATGTAAATTCGCACCTCTTGCATTTCCCCAAATTGTAGCGTATGCTTGATTTAGTGGCTTGATCAAAGGTTACCAGTCCTACCAGCAACCCCTTAGAGCTCCCCAGTTTAAGGTCTCTCAGAGGCAAAGTACCTCAAAGTATTGGATGACCGAAGTTCAGCACAGTATTTGAAGAAAGGAGGTCATCCAATGAGTTACACCGATAAAGAACTGCAATGCAACGATTGTGGGAAGACATTTACCTTTGGTGCCGAGGAGCAGGAGTTCTTCGCACAGAAAGGTTATACCAACGAGCCCAAGCGTTGCCCGGAGTGCCGTGCTGCAAAGAAGCAGCAGGTTGGAGGTGGACGTGGTGGTTTTGGCACGCGCAGGCAGATGTATCCTGCAGTGTGCGCCACATGCAACAAGGCCACAGAAGTTCCATTTGAGCCTCGTGGCGACAGACCAGTATATTGCAGCGCATGCTACAATGCCGCTGGCGGTGGTTCTAACAGAACCAGGAGATAACCTTAAAAAAGAAGGTTAACAAAGAGGCCGGGAGTTAATCTCGGCCTCTTTTTATTTGCCGTAAATCGGGGCTAGTAGATATCTTGAAACCAGCTTTAGAACGAGTATAATTTGGCATATGAAGCTACTAAATAAAATCCATTTTCTGGACCGTGAGCTGTGCCCGTGGTGGTTCGCGTACACCTTTGATAACCCGGGTCGACGCATACTGCACAAGCCGGAGAAGGTGTTGGGAGCGTATGTCAGGGAGGGGATGACGGTAGTGGATATCGGCTGCGGCATGGGGCATTTCTCTATAGGCATGGCGAAGCTAGTCGGGGCTAGTGGCAGGGTAATAGCGGTGGACCTGCAGCAGAAGATGCTGGACCGGGTTAAAAGGCGTATGGTGCGAGGCGGGGTCGACGATCGTATTTCGTTGCGATTATGTAAGGTTGGCGATATTGGCGTCAGCGAACAGGCTGATTTTGTGCTTACTTTCTGGATGGTGCACGAGGTGACCGATGCGAAGTTAATGTTCGGGCAGATACATGCGATAGTGAAGGACGGCGGCAGGTGGATGCTGGCGGAGCCAAAGCTGCACTTATCGCTCGAGCGCTTTGAGAAGATATTGTCCGAAGCTGTCGCTTCCGGCTTCTCCGTCGTAGCAAGGCCGGCCGTCACCATGAGCTACGCCGCGGTGCTGGATAAATCCCGCAAATAGTTTACCTTAGAATTCGATGTATGCCCCCCTATATCATGCCGGATGTAATAGTTGTATAATATCCGAATTATTCCGAAACCGTCGATGTCATTTTTAATATTTTAATTCTTAACGGAATACTAGAAAAGGTTCATATGGCTAATTGGAATGTGACCTGCAACAGGTTTGTAGGTTTTTTTGATATCATGGGCTTCAAGGACATGGTGCTACGCAACAACCATGCCGATGTGCTGAAGAAGATAAACGAGATCAGGGAGGCCATCGGCGTCATCGAAAGCTACGGACGGGAGCTGCTCACCAGCAAGGAGGACACGCACAGGGTGGGGAAGCCTCACAGCTATGTCGAGGCCATCGTTCTGCCCGTTTTCTTCTCGGATTCGATCGTGCTCGTGTCTGAGGATGATTCCAAGGCGTGCGCACGGAAGATTGTGATGCTGGCGGCATGGCTTATGTACAAATCGCTGATCAACGGCCTGCCGATCAAGGGCGCGCTGGCATACGGTGAGCAGACCGCGGATTTCGAAGAGTCTCTCCATGTCGGGCGTCCGCTGATAGATGCCTACATGCTTCAGGAGGAACTGCACATGTACGGGGCGGTTTTGCACCACTCGATGGAGGGTTACCTCAAAGAAAATAATATGGTCAGCTATATAAATGAGAGCAAGAGGTTCCTCTGCCGCGGCCAGGTCCCCTTAAAAGATTGCAACGTGGTCCACTATTGTGTTGACTGGCCGGGCGTTTTCCGTTTCTATCATCAGGACCCGGTGGCCAATATATCCGAGCAGTCGGGCAAGGTCTCCGGCAGTGTCAGGCTTTACGTTGACAATACGCTCCGCTTTGTGAAAAAGGTTGAAGCCAGTTCGCCCAAGAAAAGCGCCTCGGAGCCCAATAAGCGTAAGATGGTGGATATCCTGGGGTTCAAGTTCGGGAGCCAGGTCTACGGCAAGGGATAAAGATGCGTCCTGATCGTGGAGTCGCGTCGGTCGGCATCCTGGCGACAGGGCGCGGGAAATGATTTAAAGACAGCAGTTTGCATAAAGTGTAAATTACCCTATTGCATTTGTCGAAATTCTGTATTATCATCGTGCCAGTGGCTTGAAAAAGGTTACCAAGTTCGACCGGCAACCCCGCAAATTCTCTCTTCAGAGCATCTCTTGAAATCAGGGTTTAGCACAGTACATTGGATGACCGAAGTTCAGCACAGTATTTGAAGAAAGGAGGTCATCCAGTGAGCTTCACCGATAAAGAATTGCAGTGTAACGATTGCGGTCGTACTTTCACCTTTAATGCCGAGGAGCAGGAGTTCTTCGCGCAGAAAGGTTACACCAACGAGCCCAAGCGTTGCCCGGAGTGCCGTGCTGCAAAGAAGCAGGAGCGTGGTGGTGGACGTGGCGGCTTTGGTGGTGGTGGTGCCAGACGGCAGATGTATCCTGCGGTTTGCGCCCAGTGTGGCGTCAGCACAGAGGTTCCGTTCGAGCCTCGTGGTGACAGGCCAGTTTATTGCAGCAAGTGCTACACCGCTTCCAACCCGACGAAAAGGCGGTAAACCTGCTCTAGTAGCAAGGTAAAAAACGAGAGGCTGGGACTAGTTCCCAGCCTCTTTTTTTATTGTCGATATTTCACGGGGCTATTTACCGAACCCCCTGTTAGCCCCCCCCCATACGTTGGTTCCCAGGTAAGGGCGAAAAATCTTTCGCCCCTACGGGACACCCCCAAACCCCTGACAGGAGAAAGCTCTCCCGCACCTCTTTTCCAATCCCTTGAATCCCCTGTTAACTTTGGAGACTCTTGAAGATGTGGGGCGCCCGATTAAAAAAAACCTCTCCCTTGAGGGGAGAGGCTAGGTGAGAGGGTGCTAACTATTTTGATAATGAGATTGAAGAGAGCGCTCTTTTTTATGGAAGGATGATTATTCCTCTTCAATCTGATCGAGATCGACGCGATGCTTCATTATCTTCATATTACAGCGGTGGTATTCCTTGCACCATTCCTGGCACTGCTCTGCGTACTCCTTTTCGCTGTAGGCGCAGTTGCAAATCTCGCAAACGTGGTATACCTTGCCGTTTTTTTCTACCTGTTTTACCATGTCCCACTCCTGTTCCCATCTGTGACCATTGGTAGATTGAGCAATTATACGGCTAATCATCAGTGGGCGCAATATGAGAACGGGGGCCAAAGCGGATTCGGTACAGATTTTTAAATTGCGTTCGGATTGGTTATAATCTGCTGGTAAATATATAGTCAGAGGGTAGCACATATGGAATTGATGGATGCGCTAAAGGGCAGGCGAAGCATTCGCAAGTACAAACCTGATCCCGTGAGCGACAAGGATATCGAGCTTTTGCTGGAGGCCGCGCGCTGGGCGCCGTCCTGGGCCAACATGCAGGTCGTGCGCTGGATAGTGGTCAGGGATCGCGATACAAAGATGAAATTAGCTGAGACGCTGTCATCCACCAACCCCGCCAACGAGGCCATGCGCACCGTTCCCGTGGTGCTTGTGCTCTGCGCTGAGACGGGGAGGGTGGGTTTTAAAAAGGGAGCGCCGGTTACAGATAAAGGCGATTGGTGGTTCATGTTCGATGCGGCGCTGGCGGTGCAGAACCTTACGCTGATGGCGTATGCGCTGGGGCTGGGCACCGTGAATATCGGTTACCTGGATGCAAAAAAGGCGGAGCAGATACTTCAGATGCCGGCTAACGCACGTATCGTCGAGCTGATACCGCTGGGATATCCCAACGAGCAACCCAGGGGGCCCGGACGCAAGGAGTTAGCTGAGATCGTTTACCATGAAAAGTACGGGCAGAGGTAGGGATTTAAGATAATCTTGGGCTGGGTCAACCCCCTGTTATCCCCCAATCATGGGGGATTTAAAAGAGAGTGGGGGACACCCCCAAACCCCCGGCAGGAGAAACTCTCCTGCACCTCTTTTGGAAGCGGTCGACGGAATGTTCTAGCCGACAGCCCCTGCCTCTCTCAGTTCCTTGATACGATGGGCGCTGTAGCCTATTTCACGCAGGATTTCATCCGTATGCTGCCCGAAACTGGTGGCCCAGTTCCTCACCTCCACCGGAGAGTCAGAGAGCTTGTGCATCGATCCGATCTGCTTGAGATGGCCCACAACAGGGTGCTCGGACTCCAGAATCATTCTTCGTGCGATCAATTGCGGGTCTGATTCCACCTCATCGATGCCAAGCACCGGTGCAAAGCACGTCTCTTCATACATCAGCAGGTCTACCCATTCATCGCGGTTTTTAGACTGGAATTTAACTTTAAAGAATTCAAACATCTCGTCCCGCTTGGCGCCCTCATCGAACTGATAGGGTACGAATTCCTCGCAACCGAGGAGTTTGCACAGGGTGGCAAAGAACTTCGGCTCCAGCGTGGCTATGGCGACATACTTTTTATCCTTTGTTTCGTATACGGAGTACCAGGGATATTTCCCGTTCCAGATGGTCTCACCCCTCTGTGGTACAATCCCATGCTTGTATAGATACGGGTTGATCTGTACCGATGTCACCTCCGTTATCGCGTCCGTGATGGAGACGTCCAGAAACTGGCCATTCCCACTCCGCTCCCGTGCCAGCAACGCCGACAGGATGCTGATCCCGGCAGACATGCCCCCGGACCAGTCGGCGACAACCGTGCCCGGTATGGAAGGTTTCTCTCCCTTTGACCCGGTAAGGCCCAATAAACCGCTGATAGCTATGTAGTTCAGTTCATGCCCGACCAGGTCGCGATACGGGCCATCCTGCCCGTAACCGGATAGGGAAACATATACTATGCGCGGGTTGATCTTCTTGAGGGCATCATAGTCAATGCCCAGACGCTTGACTACCCCCGGCCGGAAGCCCTCCATCATGACATCGGCGCTCTTGACCAGATCCATAAAGGCCTCTTTACCGGCTTTTGTTTTCAGATTGACGCCGAATGTCCGGCAATTGCGCAAGCCGGGCCACTGATCGAATACCATCATCGCCAATGCGCCGTGATCTCCCTGATTGACGTCGGAAATCCTGATTACATCGGCGCCCAGGTCGCTCAGCATCTCGGTGCAGAAAGCGCCGGGGCCTATCCAGCACATGTTCAGTATCTTGATTCCATCAAGGGCTAACTTCGTTGTTTCCATGCCGGCTCCTCTTTTAGATAGAGAATCGATTAATATTTAAGGCCATGGATGGGGAACACCGTGCGTTTGATGTCGTCCACGCCCTGCTTGGCGAACTGGCGTGCCATCTTTAACATATCCTCATCGATGTGCGGCTTATCGGCATCGCGCAGCTTCTTGATACCGTACTTCTTCTGGAAGTCCGCGGGTATCTCATCGGGCCATTCGCGTTCGAGCATGACGCCGTAGGCCAGCGTCCACAGCCTGATGACCGCGTCCATATCGTAGCCGCCGCCGCCCAGCGCGACCCACTTCGTCCCCAGTTTGCCCAGCTCCTTAACCAGTTTGGTGTAGCCGTCGGTTGTGAGCATGAGGTCGGTCAGCGGATCTATGTAGTAGGAATCGCAGCCGAGCTGGGTCACGAGAACGTCGGGATTGAAGGCCTTGACGAGAGGCGGCACGACCTGCCTGAAAGCCCAGAGATAAATATCGTCATCCGTTTTGGGAAAAAACGGTATGTTGACGCTGTAGCCCTTGCCGGCGCCCAGCCCCGTTTCCCCCGTTTCGCCGGTCCCGGGGAAGAGGTAATGCCCCGATTCGTGTAGGGATATGGTGAGCACTTCGTTGCTTTCGTAAAAGGCCTGCTGCACGCCGTCGCCGTGGTGCGCGTCGATGTCCACGTAGGCCACGCGGTTGCCCTGTTTAACGAGATGTTTTATAACTATGGCGGCGTCGTTGAAGATGCAGAAACCGGAGGCGCGCGCGGGCATGGCATGATGCAGACCGCCCGAGATATTGAAGGCTACATCGACCTTGCCGCCGGTCACCAGGTCGGCGGCGGTCAGGGAGGCGCCTACCACCATCGCGGATGCTTC
Source organism: Dehalococcoidia bacterium (assembly GCA_041653935.1). GTDB lineage: Bacteria > Chloroflexota > Dehalococcoidia > E44-bin15 > E44-bin15 > JAYEHL01. Next base: position 328,431 of record JBAZEO010000002.1, on the reverse strand, counting down.
ATACATGCCGTTATAGGGAGGGTTGTCGCCGTAGTGGCTGACGTTATAATCCAGCGCGTCCCTGCGGTCGATGCCGTTGCTGAGATCGCGGATGGCGGAGACGTAGTCAGGGTTGTGAAACAGCAGCAGGTCGGATTCCTCGGCCATCTTGGGCTTAACCGTTTTTGAGCCATCGAATGCGCCGTAGCTGTTGAGCAGCTCGTAGGTCAGCTGAAGCCGGCTGGGCTTGAATACGTGGTCATCGCGCAGGACGTGCGCTGACTGTATCTTGTCGTAAACAAGAGCAGCTCTTCTCATACTTCAGCCTCCATAAGCATCTCCAGAACTTGTTTCATATGTTCCCAGTGCGTCCCGCGCCAGTATATGCGCCCGCAGACCTGGCATTGATGATATTGAGTTTGTGTTTTGTATACATAGGGCGGCACCAGGTTTTCAACTTCATCCTTGCTCCTGGGCGCGAGCGGCGCGTTGCATTCCAGGCAGAGCGTGAACTCGCGTTCCCGGTCCAGTTTCATCTCCGTTATCACCTTGCGCATCTGCTCCTTCGGGTCGTCCTCCGGGGTCAGCAGGGCTCTGACCTTGCCGCTGGTGACGGGGCGCCTGAGCATGATCTGTGTATCCCTGGTCAAGAGCACGCGCTCCTCTTTCAAGCCGATATCGACCAGTACGTCGTCGTTAATATCGTTCACGAATATAGTATCATAGCCCAGCATCCGCAGCCAGCGTGCCAGTTTTCCCACATTGGCGTCGACTATAAACTTCGGCCGCGCTTCATCAGATGACAACTCGCATACCCTCGTATCCGCAGGTAATTTCCGTACCCAGTTCCTCTGCGACGCGGGATATCTCCTTGTGAATATCGTCCTCCAGGTGGGGACTGATGTGAACGGCGATCACGGGCGGGATGTATTTGTGTATCTTCTTAAAGGCCAGCAGCTCCTCTTTCAGCAGCTTCGGCGTGAGGTGCCCCGATTCCCTGGCCATACTCTCGTACTTATCGGGCACAGTGACCTCGGTCACGATGAGCCGGGGCGAAAGGCCCTGCCACGCCGCCTCCGGCAGCCTGTGCGTATCCCCGGTATATACAAAGCTCTTTCCGTCCGCGCCGGTGATCTGGTAGCCCACCGTGGGGATGCCGTGATTTGCCAGGAACGGCAGTATCGAATAACCACCCGCGGTGAAGATCTTGCCAGGCGCGACGGGGTGGAACTTGAACGCGGGCTTCTCGGGTGAAGGCCTGCAGGTGAAGTCCGGGTACAGCACGCCGTTGAAGATATGGCTGAGGACGGTTTGCAGGGAGCTTTCCAGCCCGTAGACGGGCAGCGGTCCGGTCGTCCAGAAGTTCATGCCGAGGGTGGCCAGGTCCCTGACGTGGTCGAAGTGGTGGTGCGTGATGAGCACGGCCTTCAGATGATGCTGATCCTCGATGGAAAGCGCGGAGGTCAGTCCTCCGGCGTCGATGGCGAGGACGCGGTCAACGAGGAGGCAGGTGAGCCTGGCGCTCTCGGTTTCGCAGTTATGGGCTCCAAGGATTTCAAGTTCCATAATAGATTATCCAAACCCCCTAAATCCCCCATACTTTGGGGGACTTTAAAAGAATAGGGGACACCCCTAAAACCCTGACAGGAGAGAAATCTCCTGTACCTCTTTTTTAAGTTATCGTCGGGTTGGGCGATAGATTACCGAACCCCCTGTTGTCCCCAAATCAAATTGCCGAAATGTTCGTCTGTAGGGGCAATCCTTGTGATTGCCCGAATTCGGTTCATGGCAACCGTCAGGGCGAATACAAGATTCGCCCCTACTTACTGTTCGCTGGCTTTGCGCCTGGTCAGCAGGCTGAACGGGAATACAAGCAACGGGTTGAAGTTAGTTTTATAGTCGAAGGTGTCGACACCCTCTTTCTTCTTCAGGTGTCCTACTATCATATAGGTGAACGGGGTTGCCAGCGCCTCATACCCCGTTTTGACCAGCCAGTGCGTGACCACCATCGTTCCCAGAGCGCCCCAGCCCATGGTGCCGGAGAAGGCGATCAAGATGAATGCGCCGGAATCCAGCAGCTGCCCCACAAATGTCGATCCGATGGTGCGCGTCCAGAGCCACCTCCCTTTGGTGGCGATCTTCAGCTTGGCCAGCACGAAGGAGTTGGTGAACTCGCCCAGCAGGTAGCCGGCTAATGAAGCTGCGAGAAGCCGCGGCGTATATCCCAGTATCGTCTGGTAGGCGTCCTGGTTCCCCCAGAAGGGTGCCGACGGCAGCAGGCCGCCGAGCCACATGGCAAGTACCGCGAACAGGTTGCACAGGAAGCCCAGCCATATGACCTTCCTCGCGGTGCGGTAGCCGTAGACCTCGGTCAGTATGTCGCCGAAGATATAACTTATGGGGAAGATGATGATGGCCGCGGGCAGGTTGAGGCCGGCCACGCGTATGACCTTGACGGCGATGATGTTAGATATTATCAGGCAGGTGATGAAGACGCCTGTGACCACTATGAACCTGGCTGAGTATTTGTTGTCTGTGTTGTTCATTAGATTGACCGAACCCCCGGCAGGATAAACCTCCTGCACCTCTGCTCGACAATTTTAGCACAAAGTCGATGAATAGTAAGCCCTTGAGAGAAAGTGTCGAAATGTCTCGGAGCTGTTTCCCGAACCCCCTGTATCCCCCCATACGTTTGCTTTTCCATGATAGGTGCTATATGGAATTATTGTTAAAATCTCCATCCCTCTTACTCCCTTCCCTTAAGGAAGGGAGAACTAACTTAAGCTAATCCTTCTCTTGTTAGCTAACCTCTAGCCATTTCATGGTTGAGGGTTGTATCGGAGGTTCGAATGCTCCCCGGGACGTATCTGTTCCCCCTCTTTTTAGAAGAGGGGGTTAGGGGGTGTTCCTTTAATTTACTTTCCTTCCAGTACTGGGAGGATCAGGATGAGGGTCAACCGCTTGCATTACGGGCGGTTTTGACTATACAATAGACGTCTATATGAAAGGGTACATAGAGATAGACCGGGAGTTCTGCAAGGGCTGCGAGCTCTGCACACTGTTTTGCCCGAAGGGCTTTATCGTCTTGTCCGATAAGCTCAACGCCAACGGCTACAGGGTGGCCGCGTGCGTGAAGGACGGCGAGTGCAGCGGCTGCGCCATATGCGCGCAGGTCTGTCCCGAGGCGGCGATAGAGGTATACCGTGACTAAAGTGCTCATGGACGGAAACAGCGCCATCGGCGAGGCGGCGATAAGGGCCGGCTGCCAGTGCTACTTTGGCTATCCCATCACGCCGCAGAACGAGCTCACCGAATACATGGCGGCCCATCTCGGCCGCAAGAAGGGCTGTACCTTCATTCAGGCCGAGAGCGAGCTTGCCGCTATCAACATGGTTTTCGGCGCCAGCCTGGCCGGGGTGCGGACTATGACCTCATCCTCAAGCCCGGGCATCAGCCTGAAGCAGGAGGGCATCTCCTATCTGGCGGCCTGCGAGCTGCCCGCGGTAATCGTCAACATGTCGCGCGGCGGTCCGGGTCTGGGCAGCATAGCGGCGGCGCAGTCGGACTATCATCAGGCCACGCGCGGTGGCGGACACGGGGATTATCGCACGATAGTGCTCGGGCCTTCGTCAGTGCAGGAGCTGGCGGATCAGACGTATAAAGCATTCGATCTGGCGGATAAGTACAGGGTGCCGGTTATGATTCTGGGAGACGGCGTGCTGGGGCAGATGATGGAGCCGGTCGAATTCAAATATGAGGAGCCGAAGATGCTGCCGGTGAGGGATGATGCGCTGCGCGGGGCCAAAGGCCGCCCCAGCCGCATCGTTAAGACGTTTACGTCGAACCCGGCGTCGCTGGAGGAACTCAACTGGAGCCTGTTCCGGCGCTACGAGATAATCAAGCGCGACGAGGTCGCTTACGATACATTCATGATCGACGACGCCAAGCTCGTGGTCGTCGCCTTCGGCATAGCGGCGCGCATCGCCAGGGGCGCGATAAAGAACGCCCGGAAGGAAGGGCTCAAGGTGGGCATGCTGCGCCCGATAACGCTGTGGCCGTTCCCGTCCGAGGCTATCAAACAGCTGGCCAAGAAAAAGAAGCAGTTCCTGGATATAGAGATGAACATGGGTCAGATGCTGGAGGATGTGAAGCTGTCGCTGGAAGGTGCCGCCGAGGTCTCGTTCTACGGGCGCACCGGCGGCGTGATACCCACCCCCGCCGAGCTGCAGCGGGCCATAGCGCGCGTCTACTACCAGAAGGGATTGAAGGGCGGGAAATGAAGAAAGTATATTCGCGCCCGACCACGCTCAAGAAGGCGGTATTTCATTACTGTCCCGGCTGCGGGCATTCCGTGGTGCACCGCATCATCGCCGAGCTCATCGACGAGATGAACCTGCGGGATAAAGCTGTCGGCATACCCCCGCCAGGGTGCGCGGTGTTCACCTACAACTATCTCGATATAGATATGGCGGAGTCGGCCCACGGCCGCGGCGCGGCCGTCGCCACGGGCCTCAAGCGGGCTAGCCCTGAGACGTTCGTTTTCACCTACCAGGGCGACGGCGACCTGGCGGCCATCGGCACCGCTGAGACCATTCACGCGGCCAACCGCGGCGAGAACATAACTGCCATATTTATCAACAACGCTGTTTACGGCATGACGGGCGGGCAGATGGCCCCGACTACGCTGTCGGGACAGAAGACAACGACGACGCCCCTCGGCCGCGATAATAAGATCGAGGGATATCCATTAAAGATCAGCGAGATGCTGGCGCTGGTCAGGGGCTCGGCGTACATCGAGCGCGTGGCTGCAAACTCGCCGGCTAATATAAAGAAGGCCAAGAAGGCCATACGCAAGGCGTTCCAGGCCCAGCTCGACGGCCAGGGCTTCTCCCTGGTGGAGATACTCTCTCCCTGCCCCACCAACTGGAAGATGAGCCCCGCCGAGGCCTGGAAGTGGATCGATGAGGTCATGGTCAAGGAGTTCCCTCTCGGGGTGATTCTCGACAGGACAGGTAAAGAAGATGCTGGTTAAGACGCTGATATCCGGCTTCGGGGGCCAGGGGGTCATCTCCATGGGGCTGACCCTGGCGCAGGCTGCCATGGCCGGGGGCAAATACGTGACCTACCTGCCGTCCTACGGCGCCGAGGTGCGCGGCGGCACGGCCAACTGCACCGTGGCCGTCTCAAACGAGGAGATCGCGTCACCCATAGCATCATCTCCAGATTTCGTCATCGCCATGAACCGCCCCTCGCTGGTCAAGTTCCAGAACCAGATAAAGTCCGGCGGCGTGCTCTTTATAAACTCGTCACTAGTACAAGTGAGCACGTCGCGTGATGATATAGAGGTTGTTCGCGTGGCTGCGGACGCCATCGCCAAGGAATTGGGCAGCGCCAAGTCGGCCAACATGGTCATGCTGGGCGCCTTCATCAAGAAGAGCGGCATCGTGTCGCTTGAAGGCATCATTGAGGGGCTCAAGATCGGACTGAAGAACAAGAGCAAGCTCATCGCCATCAACGAAAAGGCGATTACAGCTGGATATAACGCTGTTAGTAAGTAATCGGTATTAAAACAAGGTAGTATTACCTAGCTACCTAAGTAAAAGAAAAGGTACGGGAGAGAAGCTCTCCTGTCAGGGGTTTGGGGGTGTCCCCCATTTTTAAAGTCCCCCAACGTATGGGGGATTTAGGGGGTTCGGAAAATATCTCCGAAACACATCGACAACAAGGGGGTCGGAAGATGGTTAAACAAATATCTATAACACTCGATAATGTGCCCGGCACTTTCCTGGGCATCAGCGAATGCCTGGGAGATGAAGGCATAAACATAAGGGCCATCTCCGTGGCCGACACCTCCAAGATCAGCACGGTCAGGTTCGTCACCGACGACCCCGTGAAAACAGCCAATGTCCTCAAGAGCAACGGCTACAAAACCCATATCGACGAAGTTATCGCGGTGGAGATCCCGGACCACCCCGGCGGCATGCGCGCCGTGCTCAAACCGCTCAACGCGGCAAAGATAAACGTCCTTTACTTCTACCCGTTCCTGGGCCGGGGCGAAGACTGGCAGCCCATCGTCATCCTGGGTGTGGACAGGACGGAGGATGCGGTGGAGATACTGCATAAGAACTGGGTGAAAACCTTCGGCGACGAGATTTACAGCTTGTAGTCAAACTATATAGTTGTGGTGTTGCTGACTTGCTTCAATTCACCCTGGGGGCACCAAAGTGTTTTTTCACGAATGAATCTGCGCCGAATTCGATATTTTTTAACAAATCCTGAAATCAATTTATCCTAGCGGCTGTGTCCACACTCTGAGCAATACTTAGCATCTTGCTGAATAGGCTTACCACACTTTGTGCAATAGCTAGAATTCTTTGTTGGTTTCTTGTTTGACCTATGTTTAAATAGGAACACAATTCCAATAATGATGATGACAACCAGTAGGAGTGCTGCGACAACAACTATAATGATGTCTGGGAATCCCCATGATCCGGTGAATAATGCTAGCCTCATATTTCCTTCCTTACTTTGCGTTATTTATGGATTCATCTCGGATTTCAAGATTAATCGAACCAATCAAAGGGACCTTTCCCCCGCAGTTCTTTTGGGTTGAAATTATGTTCACACTTAAGACAAATATAACGATTAGACTCATAACTTTGCTGTATAGCATAGGCAATCGCTGCAATTAAACCGACTCCAAGAATAGTCGGCAGCGTTATTACTAGCGCAATCCCCAACACTAGCACTGCAATAGGTGCAAAGATTAGCAGTACTATCACAATAAGGCAGCCTACCCCTTCTGCTGCCCCTGAAGAATCATGCTTATGAGACTTTTTCCATAGAGTATATTTCTGAACGTTTTCAGAGCCGCACTTTGGGCATTTAAGCTGAGAGGTGGCTTCTCCACTTATTTTTTGTTCTTCGACTTTGTTAGTGGTATTAATGAGTTTCTGCCCACAGTTGGGGCAGTAAGTCGGGTTATCCTTCAAAGCAGAACCACAATTCGGGCAGTAGTTCATGTTCTACCTCCCTTTTACCAAGTCGCCGTCGCTGAATAAACTGTGATAGCCGCGCCGAATCCGAGCGTATTCGTATTCTTAACTACAAGATAGTATGTGTCAGTATTGGCAACAGGATAAGAAAGAGAGTCAGAGCTAGCAGTTTTGGCTGCTTCGCATATGTAGCTGCCTTGTAACCAATAATTGTAGTTGGTATCGGTAAAAATGTAGACATCAACATTACTGCTAGCACTCCAAGAGATAGTGATAGTTTTGCCAGCTGAAATAGTATAGGGATTAGGGTCATGGGAACCAGCTGATAATGTTTGATCCGACATCAATGTATGTGTTGTTGGTGTGTATGGTGGCTGATACGTTTGAGTTGGTGCTTGATACGTATCTGTTGGATAAACGGTATAGATATTGTTGTTATTTGAAGATGTATTTCCACCTGAATTAAGACCTATCACAACACCACCTGCTATCCCACCTATAGCGATTATGAGGAGCACTATGGTTACTGGAAGAATCCACTTGTTTCTCTTTTTGGTGTTGGTTCGCTGTGTCTTCTCTGTTTTTTCTTGCGGAGGTTTTTGCCCGCAGTTTGAACAAAAGTTTTGACCAGGTTCAAGCTTGTTGCCGCATTTTGAGCAGTAACTCATGACGCACCCCCATGTTAAGATGTTGTCTCCCCTAAATTCTTACCTGATTGTATCACTAAATATTCCCCACGAGAATATTCCTAGTCAGAATATTATATATCATTACGTTACTATGAAGCGTAACGTGATAGGCGCAAGAGTGCGCCAAGCCAGAAAAATGGCTTCACCACAAATATCACAAATCGATCTCGTTGCTCGGTTACAAGTTCTCGGTTTGAAGATTGAGCAAGCTGCTATTTCAAAAATCGAGAACGGGAAACGACCTGTGCTTGATACTGAGGTGGCGTTAATTGCAAAGGCTTTAGACGTATCTGTTGCATGGCTTCTAGGTGAATCAAAAACCCCCAAGCGGTCCTCTAAGTAAATAGTCATTATCTTTCTTAATGATTAGGTGTTCTTCATTGACCACAACCACCACCCTATCCCCTACCATAAATCCTAGCTCTTCTAACCACTTCCCCTGCAGCCTTATCAATGGGTAATGCTTCCCGTCACCTGGCACATACCCCACGGTCAACTTTCTTTCAGTCATGCGCATATCATGTCATGTTGTTATTTAAATATTGACTACCCTACTTACTTATTGTTAAAAACTGTAAGCTACAAATACACTACAATACGAAAATTCCGTATTTACAATGTAACGTAATAATACATACCCCTTGTATAAAACAACGCCCCAAATTTTGGGTTTTAAGATCAGCTACACCTTTCTGTTCTTCTTAGTGCGATTAATCATCACCACGAACACCATAAAATACAGTGCATATACTATGACCATACTAGACATAGCCATCTTCAACCCATACTGCATGACCATTCCCAACGGCATGACGCCGATCATCATAGCCCATAGCTTAAACATGGCGAACTCCTTTCAGTCAACTCTATCTTGGTTCTCGTGGGTCTCTATACCCGATTATGAAGCAGTTGTCGATATCGGCGCTCTTCAGGTAGTGCCCTATCCTGGCGCTGATCTCGTCAATGATATAACCACGCGGGATATTCTCATCGTATAGTTTCAATTCTGATTCGCGGTACGGCACGAATAAGCAGCAGAACCATCTAGTGTCAGGATGGAAGAGCGCGATAACGCCTTCGACTGGATTTGAATAGAGGTCGGCTAGTTCGATAGTAGCGGCAATTTTTAAGGTATCGCCAAACACATTTTTTAATTCGGTCTGTAATTTAGCATTGAAAGCTATGTCGGTGTGTTTGACGATAGCACCACCACTATAAAAAACACTGTCTGGGATAGACTCTACTAAATTCAAAAGCCTGGGAAGGAAGTCATCGCCCAGGCTTTCGTTAATCAAGTGTGTATAAAGTACTTCGACCATCAACACCTCCTATATCTTAGCTTTGATCGCTATCGGGTCAGCCTTCCACCGTGCTATCAAATTATAGGGCATACGAAACTCGACATCGGATATCTTTTTATCGTGGATGACGATTTTCACTATCACTTTTTCTAATAGCTCGTGTTTGCCCTCGTCATTGGCGTTTCGCCATAGGTCAGTTATCTCACTGGCGACTGACAGCGCCTGGTTTAAATCCTCGTCGCACTTGGCCAGCACGATATTTTTCATCTCGAGGCTGTGAGTACGTTGGGCCTTATCGATATCCACCTCCCCTTTTCTGACTCGGTATTCTTCCTTGGTGATGTCGTTATCAGCTCGCATGGTGATGAGGCCCTTAGCGCGGGCGTCTAGCTTGATGAGTTGCTCTTTCAGTAATTGTGCCTCGGCCTCAATCACATGGTAGTCGTGTTGCACCAAGCCTTTTAGTTCTTCGCGGATGGTAGTTACCTGTTCGGTCGTTATGGCCAGCATAGGGAGGATTTCGCCTTCTATCTGGCCAATCACAGAGTCTATTCGAGGGCCGATCTGCCCACAGGGTTTGTATCGTTTATTAGCATTAGAAACACAACGTAGGTAATTGTTGGTGTTGTTATCGTGGAACTCGGACGTCATAGCCATGCCGCAGGAACACCTGGTTAAACCTCGCAAGATGTGCTTTGGGCGGTGGTTGCAATACGGTACTCGGCTGCGGATTGCCATCTTTATCTGAACTCGATCCCACATGGCTTCATCAATCAGTGGTTCGTGTTTACCTTTTATATCGATTTCAAACTTCGGACTAACAACTCTACCTTTGTAGAATGGATTCCTTAGTGTTTCTGACATCTTTTGAGGCGTGAATTTTTTCTTGCGAACCGTAATAAGACCGAATGCTTCCGCTAAGTCACACAGATCCCAGAGGGTTTTGCCATCATCAGCCCCCTCGAACAGCTTCACAACTAATGGCGCTTTATAAGGATCAATTTCTACCCAAGTGCGACGACTTCGTTTCTCCTTGCCGTCATTGTGATTGATATAACCGACTGGAGCTTCCCACGGCCATTCACCTTTAAGGAGTTTCTGCTTCATGCCGGATTTAACGAACTCGGCTTTTTGACGATTATCGAACTCAGCAAAAACTTGTAGGATACGTTTATTAATCCAGCCGGCTGATGTGGTAGTGTCAATAAGTTCAGTAGCTGATACTAGCTCGATACCCTTTTTGTTGAGTTCCCGCTCATATAAGGCACTGTCAATGTCACTCCGCGCAAACCGGCTGTATTTATAGACGATCACTATATCGAACAGTCCTTCTTTTGCGTCGGCGATCAGCTTCTGAAACTGTTCGCGTTGGTCGGTCTTGGCGCTTCCGACATCTTGGTATACTGCGACAACGTCCCACCCATTTTTAACAGCCAGCGCACGGCACGTCTCAAGCTGGAAGTCCAGAGACAGGTCTTTCTGCTCCTGTTCTTCCGTCGAAACCCTTATGTATGGTGCTGCTCGCTTAGTCATCGCCGTTTACCGTTTCCTAATAAGAAAGCTCAGGGTGGGCAGAGGTCATTGTAGGTCTTGTCAGTGCCTGCGCTGATCCCCTGCCCACCCTGAAGATACTCATGGTCGCTGAGGGGCCAACTCTTTCGCAATACTGTTGATTGACTCTTGCCTTATGGCCATCGCTTTCCAGAAATGCTGAATTTCGGCATTTATCGATTCTTTCTGGCCGTCTTTGAAATCACAGTCCGGCAATGTATTGATGGAATGGTATATCACTATAGGTGCTAGCTGACCAACCGATATGCCACACGCTCTTGCGGGCATACGTAATAGATTACTTACCCACCAAAAACAGCTAGCTTTAATGTGTACGGGCTCTTCTTGTCGATAGATATAATAGGGTTCCCTAATGGCAGATAACACAGCCTCGTTGCCCTTTTCTTGTGCTGCATTGACAGTGTGTTTAAGCTGCAAGTACATTTTTTCCATCCTGGGATCACCTACTATTATGGTAATACCATCCTTTAACGTGAGACGATAGAATCGGGCATACGACAGGCCATACCTCGAAACTATCTCCCTGCAGATTTCAGAAAAACCTTTGGGAGCGTGGCTGAAAGACACAGAATCACTTTTATGTTCGATATCGAAAGCATCGGTGCTCTGACTGAAGCTGTCTTTTAGGCTGCTATTTTCCGGCTCTGGGTCAGAGGCAGGACAAGCTTGAAGACAATTACAGTCTGGCCGATATGCCTCATCGAGCTGTAGTAGGGTTTTACTCTTATTAATAGCTCGTATAAATTCTGATGGTATTTTAACAGCCACTACCTCACATACCACCCTACCTCCCTGATACTTGACTATTGTTACATCTTTATACATTGTTTTCTCCTTTCGATTTATTCAGTTCCTGTCCGATTCGTTTGATTGTATCTCTCCTTATGCCCATCAACTTCCAGAAATAGTCGAGTTCTTCATTTATCTGTTTCTTATCAGGTTTGGTGACTGGCCATTGAGCGCTCTCAGGCTGGGTAATGATTGAGTGATAGATCGCTATTGGGACCAATGCGCTGGGAGTTATGCCATAGAGACCTGCCAGCGTCTTCAATAAATCATGTACCCACCAGAGAGTGGGGAACGAGATATATGCATACTCCATGTCTTTATAGGTGTAGTAGCTTGGATTAGCCAAAGCATTGATTACAAGCTTATTGCCACCCATTACGGCATTGCACATCATAGAGCTATACTCCTCCCACATTACGGCAGTTCGAGGATCGTCTGCCATTTTCGCAATCCCATGCTTAGATGCAATCCGGCATATATTCTCATCCGAAACCTCTAAAGCCGATGAAACTTGGCAGCAAAGATTGGAAAAGCCAAGGGGCGCGATGCTCGTTGTTATGGTGACCATCCTTTGTTTGAGGTCGAAGCGAGTCGGGCCATTATTCACCACCGGAATTAAGTCTGCTTTTGCCAGATTAGGGTCGTGTTCCACCCAGGGATTAAGAGGCTTTTCTGAGGCGTCAAATGTATGAGGGAACTTCCACAGTGACTCGTACTCCCCATATGTCATCATTTCTGCAAATGATACCTTTGATAGTATCGGTTCATCAAAACCCCACCTAATTTTCTGATTTGTGTTCATTTTACTTACCTTCTTTCTACTTATTTGAGACATTTAAGCGCTTTAAAAATCTCTTGATTCAATCGTACCCCCCTAGATAGCCAATCTTGAATCGCAGAAAGTAGGCAGAATATATGCACTTTTTTGGTATTGTGTCGATATGAGAAAACGGCAATAATATGCATATGAGTAAATCTGAAAGACAGCTAACTTTTGAAGTGTGGGACTGTGTGAACGATGGTGACACTGTAGAAAAGATCGCCAATGAATTACAAATCGACGAAGACAGAGTAAGACGTCTCGGGATTGTCCTAAAAGAATTAAAGAAGGGCTCAAAACCCGAGCAGATTATTAAAAAGCTGAATGGCAAATGGACTACAAAGGTCGAAAAATGCACTGAATGGTTTCCAGAGTACAAGCTTCGCAAATCACCAGTCCGAGACGATATAAAACAGACACTTACCAAATTGCAAAATCGCATCATCAATCCACACTACGATGAACAATTCCTCGTTGAAGAATCAACCTGGTACTACGGGGGAGAAGATTGGCGCTTAACGCCTGATGGCTGGCTCCGTCTAATGATTCCCGACCTAAAAGTATGGTCGAAATGGCCTGCTCGATACGACAAGCTTAAAGAGTATGAAGGCAGTGAATCATTCTGCCAGCATTATGATGAGCTTGAACAGATGGTACAGAGCCTAAACAGTGATTTGAAGCAGGCGGCTCAACAGGTCGCCATAAGAATGCCTGTCTTTGGCGACATATGGAAAAATCTGAATGAAGCCCTTACCAATTACTGCATGACTTTAATCAAGCCTAGCCGCGAAACAAAGTTCTCACCTGATGAAATAGAACCACTGCCTTATCCAGACGATGAATTCTGTAACATGGTATTAGACGATTTCGAAGCTCTTATTCCCGATTTAAAGGTGCGATATAGAGAGATCGAGCAAAAATTCCAACAAGTATGTGATGATCTGGATAACATGGTTGGCTAGAAAATCATCACAATATCACTAAATACAATAATATCGTGTTTAATTTATATCTAATACATATTGTTTAATATGTTAAGAAAGCACATGCTTTTTAAGGTTATTAAAAATTAACAATACAACACAAACAATATCCTATATACTTATTATTTGAAGGGAACCCCACAACACATGGCTCAACCTAAAAAACGCTACACGGGTCAGTTCTGGAATGCGGTTGGCGATCATCTCTGGGCATATCTGGAAAAGGGCTGGCGCGACCCAAAAGATGCAGCTAAGATGGCTGGGGCTTTCGCACAGGCTGCAGCTGATATTAACTGTGACGAGTGGGTTGCGTTTTGTGTTCCGTATGAGAATGAAACTAGCTTTACGAAATTTCTTGAAAGACGAATAAAAGAGAGTGATATACCAGCCGACTATTTTGTGATAAGGGCAAAATCAGCAACAGATGATAAGGTTATCGATAGCTGGTACTTCATATATGGATTAACTCTGAATGTAATATCTGCTAAATCAAATCGTTATTCGAGCCATGCGCCGGAACTTATCGATGTGAAGAGACTCGTGCAGATGATCGGGGAGCTTCTTAATTCGGCAATGCATCCGGAACTTCCAGGACACAGGTTGAACCGCTGGAACGCATCTCAAAAAATGAGGCAGTTCCTTGCATCGAATCGAGCCAAACATTTAGTGAAGATTGCTAGGGGTGATACGTCAAGAGACTTTGAGAAAGCCTTAGCTCGACTCATGGTGCATGATAGGCCGTTCATATTTGGCCGTGACAAAGATAAAAAGATACAGATTCTGCGTGACACTGGCATGTTGAATGATGATGAGATTACTAAAGTAGTTGAATGCATTAATGAATGGAGCATGGTCGATATGTATAAGGGCCCACCGGAAGTAGGGGCAAAGATGGATGAGAAGAGCGGCGAGTTTAATGTGCGTGAGACAGATTCATATATAATTGCGGATCGGAAGAAAAAGCTGACAAAACGACAACAGGGTTTCGAGACGGTTTATCATCCTACGGATAGCGATATTGAAGAATATAGTGATACTGGGCAAGATGATAGTGATAATAGATCAGAAGAGCATTAGATAAAAAATGTCCCACTTAATACAATATAGTAAATGCATATTATAATAAGTGGGACAAAATTTTAACTACCACATGATATGACTCAAGACCATCGGCTGTAGCAAATTTTGCTACATAACATACCACAGAACGCAGCACTTGCTAAATACAACTTGCTACACAATTGATCACCGATATATTACTAATGCTATGTATTATTTGCTACGTATGGTTATCATTGACGCAGCAAAAAACATAGCGCTACACATAGCAAGCTATACATAGCGCAGCATGTTGCAGCATTGCTATGTTAAATTGTGTTATAAAGTATGTAATAAGTGGGGGCTGCTTACTAATTAGCTATGTTTTGTGCTGGGGGTGCTGTGCTGCATTGTTTTGTATGATTTATCTTGTTGCCAATGTCAAAGTGAAGTGGTATCTTAGCTGTATTCTAAAATTGTTATGTGGATTTAATATGGAAGAATCAAAACCGTCAATAGATTTCTTTTTTGTAGATGATGCCAAACAATATAAACCAACACGGGATGGTATGGGCCCGTTAGTAGCCGTTGGGGGAATACTTGTACCAGGGGATTCGGTTTGGCAAGTGGAGACAGATATTAATAAACTATGTTGTGACACTGGTTTTCCAGTTGACGAACCATTCAAATGGTCACCAGGCACAGATCTTTGGATGAGGGCAAATCTCTATGGTAAAAAACGTAGGGAGTTTTTCCTGAAAATAATCGAAATACTAGATAGTTATGATACTACTGCTATAGTGGTTATCGAAGATACTACGTCTCGCACAGCTACAACAAAAGTCAGTCATGAAATGGATGCGACTATACTGCTACTTGAACGGATTCACAACAATTTGCAAGCCAGGAAAACACAAGGAGTAGTTCTTTTTTCTTGTCCCAGTGGTGATAAACAGACAGAGAGCGTTTTCCTTGGGGAATGTCGGAATGTCCTTTCACTAGGAACAGCTTATCTAAGAAATAAGAGAATACTACTTAATGTCCTATCATCACCTCAGAAATTCATACGCCTTTTGCAGGTTGCTGATTTGATTACTTCATGTACTACCGCACATGTTGCAGGTGAGTCAAGGTATTCACCACCAATTTTTGAATCTATCAAGAAGTTGTTTGCAAGTGATTTGAGTAGGATAGGTGGTGTTGGATTGAAAATACACCCCGATGGCAGGCATGCTAATCTTTACTATTGGCTGCTTGGTGATACACACTTCGTGAAGCATTATTCCGGTGTTCCATTACCGATACGCTCCTTGCCATATTTCTCCGATTCATGTGTGAAGTAATACGTCGTGAGCTTGGGTTAAACAAGTTAGCATAGTTAATAAAAATGTTTGGGGCTAATATTTTGTTTAACTACTTGAACTGTTTTAACCTGATATCTACTATTCTGTTGCTCTTCTACGGCTTCGTGAGATTATTCCTACACCCTTGCATATCGGACAAGTTTGCGGAGCTATTTGCATTCCAACCTCTCCCCACCCGTTACACTCTTTACAGATTACCCACCATCGTGCTACTTCGGCAGTCACTTTACCAGAACCTTTACAACTAGGACAGCGCTTGGTATAAGCCGAGATCCTTAAAGTACCAGGAGGACCTTCTATTTTTCCAGTGCTATTACAATTTGGACAGTTCGCCATTTCTCACCTCCTGCGACCTACTCAGAAATTAATCATAATGTTAAACCTCATGAGGGAATAACGAGGTAAAATGGACGATATCCTGACCTAAGAAACCATAGTTGCTCATTATCTTCTTGAGTTCTGATATATCGCATTCCGTAAACCGCTTCTTTCCAAGACATTAGCCGTGCATTGTTTCTGACCGTGTATAATATTTCATCGATCGTGAGCGGCCCCTCAACAGCAGAGCAATCATAATCATGATCAACACATGATCCATCGAGTGCAAGTCGGATTTCTACATCTCTTGCATCATTGGCTGGTTTGTGCAATTGGAACCATGAGCACTGCGTACTCATGGTGAATTGAAGAAGATTATTAGCAAGAGGAACGCCTGCAAGAACAGGGCTACCCACTGATAATCCCGATTCAGCAGCGTGGAATAACAGTGCGTTGACCTTCATCTGAATCGCTGTGTCGAAGGGATATTGTACTTTCGGTCTGCGCGCGTATGCAGTTACAAGTTTTACAGAGTTACATCCCATACCCTTTGACGCAATAGATGTCCCCTCACGAGTTGTCCAGAAGAAAATTGGAATGATGCAGTCGTATTCATGAGAAAGTATCTCTACGATGTTATGCACGAGGACGTACTCAGCACTGTGCTCGCACAAGAAGCTTATATGCTTCAATGGTTCTTCTCCATTTGTTCTTGCGGTGTCAGCAACTATTTTTGATTCATCTTCTAGTAGCATTATATTTTAGGATAGACATGATAGTCAAAAGTGATGATAACTAAACAAGTCGATTAAGAGACTCAAATTGACATCGAAGAATACTAGTCCTAGACATATATAAGGTTCAAAGAGTTAAAACTGTTAACAAAAAGAGGTGTAGTTAGTATTTTGTTTGAGTTGCTTAACCATTATAATATAGCTCGACGATTGATGCTCTATGCTTGAGCATTAGCCATCTTCGACATGCATAAGAAGAATAGAAATTTTAATAACTATAAAGGCTTTGCAGCATGACACGGAAACACGACTCAGAGCAATTACTAGTTGATGACTTCACTAAAGTATACGGGAAGACTCTTCAAAGAGGAGAAGGCGTCCTTATTTTAAATGAAATAAAAACTGCCTGGGGCATAGTAGATATTTTAGCTATACACTATAACAAAGCAAAATTATTAAAGAGGTGTGAATCTATCAACAAGATGCCACCAGTATTCTCTAACCTTTCTGCCTATGCTATGGTCTATCTTTCCGAAAACCCAGTATGTACTGTTCAAGACTTAGGTAATTACCTGAAAACAAATAATGGACCGCTGTCTCAAGTACTTGAGACACTAAGATCAAGAGGCCTTATTAACATTTATAAGAACGGTAACGTTCGTATTTGTACTAAGGACAAGACATTTGTTATAAAGGATATTCTTGCTTTCGAAGCTAAGATATCCAAATGGAAGAGAGCTGTCGAACAAGCTGAAAGATATCTTTGGTTTACTAATAGCTCATACATTATTGTCCCAAATTTCACAAGTTCAACTATTAATGCAATTCGATTGGAGTGTGCAAATAGAGGGATAGGATTAATTGTACAATCTCGAAGCAAATCTCAATCTTTTAGAATTATTAAGGAACCTCTATACAAAGTCCGTATTGACTCCTTCTTCTCATGGAAACTAAATGAATTATTAATAGATAGGAGTATCTCTAATGGACGAAAACATCCTTCCTAAATTGCTTGATCAATTGTCCAAGATACATATAGTAAAACCATGGAAGAAAGGTGGCCAAAAAACGGTCTATAAGGCCAGGCACACAGACTTTGGTGACATCGTATTGAAGCTTGTCTACCCGTCTAATGCAGAAGAAAAAGAGCGTGTGCTAAGAGAAGTAGATATCGCTGCAAGTCTTGAATCAAGGTTATTTTCAAAGCTCTATGATTTTGGAGAGTTTGTATATAAAGACCAGTGTGTGCTATATATTGTCGAAGAGTTGCTTCCTGGAAAGAATTTGAGAGAAATAATCAATTCTTACTATCCCAAACCAATACCAATAAATGAAACACATCTTATTATGAATGCCTTGATGGAAGCCTTGACTATAACAGAACAGAGGAACCTAGTTCATCGAGACATCAAACCTGAGAATATAATAGTATGTACGGATAGAGTTGTTCTTATAGATTTCGGTATTGCTAGAAACCTAGATTTGACTTCAATCACAAATTCCTTTGCAATTTTTGGGCCGCTCACCCCTGGGTATTCTCCTCCGGAGCAAATTCACAATGAAAAACGCAAGATTTCAATTCGGACTGACATGTTCTCGCTCGCTGTGGTTTTCTATGAGCTCCTTACGGGAAATAATCCATACATTATTGGTACAAAATCAGCTGGAGAATGCATACAAAACACCCTAACAATTCAGCCTAGAGCGCTGGCTTCATATGGACACCATTCCAGTTTCGATAACTTTATATTTCAATGTTTGCAAAAGAGCTGTCACCGCAGACCCATCAACATGATACAAGCAATGGAACTATACAACTTAATAGAATGGGAGGCATAATATGTTTCTCTTACAACAAGGTTGGGGTATGCTAAGTCATATAGAGAACTACCTCAGCGAGCATCAAAATACTGGCATAATCCTTTCACCGCGTATCTGTGATTGTGAGCAAATGGAACGCTACGTACCCATCTATTCTACTGTTCCCAATACAGAGATACTGTTCGATCCTCACTTCTATGAGCCACGTACTGACTTACCTCGTATTCTCTCTTACCCATATTTTCAAGACTATGATTTTTCAACTCAGACATTCAATGCACAAGTTTTTTGTGAAAACGTTATCAACTATCAAGTAAATACACTACAATTAGACTCTATAATCCTCCCAGGACGTTATACAAATTCACTTACTGAGTCATGGCTTCAAATGCATCACGATTTCGCTCATATAGGAGCATCTATTCACAATAAGACTATCTATTCTACCGTTGCACTAGGTCCTGACGTAATTCTGAATGCAGATAATTTTGATAATGTCATCGATGAAGTTATAAATTATCCTGTTAATGGAGTATATTTAGTTTTTGAACATCCAAATGGAGACTTTCTAGTTAATCAAGAATTCTTGTACGTTCTTCTCGATGGTCTTCTAAGCATTGTGCTCTCTGGTAAGAAAGTTATAATCGGTTATGCAAATCAACAAAGTATTATATTAGCTGCCGCAGGAATCGATTATATAGCATCGGGTAATTATAGAAATGTACGTGCTTTTGATCACTTGAACTCTACAGATAGAGACACAGAAAATATGCGTAAAGGCGTTTGGTATTTTGATGGCAACACATTCGGCGAGTATAAAGTCCCCGCTTTATCTCTTGCATTTCGGCGAGGCTTAAATGATTTCTTTGGCCCACCAACATTGTTTACCCATGAATTGTTAAACGCACAGGTCCCTACAGATGTGCCCTGGAGAGAGTCTGATGCCTTTGGACATTATCTTGAACTTATGCATCAATATTGCCAAGAAGTATTTACTAGACCAAAGAATGAAAGAGCTCAATACTTATTGCATTTTTTTGAACAGCGCCGTGATATCAATACCGCGCTAAGCTCAGGGGTATTTCCATTTGGTGACAGGGGATTCAACAATGCAGTCAATGAGACTCTCTCTGCATTAAATGCTTTCATCCACGATAAAGGTACTATATTATCAAGTTTGTAATAATGAGAGTTCTCCAAGTGTGTTTGTAGATTGCCTCGGCGGTAATCAACGCAATCTCTGCTAATCATTATCGGTAATCGGATCTAATTCCCTATTTGAGAATCTTCTAAAGATAAATCCATTGCAACATTAGTTAATACTACTGGTTCGTATAATGTCGATTAAGTCAGCTCATAGTAATACTTCCCCTTTAGCTTGA
Source organism: Dehalococcoidia bacterium (assembly GCA_041653935.1). GTDB lineage: Bacteria > Chloroflexota > Dehalococcoidia > E44-bin15 > E44-bin15 > JAYEHL01. The sequence continues at coordinate 308,646 of JBAZEO010000002.1, read as the reverse complement.
CACATATCAAACCTAAGTGTATAGTTTCAATGACCCTATTATACATCATCTGTGAGTATACCAAATTGCAGACCACATTAACTATCTACTGTCAGAATTGCGGCACCAAACTGCATGATTTATCAGATATCAAGCAGGAAAAGAAACACCCATGTCCGAAGTGTAAGTCGATGAAGAGGTTCTATGTGAAATATGGCACAGCAGGAAGAAATGGAGAAATCCATACACATACTTCAACTATCTTCAAGGGGTCTATTAGGAGGGATAAATGACGGAATTTAATTTTGATTGTGTAGAGCCAGACTGCAAAGAAAAAGTTAAATATGTGCGGGATGAAGTAGTTATACTGAAGAGTCTGAATAAAAATCTGATTGCTAAAAGGAAAATGAAAAAGGTGAGAGTTTATCTAACATGTAAGAAAGGGCACTGTCATCCTTATGAAATCGAGATAGAAGATACTGGTCATTCCGAAACTTCTGTTTGGAGAAATTGATAACAATTCTAATAGAGAGCCTTATAGCCAGCACAAGGATGCTTAAAGAACTAAACCATATTTATTTTGTGTTGATATAACGTTTTCATGTAGTATTTAGTCTAACCGAGGGAGGCGATGATGGCTGATAATACTGAGAGTAAGAAAGAGAGAAAGGTTGAGCCCCAAGTCAATGATTTGTTCTGGTTTGACACTTCTAAGGAAATGGTACAGAGTTCGATATCAAATATTGAGAAATCTGCGGATAAGTTACAGACATTATTGGGATGGTTATGGGGTATTTATACAACAGGTGCGACGGTAGGGATAGCTTTGTCACATTTGTCTTATCCTATCTACGTCAGTGTGCTTATAGCACTTCCAAGCATATTCCTAATCATAGCGTATGTGCTAGTGTCTGTGGTATATAGTACGACTCAACGAACTTTCGATCCTAAAATTCCAAGCGAAATCGAAGAAGTACACAACACTATTGCGAAGAGAAAACATCGCATATATAAGTATGCACTGGTGATGACAATTATGGCATCTATATTTGTGGCTGCCGCTCTTGCTACCGCTTCACTTACCAAACAAATCGAAACGCCAGATTTTCAGGCGTATTTGCATAACCAAGATATTGCTATCACAGGTCAAATTGAATCTAACACAAACATAATAATTAAAGTGACCGGCGCTAATATTAGTGAGGAAATGCCATACGTAGCATCTAATTCCGGGAACATAGATACTAGAGTTCCCTTAAATACAACTGTTGATAAAGCTACTGTTGCGGTTCAATGGGAAGATGATGAAGGTCTTGTTCATATCTTGGAACGTACCGTTACACAATAAAGGTAGTTACTGTTTCTAAAGAGGAAAACATGAAGAAGGAGCCTAAACTCATCAAAACGAAAGAAATGATTTCCTAAGCCATTTCTCATTAGCTTTACACTCTCCAGCCCTCTGTGTATAATCATCAGTACCCTATTGTTTATTTGTTAATTGTTACTGCAAGGTAAAAGGAGATGTTATCATGGCGAAAAAAGACAGAAGCGATCAGACAGTCGGTAGTCACGAGAAGAAACACGGGCTGCCACCAGGAACAATTAAGAATGCAGATGGTCGTGATACCAGATCGGATAAAAAGATAGGAACTATTCGCAAAGAAGGTGAGAAAAACAAGAAGTGAAAATGTAATAATTCACCGTAAGCCCATATTGATAAGCACAGCTACTATCGGATCAGCAAGACTATTACCATTAGTTTTACACTGTCCATCCCCCTGTGTATAATCATCAGTACTCTATTGTTCATATTCTTAATCTTTAGCTGCAGTAACAGGAAGGGAAAACAAACATGCCAGATATCAATGTCGCAAAATTCAGCATCCCTATTAAAATAGGAAAAGCTTTTGATCAGGGCAAAATAGATAAGCTCTATCAGGGTATTTATACAACTGCAGATCAACTATCAAGTATTGATGCAAATAGGTTCCTGAAAAAAAGGGCTGCAGCTTCCCTGTCGGCAATTGTAAGAACAGATCATAATACACCTGACATTTTAGAAGAAGTGGCAGACTACAAGAGTGAACGGCTCGACTTTCATATCCGTGAGATGGTTCACCTATTCGAATTGTATGCACAGAGTAAACAACAGGATAAATAATAAAAGTAGGCATTTACTGAATAGGATAAGAGGGATTAGATGCTAAACCTCAGTAATATACAGGAAGTCAAAAATAGGCTGGATACTAACAACGTAAGACACTTCGATAATGTTGGGAATAGCTTTCGGTATTTCCTAACTGATATAGAAGTAGTACAGTTTAGGCACCTTACAAACTTACCGATACCATTCGACCACCCAATTACTGTAATTACAGGTCCAAATAAGATTGGTAAGACGAGTGTCTTGCTACTTATAGCCTGTAGTTATGAAAATTTCTTAAAAATGGATTCTACTTCTGCTGATGCTGGCGTAAGGCAACACATGTGGCGTGATGTATTAGAATTTACAAAGTATGAGACGACAACCAGCGACTATAGTTATAAACTTGCATGGAGAGTAGGGACTGACGAGAGACATGGTGAAGGTAAAAGACTTGCATCAAGCAAAGCTTGGAGTGGTTTAGGGAAGAAGAGTGCTGACAGTTCTCGAATTAATGCTAAAATAAAAGGTAGGCACGTCAGATTAATCGATTTGGAAAGAGTTTTACCATTAAGAAATTTCTCAACGAGGCTCCTAAGAAAGACTGAAGTTGCAGCAAAAACTCGCCTCAATTCAGACATTGAAACAGCCTTCGGTTATATATTTGATAGCACTGGTGTAGAGCTCTATCAAATTGGTTCACATGTTAATAAATTATGCTATCTGATTAAATATCCAAGCCAAAATCAATCCTATTCAAGCTATAATGCTGCATCTGGCGAAGAAGCAGTTATAACTATATTGAAAGATATGCTTGAAGCACCAGTTGACTCTCTAATACTAATTGATGAAATTGAAGCTGGTTTTCATCCGTCGGTTCAGCGTAAATTAGCAGATGTCATACATTGCATATCTTGGCGTGATAAGAAACAATTTATCATAACAAGTCATTCACCGACTTTAATTTCTGCATTTAACCAAAAATCAAGGAAATTTATTGATATTAAAAATGATGGCTCTCTTGAAGTAATAAACAAAATATCTAAACAAGCCGCTTTTTCCAAAATGGATACACAAGCATATCCACTTGTTACCTTATATTGTGAGGACGAAGAAGCAGAATTTCTAATTAAGAGTGTTATTATCTCGCTCAGTGCAGGTCATAAACATTTTGATAGATTGATAAATGTAATTAAATCTGGACCAGCTAACGAGGTAAAAAATGATTATGAAAGGCATAAGAGAAACTTCAATCAGATGAGCTCAAGGATAGGTTTTTGCTGCGTTTTCGATGGAGATTACCGAACTGACCCTGCTTATTCAAGTTACTATCAAAATCCAAGTGAGTTCTCAGCCTTTATTTATCCATATAAAGCACCGGAGAAATTTCTCGTAGAGGCTTTTTTACAGAATCATCCAAATCAACAATTGAATTCAGCACTAACATTTATTGATCATCATTCTTTGTTTGAGAAAATGGTACAACTAAGTCTTGCCCAAGACGTTACGGATGCTAAGAGCCAATGCTTTAGTTCCTTTAGAAACCAACCCGAATACATGAGATTTGAAGCCGATTTGGAAGCATTTTTAATAAACACAGTTCATCACTTTTCATCTTTGGCTGATTAATATTTGTACCTTCTGTGCTCTAATTTAACCTATTGTAGAAAGAAGGAGAATTTATATCTGAGAGTATACATCCGAGGTAAAAATGAGTTCAATAGAGATACTATTTAATATAGAGGGTCGTGCGATAGCTCCTGAATACATAAGTGAAAAAATAGGTGCATTTGGGGATAAGTATAATGATGCAACATCGGAAATAATTCGTAAATCAGAAACCTTGGATAAAGACATATTTCTCCAATGTGCATCTCGAATATTATCAAGTTTCGGCATGACCAGGAGTGGCCCTTTCCATGAAGACTGCGAGGGAACACTACGTAACTGTTGGAGAGCAATCGGAAGTCACCTTGTAGAAATAAACAAATCAGTGCGTAAAAGTGGTATTTCCAGAAATAGATACATAGTCGAGATAAATGATGCGGAACGTGATGCATTAATAGATGAAATCTGGCTAATAACAAAGAAGCTGTTACCCCTCACTATGGGGAAAACATCTTATGGTCTTGTCGGTGCTAGCAAGATACTGTTCTCGGTCTTACCTGAGATTGTTCTGCCCATAGATAATTCACAATGGGTAAGTGTTTTCCAGACTGTAGATATGAGTGATATTCTTCATCGCATGGTATCTGATATAAAGAAGTGGGAAAAAATAACCGGTAAAAGACTAAATGAATTGGATCCTTCAAAGCCAAAGAAATTGACTACCCTACCATCTGTTTACAACGTCATGGCGATGGCTGCCAGGCCGAAAGACTGAATCGAGTTGAGCGTTGATGAAAGATATTATAGGCACATTACGGGAAATACATCATAAATATCGACTTAAGAATAGTGATGTATCTGGGCATACAAAGTCGGCACAAAGAATTACCAAAGAATGGCAGAAATCAATTGAGGGGGACCTGATTCGAGTGGAAGTGGTTGTGTCAACCAGTAACCACGAAAAAATAGATGCTGTGGATTTCTCTACAAGCACAGCGTATGAACTTAAAGTCTCTGGCAAGAATGCACACCATGAATTCTATAAAGATATTTCAAAAGTACTTACATACAATGAGTATAAGCCTACAAAAAGGATTACTAAGTTAGTCTTTATTTCAGAGCAGTCAGGTATTGATTCCCTAAAAAAACGCCTTGATCCGAAATATTGCCAATTACTACGGAGGGTTCATAAACTCGATATTGAATTGGTTCCTATTTAATGAAAAGCCTCTACACGCTTAGCTAGTCAGTCGAATATCATTTCTCAAAACCACAAAATTAACCCCTTATTATATTTAGGCAGTAATATGTACTAACCATGCATTGGAAATGCGTTATTTTTGGATTGTAGTGCAACCTGAGCTCACAATTCCTATTACCCAGCACGCACTATGTTAAACAAGTTAATACAGTTAATAAAAATGTTTGGGGCTAATATTTTGTTTAACTTTGTTAACTGTTTTAACTAGATATTGCCTTAGATTCAATTAGCTTGACACTCGTCACCCCTCTATGTATAGTCATAATAACCCTATTGTTTATTTAGGAATTATAGAAATTTTTCAGAGCTTAATATGTCGATTCAACTGATTCAGCAGTACCACACCAAAGTTGAGAAGATCATCCGCTACGGCGGCTCACGCAACGAGGGTGCGCTGCGCAAGCCGTTTCAGGATTTGCTCGAAGCCTACGCGCTGAGTAAGAACCTCCAACTTGTGACCGAGGTGGAAGTGCGCACGCGCAGCGGAAAGCGCGTCGTCCCCGACGGTACGCTCAAGGACGCCCTCCGGCAAGATTGGGGATATTGGGAGTCAAAAGACGAAAAGGATGATCTAACAGCGGAGATTGACGCCAAGTTCGCCAAGGGCTATCCGTCGTTCAATATCCTGTTTGAAGACACTCACACCGCCGTGCTGTATCAGAGCGGCAACGAGGTATTGCGCGCCGACTTTACCGACGCCAAAGCTCTCGATGCCTTGCTCTCCCGTTTCGTCTCTTATGAACCAAAGGAAGTGACCGATTTCCACCGCGCCATCGAGCAGTTCAACGCCGACGTGCCCGCTCTGGTTGCCGAACTCCGCGCCATTATCGAGGAACAGCACAAGGCCAATGCCGATTTTCGGAAGGCGCTTACTGATTTCCTGAGCTTGTGTCAAAAGGCCATCAACCCGCGTGTGGAGATGGCCGATGTGCGCGAGATGATAATCCAGCATATCCTCACCGAAGACATCTTCATGACAGTCTTCGATGATCCGCAATTCCACCGTGAAAACGCCGTGGCGCGCAAGCTGCAAGAAGTGTTGGATACGTTTTATTACGGCGCGACGCAGCATAAAATTCATGGTCGCATCGCCCCGTATTACGAAACGATCAACGCCCGCGCCGCGCAAATCTCTAATTATTGGGAGAAGCAGAAATTCCTCAAGGCTCTCTATGAAAACTTCTACCGCGTCTACAACCCCAAGGCCGCCGACCGCCTGGGTGTGATATACACCCCCGACGAGATTGTGCGCTTCATGATCCATGCTGCCGACCACCTGACCTTTAAGCATTTCGGCAAGACACTTGGCGACAAGGACGTGGAGATTCTCGACCCCGCCGTTGGCACGGGAACATTCATCAGTGAACTGATAGAGTACCTGCCGGAAAACCAGTTGAAATATAAATACCAGACCGAGATTCACTGCAACGAAGTCGCTATACTACCTTACTACATCGCCAACCTGAACATCGAGTATACCTATAAACAGAAAACCGGCGAGTACCTGCCATTCGATAACATCTGCTTCGTGGATACCTTGGACAACTTGGGCTTTACGTATAAGGATAAGCAATATAAGATGTTCGGCCTGTCCGATGAGAACATGGAGCGTATCCGTCGCCAGAATGAGCGCAAGATTTCCGTCATCATCGGTAACCCGCCGTACAATGACAACCAACGCAACGAGAACGAGAACAACAAAAACCGCGAATACCCAGAGATTGACCGCCGCATCAAAGACACATACATCAATCACAGTACAGCGCAAAAGACACATTTGTATGACATGTACACGCGCTTCATACGTTGGGCCAGTGACCGGCTGGACAAGAACGGCGTGATTGCGTTTGTGTCCAACAATTCCTTCTTGGACGCTCGGACCTACGATGGCTTCCGCCAAGTCGTGGCAAAGGAATTCAACCATATCTACGTGATTGACCTGAAAGGCAACGCACGCACCAGCGGCGAACGGCGCAGACGCGAGGGCGGCAACGTGTTCAGCGACCAGATTCGCGTGGGCGTATCCGTGTACTTTTTGGTTCGCAAGCAAGGCGAGAAAGGCTGCCGCATCCATTACAACGCCGTGCCCGATTACGCTCATGCCATCGAAAAGAAAGCCTACCTGCGCGACAACACTTTTACCAAATTGAAGTTTGAGCCAATTCAGCCAGACAAGAATCACAACTGGTTGAACCAAGCTGCAAATGATTGGGGTGAACTCTTGCCAATTGTCCCTGAGGATAACGACTCTCCATCCATCTTCAGGTTCATTTCACCAGGAGTCAAAACCAACCGAGACGATTGGGTTTACGACTACGACAAAAGAGCTTTACAAAGCAAAATCAAGTTTTTCATCCAAAATCTGAATGAACAAGTAAAGAAAACAAAACAAAGTCGAAATGTAGATAGCGATAATCTGGATTATTCAATCAAATGGAGTTCAAGCCTGAAGGAACTCCTGGCACGCGGAAAACCTGTGGCTTTTGATAACTCGTTGTTTGTGCAAGCAATGTACAGGCCATTTATTCGTGTGTTTTATTATGCTGACAAAAATCTTTCCGACAGACTAACAGCCAACCACTTTGAAATGTTTGGCGATAACTTGTCACACGAGAATGTCGTTCTGTGCCTAGACAGGTCAAATAGACCTTTCAATGTTTTAGCTGCCGCTCTTCCGGCAGATTTTCATTTCAACGGTGACTCACATTGTTTTCCCCTCTACCGCTACACCGCCGACGGCGAGCGCGTGGACAACATCACCGATTGGGCGTTAGAGCAATTCCAGAAACAGTACAAAGACGGGGCTATCACCAAAGAGAATATCTTTCACTACGTCTACGCTGTGTTGCATCATCCTGCCTACCGCGCCAAGTACGAGATCAACCTCAAGCGTGAGTTTCCGCACATCCCATTTTATGAAGATTTCCGGCAGTGGGTTGCATGGGGCAAGCAGTTGATGGATTTGCACCTGAATTATGAGAAAGCCAAGCCCTACCGTTTGAAACGCGAGGATACTGACGTGGCAACTCCCAAGACTCGCCTCATCGCTCATAAAGAAACTGGCATCATAGAGGTAGATACTGCCACAACGCTATGCGGCGTCCCGCCGGAGGCATGGGAGTATAAGCTGGGAACCTATTCGGCGCTGGGATGGATTCTCGAACGTTACAAGGAACGCAAGCCCAAAGACCCTACCATCTGCGAGAAGTTCAATACTTACAAATTCGCTGACTATAAAGAGCAGGTAATCGACTTGCTAGGCCGCGTCTGTACCGTGAGTGTGGAGACAATGAAGATTATCGGGCAAATGCCTGATTAACAAACTTCTTAGAAAGTATAAACACGCATTGCAATAGAACCATGTAAGGAGAAGTGCTATATGGCTACTCATGAAAGCGGTGTAAATTTTCAAAATTTGATTAAAGATTTGGCCGAGATGTACCCTTTTGAAGTGGCAGAAGTTGTATTGGTCGAACTAATCGCAAATGCTCTTGATGCAAAGCCAACTCGTATTTCAATAGATTACAGCAAGAAAGAAAAAATACTGGTTGTCACTGACAACGGTGAAGGAATGACTCTGGAAAGTTTTGATCAATACCATGACTTTGCAGCTGGATTAAAGACACGTGGAACCGGAATAGGTTTTGCTGGTATAGGAGCGAAGGTGAGTTTTAATATTGCGACAAGGGTGCTAACAGAAACATGCAGTGATTCTTTTCGTGGCGGTTCCGAATGGCAATTGCAAACTAAGAACAAGCTAGTATGGCAGGATATTAAGCCAAAATATCTGAAAGGTAAAGGAACAAGGGTTGAAATCCACTTCAAACAAGATGCAACAATCACATATTCTACGACAAAAGAGTTAAAGAGTGTACTACAACGGCAGTATCTCCCATTATTAAATAGTGAATTTCTTAATCTATATAGTAGGATTAATTACTATTCTAAGGACCTAAGGTTTATCATTAATGATGAAGTTATAGAACCTACTAGACTAGAAGAAGCTTTTCAACTTGAAAAAGTACGAAAATTCAAACCTCAAAGATCAGGAAAGGGGATAGGATACGGTGTCCTTGGATTAGCTGGAGATCCTTATCCTATTGCACCAGATATTTGCGGTGTCTTTCTTTGTACTCATGGCAAGGTTATTAAAGCTGATTTGTTTAATCAGTTCCCAGGTACATTGGGACCACAAATATTGGGGGTAGTTGAAATCCCTGAGTTTGTAAAGTTCTTGACTACATCAAAAACAGATTTCATCCGACGTGGTAAACATGCTGACTTTGAGAAACTTTATGATCCAATTAGACAGGAGTTTAAAACTTGGTTGGGGGAATTGGGTGTGCAATCTTCCGATATTTATGATCCTGGTGAGGTGACGAAGCTGGAAAGGGAATTAAAAAAAATAATAGAAGACGTTCCAGAGTTATCTGAATTACTTGGATTTAGAATGAGGAAAGATGTACTCCACCATGACCTCGGTGGAGAAATTAGTGCCCAGACTCATGAAGGAGTAGCGGCAACTTTTCCAGATGGAGAAGGTAAAGCAGGAACTGGTACAGGTTTGCAGGATATAGGAGACCAGCCTGGTGAATCATTGATAGAAGATAAAGAAAGTGGAACCGAGAGCGCAAAACCGATAAGCAGAACTAGTCGGCGCGGCCCTAAAGTCACTTTTAGTGAAGTACCTGAAAGGGTGGATTTGGCATGGGTTGACGGAAACAATGTTGTCATTAATATTGGGCACCCCTGCTATAAAAAAGTTCATGCTAATAGCACAGCTAAAAGGCTGCATTACCTCTTTTCAATTGCTATTGCTGTTCAAAGATTTATTGCCAGTGGAAGTGATACTCAAGAATTTATATTTGCTGATAAGATGATGTCAGCTTGGGGTAACGTGTGATGAAAGAGCGTTTAGTATTTATATCTTTTGAGAAAAGTGGCAACAAGTATGAAGCTTCCTTCCCGATGGAAGAATTAATATCCAATGAGAAGGATATCGAAGGGCTAGCTAAGGGAGCTGCCGAAATATATAGAAATGCGATACATCGAATGCTTTTGATTATTCGTGAAATGAATAATCAAAGAGTTGAGCGAAAACCAGTGTCAGCACGTGTGGTCTGGCAACTCGGTGATAGCATATTCAAACTCACACGAGATTTAGAGAAGATTTCATTTCAATTGGATGGCCTGTATGAACACCTGGCACGTGATTTGACAGTTAAAAGGAAATGGCTAGAGAAGGTAATCATTCTTAGACGTTATATACCGGAGATATCGCTAATTCCCGAATATTTAAACTGGGGTCGATGTGAAAAAGGAACCCGCAAAGTTGCAGAGAAGATAAGCAGAGGTTTGCCTTTGGACGAATAGTTGCTATGGACGAACTTACTGCAAATATGCTTAACTCTCTTTCGATCAGCGAATATGCCTTCACTGCTGATTTTAAAGTTTTAGATGATTATATAGATTCAGAAGTTAACTATGCAGAACTTGAGGATGCTATCCAAAGCGATGATAGATTCCTATTATTGCAACACGTCATATCTAGTGACCAAGATTATTATATAACTAAACAAGCACTTTTTTCGTGGTTCGTAGGATTTACACTACGATTAACAAACGCAGACAAAGTCACTTTAAGCGGTAGGCAATTGGCTTCATATATGAGTTCACTCTTGCCTTACGACAGGTGGACTGAGCCTCCCATTGAGGCAATACTCTTCGGTCGCTCCTATGGTTTCATTGGACCTGCATTAGAGCCAAATAGCTATGTATTTCCCACGGCGCATATACTGTCTTTCCTCACCAATCACAAAAGCAGAAGAATCAGGCACATTCTCTATGATTTGTTTAAAGTGGGTGAGGCAGATTTCTATGAACTTCTTGCGCGAGCGTTCGTGAGCGCGTTTCTAGATGCAGACCCAAGACAAAAACTGATTATTGAAAAACGAGAGGGGTTGAATGGCGAGGTTAAATCAACTCTCCAGCAAATAGCTGATGAGCTAAGCATAACCAGAGAGAGGGTTCGTCAAATTGAAACAAAGTCTTGGAAGCGGCTTCGCCATTCTACGAGATATTATTACTTTGTAGTGCCTCTGATTTCTTTTGTTAGGCTCAATAGAGGCAGCTTGATTGTAAAAAGCGCCTCTCCTGAAGCAGCCCCAATTAGATTCTTGGCTAAATATCTTGGAATACCCACAGCTCAGATTCCTACCAGTGACCTTATCGTATTGGGTATTTCAGAGCAAGATTTATCAAATCTAGATATGAAACATTGGGACGTGAAAGAAACCGAAATCGGTAAGACAGCTTCTTTTTTAGTAACACAGGGGCATATATACCTAATAGATTCAGATTTGAAGGCCGTCTCTGAAGTTATCCACGTTCTAGCATGTGCTGCATGTAACAAATTACCAACAAATAACGACAGACTTGTAGCTGCATTGAGATATATAGGTAAACCGGCACATTATACGAAGATTGCAGAGGTGCATAACAGTCTTTTTTCAGAAAATACTATATCTGAGGGAAGTATATATAATGCCCTATGTGCTGAAAGGCTTGGCATAGTATGGGTTGGGATCAGAGGTGTGTATGCATTAAAAGAGTGGGGTTATGAGCGTCCTTCTAAAGGGTTGCACGAAACCGTAGCCGAGATCGTAGGAAAAAAATATGCAGAGACGTCTACGCCAGTGTCATTTGAGGTTATATGTGCCGAGATGGGAAACCATCGTAAAATTTTTAATCCGAATAGTGTACTTTTTGCTGCGAGTTTCAATCCCAGGGTAGAGAGAGTTCATACTAACTATTTTATTCCTGCTACAACTCATCCTGGTAAAGAGGATATAACTTCTGATGATTTGGATAGAATCCTAAGTGAATTTCAAACACAGAATTGTACTGCTGGTTCGGAAGAATCAGAGGGAAAAAGTAGCGATTCAATACATGAAAGTGTCCACAAAGAGCAAGAAAAAGTCATTTCTACGTTAAAAGAGGATTTAAAAGAAAGTAATGATGTTAAGGGAGGGGATTCATTATCTGTTAGAGATGTCCTCTGTCCGGAATGTAATTCCAAAACCACTGTGCGCACAGCTAAAAAGGGGACAAACATTGGTAAGAAGTTTCATGTTTGTTGCCAATATCCTGAGTGTAAGGGGAAGGTCCCACTTGAGGCTGAACCTGATAATAAGACCATAAGTGTTTCCCATACTGAAACTGTGGATAAAGACGACAATGATCTACAGCTTATCAGTAAAGCTACAAGCAGCGATTCTGATATTACCAAGTATGGTGCGGATTTCTTTTTTAGCTTATCTCATTGGATGAAAGTGGAAAATAAGCTTCAACCTTGGCAAAGAGGCATCATCTTCAGTATAGGCAAGTATCTGCATCAAGGTTGGCCAATATCTGAAAAACAAGCGCTACAGGCAAAGCGGATTATTAAACAAATGATGCAAGCAGGTTTTACTGAGGAACTTGCTAAACAAATGACTGCCCAGAGAAACAGACAGCACTAATTATCTGATAATCAAACGTTCGAACTTCCCACACTTGGGGGCACCAATTTTCATGAATCCCGACTCGCTGATGCACTAGTAGTAACTATGCCGTTAAGGCTGTGAAATCAGAATTCAGCCGCGCGGGATATTGATAGTGATCTTTTCTTTCTCCCCCAATGATTTAAGGCAGTTCTTACAGTAAAAGGCGGGCTCAGCACCCTCAATGGAAATTAATCCTGCTTCCTGCCATGTCAGGACTTTGCCGCATCCCGTGCACTCTATATACCAAAACCATAGCTTGTGGTTTAGTTTAGCTCTTATCCAGTTCTTCATTGTTCTCCTTATAATTCCTTTTTCTGACAGGAGCATAGATAATTTTTTTGGTGGTGTCAATGATCCCGAGTAAACATGACCTTATCCCCAAAATAGTGACATCACAATTAGAGCTTAATACTTTCCGCGCGTTCGAACTTCCGTCACCTGGGGGCACCATCTCACACAGCAGTAACCCTGATATCAAAGCCGACATTTTTGTATATAATTAATCTGACATGAGAAATAAATATCCTAGAATTAAACGAGAAGGTAATACTGTCAGAGCAATGATAGATATGTATTGCCACAAGCATCATAACTCCAGTGAATTGTGTCAAGAATGTTCAGCACTGCTAGAATATGCACACAGATGTCTCGAAAAATGTCCATTTCGGGAGGGAAAGACTACTTGCCTCAAGTGTCCGGTACACTGTTACAAACCTGTTATGAGGGAAAGAATCAGGGAGGTAATGCGATACTCCGGACCTCGCATGATATATCGGCATCCTATAGCCGCAATATTGCACCTAATCGATAGCCGAAGAAAAGATCCTATCTATGAAAGAGGGAGTATAGAATGAGCGCAGAAAATAGTGATAAATCAAGAAGCAGTGAAAGTCTCTTGGGACGAGCCATGAAACTAGCAGACCTGGTAGATTATCAGGACGGCTCTGTAGTGAGCAAAGAGATAATAAACAAAAAAACAGGTACCGTGACTCTATTCGCCTTCGATGAAGGGCAAGGATTGAGTGAGCACACAGCGCCATTTGATGCTTTGGTTTACCTTATCGATGGTGAAGCTGATATTACCATAGCTGGTAAGTCCCTCCACTTAAAGGCAGGGGAACTGGTAATAATGCCAGCCAATAAGACGCATGCCTTAAAAGCAGCTAAAAGATTCAAAATGATGTTGGTAATGATAAGGTCTTGAACATTCGAACCTCCGCCACTTGGGGACAATCAATAGCAGAATTTGCAGCCGATAAATCAACTTCTAGTCTGAACTGTCATTCATGTTCTTTTGGAACAGCACAGATTATTATCAGGTCGCTTTTGCCTGTATTCCTGACCTGATGTTTTTCATCGGGCAAGATTAAAGCGAAATCACCCTTACTTAGCTCATGTTTTTGGTTCGCTGAAACCATAATCCCTTTTCCTTCAATTACGTAAGTCATATGTTCAAACGGATGCTGATGAAAAGGCGTGTGCCCGCCGGGCTTAATAGTAAATACCCGGAATGAAAAAGTGGGAACCCCGTCCTTTCTAGAGAGAGGAACCTGTTTATAGATATCCTTGGCGCCTTCCATTGCAGGCACTGTTTTCTCCACATCTTGCAATCTGGTTACCAGCATGGCGACCTCCCGAAACATATTAAGGAACGATATTCACGGGGATTATAACAGCAATAAACTCTATTAAGTCAAACGTTCGAACCTCCACTACCTGAGGGCACGGCCTAATGCATTTCGTCCAGTTTTGCCTTAAAGCGCTTGATTTGACCTTTATAGTAGTCGATGTTGTCTCGTTTGCCGATAGAGATTTCGTAATTGATCTGGAGCTCGAGACCTTGGATCGCTTCCTTAATGTCTTCCCTGGTCTTTGGGCGGGTTTTCTTGATGAAGTTCTTCATTTAAACATCCTCCGGGTTGGCCCTCCCGTAGATTGAATGTCGCGTTAACGTGGATATGAAAAATATCCTTGTTTTGTCAGTTGCTCATAAGCGATCGCCGAAACAGGTGCCCACAGACCGGGCCGATCTTATCAGCGGATCATCCAGCGGAACAAGTTTTCTGCCTTTGGCGACGTCCCCCAGAGGGACCTCGACGAGCAAGTTGTTTTGAATCCCTACCATATACCCGAACTTCTTCCTCTTCATCATATCGACAGCCCTGGTGCCCAGCCTCGTCGCCAGCACCCTGTCATATGGCGTTGGAGTGCCGCCCCTCTGGAGATGTCCCATCACAACCGTGCGCGTTTCGAGTCCCGTCGCCTGCTCGATTTGAGTTCCCAGAGCAAACCCGATGCCGCCGAGCCTTATCGGATCGGTGCTCTCTTTAACGACCCTCTGTACAACACAGTCTCCGCCCTTCGGCTTAGCCCCTTCCGATACCACTACGATGGTGAATTTCTTGCCTATTTTGCTTCTTTGCCGCACCTTTTCAGCTATGACGTCTATATCGTATGGGATCTCCGGGATGAGTATGATGTCACCCCCGCCGGCGGTGCCCGCGTGCAGGGCGATCCACCCTGCATTGCGGCCCATGACCTCCAGGATCATGACGCGGTGGTGCGATTGCGCGGTCGTGTGGAGCCTGTCGATGCCTTCGGTGTTGATAGAAACCGCGGTATCGAAGCCGAAAGTGATATCGGTGCCCAACAGGTCGTTATCAATTGTCTTGGGGATGCCGATGACGGGAAGCCCGTCCCTGAAAAGCTTGTTGGCGATGTTCAGTGTGCCGTCCCCACCGATACAAAAGAGGCAGTCTACATTTAGTTTCTTCAGGTTGGCTATGGCCGCCTGCGACACGTCTTCAAACTTCAGCCGTTTTCCCGCTTTCACGGCATATCGATATGGATTTGAAGTGTTCGATGTTCCCAGTATCGTGCCGCCTATCGTGAGGATACCCGAAACATCGCTGTATTCAAGCTTTCGACAGCGATTAGTTATCATGCCCTCGTAGCCATCCTCGATGCCGATAACCTCCAGCTTATGTTCCAAAATGGCTTTCTTGGCAACCGCCCGGATGACTGCGTTCGTGCCCGGGCAGTCCCCTCCTCCCGTGAGCATGGCGATACTTTTCTTCCTAGCCATCAGTTAATCCCCCGCATTGTATTGTGGAGAAGGCCTCCATACTAAAACGGCTTGCCGCAGTTGGGACAGGCGAAATGTGCGGAAAACCAGTGCGCATCGGAGCGCGAATGATCCGGAGCAAGGACAAGCTGCATCTCCTCTCTACAGTCCGGACAGGTAAACACCATGGTAGAGCCGGCATCGTTCTGAAGCTTATCCGCATCGCCCCTGTTTTTTAATATAAAGAGATTATAGACCTTGACCTGTTCTTTGGCATCAGGGATGTGTTCTTTGATAAGGCGCTTCGTAAGCAATGCTTCGATCTTTCCTAATACCTCGCGCGGTGTAGAAGAACCTTTAACCGTATAGTCATTAGCCCCCAGCTCCATGGCTTTTTCGATATGCCTATGTTCTCCCATCACCGACATTATGAGAACGATCGTATCACTGGTCCCGGCGTTGGCCCGGATATTCTTAAGCACCTCAAATCCAGGGAGCTTGGGCAGGATAAGATCCAGTAAGACCACATCCGGCTTTTCCGTTCTTACCAGCGCCCATCCCTGCTCACCGTCCTCGGCGGTAACTACCGTATAGCCGTCAGCCGCGATTGCATCCGCATATACAGATCTCAATGCGCTATCGTCTTCTATAAGGAGTATCTTTCCTTTGCCAGCAGCGCTCATTTCCTCTCCTCTGATAAATAAACGGCTATTGCAGCACTAAAACGGCCTGCCGCATACGGGGCAGGCGAAATGTGCCGAGAACCAGTGCGCATCGGAATGCGAATAATCCGGGGTAAGGACCAGCTGCATCTCCTCATTACAGACCGCGCAGATGAACGGCCTGGCCCAGCCTGTGTTGCTGCGGAGCTTTGCCACATCGCCCCTGTCTCCCTTTACGAAGAGATTATAGGTATTGGTCTGCTTCTTGATATCCGGTTCTGCAAGCAACGCCTGGATCTTCCCTAATATCTCATTCGGTTTATAGGAACCCTTTACCGTATAATCGTTAGCTCCCAGCGCCAGTCCTTTTTGAATTTGGCTCTGTTCTCCCAGCACCGATATTATGAGCACTATAGTGTCCTTAATCTCGGCGTCGGCCCGGATACTCTTAAGCACCTCAAATCCGGGGAGCTTGGGCAGGATAAGGTCCAGCAAGACCACGTCCGGCTTTTCCGTTCTCACCATCGCCAGTCCCTGCTCGCCGTCCTCGGCGGTGACTACCGTATATCCGTCGGCCGTAAGCACATCTGAATACGTGTGTCTCAATGAGCTATCATCTTCTATGAGAAGTATCTTTACTTTTCTAACAGCGCTCATTTTTGCCTCCTCTTCGATGATAACAGGCTAATGTGTGGGGGCCAGCTGTTTCCCAACCCCCTCGATTCCCCCCAAACTTGGGGGAAGTTTAAAGAGATAGGGGGCAGCCCTAAGACCCCGGAAGGAGAACTTCTCTCCTTCCCTTCTCTTGTACGGGCACGGCGCGCCGTGTTCTTACCTCTTAAGACAAGCCATCGTGTCGTGCGCGATAATGGAGGCTTCGTCAACAGGGATAACATATGCCTCGATATCTGAGCCGTCGGCGCTGATGCACCCCTCGGCTGCGACCGCCGCTTCGTTGCGCTTCTCGTCGAGCTTCAGCCCGCACCAGTCCATGCCGCTCAGGATGCGTGTTCGCACGGACGGCGCGTTCTCGCCAATGCCCCCGCCGAATATTATCGCGTCGGCCCCGCCCAGAGCGGCCAGGTAGGAGCCGATGTACTTGCGCGCATGGTAGCAGAATATGTCTATGGCCAGTGCTGCGCCGGCGTCACCGGTCTTCTCAGCCTTGAGCAGCTCGCGCATGTCGCGCCATTTGCCGGAAAGGCCCAGCAGGCCGGAC
This sequence comes from Dehalococcoidia bacterium, assembly GCA_041653935.1. GTDB lineage: Bacteria > Chloroflexota > Dehalococcoidia > E44-bin15 > E44-bin15 > JAYEHL01. Next base: position 291,166 of record JBAZEO010000002.1, on the reverse strand, counting down.
TTTTTATTGAGCAGGTCCTCCACCTGATCGCCGCTGATCTTCTCGCATCGCGCAATGTAATTAACCAGCGAGGGGTCGATGTCGCCGCTACGCGTGCCCATGACCAGCCCCTCCAGCGGCGTGAAGCCCATTGACGTATCGATGGGGCATCCTCCCTCTATGGCCGCCGCCGAGCAGCCGTTGCCCAGCTGCAGCGTTATCAGCTTCAGCGAGGACGCGGGCGCGCCGGCGATGGCGGCGTAGCGCTCGCTCATATAGCGGTGGGCCAGGCCGTGGAAGCCGTAGCGGCGTATCCCGTGCTTATCGGCCAGTTCCTGCGGTATGGCGTAGCGCCAGGCGCGCTCCGGCAGGGAGCGGTGGAAGGCTGTGTCAAAGACCGCAACCATGGGGATGGCGGGTTTGACCTTCCTCATGGCTTTGATTGTGATCAGAGAAGGCTCGTTGTGCAGCGGCGCCAGGGCACTCACGTCCTCTATTGCCTTCAGCACGTCGTTGTCGATGAGCGTGGGCTCGGTGAAACGATCGCCGCCGTGCACTACCCTGTGCCCGATGGCGCTGAGCTTACTGGTCGTCGTGATCCCATGCTGCGCCATCAGGGACAGAACCTTCTGAGTGGCGTCGCTGTGGTCGATGAGCTTCAGCTTCTTGATGATCTGCACATCGGCCGAGGACGTGAAGCTGATAGCCCCGCCCACGCCGATGCCGGCCGCGATGCCGTGGGCTATGCGCCGGTCTATGCCGTTTGGTTTATCGCTGAAATGGAAATAGTCGAACTTCAGCGTTGAGCTTCCGCTGTTTATAGCTAAGATTCTCATGTCACCTCACAATTTAAGGAAAGGGGGACACCCCCGATTTCCCCTGGCAGGAGCTTCTCCTGCACCTCTTATTGACCACTCCTTACGACTTTACCGCTTCCCACTCTTTGTTAAAGAGGGGGTTAGGGGGAGTTCGCCGACAATTTTTTATTCTATTCGATGCACCTTGATCATGTTGGTGCTACCCGGCACGCCTGTAGGTATGCCGGCGGTTACGACGATGGAATCGCCGTTTTTTGCCAGCTCGGTCCTCACTGCGAGCCTGGCCGCTTCCTGGAAGAGCGCGTCGACATTTTTCGGAGCCTTGGCCAGGTACGGCTCTACGCCCCAGCTCAGGGCCAGGCGTCTCAGTATGCGCTCGTCCGGCGTGATGGCCAGGATCGTGGCCTTGGGCTTGTATTTCGATACGCGCAGTGCCGTGCTGCCGGTGCGCGTGTAGGCCACGATGCATGCCGCGCCGATCTGCTGGGATATGGCGCACGCGGCATAGCTTATAGCGTCGTCTGTCTGGGCTATGGCGTGCCTGCGCTTCTCTATCAGCCATTGCTCGTACGGCAGTGCCTCCTCGGTCTCTGCGGCTATCCGGGCCATCCATTCAGCAGCTTGGACCGGGTATTTGCCCGCGGCCGTCTCGCCGGAGAGCATGACCGCATCGGCGCCGTCGAAGATGGCGTTGGCCACGTCGCTGACCTCGGCACGGGTGGGGCGGGCCATGTTGATCATGCTTTCCAGCATCTGCGTGGCCACGATAACGGGTTTCCCCACGTTATTGCACTTGCGTATGATCGATTTCTGGATTATGGGCACCTCGGCCAGCGGCGTTTCGATGCCCAGGTCGCCGCGTGCCACCATGATGCCGTCGGCCTCGCGCACGATCTCGTCGATCTTCTTGACCGCCTCGTGCTTCTCTATCTTTGCTATGAGAGGGACGTGCACGCCCATCTGGTGCAAGAAGCGTCTGCGCTCCGCGATATCGGCAGCCGAGAGCACGAACGAGATGGCGAAGAAATCTACCCCTTGCTCTATGCCGAAGGTCATCTGCTCCAGGTTCGTGTTAATGGTCGAGGGCAGGTTGAGCCTGATCCCGGGCAGGTTCATGCCCTTGTTCTCTGTGAGCTCGCCGCCGACGATTACGTTGCACTGAACTTTGTTAGCGCCGGCGGATATGACTTTCAGCTCGATAGCGCCGTCGTTGATGAAGATGGAGTTCCCTGCCCTGACGTCCTTGAAGAAGGACGGGTAGTTAACGGATACCTTTGATTCGTCACCCTTGATGTTCTCTCTGACCAGAGTGAAGGTGCTATTCTCCTTGAGCGTTATCTTGCCGGTCTGGAGGGCGCCGGTCCTTATCTTGGGGCCGGGGAGGTCCAGCAGGATGGCGATGGGGAGGTTCAGCGTGCGAGCCAAGTCGCGGATGTCCCTGATGACCTTACCGTGCTCCTGAAGCGTTCCGTGCGAGAGGTTGATGCGGGCCACGTTCATGCCGGCCCTGGCCAGCTTCTCGATGGTCTTTCTCGATCTGCTCGCCGGCCCTATTGTGCATACGATCTTTGTTTTCCTGTCCATATTTCCCTACATTAAAAATAGTTTCTACGAGGAATATGAATGATAGCACAATTGTAGTCGCAGTGGAAGCACTTTGTCGAGGTGGGGTGGGTATTTCGCGGCTTGTCATCCTGAGGAGCAAAGCGACCGAAGGATCTCGTCGAGATTCTTCATCCTTTCATATACCTAACTATCATGGAATGATGAAGAATGACAGTTTTGAATTAGGGGGTGTTCCCTTTAAAGAATAGCGTGTATAATGTGACAATTCGATATCGGAAAGATTTCATGGCGTCCAAAACAAAAGCTAAACAACAGTCGCCGGGCGAGCGCGAAGCTCTGCTGCGCCGCAAGCTCGGCATACCGCCCGAAGCCGGGCGGGTGATCTTTTTCCCCGAATCCAGCCACTGGGATCCGAACTGGCGCTATACCTCGGAGAAGTACTTCAAACGGCTGGTGCGCCGCAACTTGGATAACGCGCTCGATGAACTGCGTAAAGAGTCGAATCGCATCTATTCCGTGGAGTGCATGTTCTTCTTGCGCATGTACTGGGACGCCTGCCCCGATAAGCGCGAGACGATCATCAACCTGGTCAACGAGGGGCGCCTGCGCCTGACCAGCAGCGGGGTAACTACCGCAGATACCATGATCCCCCGCACCGAGGCCCTGCTGCGCGATTTTCTGCTGGGACAGGAGTGGTTGCGCAGGAACGGCATGACGCAGGAACCGAGGCTGGCCTATTTCCCCGACAGCTTCGGACACTCGCCCGCTCTGCCCTCACTGCTCCGGGCCGCCGGCTTTGACATGGCGGCGGTTACACGCATCGACGGCATGTTCTATCCCGGGGCCGACATAGATCTGCCCCGGAATTTTCCCCGCCCCGGTTCCAGCGCCGAACTGCTGCTGAACAAGGAGCACACGCTGGACTTCGTCTGGCGCGGGCCGGACGGCAGCCAGGTGCTGTGTCACTGGAACGCCTTCACTTACTCGCAGGGGGACATGCTGGCCCATCGCGGGGTGGCCCGCGTCTACATTTTCCCCACGGCGCTGCCCGACCGCTCGGACTGGAATATCGCAGGCAAAATCAATAAATTTGCATCCCGCCTCGCGCCCTGCAGCCGCACGCCATATATTTGTTGTCCTATCGGCGGCGACTTCGTGGGCCCGATCCCCGGTCTGCTATCATTGCTCGACCGTTACAACCGTAAACACTATCCATCGACCGGCATCTGGGCGCTGAACGCCGGCCTCGATGATTATCTGGCCCTGGTCGATTGTCACCGCGATCGTCTCCCCGTATTAGATTTCGATCCGAACCCCTACTGGATGGGGTTCTATTCCTCGCGGTCCACGTTGAAGAGGCGTTGCCATGAGGCCGCGGACCTGCTCTGCCTGGCCGAGGGCGCGGCTTTGTTAGCGAAGGATCGTAATGCCGAAAAAGCGATAGGAGATGAACTGGAGAGTTCCTGGTGGCATACCGCCGCCTCCAATCATCACGATTTCATAACGGGCACATCCCCCGATTCCACGGTCGAAGGCGAGCAGGTGCCGTGGCTGGATGATGTCGCGGGTACGGCAAAGGCTGCTATCGCAAGGATTATGGGAGATCGTGCTGCTGCGCCCGCGGTTGTGGCTGGGTCGCTGCCTGAATACAGCAGGGAGGGGAGTACGGTCGAGATCCGTACCAGGCATTACGTCTTAAAGCTGGACGAAAACGCGGGCGGCTGCATCGTCGCTGCATATCATCCGGATACGCAGAGGCAACTTCTGACCGGTCCCTCGAACGACCTGGTGAGCTATAAGGACCGCGGTGGGCTGTGGCGCATGGGGCACGAGTTTAAGGGCGGGATGTTCAGGGAGTCTGCCCGGGCCAGCGGGTGCCTGACGCATCTTGGCCTCCGCGAGCATGATGGCGGGCTGGAGCTGTCCTGTGCCGTCGATCTCGACGGGCATGAGATCAGCCGTCGTATGTTATTTAAAAATGATTCGTCCGTGATACAAATGAGCGTGGAGGGGCAGGCAGCTGAGGGGCGCACGGCCTGCGTCAGCTTAGATACGGGCTTCTCTCCCGACGGGCTGGCCATGGATGTCCCCGGTGGCGTCGTCGTGCGTCCGCTGAAGAAGTGGTATGATCCCACCTTCTGGCCGGCGCAGCGGTTCGTCCATGTGCGGGACCGTGCGTCGGGGAGTGGGATCGCCGTGCTGTTGGCCCTGCCCGGGGCGGTATCCTGCAGCGCGGAGGGGCGGGTGCAGGCTATAGCATTGCGCAACGCTGTGCGGGAGAAGATGTACGGCCTGATACCGATACCGGCCATGCCGGCTACGGGCCACGAGCGTTCCAGCTATACGTTCGAGTATGCGCTGCTCTTTACGGAGTCGGGCGGCTGGCGCGAGAACGGCGTCGATGTCCTGTCGATGACGCGCAGTACACTGGCTCACGATGAGATGGCCCCTGTACGATCTCTGATAAAGGGGCTTGTGACTGCGGATCGCGATGACGTTGCGGTCACCGCTGTTAAGCCCGCCTCACGCGGCGAAGGTATCATTGTGCGGCTGATAACATATGCAGATACCGGCACGAAGGTAAAACTCACTGTACGTGATCGCACAGTGGCGGATGCGTATCTGTGCGATGCCAGGGAGCGCGACATCGATCGACTTGAGGTCAGCAAGGGCGTTGTGCGGCTGACTATGCCGGGGGATATCGCTACGGTGAGGCTGATCTGCGGTTAGACCGCGGTGTCGCTCCAGAAATACTTGGTGAGCCGCGGGGGGTTCGAACCCCCGACAACCGCCTTAAAAGGGCGGTGCTCTACCACCTGAGCTAGCGGCCCACAGCAAATGATTGTAACATCACAGCCACAAAGCTTCAATAGTCCGTTCCTCGCGCCTGTCGATATATCTACAAAATAAAAGGGGCTGCCTTCATATGGGCAACCCCTCGCTTTCCAGCTTACGCTCTTTAGCTCTCGTGTTCCACGACGGCGGCAGCCCCGACCCCGTGGACGCCGGATATGCACTCCAGCCCCCACCTCAGGTTGTTGCGTACCATCCAGTGCACCATCTCTGTGAAGTACAGCACGCCGCCGGATCCTATCGGATTGCCCAGCGCGATGGCTCCGCCGGTCGGGTTCAGCCTCGGGTCATCGTAGGCGATGCCGAATTCCTTGCAGAAAGCGAGTACGGACGCGGCAAAGGACTCCAGTATTTCCAGCACCTGGACGTCTTCCATTTTGATATCGGCCCGCTTCAGGGCTTTCTTGGCCGCTGGTATCGGCGCCAGCATGTGATAATAAGGGTCGCTGCCGGCTACGGCCATGGACCTGATTGTGGCCATGGGCTGCAGTCCCAGCTCTTTGGCCTTTTGCTTTGACATGAGCATGACTGCCGCGGCGCCGTCGGCAAGGCCTGAGGAGCTGGCCGCAGTCACCACTCCGCAGTCCTTGAAGCGCGGCGTCAGTTCTTCCATCATCTGCCAGGCAGTGTCCGGGTCATCGATGGCCAGCGACCTGGGCGCTTCGTCGCAGATTACCGTCCTCCCCGCATGTCCGTTGGGCGAAATGTGTATCGGCACTACCCTTTTCTCATACCATTTAGTTTCCCTGATAGCTTTAACCGCTTTTTGATGGCTCGATAAACTGAAACGATCCATATCTTCCCTGCAGATATTGTACTTAGTACTGACCATCTCGGCGGCGGTGCCCATCATAACAAAACCGCCCCTTTTCTCGAAATTGGGGTGCGGTTTCATGGGGTAGCCGCTCTTGAGTGCTGACTCCAGCGGGGCCATGAGGGGATATCTGCTCATATTTTCTACCCCTGCGGCTATCATTATGTCCCCGCAGCCGCTCATTATGGCCTGCGCTTGGGACATTATCGCCTGCAGACCCTCGCATCCGTATCTGGTTATCGTCCAACCGCAGACCTCTTCCGGCAGGTTGGAGTTTAGAACGGCCATCCTGCCGATCATAGATTGTTCACCAATGGAGGAATGGCAACCGACAGCACAGTCCTCGATCTCCGAGGGATTGAACTTGCGGCTTTTCTGCTTTATGCGGTCAACCAGCGCGGTTATTACAGAATCGATTAGAATATGGGATGATACATCACTGAATGCGCCTTCTTTACCTTTGTGTTTCCAGTTGGATTTTGCTATGGGGGTGCGAACTGCCTCAACAACCACTGCTTCTTGCAACTCTTTCACTGGTGCCCTCCTCTATGCTTGGGAAACGTGTGTTTATATGATAACCTGTTTATTTACCTAATAATATATTATTTTACTATAAAATATCTCATTTGGCAATACTTTATCCATTACAATTTTAAAATGGTTTATTTATATTGCAATAGTGCTGGCTTATGCTAATTAATACAAAGAACCCCATCACAGTTAAATGATGGGGCTCTTATTTGTTCAAGTTATGATTACGCTATTCAGGTACCAGTTCCAGCTGTATCTCCGCCTGAAAGTCCGTTTCAAAGCCTGCCAGCCTCAGGTTGAGGCTGGCCCCGGTGCCTGTTGTGGTGATCGTCCCCGCTGTTCCCACATAGGGAGACGGCCCGCCGTCTTCAGCAAATGGAATGCCGGTGCTCTCCATCTCTGATCCGTTTATCCCCTTATCCGGCCTGGATACAATATTGTAAATATGACCCGTAGTAAATATTAGGTCAAGCGGCAGATTTACACTCTGCCCCGCTGTTGTTGCAGCAAAGCCGTGCAGCGGCATGTTCAGCAGCATAGACCCTGCGGAATCTATGGTGCCATCTCCTATAGTATTGACCTGAATAGGCTCTTTTCCTAATGCGCTTTCCGAACTCACATCGACATCGCCTATGCCATCCTGTGTATAAAGCCAGCCCGAGCCGTTGCCGCTCAGACTCATATCTACCGTCATATTTACACCAGTAACACAGTTCTCAACAAAGATGGGCTCGAAATACCAGGCATCTTTCGGCACTATCACATTCCGTTTACCGTTAGTTGAGCTCATATTTACCAGGAGCGTAAAGGTGCCGATCTGTTCCGCAGAGAAAGACACTTCCCTGAGTTCAGGCGTTGCGCCGAATAAAGAGAACAGAAGTACTATCTTGCCCCCTGCAACTTTGTAATTCGTAGACCAGTAACCTGCCGGTTCATCCTGTACTTGCAGTGCACCGTTCAGCTCCCCCACATTAATATAGTATGATCCTGCGGTTACAGGCGTATAGGTAAATATCACAGTCTGTTTCTCATCCGGTTCCATGGATATCTCTTTGCTCTCAATTGCATTGCTGTTCACTGTCAGAATCGCCGAGTAATTGCCTCTTTCTTCGCCTGTATTAGTTATGTCCACAGAGATTATGATGTCCTGATTTATGTATGGGGCGGATGGGGCAATGATAAGGCTGGAAAGCTCAAACTCTGCGATGCCGCAATTGCCGCTGCATCCAGCTATAGTCATACTCGTTATTACAACAACTGCCAGCGCTAGTTGAATAATCTTGCTCCTCATCCTGCCTCCTGTAAAATTGTGTGTTTAATTAAGCATTAATTTTATTCTTTTGTCAATACATTGAAGCTGATAGTCCGTCTCCGTCAAAACAAATCGCCTCACCGAGTGCTCGGTGAGGCGATTTTGAATCAAAGTCGGGGCAGGTTACTTTAGTCTACTGGTTCTATTACCAGCTTGATCTCAGTCTGGAAGTCTATGGGGATACCAACAAGCTTAATTCCCAGACAGTCTCCAGTGCCGGTGGTGGTAATGGTTCCGGCTGTGCCTGCGTAGTCAGCAACGCCGCCATCTTTTTCAAATGGGGCGCCATCGCTCTCTATAAACGCATTATTCATTTTTGGCCTTATTGTTATATGTACAGTACTATCGCTATGACCCGTGGTGAAGGTTAGGTTAAAGGGAAGTTCTCCTTCCTGGCCTACCGATGTATCAAAAACGCCTAGAAGGAGCAGAGGTATCAACATGGAGCCCGCCGGGTCCATGGTTCCGTCGCCTTGTGTATCTACCTGTATGGGTGACTGGCCGGCTGTACTCACAGAGCTCAGATCAACGTCAGCGATGCCATCCTCTATATACAGCGTGCCCGTGGCGTCTTCATCCAGCGGCATCAAAAGGTCCATATCAACACCGGGCATGATTCCTTTAACTTCGAACTCGGGGAATACCCATTCTGCCGCCGGTATTACGACCTCACGCTGGCCGTTAACTACCGATTTGCTGATCTTCACGGTAAATCTGATTCCAAAGGACTCGTTAAAGGATATTGTTTTTTTCATCGGTGTCATACTGGCAGGGGAGAAGTTCAGCACTATGTAGGAGCCCTCCACTGCTTGGTATGGTATCTCCCACCACCCAGAATCAGAAGGGGCAGGTGTGACAGTAGGAACTTCGGTAGGTACAGGGGTAGGCGTCGCTCCTCCCCCTCCGCCACAGCCAACAACGGCAAGGCTTGCTATGAAAACAAGCGCAAGCATTAACAAAGAGAACCTTTTCATTCTCATGCCAGCTCCTTTCTCCCTTTTTATATTTTTATTTAGTATATTAAACCACAGCCCTACAATGAGTTGTCAATATGGTAAGAGGCTTTTGTCGCCATTTTATGTATTAATTAAATATTTAGGATTTATTTAATGGAAGCACAGAAGTCTTCCTACTGGGGTGTGCCCAATTGGTTGCTTTAAAAATTGAGTGTCGGGATATTTGCATTACGCTATCCCTAATAGTAGAATATCCGTGTGAAAGCTAAAGAAGGTAAATTGAACAAAGGCACTTGGAAGGTAAAGACAGGCCTGGCTCAAATGCTCAAGGGCGGCGTGATCATGGATGTGGTTACGCCGGAGCATGCCAGGATAGCTGAAGAGGCTGGGGCCTGTGCTGTGATGGCGCTGGAGCGTGTGCCTGCGGATATTCGCGCTGCCGGCGGCGTGGCCCGCATGTCCGATCCCCAGGTTATAGAAGCCATAATGGCGGCGGTCTCGATACCGGTGATGGCCAAGTGCCGCATCGGGCATTTCGTGGAGGCGCAGGTGCTGGAGGCGCTTGGTGTTGATTACATAGATGAATCGGAAGTGCTTACGCCTGCAGACGAGAGCCGCCATGTCTGGAAGCATGATTTCAAGGTTCCTTTCGTGTGCGGCTGCCGCGACCTGGGCGAGGCGCTGCGCAGGATCAACGAGGGCGCGGCCATGATCAGGACCAAGGGCGAGGCCGGCACGGGGAACATCGTGGAGGCGGTTCGGCATATGCGGGCGGTTATGGACGGCATTCTCAGCTTGAAGGGTATGACTAAGGATGAACTCGATGCGGAAGCGGAGTCCATGAGAGTGCCGCTGGAGCTTGTGATAGAGGTTAAGAAAACAGGGAAGCTGCCTGTTGTAAATTTCGCTGCCGGGGGAATAGCAACACCGGCGGATGCGGCTTTGATGATGCAGCTGGGGGCGGAGGGCGTGTTTGTCGGCTCAGGAATCTTCAAGTCGAGTAACCCCGAGGCAAGGGCTAAAGCCATAGTGAAAGCTACCACCCACTTCCGAGATCCAAAGATAATCGCTGAGGTATCTAAAGGTCTGGGAGAAGCTATGCCTGGCTTGGAAATAAGCAAAATAGCTGAGGACAGCCTATTGGCCACAAGGGGCTGGTAAATATCTCAGTAGATATTGGTGTTCGAGGTGGGCCCTTTGCCAAAAGGTAGTGTAATCAAGATCGGGGTGCTGGCTTTGCAGGGCGCTTTTGAAGAGCATCTGGCCTGTTTTAATTGCTTGAAGGTTGAGGCCTCTGAGGTGCGTCTGCCGGAAGAATTCGATGGGCTCAATGGGCTGGTTATACCGGGTGGGGAGAGTACCACTATGGCGAGGCTGATGAGGGATTATGGGTTAACCGCTCCGCTGCGAAAACTTATACGAAGTGGATTCCCCGTGATGGGCACATGCGCTGGAATGATCGTCCTCTCTCACAAGATAGCTGATATAGGTGCCCCAACGCTCGATGTGATGGATATCAAGGTTCATCGCAATGGCTTCGGCAGGCAGATAGACAGCTTTGAAACTGATCTATCAATCCCTGTCATCGGAAGGAAACCATATCACGGAGTTTTCATCCGGGCGCCGTTTATCGAGCATGTCGGGGCCGGGGTCGAGGTGCTGGCGCGTTTGTCCGATGGGACCGCGGTGGCTGCAAGGCAAGGCAATATATTGGCTTTATCCTTTCATCCCGAGCTTACCGCTGACCTCCGATTGCATGCTTACTTTCTGGATATAGTTCGTAATAGCGTGAAGAGATGATACGAGCAATATATCGCACGGATGTGTTGTCGTTCTTTTTCTCGTCTCCGCTTGAGCGTCATAACGAGGCCATCTCCCGTGAGGTGCCGGGCAGGGGCAACTTCTTCTCGCCGGAGGTCTTCCTGGAACACTGGCTTCCCTTGAAGGGGAGGCGGCGCACCTGGGTCACCGATGAAGATGGCCGGATCAACAGCCTTATCTCTGTAAAAAGCAATAAAGAATCTAAAATATGGTATGTGGACTATCTGCAGGCAAGCGACGAGAAGCATTGCTATGCCCTTTTGGAATACGTGGGCGCTTCCGCTGCCAGGCGTGGTGTGCGTAAGCTGTTTATCAACCTTTCCGTCAACAGTACCGTGATCGATGTGGCCAGGCGTGCCGGGTTCACTTCTTATAATACTTACTATATCTATAAATACGGAAACAGGTCTGTGCCCAGGTCTGTGCCGGCGCCGGAACAGTATGCGATACGCGTCTTGTCAAAGGGGGAGGAGGTGTCCCTTTACACCCTGTATAATTCATCGGCACCCCTCGCAGTCAGGAGCGCTGAAGGCCTGACATTTGAAGAGTGGCAGGACAGGTCCGGGTGCTGCTCGTGGTTTGAGCATCGTACGGAATTACTAGCGTACAGGAGGGACACGCTGGAGGGTTTTTTACGAATCTCGTTCTCCGGGCGAACTGGCTGTTTTGAGATAATCTTCCGTCATATAGAGGGCGTGGGACTGGAATGGCTGGTCAATCATGCTTTAAATTGTCTGGGCGGCAAGGCGCAGATATTCAGTATAGTCTCTGTCGCCCAGTGGCAGTTGCGCGGTATGCTGGAAAATTCGCAGTTTGAGCAGGTATCAAAGTTTGAGGCGATGATTAGAGAGAATGTGATCAGAGTTGAAGAGCCGCAGTTTATTCCCATGCGTGCGTGAGGTGAATGATGTTTCAGAGAATTACAGATGATCTTGACGCTTTACTGGATCGGTTGCCTCCATATATCGCACAGCCGATACAGAAACGGAGGGAGCGGGGCGACCTCCTTGAAGTGATCATGGATTTGGGCCGGCTTCCGCAGGCACGTTATCCGGAAGAAGAAGTTACGCTTACCGATAAAGAAGTCACTGCCGAGGATATCGAATATGTCGTCAGCCGCATCGGCGCCTTCGGCGGCGATAACCGGGCGGGGATAGCGCGCACGCTGCACCGTATCTCCGCTATCAGGAACCGCGACGGCAACATTGTGGGGCTCACCTGCCGCGTGGGCCGGGCGGTTTACGGCACGATCAAGCTCATCGATGATCTGATCGAATCGGGCAAGAGCATATTGCTTATGGGCCGGCCGGGCGTTGGCAAGACCACCATGCTCAGGGAAATGGCCCGCGTCCTCGCCGATGATCTGAAGAAACGCGTGGTGGTTGTGGATACCTCCAACGAGATTGCCGGCGACGGTGATATCCCGCATCCGGCTATCGGCAGCGCGCGTCGTATGCAGGTGGCCACACCCAGCCTTCAGCACGGTGTTATGATCGAGGCGGTGGAGAACCACATGCCGCAGGTGATCGTCATCGATGAGATAGGTACGGAGCTGGAGGCGCATGCGGCGCGGACTATAGCTGAGCGAGGCGTCCAGCTGGTGGCGACTGCGCACGGCAATACGCTGGAAAACCTGATGATGAACCCGACACTGGCCGATCTCGTAGGCGGCATCCAGAGCGTGACCCTGGGTGATGAGGAGGCGAGAAGGCGCGGCACGCGGAAATCCGTCCTGGAGCGCAAGGCTCCTCCCACCTTCGACATCGTCGTCGAGATTCAGGACTGGTATCATGTTGCCGTGCATGCCGATGTGGCGGAGGTGGTGGATTCGATGCTGCGCGGCCGTCCCATCCTGCCCGAGCTGCGATGGGTGGATGAGAACGAGGAAGTGCGGCGCGAGCAGACAAAGCCCGCGGCGCCTGTAGCTAAACAGGAGACCAGGAGAGAGCACGCAAGCAGCGCAGGCACTGACACAAGGATATATCCCTTCGGCATCAACCGCGGCAAGCTGGAGCAGACGCTGGAAAAATTAAACCTTAATGTAGAGATTACGAACAATGTTAAGGATGCGACGCTGGTGATGACCTCCAAGAGCTATTATCGCAGGAAGCCGCAACCACTGCATGATGCGGAGGCGCTGGGCATCCCGATCTATGTTCTCAAGAACAACAGGATATCGCAGATGGAACAGTCGCTGATGAATATATTCGATATCAGGCAGACCGAAGACCCTTCCAATTCGGCTATTAAAGAGGCGGAGGACGCCATATCACGGGTTGCGCAGGGCAAGCAGACGGAAGTGGAGCTCAGCCCGCAGAATTCATATATCAGGATGCTGCAGCATCAGCTTGCCGAGAGATTCGATTTGAGGTCGCATAGCACGGGGCGCGAGCCGCACCGGCATGTTAGAATTTATCACGGATGAGCCCTCACCCTGACCCTCTCCCGTGCGGAGGGAGAGGGAAGTAAGTTCTCCCTTCCTTGAGGGAAGGGAGTAAGAGGGAAGGAGACTCAAATTAAAAAAGTCCCCCAACGTATGGGGGACTACAAGGGGTTCGGAAAATGCCAGCATCTGGCTTAACCAGATTATTCACACATCTGGATTGCGTCCCCGCGAAAGCGGGGATCAAGTCGGGCAATGACATATTAAGAAGGAGTCGGATTTGTCGCTATTCATAACATTTGAAGGCGGCGAGGGGTGCGGCAAGAGCACCCAGGCCAAGGCCCTGTTCCGCAATATCACCAGCTCCAAGGTGCCTGTGATCCTGACGCAGGAGCCCGGGGGGACGCCGCTGGGTCGCGAGGTGCGGCACTGGCTCAAGGGGGAGATGGACAGCGATCCTGTAGCCGAGCTCCTGCTGTTCAATGCCTCGCGCGCGCAGTTGGTCAATAATGTCATTAGGCCGGCACTGAAGGAAGGCAAGGTTGTTCTCTGCGACCGCTTCTACCACTCCACCATCGCCTATCAGGGCTACGGCCGCGGACTTGATCTTAAAATGATCGATACAGTGAACGACATCGCCACCTCCGGCCTGAAGCCGGACTTAATCATCTTCCTCGATACGGATGTTGAGCAGGCACTTTCGCGCAAGCGCAACAAGGACCGCTTTGAGCTTGAGGATTTCGCCTTCCACAAGCGCGTGAAGCAGGGCTATCTTGAGATGTGCAAGGCCGACCCGAAGCTGTGGATGGTCGTCGACGGTTCTCTTTCCAAGAGCATGATCGAGAGGATCATCTGGGACAAGGTGGTCGGATTGCTGCCTAAGCGATAGATGTTGGGACAATCATATTGTTCAATCTCATGCTGGCATCCCAGGATTCATGCAGTGATAGGTAAATTCCAATGAAGGAAGAAATCAAGCTCGTCGCTGCAATGATGGAGCGAACCCGTCTGGCCAAGAATGCCGCTTGTGACCGTCTCATGGCAGAAGGAATTGAAGGGCGACAAGACGAGGATGCTCTCATACGTGCTGATACACTAGCTGAACTATCCATAGAACTTGGACGCAAGGAATGTCTTGAGTGTGCCTTGTCTTGGTATGAGATTCTTGATCATAAAGGCTTTCGTGACGAATTAGCTATCCGCCTTGATGCCGCTAGGGCTAACGCCATAGCAGGAAACAGATACGGCACAAGATGGCATTGGGAACAACCCACGTTGGCACGCGAGATTTTTTTCGCTCGGCGCGCCGTCTCAAATCCAAAGTTCAACCAAATTCCCGATATCGAGCGATGCAAGATTCTCAACAATCTTGGTAACCGTCTGCAAATTTCAGGTCGGGTTATAGAGGCCATTGAATACTGGCACCGCGCTCTCGATATCCTGCCTAACTTCGGAATGACACTTTGCAACCGTGCTCAAATCTTTGTCGAATACGCTAAATCTCTAAAAGACGAGAACGACCGAATCCTTTTCCTATTGATGGCGCACAAGGAAGCGTCAGCAGCCCTTGCATCGACAGCGATATATACGCATCCACGCGATAAACGCAACCTAGAAGTGACTGAAGAACTTAAAAAGAAGATTGAGTCTATGATAGATATAGAAGCTGCGGCTAAACTCGATCCCTTCACTTATCCAGACACCTCATCGACGAAAGAAGAGCATGACTATCGCCGTTGGTGCCTAGCCAACTGTCTATATCTAAATCCATTGAACGACTTAGGTAGCTATACCATTGTTACTACAGACTCACTAGGTCTGGTTGCCCACACAGTGCCGGATGATGCGCCTTATACATTTGGTAGCTTCTTCGGCCAGATGAAGCAAGAATACGTATCGGCACGATGGATGCTCTACGAAGGCTTAACCAAAAAGGTCCTCCACTTCTCGGACAAGGATGTGCTTCTTATCTTGACTGAACCTCGGCCAACGCTTTCACTAGCTATCGAAAAGGTTAAAGCTGCTTACAGAATTTCCTATTCTCTTTTTGACAAAGTAGGCTTCTTTCTGAACGGCTATATGGGGCTAGGTATACCTGACAAACAGGTTTCATTCCGAGGGCTTTGGCGATATGGCGACAAAACACAAATCAGAAAGGAATTCGACCAGAACGAGAATTGGGCATTCTGCGCATTGTATTGGCTTGCCAAAGACTTCTTTGAGAAGGAGACCGACGAGGTAGCGGAGCCGGAAGCTCGTGGCTTAAGTGATATTAGAAATTGCCTTGAGCACAAGTATTTGCGAATTACATTAGATGAGCCCGCAGCCAGCCCACCAAATGATTTGGCATTGATGGTGTCTCGTCACCAATTTGAAGCCAAAGCCTTGCACCTTCTAGCACTTGCCCGTTCAGCACTCATCTACCTAAGTATCGGCGTGCGCTTCGAAGAACATAGGCGCTTACGAAATCGTAACGGCGTGTCTCTTGAGGAATTATCTTCGCCACCTGAGTTTCCTGATATCGAAAAGATTTAGCCACACCGAAGACGAAAATCAGAACGCAACATTCAACCGTAATTTTATTAGATCGAATTCCCAATATACGTATGGAAGGGCAAACATTCCGATGTCCCCGTCGATTTGCAGAAATGCGGTTGAAAGTTCCCTGAAAGAAATGTTATAATATATAAACCTTAGCGATAACCTTTAATACCAGCCCTGTGAGGCTGGAAAGGAAGTACGCAGTGAACTATATAAACAAGAATACATATCCCCTTTCCATATCCATGGACGAGGGGATTTTTTATGCCTGAAAAAGTTCTGCTTGACGAGCAGGACATCCGCCGCGCCGTTACCCGTATCTCACATGAGATAGTAGAGCGCAACCGCGGCTGCGAAGACCTTCTATTTATCGGCGTACACACGCGCGGCGTGCCCCTGGCCAAGCGGATCGCCGCCTGCATAGAGGGGTTCGAGCGCAAAGGAGCCGCCGTCGGCGCCCTCGATATAACTTTACACCGCGACGATCTTTCATCCACCGAGTCCATAACACCGCTGCGCCATACGGATATCCCCCCCGATTTTGAGGAGAAACGCATCATCCTTGTCGATGATGTGCTGTTCACGGGCCGGACCATCAGGGCGGCGATGGATGCCCTGATAGACTTCGGCCGCCCGCAGTCCATCCAGCTGGTCGTACTCGTTGACCGGGGACACAGGGAGCTTCCCATCCGTGCTGATTATGTGGGCAAGAATATACCGACGGCTGCTTATGACAAGGTCACAGTGCGGCTGAAGGAGATCGACGGGAGCGATGCGGTGCTGCTTGTAACAAATGGTCAGGGTAAAACAGAGCAAGGCAGCGATACGTTGCCGAAAGGAGTTCGCCATGAGTTTAGCGAATAGAAGCCTGATCACCATTGATGACCTCTCGAATAAGGAGATAGAAGCTGTCTTTTCTGTGGCAGATGAGTATTCGGCCTCGCTCCGCGAGCAGTCGCACCTGTGCCAGGGGAAGATACTGGCCAGCCTCTTCTTTGAGCCCAGCACGCGAACAAGAATGTCATTTGAGACCGCGATGCACCGCCTGGGCGGCAGGGTCATCTCCGTCATGGACCTGGGCAACACATCGCTTTCCAAGGGCGAGAGCATCGCAGACATGGCGCGCGTCGTTGGCAGCTACGCCGATATCATCGCCATCCGCCATCCCTGGGAGGGGGCGGCCAGGGTGGTGGCGGACTACGCCGGTATTCCGGTGATCAATGCCGGCGACGGCGGGCATGAGCATCCGTCGCAGACGCTCATCGACCTCTATACCATAAAAAGTCAGCGCAAGAGTCTGCAGGGGCTCAAGATCGCGCTGTGGGGTGACCTGAAGTACGGGCGCACGGTGCATTCACTTTCATATGCTCTGGCGCGCTTTGGGGCCAACATCCACTTTCGCACCGGCGCCGGCCTCGGGTTGCCGGAACATGTAATACGTAAACTTACCTCTGACTATGGCGGTGTGTTCGAGAAATATGATGACAAAAAGAAAAGCTCGGGGGATCTTATCTCGCAAGTGGATGCAATATACGTAACCCCAAGCAATCCGCATCAGCTCACGAACATACCCGATGTCAGCCTTGAGGTCGAGATGCAGAAGGGCATCGATGCGCTTTATATCACCAGGCTGCAGAAAGAGAGGCTTGAGGGTGGCGCCGAGGGCAAGGATTCGGACTACCCCGTTGTCAATAAAAAGCTGCTGAAGGCCAAGCAGTTCAAGGATGCTCTGGTCATGCATCCGCTGCCGCGCATCGATGAGTTGGCCTATGAGGTTGACGAAGACCCGCGCAGCATGTATTTCAAACAGGTGGCCAGCGGCGTGCCGATAAGGATGGCGCTCATATCTCTCCTCCTCGGCGCCAAGACCGCCAAGATAGCAAAGGGTGAGGCCGATATCGTATCGAAGACTGTGGATATCCCTGCGGGGCAGGTTTACGATGTCACCTGTCCCAATAACAGGTGCGTGACCAATCAGAAGACGGAGAAGGGCTATATCCAGCATAAGTACAAGGTGCTCAGGGGCCGGCCGCTGATATTAAGATGCGTCTATTGTGAATATGAAGCCCAGGTGCCTTATATCGCCAGCGCGAAGTGGCATGAGGGCACTGCGGAACATAAGAAATATTACAGCTCGGACAGCTTCATGCTGGAGAAGATAAAACCGGAGAACCTGATAATCTTCGGGTCCGAGGCTGCCGCTCGTGCCAAGGGTTTCGCTCCAAGCCAGTATGCCTTCAAAGAGGCAAAGAAGCGTTAGTTATGGCTGAGTCGATACTGATTTCCGGCGGGCGCGTGATTGATCCCAGCCGCGGGATCGATGCGGTAGGCGACATATTGATCGCCGACGGCCGTATTGTCGGCGCGTCGACCGGGATCGCCGCCATATCCGCCAAGGTTGATTTGATTATTGATGCCAAGGGGATGGTTGTCTGTCCCGGCTTCATCGATCTGCACTGCCATCTGCGCGAGCCCGGCGGTGCGAAGAAGGAGACTATCGCTACGGGCACCTGCGCCGCGGCTAAGGGGGGATTTACGACGGTGTGCGCCATGCCCAACACTAACCCGCCGATCGACAGCGCTGCTATGGTCGAAATTGTTCGTGAGAAGGCTGCCAAGAGCGGCGTCGTCCGCGTGCTCCCCATCGGCTGCATAACGAAGGGGCGTGCCGGCCGTGATATCGTCGATATGAAGGAGATGGCGGATGCCGGCGTCGTGGCTCTAAGCGACGATGGCAGCTCGGTGCTGGAGTACAAGGTGCTGCGCGCCGCCCTCGAAGCTAGTGTCGCTTGTGGTCTAACGATCATCGAGCATTGCGAGGATGCCGAGCTGAGCGCCAGCGGGGTTATGAACGAGGGCGAGCTGGCGGATAAACTGGGGTTGAAGGGGATACCGGAGACCGCCGAGGAGATAATTGTCGCGCGTGATCTGGCTCTATCGGAGATGACCGGGGCGCATGTGCATATAGCGCATGTCAGCACATACGGCTCGGTTTATCTTATCCGCCACGCCAGGGCCAGCAAGTATGCGGTGACGGCCGAGGTCACGCCGCACCATCTGACCCTGACCGAGGAACGGGTCGCGGTACCGTCGAAGAGGTCGAAAGTCGATAACAATGCTAAGGTCAATCCGCCGCTCAGGAAGGAGCGCGATGTCCAGGCCCTGGTCGCCGCGTTGAAGGAGGGCGTTATCGATGCCATCGCCACGGATCACGCGCCTCATACAAGGGCCGACAAGTCGGGCGATTTCGCGTCGGCCGCGTTCGGCATCAGCGGGCTGGAGACGGCGCTGGGCTCCGTGATGTCTCTGGTGCATCGAGGGGAAATCGACTTACCGACATTGATAGCGAGGCTTTCTACCGGGCCGGCCCGGACGCTGCCGCGCATACGGGAGCTGGCAGGCGGAGATGTCGGCACGCTGAAGGTCGGGGCGCTGGCGGATGTGACCATATTCGACCCGGATGCCGGGTGGATTGTCGATCCGATGCTGTTCGTATCGAAGGGCAAGAATACGCCCCTCGGCGGCGAGACGCTGAAGGGCAAGGTGATGGCCACCATATGCGGCGGCCGCATCGTTTATCAAGGTGATGGGATTATTATTAAAAAAGCGTAGGGGCAACCCCCCGTGGTTGCCTGTCGTTAGGGCAGGCACAGGGGCCTGCCCCTACAGATATCGAATATTTGTGATGGAAAGGGGTGCGTGTGAGCGAGAATATTAATCTGGTGCTTGAGGACGGATCGGTTTATGAGGGGACCTCGTTCGGCGCCGATGCAGCGGCGCACGGCGAGGTTGTTTTCAATACCAGCATGATGGGCTATCAGGAGATGCTCACCGATCCTTCTTACGTGGGACAGATCGTCGTTTGCACTTATCCTCTCATTGGCAACTACGGCATTAATAAAGAAGATTTTCAGTCGGATGGGATCAAGGTGGCGGGCTTTGTTGTGCGCGAGCCGTGCGATATCCCCAGTCACTCGCAGACCTATTCTACGTTGCATGAATATTTGAAGGCCGGTGGCATACCCGGCATCTGCGGGATGGATACGCGCTCACTGACGCGGCGTCTGCGCTCGAAGGGCGTTATGCAGGGGATGATATCATCGGAGCCGCCGGAGAAGGCGCTCAAGGAGATCAAGAAACTGCCTAAATATGATAAGAGCGATTTCGTGAGCCTTGTGGGCACGAAGAAGAAATATAAGTGGGAGCCCGCCTGCGCGGGGGTACCCGTTTGTCATGTGGTGGTGGTGGACTGCGGCGTCAAGTACAGCATCATGCGCCAACTCAGCGCGCTGGGCTGCGCGTGCACCGTTGTGCCGTCTACCACGTCGGCCGAGGATATATTAGAACTGAAGCCGGATGGCATCCTGCTCTCCCCCGGCCCCGGCGCTCCGGACCGCCCCTACCTGGAGAAGACCGTGACTGCTCTCATCGGCAAGAAGCCTATCATGGGCATCTGCATGGGGCATCAGGTACTGGGCCGCGTCTTCGGGGCCAAGACCTACAAGCTGAAGTTCGGGCACAGGGGAGGCAACCATCCCGTCAAGGATATGGAGACCGGCCGTATCCGCATCACCGCCCAGAACCACGGCTACGCCGTCGATGCCGATTCGGTAAAGGGAGGATTGGAGATCAGCCATATCAATATCAATGACGGCACCGTGGAGGGGCTGCGGCATAAGGAACACAGGATATTCACTATCCAGTATCACTCCGAGGCCTGTCCCGGCCCTATGGATTCGGCCAACCTGTTTGAAGAGTTTGTAACGATGATGAAGGGATCGTGAAATTAATTTATGTGTAGACCGTCGGCGGCGACGATTGTATATGGTCGGCAATAATATTTAATTGGGGGAAGAATGGCGAAAGTAAATAAGGTACTGGTCATCGGTTCGGGGCCCATCATCATCGGGCAGGCGGCTGAGTTCGACTATGCCGGCACGCAGGCGTGCAAGGCTCTGCGCGAGGAGGGCGTTACGTCGATCCTGGTGAACTCGAATCCGGCTACGATCATGACGGATGAGGGCATCGCCGATATCGTCTATATCGAGCCGCTTACCGTTGAGGTTATCGACCGTATCATAGCGAAAGAGCGCCCCGATGGCCTGCTGCCGACGCTGGGCGGGCAGACCGGCCTCAATATGGCCGTAGATCTGGCTAACGCCGGCGTGCTCGATAAGTACAACGTTCGTTCCCTTGGGACGCCTATAGATACTATACGCAAGGCCGAGGATCGCGAGCTTTTCAAGAAAATGTTGCTGGATATCGGCGAGCCGGTACCGGAGAGTATCATCGCTACGGATATGAAAGAGGCGCTGGATGCAGCTGAATCCATCGGCCTGCCGGTGGTGATACGGCCTGCTTTCACGCTGGGCGGCACCGGGGGCGGGCACGCCTCGACGATGGAGAAGTTCAAAGCGATTGCGTCCAACGGGCTGGCGGTGAGCCCGGTGCACCAGGTGCTGATCGAGAAGAGCCTGGTCGGCTGGAAAGAGATCGAGTACGAGATGATGCGGGACGGCAATGACAACTGCATCACCGTCTGCAATATGGAGAATATCGACCCTATGGGCGTGCATACCGGCGACAGCATCGTCATCGCGCCGACCCAGACCCTGACCGACAGGGAGCACCAGATGTTCCGCACGGCTAGCATCAAGATCATCAAGGCGCTTGGCGTCGAGGGGGGATGCAACATTCAGTTCGCCCTGGCGCCGCACAAGAAGCTGGCCGGGCACTGGCCTCCCGGCGGCAGCGGCAAGGATGTTATCTCAAAGCTGGACAGCGGCCTGCCTCCGTATTATGTCATCGAGGTCAACCCGCGCGTCAGCCGCAGCTCGGCGCTGGCTTCCAAGGCCACGGGATATCCCATTGCACGGGTCTCCGCCAAGATCGCTGTGGGCAAGACGCTGGACGAGATACCGAACCGTGTCACCGGTAAGACGATGGCCGCCTTTGAGCCGGCCTTGGACTACTGCGTGGTCAAGATACCGCGCTGGCCTTTCGACAAGTTCGCCACCGGCGACCGCAAGATAGGGACGCAGATGAAGGCTACGGGAGAGGTCATGGCCATCGAGCGCACATTTGAGGCCGCGCTGCAGAAGGCGGTGAGGTCGCTCGAGGTTGGCGGGAAGTCCCTGCTGTGGGAGCCTCCGGACTGGGGCAAGGATAACGATATGCTCTGGCCCGGCGACCTGCGCCTGTGGGCCATGATGGCGGCGCTGCGCAAGGGCATGACCCCCGATGAACTATCGATTAAGACGGCTATCGATCCGTGGTTCACAAATAAATTCGCAAATATCATCCGCATGGAGAAGCGATTGCTTTCGGAGCCGCTTACGCCGACGATCATGCGCGAGGCCAAACGTAAGGGGTTCTCGGATATTCAAATAGGCACGCTGGCCGACAGGCTGCCTGATCAGATACGCGCCCAGCGCCATGAGTGGAAGATAACCCCCGTATACAAGATGGTGGATACATGCGCCGCCGAGTTCGATGCCGAGACCGCTTATTTCTACAGCACATATGAGCAGGAGAACGAGGCCGAGCCGATAAAAGGCAACAAGGCCGTGGTCATCGGCTCCGGGCCGATACGCATAGGGCAGGGTATAGAGTTCGACTACAGCAGCGTGCATGCGGCATGGGCACTGCATGATTCGAAGTACAGCAGTATTATCATTAACTCCAACCCGGAGACCGTCTCCACCGACTCCGATACCTCGACCCGCCTTTACTTCGAGGCGCTGGATGAGGAAAGCGTGAGGGACATACTGGAGAATGAGGCCATCGACGGTAAAATCCCTCCCACAATCGTCCAGTTCGGCGGGCAGACCGCGATCAATCTTGCAGAACCCCTTCATCGCAGCGGCGTACCTATAATCGGCTCCAGCGCCGCGGCTATAGACCAGGCGGAAAATAGACATAACTTTGAGGATTTGATGAGCCATCTGGGCATTCCGCAGCCGCCGGGCGGTACGGCCACGACGGTAGAAGGCGCGCTCAATGTGGCCAAGGCCATCGGCTATCCGGTTCTGGTGCGCCCGAGCTATGTCCTCGGCGGACGGGCCATGGAGATCGTGCACAACGCCACCGAGCTGATACATTACATGAACCGCGCTATGGATCTCGATCCGAAGCGCCCGGTGCTCATCGATAAGTACTTCGAGGGGAAAGAATGCGAGGTTGATGCCATCGCTGATGGAGAAAGGGTTCTCATCCCCGGTATTATGGAGCACATCGAGCGGGCCGGGGTGCACAGCGGGGATTCCATGGCGGTGTATCCGGGTTTGAACCTGACCAAAGAGGAGATAGATACTATCGTCCGATATACCACCGAGATATGCCTGGCGATCAAGGTCAGGGGCATGGTGAACATTCAATTCGTCATTATGCGCAAGGAGGATGGCACTTCGTCGGTATATGTCCTTGAGGCCAACATGCGCGCCAGCAGGACCGTGCCTTTCATCAGCAAGGTTACCGGGGTTCCTATGGTGAAGGTGGGGACGCGGGTCATGCTGGGACAGAGCCTCAAGGAGCAGGGTTACGAGGGCGGGCTGTGGCCGGCGCGGAAACTCTTCGCGGTGAAGGCGCCGGTTTTCTCGATGTCCAAGCTCAGCGGGGTGGACGGCTATCTCGGCCCCGAGATGAAGTCTACGGGGGAGGTTATGGGCGTGGATTATACATTCCAGGCGGCCCTGGCCAAGGCGCTGATGGCGGCCGATCTGATGCTGCCGCGCGAGAAAGCGCTTCTGGTGAGCATCTCGGATGAGACTAAGCCGGAAGCGCTGCCGATAATCAAGGACCTGCACGCGCTGGGATTCAAGCTTTACGCCACGGAGGGGACGGCGGCGCTGCTCAAATCGGTGGGGGTGCCGGTTACTTTCATCAGCAAGAAGCTCAGCGAGGGGTATCCCAATATCATTGATATCATACGTGACGGGACGCTGAGCGGAATAGTTAATACGGACTCCGGCGAGCGTGTTCCTAAGAGCGACGGTTTTGAGATTAGGCGCGCGGCGATCGAGAAGCGCATCCCGTGCTACACATCGCTCGATACCATCCGCGCCGTGGCCAAAGCTATGCAGAGCGGCGAACAGACGTTCTCGGTGCAGCGCATGCGCGACTACCTGAAACGTGAGGATGGCAAATGAAACCTCTCGACGCTGTGGTCAAGTCGAACGCCGAGGTCATGCCCAATATATATCTGCTATGGGCTAAGGCTCCCGCCGTTGCCGAGGCGGCTTGTCCGGGCCAGTTCGTCATGGTGCGCGCCAGCGATAATAACGATCGGATATTGCGGCGGCCTCTCGGCATCCACCGCGTGAACGGCAAGGGTGAGATCGCGCTGCTGTATGAGGTGGTTGGCAAGGGCACGGAATGGCTGGCGCAGCGTAAAAAGGGCGAGCCTGTCGATATCCTGGGCCCGCTGGGGAGGGGCTTCGATATCGCTTCGCAGCATTTGCTGTTGGTCGCGGGTGGGGTTGGC
The DNA here is from genome assembly GCA_041653935.1 of Dehalococcoidia bacterium. Classification (GTDB taxonomy): domain Bacteria; phylum Chloroflexota; class Dehalococcoidia; order E44-bin15; family E44-bin15; genus JAYEHL01. The sequence continues at coordinate 267,110 of JBAZEO010000002.1, read as the reverse complement.
GTCGCTCCGCTGATATTCCTTGCGGAAAAGGCGATCGAGGATGGTCGAAAAGTCACGTTACTATTTGGCGCCAAGACCGCGAAGCAAGTGTATCCCAAAAAGCTTGTACCTGCGGGCGTCGAGTTTGTGCCTGTGACACAGGACGGCCTGATCGAAAACAAGGGGATGGTCACGGACTTGCTGGGTGATCTGGTCGGCTCCGCCGATGAGATATGCGCCTGCGGGCCGGCGGCTATGTACAGGGCTATGTCGCAGATGAAGGTGCTTAAGGGCAGGCACATCCAGGTGTCCATGGAGGCCAGGATGGGTTGCGGCTTCGGCATCTGCTACGGCTGTACCATTAAGACCAGGCACGGCACGAAGCGTGTGTGCGACGACGGCCCTGTATTTGAGCTGAGCGAGCTGGTGTTTTAGGAGGATTTGATTCACAGCTAATCAACCCCCTTTATCCCCCAATCTTGGGGGAAGTAAAAAATAGGGGACACCCCTAAAACCCTGGCAGGAGAATTTCTCCTGCACCTCTTTTCCAGAGACTCCGACGGACACAGTGGAGGTCGACATGGTAGTAACGGAAAAAATAAAGATACAGACGAAGGGCGAGGGCGATGTAATTGACATCACGCCGGATGTTGAACGCATAGTGTCGCAATCGGGAGTCGAGTCCGGTACGGTGACGGTTTTCATCAGCGGCTCAACGGCGGGGGTGACTACCATCGAGTACGAGCCGGGGGTAGTGAGCGATTTCAGGGCGATGTGGGATCGCATCGTGCCGCGGGACATCCAATACAGGCACGACGAGCGCTGGGGTGATGGCAACGGCTACTCTCATGTGCGGGCATCCACACTGGGGCCGTCGCTGGTCGTTCCTTTCTCCAACAGGGCGCTGCTGCTTGGCACGTGGCAGCAGATCATAGTAGTTGATTTCGATAACCGCCCGCGCTCGCGGGAGATCATTCTACAGATCCTAGGGGAATAACTTTTTTCTGAGTTGATCGCAGTTATTTCGTCATGATCATGACGCTTGAGGCTTTGATTACAGCGTAGACCTCTTTGCCTTTTGCGAGTTTCAGATTCTGGGCAGATTCCTTGGTTATTATCGACACGATTTCGTCGCCGTTTGCTGTCTTCACAGTGACCTCGGAGTTGACTGCTCCGGACTTTATCTGCTTTACTTTTCCCTTTAATACGTTGCGCGCGCTGATTTTCATTGTCTTCCTCCCTGTTTATTGTGAGAGCACTATAATAGCACAAAACAACATAATGTCAAATTCGATAAAAATCTCCCGTGACTCTTTATTGTGGATTACACGCGCTTAATCACATGTATGGCCGTTGCCTTAAAGCTGGCGAACAGCTTGGAACTGATGGTCAGTTCCAGCTCGCTTGCCGATCTTGTGGTGATGACGCCCAGGAGCGGCATACCGCAGTCGATCTCGATCCGTGTCAGCGGTCCGAGCGGGATGATCTTGTTGATCCTGCCTTCGAATACGTTTCTGGCGCTGGAGGAGTCTCTGGTTTTGGTGAAGGTAATATCCTCGGGGCGGATCATGACGTGCACGTTTTCACCTTGCGCCAGGTCTGTGATCGCCTGGATATTCACTCCGTTTACGTTGATGATCGCTAACTCGTGCTCTTTGCCGGCGACCGTACCGGGCAGGATATTCTCGACGCCTACGAATTCGGCTACACGTGTGCTTGTCGGTGCGAAGAAGATATCGCTGGGGCTGCCGATCTGCGGGATATCGCCGTTTATCAGCACGCCTATCTTGCGGGCGATGCGTTGTCCCTGTGCCATATCATGCGTGACCATAAGAATGGCGGTCTTCCCCTCCCTCATGATCCGGGCCAGGATTTCTTCCACTTTTGATACGGATGCGGGATCCAGGTTTGCCGTTGGCTCGTCCAGGAACAGCACCGCCGGATTCGTGACCAGGGCGCGCGCTATAGCTATGCGCTGCATCTCGCCGCCAGAGAGCGTCCGCGCGTCCCTTTTGCGGTAGTCATTCATGTCTACAAGCTCCAGCACTTGTTCAACCTTGTTGCGGACGTTCTTTTTATCTTCGCGCCGGAACTTAAGCCCGCAGGCCACATTATTGAAGGCGTTCATCTTGAACATTATGGGCTTCTGATGGATGAAGGCCATCCTGCGGCGCGCCCTGAGCCTGCTTTTCCCCGAGCGCGTGACGTCGACTGCATCGAAATAAATCTGGCCGGATGAGGGTTTCTCCAGAAGGTCCAGGAGACGGAGCAGCGTTGTCTTGCCGGCGCCGTTGGGACCGATGAGCGCCAGCGCATCGTCTTTCTCCAGCGAGAAGTTTACGTCTTTCAGGATTTGACGCCCCTCGTAGATCTGGCTCAGATTTTTAGTTTCTATGATGGGAACCATACGTAGTTCCTTTGTTTCTGCAATAAATAGATGGCTATATTTATCAACAGCGCCATAAAGATAAGTATTATGCCAAGGGCGAAAGCCTTTTCGATCATGCCCATTGATACGTATTGGCTGATTCCGGTGGTGAGGGTCATTGTGAAGCCTTTGATATTGCCGCCGATTATCATCGATGCGCCTACCTCGGATATGGCGCGTCCAAAAGCCATCGCGACTGCCGTCATCATGGGGAATTTAGCTTCTTTGATGTTGATTATATATGCCTGTGACCGGTTAGCGCCCAGCGACGTGGCGGTTTCCATTATGGCCTTATCCACGCCGCTGAATGCAGAGATTACTAGCCCAAGCATCATGGGGATTATCAGCAGCGTCTGGCCGATGACCATAGCCTCCGGGGTAAAGACCAGGTCCAGCATACCCAGCGGCCCGGAATGCGAGACCATTACATATACAAAAAGACCCACGGTGACCGTGGGCATACTGAATAGAGTCTGCAGCAGGCTCAGCAGCAGATGTTTGCCGCGGAACTTGTTGAAGTTTATCAGGCTGCCCAGCGGCAGGCATATCACCACGCATATAGCAGTGGAGGTCGCTGCTATCCACAGCGACCTCCAGGCTATACCCATTACATCAGGATCAAGTGATACTATGAGGTGTATCGCCTCTTCAAATGCATTCCAGAGATCACTCAATCGGTATTAATCCTTTAGTTTACTTACTCGGTCGGCTCGTTGCCGAAACATGCGCTGAACAGGCTCTGTCCGTACTGGGCCGCTCCATAGTTGTCGATAAGGTCTTGGACCTCGTCCGAGGTGAGAAACTCTACCATGTTGGCTGCATGTGCAGCATCTGTGTTGGTGCATGCGGTGGGACTAATTTCGATAACGGAGTAGACGTTGAGCATGATGCTGCCGCTATCGACCAGCGATACAAGATCGCCCTGGTTTGCCAGGAATGTGCCGATATCGCTCAGCGTGTAACCCCCTACTTCGCCGGCATGCAGCAGCGTCGGGGCCATGCCCTTGCCTGCGCTGACATACCAGGCGCCGGAGCTTGTTATATCGCTGTAGTTGTATCCGGCGGCGGCCCAGATGGCCTTCTCCTTTGAATGTGTGCCGGAGTTATCGCCGCGGGAGATGAAGGGCGAGCTCTGCTGCTCGGCCAGGGTGGCGAAGGCTTCCTCGGGGCTCATGCCCGCAATGCCGGCGGGGTCATCCGCAGGTCCTACGATAACGAAATGGTTGTACGCGAACGGAATTCTTTCTACACCGTAGCCATCGGCTATGAATGTCGCTTCATCAGCCGGGGAATGTATTGTCAGGACATCGATATCGCAGTTTCTGCCGTACTCAAATGCTATGCCGCTGCCGGCATAGAGGATATCCAGCTCCACGCCGTATTCTTCTTCATACATCGGCTCGAGGAGGCTCCACAAGCCTGTGTCATAAAGACTGGTGGTTGTGGCTAATTGCACCCTGGACTCCTTCGGTAGTACGTTTCCGCCTGGAGTCGCGGTTGGAGTCGGGGCTGTTTCAGTTTCACTGGAGCAGGCAAAGCTGGTGCATGCTATGCTTAAAACCATAGCGATGGTTAGTATATATATAGCAAACTTTTTCACTGTTAATTCTCCTTCTTGTAAAAATGTGTTAGGGTAACGTGAAACATGGGAACGCATTTACGTTGGATGCAGCAACTTATTCATGATGTACCCTCCTTTCCGAAATGGGAGGTGTGGAGGTTTCCCTTCGCACCCTCGAGGCTCACGCCTGCCGGCTGAAGGCCATGTCCCTTTGATCTAGGGATTTAGGCCAGCAGCTCAGAGAGCTTACTGAAACAAGCTGAAGCGATTTTAACATGTATGTAAAATTAGTGTCAAACTTCTATGAATTGTAAACAGCCGCATAAATCAGATGTGTGGAACTTAAAAAACATGTACTGCCGAGGCTTTGAATGTGATGTAGGCCTTACTACCTTCGGACAGCCCCAGTTCTTCGTATGAGCGGCGTGTTACCAGGCAGACGAATGGTATCGGAGTGGCGACCGTAATATACAGGGTCGCCCCCCTGTCGTCCACGTGTGTGATCTTCCCCTTGATGCTGTTGCGGGCGCTGGATATAAGCACGTCTTTTGAGATGAGTATGTCCTCTGGGCGAACGGATGCGTGAAGCTGTCCGCGCAAATCAGTCACAACTTCTAGTTTATTGTTATCGATGGTAAATATGACTCCGTTGTCGTCGGTAACTAATCCGGCGAAGATGTTGCGTGTCATGGCGAAGCGGGCCACGAACTCGGAGTTGGGATGGCGGAATATTTCCTCCGGCGTGCCTGACTGTACCAATTGGCCTCCTGACAGCACGGCTATTCTATCGCCTAGGGCTATGGCTTCCTCAAAGTTGTGCGTTACATGTATGAACGTTCGATTGAGCTTTTTACAAATATCCTTCAGATCGTTTTGAACGCTCTCCCTCTGCTGCGGGTCAAGAGCACTTATCGGCTCGTCGAGTAGTACAACCTCTGGGTCTGTGCTCAGGGCGCGGGCCAGCGATACCTTCTGTTTCTCGCCGCCGCTCAGGGTTTCCGGCCTGCGCTCCAGCAGTTGGTCTATATTCAACAAGTCGGCTAGATATTTGGTCCTCTCCGTGATATTGTTCTTGGGCACCCTGCGGCATTTCAGTCCGAATATGATATTGTTTTTGACCGAAAGGTGCGGGAACAGGGCATAGTCCTGATATACGAAGCCGACTTTTCTCCTCTCAGGTTCCATATAGGTGACGTTGACATCGTTAATAAATATGGAACCGGCGTCGCTCCGGCGCAGCCCGGCGATTGTCTCCAGAAGCAGTGTCTTACCTGCGCCCGTAGGTCCGAGAATAATGAAATAGTCACCCCTCCGCACCTCCAGGTTTATTCCGGAGAGTGTGAACTGCTTCAGATTCACGGTCAGGTTCTCCATCCTGATCATGGCTTCTTGCTCCTGTACGCGAAATATCTCAGGGCGACGAAGATCGCGAGGGTGATGATTATCAGCAGCGAGGCTACAGGCAGAGCGTATTCCAGACCGTGCGCTTCCAATCGTTCGTAAACCAAGATCGGCGCTATCGATGGGTGCGATGTGAGGACGAGCACGGCGCCGAATTCGCTGATACTCCTAGCCCACATCATTACAGTGCCGCCGAAGATGCTTCTCCTGGCCAGTGGCAGAGAAACCTTGAAGAAGGTCTGCCAGGGCGAGGCTCCGAGCGTGCGCGCTACTTTTTCCAGCCTTTCGTCAACATCTTCGAAGCCCTGCCTGGCGGAGTTAATTAGAAAAGGAACGCTAACGAAGATCATGGCGACGATGATGCCCGGTACGGCGTCTCTGAAATCGACTCCAATAGCGCCGAAGAACTTTCCGCCGAAATAGTTCTTGCCGAAGACGAAGAGCAGGGCGATGCCGGCGGCAATGTGCGGGACTACTATCGGAACATCTATGAGGGACTCAACCAGATGCTTGCCCGGGAAATTATGTCTGGCAAGGTAATAGGCCAGCGGTACGCCGAAGAAGAGCCCGAAAGCCGTGGCTATCAAAGCGGTATAAATACTGAGCCATATTGCTCCTCTCACCTCTTGATCAAGAAACGTCTCCCATAATGTAGACGGGCTGGTTGAAAAAATCATTTTGCCCAGTGGGATGAAGATAAACAGGATGATGACCATGCCTATGAGTAAGAAGGTGATGGTCAATCTCCGCTGGTGCAAGTATTGAAAGCTCTTTTTCAGCATTGCGTTTCTTGTTACTGCAACAGGTCTTTTATATCATCCGGCAGCGTGTCCATGTTATCTGTCCGCACTGGCGAAATTGAAGGATGGTCGTTTTCTGCGAGGATTGCCTGGCCTTGCGTCGAAATCAGGAAACTGACGAACTCCGCCGCGATATCGGAGTGCGGGGCATTGTTCGGTATAGTGAGTCCATATATTATCGGCTCGCCGGTGAACTCCGGCTGAACGGAACCGAAACGCTGAAAGTCCATTTTAACCGCGACGTTGCTGTATAATTCGGCGTAGTCCTCCGAGCTGAGGTCTATATCCACAGGCAATTCCAGGAAGTTGTAGCCATGCTGCTCGGCTACGCTGCGGTACTCGAACGCGTAGTCGATATCTCCGGAATCGAGCAGGAAGAGCAGGTATACACTGTTGCCCCTAAGCGCCAGCCGTTTGCTGTCCGGCTGTAATATCTCCGGCACCTTTATTACATCCACGCCGTCTTCAAAGGATACGGTCACAGGCCATGTGAACATTTCCGAAAACAAGCTTTCGAATATCGAGGAATTGTTGTAATAGCTCTCCGCAAGCTGGCAGGTCATAAAGGCGCGGTATCCGCATGAATCTACGCGCGCGTCCGAGATGCCTGTGATAACATCGGAGCGCGCCAGTATCTCGTACCAGTTGCTCTGATTTATCTCGCCGCTGTATACGCTCGTATCGGTATAGGCCAAGCCTAGAGAATTAGTGGCGAAGGACAGGTACCAGTCGGCGTAGGGCTCATCGCCGCCGGCGATAGTAGTGTTGTACATCATCATGGGTATCAGCGAATGATCGGCCACTATCAGTACATCGGCCTCTTTGTCCAGTTCCGTCACCTGCCTGATGACCTGAATGCTGCCGTGTCCCTCAACCTGTACATCTATATCAGGATGCAGATTCTCGAACTCAGCTTCCAGTTCCTCTATGGGCACCATGAAACTGCCGGCTACTATAACCGGCATCGGCGTTTTTGCATTGCCGCAGCCTGTATTCAGCAACGGTATAAACAGCAATGTTAGGGCAACTGTTATTAATATCCGTCTTCCAGTCACTCGATGCATATCCTGTTATTCATCGAAGTTCAAAACCTCGATCTTATTGATCCACTTGACCCAGTACATGCCCTCTGTCAGCACGTTATCGCCGATGAGGGCGACGCGCAACGGGCGACCGCAGTCCTCGGTGAGCGGCGCTCCGTCCTGCTCGTAAATAATTGCCACAGTAAGGCCGTCGTTTTCGACTTCACGCAGGCTGGTGTTGTAGGTTATGAACTCGCCGTGCAACTGGTTATAACTAAAAACCATGGAGTAATGATCGACTGCCGAGATGCGCACGAACTCCGTTGTTTCAACCCCGCCCGCCAGGTCGCACAGGTCGAGCAGGGTCACGCCCTTGATATCGAACGGGCCGTTGACGATGCCGACCGTTGTGAAGAAGCCGCTGGTGCCGGAGCAAGCGTCCATATCCAGCAGTTCCTGGAATTCCAGAACTATCTCCTCGTCGCCAATGATTGTAAGCTGCCAGTCTATGTCCTTATATGCGGAGTCGCTGCTTCCTCCGCAGCCAATGGCGAATGCAGAAGCTACCAGCAGAGCGATGACAAAAGCTGATAGTGTAAATCGATGTGCGTAAATTTTAAATTTCAACTTCTCTTCCTCCTTGTTACTAACACGACTGCGAGGAGCACTATAATTGCTGCGGCGGCGCTGACTCCGATAATCAAAGGAAGCGAGTTTGATCCACCGCTTGACGTCGCCGATATTTTTTCTACCGTTCGTTTTTTGGCATCGTCGGGGGCGTCCTCGGGATAAATAACTATCTGGTCCACCCATTTGGCGGACAGGCCGTTGGTTGACGGGTAGAGCTGGCTGCCGTCGCTGTAGAAATGCACCGACATCTCTGGCAAACACTCGTGCATGTCCCAGTTGCCGAAGACATAGAGACCTTCACTATTGGTCGTCTTCGGCATGAATACAATCTGCATGGCCTCAAAGAAGCGGGGAGGGTAGCCGCTCTCCTGATTCTGGCCCAGGATGCCGTCCTCCACGCTGTACCAGCACAGGACAATAGGTCCCTGCCGATCCTGAGGCTGATAAATATTCTCGTAGGCAAACTCTATGGAGTAACCGTCGGGGGAGCTGACAACCACGGTATCGGTTTCCGACATACCGCCCACCAGGTCGCACAAATCCTTGATATCGGTGCCGCGCACCGCGCCCTTGTCCTTGTCCCCCTCCTTGTAATTGGTGGTCTCATCAGGGTCCCACTTGTCCATCGTTTCGTCGAACACGGGCCCCTGGTGGTAGTAGTGGGTCACGCCGTCCCCCTGCACCGGCAGGTTGGCCTCCATCCACAGGTAGTCCACGGTTGTTTCATCGACCACGGTAGTCCCGTCCGCGGCGTATTTGATCACATGTATCTCCGTAGTCGGGTCGGCCGCCAGCGCCGGACATGACGGCCATAGCATAAGGCAGAGCGCGACCAGTATGAGTGTTATTGCCAGGCATTTTCTCATTATTTCCCTCCATAGTTAGTCCCATTGGTCGGATCTATTTGTATTAGCCGTTTTCCGGCTTTTACGCGCCGGTTGCCGGGCCGGGCGGCGTCTCCTTATTTGAAGAATGATCAGAGAGGCCATCACCGTTACAAGTATAGCTACAGCAACTATTGTAATTAGCTGATTGGAGGAAATTCCTTTGTCTTCCTGCACAGGGGCTACTGCCCCGGACGAATCCCCCTGATACATCAGCGCATATACGCTGAAGTGGGTGATGATGAAGGTGGCAGTGCCGTCCCCGTTGTCAGTGCCCTCGATGAACTCCCACTCGTCATCGGCCTCGTTGTAGAAGCCGAGCACCAGGGCCTCGCCGTCAGCCGCATCGGATGCATCGAATGAGACGGTTACTGTTATGCCGGGGGCGAACTGTGCGCCGTCCGGATCGAAGTTGAAGCTTCTGATGATGTTATATCCGGTCGGGACGTTGGATGGCGGTTCTACAGGCGCCACCGATATTTGCGTAAGCGGGAAGAGAGTAGAGTCTAGAACCTTTGTTCCATTGGCTATACTGATGGCCATAACTCCGTCAAGCGAGGAGATGCTGATACTATTTTGCAGGACTCCCAGGCTGTTCACGACCCAGTCGCCGGACATCTCGCCGTTATCCCACATATCTATCTTCAACTCTACGTTCTCGCTTGTCGTCGGCGCAGGTGTAGAAGTTGATGTAGCCGTTGATGTGGGGGTTGGAGTTGGGGTTGCAGTCGGCGTTGGCGTCGATTCGGATGCAGATGTGGGCGTAGGCGTCGATGTCGACGTCGACGTAGGGGTAGGCGCAGACGTTGGTGTAGGAGTAGGCGTTGGGGATGGTGTTGGCGTGGGTGTGGGAGTAGGGGTAGGTGAAGGCGAAGATGTGGGAGGAGGTTCATCAGTGAATATCTGTATATAGCGCACATTTTTGACAGAGAGCCCGCTGGAGGACGGCCAGAATTTTCCGTCATAGTAGTAATGCCATCTGGCCTCAGCCAGGCAATCGTGCATATCCATGAGGCCGAAAACGTGTTTTTCCCCATTGGTGCTGGTATCCGCGAAGAAGATAAGGCGCATGCCGTTAGGGTAGCCGCTGCCGCCCACATAGCCATTGTCGCCTTCAGTGGAGCCCGTAGTGTACCAGGTTATCACCATTTCGCCCTGCCGCGCCTCAGGGGTGTAAACATCTTCGTAGTCGAACCACTTGGCAAAGTTGTCTGAAGCCTTGATTTTGATAGTATCACCCGCAGAGGCCCCGCCTACGAGGTCGCACAGGTCTTTGACAGAGGTTCCCTTGGCGGCACCGTAGTCCCTTGAATCAACGTTTACCGTTTCAGTGGGGTCCCACAGCGTAGCGAAGCTGGTGTCGTCGAAAGTAGGGCCCTGAAAATAGTAATGCGTGCTGCCGTCGCCCTTGATATCTAGGTTGGCCTCCATCCACTCCCAGGTTACGGTAGTCTCAGCAATAATGGTTGTGCCGTCGCTAGCATATTTGGTGACGGTCACGGAGGTCGTGCCACCGGCAGCAGCAATCGGCGCTGTCTGGATTATCGCCGGCAGCAGCACCAGCAGTATCACCGCAACAAAAATCAGGCTGAGGCCTGTCTTCTGTAATCCTTTTATCATTTTCATCTTCTTTGCCATGTTTCAGCTATCGTCCGGCTTGAGCCTTGCCGGTGTGATCATTCACCGCTTATGAGCGCCATTCGTCATCGTCATCGTCTTGAGGGGGTCTCCTATTCTGCCGGCCGTTACGTTCACGGACTGCAACGGGCTTTCTCCCCCGCGCTGACAGGAATATAGCCAGACTGAGTATTAGAGCGCCTGCTATAATACCGCCGATCATCGGCCAGTTCGGGCCTTGCGGCTGTGATGTTGCGGGCGCAGGCGTAGCCGTAGCGTTAGAACCCTCGTGCGATTTCCCGTCTCCAGTATCGCCGCCCAGGCCGATAACAGTTCCAGACAAAGCTGATACGGGTATGTCTCCCACGATTGTGCCGGCTCCGCTGTAGACCTCCATATTGCTGAATTTCCTCCACATGCTGCCGTCAAAATAGCCCAGGAAAAGGCTGTTTACATCAAAATCAACGACCTCGGCATTTGTGAAGCGCACCGTTATGCGGGCGGTTCCCTGGCTGATCCCGTCTGTATGGACATAAACGTATTTGACCGCGTCTTTGCCGGTTCCGCCCGCGGCTATGGAGTCATGGAATGCAACCGATACTTCCGGCAATTCGCAGTATTTCCCGATTATGACGGTTCCGGTAACTCTACCGGTCCCGATTAGCTCAACTTTTGTATCCGCCTGAACCAGGGCGTCTATGATATACGGTTCTTCATCGTGAAAATTTGTAACGACTATGCTGTCCATGCATAGGCCAGGGATCCTCTGGTAACCTGGCAGGATGGTGAAGCTGATTATCCTGGTGGCAAGTACGGTATTGTCGTCCAGAAGTATCTTTGACTCCGCGGTATAGGTACCGGGAGCCAGCCCCGCCGCCGGATCGGGCAGGATGGGTGTGACGCTGAATAGTCTGGAAAAGGTGGGAAGGATGGAGGAGGCGGTGATCGCGGTTGTACTCGTGCTTATGTTCGCTACGGACTCGTTAGCGATTATCACCTGGTTCTTGATCTTGTAGTGATAGTTGCCCGTGTTCTTGAAAGCCGTCAATATCTTTAAAGGCTGTCCTGATTCCGGTTCCGGTACGGTCAGATCAGTTATTTCGCCTGTTGTCTGCAATGTTGCGCCGGGTACGGTGAGAATTACAGGGACATCCGCCGCCACGATATAGCCGACGCTGCCCCCGCCCGTCGGCAGGCTGTGGATATAAATTATGGCGTATCTGGTGCCGGAGCTGATATCGGAAGGCACCTGAATGGTGGCATTGACCACAGCCGAGGCGCCCGACTCCAGATGGAAAGAAGGATTATCTATATGTGTGATATATTGTCGTGCTGAATAGGGGCTGCTGTCCGCTTCCGCGGTGAGCTCGATGTTTGATCCGTCCGTATTTTGTCCGAAGCCGCGGGCTTCTACGGTGATTTCCAGTGGATCGCCGGCGCTGTTTGTGATCGTCATCTCATGGATATAAGTCTCACCGGGTGCAATGTTGATATTAACAAGGGCTCCGATGATGCTTAGGCCGGATTCCGCCGAAGCCGTTGCGGCAAATACTGCCGGACATAAACCAATCAATACCAGGGCAAGAATTAAGGGCGCTAAACACTTGGCTAACAATTTCTTCATTTTCCCATCCACTCCAAACTCATGCTGCTCGGTCTTTGGGTGGGAGGGGGCACTTACGCGCCCCCTCCCATCTCTTGCGCGTTTAAATCGTTACGGAAGCCGTGAAGGTCACCACAATGTGGTAGGAATAACCGCCGGTCAGTACCGGATCGGCAAAGAATACAGGCTGATGGAAGTTTATGGTAAGGTTCTGTCCATCATCGCCGCTCTGTCCGGCTGTGGTGCCGGTGACTATGGTCTGCGGTGTTCCAGAGAGGTCGACGGAGGTGGTGCATCCGACATTAAGCGGAGCAGTGAGTTTTGTGCCGGAGTCATATACACCCAGCATCCACTTCGTCATGTGTCCGCCGGTGGTAGTGTCCTCGTCGTTGACCTGCAACTGCCAGTCGGTATTGCACTTCACATTTGCTGAGCCCGTTATATCGTTAGTGCCTTGAACCAGGTTCCATGGGTCGATATCGGCCGGAGCGGTCAACATCAGCTTGGCTGCGATGTTGCCGTTTAGGCTCGTGCCGCCGTCATCGCCGACCGCAGCGTAGGTAATCGTTCGTGCGTTATTGCCTTCGTTACTCTCAGAGACGACGCCTGCGCTGTCTGCGGTGACTACGATGGTATCGCTGGCATCCGACAAAGTCTGTGCGGATGTGGTCTGGGTGTCGCTGGTGAGGGCTGCCAGAGCCGGGCAAGCCACCGTTATCGGCGCGCCGCCATCGATGACGATCGAAGTTGTGCAGGCACCGGTCGCGGCATTGCCCTGGTTGGTAATAGTATAGGTAACGGTGTACGTGGTATCGCTAACCTTTGCCGCTGACAGGGCGGAGACTACCAGGTCTGGCATGGGGACATCGCCGATGGCCACTGTGCCGCCGGTAGCGACCGGTCCGGGAATTGCGGTTCCGGTGACATCAGCGATCACCACGCCGGTCGGGGTGATGCCGGCGAAGTCGTCAATCCCTGTCTTGGCCGTGAAGGATATAGTGCAGAGCGTGCCGGTTCCGGTGGGGCCGCCGGTGCCCGCGCCCATAATAGCATAGCCGGGGATAGTGATTGTGCCGGCGACATTGTCAATGGTTGCCGCGCCGGCAGGAATGGTCATGCCGCCGTTGGCAGCGGCATAAGCGCTGAGGAAGCTGCCTTCGGTAACACTATTGGCAGTCAGTTTGCTGGCATCGAAGTTCACATTCATCTGCCAGCCGCGGGAAGCGGTATCGGTATCGATGTTCATATCGATAGTGAATGTGGCGCCGTTGGCCACCGCCTGAGAGGCCGGGGCTACGCTGACGGCGGTTACGGGAAGATTAAGAAGCTCAACCTTCACCAGCGCGCCGACCTTTTGGCTGCTAGCGGTGCAGCCAGAGCCTGTAACTCTAAGTGGATACCACATCTTCGTACCCGCCGGGTTTGTCATAGGTATGGGGGCTCCGTTCAGTTGGTTGGCTACAATTATGTTCTCGCTGCGGGCGAACTCAAAGACCCCCGCATAGGGCGGAGCGATGGTCTTGGCATAGCCATCGGCCGCGGTGAGCTGGATGCTGTAAACGGATGCCAGGGCATCATTGAATGTGGCTGAGTCACCATCATCAACCAGGGCGATTAGCCTCCATAGCGCAACGCCGGTCCAGGTGCCGTCAGCGTCGGTATAGCTGGCGGGGTTCGCCGCAGCCAGGGCCTCGAACTCGGCCTGCGTAATGTTGACAGTGGTAGCGCCGACGAGCTGCAGGGGCCAATCCTGCCCGTCAGCCGATACAACTGCTGCCGGCATAAGGAAAGCGCTGACTATGGCCAGGGTGAGCGCTACAGCCAGAAGTGTACTGTTGATCTTTTTTAACCTCAAGTTTTTCCTCCTATTTCGTTCTTTGTGTTGAGATTAGTATCTGCCGGTTTTGACTTATTCTTCCCTGGCACCTCCTTATTCGTTTTTTCTTACTCATTTTTTATTTGAGGGGCAATCGTTTACCAGGTCTGCCCCCAGTACAAGCCGATCACCACGATATCGCCGATATTGATGACGCCGTCCGGGTTGACGTCCTCCGGCACCCAGCCGGGGCTGCCTGTCTGGCCCCACTTCAACCCTACCTTGACCACGTCTCCGATATTGCAGATGCCGTCGCCGTTCAGGTCCCACCTCGGGAGAAAGCCGGCGGATATGGCGTGAGCGGTAGTGACGCCGGTGAAGGTATAGCTGCTCAGCGCGCCTGCGGATAAGCCGTCCACCGTTACGTCGGAGATACGATAGCCGGGATTTGCAGTGATGGTGAATGACTGGCTGTTGCCGTAATTTACCGCAACATCACCCGACGGCGATATGCTTCCTCCAGTGCCGGCCGAGGCCGTTATGGTGCAAGTGTCGCTAAGAATGTACGCCGTGATAGTGTGATAGCCGGTAACGCCGGTGAAGGTGTAGCTGCTCACCGCGCCTACCGAGTCGCCGTCCACCTTTACATCCGAGATGTGATAGCCCGGGTTGGTGGTGATGCCGAATGTCTGAGTTCCCCCAGTGCTGAGCACTATATCGCCGTCCGGCGATATGGAACCTCCGGTGCCCGAGCTGCCGGCCGTGATGACGGGAGGAAGGTTCTGAAGCTCTATGCTTAGTATGTTGCCGATGCCCAGCCCGCCCGCGACATCAGCCCCGACCAGCCTCAGGGGATAATACTCCGGGCCCAGCGGCGCGCCGTTAAGTGTGTCGGCCAGAATAATATTATTGTTGCGTGCGACGGCGCTGCTTGAGAAGGAGCAACTGCCGCTGGAACCGACAACATTAACGGTGTAGCCGGCTGCCGCCACGTTATCATTGAATGCGCCGGCGCCGTGGATATTCCCGTCGTCCACCAGCCCACACATGTACCACAGAGGCAGGCCCTGCCAGGTGTTGCCGCCGCCGTCGACGTAGGTAGACCCCATGTGGTGGCAGGCAATGGCATTCTCGAACCAGCCCTGCGGAACCGTATCATAGAGGTGTCCGCTAACGTCTACCGACCACTCCTCGGAACCGCCGGTGTAAACGGATATTTCATTTATGTATTTAATCGATAGGCCGTGGGTGGAAGGATACTGTATCGTTCCGTCATAGTAGTAGTGCCAGTTGCTCTCTGGCAGGCAATCGTGCATATCCTGATGGCCGAAAAGCAGCTTTCCGTCGGAAGTCCGGCCCACGGTGGTGAAGAAGGCCATCAACATGCCTTCGCTCCAGGCGCCGGTGTAGCTCCCGTCCTTCCACCAGCAGATCACAATCTTTCCCTGCCTTGCGACAGGCGAGTACACGTTCTCGTAGTCAAATATCTCGTTATAGCCGTCGGAAGCCTTGACCTTGATGGTATCGCCATGCGCAGCCCCGCCTACAAGGTTACAAAGGTCTGCCAGGTCGGTTCCCTTCAATGCGCCCTTGTCCTTGAGGCTGTCGCCGGGGCATAGCTCGTCCGGGTCCCAGAGGTTGGCGGGGTCAAAGGTGGGCCCCTCGGTGTAGTAGTGGGTCGTCCCGTCGCCCTGCACCGCCAGGTTGGCTTCCAGCCAGGCATAGGTTACGGTTGTGGTAGACAGGACGGTGGTTCCATCGGCGTCATACTTAGTAATTGTGAGTGAGGTTGACGCCGCGGCCATCGCCGGCGCAGCGCTGAGCATACCCGCAAAGGCCGATGCGAGCAGAGCCAGGCATGCAAAAAGTCGTATTAAGCTATTCTTCATTCGGCTTCTCCTGTTTCCCTGTCATTGCTATTTACTTTTATGGTTGATGTTGATGAACTCTGCATCTTAAATAGCTTCCCTCTATTTTTTGTTACCAACTTTCCCCCCAGTGCAGTCCTATCACTACCACATCGCCGATGTTTATGACTCCGTCGTTATTGATGTCCTGCGGAATCCAGCCGGGCGTTCCGGTCTGGCCCCAATGCAGACCGATAACCACCACATCGCCGATATTACAGGCTCCGTCGCCGTTCAGGTCCCAGTCCGGACGTATCGCCGGAGCCGGTGTTAGCGTGAACATTTCAAACACCGTCTCCGGAGGGTAAACGGTTGTAACATGACTGTTATCAAGAGAGACGTCGGCCACCCGGATAATCTTCGCGGTGGTTGTACCGGCCGCAGGGTCAACGGTCACCCTGGCATACGCAAGGCTGTGTTCCAGGCTGTTCTGATATCCGCCGTACCTGTCTTCGCCTAAAGAAGACAGCGGGCCACCTCCCGTGCCCAGAACCATATAGGTTATGCCGTTCTCAAGGTAACGTTCGTATGTATGGATATGACCGTTAAAAACCGCGGTCACGCCGTTGGAGACAAACATCGCTTCCCAATCGTCACGCAGGTTTTGCCACCCGCCGAAATGAGCCGGGTCCGAGGTATAGAAGGGATGATGGAAGGACGCGAATCTCCACGTTTTGTCTGTCAGCAGGTCGTTGTTGAGCCAGGCGATCTGGGATATGGTGTCGGAATTCGTGTCGAGAACTGTGAAGTGAGCATCGCCGCAGTCGAAGGAGTAGTACGGCGGGACGCCGAAGGCCTCGAAGTACAGGGCATCGTCGTTCTCGTGATTGCCGAGGGCCGGATAGATTGTGGTTCCCGCCATCATGGCGTGACCGGCATCGAAGAATCTGTTCCAATTGGCCAAATCGCTTCCGTTGTTCACCAGGTCTCCGGCAATCAGCACAAAGGCTATATCGCTTTCGTTTGCGATGGCGTCAGCCACCAGCTTGTGCCTTTCGGACTGGCTGAAGAGCGGCAACTGATCCTGGCTGTCGCTGTAGACGATGAAGGTGAACGGGCCGGAGTCTGGGAATGTGCTGAAACGGAAGTCGCCCGTTGCCTCCGCGCCGTAAGTCACACGGTAGTGGTAAACGGTATTCGCCTCAAGTCCGGTGAGCGCGACGTGGTGCAGCTCGGCTGAGCCGCCGTCCGTCGCGTTCATATCGTAGGCGTTGTTGGCCAGATAGTAGTCCTCGCTTGCGTACTCGACGGTGGCCGCGACGGCGAAGTCCGTTCTGATATTTATCGTCGTCCCGTTAGCCGTGGTGCCGGTGAGGTAAGGCCCCCACAGCAGCGTTGGCGCAACGACTGCTTCCGCCACCCCGTACGGCGGCGGGCTAAGAACGGGCGAGGCCGCCAGCAGAATAGCCGCCGCCAACAGCGCGCCCGTCCATGCCGTTATCTTTCCGCGCATTCCCGCTATCCGTATCAAACGATGGATTCTACCGTTCAATTTCTATACCTATAAACCCAGTTCTATTTACCAGCTTTCCCCCCAGTGCAGTCCTATTACCACGATGTCACCGATGTTAATAGTTCCGTCGTTATTCAAGTCCTGCGGAATCCAGCCGGGCGTTCCCGTCTGGCCCCAGTGCAGGCCGATGACCACCACATCTCCGATGTTGCAGATGTGGTCGCCGTTCAGGTCCCAGTCGGGGACAGTCTCGGCGAAGCTGGCTGAGATGGTGTGGGCGGCTGTAACGCCGGTGAATTCATAGCTGGTTACCGCGCCTACAGAACCGCCATCCACCAGCACGTCAGCTACGTGATATCCGCTGTCAGCGGCGATGGAGAAGCTCTGGCTGTCACCGCTGTTAACCACTACACTGCCGGAAGGATCTATCGAGCCATGGGCTCCGGCGCTGGCGGTGATGGTGTAGGTGGGTATAGCAACCGTGATATAGTCCGTCTTTATCTCGTCGTCGCTGTTGGCAGAGTTGGCGATTGTGAGTTTCACTGTGTATGTGCCGGCAGAATAGACGTGTGTCGGATTCTGATCGGTGCTGTCCGTTACGCCATTGTTGTCGAAATCCCAGGCCCAGCTTGTCGGGCTTCCCTTCGACTGGTCAGTGAAATGCACGGTGAGCGGTGCAGTGCCGCTGGTTACATCGGCAGTGAAGGCTGCCACAGGCATAACTACTCCGCCGACCCATTGCCCGTTCAGAGGATAGTTGTCGTATTCCGCCGGGCTGGTGCGGGTCTGATAGGCGGTATCCCCGATGCCGTTGCTATCGGCGTCCGCGCCGGCATAGTTGCTCCAGTAGTTGCCGACCTGGCCGGTGTACGAAGCGCCGTTGAACTCGTAAGTCTGCGCCGTCTGGGAGTTCCAGTAGTTGGTGAGTGAGTAAGTATCGGCAAAATAGACATTGGCGGTTGTGCTGTTGATAACGTTGTTCGCGTAGAGGATATTATCCGCAGCTTTGAGCGAGGAGGAACTCTTCAGGTATATGCCGTACTTACTATTGGTTATGGTGTTGTTAAAAATGTTGTTGGCTGCCGCCGAGTATAGGTAGACGCCGTTTCCGCAGCCGTCAAAGGTGTTTCCGGAAACCGTATTGTTGGTACAACTGTAGGATGAGCTGCTACGCTGCATATAGATGCCGGAAGTGCCGCTTCGATGACCGCTATCGCGGCAGGTGTTATTGATTATGATATTGTTGTTGCTGTTTTTTAGACTTATGCATTGGCCCGCAGCCATGTAGTTCACCAGAGATATGACGTTATTGGAGACCGTGCTGTAACCGGCGCGGGACTCTCCCAGACTTATCCCGCTGGCTACATCATTAAAGGCATTATTAGTAAAGGTATAGAATCCGTTAGTTGTGCTGCTGGACACGCTGATTCCGGACCAGCTGTAGCTTGAGGTGCCGTTTATAGTGAAGCCGTCAATCGTGATTTGAGGTATTTCTATAATAAAAACGGCCTTTGAGGTTAAGTATGTGTTGACGGTAACAGCATCTCGGCCATTCTCCGACCGTAGAGTGAGGCCCCACCGTTTATGAGTAAAGGCGGCTCCGGGCTCTCCCAGCGGAGTTCCCGGAATCTCCTTATTGTCAATGTAGATGTTCTCATTGTAGGTTCCATCCCGAACTATGATGGTATCGCATACTTTTGCCGCGGTTACCGCTGCCCCGATGGTGGTGAAGTCGGCACCGCCGGAGTCGTCCACATACCATGTCTGCACTGGTTCAAAGGTAGCCGCTATGGTGTGAACGGCAGTGACGCCGGTGAATGTGTAGCTGGTTACAGCGCCTACAGAGCCGCCATCCACCAAGACATCCGCCACGCGATAGCTGGTGTCAGGGCTAATGGTAAAGCTCTGGCTGGCACCCTCGCTGACCACCACATCTCCGGAAGGGGCTATCGATCCGTTGGCACCGGCGCTGGCGGTGATGGTATAAGTAACTACCTCTGCGCTCACTGCCGTCGGCAAGACCAGGGTTAGTAAGACACCGAGCGCCATCGCTATCGCCAGCAATCTGCCCGGCAACCCCTTCACTTTTATGTTCCTTTGCATTTTTCCTCCTTTGTTTTATAAAGTGATCCCGTATCATCAAAACCGTATCGTTTCTCAAGAGGATCATCGCGGGAGGGGACCCCGATGACCTCGGCTTATCTCTTATTCCTGATCATAGATATTGATCTGGCTTACATACTTAACGGAGAGTCCGTGCGTAGACGGCCATACTCCGCTGTACAAATGCCACTCATCCTCATCCAAAGTCTCGTGCATGTCCCAGTTGCCGAAAACGCAGTCATCGGCGAAGAACACAAGCCGCATCCCGTCGGACCATGTCGAGACCTCAACCCCATCCTTCTCATAGCAGATGACCAGCTTCCCCTGCCTGGCTTCGGGATTGTAGATGTCGTCGTAGTCAAAAGTCTTGGCGAAACTATCCGAAGCCTTTATCTCGATATGGGCATCGCTGGGCACCGTGGCGTTCAGAGCCTCGCAGAAGTCCTTAACATCTGCGCCTTTGAGAGCGCCCATGTCTTTCAGGTTTACTGTCTCGCTCTCATCCCAAATGTCGCTTTCGTTAAACGTAGGCCCCTGGTGATAGTAGTGGGTGCTTCCATTGCCCTGCACCGGTAGAGCCTTGATCTGGGTCAGGTTCAGCGTAATGCTCTCTACTAGCTCCGAGTCGGTATTGTATAGATTGACGATAATGCTGTTTGTGGCCGCTTCCGCCGGTTTAGCCGGCATCATCGCCATCATGCCGGCCAGCAGCACCACAACGCTCAGGATTCTAAACCATCTGGTTACCGAGTTGATTTTCACAGTCATCGCATTTCCTTTCCTTTCTTTTTCTCTAATATGAGTTTCCAGGAACGACTCCGCGGTCGTGAAACGCACTATCGCCGAAACATCGGTGTTTCCCCTCCCGCTTTTCAGCGATCAACCCTCGGTTGGATCGGACTAGTGACTGCTCATCCGCCACCAGACGCAGACTGTCGGCTCCGCGCTCCTTTCTTTCAACTGTTTCCTTATTCATATAAATATCTCGCAAATCAGGGTTCAATCGTGTTCCCTTACCAGCTTTCTCCCCAGTGCAACCCGATCACCACCACATCGCCGATGTTGATGATTCCGTCGTTATTTACATCCTGCGGAATCCAGCCCGGCGTTCCGGTCTGGCCCCA
The DNA here is from genome assembly GCA_041653935.1 of Dehalococcoidia bacterium. Classification (GTDB taxonomy): domain Bacteria; phylum Chloroflexota; class Dehalococcoidia; order E44-bin15; family E44-bin15; genus JAYEHL01. Next base: position 246,782 of record JBAZEO010000002.1, on the reverse strand, counting down.
GTGCAGGCCGATGACCACCACATCGCCGATATTGCAGATATGGTCGCCGTTCAGGTCCCAGTCGGGCGCCGTTGAATCAGAGGCGAAGCTGGCCGAAATGGTGTGGTCGGCAGTTACATTGGTGAACTCGTAGCTGGTGACCGCTCCTACCGAGCTGCCATCCACCAGCACGTCCGCGACATGGTAGCCCGGATCCGCCGTGATATCGAAAGTCTGGCTGGAACCGTAGTCTACCGTCACATCGCCGGACGGATCGATCGATCCATTATCCCCGGCGCCGGCGGTTATCGTCAGCGGGGCCTCAGTTACCCTGAATCCTTCCCATCCGGGGTTGTCGATGTAGTCCTTGGAGTCATATTTTCCGATTGTCCCCAAAGCCTGGCTGTCGGCAACGATGTCATATTTCTGGGGAGTGGCCGAAGTCGATATGGTCCAGATCGCCGTCGGGCTGAAGTCGCCGCTGACGCTGGTGGTGACGGTCTCCTGCGCGCTGGAAGGATCGTTCCCTGTATTGAATTCGTACGCGGGCAGCAGGACAGGATCGTTGCCAGCCACAATCGACAGCTTGTTGTTGGACACCGGCTCGGCCTGAATCCAGAGCTTGTAGCTGGTGCTGGCCGCCAGGCCGAGTCCTTTAACATATACCGTCTCGCCCGGAGCGAAGCTATCCTTGGCGTTGCCTGAGGCGTCGCATGAGATGAGGTTGGGCTCATATATCTCGATTTTGGAGACTATCTGTACGGACAGCCCGCTGCTGGAAGGCCATATCCCGGAGTAGTAGTGCCAGCGCGATTCGGGCAGGGTCTCATGCATGTCCCAGTCGCCAAAGGCATGCCAGCCCATAGGATTCACGCTGGTATCGGCGAAGAATAGCAGCCGCATGCCCGTATCGTATGTCGGCACATAGCCGCCGAAGTCGGCGTTGTACCAGCAAACCACCAGCTTGCCCTGCTCAGGTTCCGGGTTGTAGACATCCTCGTAGTCGAACCACTTGTAGAAGTTGTCGGCGGCCTTGATCTTGATGGTATCGCCCGGGGCAGCGCCGCCTGCAAGGTCGCACAGGTCTTTGACGTCTGTTCCTTTGGGACGACCGTAGTCCCGGCTCTCCACATTGACGTTCTCGGCCGGGTTCCATATCGTGTTGAAATTGGTGTTATCGAATGTGGGGCCTTGAGCATAGTAGCGGACCGTCCCGTCGCTCTGGACAGGCAGATTGGCCTCCATCCAGAGGTAGTCCACTGTAGCAGTGCCGATTATGTTGCCGTAAGCATCGTACTTGGTTATAGTCACGCTCGTGGTTCCCGCGGCGGCAGCCGGCGCCGCCGTGAAGATGCCGGACGCTAATCCGATTAGCAGCATCAGGGCTAATCCTATCCCCATGAGCATTTTGATATTCATAATTTTCATCTATTTCCCCCTAGACATTTTCTTTGACTGCTCGTGTAAAAGGTTAAAGTACTACCGGATATATCAACGGTTCTATTTCCATCGGAATAGCTCAGCGTGGACATGGGTAACGCGATAGGAATAACAAAAGAGGAGATTGTAAACAGCGGAGTTAGTCTATGTGGTCGACTGTGTGCGCTTCTTGTCGAAGCGCACACGCTATTACCTTGATATCCCACTAAATCTCCTTTCCTAACACGGGAGGCTTGAAGATTTCCCTTCAAACCCTTGAGGCTTGCGCCTGCCGTCTGCAGACCCTGTCCCATCATCCGGGATTTAGGCCGGGCAGATCGGAGAGTAAATTTCTATATTCAATTCACAAAAATAGCGCCCCCTTGGAAGGAGGCGCTACAAAGCACACGACTATTAGCAGCTCTCCTTTCCACAATGGGGGGTGCAGGCGTTTCCATCTGCGCCGTATCGGTCGCCAGGCCATGCCATTTTGCTGGTTTAGGCCGGACAACTCGGATCGCTTTTTAACAAACCGGGGTGATTCTAACATGAAGCGATGGATGGTGTCAAACTCGATTATAGGTTGTAGATTCAGTTCCGCTTAAATGGTTGAAGGCGGGGGCCAGGGCAGACCACCGCCTTCAACGGCAGGTTTATTAGGGTCTTATTTAATTTGGTTAAAATAAAAAGCGCCTCGTTGCGGGAGGCGCTCAAATACAAAACAAACTATCGAGCTCTCCTTTCCACAACGGGGGGTGCAGGCGTTTCCATCTGCGCCGTATCGGTCGCCCGCCATACCTTTTTTACCGGTTTAGGCCAGGCAACTCGGATAGCTTTTTAATAAACCGCCGTGATTTTAGCATGATGTAAAGGAGGGTGTCAACTCTCTGCTGTCCCCCTTTGAAAGGGGGAAACAATAACCGAACCCCCTGTTAGTCCCCCATACGTTGGGGGACCAGAATAATAAATTAGGGGACACCCCTAAAACCCCGGCAGAGGGAAGCCCCTCTGCACGCCCTCGGTACGTTGTTGCAAGATATCCTGTGTATCACAGGCTGTCGCGCTTTATTCCCTTGATGTGCTCGATGGCCTCGGCGACGACGAAGAGCGAGCCGGTGACGCATATCAGGTCGTGCGGCCACGCAGTGAGCAGGGCCTGACCCACGGCTTCGGATACGCTGGAGAAGTATGCCGCCTTTCGGTCCAGCTTCTCTATCTCATTGAGCAGGGTGTTTATGGGGAGTGCGCGGGGATGCGTCGATTTTGTAGCGATTATCTTGTCCGCCAGTGGGGCCAGCTCCACCAGCATGCCCTTGATATCTTTATCGGAGGACGCTCCGATGACCAGTATCATGTCGTCGTATCTAATGTATTCTTTTATCGCCTCACTTAGGCGCCGCGCCGAGTCGGCGTTGTGCGCCCCGTCGACGAGTACGATAGGCTCGTCCCGAATTATCTCCAGCCGCCCCGGCCAGCGCACGTTCGCCAGCCCCCTGAAGATTGATTCGTAGTCGATGCCCAGGGCTTCAAGCGCGGCTACCGCTACCGCCGCGTTCTCGATCTGATGTTTTCCCAGCAGCGGTATTTTAAATTGACGGGCACCGGATTTGGTCGTTATCTCGAACTCCTGACCGTTGAGGTTGAAGTCCAGTATGCGCCAGGTCACATCGCTGCCCACGTTTATGATTCGGTTTTTATTGCGTGCTGCGGCTTCTTTTATGACGCCCATTGCGTTGGGGTTCTGCGGCGCGACGATCACTATGGCGCCAGGCTTGATGATTCCGGCCTTTTCCCGCGCTATCTCTGCGATGGTGCTGCCCAGTATCTCGGTGTGATCAAGGCTTATCGGTGTGATGATGCAGACCTCGGGTTTGGCGACATTCGTGGCGTCGAGGCGTCCGCCCAGCCCGGTCTCAAGCACCTGGAACCGGACGCCGCTTTTCTTGAAATATGCGAAGGCCGCGACCGTCAGCACCTCGAACGTAGTCAGCTTCCCGAAGGTCGCCTGACTGTTGGTCGTCTCTACATGCGGCTTGATCCCTTCAACCGTCGTTGCGAACTCTGCCTCGCTTATCATCTCTCCGTCGATGCGGATGCGCTCGCGGAAGGTGTGCAGGTGCGGCGAGGTGTAGAGCCCGGTGCGGTGTCCCGCCGCCGTGAGCGCGGAGGCCATCATGGCTGCGGTGCTGCCCTTGCCCTTGGTGCCGGCGATGTGCACCGTGCGCGGGCCCAGGTGCGGGTCGCCCAGACGGTGCAGCAGCTCCTCCACGCGTCGCAGGTCGAAGTCGGCGGCGGAGTAGGATGAGGCAGGCAGCTTCTCGTAGTCGGTGAAGCTGAGGATGTATTTGATAGCTTCGCGGTAAGTCATGGGGGTTATTATAGCACCGCTGTCAACAAATAGATGCAGGGTGTCAGCCCCCTTTATCCCCCACTCTTGGGGGAAATTAAAAAATCTGGGGGACACCCCCAGGTCCCTCGTCAGGAGAAAGTTCTCCTGCACCTCTGTGAATAGCTAACCTCTCATGAAATGAGAGGGATGGGGTGAGTTACGTAGTTAGTTCCCCCTCTTTGATTAAAGAGGGGGACAAGGGGGAGTTCGCATTAACCTCTTCCTAAGAAGAAGAGGGCTGTAGGAATAGATCAACGTTCCCCAGACGTTCTAATTCCCCCTCTTTTTAGAAGAGGGGGTTAGGGGGAGTTCCTTTAAAAATACTTCCCTCTCCCTCCGCAGGGAGAGGGTCAGGGTGAGGGTAGGGTCTTTGCACAGATGGAGCCGATCGCCTGAAACTGTTATAATGAAATACCCATGTTTACCCACCTTCATGTTCACACGGAATACAGCCTTCTGGACGGATTGTGCCGCATCACGCAGCTCGTCGCCCGCGCCAAAGAGCTGGGCATGAACAGCGTGGCCGTCACCGACCACGGCGTGATGTATGGCGTGATCCAGTTCTATCGCGCCGCCCGGGAGGCCGGCATCAAGCCCATCATAGGCTGTGAGATGTATGTGGCGCCGCGGGGTCGTGAGCAGAAGGACGTTGCGGACAAGAATCCGTACCATGTCACGCTGCTGGCCAGGAACGAAACAGGATATCATAACCTGACCCAGCTCAACTCCAAGGCGCACCTGGAGGGCTTCTACTACAAGCCGCGCGTGGACCGCGAGCTGCTGGTCAAGCACCGCGAAGGTATCATCGCACTGTCCGGCTGTCTGCAGGGGGAGGTGCCGCGCCTGCTGCTGGAGGGGCGTACCAATGAGGCGCGGGAGGCGGCGCTGTGGTACAAGGAAACGTTCGGCGATTTCTACTTCGAGATTCAGCGTCATCCCATTGCCGAGCTGGATAAGGTCAACCCGCTGCTCATCGAACTGAGCCATGAGCTGGAGATACCGATGGTGGCCACCAACGACGTGCACTACACGCTGAAGGATGACTTCCGCGCCCACGATCTCCTGCTCTGCGTACAGCGCAACACCACCATGTACGACCCCGGCAGGTACTCCATGGGCGATACCTTCTACTTCACCAGCGAGGAGGAGATGAGGCAGCTCTTCGCCGATATCCCGGAGGCCGTGGACAACACCCAGCGCGTGGCCGATATGTGCAACCTGGAGCTGGAGTTCGGCAGGCAGCTTCTGCCAGAGGTGGAACTGCCAAGGGGGCTGACCGCCGATAAATACCTGGAGAAGCTGTGCCGCGAAGGGATGGCGCGGCGCTACGGTACGCCGTCGCCACAGCTTGCCGAGCGGCTGGAGTACGAGCTGCATGTTATCCAGAAGACTAATTTCGCCAACTACTTCCTCGTTGTCGGCGACCTGGTTTCCTATGCCCGGAAGCGCGGCATCCTGGTCGGCGTGCGCGGCAGCGCCGCAGCCAGCCTGGTGCTGTACGTACTGGGAATCACCGATATCGATCCCATAGAGCACAATCTCGTCTTCGAGCGCTTCCTTAACCTGGAGCGCAAGGAGATGCCTGATATAGACCTTGATTTTCAGGACGACCGCCGCGACGAGGTCATCACCTATGCGGCGCAGAAGTGGGGCGCCGAGTGCGTGGCGCAGATAATCACCTTCGGCACCTTCGGGGCGCGCGCCGCGGTCCGGGATGTGGGCCGCGCGCTGGGCATGCCCTACGGCGACGTCGACCGCGTGGCCAAGCTTGTTCCCGCGGCCCCGAACATAACGCTGGAGCGGGCGCTGGAGGAAAATCCGGAGCTGTCACAGATGTACGCCGCCGATGAGGCGGTGAAGATGCTGATCGATGATGCGAAACGGCTTGAGGGGATATCAAGACATGCATCGACCCATGCCGCCGGCATCGTCATATCGAAAGAGCCGCTGACCAGGTATGTGCCATTGCAGCGCCCGACGCGGGCCGACGAGGGCGCCATCGCTATGACGCAGTTCTCCATGGACGATATCGCCAAGATCGGCCTCCTGAAGATGGACATACTTGGGCTCATCAACCTGACTGTTCTTGCAAAGACGGTGGAACTGATCGCCGCGAACAGGGGAGTCAAGGTCGAACTGAACAATCTCCCTCTCGATGATGCTAAAACATTCGGGCTGCTGGCCGCGGGCGAGACTACGGGCGTGTTCCAGCTCGAGGGCGGCGGCATGCGCGCCTTCGTGAAAGACCTCAAACCGTCGACCTTCGGCGATATCGCCGCCATGATCGCTCTCTACCGCCCGGGCCCGATGCAGCACATCCCGCGCTTCATCAAGGCCAAGCAAGGGCTGGAACCTGTCGAGTTCCCCCATCCCGACCTGGCCAATATCCTGCGCGACACCTACGGCATCATCGTTTACCAGGACCAGGTGCTGTTCATCGTGCAGGCCTTCGCCGGCTACAGCCTGGGCGCCGCCGATATCTTCCGTAAGGCTATGGGCAAGAAGATACCCGAGGTCATGCAGAAGGAGAAGGCCAACTTCATCGCCGGGGCCAAGAAGAAGGGTTTCACACAGAAGCTGGCCACCCAGGTCTTTGAACTCATCGAGCCATTCGCCGGCTATGCCTTCAATAAGGCGCACAGCACGAGCTACGCTATGATCGCCTACGAGACGGCCTATTTCAAAGCGAATTATCCGGCAGAGTTCATGTGCTCGCTGATGACCAGGCACGTGGGGCAGCCGGAGAAGATACGCTCCGCCGTGAGCGACTGCGTCCGCATGGGCATAAAGGTCCTCCCTCCCGATATCAATAAGAGCCGCGTGGAATTCTCTATCGAGAAAACCGATAACGGCGATGCCATACGCTTCGGCCTCAGCGCCATCAAGAACGTGGGCGGAGGCGCCGTGGAGCCCATCATCGCCGCCCGCGCAGAGGGCGAGTACCAGTCCATCGCCGACCTGTGCCGCCGCGCCGACATGCGCTCGGTGAACAAGAAGGTGATGGAGAGCTTGATCAAGGTCGGCGCGCTGGACGCGCTGGGCAAACGCGGCGTGCTGCTGGCCAGCATCGACCGCATTCTTTCCCTGGCGCAGCGCGAACACCGCCTGCAGGAGACAGGGCAGACCACCATGTTCGACCTCTTCGGCGAGAGCGTGCCGACGCCGCTCCCCGAGCTCGAACTGGCGGGTGTGGATGCGCCCAAGAGCGAGCGGCTGGCCTGGGAGCACGAGCTTCTCGGCCTGTACCTCTCGGAGCACCCGTTCAGCAGCGCCTCGAAGAAGCTGGCGGCCATGCACACCACGCTCTGCGGACAGATCGACGAGACCATGGTCGGCAAGACGCTGACCATCGCCGGCATGTTATCCAGCGTGCGCCACCTCTTCACGCGGGAGAGCAAGCCCTTCGTGGCGGCAACGCTTGAAGACCTGGATGGGACCGTTTCCATGAACGTCTGGCCCGAGGTTTATCAGCGCACCAAGGACCTGTGGGAGGAGGGCAAACTCCTTCTCGTCGAAGGCAAGGTCCAGTTGCGCCGCGAACAGATACAGGTGAGCGTGGACAGCGCCCGGTTATATCTTCCGGATGATGAGCCCGAGCCGCCTCCGCCGCCGATCCCGAAGCGCAAGATACGTATCACCGTTGCTGAGAGCGAGAGCAAAGAGTCGGACGTCGACCTTTTAAAGAAGTTATTCGATATCGTCAAGCAGTACCCGGGCAAGGACGACGTGCGTCTGCGCGTGGAAGGTTCCAACGGCGGCGACACCGTGCGCCTCCCCGCCGCGGCTTACACCCCCGAGCTGCACAAACGCCTCGTCGAGATCGTCGGCGAGGGCAATGTGGTGGTGGAGTAAATATTCTTCTTAATTGCCTCTTGTTTGTAACATTTTATGTTGACTACGTTTTGAAGCTACTGTATGCTATGGTATACGAAAAAGTCAGTATGTGAGTGTGTTTGGAGGATGCAGTTCGATGGCATATAAAGCAACAGTTTATCGAGTTTTAATTGCTTCTCCTAGTGATGTTAAAAGAGAACGTGAAGCGATATCAGAAGTTATTGAATTATGGAATGCTACAAATTCTGAAAGCTTTGGAGTAGTCTTGCTCCCGGTTATGTGGGAGACTCATTCTACGCCAGAGATGGGGGCTTCTCCGCAGGTATTATTAAATCGTCAGCTAGTTGAGTATTGTGACATACTAGTAGGTGTTTTCTGGAGTCGCATTGGGACGAAGACTGAAGCAGCAGAATCTGGAACTGCCGAGGAAATCGAGCAGTTTATCAAATCAGGAAAACCAGTTATGTTGTACTTCTCATTAGCATCGATTCCACAGCGCAAGTTGGATACTAAACAATACGAACGCCTGCAAGATTTTAAACAGAAGTGCAAGGACGGTGGGCTTATCAACGAGTATGATGGGACTGCTAGTCTTCGTGAGAAGCTCAGTGGGCATTTAACAAAAACGGTTCGCCAAGCATGTGGTCCAGACAAGTTATCTCCAGAGAAGAAGGATAAGCCTAGTGTTAAAGTTATTAAGGGTGATTCCAATTCGTCGATTCTGAGATTGTCCTTGGATGCCTTTGAAAAAGTTGTAGATGAAGAGTTACAGATACTTTTGCTGCTTGCCAAAAGAGAAGAAGCTGGGGAAGAAGAAGTAAAAGAATCCTACATTTTGTCTAAACTCAATTCACCCCGTACCAAAACTAAATTTTACCTTGAAAAGTTGGCAGGTGATAAATATATCTCTTGGTTGCAGAATTATGTATTTGGTAACAGTTATAAGTTAAGTTTCAAAGGTCGTAGCTACTTGATTAAGAATGGGTTAATTCCTGATAAGAAATAAACTACGTGTTACACCTCATGTTTTTTCTGATAGACCTTTAGTTTGTTAGTCTAATCATAAGGGAATCGGATATTTCTTGCCTAATATGCACTAATCCATTTTCATCCTTCACTAAACTATTATTGATAACGGCAGTAAGATAGTGTAACATTTGGCGCATATAAGGCCGGGACGCTTATGGCTGAAGTTGAAATCGTATACGTGGCAGTAATTCCTCAGGATTATCCCAGTATTAATCTGGCTAAAGCTGTGTCCGGGATCATTGGCAAGGATGCTTACCAGACGCGTCTCCTCCTGGCGGGCAGCATCCCGCGGGTCGTTGCCCGCTGCGTTGGGGTGGCGGAAGCCAAGGCGCTGGCGTGCAAGCTGAGGGAGACGGGGCTGACCACTATAGTGTGCAGCGATGCCGAGCTGCGCGGGCCTTTCCAGGGGGTGAGGGCCAAGACCCTGGAGTTCGGGGACAGGGGGGTGACGTTCAAGGCGGAGGGTGGCGAGGGGGTAACGCTGGGGGCGGGGTCGGTTTTCCTGATCATCAAGGGGACGAGGCATCCTGATCCGGAGGTGGAGGATGCGACGGCGAAGACCAAGCGGAAGTTAAATGTTGGGGCCACGCTGATGACGGGCGGCATTCCTATCTTTAAGAAGGTTAAAGAGAAGCCAAAAACAGTGACTCCCGAGAATGAGTGGTTCCTGAGGTTCTACGAGCGGGCGTTATCGGAGCCCAGGGTGGAGATACTGCAATATGATATAGACTATTCATTTCTGGGCGCGGAGACAACCCTCTCATCCACGGCCAACTTCATCAATGTTGTTAAAAGGTTGAGGGCAATATACCCGCAGGCCATCTATGATGAGAGGCTGATGAAAACTTTCAGTACGGATATACCCATGACCACACCCGAAGAGGACCTCGATATCAACTGCAGGCTGATCTATTTTCAGCGCCTTCCATGAGACGTTCGAGATTCTTCGTTGCGCTCAGAATGACAGATTCGAGAAGAGGGATACCGTAGGGGCGCTGCTCGCTGCGCCCTCTTTATTGGGCAGGGCAAGCCCTGCCCCTATACAATGATCGAAATATTGGGTGGTTAACTAAACGGCGACAGCGGCTTTTTTGCGTGGAGAGGCAGCCTTGATTTTGAGAAGGGCCAGGTCCTCTATCTCCCGTCGTATATTCTCAAGCACCCGGCTTTGCAGTTTTACAGTAGTAGCAACATCCTTCCCCATCTTCCCGCTGATGTGCATCACATCCCCATCTATCGTCAGGACTGTATATGTTCCCATCCTGTTCTTGTACTTTTTCCCGACTTCAAAAGTGGTTTCCTTTATCATGGTAACTCCTTTCCCGGATCGGCCTTTGTTGCCGTCTTAAGAAGGCTATGTCGCGTGCGAGAGGTTTCGCCACCCTCTTGCCGTATATATCTCTGCCGTCTTACTTTTCGCTACAGCAGTTCCTTGCGATGGGAAGAAGCGGCGGCTCGATGGCTTTGTTCCCGGCGCTGACGGCGCGCGGCGTGCTCTAATGTTCGAAATGCGCGTTTTAGTCGCCGATGGCTCATCGTATTTGAATCCCGGTATCAGCTGCTGCGGAAGCTCCTGACTCATGATCTTCTCAAGTTCTCTTACCATCGCATTGTCTTCCGGGGTAACGAGCGTGAACGCGTCGCCGCTGCGTTCGGCGCGCCCTGTGCGTCCGATGCGGTGGATGTAGGCGTCGGCGGTATCTGGCATGTCGTAGTTAATGACGTGCGAGATGTGCTCCACGTCCAGGCCGCGTGCGGCGATGTCGGTGGCCACCATTATCTGGTACGTGCCATTCTTAAAGCCGCTGAGCGCGGACTGCCGCTGTCCCTGAGAGCGGTTGCCGTGCAGGCTGGTTACCTTGTAGCCGGAGTTCTCTATCTGCTCCGCCAGCCGCTTGGCACGCTGCTTGGTGCGGGTGAAGATAAGCACCGATTCGGTGTTGGTCTGGTCCAGTATGGCCAGAAGCAGCTTTGTTTTCAAGTTGTTCGTCACCGGATACAGAGCGTGCGAGACCGTATGCGCCGGGCAAATGAGCCCTACAGCGATGCGCTGCGGGCGATTCAGTATCTGCGCCGCAAGCTGCTCCACCTCCGCCGGAAATGTCGCGGAGAACAGCATCGTCTGCCGCTGCTTTGGAACGTAACTGATGATGCGGCGTATGTCGGGCAGGAAGCCCATGTCGAACATCCTGTCGGCCTCGTCCAGCACCAGCACCTCTATTCCGCCCAGCTGTGCGTAGCGCTGTCCGATAAGGTCCAGCAGACGTCCCGGGCAGGCCACGATGACCTCTGTTCCGTTTTGCAGCGCCTTGATCTGCGACGCGGCTCCGACGCCTCCGTAAACGGTGGCGCTGCGCAGCTTGGTTCCGGCTGCGAAGTCGCGAAAAGTCTCGTGTGTCTGCTCTGCCAGCTCGCGCGTGGGCGCGATGATGAGCGCGCGGGTGCGGTTGCGCGGCCCGCTGAGCAGTTTTTGCAATATCGGCAGGACGAATGCGGCCGTTTTGCCGGTTCCTGTCTGCGCCGTGCCGATCATGTCGTGTCCGGCCAATGCCGGGGGGATCGCAGCCTCTTGAACGGGCGTCGGCGCGGTATATCCGGCACGATCGACCGCCGCCATCAGGCGCGGGTCCAGTTTGAATTGTGTGAAGTTCACTAAAGCTCCTTGTCTTTCTAAGTCAGGCGAATGTCAGCGAATCGAGCGAGGCTTGAACTGTTGATAACGTCCTCTGTCCCAAGTATCGGAACACCGTAGCAACGGTAACAGGTCTGTGTCTTTTCGGTAAAGCTAATCGGATGACCTTCTCTAATAAATTGTGAACTGAATTCCGGTCATCCAATACGTTGAGAAACTTTGCCTTGAAGAGAGAGACTTTTTCTCGGGAAGATCAAGGGGGTTACAGAAGGACTGGCAACCTTAATTAATTCACTATATGTCAAGTATACACGACAATTTGGATAAGTGCAAGGAAGGTAAATCCGGGGGTGATTCACGAGGGCGAATGGCCATTCGCCCCTACGAGACATCTCGAACTCCCCCTGACTTTTTACAGCTGCGGCGTGCACACCCTCACCCTTATCCTTCCATATACCTTAAATATCATGGAAGGATAAGGGTGAAGATTTTTTAAGGCTATCTCCCCCTAGCCCCCTCTTCTAAAAAGAGGGGGAACTATTTACGAACTCACCCCAACCCTCTCTTTCGTAAAGAGAGGGCGAGATAAGTCCTCCCTTCCTTGAGGGAAGGGAGTAAGAGGGAAAGAGATCCAAACTAAAAAAGTCCCCCAACGTATGGGGGACTAACAGGGGGTTTCGGATGTTGTTTCCCCCCTTCGAGGGGGACAGCAGGGGGCTCAATTTCCTTAGTCCCTACGGGGTTCCCTGCCAGTCAACAGTGAACTGCTCCCCTTTGTTGGCGCCGAAGATGAGCCTGGACGGCAGCTCCGTGCAGTAGAGATAGTAGCTCATTTCCGGCGTGGCCTCGTTTTTCGCGAAACAGAAGGCCCAGTCATCGGTGAAGCCTTCGCCGGCCCCGTGGAGCACGCCGCCGGACGGGGGGTTACCGGGAGCGCCGGGGAGGATGTGAAGGTTGACTCTGGACTTGTCCGTCAGAGGTACCGCTGCAACGAAAGGCGTCCACGATCCTGCCTTGGGGCGCACCTCGATGATATATCCTTTCGATGGTGAGGGCTGCTTGTGAACGGTAAGATGAAACGGTTCGTCAGAGGGCTGCTTTATGTCGGCATCGCAATTTTTGGCCAAGGATACTCTCTTACTATATCTTTCGTCTGTCTGATATGACTTGTTATCGTACTGGAGAGATAAGATTACGTGCTTTGCTGCAGTTTCATCTTTTCCTTTTTGGTTGTGGCTTTAGCCTGATATCTGAAGTACAGGTATATTATCAGGCTCATTATGGCGGCGTAGAAGCACCACACCGATGGGAAGGTGTTGGAGCAGGCCATATACGCCGCGGCGCCGCAGGAGAGAAGGAGCGCCGCACCCAGGATCACCAGCCGCTTGTTGCTGGCGAGAAGTAACGGGACCGATACCGCGATGAGGTAGGGGGCCAGGGACTTGGCGGGGCCTTTTATCTGATAGGAAATGCTGTGGCTTAAGGCAGTCGCATCGACGGGCCCCTGGACTAGACTGATGAGGAACGAGATCCCGATATATAGGCCGACGAGCTGACAGAGGATGATGAGCTTCCGCCGCATGCGTCCGGTCTCTACCATGTACATCGAGAAAGGAACGAATATGGGCCAGAAGACAAAGGCGATGAAGGCGTAGGCGTAGACTGCACCTGCCTTATACGTGTCGGATATGACGCCCGTGAGGCTCAGCCACAGGATGCCTTCTACGAGCTGATGCACCGCAAAGATGATGGGGAACAGGGAGAGCGGTATCTCAGTTTTCTTCTTGGGCATGCGCAGTATGGCGATGCCGCTGATGCCAAGGACGCCGCTTGCTGCCAGGCTGGCTGGTGCAGAGAAACACATCTTTACCTAATCGACCTTTCTTCAGTTTCAACATAGTAGCAAGAAGCTGTGCAAAAAGCAAGCTGTTCCTAATTGGTCGGGAGGAGGTTAATTATCCAAACCCTCTAACTATCCCAATATTTCGGTCATCGTGTAGGGGCAGGGCTTGCCCTGCCCAATAAAGAGTACGCCTCTACGGGATTTCGACCTCGATTTCTTTGAAAGACGGCCGCGCGGATTTACATTTCATACTATTCTCTGGTATCCTTACTTACTCCTCCCTGTTTCCTTGATGCAAGAGGAAGGCCGATCGAGAGAAGAACCCCGTAATTTTCATTAAGGAGGTAGCTATGCCGTCCAAGTATGATGTTATTGTAATCGGTGCCGGACCGGGCGGGGTTACCTGCGCCGCGCTGCTGGCAAAGAAGGGACTAAGCGTACTGGTGCTGGATAAGAACCAGCACGTCGGTGGTAAGCAGGTGGCGGTTTCGCACTGCACCGAGCTATGGCCTACGGGCGGGCTGCCTGTGAATGGGGGCTCCTGGTTCGAGGCCTTCAAGGCGCTGGGCATTGCGTCCAAGTTCAGGGTTTCCGTGAAGGATATCAGTATGCTGTACAGGAATTCCGGCGGCCCGTGGCAGCGCACGGTCACAAAGATGGACCCGTACGTTCTGCCCGATCCCAATGTCCTCTTCGATCAGTGGGAATTGAAGGGCAAAGAGCGCGAGGTTGCCTTAAAGCTGCTGGCCGAGATCGCAATGATGCCGCCGGATAAGATAAATGCCCTCGATGATACCACCGTCCGCGAATATCTTGAGCAGTACGGTGATGTACCGCGCAACGTCTATGGATATTTTGCTTTCCTGACGCATGCCTTCAACGTGGGATTGGTAGATTTGGTGCCGATGTCGGAGGTCGTCAAGGCCTTCCAGCGGCTCATGAACCAGGCGCTGGCTTACCCTATCGGCGGGTATGGCCGCATGTCGGAGGATATCGCCGGGGTCTTAAAAGAGTGCGGCGGCCGGATAAAGAATAAGACCAGGGTCGAGAAGATACTGATAGAGGACGGACGCGCGGTCGGCGTGGTCGCCAGGGACGCCGTCTACAGGGCACCGATCATTGTCAGCAATGCAGGGTTACAGCCCACGGTACTCAAGCTCGTCGGAGAGCAATATTACGATAAGAGCTATATCGACTATGTGAAAAACCTCCTGCCCAGCAACGGTTTTACCGGTTGCCATTATGTTCTGAGCAAGCCCGTGCTCAAATACGGGCTGTACCAGATATGGTCGCAGGATGCCTGGTGGAACATGGAGCGGCAGGATGCCGTCAGAAGCGGCAAGATGCCTGCCGATCTTGTAATCACCGTACTCGTACCTACCAACTACGACCCGGACATGGGGCCTGCGGGCAAGCAGGTCGTTGTGTTCGGCACACCGTGTTCTCCCGATCCTTCGGACAAGACCATAGCCGCCCTGTGGAAGAAGGCCGACCAGCAGATGGCCGAGATGTTCCCGGAGATCGTGCCGTTCATCGAGTCCAAAGGCCCGTATTCAGGCCCGGCGCAGGTCTCAGCATTGAGCCGCGACCAGGTTCTGCCGGCGCAGGGCGGGGAGGCATGCGGTTTGTGCGTGACGATAGGGCAGTGCGGAAAGTACAAGCCTTCGGCTAAGTCGCCGATACCTGGGCTGTTCTATGTCGGCTTCGATGCGGGCAGTACCGCATTCATGGGCTCGCAGCAGGCGGTCGATTCAGCTTTGAGGGTGGCGCCGTTGGTGTACCGCCGGCACCTGGAGGACCGGCAGGCGTCACGGGGGTAGTGTCGTCGCGGTGGCTGAGGCTTGTAACTCCCTGAAATCCCCCTTGAAAGGGGGAAACAACATCCGAATCCCCTGTTAGTCCCCCATACGTTGGCCCTTCCAGGATAAAAATATCTAGAAGGATTCCGTATCGGAAGGGAATCTCTAAGGTTGGGGGACACCCCCAAACCCCCGGCAGGAGATGAGTCTCCTGCATCTCTTTTATGGATGTCATTGTCCGACTTGATCGGACAATCCAGAAGAATGTAGCTGGGTTTCAAACCCGCCGCTCGATGTGAACTGCGGATTCCGGCCTTCGCCGGAATGACGATTAAAAGAAGAGGGGCGAACATTTGCGTTCGCCCCTTAATTATTGGCTGTTGCACGCTGGCAGACATAGGGCTTGATGAATCAAGCCCCTACTTTACGGGCTGTTTTGCGGCATGTTCGGCGGCACGGCGTCCCGCGAAAACACAGTCCGCGATGGACGTGCCGCTGGCGAAATAGCCTTGAGAGCAGAGTCCCACTGCGTTGCGTCCCGCAGCGTAAAGCCCCTCTATCTTCGAGCCGTCCTTGCGCTTGACCTGTCCCGTCTGCTCATCAACAACAAGACCGCCGAGGCTGAGGGCTGCGGTGGGAAGAGCAGCCCTGGTTAAAGTATCCTTGAAGTTCTTGAGGGAGCAATCCAGGGCATAGAACGGCGGCTTGACCTGCGGTTTGAAACGTTTCTCCATTTTGCCCAGGGGATCGGGCAGGCTCTTGCTGGCGATTTCGTTGTATTTAGACATCGTGTCTTCTAGTGCTTTTGCGGGCATGCCGAGCTTTTCTGCCAGTTTGTCAAATGAAGGAGCCTTCTTCCGGGTGAAGCGTACGCTGGGTATCTGCGTCAGCTTCTGGAACGAAGCGCATTGGTCGCCTAAGTGACTTACGGTTTCCTTGTAGGTATCGCTGTCGATGATCAGGTAGGCATTGCCGCCATGGTTCACGACGTACTCACCCTGTTTACCGCCGTACAGGTCTTCGGCGCAGACGCGCTGGCCCTGTTTATCGACCAGCACGCCCTGCATCAGCGCCTCTGGTGGCACATAGAAGCGCCATGCCGACATCTTGTCCATGTACGCCGTGACTCCGCCGGCGCTTTCTCCCAGGAGAATCCCGGCGCCATCGTCGCCATAGGTACCTAATGGCAAGCACCTGAGGAAGATAGGGTTATATTTCTTGACCATCTCCTTATTGAAAATGAAGCCGCCCGCTGATAGGATAACGCCCTTGCGCGCCCGCGCGCGGTAAGGCCTCGACATTGTCTTGGCAATCAAGGTGCAGATGCCATTCATCAGCTGGGCCCCCGGCGGCATGTAGGTTGTGGCCTTGCAGTTTATCTTGGAAAGGATTTTATGGATATGTTTGAAGAACGTGCATTTGATGATACTGCCTTCCACACCGATCACCCGGCCGTTGTCTATAACCAGCCTCTGTACGTTGGTTTGACAGCTTACCTGGATCTTATCGTTCTTATGAATCGTCTTCTCCAGGCTGTGGAACAGCGCGAGGCCCGATATGCCCTTGCCCTTAGCGCGGTGGCCTCGAGGCGCCGGCTTTGCGATCGCCTTGTATTTGCCGTTGTTCTCGCTTCCGGAGAAGTAGAGATAATAATCATCGGTGGGATAGGATGTCTTGAACGGGCACATCGATCCTTCGAATGGGACACCCTCCGCCGCCAGCCATTTGATCATATCGACCGACCCGTTGCAGAAACGGTGCAGCGTCTCGTCGGAGATACAGTCACCCACTTCCTCTCTCAGGTATTTGTACATCTCCTCCGGCGTGTCATCGAACCCGGCCGCCTTCTGATATTCCGTGCCGCCCCCCGCATAGACAATGGCTCCGCTGCCGGCTGTAGCGCCGCCCCCGCAAAACCGGTCCAGCACCAGCACCGAGGCCCCCTGCTGAGCGGCCTCCAGCGCGGCGCACGCGCCCGCCCCGCCAAAGCCAACTACGATAACGTCTACTTCGGCGTCCCACCGTGCATTATCTTGTTTTGCAGCCATTTATCCTCCTTTGGAAGGGCGAGCCCTTTTTGCAGCGGAAAAGGCAGGGCTGGCCTCTGTGTTACGCAAGGTATTCTATCCACTATTCGACAAATTGGCAAGCCCTATATAAAGATTATATAAAATTACTCATAGAGGGCATAAAAGGATCAGCTTTTCAGAATGTATTCGCTCATGGTTGAGGAGCGTATCTTATTAAGTTCAAGGAATGCCGAGACGCTGCGTAACATGCGATACATGTTAGCAGCCAGCTTAAAAACATTCATTTTGCCGGCTCCGTAGAACAGGAACGGGTTGGTGTAGTGCTTTACGGAGGGCCAGGCCTCCTCGACGATGCCCTCGAACGGGGGCGCGTCCGGGGTTAATGCCTGCAGAACAACATTGCGGATGTACCGGGCGCGCGGTTGCATAGCTTCCGATACGGGCGACTGTGTGCCGTGCCAGCGCTTTATCCACTCCTCACGGGACAGCTTTTGGGGGCGTTCCATCAGTGTTATCGCCATGAGCACCGGGGACCTCTGGCCGTCGGGCCAGTCGCGCTTGTGGAAGTGTTTGTTGCCGCCGTATTCGGTGTAGATCGATTCCTCCACCACATATCCCGCATATGTGAATAATCCTGACTGAAGTATTATTTCGATCTCCAGATGACGCTCGACATTATCGACCCACAGGGATAGCTCTGCGCTTATCTCCGGGCCGCTGTACAACTTTGGCGCCGAAGATCTCACGTTGGAGAACTCGTCGTCTATGTAAATGGTGAGCTTTTTCACCCCGGCATCGTAGAGCCTGGGCTGGATTTTGTTCAAGAGGAGCTCTCTTGTTGTCTGACTGGGCTGGCCTTTTGGCGCCCAGAGGATATAAATCAGTTTGACCACATGCGACCTCTAAAGAAAGTTTTTTTACTCTATATGAATGAGGGGCGCGTGTCAATCGGTTTTTGAATATCGCGGTGATATTGATACAGTAAAAGGCAAAGCCGATAATATTAAAAAGTAGCGGTTGGACCTGAGGCTACAGCGGGACCGTCGTGCCCGGCGTTGGCGGGAGCTGCGATTCGTCGCGCTCCGGCAGCTGGCCCGGCAGCGGCGCGTGAGTGATCTTCAAACGCAGCTGGCACTGCATGCAGCGTCCGGCCTCTGCTATAGCTTTGTCTGCGCTGAGGCTTTTTTCCTCCTGGATGAAGCCGCGTAGGCGCTCGGCCGCGGGCGTCACCGGCCTCTCGACGCGCTTCTTGTAGGCGAAGCCCTCTTCGCGTCCCAGACAGGTGAACTTCTCATCGGCCGGGATGAATTTCTGATCGATCTTGCCCTTGCCGCCGAGGTACTTGTCGATTGCGGAGGCCGCTTTTCTGCCAGCCTGTATGGCCTCGATGACGGAGGCCGGCCCGCTGACGATGTCGCCTCCGGCAAACACACCCTTGCGCGATGAGACGAGTGTTTTCTCGTCGGCGATGATGCAGCCTTTCTTCATCGATACGGCAAAGCAGTCGGGCACTGCCGAAGCCTGGCCAATGGCCGCTATCAGGCGGTCGACCTCGACGATGAATTCGCTGCCTGCGATAGGTATAGGCCGCGCACGGCCGCTGGCGTCGGGCTCGCCCAGCTTCATGCGGATGCACTCCACGGAGAGCCTTTTGCCGCCGGGCAGCACCTTTTGCGGAGCGACGAGGTAGCTGATCTCGATGCCCTCGTTCATGGCTTCTTCGATCTCTTCGTCGTTGGCGGGCATCTCGTCCCGCGTGCGGCGGTAGAGCATGGTGACCTTCTTCACGCCGATCCTCAGCGCGCAGCGGGCAACATCAATGGCTACGTTGCCGCCGCCGACAACGGCTATCTCTTTGCCTAGATTGATTTTATCTTTAAGATTTATCGCCTTGAGCACCGATATGCCGTCGAGAACCCTCGGGTCTTCTTCACCCGGGATGCCCATCCTGGTGCCGTTGGGTGCGCCCATGGCCAGGAAAACAGCGTTAAATCCCTGTTCGAAAAGTTTATCGATCGAATCTACTCTGGAATTGAGTTTTATCTTCACCCCGGTGTTCTCGATATCCTTGATCTCGCCGTCGAGGATGTTGCGTGGCAAGCGGTATTCCGGTATGCCGGTGCGCATCATGCCGCCGGCTGCGGACAGCGCCTCAAAGACGGTAATCGAGTGCCCCAGCGTGCGCAGGAACCAGGCCGCGGTCAAGCCGGCCGGTCCTCCTCCCACTATCGCCACCTTCTTGCCGCTGTCGGGCGCGATCTTTACCTTGGAGCGCCAGCGCCCGTTATCCTGCTCGGCGGCGAACCGCTTGAGCGCCCTGATCGATATCGGCTCGTTCAGCTCGCATCTGCGGCAGACCTCCTCGCAGGGGTGGTGGCAGACGCAGCCCAGCGTGTGGGGGAAGGGGACGGTCTCCCTGATGACCTCCAGCGCATCCTGGTAACGGCCCTCGGCGATGAGCCTGACGTAGCGCGAGACGTCTATGCCGGCGGGACAGGTGTTGCTGCACGGCAGGAGCGTCTTTTCGCGCTCGGCCGCGGTGTATTTCTTCTTATCTTTGAGCGAGCCCGATGGGCAGACCTCGACGCAGGCCTCGCAGAACCGGCACGCCGCGTCCTCCAGCCTCTGCCCGTACGATGTGCCCACGTAGGTATCAATGCCGCGGTTGATGAGCCCGATGGCGCCTACTCCCCGCACCTCCTGGCACATGCGGATGCAGCGCTCGCACAGGATGCACTGGTTGGGATCGCGGGTGAACAACGGCTCGTCGATGGTGATTTTGAACCTGCCGGGCTGCGGCTTGAATTTTGGGAAGGAGTCATTCACGCCCACATAGTCTACAAGTTTCTTAAGCGGCGAATCTTCTTCTAACTCCCCGCGGTATTCGCTCAGCATGAGCCACATGACGTCTTTTCTCAAATGTTGCAGCTTGGCGGTGTTGGTATGGACGACCATTCCCTCCTGGGCCATGGTGGTGCAGGCGGGGCGGTAGCCCGGGACGTGCTCTATCTCCACCAGGCACAGCCGGCAGGCGCCGAGGGGGGGCAGATTGGGGTGGTAGCACATATTGGGTATGTAGATGCCGGCCTTGAAGGCCGCCTCAAGAATGGTCTTGCCTTCCGCTACCTTTACTTCGGTTCCATCGATGATTATCTTTATCATGCTATTGCCTTAAAATCGCAGGCGCCGATACATGCCTTGCATTTGATACATTTGTCTTTATCGATCCTGGCGACCTCTTTTTTCTGCCACTTGATGGCGCCTGCGGGACAAACCCTGGAACATTGCCCGCATTTAGTGCAAACCTCCTCGAGGACGGTGAATTTCATCAGCGGGGCGCACACGTGCGCCGGGCACCTGCCGTCGCGGATGTGCGCCAGATATTCGTCCATGAAATATTCCAGCGTGGTCAGGGCCGGGTTAGGTGCGCTGTTTCCCAGGCCGCAGAGCGCGCTCTCTTTTATACTTGTTCCCAGTTCCCACAGAAATAGTAGATGCGCTTCTTTGCCGCGACCCTGCGTGATCTCCTCCAGCACCTCCAGCATCCTCTTTAAACCCACCCGGCAGGGGACGCATTTGCCGCAGGACTCAGCGACTGTGAAGGACAAAAAGTAACGCGCTATATCGACCATGCATGTTTTTTCATCCATCACAACAAAGCCGCCGGAGCCCATGATAGCCCCTGTCTGCGGAATAGTTACATAGTCAATGGGTGTATCCGAGAGGAGTGCCGGTATACATCCCCCTGATGGGCCGCCGATCTGGATTGCCTTTAGCTCCACTTTTTTCTTCAGCATCCCGCCGCCCGCGCCGTAAATCAGGTCATGGATAGTGGTTCCCATCGGCACCTCTACCAGGCCTGTATTCTTTACTTTGCCTGCCAGGGCGAATACCTTGGTTCCTTTGCTGTATTCCGTACCTATTGAGCTGAACCATTCTGAGCCTTTGTTGATGATGTGGCTGATATTGGCCAGCGTCTCCACGTTATTTATCACCGTGGGTTTTTCCCACAGGCCCTTTTCCGCCGGGAACGGCGGCCGCGGCCGCGGCATTCCTCTGTGCCCCTCGATTGAGGCCATCAAAGCGGTCTCCTCGCCACAGACGAAGGCGCCGGCGCCTCGTTTGATAGTTATATCGAATGACAGCTTGCTGTCGAGTATATTCTGACCTAGGAAGTTCTTTTCCCTGGCCTGCGCGATGGCGATGTTCAGCCTCTCCAGCGCCAGAGGGTACTCCTCGCGGCAGTAGATGAAGCCGTGCGTCATGCCGATGGCATGGGCCGCGATTATCATTCCTTCTATCACCGCCTGCGGATCGCCCTCGAGAATGCTGCGGTCCATGAAGGCGCCAGGATCGCCCTCGTCGGCATTGCAGATGAGATATTTCTCTGAGCCCTTGGAGGTCCTGGCCATCTCCCACTTTCTGCCTGTGGGGAATCCGGCGCCGCCCCTGCCGCGCAGCCCCGATTTCTTGACCTCCTCGATCACCTGCTCCGGCGTCATATCGAGTGCTTTCTTGAGCGCCATGTAGCCGCCGTGCGCTATATAGTCGTTGATGTCCTCCGGGTCGATCTCGCCGCAGTTCACCAGCACGATACGCATCTGTTTGGCGAAGAACTGTTCGTAATCACTGCCTGCAAGGAGCGTGTTCACCGGCTCACCGTTGAGCAGGTGGTTCTCGACTATAGCCGGCACGTCCTTGGGCTTGATGCATTCATAGGTAAGCCTGCCCAGTTCAGGGGTGATGATGTCCACCAGCACATCGCGGAATAATCCCCTGTCGCCTGTTTTAATGATCCGGCACTTGCCGCTCAGGTTGTGGCGATCGATTTCTTTTTTGAATAGCTCTGCTACTTCGCGGGCGCCGGCTGAGATGCCGCTCGTGCCCATGCATATGAGAATTTTTATGCTCATTATATAGCCACCGCTTGCCGATACTTGTCTAACAGCTTCTCCACGCTCTGGATAGTGCACCCGCCGTAAAAGTCTTTGTCGATCATCACCACCGGGGCCATGCCGCAGCATCCGAGGCAGGCCACCTTGTCGAGGGTGAACACACCATCTTTCGTCGTCTCCCCAACGGTGACGTCCAGCAGCTTGGCAATGTAGTCCAGGATCGCCTTCCCGCCCATCACATGGCAGGCGGTTCCCTGACAGACCGTGATAATATGCTGTCCGCGCGGGGCGAGATGGAATTGCGCGTAGAAGGTTAGCACTCCATATATATCTATAGGATAGATCGAAAGCTCTTTCGCTATTAGCGACACGGCTTCATTGGGGATGTAGCCGTATTTGGCTTGAACGTCCTGCAGCACTGGTATCAGGATGCCCTTTTTATCGGTGTATTTGCTTATTTCCTTCTTGATGTCTGATGCGTTTATTTTCATTAAAGGCCTCTTGATAAACTGTAAAAATAAAAAAAGAGCAGACGCTTGCGTCTACTCCCACTCATTCGATACATCGTCCACACCAGCCGCAACTGCTACGTGTCCGCTTGGGCTGTCCTTTTGCATTTCACTCCATATATGATTTAAAAAGGGTAACTAAAATGTAATGGCTAAATTGTACACGTTTATTGTTACGTTCGCAAGAGGGCTGACGGCAAACCCTAAGGTGTGTTTTTCCTACAGACAGAGATGCTAGTTCGGGAAAGTCTGAAAGTGTAGACAACCCTCTGCTGTCCCCCTTAAAAGGGGGACACAATATCCAAACCCCCTGATAGTCCCCCATACTTTGGGGGACTAGAGAATTGGGGGACACCCCCAAACCCCTGGCAGGAGAGAAATCTCCTGCACCTCTTTTGGATTTCCTCGCCCTTGAGGGGAGAGGACTAAGGTGAGGGTGCGTTCTCTCGCTGTCATTGCCCGGCTTAACCGGATGATCCAGATGTGTCGCCAGCTAATGCTTTCGCGAAGAAGGATGCGACTCGTTCTGCCAGCTTCGATTCGTGTCCGCACCAGAAGTGGTCGGCGCCTACGATCAATTCCTGCTCGGAGGTCTTGTCTAGGTCTTCGCAGAAGGCGATGAACCGCTCGGCGGGAGTAAAGTCGTCGTAGCTTCCTGAGACCATGAGCAGGGGCTTTTTGCAGTCCGCGATGAATGAGAAATCGAACATCTCCAGCGGCGGCGATATGGCCGCGATTGTCTTGACGTATTTGTCGTTATAGCATGCGGGTAGCGAGAAGGCGGCGCCTGCCGAGTAGCCGCACAGGCCGATGCGTCCCGCATCAAGCTCCTTTAGTGTCGCGACGTATTTGACCGCTGCTGCGGCATCCTGTCCCTCGCCCCGCCCCTCGTCGTAGCGCCCCTGGCTGCGCCCCACGCCGCGGAAGTTGAATTTGAAGGCAGCTATTGAGGCTTGGACCAGCGCGTCGCATACGGCGTCGACTACGTTGTTATCCATGCTGCCGCCGTAGAGCGGGTGCGGGTGGCAGACGACGACGCATGGAAAAGGCCCGTCGCCCTCGGGTAAGAATAAAATTCCTTCGAGCTTCAGGTCGCCGCTGGTAAATGTGATTCGTTGCTGGTTCATGATTAAGGAGTCAACCCCCTGGAATCCCCCTTGAAAGGGGGATTTAGGAGGATTTTTGTAGGGGCGAACCTATGTGTTCGCCCGCTGTGGGCAGACACGCAGGTCTGCCCCTACATGGACACCCCCAAACCCCTGGTCCTTCCATGATAGTAAGGTATATGGAAGGACACCTATTTTCTAAAATGTCATTGCCCGACTTGATCGGGTAATCCAGAAAAATGGTGGGCTGAGCCCACCCTACTTTGATTACTTTTTATCAATTGCAGTCACTCGCTCAATTCTGAATATAATATCATCGAAGTTTTCATCAGGATGTCCATCATTGCATAAATACCTACGGCCATTTGGAGTTTCCTCCACGATCATAGCAGCGCCATTATGCCATAACTCAGTTACACCATTACCCGTATCCCATATATTCTTGACTTCTAGATTCTTGTCTTTGGCTTTGATAGTGAACTCAAAGACGCTGTGGGCAGGGTTGTGCCAAACAGCAAGGTGGGCTTTAACTTTCTCCCCATTAATAATAAAGAAGCCCTTATCCCTTATACGTATTGATACACCTTGTTTCCACTCACTGTTCACGGATTCGCAAACTAGTCGCAATGTCTCTCCGTCTTTAACAGGGATATCATCTACCATTACAAGGGTTTTTCCCTTATAAGTTATAGGTTTTCCTTTTGTTTCGAAGAAGAACTTTTGGAAAGACGGCATTTAGTAACCTCCCAAGTAGCGGGGCAGATTTCCAATGTGCCCCGTTAGAACTGACTATACTGTACTCTCGCCGTATTGCCAGTTCAAAGCTACTTCCCAGCTCTGGCCCGGCTCTATCTTGATGTCCCAGCCGATGATGTAGCAGCTGCCCTGGAAGGTGAGCTCAAAGCCGTCCTCGGAGTTGGTCACGCACTCTACGGGATAGCGCCAGAGCCTCGCCGGTTTGTCGATGGTTAGAGAAAGGTCGACTCCGAGTCCCTGGTCTGCTACGAATAAACGTCCGGTGCTCGGGATATAGTCGACCCTCTGCAACAGGCTCTGTTTGGCAATATCAGTCGATGGCATATAAAAGCAATTGTTGACGTGCGCGTCCTCGGTGATGGCCAGGTTCCATTCCGAGGCGAACGTAGTTTGTATTGCTGCGTTGGAGGTGTTGGTGAGTCGATATGTTATAGCCAGTTCCTCCGAGCCGGCTCTGGCCGACAGCGTTTTCTCGATGCGCATGGGCAGCTTATCGTTTCCCTGCTGGACACGCCCGTCGCGCTTTAAACTTGTCGTGAGTTGGCCGGCCTTCTTCTGCGTCGCACACTCGTAGGTTTTATCGACGAAATCGCCGCATTCCTGATAAGTTCCATGCAGCAGCCCATCGACGTTCGTATCCTTTGGCAGGAAGTGGTCTATCAGCGAGGCCCGCCTGTATTTATCGTAGAACAGGAGCTTGTCCAGGTTATCCTGCTTGCTTTTGACGACATCATGTATCGTCTTGACCGTCCCGTCGTCGGCCTTTGTCTTTCCTTCCCTGCGTTTGCGCTCGGCTTCGATGAGGTCGCGGTGGTATGCCTCATCCCGCCGTGTCATGATCGCGCCCAGGTTGTGCATCGGGCGGCGCAGGTCCCACTCGAATATCGCGCCGCCGTCTTGCGGATCGATATAGATGTTCTGGACGTCGCTTTCTATCAGCAGCTCTTCCCGTGTGTCGCTGTCGAAGTCGGCCGTCTCCTGGGTGATGAAAGGCTTATTCTTGTACAAGATGTCGTCGGCGGCGTTCTCGGCGTCGATGAGGTGCCGGTAGATGCCGTAGCGGATATGTCCGAAGTATATCCCGCCGAAGACGCCGTGCCAGTAGGGGCAGTTCAACTGGCCGCGCCAGAGCTCGTCCAGCCCGGCGTCGGCATCGCTCGACTCTCTGGCGCGGTAGACCTTATCGTGGACGCGCAGCATCTTTTTCTGCATGGAGTTTATCTCCGGGTACTTGGACATGAAGCTGCGCCAGAAGCCGGCGTGCACGAATTTCACGATATCGTCCTGCTCCTCGACCTCAAGGTCTTTCAGCAGGTGCCCGTAGTCATACGATACGGTGGGGGGCAGCGACCACTCCTGCATCTCGGAATACGAGGCGGTGGGCAGATATACCATGCCGAGCGGCGGATATTTCCCGGCGTATTCGCCGAGGGGGGTGGTGCTGAGCCATGAGCTGTTCTCCTCGACAGCGGTCAGGAACTCTTCCATCCAGCCGTCCTGCCAGCAGTGCTTGTATGTCCTGGGCCACAGGCCGAACTTCTCGCCGTCGTCGCCCATCATGATGATCCTGTAGCCTTCCTCCGTGGCCAGCGACTTGAGGTACTCTATCACATCTTTCACCTGCCACCAGGGTATGATATAGCGCAGCTTCTTGCTGCTGGCGAAAACCTTGACGGGGTAGCCCTCCTCCTCGGTGACGTAGTAGCCGAGCAACTGCTCGTCCGTGAGCCCCACCATCTTGAAGTGGTTATCGTCGACGACGGTCCATTTCACGCCGGCCTGTGCCAGCGGCTTCGGCAGCTGCGGCTCCCAGACCCTCTCGGCGAGCCACATGCCGGATGGCGAATATTTGAAGCGTTCGTTGATCGTTGAGCTGAGCTTGGCGATTTGTCCCAGCTTGTCGTCGTCCGGTATCATGGGCAGTATCGGTTCGTAGTATCCGCCCGTCATGATCTCGACCTGGCCTCTTTTTACCAGCGCCGCGATGCGAGCGAGGAAGTCGGGGCGGTTCGCAATGAGCCAATCGAGGAGGCAGCCGCTGTAATGCAGCGAGAGCCGTACGGTGGGGTGCTTCTCCAATGTTTCGATTAATGGAAGATAAGATTGCTTATAGGCCATCTCGAATACGTGGGCGAAATTATCGCCAGGCTGGTGGTTGTGTATGGCTAATCCGAGATAGAGTTTTTTCATCTAAAAATCATTTCGGCATGGACGCCCGCTCGACGGCCGGTCGCGGATGGCTGTTAAGGTAGGCTGCGCGAAGCTTATCCACTTCGCCGGAGTATTGCCATTGTAAAGTTTTATTTTTAATAGCGCTATACAGCTCCTGTGCCTGGTCGAGCACATCGTTCGGCAGCTTCTCTTTAACTGTCTTGATGCATTCGACCAGCATTCTGGCGCCACGCTCAATCATGTCGGTATCCCACCATGGTCTGCAGCTGGCGCCCCGGTACTGACAGCTATTGAGCCCCTGGTCCAGCAAGTTTCGCGCATAGCGAAATTGTGCGTTTTCATTTTGCAGGCTGCTTATGGCGTCAATGGCGAGGTTGGTAAGCTGCCATTGCAGCTTGTGCATTTCGTTGCTTGCATCGAGCCAATTCTGGTAAGGTGTCCCTCTCGCCATTTCATCCTCACCTGCGCTGCATGAAGAAGGTAACGGGTCTATCGCTTCCAAATGTTTAAATGCGATTATCAGGTCCGATATCGTGCACGTGCCTATGGCGCGGCTCTTGTAAATATCGCTAAGAAGCTTCTCCTGTCCCGGGCGATAGTGCACCGAGGCTTCGCCGTCGGTGCATGTCAGCAGATATTCATGCCGTTTAGTGCGTTCCCCCAGCGCGTCAATGAAGCTATTTACATCTTGGTATGTGCCGTATGTTATGTTATCGCTGAAAGCGCGTTCTTTAAAGAACACGTAGAAATCCTTTAGTCCGTTGATGTTGTAAATTCTATCTCTCGGTGCATTACCCAGATTGCCGTTAATCGAGATTTCATCGACAATGATCCAACGATAACCAAGGTCGGCGACAATCTGGGCTACATCTCTGCTATAGCACATCTCGGGAGGGAAGAACCCTACAGGCTTGTAGACATCGCCGAAATATTTCCGGTTGATCTCGGTGTTGAGCTTTATCTGGCGGATCATCTCGGAGCGCGGGATCAGCGGCAGGATCGGGTGATACATTGCGCTGGCGGTCATCTCTATCTGCCCGCGTTCCGCAAGCCTTCGCAGTCCATCGATGACGTCATTTAGCCCATACCTGTCCAGCTGCTCTGTTAATGAGGCGTTGATGTTCAGTGTAATTCTGGCGCATTGGTGGCGACTCAGAGTCTCGACCAGCTTGCGGTAGCACTCGCTGGCGGTCTTTCTGATACTCTCTTCTGTCTGTGTCGGCGGTTGATAGATGTGCAAGAAATTAGCCCAATACATCTGTCCAGCCCTCCCTCAATCAGGGTGTCACGAATATCTCATCAATAATTTTATTGGATATATCACGTGCCGCCACGACTTTGTAGTAGTATTCCTTTTTAATTTTGGGGCTGCAATAGCTCAGGCTGATAGCTTTATAGGCATTCAGGATAACTTCATGCTGTTTTATCAATCCTCTGTGTATCAAATTGGGGTCCCACCAAGGCTTCCTGCTAGCCCACCAGAACTGATCGCTGTGCAGCGCTGCGTCCAGCAATGTCCGGGCGTTATCTGCATATTGTTTAGCGGTATTATCTTTGGCGACGACAACAGCTTTGTTAGTCATCGCCAAAGCAATATCCAGATGTTCCCACTGGTATTGATGTATGGTGTTGTTCGGGTTCTGCCATAGAGGGTATGGATTGCCTGTGTCTATATCCGAATTTTCAGTGCTCCATGAAGATGGCTTAGGTTCTATTGTCTCCCCGCGCGGGAAAATATCAAGCAGATCGCTTACAGCTACTGCTTTGATCTGCTTGCCCTCAGTTACTTCTCGTGATTGCAGAAGGCCGTCGTGCTGTTCTGTCATTATCTTAGCATGCTGCGGCTCGGATGGAGGTACGGCTGATGATTTTGGCCTATTTACAGATTTATGCGCTGCGTCTTTATCTACTTCGAGCGACTGATATACCTTTGCCAGGAAGAGCTTCTCCCAGTCCTGGATATGATGGCCAAAGGTCTCCGCATCCATGGCGGTGACGACATACGTATCGCTCTTGCTCTTCTGGTTTGTTTGCACGTGCTTCAGATGCTCGATGAATCCGGTGGCATCTATGTTATGGAAGCTTATTTTATTGCTGAGTATATTATCGCGGAAGAAAACGGCGATTTTGCTGCGGTCAGAATCAATTTGATGGATAATATTTGTCGGCCAGGTCACAGGACAGGCGACGCCGCTTATGATAATCCACTGATGGCCTGAGTCGACAATGGGCTTCAGCATTTCTTTGCTGTAACACATCTCGGGGGGAAAGAAGCCCTTAGGATTATATAATTTTCCTAAGAGGCGTTTATTAGTCTTGTGGTTGTGGCTGATCTGGCGCTCTATTTCCGATTGTGGTATTAACGGGAGTATAGGATGATATTTGCCTGAACCTGTGAATTCTACCTGGCCCCGTCGCGCCAGCTCTCGAATCCCTTTTACCACGTCGTTAAATCCGTGATCGTACAGCATCTCCGTGAGCACGGCGTTTATATTTATCGTGACCTTGGCGTATGGGAGATCGGTGAACAGTTCTACTAACGGGCGGTAGGATTCAATGCAGACCTTTTGCAGTACCCAGTGCAGTTGGGTTGGCGGCTGGTAGAAGTGCAGCAATGGTGCCCAATAAATCAAATTAGACCTCCGAGCTGGATAAAACAATTATATAATAATCGTTCTGTAATGCAAAACGGATATCTGATATACCGTTTTTGCTTTGTCGGCCTTACAAATCAAAGCTATTGGGTTTGGTAATACTACATGAAAGGCGAGCCGCCGTCAAGTCGCGTGAGATAAATTACTGTAAAGGACACGGTTTTTATCGAAAGGACTTGCAAAATTATTTGTGTTGAGTTATATTAGTGACTCACTATTGGCCGGGTAGCTTCTTCTAACCCATATGCGCATCCTTAGGCCATAGGCATAGTTTCTGAAGGGGTATAGTTATGATTCAGGGAAGAATAACGCCACAAAATACGGAATTTGTAATTCTTTGTTTTGAAGGCCCGGACCAGTACTCGATGGCGGGTGGCCTGGGCGTTCGTGTCGCTAATCTTTCTGCAACCTTGGCTAAAATAGGCTTCCAAACCCATCTTTTTTTTATCGGTGATCCGGCGCTGGACAGTGTTGAATTAAGGCAGAATGGCAAACTCGTACTTCATCGTATGTGCCAGTGGATCAGCAAATACCATCCCAATGGCGTTTATGAGGCGGAGGAAGCTAAGCTCTACGATTATAATGAGTCTATTCCTCGCATTGTTAAGGATGACGTCGTAAAACCTGCGGTAGCTAACGGCAAGCTGGTGGTGGTCCTTAGTGAGGAATGGCACACTGCTGAAGCTTTGTGCCGCCTTAGCGACTACCTTTATGCTGATGGACTCAGGGACAAAGTGATAATGTATTGGAATGCCAACAATCTCTTCTCTTTCCATCGCATCAACTGGGGACGGCTGGGATATGTGTCTACCCTAACCACTATCAGCAGGTATATGAAACATCTTATGTGGCGCATGGGCATGAATCCGCTGGTAATTCCAAACGGGATACCTAGAGAGTTGCTGCGTAAGGTTGATGAAGGCTTATCGCGTGATTTAAGGACGGCGCTGGGCGCAGATCTTGTGCTGTGCAAAGTCGCCCGCTGGGATCCGGATAAACGGTGGAACGTGGCCATAGAGACGGTGGCAAGGCTTAAAGAAAGGGGAATCCGTACCATCCTTTTGGCCAGAGGGGGCATGGAGCCTTACGGACAGGAAGTGCTAAATAATGCCCGTTCTCTAGGCCTGGTTATCAGTGAAGCGTTTACCGATGATAATTCAGTTGAAGGATATATAGAGGCATTGCGTAAGGCCTCATATGCTGATGTCATCGATATCAGATTTCATGTTCCGATCGACTTCTTGCGCATTGTATATAATGCATGCGATGCGGTGCTGGCGAATAGCGGCCATGAGCCTTTTGGTATCGTGGGGCTGGAAGCTATGGCTGCGGGCGGGATAGCCTTTACCGGGTGCACGGGTGAGGATTATGCCATACCGTTTGTTAATTCCTTCGTGTTAGAGACCCCCGATCCCATGGAAGCTGTGGGGTATCTTATGTACTTGAGGGATTATCCTGAAGAGGGCATTAGAATAAGGGAGGCAGCAAGGCGGACTGCACGCTATTTCACCTGGGAGGCAGCAGTAATAAATCTTATTCATAAGCTTGAAAACCAGGCCAGGATTAAGGGTGTGTTGGGGGGCGTACCTACACCTTTAGAGCCTCAATTCGCTATGTCCAAGTTGCCTCCGGAGTTGGTATCTACTGTGATGAAGCGGAATTACAACAAGTAAGGTGGGGATGATATGGTTCGTGATATTGTAATGTACTGCGTGGCACATCAGCCGAGGCGTCTCAAGCTGCCGGCGCAACCCATACCCGATACTGCCGACCCGCATGATATCGAGCGGTGCCTGTTCGATGAGGCGATGAATGAGCGCTATCTGCATAAGGTCGCTACCTACTGCTACTACCCGGCTACGGAGATGTTCCTTGATCTCGTTGAAGGCGGCATGAAGATGTCTATCGGCTTCTCCTTTTCGATATTGAGGCAGATGGAAAGCTGGGATCAGAACCTTTTTAATCTATTTCAAAGGCTGGTAGCACATCCTAATGTAGAGCTTGTCGATGTCGAGCCATATCACAGTTTCCTGCCATTATGTGACCTGGCGGCATTTACCAAGCGAATAAGCAAGTCTCGTGAAGATCTCGATAAGATATTCGGCAAGAAGCCTGTGGTGACGGATACTACTGAGATGCTGATGTCCAGCGGAATCTATCAGGCCCTTAATGAAGCCGGGTTTAAAGGCGCATTGCTGGATGGTCGTCCCTGGGTTATGGATTGGAGGGAACCCACGCATCTGTATCATATGGGCAAGGAGATGATGCTCCTGGCAAGGCACTATGACCTCAGTGATGACGTCGGCTATCGTTTTTCCAACAGGGGATGGTCGGGATTTCCGCTGCTTGCCGATACCTATGCGCATTGGCTCAGGGAGACGTGGGGTGATTTCGCAATGCTGGCCTGGGATTATGAGACCTTCGGCGAGCATCACTCCCGGGACACGGGTATATTTGAGTTCATGAGGCATCTCCCGGATGAGTTGGGAAGAAGGGACATTCGAACTCTGATGCCGAGCGAAATAATCGACGAGTACAGCGATCGAAGCTACCATCTGCCGCTGCCGGCATTCCCCTGCACATGGGCCGGTAACGGAGGGATGGAATTTTTCCTGGGGAATGCCGCTCAGCAAGCCGTATTTCAGTTGATGCTGCTGGCATATAATAAAGCGCTCCTGACTAAAAATAAACAGCTTATCGATATAGCCATATGGCTGTTGCAGTCGGACAACTTGCATCTTATCCAGTGGTTTGGCAGATACGGAGCGGAGGCCGAGGTTTCGGCGTATTTTACACCGCAGGAATGGTGGCAGCTGGGACCAAATGGCATAATCTGGGAAATCCAGCAGGTATATAAGAATTTCATTCACGCTCTGGATGCATATATATAGGTAGCCCGTGTGGTGTAAAGGAGGATGTGTTGAGATGACTAAGATATTGAAGCAACATGCCGAGAGACGACTTGCTGATGTGCCCGATCAGCATGTCTTCTGGTGTCATGACGGCCGTATTCTCCATAATCTGCGTGAATTAATGGACGCCCTGGAGATGATGAGCGATGAAGCTTATGCCTATCATGCCAATAAGGAGAAAAACGATTTCAGCGCCTGGGTCAAGGATATAATCGGGGATGATAAACTGGCCAGGGACTTGACCAGGTCGTCCGATCGGCGCCAGGCTTTTGAATATGTGAAAGCCAGAGAAGTGTTTTTGCTCAGCAAATTGTAACGTAGTCGAACTATTGTTTACTCTCTTCTTCGGCCTTTAAGTAACTCGCGACAGGCACAAAAGCGCTCCTTCTGTTTAGAAGGGGCGTTTTGTCATTAAGGTTTATCAACCTAACAACGCGTCGGTGATGACAGCAGTGCAGCAGCAGAAAGAATCAGATAGTTTAGTATTTCAGTGAATTGGTCTCATCAGAGCACTGTATGTATTTTCTACATCGATGTGGTAACATACAAATAGTTACCATTGAAATGGGAAAGAGCATATGACCGACAGTAAATCGAATCTGGAACTACCTCATCGCATATCCGGCCTCAATGATCTTTCATATAACCTCTGGTGGAGCTGGCACTCCGATGCCCGCGAGCTATTTCGTGAGCTGGATTATCAGCTATGGAACCTCAGTTCGCATAACCCGGTAAAGCAGATGCAGCAGATGAAGTATTACCGCAAGGAAGAGGCGGTAAAAGACCTCAATTTCATCAATCTCTATGATTCCGTGATGCAAAACTTCAATGCCGACATGCGGCCTGAGAAGAAGTGGTTTCCGCAGAAGTATGCTGATCTATCAAGTAAGCCGATAGCATTTTTTTCCTTCGAGTTCGCTATTCACCACGCCCTGCCGATTTATGCCGGAGGTCTTGGCGTGCTGGCCGGTGATATCTGTAAAGAAGCCAGCGACCTTGGTATTCCTTTAATCAGCGTCGGGTTCATGTATCCGAGCGGATACTTCTCTCAGCGCATATCTGTTGACGGGTGGCAGGAAGAGGATCACAGGCAGCTCAATTTTAAGGAAGCGCCTATCAGGTTAGTAAATGATGCGCAGGGGCGTCCGCTGAGAGCTAAGGTACAGCTGGGCGACAGACAGGTTTCGATAGCTGTCTGGCACGTAGGTGTAGGGGGAGTTGACCTTTATCTGCTGGATACGGACGTAGAGGAGAATTCCCCATCCGATCGGGCTTTAGCCTCACAACTTTATGTCTCCGACTGGGAATTGCGTATTCAGCAGGAGATAGTGCTTGGAGTCGGCGGCGTGCGTGTGTTAAGGCTGCTGGGTAAGGATCCCGTATTATGGCACATAAATGAAGGGCATACGGCTTTCATGATAGCGGAGCGGATCAGGGAGGAGACGGAGAAGGGAACATCTTTTGACGAAGCGGTTCGAAAGATAAAGTCCGCCACAATCTTTACTACACATACACCGGTTCCCGCCGGCCATGATGTGTTCCCTGTATACCTGGTCGATAAATATTTAAACAAATATTGGAGCTACGCGGGCATAGATAGAGATAAAATCCTCAAATTAGGCAGGGAAGAAGCCACCGGCGACCGTACCTTCAATATGACGGCCTTTGCTCTGAGGATGTCGCAGGGCAGTAACGGGGTCAGCAAGCTTCACGGCGGGGTCGCCAGGAAGATGTGGCACGGGCTCTGGCCCGAGTTAAGCGAGGAGAAAGTGCCGATAACGTCCGTGACCAACGGAGTCCATGTGCCCACATGGCTGGCGGCGGAGATGGGCGAGCTGTTCGACATGTATTTTGCGGAGGACTGGGCACAGAGGCAGGATGATCCGGATGTCTGGCAGGACGTCTGGAAGATCCCCAACCGTGAATTCTGGGATACCAGGATTGATCTCAAGAGGAAGCTTTTGGGGGCCATGAGGTCTCGCGCTCAGAAGCGATGGGCGATCGGCGGCGCCGAGGCGCAGCAGCTGCTATCCATGGGGACGCTGTTTCATCCGGAGGTATTGACCATTGGCTTTGTACGTCGCTTTGCTGCATATAAGCGGCCCGATTTGATTTTCATGGATGTGGAACGCTTGATCCGCATGGTTACGGATCCCTGGCGGCCGATACAGATCGTATTTGCCGGTAAATCGCACCCGGCGGACACCAATGCCAAGCAGCTTCTTCAGCGTGTTTACAAACTGGCTTCCGACAGGCGTTTTCAGGGCCGCATCGCCTTCGTTGAGGATTACGATATGCATATAGCGCATTACTTGCTTCAGGGTGTCGATGTATGGCTGAATGTGCCCCGTCGTCTCTGCGAGGCATGCGGCACGAGCGGCATGAAAGCGGCGATAAACGGTACGCTTAACCTCAGCGTGCGCGACGGCTGGTGGGAGGAGGGATACAACGGCAGGAACGGCTGGGCGGTCGGCGGCGGGCCGGAGCGGGCTTATTCAGCAGATGAGGATAAAGAGGACGCGGAGTCGATCTACGATCTTCTGGAAAAGGAGATAATACCGCTTTTCTACTCCAGGGATCGCGCCATGCTGCCGCACAAGTGGATCGAGAAGTCCAAGGAATCGATTTGTTCGGTGGTTCCTCAATTCTGCTCCAGGCGCATGATGAAGGAATATGCCGATGGTATTTATATCCCTACGATCAAGTCGCAGCTCTGAACATAGGTAACAGCCCAATCCAATTTGTGATATTGGAGTGAAGTGAAGAATATTATCGCCATATCGCTAGTAGTTCTAATCGCCATCGGGTGCTGCACCTGCAGCGCGCCTTACAGCGGTATACCGGCGGAACCGATTCCCAATGGTGACTTTTATTCGCTTGTAACCGATGAGATGATGTATATTCACAATCCCGATTATCCTGCTGGTTACGCTAATCAGCTCGATCATCTGGCTATTCCACAGAATCCTTTCATGGCGCCCAATGGCAAGAGCAACATGCACAACGATGCCTATATGACCGATACCTACGAGGTCGCCGGCCCGGTGGGGAATAACACCGAGGTTGTTTCCACGTATCGCGGGTTTGCCGAGTGCGCCACCGTTGCGTTCGACAGCAAAGGACGCATCTGGACGGTCTGCGCTAACCTGAGCCTCCCGCAGCTCCTCCTGCTCGACCCCATCACATTGAATGAGCTGGCCGTCTATCCGCTGCCGCCGCGCTGGGAATATTGGAATGAGGATCCGATACTTCCTTTGCAGGATACGTCGGGAGGGGCTTATTTCTGTTTGGATAACGAGGACCGGGCCATCATCGGGACCAACAATCACAGCATTCAGATCGTCGCTTATGATGAGGGCAAGCATGCCTTCTATCTGGCGCGGGAATATGATCTCGAAAACTATGTCGTGACGAAAGACCCGCCGGCACGTGATAAGGTCGGCGCGGCGCTCCCTGACTGGGATGGCCTGCTCTGGTTCGTCACGCGCTACGGCGTGGTCGGCACGGTCGATATGGAGAGCGGCGATATCAATTCCATCGAGTTGGCGGGGGAGGAAATCCAGAACTCATTCACCATCGGCGAGGACGGCGTGTATGTCGTATCGGATTTTGCTCTGTATCGTTTTAATGCCGATGATGACGGTCGGCCAATTATCGACTGGCGCTCCGAGTATGATCGCGGAACGCAGGTCAAACTTGGCATGATCAATCAGGGCTCCGGCACCACGCCGACGCTCATCGGTGATATGGTAGCTATAGCCGACAACGCCGAGCCCAGGATGAACGTTATCTTTATTAATCGATCCGACGGCTCCGAGGTCTGTAGTATCCCGGTTTTCTCCGATAACGAGAGCTGCACCGAGAACTCGCTCATCGGGATGGCGCGCGAGGGCGCTGACGGCATCGAATATTCCGTCATCGTGGAAAACAACTATGGCTGGGAGAATATTTTCTCTGGAGCCGATGGCCGCTCCACCGTCGGCGGTGTTGTGCGCGTGGATGCCATACCGGACGGCAGCGGCGGTTACAGCTGCATCGAGGTCTGGAACAGCTCCGAGAGATCGCCGACGTGCGTGCCCAAGATGTCGCTTGGCAGCGGCCTGATCTATCTGTACACCAAGGAGCCGCGTGATGACAGGCTGGACGCGTGGTACTTTACTGCTGTAGACTTTGCTACCGGCGATACCGTTTTCAAGGTGCTGACGGGCACCGGCATCGGGTATAACAACAATTATGCGCCGATAACCCTGGGCCCGCAGGTCGGCACGGCATATATCGGGGCGTTGAACGGACTGATTTCAGTTCGGGATACGGGGCAATAGCAAGTCGATCTATTATTTGTGAGGCAGTCGATGGCAGATATTAATGAGATGCGCAAGAAGTTCGATGAGTCGCCGTGCGCTGTTTTTATGGGCATGAAGCTGGTCGATCTGTCGAAGGGGTACGCCAAGGTTCAGATGGAGCTGAAGAAGGAGCATCTTAACTGGGAGAACATGGTGCACGGTGGCATAGTCACAACTGTCCTCGACCAGGCCTTCGGCTGCGCCTGCAACACGCTGGATAATATTCATGTCGCTGTCCAAATGAACGTTCATTTCATGAAGGCTCCGGCCGTCGGCGAGACGATATATGCGGAGTCGAGGGTTATTCATGCGGGCAAGCGTATGGGGACATCGGAGATGAAGGTCTGCGATGCCAAGGGCAACGAGATCGCGCGGGCCACGGGCACAACCGTGTGCATCGGGTCTCGCACGTAGTCAATCCCCTGCTGTCCCCCTTGAAAAGGGGGAAACAACAACCGAACCCCCTGTTAGTCCCCCATACGTTGGGGGACTTTGATTTTGGGGGACACCCCCAAACCCCTGGCAGGAGATGATTCTCCTGCACCTCTTTGTAAGCTAACCTCTCCCCATTACATGGTAGAGGGCTGTAGCAGTATGTCGACCTCCGTATCGTTGGAATGCTCGGCTAAAGGTATGTATTACAGCACTTAGTAAACCTTAATGTATGTGCACGGACGAAGTGCCGTGCACATACAAACAACTCCGCGCGCCGCAGCTGAGAACGGGTGGTTGTAATTTTCATCACGTTGGTCGTCGTGTAGGGGCGAATAATTATTCGCCCGCCGCGGGCGATCACAAGGATCGCCCCTACGGGACACCAAAATATCGCCGGTATATATCCCGCAGCTGTTATTAGTCGTATAATATAGCTATATTTCGAAAGGGAGTGAGCGCGTATGATCGTAGAAATGAAAAGAGGGGCCTCGCAGCAAGAGGTCGATGGTGTAGTTGAGAGGGCTCATTCCTTTGGTTTTGATGTCCAGCTGAACCTGGGCACGGAGAAAGTGGTCGTCGCGGTCCTCGGCAGCGATACCGGCAAGGTGCACACGGATGTTTTCGCCGTCCTGCCCGGCGTGCAGAGCGTCACCCGCGTCATGAAGCCCTACAAGCTGGCGTCGCGCGAGTTCCATCCGCGGCCGAGCAAAGTGAATGTCTCCGGTGTGGAGATCGGCGGTCAGCGCATCGTCGTTATGGCCGGGCCCTGCGCCGTTGAGAGCGAGGGCCAGCTCATAGAGACGGCGGCGGCGGTGCAGGAATGCGGCGGCCTCATCCTTCGCGGCGGGGCCTTCAAGCCGCGCACATCGCCATTCAGCTTTCAGGGATTGGGCAAAGAAGCCCTGGAGATGCTGTCCAAGGTCAAACGCGAGTTCGGCCTGCCCATCATCACAGAGATCGTAGATGTGCATGATATCGAGATGATGGTGGAGTATGCCGATATCATACAGGTCGGGGCACGCAATATGCAGAACTTCTCGCTGTTAAAGGAACTCAGCAAGCTGAAACACCCCGTCCTGCTCAAGAGGGGGCTCTCCGCTACCGTTACCGAGTGGCTCACCGCAGCCGATTACCTCATGGCGGGGGGCAACCGCCGCGTGATACTGTGCGAGCGCGGCATCAGGACATACGAAGACAGCATCCGCTTCTCCATGGATATCAGCTCGATCGCGGTGGTGAAGACTGTGAGCCACCTCCCCGTGATCGTCGATCCCAGCCACGCTGCGGGGAATGCCCTTTACGTGCCGAGCATCGCTAAAGCTGCAATAGCTGCGGGAGCCGACGGGTTGCTGATCGAAGTGCACCCCAATCCGGCGAAGGCGCTGGTGGATGGTCTGCAGTCGCTGAACATCCCCGCCTTCAAGAAACTCATGACCGAGCTCAAGCCCATCGCCGAGGCGGTGGGGCGCTCTATGTAAATAAGTTGTATAATGATCGACAGGAATCATAGAGAGGAGTCACAAAGCCTATGGCGAATAGTGTAACTATCGATCTTGATCCCGATCTGCATGAAGTGCTGCAGAAGAAGGCAGCACACACTTCTTGTTCTCTCTCTCAACTGGTGAACATGGCCATCAGGGAATTCATGGCCGATGACGAGTACCTGGTCGTGGCCAGCGAGGTGAATTGCGAGCCGCTGGTGCACTACAGCGAGCTTTTGCAGGAGCGCTCCGTTAGATTAGATAACTAAGCAAATCGCCGGTACCACCGGCGATTTTTATATATCATTCGTCTGCCTCGTAGAAAAGAGGCCACAAGTGGCAGTCTCCCGAAAACTTAAAAAGCAGATGTCCGAGGGCGGGTGGATCAGGAAGATGTTTGAGGAGGGGATCGCCCTTAAGAAGAAATACGGCGAGGAGAACGTCTTCGACTTCTCGCTGGGCAACCCCATAATCGAGCCGCCTCAGGCATTCCGCCGCGAGCTTCACAAGTGGATCGATAAACCCGTCGCCGGCATGCACCGCTACATGCCCAACGCCGGCTACCCCGAGACCCGCGCCTCAGTCGCGAAATACCTTTCATCACAGACCGGTCTTTCTTTCTCGACAGGCGATATCGTCATGACGTGCGGCGCCGCCGGCGGCCTCAACGTGGCGCTCAAAACCATCGCCGATACGGGCGACGAGGTCATCATCTTCGCTCCGTATTTCGTCGAGTACGTCTACTACATCGACAACGTGCAAGCCGTGCCCGTGATCGTTCCCACCGATAGTCGTTTCATGCCCGACCTGAAGTCGTTGGAGAAGAGCATCACGAAGAAAACAAAGGCCGTCATCATCAACTCGCCCAACAACCCCACGGGCGCGGTTTACGGCGGCAAGGTGCTCAAGGGCATCGGCGAGGTGCTGCGCAAGAAGGAAGCGGCGCTGGGGACGGAGATCTATCTCATCAGCGATGATATCTACAGGAGGCTGACGTACGACGGCGCGGACGGCCCGTATGTGTTCCCGTATCATCCGCGGTCGATGGTGGTCACGTCCTACTCCAAGGACCTGGCGTTGCCGGGCGAGCGCATCGGCTATATCGCCATAAATCCCGCTTGCGGCGGGCGGGATGAACTGATTGCCGGTATGGTCTTTTGCAACCGCACCCTGGGCTTTGTTAATGCGCCTGCGCTGATGCAGAACGTGGTACGCGACCTGCAGGAAGTAACCGTCGACATCGGCCAGTATGTGCGCAAGCGCGACATGCTGTACAACGGACTAGTTAAGATGGGCTATTCCATCGTGAAGCCTCAGGGCGCTTTCTATATGTTCCCTAAATCTCCGGTTGCAGATGAGATGAAATTCGTCGATGCGCTGCTTAAGCAGAACGTGCTTGTTGTGCCGGGTCGCGGTTTCGGCGCGCCCGGTTATTTCCGCATCTCCTACTGTGTTGATGACCGCGTTATCGAGGGCGCGCTGCCGAGGTTCAAGAAGGCCGCGGAGGAGTTTGGGTTAGGTTAGGGGGATGTTAACATTCATTGCATCTGTTGTTAGATAATTCATGCTTTCTTAATATCGAATGAGCCATCGTCTCTCATACGTAGAGTCTCGAATTCTACATCTCCATTTCGGATGGTCATATCAATTGAGTTAACAATCGTCTCTTGCGTTTTGCTATCAGGTGACCTGCTAATAAACTCCACAAGCTTAACACCCTCTTCCGAGTTGAGCCCATGGAAAATAACATATTCAACCGGATCGAAAATGACCTTGACGTCTTGTGGATTTATATTCTTAGCCGAGAATGTTGGGTCAATTTTCTTTAACATCCTCTTTGCCTCTTGCAGGCCAAGTTCTCTTAAACGCGCTTTCTGATTCTTAATACTTTCTTTGAATCTTTCTTCAGCAGATTCCAAGCGCTCATCTTCAGCCGCAAGTTTGTTTTCACGAGCGACTAGCTCGTGATACTCACATGTCTTAGGGTGTTTCTTAGGGAAGATGAATTTCCCCTCAACCAATCTAAAGATATTGCCACAACATGGACAAATAGCAAGAACTTCCTGAATGCCATCAATTGTTTGAATAAGGGCATTCATCGGTTGATTACCTTATGTTTGATTTTTCCCTCAGTCACGCGATCCCGAATCTGCCGCTCTCTCTTAGTAAGGCTGCTATCGCCAGTTTTCACGTCAACAAACTTAATGGCCTCAACGCGGCTCTTTCTGGAGAGGCCAGCGAAAACGATATAATCAATTGGTTTGAATAGTGGTCGGCACTCGTTCTGCTTGTATGGGAACTTAAGAAATGCGGGAAGAATTTGCTCGCTGATTTGGCCGAAATTACTCGTCAGAGCGGCAACGGCTATCTTTTCAGGTTTCTTCTTCTTGTTTTCGGTTAACTGTTTCTTTCGTTCTTTTAACTCCTGTTTCAGGTCATTTGCGTATTCAAGACGCTCACTAATGATTTTCTGAGCTGCGGGGGGATACGTGTCATACATACTAAAAAGCTTAGCTTTTTTTATTGAAAATTCCCCATTGCATTCTGGACATTCAATCTTGAGTCCTGGGATGGTCACCAACTGTTGGATGATTTTGTGTGTCATAGTTCGATGCCTCCTGAATGGTTTAATATAGTTTCTTAAACTGATCCGCGTGTGAGGGTAGTGGTGGCGGATTCTTAGGTGCGTTCCTGACTGCGCCAGCGCTTGACGATATTATCCACGTTCAAGTCCGTAGCCCCGTCCTTCCACTTCGTGTAGAAGTCTACATCATCGCTGTTTGGAGCCGGGCTCGGTCGATAGAACTGAACTCGAGTTGGCAGCGGGACTGCCTCCCCGAGCACGAGTGCCTCACCTCGACCCAATCCAGCCAGAACACTGACTAAGTCCCCCTCGCTCTCCGGCACTAAGCTCCGCACGTAACTCTGGTCATCGGGGTTGGTGATACGCAGGCAGATGAATGTCCCACATTGTGAGAGCACCGTCTCGGAGACCTCGTGGGGGCGTTGACTGACGACCATAAGTCCAACGCCATACTTCCGACCCTCTTTGGCAATCCGCTCCATTGACTTTCGCGAGCCAGCAAATTGGCTTTCGGCAGCTCGAGGTATGTAGACATGTGCTTCTTCGCAGACAAGAAGAAGCGGGAAATCACGGTACTCAGGGTTCCAATAGTTGAACTCGAATGCCAAACGTCCGATTTGCGCCGCGACTGTCGGGCGCACATCGAATGGCACTGAACTGAGATCGATGACTGTCACTGCGACCTTCTTTGTACCAAGCCCTACGAAGTCTCGTAGCATGTCCGACAGCGAAGCCGATGTGTTACGGTTCTTTGGTTTGAGCAAGAAGTCGTATCGCGAGTCGTTGAGCTTGCTTTCTATACGCATGAGAAATCTATCAAAGTCGCCGAACATTGGCCCCTGCCTGTTGCCGACTCGCTCAACGTTCTTCGTGCGCACCTTGGTCAAGATATCTTCAAGAGAGAAGTAAATTGGTGTGTCTACGGTTACTCTAGTAAGGCCAAGTGGAGGAGTGGCTGTGGTATTCTCGCGCTGCCGTCCTTCCAGCAAGCAGTCACGGAAGAACGCTGTTTGATTTGTAGCCTCCCTCTCACCGTGCTCGATCAGAAGGTCGCAGAGTTCCGTGTAGGTCATAAGCCAGTAAGGAATCTCCAGTTCACGCGCATCGACATGCCGGACTATCGCGTCGTTAAAAGCAAAGTACTGCTTGTCTGCTCGCTTCCAGCAATACTCGCCGTGCAGGTCTAAGATGATGATGTGGGCCTTCGGCATCACGGCAACTGTTTTTTGTACGAGCGAAGCTACAGTCCACGACTTCCCTGCCCCCGTTTGGCCCAAGATGGCAGAATGCCGCCCAAAAAGGTTCGTTGGATCTAGATAGACCTTGAGGGAGGGGTGCGAGATAAGCGTGCCTACATCGAGGCCTTTAGACTGGAAGCGGTCGAACATCTTGGCGACGTCGTTTGAACTGATTGCGTGGACTTCCGCCCCTGTGGTTGGGTACGTTGAAACACCACGCTCAAACAGGCCGTCTGCGGTTACCGAACCGACTGGCGTGAGTCGGACGATTCGTTTGGCGAAGGGCAATCTGGCTGAATCTTCGCCAGGTGTCTCGATCGTCGGTGCGGCGAGTGCTTCTTGCTCGGCTATGCGAGTCACAATTGCAATGAGGTGAACATCGTTTTGTTTGACTGCGACGTATGAGCCAAGCTGTCCAACCAAGACGTCCTCATCGCCAATGGTGATAGTCGGCGTGCGGCCCTGTTCGTCCTCGACCAAGGTTGCTATGAGAAGGTTTCCCTGGACATCGATGATGTGGCCGATCACGGTATTGATAGCATCGGACATTATCTAAACCTCCTTGCAGAGTCGTTCAAAGCGCCAGAGGTCGGCATGGCCGGGGCCAACCGTACCCTTTAGTGAACACCGTGCTTCTGTAACTACAACTGCGTTCGTCTTAACGCTCCAGCGGTTCCATGCAGTCTCTGGCAGTACCCGCGTGAGAATAAGCAAAGTGAAATTCGGCCGTGCAAGAGCGGCTTCAATGACGGTATTTATGTGTTCGTCAGTGAAGCCGTACCCGAAGCAGGCCAAACGGTTGAGCGGATTCGCGTTGTGGCTTAAGCACCCGCGAAAGGCGGACCACAGTGCGGAATATGGGGGGAACATGGTGTCTGTTGCCTTTCTACGTTGTGGTGGAACCATCAATCGTTTTGTGCCGTTTGGAACTGGAGTCCCGTATGTGCAGCGCCGCACTCCATGTTGAGGACATTCGTACCATCCTAGGGAACCGTGAAGCTTGAAGATGTGAATCGGCTTTACTGTCTCTTCGAACTGGCGGCCCTTGTGAGAGCCGCGAATCCGGCCGATGCGTTCTTCGAATACGGCTGAATCAAAAAAGGCATGCTCCACACCGAGGAATCCGTCTGCCACTCGGACATTAGCAGTCTCAGCGGCACGTTCAAGCAACGGGTCGTAGTTCAGGCTGAACACTTTTACATAGGGGTCACTGCGTTGGGATAACCGACGCACAAACTCAATATGGACGTCGAGATTTGGGTTCATGGGTAGGAACAGTTCAGCGATGGCCGCTGTTACAAGATGCCGATATGGCGTGTCCACTGCCCCGCCATCGTCAAGTAGGTCGAGGGCTTGCTCAATCCCCTCCGCCCCGTTGTTTAGTTTCTCCTGAATTTCGTCGCGCTTTGGTGTATCTGTGATCCGGTCTTTGATGAGATTCCAAAGCTCAGATGCGAGCGGATATCCGGTACCATTCAAGTACGATGAACCAGCTCCCAGAAGGTAGCCGACACGCTGAGCCCTCAGTTGCTCTGCAACTTTCG
This sequence comes from Dehalococcoidia bacterium, assembly GCA_041653935.1. Taxonomy (GTDB): domain Bacteria; phylum Chloroflexota; class Dehalococcoidia; order E44-bin15; family E44-bin15; genus JAYEHL01. The sequence goes on along the minus strand of JBAZEO010000002.1, from coordinate 203,199 downwards.
TCTCAAGACTACTGATGAAATCAGGTTCTGTCGTCATCTTCTTCTTATGCGCCTAACATTAGTTTTAAACTAATTCTACGTAGCAAATCTGCTGCATGCGTTTGGTCAGGTTTAGTCTTCTTCTAGGTAGGTGTCGCGTATTGTACCTAGCTTTGTTTGACCTTTGACTGCATTTCCATCGCCATCGAACACCGTGACATCAAAACCCGAATAAGATTGCGCAAACCGTATTTTCTTCCATTCACTAACAGTCATGTCATTTTTTGCGGCCTTGTCGTACGAATACTGTGGTATTCCTTGTTTATCGCCGTGGACGTCTTTGCCGTTTTGTATAAATGTTACATCAAATCCTTCAGTGTCCCATATTTTTTTCTCAACACTCTTCACTCTTGGCATTTTTCTCCTCTCAGTGAAAAACACATTGCTTTTTAAACTAATTCAACGCGTGACAGTATTATATGCAGGATAAACATAAGAGTCAATCGTGATGGATAAAAAAGTCAACAAAATGACTTAAAATGATGTATATTATGCAGATTTTATTTGCCGGCCAGCTGCGCCTTGAGTATGGCCTCCGCTTTATCGATATTATCCGGCTTGAAGACCACGGTGGCCTGGGCTTGCGGCCCGCGCTCGAAGTAGGCGTAGAAGTATTTGATATTGATGCCGGCTGCGGCCAGCGGTTTGATCACGCTGTTTAAGAGGCCGCCCGGGACGTCGGGGATGTTGTAGCCGAGTAGTGCGTCGACCCTTGCCGTGAATCCGGCCTGGCGGATGGCCTGTAATCCTTTGTCCGCGTCATCCACTATCATGCGCACGATGCCGAACTCCGAGGTGTCGCTGACGGAGAGGGCCAGTATGCTCACCTTTTGTTTCTCCAGGGCTTCGAGGATAGAGCCCAGATGCCCCGGCTCGTTCTGGATGAATACGGATATTTGTTTTCTTTTCATAGCTACTTTCCTCCCTGCGCCTCTTTATTTGTTGACCCTCTGGCATCTCCCTTGAAAGGGAGAAACAATAACCGAACCCCCTGTAGTCCCCCATACGTTGGGGGACTGTGAAAATTGGGGGACACCCCCAAACCCCTGGCAGGAGATGAGTCTCCTGCACCTCTATATCGATTCCCTCTCTGGGGACAGGGGGAGTTTGTATTTATTTTTTAAGCTCGCTGCGGTCGACGACGCGCTTGGCCTTGCCTTCGGTGCGCGCCAGCGTCCTTGGCTCCACCAGCTTGATGCGCGGCGAGATGCTGAGCACGCTCTCCAGCTCGGCGCGCAGCTTCTTCTCCAGGGCCTCCATCTTCCCGATTTCGTCGGAGAAGACATCCTCGGAGACCTCAACCCATATCTCAAGATCGTCGGCCTTGAAGCCGTGCTGGCGGTCGACGACTATAATATACTGCGGCTCAACGCCCTCGACATCGAGCAGCACGCTCTCTATCTGTGACGGGAACACGTTGACGCCTTTTACTACAAGCATATCATCGCTGCGGCCCATGACCCGCGACATCCTCATCATCGTCCGTCCGCACTTGCAGGTATCGGTGTTCATGGTGACCAGGTCCCTGGTGCGGAACCTGATCACGGGCTGGGCCTCCTTGGTCAGGGTGGTGAATACCAGCTCTCCCAGCTGGCCGGGGGGCATGTGCTCGCCGGTCTGGGGGTTGATGACCTCGGCCAGGAAGTGGTCCTCCCAGATGTGCATGCCGCACTTGTGCTCGCACTCCACTGATACGCCCGGCCCGACGACCTCGGTCAGTCCGTATATGTTAATTGCCGAGATGCCTAATCTGCTCTCGATATCGTTCCTCATCTGCTCTGACCAGGGCTCGGCGCCGCATACGCCGATCTTCAGCTTGGTCTCCTTGAAATCGAAGCCTGTCTCCTTGGCCGTCTCGTGCAGGATAATAGCGTACGAAGGGGTGCAGGTTATCACAGTCGTCCCTAGGTCTTTTATCATAAGCAGCTGACGCTTAGTGTTGCCCGTGCCCGCCGGTATGACCACGGCCCCGAGGCGCTCGGCGCCGTAGTGGAAGCCGAGCCCGCCGGTGAACAGGCCGTAGCCGTAGGCGTTCTGCACGATATCGTTCTTGGTGACGCCGGCGCTGGCCAGCGTGCGGGCCATGACCTCGGCCCACATATCTACATCGCCCTGAGTGTAGGGTGCAATAATAGGCTTGCCTGTCGTTCCGCTGGATGAATGGATGCGCACCACCTGCTCTAATGGCACGGCCAGTAATCCGAAGGGATAATTGTCGCGGAAGTCCAGCTTGCTGGTGAAGGGCAGCCTGGTGATATCGGCCAGGGTCTTGATGTCCCCGGGGGCGACGCCCTTATCCTTGAATGCCTTGCGGTAGAAGGGCACCTTATCGTATACCTCCTTGACCTTGGTCTTCAGGCGGCTGAGCTGCAGCTTCTCCAGCTCTGCCCTGGGCATTGTCTCGATTTTAGCATCACGCATCATTATTTGTGCTCCTTTGCCCGTATAGCTGCCTCGGCCTCTGCTCGGGCCTTCAGGAAGGCATCTATACTTGATTTCATGAATTTCGCCGGCAGCCTGCGCCGCATGGTGTCGGTCCATGCCGCGGCGGGCAGTTCCAGGAACGCCGAGAGGAAGCCGAGCATGGCCATGTTGACCGCGCGAGGATTGTTCACCTCCTCGGCGATCTTTGTAGCAGGCACCAGATATATCTTATCGCTGTATTGAGATAAAATCACCTTTATCGCATCCCACTTGGGATAGGGTGTGTCGCCGGTGACGGATGAGACGGGTATTACCACCGAATCGGCGACGATGGCAGCTCCTTTGGGGTTGAGGTATGAGGCCCAACGCGCCGCCTCGATCTCCTCGAAGGCCAGCAGGAAGTCCACCTCACCCTTCTTTATCATCGGGGAATAGACCTTTTTGCCCCAGCGCACGTGGCTCACCACGCTGCCGCCGCGTTGCGCCATGCCCAGCGAATCGGTCTTCTTCACATCGTATCCGTTGACCATGCCGATCTCGGCCATGCCGTCGCTGGCCAGGATCACGCCGTAGCCGCCGACGCCCACCATGAGCACATTCACGTCTCTCATGGTTTGCCCTCCGCGATGGCGTCGCTGGAGCATACCTGTGAGCAGACGCCGCAGCCGTTGCAGAATTCGGCATCGATACAGGCCAGGTTGTCCGCTATCGTCAGTGCCGGGCAGCCGATCTTCAAACAGTCCAGGCAGCCGCTGCACATGTCGGCGTCCACCGCGAACGGCGTGCCCTTCTTCTTTGTCGCCAGCGGGCACGCGCCGCGCACAATGATCACCGAAGGCGCGTTGTTGGCCACGCATTTTTTGATCGTCGTCTCAATGGCCTTCAGGTCGAAGGCTTTGACTACATTAACATCTTTGATGCCTATGCCTTTCACCAGCGCTTCGATATCGACCGCCGTGGTCCTTTCGCCTTTAGCCGATATCCCGGTGCCGGGATGTCCCTGGTGTCCGGTCATGGCCGTCGTATTATTATCGAGTATGATCACTGTCGTCGTTCCCTGGTTGTAGACCACGTCGATGAGCCCGGTGATGCCGGAGTGCATGAACGTGGAATCGCCTATGACCGCTACGATCTTGTTCGAGACGCCGGCCTTCTCCAGTCCCAGCGCCTGCCCGATGCTGGCCCCCATGCAGGCGCAGGTGTCCAGCGCCGCTAACGGAGGGTACACGCCCAGCGTGTAGCAGCCTATGTCGCTGGTGACTATGATATCGTTCTTGGATAGTTCCACCCCTGAGCCCACAGTGCGAACCCCGAGCTTGCGCAGGGCGTACTCGGTGGCCACGTGGGGGCAGCCGGCGCACAGCTGCGGGCGGCGCGCGGGGAGCTTGGGGGTGGGGGGCTCGGTTTTAGCTGAGCTCGAAGCTGATTTCAGTATCCCGGCCTTAACCGCGCCGTTCTCCACGATCTCCGGGTTCAGCTCGCCGATTATGGGTATGAACTTCTTGCCCTCGACCGCTATGCCGAGCTGGCGTATCTCATTTTCTATATAAGGGTCGATCTCCTCGACCACGATGATCCTCTCTACTTCTTTAGCGAATTTCTTTATCAGGTTCACCGGCAGCGGGTACAGCGTTGTCAGCTTGAGATGCGAGGCGTTCTTGAACACCTCGCGCGCGTATTGATATGCCACGCCGTTCGAAATAACACCCAGCTTTTTGTCGGCGATTATCATTTCGTTAAAGGGGAACTGCTCCACGTAGTCCTGCAGCTTGGCGATGCGCTCCTCCATAGCCACGCGCCTGATGCGGGCGTTGGAGGGCACCATGACGAACTTTTCCGGCGAGCGCTTGAACGCGGCTTTCTTCAACTCGGCGCTGCGTTCTTTAGTAACATCGACCACCGATTTGCAGTGCGAGATGCGCGTCGTGGAACGGAACAGCACCGGCGTATCGAACTTCTCGCTGATGTCGAAGGCCAGCCCCATCATGTCGTAGGCCTCCTGGCTGTTCGTGGGCTCGATCATGGGCACCTTAGCGAACCTGGCGAAGTGGCGGTTGTCCTGCTCGCCCTGTGAGCTGTGCTCGCCCGGGTCGTCGCATGATATGATCACGAGTCCGCCCACTACGCCAGTTGTCGACGCGGCGAAGAACGGGTCGGCGGCCACGTTAAGCCCGACGTGCTTCATTGATACCAGCGTGCGCACGCCGGCGTAGGATGCCCCCATCCCCACCTCAAGCGCCACCTTCTCATTGATGGCCCACTCGGCGTAAACGCCTTCCATGCGGGCTATATTTTCCAGTATCTCGGTGCTCGGGGTGCCGGGGTAGGCCGTGGCCACCGCAATGCCGGCATGATACGCGCCAAGCGCTATAGCTTCATTCCCTGACAGCAGTTGTTTCATTCTCAGTAATACCTGATTCCTATTGTACCACTCTTATAATTTATTAGGCCACGCTTTTGCCTAAATATGCCTGTCTTACCCTGTCGTTTCCAAGCAAATCCTTGGCTGTCCCCTCAACAGTGATCTGTCCTCTTTCCATCACGTATCCTCTGTCGGCTATCTTGAGCGCCGCGTTAGCGTCTTGTTCTACCAGCAGTATCGTTAACCCCTCGTCTCTGAGCCTGACGATGAGCTTGAGTATCTCGCGCACCAGGTTCGGCGCCAGCCCCAGCGATGGCTCGTCGAGCAGTATCATCTTGGGTGACGACATCAGCGCGCGGCCTATGGCCAGCATCTGCTGCTCGCCGCCGCTGAGATTGCCCGCCTTCTGCTTGAGCCGTTCCTTGAGTATCGGGAACATCTTATACACGGTTTCCAGATTGGTCTGGACATCCTGGCGTTTCATGAACCACCCGGAGTAGGCCAGGCTGCTGAAGCGCTTTCGCGTGCACTTTGGGTAAGCGCCCATCGTCAGGTTATCCTTAACCGACATTGCTCCGAATATCTGTCTGCCCTCAGGAATATAGGCCAGGCCCAGGTTCACCATTTTATACGAGGGCAGCCGTGAGATTTTCTTATCGTCCAGCCAGATGCCGCCGCTTTTCAGCGGAACGATACCGCATATGGCGTTGAGCAGGCTGGTCTTGCCCGCGCCGTTGGACCCTATTATTGTCACGATCTCGCCGTCGTTCACCGTCAGGGAGACCTCCCTGACGGCAGCTACCTGTCCGTAGAGAATCGATGCATTCTCAACCTTCAGCACCGTCGTCCTCCTCACCGAGATATGCAGCGATAACCTTGCGGTCCTTCTGCACCTGGGCGGCAGTGCCCTCCGCTATCTTCTGACCGCTGTCCAGCACTATTATCCATTCCGCTATGCCCATCACCAGCGGCATATCATGTTCTACCAGCACTACCGTGATGCCCATCTCGCGGATACGCTTGATCAGGTCGCTCAGTTCGCGTTTCTCCATGGCGTTAAGGCCGGCGCCGGGCTCGTCCAGCAGTATCAGCTTCGGCTCGGTGGCCAGAGCCCTAGCGATGGCTAATAGTTTCTGCTGTCCCAGCGGCAGGCTCAAAGAATTCTGCTGGGCGTGTTTTCCCAAACCCACCATATTCAGATATTTCATCGCGTTGAGATTGATCATTTCTTCTTCGCGGCGGGCCTTCGGTAGTCGCAGCGCCGCTGCGAAGAAGCCGTTTTTGCTGCGCGGATGCTGGCCGGTCATTATATTTTCCAGGACGTTCATATTGCCGAAGAGGTTGACATGCTGGAACGTCCGCGCGATGCCCAGTGCAGCTCTTTTATGTGCCGGGGCGTAGCGCTGCATCTTGCCCTTGAATATTCGCTGTTTCAGCATTGCCGGGATGGCTTTTGCGTACCATGGGCTGTATTTCAGCGACTTGCCGTTAAATGCGATATCGCCCGAGGTTGGCTTGTAGACGCCGGCGATGAGATTAAAGAGCGTGGTTTTTCCCGCGCCGTTGGGGCCTATTATCGCGGTGATTTTACCGGTCTCTATCGACAGATTGACTTTATCGACAGCGATCAGGCCCCCGAAGGCCTTGCTCAGGTTCTTGGTTTCAAGTATCGGCTGGCTCATGGCTCGGATTTCCTCCACAAACGTGTCGGAGACAGCCGACCGAAGAAGTTTTTAGTTCGGGAGGGGAACTCTTCCCGCTTGGTTTTCATTATGGCAGGCAGGTTTCGCCAGTTGATCTGCAGCCATTTGACGGCGGACTTTAAAGCAATAAACAGGCCTTCCGGTGTGAAAATCATTACCAGCATCAGTATCAGACCGTAGATGATGATATCCAGTTGAGGAAACTGGTTGAATCCGAGAAGTATCTCGTCGCTTAAGAAGCGGGTTGTCCCGGCGCCGAATATGGCGCCCCATACACTGGCCAGGCCTCCTATCACCGCCATCACCACCAGCTTCACGGAGCCCAAGAAATCGAATGGCTGGGGGCTTACGTGCCTCAGATGATGCGCGAAGAGACTGCCGGCAAGGGAGGCGTAGACGGAGCTCAATACAAATATCTTCACTTTGAACTGGGTCACATTTATGCCCAGTGATTCAGCGGCGGCCTCATTGCCGTGAATGGCCCTCAGAGCCCTGCCGGTCCGTGATCTTACTATATTCTGGGAGAGGAACAGTATGGCCAGGCAGAAGAACCAGACCAGGTAGAAACGTTTAAAATTCGTATCGAAGGAAAATCCGCCTATGGATAGATATGGGATGCCGGACATGCCGTCCGGTCCGCCGGTGTACTGGCTCAGCTGATTGAAGAGCACCCACATTATCAGGCCTATGCCGAGCGTGGCCATAGCCAGGTAGTTTCCGCGCAACCTAAATATGGGGTAGCCTATTACGTAAGCAAAGGTTCCGGTTGCTATCGCGGCGATGAGCATCGCCAGCCATGGGTTTAAACTATAAGTCTTGCTGAGGACAGCGGAGAAATAGGCGCCGAGGCCATAGAAAGCGGCCTGCCCCAGCGAGACCTGTCCTGTGTAACCCATGAGGAGGCACAGTCCCACTGTGATCATCGTGCTGATGCCGATGAATATCATTATGCTGGTGTACTGGCCGAGGAACCATTTGAATGGAATCAGTATAAGAAAAATCAGCAGTGCCGCAATGGCAAAGTAGTTCCATTTTTCCCTTACCCACGCTAGCATCATCCGGCCCTCTCCGCTGCCGCCAGTTTTCCCGACCGGATCAGGAGTATCAGCAGGAGCGCTACCAGGGCTATGACATCTTTATAAGCGGATGTGAATGGGCCCCAATCAAGCCCTATGGCCAAATTTTCGACAATTCCCAGGACTATACCGCCGATAACTGTAGTGATAGGACTCATGAATCCGCCTACGGCCGCGGCGACAAAGCCTTTCAGTCCCAGCATAACGCCCATGTTATAGCTGGCCATTGCCATTGGGGCTATTACTATCCCGCCGATGCCGCCTATTGCACCTGCGATGATAAAGGCGATCAGCGCCATGGCTTTAGTGTTAATTCCGACAAGGCTTGCGGCACCGGGATTCACGGCGCAAGCCCTCAGCGCCTTACCGACCATCGTATGCGAAAGAAACAGATAAAGCAGTATAGTCACCAGGAACGTTATGCCGATTATCCACAGCGCCTGCGGTTCTATGTAAGCGCCCAGGAACTTTATCGATCCGCTGCCGGTAAAAGCAGGCGGGCTGACCGTGTCAACGCCGAACCTGTTGCCGGCTATTCCCCTTATGAAGATTGCGGCGCCTATGGTGATTATGATGAGGCTTATTACCGAGGCCCGTCTCGCAGTCCGTATCGCCAGCAGGTACATTGCGGCGCCGACGACTGCTGCGACCACTATCGCAATTATTAGAGCTAGGGGCATGGGAAGGCCTGCTTCAACTGCAAGGACATAAGAGAGCATTCCGCCCAGCATGACGAACTCGCCCTGAGCGAAGTTAATTATCTGTGTGACGGCATATATGATGGTGAAACCAAGCCCTATCAGGGCATAGATGCTGCCCTGGGTCAGGCCGGACATGAGATATTGAAAAAATTGATCTGCCGACATTCAAAAAATTCCCAAAGCCGTGTGGCTAAAAAAAGGGGGGAAAGCTCAGCTTTCCCCCCTCATCATAGCAATAGTCTAACGTACAGTCAATTTTTACTGGGCTACAGTCCAGGTCCCATCGACGATCTCTATAAGGGCCAGTGAACCCGGCTGCATGCCAAGGTGGTCGGTCGGTGACATCGTGAATATACCGCTTATGCCGATGAAGTTCGTTATCTGCTCCAGGTTGTCTCGTATAGCAGACCTTGAGTCGGTGAGGCTTAAGCCCTCATCCATATCCTCAAGCGCCTCAACAATCATATACAGTGCGTCGTAAGCATGTCCTCCGAAGGTGCTGACGCTTTCACCGGGATAGGCAGCTAAATACTCGTCTCTGTAGGTTGTAAGCACGTTCTTCTGCAGATCGCTTGCCGGAACCTCGTCGACGACCAGCAGCTTGCCGGCGGGGAAGATAACGCCGTTGGCGGCGTCTCCCGCAGCATCGATGAATGCCTGGTTGGCGATTCCATGGCTGCAGAAGAGCGGTATCTCGAACTGCAGTGTCTGCATATCTTTGGCTACTACCGCGGATCCTTTGTCGGTCTCCCAGCAGACAACTGCTTCTGCATCCGTGCCTTTGATATGGGTCAGCTGAGATATCATGCTTGTGTCTTCAGAGCCGAAGGTCTGGTTGTCCACAAGGGTGATTCCGTACGCGGCCGCTTCGGACTCCAGGTAGGTCTTGCCGCCTTGGCCGAATCCGGAGGTTGAGGTTATTATGGCGACCTTGGTGATACCAAGTTCCTGAAGATATACGTAAATTTCAGTTACTACCTGCTTATCCGTTTGCGGGGTCTTGAATATCCAGTATCTTTCCGCTACTGGCGATATAATGCTTAAACCTGCAGCGCAGGATACCAGCGGTATCTCCGCAGATGTTACTGTATCTAGGATGGCCATCGTGTTTCCAGTGCCGGTTGAGCCCATTATGGCTAGAACCTCATCCTGCTCTATTAGAGTGTTTGCCAGTGTGGCGCATTTGGTTGAGTCGGTCTCATCGTTATAAATGATCACTTCCAGCGGATGTCCATTGATACCGCCGGCATCATTTATTTTTTCTACTAACATTTCAACAGTGTTCTCTTCCGGGACGCCCAGGTTGGACTGGGATCCTGTGGTGGAGAACAGCGCGCCGATCTTGTAGGCCTCTTTCTCCTCATCGGTTCCGCCGCCGCAGCCGATAGCAAACGTTGAAACAAGTGCTACGGCCATGAGGACGAATAAGGATAACTTAAGGTACTTTCGCATTTAGCCTTCCTCCTATGAATAAAATTCGCAGGCTTGAGCCTGCTCTAGAGCGCATTGACTTGCCGCTGGTTTTCTGCGCTCACAGGTAGAGAGTATAGCACAAGGTAAAATGCCATGCAACGGCATAGTTCTGCTTCGTATTTAATGCGCCCTGTTTTTCGCGTGAGGTGAAGCTTCCAGGTCGAGCAGATGTTTTTTAATATCAATGCCGCAGCTGAAGCCGGTGAGGCTGCTGTCTTTGCCGATGACGCGGTGGCAGGGCACAACGATAGGGAAAGGGTTGCTTTTGAGTGCCTGCCCAACGGCGCGGGCCGCTTTGGGTCTGCCGATGCGTTGAGCTATCCATTCGTAGCTGCGAGTTTCGCTGTGTGGTATAGCGCGTGTTGCCTCCCATACCGCTCGCTGGAATGGTGTGGTGTTGTCGAAATCAATTGTGTCGTTGAAAATGATTCGTTCGCCGCGTGCGTATCGTTCCAGTCGCTGCGGCAGGTCTCCGAATTCGTCGGGTGATTCTATCGACTGAGGGAACTGTTGTGCGATGCTTGCAGAAGCCGAATTTCGAGATTTGTGGATCGAGATTTTGCGCAGGCCTTTTTCGGAACCGACGATGAGAATTTGTCCGAGGGCTGTATCGATTATTACGTGTTTAATCAGGCTTTGCTTGACCATTTTAGAATACGGGCGGTTCCTCGTCTGGTTCAGTTGTTGACGGTGTTGCTGGTGCGGTCTTCTCAGGTTTCGCCTTCTTTTTCAGCAGTAGCAGAACAATGTCCACTAAGATAACAAGAGCTGAGACGGATATTATCACTATCCCGACTATCTCCTGGCTGCCTTCAAGTAAGACCACGATTCCCAGCGCCAGGATGATGAGACCTGTTATGAGTGTTATCCATTTCAACATTGCTGACCTCCGCGGGCTTTTGTACTGACTATGCAAATATTATATATCATTTGCGGTTTCCCGGTGGCTCATTAGGTATGGTTAATTATTAATCAATCGACGTTGGAGTTGCTATTATATCACAATCGATTCTACTGTTTTCTATTAAGACTTTGTGCTAGTCTATAGTTGCTTAAGATATCAAAACCGCCACATCTTTATGGTTTCGCAATGGTAGCAGCGCGAATGTACGATGGCATAGGGCATTCGCATAAATCGGAGGAGTGAGATGGTTACGGAGACAAAGAAGATCGTCTGCGGCTTTTGCGCCAGCCACTGTCGTTACAAGGTGAAAGTGGAGGACGGACAGCTTATCGGGTATGACCGCAGCGCTGTGAAGAAAGACTCCATGATGGCCAGGATGTGGGCCAATGTTGTCGGCGGATGCCCACGCGCCAACGCCGCCGCTGAGTACGTCTATCACCCCGATCGTTTGAACTATCCTTTGAAGCGCGTCGGCAAACGGGGCGAGGGGAAGTGGGAGCGCGTAAGCTGGGACCAGGCGCTTGACGAGATAGCCGATAAGCTGGGCAAGATTCGCGCGAAATACGGGGCTGAGGCGCTGGCGATAACGTCGTCCGGCGAGCAGAATACACAAGAGGAATTTCGCACCCGTTTTCAGTACCTGTTCGGCAGTCCTAACTTTCTGGGCCCGCACAGCTGCGGCATCGGCATGGTGCTGAGCCATTTATTATCAGGCTGGATGATATACATGCCCGCCCTGCGCCCGGAGACCAAGTGCCTGATGCTTATAGGAGCTAATCCGCATCAGGCCGGCCCCATGCTGTGGAATGTCATTCGTGATGCCAGGAAGGTCTGGCTCAAGCTCATCGTGATCGACCCGAGGCGCACCGTTGTCGCCGAGGAGGCCAACCTCTGGCTCCAGCCAAAGCCCGGGACCGATGGGGCCCTGCTCATGGCCATGATACAGGTCATCATCTCGGAAGGGCTTTTCGATCGAGAGTTCGTCGAGAAATGGTGCTACGGTTTTGATAAGGTGGCTGAGAGAGTGAAGGATTTCACTCCTGAGAAGGCGCAGTCGATAACGGGCGTTCCCGCCGAGAAGATACGCGAGGCGGCGCGCATGTACGCCACCGTCAAGCCAAGCCAGATATTCCATACCAACGGCCTTGAGGAGCAGGCCAACTGCACCCCGGTCCTGCAATCGCGATATATACTGGCGGCGATAACCGGCAATATCGATGTGCCGGGTGGTGATGTGATGATGGAGCCGCATCCCGCATATCGGCTCGACGCCGAGATGGAGCGGAGCGTGATGCTTGCGCCGGAGCAGAAGGCCAAGCTGATGGGGGGTGGGCGCTTCAAGCTGTATTCCTGGCCGATGTTCGATATGGTTGAGGAAAATATCAACCGGGTGCGGGAGAAGCCGCTTTCGACGCCGTGGGTCACCGGTCTGGCTCACGCCCCGATGGTCTATCGCGCCATGATTACCGGCAAGCCATATCCCGTGAAGGCTATGATCACCCTGGCCAAGAACCAGCTGTTGACCATGCCCAACGCCAGGCTGATATATGATGCTCTGATGAAGCTTGATCTGCATGTTCAGATGGACACCTTCATGACGCCTACGTGTCGCATCGCTGATTACGTTCTACCGGCCGCATCCTGTTTTGAGAAGGAGAGCTTGCAGGGCGGCAACTATACGCTCTACCTACAGGGTAGTGAAGCGGCGGTCCCGCCGCTGTATGAGCGCAGGGCCGAGTTCTACTTCTGGCGTGATTTGGGGATTCGATTGGGGCAGGCGCAGCACTGGCCTTGGCGCACCTTGGAGGAGTTCTTCGATTATCGCCTGGAGCCGATGGGTGTTACGTTCAAACAGTTGATGTCTGCCAAGGGCTATGACAATCCGGTGCCCCGCGATCGCAAGTACGAGTTAAAAGGCTTCGGCACGCCCACCGGCAAGTTCGAGCTGTACAGCACCATATTAGAAAAGATGGGGTACGATCCTCTTCCTTACTGGCGCGAGCCGGTGGTCAGCAAGATGGGCAAAGCGGAGCTTGATGAGAAATATCCTATAACGCTGCTTGCCGGCGCGCGCAACCGCCGTTTCTATCATTCACAGGGCCGCCAGATTAATTCAATTCGCAAACGTGACCCCGAGCCTATAGCGCAGCTTAATCCGCAGAAGGGCGCTGAACTGGGCATCGCCGACGGCGACTGGCTGTGGATCGAGACGTCGCTGGGCAGAGCCACGTTCAGGTGCAGATACTTCGACGGCATCGCGCCGGATGTCGTTCAGGCGGAACATGGCTGGTGGTATCCCGAGGATGAGTCGGCCGACAGCATATGGCGGTCTAATGTCAATGCAATACTTGATGACGATCCCCATTACTGCGACGCCGTGTCAGGCAATTTCATCTTCCGCGGGCAACGCTGCCGTGTGTATAAAGCTTAAGATTTGGCTTTCTTAGCTGCTTTGTTGGCCTTCAGATATGGCGATTGCCTCAGCACATACCACATAGCAATCGGGCGCACCAAGGGCACTACAAACCTTACCGGCCCCATCATCTTGGGCAGTTCCTTCGCAAACGTCTCGAAAGAATGTTGCTGATAGTTTAAAAGCTTCTGGCTTTCCGTTGTGTCGAGCCAATCGGTATAGGAGGCGTCCGCTCCGAAGGCCTCCTCGGGCAGCTTGCCGACGCCCATCGTTTCCATCATGTGGCCGACAAAATAGCCGTAATTAATCTGACTCTCCTTGCCGCCTCCTATGAGCAGTGTCTTGCCCCATACGTCGTTAGATGCGGCTGCGTTGGCCAGGGCCAGCCCCGCATCTCTGGGGTCGAGGAACTCTATACGCGTCTTGAAGGGGAAGGCGAACATCTTGGGTGTCACGCCGCCTAGCGATATCGGCGGCACCACGGCGAAGCGCATGACGCACCAGCCAAGGCCGGATTCGGCGCAGAGCTTCTCACATTCGATCTTATGCTGCGTGTAGTTATCGGTTGCCTGCACCGGGTCGGTGGCTTTTCTGGGAGGTTCGATGTGCTGCGTATTGCCGAATACGGTGAATGAAGAGGAAAATATTATCTTCGATTTCGGCGAGACTTTTTTCATGGATTCGATAAGTTTCTGCGTCCCGCCCACATTGATATCGCGGGCCATTTCCGGTTTTGTGTCGGTCAGCGGAGGAAGGAGGAAAGCGAGGTGTATGACGACGTCGATATCTTTCACCGCGGCGGCCAGATCATCGGGCTTTCTGATATCGCCCCATATAACTTCTGCTTTGTCGCGCAGCTTGGCGGCCCTTTTTTCGTTGGCCTTGGTCTTGATATCGAAGCATCTCACCTGATGGCCCTGCTCCATCAACCTCTTGGTAGCGTTGCCGCCGAGATTTCCCAATGCGCCGGTGATCAGTACTCTCATCTTTATCTCCCTTGCCGTTTTCGACGACGTTCGTATGGATATTATACAGTTGCTTTCTTCGACTTGTAATACGGAGATTTACTCAGTACAAACTTTCTGATAAGCGGCCTGAGCATCTTGGACATGTGATATTTGTATCCGAGCGCCGAGGGCATTTCTTTTACATACTGTTCAAACGGATACCGCTGGTATTGTAACAGCCGCTGGCTTTCCTCTGTGTCCATCCAGTCGGTGTAGAAGGGCTTGGTGGTGAAGGCTTCGTCAGGCGGCATACCGATGCCGGCACCGTCCATCAGACCGGTGAGGTATTCTTTATACCGGAACTGTCCAGTAGTACCGCCGCCGATGAGCAATATCTTGCCCCATACCTTGTCCGATCCCGCAGCGTTGGCTACCGCCAGCCCGACATCTTTCGGGTGTACATACTCGATACGGGTATTGAGCGGCACTTCGAACATCATCGGGTCTACCTGTCCCAGAAGCGGCACGGCGGCGAATCTGAGTATTGACCAGCTCAGTCCGGATTCGCGTACCATGCGCTCGCATTCCGCTTTGTGATGGGTATAGTTATCGGTGGGGCAGACCGGGTCGCTGGCACGACGCGGCGGTTCTTTGTCAGCAGTCGGGCCGTAGATGCTGATCGATGAAGAGAATATCAGCTTCGGCGGCTGGGGCAACGACTTTAGCGCGTTCACCAGGTTCTGTGTACCGCCGACATTGATCGCTTTAGCCCAGTCGGGGTTCTTCTCGCTTGCTGGGGGGATGATATATGCCAGGTGAACAACCACGTCATGGTCTTTAACAGCGTTTTTTACGTCGTCCGCATGCCTCAGGTCGCCCCAGATGATTTTGACCTTGTCCTGGAAGCGCTTAGACGCTTTGGTATTCGCCTTTGTTTTAATATCGAAACAGGTAACCTGGTGTCCTTGTTCAATAAGGGATTCCAGGGCGTTTGATCCGACGTTGCCGAATGCGCCTGTCAGCAGTACTTTCATAATCTCACCCCTTTTTTTGTTTACTCTCGAGGAATGCTTTGTAGTACGGCGATTGGTCCAGCCATTCCTTCCTTATCTGCTCACGCTGAGCTATGATCTCAGCTTTTTTCGGCCCCAGGGAGGCTATCCTGTCCTTGAGCCAGTCATCCAAGGTATGTTTCTGATATTTAAGAAGGGCCTGGCTCTCGCTGGTGTCGATCCAGTCCGGGGTGGCGGGTAGATTGCCGAAGGCTTCCTCGGGGAACGCACCGATGCCGGTTGCCTCCATTGAGCGGTGTATATAGTCGCGGTATCTGATCTGATTCCTGGCTCCGCCGCCGATGAGTAGTATCTTGCCCCATACCTTGTCCGACTTTGCGGCGTTGGCTAAAGCCAGTCCTGCATCCTTGGTATGGGTGAACTCCATGCGCGAGTCCAGCGCAATATAGAAAGCCATCGGATTTGCTTTGAATTCTACCGATGTGACCGCGGCGAAGCGCATTATGCACCACGTCAAGCCGGATTCCTGTACCATCTTCTCTCCTTCCGCCTTATGTTTGGTGTAGTTGCTCGATGGATTTATCGGGTCGGTTACCTTAACCGGCGGCTTTTTGTCCTGCGTGTTACCGAAGATGGTTGTGGAGGATGCAAAAATAATCTTAGGCGACGGCGAGAGCTTTTTCATCTCGTCGATGATGTTCTTTGTGCCGCCTACGTTGATTTCTTTAGCCCACTCCGGCTTTATCTCGCTGTCGATAGGGATGATCGCTGCCAGATGAACGACGACATCCTGCCCTTTTACTGCGGCGGCTACGTCCTGGGCATTGCGAATGTCTCCCCAGCACACTTCTATTTTCCCTTGGAATTTCTGCGCCGCTGCTTCATTTGCCTCTGTTTTTACGTCGAAGCATCGTACCTTCTGACGCTGTTCCAGCAGGCTTTTCACAGCGTTGCTGCCGATATTACCAAATGCGCCGGTGACTAAAACTTTCATTTAGAGTCTCCTATCTTCCGTATCTGATTTTCGCGTAAAGAAGGGTGCAGGTAAATACAGCTGCTATAGCATTCCATATGATAATTGGTTTATCTTTAGAAAGTATACCGTATGCTAGCCAGAGAAGGATACCCGTAAAGAGCATTGCGTTGAATGTCAAACTTATGTCGTGGGCACTCTTGGTTTTTAATACACGAATGATTTGTGGGACGAAGCTGAAAGTCGTTAATGCCCCCGCGATATAACCTAACCAGATCACAATTGCTCCTATATTTCTTATTTAAGTGGCCTAATTATAGCACTAAGAACCGGTTATTTTCTAAGGCTAAAATATTAAGCCTGCCGTTAGGCAGGCTTAATATTGGACGGACAACTCTGGATTTATTCTTTATTTCGTATATGTCTGGTAGAATTTCTCCATCTCTTTAGTTGGTTTCCACCACTTCTTGGCACCAAGATCCTCGGCAACTCTATTAGCTGCCAAGTATCCGGAGCCTCCCAGAACCAGACCGCCGGGATAGGAGGAGACGCCGCCAACATACAGGCCTTTTATTGGCGTGCGATGGTTGGAACAATCCAAGTTAGGTCGCATCGAAGCCAGCTGTGTCGGGCGATAGTCTCCATGCTTGATCGCGCCGCGCTTCATGTTGGGGAAACGTATCTCGATGTCAACAGGCGTCTCGGCAAGTGAGTTAATAATCTTGTCCTTTGTGAAGTTAGGGGCAACCTTCTGCCACTTCTTCAGCACGGCTTCCTTGATTTCGGGGCCTCGTTTATCCCAGTTTGCTTTATTACCGTCGATGTCATACGGCGCATGCATCTGGAAGAACGAAACCTCGCCGCCCCACGGGGCGCGAACCAAGTGTGGATCCCAGAAGCTCTCGCATGTGGCATGACCGCCCATGATCTTCGTATTTAACTTGCCGCCGATGACGGTCTTAAAGTGCTCCAAGAGTTGATCCATGCTCTCGAAGCCAAAGATCGTCATGAATGACTCGCTGGCCCACGGCTCCTCGGCCTTATATATCGGCTGCTCCTGGGTTGCCAGGTGCAGGGTGTAGAAGCTCCACTTGTCGTAGACCCAACCCTCTGTCGATTCCTTTAATGTTCCCGGCAGGTTCTTAGCCCCTACCATTTGCAGGAATGTTGTCTGCGGGTCCAGGGTGGAGACGATGGCCTTAGCCTTGATCGTGCGGCCTTCGAGTGTTTCCACGCCGACGGCCTTGCCGCCCTCCATGATTATCTTGGTTACTTCGCACCTATCTAATATAGTGCCGCCTGCCTTGACGATCTCGCGTCCCAGAGCGCCGGCGAACTTGTGCGAGCCGCCGAAGCAGTAGCATTTGTTCATGCCGCGGCATAACAGCAGCGGGACGAACAGTCCGGTGCCGGTCTCGTTCGGATCGATGCCCCACATGCAGGTTATATAGAGCAGGAAAGCTCGGATCCTGTCGTTCTCAAAGTTGCTGGTGATAATCTCCAGCGGGCTCATCTCGGCTATCTCCGACAGTTTCTTGCCGATCTCGCTCTTCTCCAGCAGCATCATCAGGTCCATAGTGGACATCGCGGGTATGTACGTCATGGGTGCGATGAGTTCATCGACCATGCGCCGATAGTCTCGCATAATAACGCCGAATTTCTCAGCGTCCTTGTGGGAATAGCGCATGAAGGAATCGCGTGTGTCCTCAATCATGCGTGTGAGCAACAGGGATTGGCCGTCTTCAAAGACCATGGCGGCCTGCATATTTGGTTTCACCCAGGACATGCCGTGCACGTCCAGATCGAAGTCCTTTATCACGGGCATGTAATCTACCATCATATGGTAGATTACATGGTCATTTGAATAGTAGCATGGCCAGAGTATCTCGTCTGTGGATAGCCCGCCGCCGATCTCGTAGCGGCGCTCGATGACGCACACCTTCAACCCTGCCTTGGCAAGATAGGCGGCTGTCATGAGTCCGTTGGGGCCACCGCCGATGATGACTACATCGTAATTGCTCTCGAAAGGATATTCAGGAAACGTATCGCCGAGTAACAACGGGTGGTCAAATTTCTTGTTTTCCATTGTGCCTCCTTCTATTCTCCGCCTATCTTTCCTATTTAGGGATCCTTCCCTGTCTTGGCACCGCTGATATCTTGCCCTTCTCAGGGATGTAATACGGTGCCGGGTACCACCAGTCGCCTGGCTCGGCGATCCCGTCCTCGATGAGCATATGCATCAGGTTGTAGCCGCAGGCCATCAGGCAAAGGCCTCCGGGGTGTGCGGCCGACTGGTGTACCATATACAGTGCATCGACTCCGGGGACGCGGTAGCGCGCCATTTCGGGCAGAGGGCGCTCGTTCCACCACTGGTCGCGGCAGTGTCGTGCGCCGTACCAGCAGCCGCCGATCATTCCGGTATTGCGGAACTCCTGTTCCCAAGGTGTTAACACCAGGTGTTCCACCAGGTCCTCTTCCAGGTTCTCTACTACGCAGCTGAAAGCGTCGCGGAAATACTTCTTCAGTTTTTCATTAACATGGTTAGGGTCTTTGTCGTCGTTCATGCCCTCCGGCCCGTCGGTATGATACTCGGGTGGTGGTACATAGAACTCTATTGAACTCTCTACGAAAAGGCCTGGCCTGGTGCACTGGTTATGGAAAACGGGGTCCATAATCTTATTGCTGCCGGCCCAGAGCCATATGATCTCGTCATAGGGAACGGTGGGGTTGCCCTGTTTGCCAAGGCAGTCTGCGACATGGTTATAGTACAGCTCGCGGGAGTCCATGGGATAGGAGACGCCCGTCTGCTCGGCATCCTTGTATTTCGCCCTGTAGCGGAGCTTCTTTTTGGTTATGAAGTAGTTGCAGTAGATCGGGCCGCCCTTGAGATTTATATCGTTCACCCGCTGCGATAACGCGGGGTCAACATTGTCCGGCCCGATGAGCTCGTTGAATGTATGTTTTATCTCGGCGGCGCTGATAACGCACTTATTGGCCCAGATGGTCTTACATTTCTGGGCGGCGTCCTCTCTCAGGTGTACGCCGACAGCGCGGCCATCCTTAATAATTATCTGATCAACCGGGCAGCAGGTGCGGAATACCGCCCCGTGCGCTATGGCGCAGCGGATCAGCGCGTGATAGTATCCGTGCATACAGCCCATGGGGACAACGCCTGTGGTGTAAAGTACGGAGGCGACCACGCTCTCGAAGGCGGGAATTGCCACGCCTTCCATGTGGCCGGCAGCCCCGGACATCCATGCTATGTATGCCTGGAATACCTTGAAGGGCTCGGTCTCCATCCACTGGTCCATCAGGTCGAACTGGGTCCATTCCATCAGATCCGGCGTGTATACCTTGGGCATGTACTTCTTGTAGACCTGCATGTAGGGGACGGTCTCCGGGGTCATCTCAACATATGATGGATGGGGCGGGGTCCAGAAGGTGGCGCGCAGCAGCTCCCTCATGCAGCCATTCATGGCGCCTGACAACATCAGCCAGCCCTCGAGGTCCTTACCTGAAGCCTGGGCGACTCCGCTCTTGCATAGCAGTCCCATGAACTTTCCAGACGAGAAATCTCCGCCGCTGAGCTTCTGGGCTGACCAGTCCATCCTTGCTCCGTATTTCCATAACTCCAGCTGCTCCCATCCCGGGGCTGCACCTCCATATAATGCGACGGGGTGCGGGCTGATGTTAATGCCGGCTCTAACGTCGGTGTCTTCCTGTGCGCCGCCGCATTCCGGTCTTTCTTCGAGAACGCAGACGCTAAGGCCGCTTTTCGCGAGATAGGCCGCGGCAGTTGTGCCGTTGTGTCCGGCACCTACAATGACAACGTCATACCTTTCTTCCGTGGTCATAGAACCTCCTTCCCTGGGGATGGCATAAATTCTATATTTCTGTTTCAGACTGGTCAAGAAAAGTTAATCGTTGAGTATTTTCGGAAGTGGTTGGTAATTCAAAGCTGTGAAAATATTATAAAGTCAAATAAAGCTTAAAAAAGTATATTTTGAACTACGGAATAGTTCAGATTTTGAGCTATTGACCTTTATTGTTGTGGTTGTTAACGGCAGGTTATTCGGGGAACCAAGCTGGTTGTTGGATTTTATTATGTTGAATTATAGATAATCATGGTGTCTAAGCTTCATTAGTCTTTGGTTTTGTTTCAAGTGCGCACTATTTTTCTTGATACAAAGTTAGATGTATTCCTTCTCAACTATATCCAGCCATGTTCGATATGGGAACTCAATCTCGGCTTTATGTGCTGGAATCGCATTGCCCAATCCTATATTTGGACGGAAAAAGTTATAGTAGACTAACCAGCTGCTTATTATGAGATTGGCGCTCTCCATTTTCTTTATGCCTGTGAGCGTCTTATTTCTTTTTCGCAGAGGACTAAAAAATATGTCTATGTAATTAGCCTTTGGGTGTATGTTTCCTGCAACCTGTACCTGCATGGCATCAGCACCAAATGCTAGTTCGATACCTTCGGTGTATGTTCGAAGCTTATTGGTGATAATCAATCCCGGTGTCTCGCTGTTTCTTTCCATTGCACTGTTGAAAGCATCTTTTATATCTTTAGCGGTTCGTGTATGGGTTATGTAGGATGTTAATAAGAATCTGCTCCATGTATCCATGACATCCCAGATAAAGGTTTTTTCTCCTTCGATCTGGATTATTGTTTCATTTGTTATCCAAAATGGTCCATGTCCTAAAAGCCCGCTTACTTTTTTGGGCTGCCTTTTTGAATAGAGCTGTTCTGCTGCTACCGCCATTTTGGAAAATTTCAATATCCATTCATAGATAGTGGAGTTCGATATGACACTGCCAAAGGTTTGTAATAGATGCGTTCTAATTACGTTCAGTGACATGCCTTCGTAAAACATGCCTAGCGCTGAGGCTATTTGGACTGAAGGTGTCCTCATATTGGGTGGGGAATCGTTATCAGCGAATTTACGCTGGCAGTTCTTGCAGAACCGGCGTTGGATATTATGATAGTAGCCATATTTAACGGTCTGATTTGACCCGCAGTATTTACATTTAATCCCCGTGTTTTGATTATTTTTGTCGTTACTGTTTGATCTTGGCATAAATTTACTCAGCCTTTTTAAATATCACGCGAATAAAAGGATAAGCTAATTATTCTTGGATGTCAACCACTAGCGAATAGGTTATTTAATATATTCACTACTTGCGGAAGGTAAAAACCATTGACATCGGGTATATGTGGCTGTACAATTCCGCACAACATCGGCTAGTTCTTAAGGAGAGGTGATCAGAAATGAGGGAAGGGCAGCCTGCGTCAAAGGTTCGTCCTGGTGATAAGATTATACGCAAGTCGCGGAAGTCTACAAAGGGGCTTCGGATAGCGCCAAGGGTGCCGGAGGCGATTAAGTTCTTCCGGTTTATCTTTACGCAGACACCATTCTTAACCATGATGACCGTGATTGCTGTTCTCTGGCCTTTATTCGCTCTGTTCCTGTACTTGGCTGAGCACACCGTAAATCCTGACCTGAGTAACTACGGCAATGCCATATGGTGGGGATTGGTGGCTATGACGTCAATGGGAACGACTTATCCTCCTTTAACCGGTCTTGGTCAACTGGCAGGCGGGACATGGGCGTTTGTCGGATGCATCATCTTTTATGGGGCGATTATCGCCAGTATGACCACTTATATATCTAAAAGGAAGTCTGGCACAGTTAAGCAGATTATCTCTACGGTGGAACACAATTTGGAGCATTTAGAAGAACTATCGCTTGATGAACTTACTCTTTTGAAGGAGACCTTGAACGCTGTCATAAACGAACAGACAGAAGTAAGCAAGGTTCGGGCGCAGGGATCGCAGAGCCGATAACGTTGCAGTATTTTTTTTAAGGCATTATAATAAGCCTCTTGGAAAAAATAAAACTAGGAGATTAACCAGTGGCATTTGCCAAGTTCTTAGTGCCTGTAGGTGGGGGTAAGGTGGATGATGAGACCGTTCGGCTTGCCTGTACCATAGCTGAGGCAACGAAGGGCAAAGTTTTTGTTATCTATGTAATAGAAGTGGCTCGTACCCTTCCACTTGACGCCGAGTTGGAAGGGGATAATAAGAAGGCGGAGGAATTACTGGCAAGGGCGGAGAAAATCGCTGAGACTATTGGTTGCCAGGTGGAAACTGAGATACTTCAAGCTCGTGAAACAGGTCCTGCGGTGGTGGATGAAGCTATAGAGCGCGGGGTCGATGTGATAATAATGGGATTGAGATACGAAAAACGTTTTGGTGATTTTGACATGGGGAATGTAATCCCTTATATACTGCGTAATGCGCCATGTCGCGTATTGGTATGGCGAGAACAAATAGGTGAGGTTAGCTCGTGAAAGTAGTAATAATGGGCTGTGGCAGAGTCGGGGGCATGCTTGCGGGATTGCTCGATGAGGCAGGTCATCAGGTGACGGTTATAGATGTTGATTCATGGAGTTTTCGTTGGCTTCCGCGTTCCTTCAGTGGTAAGGCATTGGTAGGCGATGGTACCGATGTTGAAACGCTGAGGACATCTGGCATTGAGGAGGCGGATGCATTTGTGACCACGACTCAAGGCGATAATCGCAACGTTATGGCCGCACAAGCGGCGAAGCATATTTTTAACGTACCCAAAGTGGTTTGTCGCATTTACGATCCGCTACGCGAGGAATTATATAAATCATTGGGATTGGAGACAATGAGTCCTACCAAGTTGGGTGCGGATGTGCTTATGAATATGGTCCTCGGCAAAGGGGGTTAAATGTATATCATTGTAGTTGGTGGTGGAAAGGTTGGTTACTTTCTTTCCCTCGGTCTTTTGAGCGAAGGGCATGAAATATTGATAATAGAACAAGAAGCCGACAAATGTAAGGTTATTGCTGAGGAGCTCGGTAGTGTAGTGATGCGTGGTGATGGGTGTGAGGTTCGTACGCTTGAGGATGCAGGGGCAAACAGAGCGGATCTTTTGGTAGCGGTTACACACAGGGATGAAGTTAATCTGGTAGCCTGTCAGGTCGCTAAACACAAGTTTGGGGTTAAACGTACAATCGCTCGTATTAGCAATCCTAAAAATGAGGCCCTGTTTAAAATGCTCGGCATTGACGTAACGGTGAGCAGCACCAATCTAATACTGGAACAGATAGAAGAGAAATTGCCCACTCATTCGATGTCCCATCTGCTGACACTCGAGGATGGTAATCTTGAAATTGTCGAAGTGAATGTTCAACCCAGCTCTACTGTCGTTGGTAAAAAGGTTAGTGAGATCGTCCTGCCAGCGAAGAGTCTAGTGTGTTTGATAATCAATTCTGCTAAGGGGGCACAGGTATCTACAGGTAGTTCTACAATAGAGGCTGGAGATCATATCATAGCTGTAACACAACCTGAGCACGAAGCAGAACTGAGAACTGCATTGACAGGATAAAATATGGCTAAGAAGATTGCATATTTGGGGCCGCCGGGTACATTTTCTGAAGAGGCGGCCCTTGTCTTTGACAAGACGGCGCGCTTGGTGCCTTTCCCGAGTATTCGGGCGGTGGCAAATGCCGTTGCTTTATCTGTCGGGAGTGTGGAGGATGGTATTGTTCCTATTGAAAACAGCATCGAGGGCGCTGTCCC
This sequence comes from Dehalococcoidia bacterium, assembly GCA_041653935.1. GTDB lineage: Bacteria > Chloroflexota > Dehalococcoidia > E44-bin15 > E44-bin15 > JAYEHL01. The sequence goes on along the minus strand of JBAZEO010000002.1, from coordinate 179,556 downwards.
CGATACCCTTGATCTGCTGATTCACGAATCCGGCGTGATGATAAAGCATGAGTTGGTATTGCCGATACGACAGAATCTTGTGGCGAAGCCCGGCATCAATATTAACGATGTAAAGGTTTTATATTCAATCCCTCAGGCTTTGGGTCAGTGTCGTGACTTCGTAAGTCTGCATTTCCCTAAGGTGACTGTGGTTGCGGCCCTGTCTACTGCGGCAGCTGTCGAGGAGATGATGGCTTCGTCCCAAACGGCGGCGGCGATCGGCACTGCACGCGCCGCTGAGATATATGGCGCTGTTATCCTGGCGAAGGGGATTCAAGATAACGCCAGCAACGAGACCCGTTTCGTTATATTGGCGAAAGAAGATCACGCGCCGACCGGACATGATAAGACATCACTCTGTTTTGCATTCTCCGACGATCGTCCGGGGGTGTTGGTTGAGGTGATGCAGGTATTCTCACAGAAAGGCATCAATTTGACCAAGGTTGAGTCTCGACCATCGAAGGAGATTCTAGGGAGATATATATTCCTCATCGACCTCGATGGACATCGCGAAGATGCTGTCGTTAAGAAGGCTCTGGAGCAAGTCCGTACCAAGACCTCTATGCTGAAAATTTTCGGTTCCTATCCCCGATATAACAAATAAGAGGGAGCTACTAGCTCCCTCTGCTGTTTTCTTCGAGAAGTATAGCGTTCTATTATTCTATTGTAATGGTGGAGCCTGTGTTGTTTGCGAAGAAAGCATCCCCCAGTTGCTGTGCTAAAAGCACGGAGGCTTTCATTCCGGTGCAGTGCGACACTCCTACACGCTGCACGCCCATTTCTTGCAGGGTGGCTGCTGTCATTAACGTCCGCTCTTCGCTGGCCTGCAGAAGGTGAGTTCCTCCGATTACTGTATTTATCTCCTTTACCCCTGTTATTTGTTGCGCATGCCGCAGGGTGTTTATCATGCCGCGATGGGCGCAGCCAAGTATTACAATTAGCCCCATATCAGTTTTGATAATAAGGGCCTGGTCGTCAGTGAAAGTATCAGGCACAGTTCCGGAGTCGGTTTTTACAATAAAATGAGGCTCTATCGTCTCATATTCTGTGGACATAGGGATCTCGCCGGTGGTTACGATGTTATCCGTGATCCAAACCGGTTCTTTGCTCAATTTGAATGAGGCCCCTGCCGATTCCAGCTCTTTACGATTGTATGGTATGCCGATGTATCGTTCCGTTTGGCCGATGCGGGTGTGTTTGTTGCCGAATACATCGGGATGAGCGATAACCTCGATCTTCCTTCCCGCTTGAAGGAGCACCCCTTTCAATCCTCCCGTATGGTCGAAGTGGCCGTGGCTCAGCACCACTTTCTGAATCGATGACAGGTCGATCCCCAGCGGTCGTACGTTATGCGGCACAGTGGAGCTTGCACCCGTGTCGACGAGTATTTTCATGCCCTTTGTTTCCACAAGGATACTGAGGCCCCATTCCGCCAGTACCCCGGGCATTCCGGCGGTATTTTCGCTGAGCGTCATGATTCGTATTGACACAATGACCTCCTTAGGGTGAAACCGTGTCGATCGCAGGCTGAAAATGCAAGACCGACTGTGAGTCGATATCTAAATCTTGTCTTTTTGCGCAGGCGGGGGTGCGTCCTTCAGGTGCTTGGTGATTTCATGAGCCAGTGCGGCAAACTGCTTGGAGCGGTAGTGCTCGATCAGTCCGGAATCGCATAGCGCGGCCAGCTCCGGGTCGAGGGGTATCCTGCCGAGCAGCGGGGCTTCGGCCGCCTGGGCCATCTCATCGGCACGGCTCTTACCAAAGATATCGATTTTCTTTCCCGTGTCCGGGGTTATAAGATAACTCATGTTTTCTATGACGCCGATTATAGGTATATTCATCTTGCGCGCCATTTTTACGGCCTTGCGTACCACCATGTTAGACAGATCTTGCGGTGTTGAAACGATGAGCACTCCCGATAGAGGCAGAGATTGTAATACTGTGAGAGGTATATCCGCCGTTCCGGGTGGCAGGTCGACGAGAAGATAGTCGAGTCTGCCCCACAGCACATCCTGCCAGAACTGTGTTATAACTTTGGCAAGGATAGGGCCCCTCCATATCACGGCGTCGTCTTCGTTGGGCAGGAGCAGGTTGAGGGACATGATTTGTATACCAAAGCTTGACTCGACGGTGAGGATCCCACCCTCGGTTCCGCCGGGGCGGTCTTTGATACCGAACATCTTGGGGATGCTGGGGCCGGTGATATCAGCATCGAGTATGCCGACGTCATAGCCTTCGCGCTTGAGCGCTATTGCGGTGAGTCCGGTGACCAGCGATTTACCTACACCGCCCTTGCCGCTCATTATGGCGATAACATGGCCGAATCTGTTCAATTCGATAGGACGCGCGTCCATCAACTCGATCGATACTTCTTTAATGCCATCGAGGCTGGTGACGGCGGTGCGTATTGCGGCTTGAATGCTTTCGCTCTCCTGCGGCGGGAGTGCGTTAAGTGACAGTTTGATATTAACCTTTCCCAGCGAGAGTTTTATGTCTCTCACCATGTTGAGCTGGGTGATGCTTCGCTTTGGCTGTGAGAGTTTGATTTCCCCGAGCGCCTGTTCGATTTTTTCTATGTCCACTGCCAGGCTGTCCTGTTCCCTGAATATTTCCGCTTGATGAGCCCTTTATTGACCAGTACTTCAAGCTCCTGCTTGGCGACGTCAATCGGGGTGTCGCTCTTAGCCGACAGCCTTTGAGCCAGGTCGGACAGCTCATTCGCGCCGTTTCTGGTGTGGCCAAATTGTTCGATCAGATCGAATTTAAGGACCTTCCATATGAAATCGACGCTGACCTTCCTGTGCAAATGCCCAATGCACTCGGCATCGCCCTTTGCCGCCCGCTGCTTGATATCGTCCATGGCGTACTGGATCGCCAGATCGTATTCGTCGCTGTATGCCATGACCTGCTCCGGGCTCATGAGCTTGGTGCAGGTTATCGGCTTGTTGGCATCGTACTTGGCCCAATCGTGCGAGAGGATGCGCAGGCCGTATTCCTTGGGTTTTTCGTACAGCTCCGTTCCCGGCAAAGGTGATAGTATGTGGAAGCCGTATTTAGCCCCGTATTTGTCATCCAGCTCCTTGGCAAAATCCATTGACTCGCGCGCGGTCTCGGGGGACTCGCCCGGCAGCCCGAAGATGAATGAGTTGAATACTTTGATCCCCGCCTCTGTAGCAATCCTGGTGCCGTTCCTGATGGTATCCGGCGTCGTTCCCTTCCTGATTGTCTTCAGAATCTCGGCATTGCCCGATTCGGCGCCGTATAGCAGCCAGTCACAGCCGGCCTCGTGCATCCGGCTCAGCAGGGGGACGTTGACTGTATCGGCCCTGGCGAAGACGTTCCATGTAATTTTAATATTACGTTTCAGTATGCCGTCACATATCGCTCTGGCATGACGCTCGTTAAGCGTGAATGTATCGTCAACGATGTTTATCTTTTGGAAGCCGTATACTTTGTTTATCTGTTCGATCTCATCGAGCACCAGTTCGGGGTCGCGGAAGCGGACACGACGTCCGAACAATCGCGGCCCTGAACAGAATATGCATTTGAACGGACAGCCCCTGCTGGTGATCACGGTGCAGGGGGCCTCCAAAGCTTTATATTTGGAGAGCGGCAGAAGATTTCTGGCGGGGAGAGGAAGTTCGTTCAGGTCTTCGATAAGCGGGCGCGGCTCGGTTTTCACAACTGCGCCGTTACTGCAAAATGCTATGCCGGGCACCTGATGATAGTCTTTGCCCTTCTCCATCGCTCGTACCAGCTCTATCAGCGTTCGTTCGCCCTCTCCCGTGACTATCAGGTCGATCCAGGGGGCTTTTAGTAGAGTCTCTTTAAGAGCAAACGTGGCGTGCGGGCCGCCGAGTATCGTCACGATGCTCGGATCAAAGTTCTTACACACCCGCATGATGCGGGATGCAATGGGATAGTTGAGCGTCACGCAGGTGGCGCCGACGATATCCGGCTTGAACTGTTCCAGCTCACGCCTCAATTTTTCCGGCGTATATTTTGAGACCAGATGATCCATTATCTGGACTTCAATTCCTTCCTTTTGCAGGGCGGCGGCCAGATAGGCCAGAGACAAAGGAGGGATAGGATTCTCTTCCAGCGGGTACGGGGTGCTAAGTAACAGAACACGCATTTGTTATACCTCTATTGTTTGATTTTACGCGCAACTATTATATCCCAAGTCAAAACCTTTCACCACAGATTGTTTAAGAATACCAATCGGATGAGGGGGATTAGTCGACTTAACGCAGCTTATAAGCCTTTGCCAGCGATATATTTCACCAGATCGGCAACGCGGCAGCTGTAGCCCCATTCGTTGTCATACCATGCTACGACTTTCACCATGTTGTCTGCGATGACCATCGTTGACAGCGAATCGACGATGGAGCTGGCTGGATTGCCCTTGAAATCGACGCTGACCAGCGGCTCTTCGCAATATTCCAGTATGTTCTTGAGCGGGCCGGCGGCCGCCTTTTTCAAAGCTGCATTCACATCTTCCACCTTGACCTTCTTCAAGAGGTCGGCCACGAAATCGACTACTGAAACTGTGGTGGTCGGCACGCGGTAGGCCATGCCGTGCAGCTTGCCTTTCAGCTCCGGCATTACTGTAGTTACCGCCTTGGCCGCGCCGGTGGTGGTCGGGATTATACTCATGCCAGCAGTGCGCGCCCGTCGCAGGTCCTTATGCACCTGATCGAGTATGCGCTGATCGTTGGTGTAGGCATGGATTGTTGACATAAGCCCCTTCTCTATGCCGAAGGTCTCGTGTAGCACCTTAACGATAGGCGCGATGCAGTTGGTGGTGCAGGAGGCGTTGGAAATAATCTTATGCTTGCTCGGATCGTACTTGCCTTCGTTGACGCCGAGGACGATGGTAATATCTTCTTCTTTTGCCGGGGCGGTGATGATGACCTTCTTGGCTCCGCCCTTGAGGTGAGCGGCTGCTTTCGGTCCATCTGTAAAAAGGCCCGTGGATTCCACGACGATCTCGGCTCCGTAGCTGGCCCATGCTATCTTAGACGGGTCTCTCTCGGAGATTACCTTGATAACCTTGCCGTCGACGACAATGGCGTCTTCCCTGGCTTCTACGGTGCCTTTATAAATTCCGTAGTTGGAGTCGTATTTGAAAAGATGGGCGTTGGTTTTGGTGTCGGTCAGATCGTTCAGGGCGACTACTTCAAGCTTACCCGCGTGGTTTTCCTGAATTGCCTTCAGAACCTGCCTGCCGACCCGTCCGAATCCGTTGATTCCTATCTTTGTTACCATTTACACACTCCTTTGATTTTTGTATCGATCCTATTTTGCTCGGTATCGACTTCTTTAAGTCGATCAACCCCCTGTATACCCCAATCATGGGGGAACTAAAAAAGAATAGGGGACACCCCTAATACCTCGGCAGGAGGAATCCTGCACTTCTTTCTTAAATATTCCTTAGCTACTCCTTCTCGATTTGATGAAAGGTTTAGCGCTGTAGCTGCGATTCTTATCCCTGTGGTGCTTTACTACGTCCAGGAACGCCTCGAATCTGGTCATCAGGTGCTGTGTCAGATTGTATTCGTTATTGCCTTCAATCGTCAACATCGGCAGCTTGATATGTTTCCGTAACACGATGTCTCCGATGCCTCGATGGCAGAATGCCTGCACGTAGTGGATTACTCCATCCACACGTCGCTCTTTAAGCTCTGGCAGTATATCATCGATCCTCTGCGAAAGCGAGTACGGGTATGTGTATTTACAATATTGCTCGGCCAGGGAATTACAGCAATGCGGCATTGCGAACTGGCGCTGGATCTCGTTGAAAACGACGCGTGCGCCGTTGCGTTCCAGAAAGCGGTAGAGGTCTCTGGCGAAAACGGGAGGCACGCCGATATACGCCAATCGAAGCATATCGCCGCTATACGGTTCCCTCGTGCGGCACTCGCTCAGGAGCCGACTCAATCCCTTCTCATACTTGCTGACATCGCCAGTGAAATCGGAGGCGGATACCAGCCAGAAGTGATTTTCGAAACCAGTCGCTACATTTTCCTTCCATGTCAGCTCGTCGAGCTCCCGCGCCAGCGAGCGCGCCCGCTCGAGTTCTAATCGCATTTTCTCAGCCTCATCGACTGTAGTATCGAGCGTTTTGGCCAGTGATTCGAGGCCGGCCTGCATGTGCAGCAGGTTCGGGCTGTCGGGATAGGCGAATGGTATCGTATTTATCCCCTTGAGCTTCAGTACCTCCATGAGCATTTGTGTGTTGGAACAGTCGCCGTTGGTGACACAGATCACCGAGTCTATGTCTCGCTCCATAACAGTGCCGTAAATACCTTTGATCCAGGTGCAGCAGTTGATGGGGAAGCCGGCGCGCTCGGCCTTTGTGACCAGGTGCTCAGGGTCGGGTTCGGATATGAATATATTATTCAGGTCTATAGGCTGATAGCCTGCGGACAGCAGGACCTCTGTAGGGACAGTGGTAGTTATACCGATGGTTTTCATTTTTCCAGGTTATAAAATGCGCTCATGCCGGGATAGATGGCGCGTTCGCCCAATTCATGCTCGATCTGCAGCAACCGATTATACTTAACCACCCGTTCGCTGCGGCAGGGAGCGCCCGATTTAATAAATCCGGTATTTTTGGCCACAGCCAAATCGGCAATGGTAGTGTCCTCAGTCTCGCCCGAACGATGGCTCACAACTGCAGTCCACTTTGCATCCTTTGCTATGTCGATGGCTTTGAGCGTCTCAGTTAGTGTACCTATTTGGTTCATTTTAATAAGGATCGAGTTGGATGTCTTCTCTTGAATACCGCGGGATAGCAGGTCAATCTGGGTTACATAAATGTCGCCGCCGACGATCTGTACCTTGCCTCCTATCTTGTTTGTCAGCATCTTCCAGCCGTCCCAGTCGTCCTCGGCCATTCCGTCCTCAATGCTGAGGATCGGATATTCTTTGATCATACGGGCGTAGTATTCCACCATCTCGGTGCTGGTGAGGGAGACGCCTTCGTTGGCAAGTACGTATTTGCCGTCTTGGTGGAGGTCACTGCCCCCCGAGTCGATGGCGATGAAGCAATCTTTCCCCGGCTTATATCCAGCAGCTTCAATGGCATTAACAAGAAGCTGTAAAACCTCTCGATTCGATTTGAGGAAAGGAGCGAAACCGCCCTCGTCGCCGACGCTGGTGTTGAGGTTCTTCTCCGTAAGCAGTTTCTTCAATGCTTGATATATCTCTGCGCACATCCTAACGGACAATCTGAATGTCGGCGCGCCCAAAGGCATGATCATGAACTCCTGCAGGTCTGTGGAGTCAACGGCGTGTCTTCCCCCGTTTATCATATTCATTATCGGCACGGGGAGCGTGTTCGCTTCTTCCCCGCCGATGTAGCGGTAAAGGGGCATTTTCTGAAATGTAGCTGCGGCACTGGCCACAGCCAAGGATACGCCCAAGATTGCGTTAGCCCCAAGTTTGGATTTGTTGGGTGTGCCGTCCAATGCTATCATGCGCTCGTCTATAGTTTCTTGGTCGTGTACAGGCATCCCGATAAGCGCGATCTCGATCTGATCCTCTACGTTGCTTAGCGCTTTCAACACGCCAAATCCGCCGAATCGTTTCTTGTCGCCATCGCGGAGCTCTACCGCTTCGTGAGTACCGGTGGGCGCACCCGAAGGCACCGAGGCGTGGCCGACAGTGCCGTCGGTGAGCCTTGCCTCGACCAACACTGTCGGATTCCCGCGAGAATCGAGTATTTCCCTGGCAATTAATGATTCAATGGAGGCCATTTTCCCCTCCTTATCCAATGCTTTCTAGGGCTTTATCCACGGCGTCCGATGCATCTTTGGCAATAATAATTGATTCGTCTTTGGCTTTGCCGGTAGCAAGTACCCATGTGCCGAGTCCGATGACCGGTATTTTCTCTTGTAGAGCGTAAGCTATCTCTGAGAGTGTTCCGTATTTCCCGCCGACCGCAATGGCTGCCTGTCCCGTTCGTACGACTACAGGGTTTCTGGTATAACCCATGCCGGTGAGTATCGGGATATCGACATACGGGTTGGCGTCGTTGCGGCTATTGCCCGGCAGGATACCGACGGTGAGCCCGCCTTCTGATTTGGCCCCGCGGCATACTGCCTCCATTACGCCGGTGAGGCCTCCGCAGATGACAACTGCGCCGCGTTTAGCCAGCTCGCGACCTACTTCCTCGGCGAGCCTGGCCTCTTTCGCGCTGCACTTGCTGGCGCCTATTACAGAGATGAAAATCTTGTCTTTCAATTTAGATCCTTTATGTCTGGGTGAAGGCGATTATAACATTCCTTGTATATTCAGAGCAACCGAGGCGTAGCGCGACGTTAGTTAAATCGATTCATGGCCGCTTCGATCCCCTCATGCAGGATACAATAGATAATGTCAGCGACTTGTACTACGGCTTTATCAATGATTTGTTTATCCTCTGTCGGGAAATTGCTTAGCACGAACGATACCTCGTCGTTCTCGGGGCGTCCGATGCCGACTCGAATGCGGATGAAGGCATCACTTTCTGCCGAGTTGATGATTGAAGCAATGCCTTTATGTCCGCCGGAGCCGCCTTGCGGGCGTATGCGTATCTTGCCCAGCGGCAGATCCATGTCGTCACATATTACGATTATATCGGCGGGAGACGCCTTGAAGCGGTGCATCATTTGCGATACCGCCTGACCACTGAGGTTCATGAAGGTGGTTGGCTTTGCCAGCACTACTTCTATGCCATCGATATCGCCTGTGCCGAATCTGGCACGCATGCTGCGTTCGCGCCATCTCCGTTCTTTGATCTCGATTCTGTGTCGGCGTGCGAAGTAATCGAGGCATTGGAAGCCAACGTTATGCCGGTTCCTGGCATACTCTTTACCCGGATTCCCAAGCCCGATTATGAGTTTCATAGTATCAAAAGATTTTGTGGGACTAGTCTCCGGCCAGCTTTTTGCCCATGGTTTTCAGTTCGGCGATCTCTTCCGGGGTCGGCTTGCCCTTTGACATTACGCCCTCACCCACCTTTTTCAAACTGTAGGCAAAAGCTATTCCATCCAGTACCTCGAGGGCTTTCCGCTTGCCCATACCGCTATTGGTGAACGTGCAGTAAGGCTTGTCCTTTGTTTTTTCACGGCATTGGATAAGTGTCCGATCAAAGAAATCCTTAAGTGCGCCGGATATGTAGCCGAAATTCGTCGGCGAGCCGAAAGCTACAGCGTCACACGAGATAAGGTCTCTATCCGTTGTATCGGCTGCCTTTTTCATTATCACAGTCGTGCCTTTTACGGATTTGGCCCCTTCGGCAATTGCTTTAGCCATCTCCTCGGTGTTTCCGGTCTGGGTGGAATATACTATCAATACTTTTGCCATCAGGTTCTCTCCTCTCTAAATCTATCGATGTCGCTCGTTTGGTCCTATCAACCCCCTGTTATCCCCCAATCTTGGGGGACTTGAAAAAAGTTGGGGGACACCCCCAGTTCCCTCGGCAGGAGAGAAATCTCCTGCATCTCTTTTTATTTGATCAGTTTAAGGAATTCGTCCTCGCTGATTATTTTTACATCAAGCTTCCGGGCTTTTTCTATTTTCGAGCCGGGATCAGTCCCTGCTACTACGAATGTCGTTTTCTTGCTCACGCTTGAGCTTACACTGCCGCCGAGCGTTTTGATGAGCGTTTCCGCTTCGTTCCTGGTGAATGAAGCGAGCGTTCCTGTGAGCACAAATTGCTGGCCCTTTAGCGGCAGGTCCTTCTGTTCGCCGCCGCGTTCTTTCAAAGAGACCCCTGCCTGCTCCAGCCTTTCGATTATACTACGGTTCCCCTCTTTTTGGAAAAAGATGACGATACTTTCGGCTATCTTTGGGCCGATAGCTGGGATCTGTGTCAGCTCACCCTCGGTCGCTTGCGAGAGTGAGTCGATATTGCTGAAGTGATTGGCTAATATATCGGCGATCTCGGCGCCGACATGCCTGATCCCCAGCGCGAAGATGAGCCTTCCCAGCGGCCGCTCTTTGCTTTCGCTGATAGCGTTGAGCAGATTCTGGGCGCTCTTCTCCTCTATTCCATTCATGGTTAGGAGCTGTTCTCTGGTGATGTAGTACAGGTCGGCTGCGTTTTTCACTAGTCCTTTTTCAATCAGGGATCCTGCTATCTTCTCGCCGATGCCGTCGATGTCCATCGCGTTGCGCGAAACAAAGTGGGCCAGTAGTCGATGTAGCTGCGCCGGGCACGATGCGTTGGTGCAACGGGCTATGGCTTCGCCCTCGGGTTTGAATACTTCGCTGTCGCATACCGGACAGCGGTCCGGCATGACGAATACCTTTTCGTTTCCGGTGCGCTTCGATGTTACCGGGGCGACGATTTCAGGGATCACCTCTCCGGCGCGCTGTATGATGACTGTGTCGCCGATGCGCAGGTCTTTGCGCTGGATGTCGTCCTCGTTGTGCAGCGTGGCACGTTTGATCGTAACGCCGCCGACGGACACCGGCTCTAATATAGCATATGGGTTCAGGCTGCCGGTGCGGCCCACGTTGATGCCGATGTCGAGCAGCTTCGTTGTCGCCTGTATCGCAGGGAACTTATAAGCCACTGCCCAGCGCGGGTCGTGGCCTACCTCTCCCAGTGCTTCTTGCAGTTTGAGCGAGTTGACCTTGATGACGACGCCGTCGGCCTCGAATTCTAGTTTATCGCGCTTTTCCGTCCATTTGCGGTAGTATTCTGCGGCCTCGCCGATATTGGCGGCCTTTGCGCTGTAAGGGCTTATCCTGAAACCTAGTGATTTCAGATATCCCATTGTTTCCCAGTGGGTCGATGGTGTTCTACTGGACTTATCGTCGATGTAACCCAGGGCGTAGATATATATATCCAGCGGGCGTTTAGCTGTAACGCGCGGGTCAAGCTGGCGCAGAGATCCGGCCGCGGCGTTGCGCGGGTTGGCGAATAGTGGCATATCTTCCTCGGCGCGTTCCCTGTTGAGCCTGGCAAATCCTGCCTTGGAGAGATATACCTCGCCTCGCACTTCGAATTTCTTAGGAGCGTGTTTGGGCACGGTGAGCGGGATGCTTTTGATCGTCCTCAGATTTTGAGTAATGTCCTCTCCGTGGAAGCCGTCGCCGCGTGTAGCGCCTCTCGTCAGTTTGTCGTCAACGTATGTGAGGGCTACGGCAAGGCCGTCCATCTTAAGCTCGCAGACGAAGTCCATCGCCTGATCCGGCACGAGGTTGGATATTCGCTTATGCCAGGCGAGGAGCTCATCGTCGGAAAAGACGTTGGCCAGGCTCAACAGCGGCTTTGGATGCTCGACCGTTCCGAATTCGGCGAGCGGGGCTGCGCCTACGCGTTGCGTTGGAGACTCGGGAGTGATGAGGTCCGGATACTGCTCTTCGAGCTTGCGCAGCTCGACCATCATCCGGTCGTACTCAGCATCAGATATCTCCGGGCTGTCCAGAGCGTAGTAACGATAACTATGATAGCTGAGCCGCTCTCGCAGCTCAGCTATCTGTTTTTTCGCTATTTCGATGTCTGGCACGACGGTTTCACTCCGGGGATCAGAGTTTCACCAATTTCATCGTTTGTACTTCAGGCAACGCCCGAAGTTTTTTAAGAACATCTTCATTAACGGCTTCGTCGACTTCGAGGAGCAGCAGCGCGTTGCCCCTGCGTTCCAAACGCCCCAGGTGCATGGCGCTGATGTTGATGTCGGCGTTGCCTAATATCGTCCCGACCGAACCGATAAGGCCGGGGCGGTCCTTGTGATCGCTGAAGAGGAAATAGCCTTCTTTGGGTATGATATCGATCCAGAAATCATTGACCCTTATGATATGGGGCTCTCCCCTTATAGCCGTGCCTGCGACCGTCAGGGTTCCGTTTGAAGTTTTAAGCTCAATGGTGATCACATTCGTATATACTTCGCATGCGGGGTTGGTGGTCTCACTGATCTTCAGCCCGCGCTTCTGCGCGATCATGTTGGCGTTGACCAGATTGACGCGCTCCTCGACAGTGCCCTCGAGAAGTCCGCCGAGGATATTGGCCTTCAGCGCCGATGTATCGCAATTGGCGATCTCGCCTTCGTACTTAATGTTGATGCCCTCCATCTGCCCTTCGCCCAGCTGATAGAGCAGCTTGCCCATCAGTTTGGCGACGCCGAGGAATGGGCCGATGATGGCGAGTGTCGCAGTAGGTATCCTGGGGATGTTCACCGCATAGCGCACCGGGTCTCCCTTGAGCACGGCTATGATCTCCTCCGCCACATCCGTTGATGCCAGTATCTGTGCTTCCGTGGTGGATGCGGCAAGGTGCGGCGTAACAATGATCTTTTCGCTCTTAAGCAGTGGGTTATCCGCTGGGGCTGGCTCCTTGGTGAACACATCTACGGCCGCGCCAGCTATCTTGCCTTCCTGCACTGCTTTGAAGAGCAGCTCTTCGTCGATAATGCCGCCGCGGGCGCAGTTGATGAGGCGCACGCCGGGCTTCATTTTGGCTATCTCCTTCTCGCCGATGAGTCCCTTGGTTTTGGCGGAAAGAGGCGTATGCAGGGTGATGAAGTCAGATTCCGTTAGTATTTCATCGAAGGATACCATCTTCGCTCCAATGTTGCTGGCAAACTCAACAGAGACGAAGGGATCATATGCGATAACCCGCATCGCCAGCCCGACAGCGCGTTTGGCGACCTCCGAGCCTACGTTGCCAAACCCTACGATGCCCAGGGTCTTGTTCCTGACCTCGGTGCCCATGTATTCCTTGCGTTTCCATTCGCCGGCTCTGAGCTTCTGGTTCGCCTGCGGTATGTGGCGCGCCAGGGCCAGCATGAGGCCGATGGTGTGCTCCGCGGCGGAGATGGTGTTCCCCGTGGGGGCGTTTACTACCATGATCCCGTTGCGGGTGGCCGCGTCTAGGTCAACATTGTCCACGCCCACGCCGGCGCGTCCGATAACCTGGAGCTTCTTGCCCGCATCGATGATGTCTGCTGTTACCTTGGTCTCGCTTCTTACGGCGATAGCATCGTATTTGTCTATGATGGCTTTGATTTCGTCTTTGGTCATTCCTGTTTTAACGTCAACTTCAGCGTATGCTTTAAGTGCCTCGACACCCTCTTTGGCGAGGGGGTCAGCGACTAGAATTTTAAAACGGTGACTCATATACCCCCCTTAAGTTTTTGAAATGAATGATAGTATAGTCGTTGGCGATCTGTAGAAGCTCTCCCGTACGATGCCTAGCTTGCGGGAGAGCCGATTCCAATTTCCCCAGGCTTCATCTTTCCTCCTCTTACCGCCTCTTTCACGATGAGGCCCAGATCGGACAATCGTAGTGTATCGTTTTCGATTGTCGGTATACGGTTATCATTATACCTGAAATCGTATATCTTAAAAAGATGGTGGCAGCATCGGTTTTCTGCGATATTGAGCGATTACGGCGGAATCGGATCAGGGTTTCGACGAGGTGTCGTATATATTAGTTTTTTGCCTGAGTGCTTCGAATAGTGGTTTATTTTGTTTTTCTAATATATTGTTTACTTCTCTGAGGGCTGCTATGTAATCGGAGACTTCCTTGCCTTTGATCTGGACCTTGTAGTCTTTGGCCAGGCTGTCGATGATAGAGAAGACTTCCTCTCTGATGAGTCCATAGAGCTCTTTGCCCCGGATATGGGCCACGGCTCTGGCAAGGGCCAGGGAAACGGAGAGTATGGCGTTCATGCCCAGGTTTTGCTTTCTCTGCATTGCCAGGGTCTGGGCGTCGGAGTTGCCGGCGGTGAGCTTGCCCCGCTCAATGGCTAAATCGCTCTCCATCTTGAGGAGAGTGGTGTCGATATCCCTTAAAGTCAGGGTAGTTAAGTTTTTGCCTTCGAATTGCGGTGCTATCCTGTTGAGGACATTGCTCACGGCGTTGAGGCAGCCCTTGCCTTCGTACCTGGAAGCCACCCTGAAGAGTTCTATCAGTTTGGCATCCTGCGTGGCCTTTACCTGGGCATCCCCTGTCTTCTTATTAAAGGAGTAAACCCCGCCCTCAGTCTTCTGGAACAGGTCCGGGTGTTTATCGATAAGGTCTTTATGCTCGGAGTATTCGATAAGGGAATCGACTAGATGTATGGCCTCGCCCGTTCCTGCCGAGGTGCCGAGAGGAGTCGCGCCCTTGAACTTGAGGACGGCGCCCACGGATGGGATGTCGACCTCTATCTCCACGCCGACTGTAGGTATACCGGCGTTAGTGGACTCTTCATAGGATGTGAATTTGCGGATGATGGCTTCTTCCCCCGGTTTGAGGCTGATGGGTTTGAGCCCTTCCTCCAGCTTTCGCATTAAGACGATGCCGCTTTGATATTTAAACAGCCTTTCGGTGTTGGCTCCGCCGCCGGCCTTGAGGCCGAGGGAGTTCACCGCGAGAGCGATCTGTGTTTCCATATCGTCGTTGGGGGATTTGGAGCGGTGGGATATAACCAGCTCCTGGCCTTTACCCAGAGCCACCAGCATGGCCAGTATGGTCTCATATAAAGTACCGATCTGATTGGCCTTGATGAGTGAGGTGTTGATGAGCGATTCGCGGGAGGCCATCTCAATGGTCTTGTCATTTGTGGTGACCAGGTCGTCGCCGATGACCCAGATACGGTCGCCCAGTTCCTTGAGTATCATCTTCCAGCCCTGGGGATCGTCCTCGGCGAAGCCGTCTTCGATGGAGATGATAGGTATCTCATATTTCTGGATGGCGTCTTTGTAGATGGCTAAAACCCCGTCCCTGTCCAGGCTGATCTTGGCCTTATCCCTCCAGAAGAGATACATACCGATGGCATCAGGCATGTTATATTCTTTGCGGTAGGCACTCTCCAGCTCGCTCATGGCCGGGTCCAGGCCGATGGCCACATCTTTGCCTGCCTGATAGCCGCATTCCTCTATGGCCTGTTTCATCATGGACCAGAGCCTTACCTCGGGCAGCGGGTACTGTGCTTTCTCGATATAAGGGGCCAGTCCTCCCTCGAGGCCTATGCCCATGACGCGGGAGCCTTCTTCTTTTTCGATGATCTCCTTGAGACGGTTCTGCAGCCTCACGGTCATCTCTTGGGCTTCCTGCCAGTTCTTTACCCCCAGGATGACGAACATGGCTTCCTGCATACTGATATTGGATTCGGGGTATTCCTTCTCGGTGTGCTTGCCGCCCATGCCGCAGTTGCGGAACTGCCAGGGGACGGTGACCTTGCCCAGTGTGGGGTGCTGTACCCACTGCGTTCTCTCGGTGAGCATTCTCTGCTTTACCTGCTGTGCGGCGGTGTACCAGCCGGAGACCTTCTCCACGGTCTGAGCCTTCTCCCTGGCCTTCTTCTCCCTGGCCCTGAACTCTTTGTACTTGCCCGGGTCCGCTATGAAAAAGTCCAGTAAACCTATTATAGTCAGAGCGAAGCAGAGACGGCCGAAATAAACCGCAAGACCGGCGCCGCTTGTTGCGCCCAGTCCGAAGGACAACACGCTCGCGGTAATAGCGATATGCAGCGATACCAGGATATGATTGGCGATGACCCATCCTCGCTCAAGCGCAGAGCGCTGATCGGTATTCTTGTCTCCGGAGGAGCGCTTCTGAGGCTTCGCTTCATCGGCGGCGGCTGCCTGACGCATTGAAGACGATTCCGATCCGGTATAGATATTAGTTTTTTGTCTGAGTGCTTCGAATAGTGGTTTATTTTGTTTTTCTAATATATTGTTTACTTCTCTGAGGGCTGCTATGTAATCGGAGACTTCCTTGCCTTTGATCTGGACCTTGTAATCTTTGGCCAGGCTGTCGATGATAGAGAAGACTTCCTCTCTGATGAGTCCATAGAGCTCTTTGCCCCGGATATGGGCCACGGCTCTGGCAAGGGCCAGGGAAACGGAGAGTATGGCGTTCATGCCCAGGTTTTGCTTTCTCTGCATTGCCAGGGTCTGGGCGTCGGAGTTGCCGGCGGTGAGCTTGCCCCGCTCAATGGCTAAATCGCTCTCCATCTTGAGGAGAGTGGTGTCGATATCCCTTAAAGTCAGGGTAGTTAAGTTTTTGCCTTCGAATTGCGGTGCTATCCTGTTGAGGACATTGCTCACGGCGTTGAGGCAGCCCTTGCCTTCGTACCTGGAAGCCACCCTGAAGAGTTCTATCAGTTTGGCATCCTGCGTGGCCTTTACCTGGGCATCCCCTGTCTTCTTATTAAAGGAGTAAACCCCGCCCTCAGTCTTCTGGAACAGGTCCGGGTGTTTATCGATAAGGTCTTTATGCTCGGAGTATTCGATAAGGGAATCGACTAGATGTATGGCCTCGCCCGTTCCTGCCGAGGTGCCGAGAGGAGTCGCGCCCTTGAACTTGAGGACGGCGCCCACGGATGGGATGTCGACCTCTATCTCCACGCCGACTGTAGGTATACCGGCGTTAGTGGACTCTTCATAGGATGTGAATTTGCGGATGATGGCTTCTTCCCCCGGTTTGAGGCTGATGGGTTTGAGCCCTTCCTCCAGCTTTCGCATTAAGACGATGCCGCTTTGATATTTAAACAGCCTTTCGGTGTTGGCTCCGCCGCCGGCCTTGAGGCCGAGGGAGTTCACCGCGAGAGCGATCTGTGTTTCCATATCGTCGTTGGGGGATTTGGAGCGGTGGGATATAACCAGCTCCTGGCCTTTACCCAGAGCCACCAGCATGGCCAGTATGGTCTCATATAAAGTACCGATCTGATTGGCCTTGATGAGTGAGGTGTTGATGAGCGATTCGCGGGAGGCCATCTCAATGGTCTTGTCATTTGTGGTGACCAGGTCGTCGCCGATGACCCAGATACGGTCGCCCAGTTCCTTGAGTATCATCTTCCAGCCCTGGGGATCGTCCTCGGCGAAGCCGTCTTCGATGGAGATGATAGGTATCTCATATTTCTGGATGGCGTCTTTGTAGATGGCTAAAACCCCGTCCCTGTCCAGGCTGATCTTGGCCTTATCCCTCCAGAAGAGATACATACCGATGGCATCAGGCATGTTATATTCTTTGCGGTAGGCACTCTCCAGCTCGCTCATGGCCGGGTCCAGGCCGATGGCCACATCTTTGCCTGCCTGATAGCCGCATTCCTCTATGGCCTGTTTCATCATGGACCAGAGCCTTACCTCGGGCAGCGGGTACTGTGCTTTCTCGATATAAGGGGCCAGTCCTCCCTCGAGGCCTATGCCCATGACGCGGGAGCCTTCTTCTTTTTCGATGATCTCCTTGAGACGGTTCTGCAGCCTCACGGTCATCTCTTGGGCTTCCTGCCAGTTCTTTACCCCCAGGATGACGAACATGGCTTCCTGCATACTGATATTGGATTCGGGGTATTCCTTCTCGGTGTGCTTGCCGCCCATGCCGCAGTTGCGGAACTGCCAGGGGACGGTGACCTTGCCCAGTGTGGGGTGCTGTACCCACTGCGTTCTCTCGGTGAGCATTCTCTGCTTTACCTGCTGTGCGGCGGTGTACCAGCCGGAGACCTTCTCCACGGTCTGAGCCTTCTCCCTGGCCTTCTTCTCCCTGGCCCTGAACTCTTTGTACTTGCCCGGGTCCGCTATGAAAAAGTCCAGTAAACCCACTGTGGCCAGGCCTAAGCACAATCGACCGGCATAAACAGCGGGGTCTATTTCCATCGTCATCCCCAGGCTGATCAAGCCGATGGCCAGCGGGAAGAATATGATGCTTAAAATCCTGCTTGTCCGCGGGCCGCTGGCGGAAACTGCGAGGTTGAACGGCGCGTCCGCGTAGAAGTTCAGTCCGTTCTTTATCACGCCGGGGAACCTGCCTGTCGGGATCAGCGCGTACATCTTGAGGTACCAGAGTATCCTCTTGGGCAGTGGCGCTGACATATTGGCCTTGGCCTGCGGCAGCAGCTTGGCATTCAGGGCATCCACCTTCACCGCCTTGAGGTAGTGGCCCATCTCATGAATTGCGATGGCTGTGTGGCAGGTGAACCAGAGGAAGGCCAGCGATATCAGCGTCTCCCATGAAGCGAAGAGGCATTTGAGTACATCACCTTTTAAAGCAACGTCACTGGTGGAAACTATGCCAAAGACTAGGAGGCCGACGGCGAACGGGAGCATGCAGAGGGCCATCGTCCGGCTCATGCTGGGGCCGCTGGCGGAAACCGCCAGGTTGAACGGCGAGTCGGGATAGTAGTTCAGGCCGTTCTTAACCACGCCGGGGAATCTGCCCGTAGGGATCAGCGCGAACATTTTAATATACCAGAGTATCCTCTTGGGCAGGGGCGCGGTCATATTGGCTTTGGCCTCGGGCAGCAGTTTGGCGTTCAATGCGTCGAGTTTCACCGCCTTGAGGTAGTGTCCCATCTCATGGATGGCGATGGCTGAATGGCAGGCTAACCAGATGAATATTAAGGATATCAGTGCGCCCTGCCACGAGGCGAAGATGAATTTTAGGGCATCGTTTCTGAGATCGGCGGGCAGAGACAACCGGCTTGAGATGTAAGCTATATGGAATGAAACCAGGATATGGTTGGCAATGACCCAACCCTTCTCAAGATAGGACCTTGCCGGAATGGAAGAGTTAAGGGACGGCTCCGTTTTTCTCGCCCCTTGCTCCTGAGAGCTGGTATCAAGGTACTGTGCAGGATAACGCTTAATAACAACCCCTTCTGAAGATTAGATTACAGCTTATTTGACACAAATAGTGCCCTTTACAGAGAGTGCTATTTGTGGGAAACAATTTCTAGAGATTTGCCTATATAGAATAATTGCTGGCACGTATCGTTGTCAATATTTCACGAAGGGGCATCAATTTTATGGCATTCTGAGGTCCTTCTTCTAATGGTGGGAAGGATGAAGCGAAGAATCTGATATTGTCGGGCGATTCATGTGGTGAAGATTCTCCTGCTAAAGACAATCAAGGCGATTTAAGGCAGAAGCTACTTCCCCGAGTCCACAATCTTCACAAACCGCCGCTTGCCGGCCTTGAGGATGCTGCCGTTCTTAACAACCGCCGTTTCGGCGGTCACCTTCTGCCCGTCGATCTCCACCGCGCCCTGCGTTATCAGCCGCCTGGCGGCGTTCTTGCTTTCGGCCAGTCCTGCCGCTGCTATCAGGCTCGCCAGCTGAACGGGCTCGGCGCTTATGGTTGTGCGGTATTCCGGTATCTCGTCGGGCATTTCCTTCTTCTGCACCGTCTTCTCGAAGTGCGCCTGCGCATCGGCGGCCGCCTGCTTGCTGTGGAACTGCTCAACAATCTCGCGGGCCAGGCGCTTCTTAAGCTCCATGGGGTTTATCGAATTGGAGGCCAGTGCTTTGCGGTACTCGTCCAGCTCTGCGTCGGGCATATCGGTGAGAAGCTCGAAGTAGTTTATTATTATGGCGTCGGGGATGCTGAGGACTTTGCCGTACATGTCGTTGGGGTTCTCTTCGACGGCGATGTAGTTATCCAGGCTCTTGCTCATCTTCTGCACGCCGTCCGTGCCCACGAGGAGCGGCATGAGGAAGACCTGCTGCGGCCTCTGCCCCTCCATCTGCTGCAGCTCGCGCCCCACCAGGCAGTTGAACATCTGGTCGGTGCCGCCGAATTCGACATCGGACTTGATCATTATCGAATCGTACGCCTGTAACAGAGGGTAGAGGAACTCGGTGATGGCGATGGGGCGCTTGTCGGCGTAGCGTTTGGCGAAATCATCGCGCTCCAGCATCTGCGCCACAGTGAATTTGCTCGTGAGCTTGATGACATCGGCCAGGGTGAACTTGCCGAACCACTGGCTCTGCCATTCCACCTGTGTTTTGTCCTTATCGATGACCTTGAAGAACTGCTTCATGTAGGTCTCGGCGTTGGAGCGTACCTCTTCGGCGGAGAGCATGGTGCGGGTCTGCGATTTGCCGCTGGGGTCGCCGATCTGCGCCGTCCAGTCGCCCACGATGAGGATGACCTGATGGCCCAGCTCCTGGAACTGGCGCAGCTTGCGCAGCCCCACGACGTGGCCGAGGTGGATGTCGGGGCGGCTGGGGTCGAAGCCCTGCTTCAGGCGCAGCTGCTTGCCTGATTCGAGCAGCTTGACCATCTCTTCCCTCAGGATGATATCGGTGACGCCTCTTTCGAGAAGGCGTTTCTGTTCCTCTTTGGTCGGCTTTCTCACGTGTTCCATAATCGATTATCTGCTATCTGAGCCGGAACGCTCCAACAACACCTTCGCCAGCTCTACGTCTTTTGACAGCTGCGCCTTCAATTCCTCTGGGCCCGGGAACTTCATTTCGTCGCGCAGCCGGTCTACGAGCTCGATGGTCAGATCTTGTCCATAGATATTGCTGCTGAAATCAATTATATGGACCTCGATAATGCGGTGTTCGCCTCTGAATGTCGGGCGCACCCCGATGTTCAGCACGGCTTTGTAACGATGGCTATCGATAATGGCATAAGCTACGTATACTCCATCGGCGGGCAAGGCCTGCTCTTCTTCAGGTATCAGGTTCGCTGTAGGATATCCCAGTGTTTTGCCGCGCGCATCGCCGTGTTCTACCTGGCCGTTTAAAGTAAATCTGCGCCCCAGGAATTTGGTGATTTTGGTGATCTCGCCGCGGGACAGCGCGCCGCGAATGGCTGTGCTGCTGACTACCTCCCCCTGGGATAACAATGGCGGCACGACCTCTATCCCAAAGCCAAGCTCCTCGCCTAAAGACCGCAGCGAATGGATATTCCCCTCCCTTCCTCTCCCCAGGGCAAAGTCGGGACCGATTACCAGTTCGCGCATCTTTAGATATTGCATCATCAGCTTGATATATTCAGTGGCGTTTAGTCTGGCAAGCTCATGAGTGAAGGAAAGTGTTACTACGTGAGAAACGCCGAGATTTTTTAATAGCTGTACGCGTTCTTCGATGCTGGTTATGAAAGTTATCTGGCTTTGATGCCCCAGTATCAGTCGCGGGTGATGTAAAAAGGTTACAACGACGCTTTCGAGGTTGTTAGCATCTGCCTTCTCTTTAACTTTGTTTATCAGAAGCTGGTGTCCCAGGTGGACCCCGTCAAATACACCGATTGTGAGCGCGGTGCTGCGTTTCGGTGATACTAGAGCTAGTTCTTCTTCGACAAGCATAGTGTCCTCAGTTCGTATTTATAAACCCTATGGCATACTGCGTCCAACGGATGAGGCTACCGGCGTAACCTGCGTCATGAGCCGGTTGAAGTTCTCAAAGGTGAGCGACTGGGCGCCGTCCTTTAAAGCGGTGTCCGGTGTCGGGTGGACCTCCACTATCAAGCCGTCGGCCCCGGCGGCTACAGCGGCCAGCGCCATTGGCGTTACCAGATACCATTTCCCCGTTCCATGGCTCGGATCGGCGATAATTGGCAGGTGGCTGAGCTTCTTGATGATTGGGATCGCATCCAGATCCATTGTGTTACGGGTATAGGTTTCAAATGTTCTTATGCCTCTGGCACACAGTATTACCTTGTTATTTCCCTGTGACAGTATGTATTCGGCGGAGAGCAGCCACTCCTGTATCGTTGCCGCCAGTCCCCGCTTCAGCATCACCGGTTTCTTGCTTTTGCCGATCTCATCCAGCAGGAAGAAGTTTTGCATGCTGCGGGCGCCCACCTGAAGTATATCGGCGTATTCCGCAACCATATCGACATCTTCAGGGCTCATGACCTCGGTGATTACCGGCATTCCTGTTGCCTTACCGGCCTTTTCTAGGAGCTTCAAGCCCTCCTTGCCCATACCCCGGAAACTATAAGGCGATGTGGATGGTTTATAGGCACCGCCGCGCAGGATATTGGCTCCCGCCGCTTTGACAGATTGGGCGATGGAGATTACCTGTTCCTCGCTCTCTACGGCACAGGGGCCTGCCATAATGGCCAGCTTGTTGCCACCTATGGTCACATTGCCCACCTTCACTGTAGTAGCTTCTGGCTTGAATTCCCTGCTGGCGAGCTTATAAGGCTTGCTTATGGGAACGACTTCATCTACGCTAGGCCATGTCTCTACCGTTTCCTTGGTTTGGAGAGAAGTCTGTCCCACTATGCCGATTACGGTGCGTTCGACACCCTGCGATACATGGCCGGTGAAGCCCATATGGCTGAGCCGGTCGAGGATCTCCAGGATATCCTTTTCCGAATGTCCTTGACGCATTACGATGAGCATTCGCTATGCCTCCGCGGCCGCCGTACTGTCGTTATCGTTAGCTCTGAGATCGGCTGCGCCTTTGAGATATATATGCTTTATATCATCCGGTTTCTTTTTGGTGTTGAACAGGATCAGGATACGCAGGCAGGATTGCAGGCTGTTCGGGACATTTATCTCGCGGCTGCAGAGTAACGGTATGTTGGAGAATCCCATCTCCCTGGCCGCTTTCGCCGGGAAGGCTGCGTTTAAATCGTCGGTGGCCGTGAATATAATGCTTGCCATATCGTCTTGCTTGACATTGTTTGCTTTGATCATTTCACGGAGCAGTTCTTTTGTCGATGCGTATATGCTCTGCTTGGTGTTGGCATCGACTGTTGTTGCTCCTCTGATACCGCGGCATTTCATAAATCGTAACCTCTGTGAGCAGAATATCACTGAAACTGGTTAAGATATTATCATAAATAGCAGAGCAATGGAATTGTAGGCGCAGTGGACGATGATGCACGGCCATATAGATTTCGTCTGGTTGTAAAGCCATGCCAGCATCAGTCCCAGGATGAATATGGGCACCAGCCCCGAAGGGCTCAGGTGCGCCAGTGAGAACAGCAGCGCGCTTAGGAATATCCCCCACCCGCAGCCATAACGCTTCTTTATGCCCTGGAATGCGAAGCCGCGGAAGAAGGTCTCCTCGGCAAGCGGTGCGGCTACGGCGGCGGTGATCGCGAAAAACGCGATGCCTATGCCGTTTGCGTTAAAGAGCAGGTAAGTGTCATCGGAAGTTCCCCATCCTAATTCTTGCATCAGCACTTCATAACCTATGGATATCGCGAGACCGAGAGTGGTTACAGCCAGCGCCAACAATAAGCCCTTTTTGACATCGAATTTTCTGAAGCCTAAGGTTTTCCATTTACAGCGGTACTTTCTGACGCTGAAGAGCCATGTCCCCAGCGGTATCGCTCCTTCTCCTAGTATCATAAACATGAACATAAGTCCCAGGACGAGGTTGAGCCGCCCGTTCGACTCAAGTATGTCGATGATCTCTTGAAGCATTTCAGTTGAGGTAAGGTGTTGTGATGCAATATCCTGAAGATTTGTTGTGCCTACCAGAAGGATCATGCCTATGCCCATGGCTATGCCGAGTGCGATCGTTATAGCAATGGCTACCAGGGCCGCTTTTACGATGTCGCGTATGGTCCAGGGTACCGCTTCCGGGTTTTGATTTTGCTGAAGGTTACCTTCCATCATGTCTCAGTATAAGGCAGCGGCGCCTCCGCTGTCACACCTTCCTGCGCCAGTTTTTCGATTTCTTCATCGCTCATGCCCAGCAGTTTGCCGAAGACATATTGATTGTGCTCGCTGAAGCACGGGGCGGGACTCTCGATGCGGCCTGGGGTGCGGCTCATTTTCCACGATATACCCGGCATGATATGTTTACCTGCTTCCGGGTGCTCGATCTCCTCGAAGAATCTGCGCTCTTTCAGATGTGGATCGTTCACTAAGTCGGCGGCATCCAGCACGGCGCCGGCCTTTATGCC
The DNA here is from genome assembly GCA_041653935.1 of Dehalococcoidia bacterium. Taxonomy (GTDB): domain Bacteria; phylum Chloroflexota; class Dehalococcoidia; order E44-bin15; family E44-bin15; genus JAYEHL01. Next base: position 155,942 of record JBAZEO010000002.1, on the reverse strand, counting down.
ATGCGACTGTAAAATGTTTGCCAGCTCGATATGGTCATATCCGATTGTCCACTTCTCAATCATCCTGTCGAGTTCATCCTGGTGCGCCAGCCTGCCGGCCAAGTCGACGAATCGCTCGTCTCTGCTCCACTGCTGGTTGTCCATAACCTGGCATAGCGTACGCCATTCCTCGTCGCATGAGACAGCGATTACAATCCATCTATCGTCGCCTTTCGTGCGGTAGCAGCCATGCGGCGCCATTTGCGCGTGGCGGTTGCCCATCGGTTCGGGAATTCTCCTGTTCATCGCGTAATCCATGATCGCTTCTCCGAACAGGGGCGTTAGTGTCTCCCGCATCGACAGGTCGATATACTGCCCGACGCCTTTGATATGTCGGTAACGTAAAGCTGCCATTATGGCGAAGGCGGCGTGGAGTCCGGCAGTGGCATCGGCGTATGCGATCCCCGGTTTCAACGGAGTATCCTCGTCGTAGGCGGTGAGTTTAGACATCCCTGACATGGCCTCGATGCCTTCGCCGTAGGATACATGGTCGCGGTAGGGACCGTCCTGCCCATATCCTGAGATGGAGATCATTATAATTTGAGGGTTTGTTTCCCTCAGCGCCGCGTAGTCCAGTCCGAAATTGCGCATCACTCGCGGGGAGAAGTTCTCCACCACCACATCGCTGATAGATACGAGTCGCTTAAAGGTCGAAGCTCCGTGCGACTTGGACAGGTCGATAGTTATAGCATATTTGTTGCGATTCACTTCGTTGTAGTAGGCGAAGCGGTTGTAGGAGTGCTCGCCCGTATCGCCGTCCGGGAAGGAGGCACCGAAATCCCCGCCCGGCCGCATCCTCGGCAGCGAGCCTCCCCGCCCCGACCTGGCGGCGCATTCGACGCGGATGACCTCGGCCCCCATGTCGGCCAGCAGCTTGGTTGCATAGGGCCCGGCGAATACCTGAGACAGGTCGATGATACGCACGCCTGCCAGGGCTCTTCTCGCTTTAAATGACATTACGCTCCTTAAGTCCGGCCAGCTCGTTTGCGCTCAGACCTAGAAGTCCGGCATAGATTTCCTGGTTGTGCTCGCCAAGGAGCGGGGCTCGCTCTATATCGGCAGGCGTCTCGCTCATCTTGAAGGGCGCTCCGGGATATCTAATCATTCCAGCTTTGGGGTGGTCGATATCCTGAAAATAATTCCTGGCTGCGTATTGCGGGTCGTCGATAAGTTCTTCAATGCCCATAACCTTGGCTATAGGCATGCGCCATTCCTGCCCTGCGGTGAAAATCTCTTCCGCCATGCGGCTTTCGACCCATGGTTTTATTGCTTCCTCCACCTCGTCGGTATGTTTATAGCGCAGTATCGATGCCAGGTGCGGCTGCAGGAGTTCCGGAGATTCGACCATGGCGGCGAAATGATCCCAGTAAGCGCTGGCTTCCATGTGGACATGGCGGTCCTTGGCCTTCATTATCGCCGAGGGGCACTTGTAGCGGTGGCGCGCACCCGTACGGTTCAATACTTCTCCGCTGTAGCTGTAAGTGCTTATGGCTCCTTCGAGAATGGAGGTGACGGATTCCTGAGCGGATACATCGATGTACTGCCCCTCGCCGCTTGCGTCGCGGTAATAAACGGCGCACAGGATAGCGACGGCTGCGTTGAGTCCGGCCTGGAACTCGGCCTGCGAAAGGGGAAGCTTCAGCGGCTCCTTATCGGGCTCGCCGGTCAGGTGCATCAGCCCGCCCATGGCCTGGGCTACTATGTCGGAGCCGTTCCAGTCGCGGTGTGATCCCGTCTGCCCGAAATAAGATATCGAAGCCATTATAATATCGGGATTATGCTTCTTCAGCGATGCGTAGTCCAATCCGAGTTTCTTTATCGTCCCCGGCTTGAAGTTCTCTACTACAATGTCGGCTTGTTTTACTAATTTAAGGAAGATGTCGCGGCCGGATTTGTCTTCGATGTCTAACGTTATGCTCTTCTTGCTTGTGTTTAGAAATAAAAAGAGGCCGCTTTGCTCTATGTCGGGGCTATTATCGGGGAATGGGCCTGCGCGACGGCTGACATCTCCGGTTTGTGGTTTTTCGATCTTGAGAACATCTGCGCCATAATCGGCGAGAAGTTTTGTGCAGTAGGGGCCTGAGATATTTTCGGAGAGGTCCAGCACTACTAAGCCGGTGAGCGCGCGATCAGCCACAGTTCACCTCTTGAGGCTGTCCACAGCCGCTTGCTGCACTGTGAACAGTTGCTTGATGCCTTTCTCCGCCATCGCCAGAAGTGTATCCATGGTCTGTTTGCTGAATGGGTTTTCTTCGGCTGTGCCCTGGACTTCCACGAACTTGCCCTCGCTTGTCATCACCACGTTGCAGTCTACCTCTGCCCAAGAGTCCTCGTCGTAGCACAGGTCGAGCAGTTCTTCTCCGGCGACCACGCCTACGCTCGTCGCCGCTACGGCGCACTTGATGGGGCTCGATTTTATGAGCTCCTTCGATATCATGGTGTTGAACGCCTGTACCAGTGCGACGTACGCTCCGGTGATGGATGCAGTTCTGGTGCCGCCGTCGGCCTGGAGCACGTCGCAATCGACCATGAGCATCCGTTCGCCGAGCGCATCGAGGTCGACGACCGCGCGTAAAGAGCGGCCGATGAGGCGCTGTATCTCTTTTGTTCTGCCGCCGGTGCGGCTGTCCTCGCGTGATATCCTCGTCGTGGTCGAGCGCGGCAGCATGCCGTACTCGGCGGTGATCCAGCCTCTTCCCTGTCCTTTGAGGAAGGCGGGCACGCGATCTTCAAGACCAACTGCGCAAATGACCTTTGTGTTGCCCAGAGTGATAAGCGCCGATCCTTCGGCATAAGGCTGGAAGCCGGTGGTTATTGTGACCGGACGAAGTTCGTTGTTAGCCCGGCCGTCTTTCCTGATCATGGATTCTCCTCGATTTTGTCTCGGATTTTAATTGAGTAACATAGAGTATAACATCGTGCTGCGTGGGGAGCAAATAGCGGGGGATGGGTGTCGCGTGAGACACTTTCGTTGGAATCTCTATGTCTCAACCACCTCTTCACAAACCTCCGCAGGGAAAACGAGCATTTGCCCCTTTTTCATAAGAAAAGAAGTGTTCTTATACCACCACTGGGCTGCCTCTGGGTTCTTTTCAGCCAGGGCGCCGACTGCATCGAGGGTCTCCACTGCGTATCCGTACCGTTTGGTACCCTTGCCGCGCAGGAGCGCGGAAATCTGGCCGAGCGGTGTCTTTGGTCCCGAAAGGACTCCGGCGCTGGGGATACTTCGCTTTTCATCGAACGGTGGCGGCGGAAGCGGAATCACAACTCCGATCCACGACTGGCGGATGTGTTCGGGTGCCTCGCCCGGAGGAACAGCTATAATGCGTATTTTTTTCGCACTCATGATATCTAGCCTAATATTTTGTTGGAGCCGGGTGGGTTCTCATCGATAGACCCTGGCGCCCGAAATAAGTCCCATGATGGCGTCCTTGCATTCAGTGCATTCAAATCCGCGCTCGGTGCCGGATTTCTCATCAAGGTTCTCATGGACCTTCACGCAGGGAGGGAACTTGAATCTTGCTGCCAGGGCGGATGTTTCCAGGACAACATCAAAATAGACCCACTCGCGGCAATTCGTCGTCCATGTTGCGCCACGATAGGTCTCTTTCACTCCGGCGGCTATCATCTCCGCCTCAAGTGCCTTTAGATGTTTGCATATCATTGATGGTCACTGAACCTAGTTTCTACATTGATTCCATGAATGTCGCCATTTTACATTCACCGGTAGTGTAAGTCAAACTTATAGTGAAGTGAAAAAATAAGATATTGCTGGTAACGAAGCCTCTATAGGAATATAATGGACACGCATTGAAAAAGACTGATCGAATATCATACGAGCCTTTAAGCGACGAGCTGGACCTTCATGGCCTTATAGCTGATGAAGCGCTGTTTAAACTTGATCGATATCTTAACGATGCGTTTACCATGGGCTTGTTACAGGTGAGGGTGATACACGGCAAAGGGACCGGGACGCTGCGACAGGTGGTTCATGAGATGCTTAAGAATCATCCCTTAGTTGAGTCGTATCGTCCGGCCGGCGTTTATGAGGGTGGGTGGGGTGCGACGATGGTGGAACTGGTGAAATATTAAACTCAACGTGCAATCGAGCTTATAATTTAGGATCATCGCGAGGCTTCTTCAAATGACTCGAATTTTAGCTATATCCGACACGCATGCGAAGAGTCTCAGCGCATTGCCCAAGGCTCTGCTGACGGAAATATCAGATGCCGACATCGTGGTGCACTGCGGTGACTATACCGATATATCGCTGTTACATGAACTGAGAGATTTGGCTAAAAGATTTGTCGGTGTTTACGGCAATGTCGACGATACAGAGATCAGGCGGGCAGTGCCGGAGAAGACAACGTTCGAGGTCGGCGGCAGGAGGATCGGCGTGATACATCCGTACTGGGGCGGAGCGCCTTTCGGCATAGAGGAAGCTATTGCTAAGGAATTCCATAACGTTGATATCATATTATTCGGGCATACGCATGACGCACGGACGGATACGATCGATGGAGTAACCTTCTTAAATCCTGGGCAGGCGTATTCGGCATTTATGGAGAAGTCGACGGCGGGCATCATTACAATCGGGGCAAAAGGATTTGAGATAGAGATTGTATCGTTTTGACTGTAGTGAACAGCGATGTTTATCAAACGGTAACAAAGAAGGGGTAACATTTTATGCTACCCCTTCTTGCTGACTTGTCGCAGGATAAAGCAGGATAATTGGCACAAAATTAACTAAGTCTTACTCACTGCTTTGCTGAGCAGACCGGGAGTGAAATGTAGCCGCTTGGCTTCAAAGTTACGGATTTCAACAGTAGTTGTCTACTATTTGCCTTCGTACTTGAAGGAAACCAGTACCTTGGCACGATATGCACGGACCTTGCCGCCTTCGATCTGCATATCAAGCTCCTTGACTTCAGCTATTCGCAGATCGCGCAGGGTTTTCGCTGCTTTTTCAACTGCGTTTGCAGCGGCCTTCTCCCATGACACACTGCTGGTGCCTACTAACGTGATGACTTTATAGACGCTGTCTACCATGATCCCCTCCTTCAGTAATATAGGATAAAACTTATACACCAACTCTGGTGTATTGTCAACTGTGTAAACCACGGTTAAAAGGTTTCTATACTACTCGTTGGGACAATACAGATAATCGACGCGCTGAGATTCGTTTTTATCATGGTCGAAATAGTAGAGATCGGCTAATGCAGTGTCTGCCTTAGCTAAGGCATCGTAGTTCCACGGCGGCGGCACACATTTAGGGCACCAGTGCCCGGTAAGATGAAGCCGCGGCGTCGCTTCCCATGTGTGGCCGAAGGCGCACTTCCATTTGAGCATCGTTTTGATGTTGGAATATTCTTTAGAGAGGCATTCGCCGCCTCTGGATTTCGCTAATGTCTGCATATCCTGCAGTGTGTATTCTCTGGTAAGCGGGTCCTTTTCCACACGCAGGTCCCGGGTATCACGTTCCGGTTTGTAGGTGTCCCACCCGCCGATCTTCTCCCATGCCTCGCGGCTGCCGAAGAAGGCTTTGATCTTTTCCTCCTCGTTTTTCTGCACCCAGTGCAGCGGGTCGGCGTACTTCTTCATGAAGGCTTTGACGATGAAGGGAGGGGCCAGAGGAGAAAGCTTGGCCGCCGCTTTCAGGGCTGACGGGATCGTTTTCTCAACCTGTTTGACCTGGTCTTCATAGGTCTGCTGCCAGTGTCCCAGATAGCTGTTGAGGATGTAGCTGTCCATGTACCAGCAGCAGTGGAAGTTTCTGGCTCCGAACCAGTTGAGGTCCATGAATTTCTGGTAATTTTTGAGGTTGAACAGCTTGAAGAATCGTTCCAGGTAATCGCTATAAAGAAATCTGCATGAAGGACCACCGCCCATATTGTAGACTCTGCCATAAAAATCATCTGGGCATTCCAATGTTTGTACCAGTCCGTATCCTGCATCATGACCGGTTATAAACTCGATGTGAGTCTGAGGCGGCTGGTGGAACATGATAGGGTCCATCAATGAGAATATATTCGGTATGGCGATGAAGGTCTGGCGCATCGAGACCCAGTATTTCAACCCCGACTCAATAACAGCTCGTTCCCCTGCCATCTTGGTGATAGCGTAGTAATCGCCTACGCTTGGTTTTAGGGGGTCTCCTACCTTGACCCAGTGATGCGGCGGCAGTCTGTCACCGTATTCAGCAACGGTGCCGATGGTTACGAATCGAATATTATCGCCGTTATTGGGCTGCTGCTTTATTGCGGCGATCATGTTGAGCATCCCTTCGTAATTTGACTTCTTTGCCTGCTTAGGGTTGTGGTCCGCAGCTGGCGAGATGAATGCGGCGGGATGCAGAACGTTGTCAACACCGGTGACGGCTTTGAGGGCGTCTTCCGGCTTACTCAGATCACCCCATACAATAGTGATACCTTCCTGGCCCTCGTATTGAGCAAAATTCTTCTTATTCACTTTGGAAGGTCTGAGCAAAAGGACGATGTCATATTTGTCTTTTCGCTTTTGCAACTCTTTGAAGGCCTCACCACCCATGGAGCCCGATGCGCCGGTCAGAAGTACCCGCTGTTTCGTCAAGGTCTCCTCCTTAAAAAAGCGTAAAATTTGATGTGAATGAGCTATTCTTACATTTATGCACAGCAGGTGTCAAGATATTGTGACGTTTCTCTGGGACATTGAGGATTCCATATGAAAATGCGTCGATATGCCGTGGCAGTAAAGCTATAGACCTCTCAAATATTCAGGACGAAGCGCTGAAGGGTCGCGCGTCGCCAGTGCTGATTCCAGTTCTTTTATTAGTTTGCTCTTATCTCGAGGCAGTTGCCCTCTGATCGGTAAGTAATTGGACGCGTGCATGGAACTGAAGAAGCAGTCGGTGAATTTGGAATGCTCGACGAGCACCTTGAGCTCTTCAAGGGACTGGAAGGGATCGATGGGGTGAAATTCGCCGCGTTGATATTCGTTATGCAGTGGCGTGCCGGGGACCAGCGTCAGCGTCAGCGCTCCGGCATATTCAGGATCGATCTCATTCAAAATTCTCGCCGTCTCGAGAGTGTGCTTTTCGCTGCCCTCGATTCCGCCGAGTCCGAGTATTACGGTGAGCGATAATGTGATGCCGGCCTCCTTGGCGATGCGTCCAGCCTCGACCATCTGCTTATGATTGACGCCTTTGACGATGTGGCGCAGGATGTCGTCATCTCCGCTCTCGATGCCGACATATAATATCCCCAGCTTCAACTCTTTTAGTTCTTTTAACTGGTCAACGCCTTTTATCAGGATGTCCTTAGGCGTGGCGTACGAGGCAACCCTTTGCACGAAAGGCAGCTTTTCGTGCAGGTGCTGCAGCACTTCTTTTAACTTATCGAACGGGTATATAAGAGCGTCCGCGTCCTGCAGGAACACCCGCTGTCCGTCCCACTGCCGGGCTATAGCGTAAATTATTTCGGGCATTCCTGGAAGTATGGTGCCGGTCTTTAGGTACAAAGCGAGCGCGTCGATCTCCTTTTTAACGTCATCGAGGTCTCTCATCTGCAGCTTGTTTCCGTAGTATCCGCAGAAGCCGCAGGTGTTGTTGGAGCAGCCCTTTGTCAGGGGCAGGAAATAATCGTTGCGCTCGCTGGGCGGGCGGAATATATCTGGACGCTGAAAATTGCCTTTCATCGCTATTTCACTATCTGCGACATCTCTTTGAACTTGGGGTTCTTAGCCGTTCGAAGCAACTCGAACAACGTGATTTCAACGCTGGTGAGCATGGCGCCTTCGCTTTTCATCTTGTCGAGCGCTAGATTCTTGTTCTCTATCGTCCTTGACGATACGCAGTCGACTACTGTATGCACTTCATATCCGGCTTCGATCAGGTCGACGGCCGTCTGGTAGACGCATACGTGTGTTTCGATTCCGGTGAGCAGTATCTGCTTCCGGTTCAGATTCTCGATTACGCGCATGAAAGGCTCCTCGCCGCCGCAGCTGAAACTGAATTTAGTGATAGGTTTAATATCGGTCAGAAGAGCTGCAATATCAGGCACTGTGGGTCCAAGGCCACTCGGGTTCTGCTCGGTTACGATGATCGGTATATTCAAGAGCTTTGCTCCCTTTATAAGCTTTTGCAGGTTTTCGAACAGCTTCTCTTTTTCGTGCATCACGCGGGAGAGTTTTTCCTGTACGTCGATGATAACCAGTGTGGTTTTGTCGATGTTAAGCATGGGATGCAACTCCTTGTCAGTTTCGATTTGAAAACCCGTGAGAATTCATACCGGTGATTCTGCAATTATGTTAGAGCCCGCAGGCTGATATTGTCAACGCTGGGACAGCGTCGCCTAAGCCCTTTGGCAATTTAAGCGATTCCTGATAAACTGTTCCATATATTACAAGATGGGTGCATACGTTTATGAAAATTATCGGCGTTATCGGGAAGAACGGGTCGGGTAAGGATGAGGTGCTCAAATATTTGCGTGATAGATACGATGTGCCTTTCCTGTCGACCGGTGATATCGTTAGAGGAATCGCTGCCAAAGAGGGCAAGGAACCGACGCGCCCGAACCTGCAGGCGATATCGGACAGGTATTTCAAGGAGCGCGGCGAGGGATGTTTCGTGAGGATGGCCGTCGAAAAGATACGCGAGAATGGCTGGAAAGCCGCCGGCATCAGCGGCGTGCGCTCTCCGAAAGACGTCGACATTTTGCGCGACGAACTGGGTCGGGATTTTGTGCTTATCGATGTGTACGTGACCGATCCGCATATCCGCTTCGAGCGCATGGTCAAGCGCGGCGAGGGCCGGGATGCGAAGGCATATGAGGATTTTGTGAAGCAGGACAAAGCTGAGGAGAAGCTATTCGGCGTTGAGAAGGCAGCGGCTAATGCGGATTACTCACTCAGTAATGATGGAATACTTGAAGATTTGCATGACGCTATCGACAAACTGGTGAGCAAAAAGGGATTGCTCAAGTAGCCAGGCTTATCGATTGTGGGTAGTTTAGGAGGCTTATGAAGAAGAATGTGGTTATCTCAGGTTCGCTGGCTTACGACCGGATTATGGACTTTCCCGGGCATTTCGCGGATCACATCCTGCCCGACAAGATACACTCGATAAACGTCTGTTTTCAGGTGAATGGCATGCAGGAGAAGTTCGGCGGCACGGCGGGCAATATCGCTTACGCGCTCAATCTGATGGGTGAAAAACCTGTAATCTCTGCCGCAATAGGCCACGATTACCAGCGCTACTTCGACTGGCTGGCGAAGAACGGCCTCTCGATAGAAAATATCAATATCATAGAGAATGAATTCACCGCCGGCGCTTACATCACCACCGACAAGGCTGACAATCAGATCACCGGCTTCAACCCGGGCGCCATGAAATACTCATCGGCCCTGGACTTTGATCAACTTGAAACTAACAAGACTATGCTTATCATCTCACCCGGCAATCTAGATGATATGGTAAACTACTCGCGCGTCTGCAAGGAAAAGGATATCGATTACGTCTTCGATCCGGGACAATCACTGCCAGTCTTGGATGCAAAAGACTTGATTGCGGCCATAGATGGTTGCCGAATACTGATCTGCAACGATTACGAGATGGAGTTGTTCATGAGCAAGACTGACTTAGACGAAGGAGACTTGCTGGAGCGGGCAGGGGCTGTCATTGTCACCATGGGAGAACTGGGATCGCGGGTTTACACTTCGGACGGTGAGATAAAGATTCCTATCGCCAAACCGAAGCAGGTGGTTGACCCGACTGGCGCCGGCGATGCCTACCGCGGCGGGCTTATCAGTGGCCTAGTTCAGGGAAAGGATATCGAGGAGTGCGCCAGGAGGGGTAGTGCGTGCGCTTCCTTCGCGGTCGAGTGTTACGGCACGCAGTGCTACAGTTTCACGGCAAAAGAGTTCAAGGAGCGGATGCAGACGCTGTAGCTCTAATTGGAAATAAAGAAGTCTTGTGGTATAGTATATGACACTATTGCACGTGTGAATTATATCACGTGATTCAAAGGTAGGAGGGATAAATGCAGAAGATAAATTCAGCGGATTTTATTAAATATCTAAAGGAAAACTGGAAGGGTAAGCCCTGCCTAATGTGCGGTGGCGTTGATTGGCGCGTACAGGCTGCAGTGTTTCAGCTTATACCGTATGGCGAGGACCATCTGGTTGTTGGAAGCCCGAACGTTCCTGTCGTCCCGGTCATCTGCGCGCAATGCGGCAATACTATGCTTGTAAGCGCCAAGATCGCTGGTCTGGTTGATTATTAAGTAATCGATACTGGCTAGTTATATCAAGGTAGGACTATCACACTTATTTCTGTGGCTTCGTTGACTGAGAGTGTTTTGTTCGGTGGCGATGAAATTGAAGTATGGTTGAAAAGCAGATAGGAGGATTACTTATGAGCAAGAAAACAGAAAGGTATGTTGTCGCCGATAGAATATCGGATGATTATCAGAAGTTCCGGGTAGGGTTTTCACAGTTTGACAAGCTATGCAGAAATGCGGAGAATCCTGTGAAAGCCGTATTACTGCTTCCAACCAAACATAACATTGATGATGATACAACTCTGGCATCTTTTCTACGCAGAAATAACACCCGGGAAATTGTTGAAGACCTCAGGGTTGGCAGGGACGTGATATTGCCCTGTGGCACTCCGTTTTCACTGGAGACGACTCAGAGTTTCAACGATTCCGGTGAGCCTCTCATTGTTCTGGCTGTTAATACGTCGGCTGGCATGTTAACCAAGATAGATGAAGCGAAGAATCTGCAGTCCGTCATTGTAGTGCCGGGGAGAGCCAGTGATGTGGCAGATTGGAAACGGCAATGGGAGCCATACTCAATTTCTGAATATTAAAATATAAATTTAAATCTAGTTGTAAAAGCCTCACGTAATTTATGTGAGGCTTTTTTATTGTGCGGTCTCCACCCACAATCGCTTGCCATCTGTGGTGAAGGTGATGGTACCTTGATTCATTGTTGTGAACACCATGTCCTCGCCAATATATGTATTTAGGCTTTCTACAGTTTCTTCTGAAGGGTGATCAAAGCGGTTTTCCGCGCCGACTGATATTACGGCTACCTGTGGATTTACGGTACTGAGGTAGTAAGGTCGAGTCGACGATTTTGAGCCGTGGTGTCCGACCTTAAGCACCGTGCTTTGTAACATAGGTTGTTCGCAAACCAAAAATAATTCTCCATCCCAGTACAGGTCGGCGGGAAGAAGGAAACTTATCTTACCCATAGAAACTCGCAACACTACTCCGTTGTTGTCAATATCGGAATCGGTATCTTCATAAGTCTGCTCGGGCGGGTTTAACACTTCGATCTGCGCACCCCCGATGTCGATTATCTGCCCTGCTTGGGCTGTAACGCATTGAATGTCATTGCTTGAGATCGTGTTGCGTAATTCCAGAGAACCCGGCAAGTAATTGCTGTCTTCAGATTTATAGAGTTGGTCGGGAGGAGATAATACTTGCTTAATGTTATAGCGTTGTACCACTTCGATGAGCCCGTTTGCATGGTCGTCATGCTGATGCGTAAGCACGACTATGTCAACATTCCGGTTCCAGAAAGGTAATGCCTCGCCCAGCGCCAGACATGTAGTCTCTGGGTTCGGTCCGCCGTCGATCAGAACGTAATGGTTGGATGGGCTTTTTATCAGGATAGCATCTCCTTGACCTACATCTATGAAGCTGACCTGCAGCTTGCCTGTTTCAGGCACGGTGAAGACTGCAGCCCATATTAATATGCCGATTACCAATAGAGTAGAACTTACCCACTTTACCGGCGTCGAGATAGACAAAGACTCAAATACTATTAGAGAGTCATCTTTCTTGGGGAATAAGCGCTTTATCTTGGAACTGAGCCACATTATGGTTGTGAGAAATCCATAATAAGTCAAAACCAGCCACACTTTTACATGGGCTATTTCGATGGAGGCATGCGGGATTGCGGCAAATCCCTGAACCACGAGGACGAAGTATTTGAGCAGAAGCCAATCAACCCATCCTACAACTTGAGCAGCCGGAACCCAGACCAGTCCGATTATTGCGACGGCTGCCGTTATCATAATGATGGCGGGTAGCACAAGTGATGCGAAGAAGGTAGCGGGCAGGGTAACAAGCGATGTGTAGCCGAAGTAGTAGGCTGTGAGCGGAAGCGTGGCCAGTATAGCACCCAGCCCGACAGCCAGGCTCTCTGATACAATTTTCGGCATTCTGAGCCTCGACAGCCAGTCTTGAAATACCGGGGTGAGGAGGATGAGGCCCAGCACGGCGGCGAAGCTGAGCTGGAAGCTGATCTGCCACAGTATCTTGGGGTTGACACCTATCATTACTGCAGCGGAGAAAGCGACTGCGGTGATGCCGCTGCGCTGCCGACCAAGGTATATGCCCAAGAGGTAGACGCTGACCATGATGACGGCTCTCAGCACTGGCGCCGACATTCCTGCCAGCAGGGCGTAAAGCCATAGTATTGCCAGCGTGATGATAAAGTAGGTAGGCCTGTGCTTGCCGAAGAGCCGTGTCGCAACGCTGAGCACGATGCCAGCGATGATGGCCATGTTCTGGCCTGATATAGCCAGTATGTGGGTTGTTCCCGAGCGCTGGAAGGCTTCGTTCATCGAATCCGGGATATCGCCGCGCAGTCCAAGCAGGATGCCGCGCGCCAACGAGGATTCAGGTTCAGGTAGTGATTGACGCAGAGCCTCCCCCAGTCGGTGCCTCAGGGAATATATTGCCTGTAGCGGTTGTTGTCCCTGTCCCTCCGATATCAGCTCGACATCGGGGTAGTACATTGAGGTATATATGCCTTGGCTTTCCAGATATGAACGATAGTTGAATCCGTTCAGATCGTCGGGTGGAAGCTCCAGTGTGCCGGTTACTTCCAGTAGATCACCGTATGCTAGTGAGGGATACCTTGAAGTGCGAACTAGTAGATTGCCCGATGCTGCATATCCTTCGGCTTCTTTCACAGATAGGATAAGTTTTACCGATGAGTTCGTAGCCTCAGGCTCCTCCATAATTACTCCGGTGACGGATATATTCTCCATTCCGATGTATCGCTGGAGATCGTCTCCGGTTGGTGTTGCTGAAAATCGCAGCGTGCCGCATATAAACGTTACGGCGCAGGCTATTCCAAAAATAATGGCGCTGAGCTTGTGCGTGTGACGTTTTGTTCTCATGGTTTGCAACAGGATTGCGATAAGAAGAATCGCTGCGATAGTAAGCAAAGCAGGACCAAGCGGGATTGGTAAGTGAGAACCACAATATATGCCGAGTACGAATACGAGACTTAGATATACAAGAGTCATAATCGTTTCGTTCTGTTATTCCACTGTGATCATATATTGTATGTTGTCAAAAGTTGATTCCCCGATACCGGGTACTAGGAGTAACTCGTAGATGGTGACGAACGGTCCGTTAGCCTCGCGGTAGTCGGCGATCTTCTGTGCTGATGTCGGGCCGATGCCGGGCAGCGCATCAAGCAGCCAGGTGTCGGCTCGATTGATGCTGATTTTCTGCGATTCGTTGGCCTCGCCTTGTGTTGGTATATAGAGCTTAATTTCTGAAGTATCGGCTCCATCAGTTAGGCCGCCAGCGGCAAGTATGATGTCGTTGATAGTAGAATATTCATGGACAGGATACCATCTCGGTCTTACGACAGCGCCATCGATATATATTTCTATCGTATCCGATATTGGGGAGATTTCTTCGGACAGGATGATCTCTATCGGCCCTTTCGCCCAGGGATGGAGTTGAAAGAGCGTCGCAACTCCGCCTGCGATCATGATTATCAGGACGACAATTATGATGGTTTTATCGGTATGGGGTTGTTCCAAAGCACTCCCTATAAAGTACAAATTTTAATACATAATAGCATTAGATAAATTAACACTAATGTGTATTATTATTAAATAATAGGGTATTATTTATATCGTGTCAACTCTTTTATAATTGTTTTTCCATGAGTATCACGTTTGTGATATTATTGAGTTTAGTTCACCAATCATGTGGGAGAATACATTGAAATCGAATAAATCCAGTTGGTTACTCGCTGCGGTCTGTATGTGTGTAGCCTCGGTTATTGCCTGGGTGGATTTCGGTCTGTACGTTTCGCGGTTATCGAGCGATGGCGCAGGCATTGCATTGAATGCGGTTATTGCTCTCATCTTTACCTTCACCGCGGCGGGATTCTATATTCAGTGGCGCAAGATAAGGAATACACCGGAAGAGTAGAGCCAGCAGGTTGTGTTTAGGGTCTTGTTTATATGAAAGCTGTAATAAAGGTAGACCATCTCCGTAAGTCGTACAAAGATATAAAAGCCGTCAGCGATATCAGCTTCAGGGTTTATGAAGGCGAGATATTCGGCATGCTGGGCCCCAACGGCGCCGGCAAGACCACCACTATGGAGATAGTGGAGGGCATTCGAAAGTCCGATTCCGGCCGGGTAACGGTACTTGGTATCGATGTAAAAAAAGACCCTCGGAAGGTAAAAACCAATATAGGTGTTCAACTTCAGACTACTTCTTTGTACCCCAGGCTTACTGTTCGTGAGGTAATGGCTCTCTTCGGCAGTTTCTATCCAAAGTCAGCATCGATAGATAAACTTATCAAGCTGGTTGATCTGGATGACAGTAAGAAGAAGCGATGCAAGAATCTTTCCGGCGGGCAGCAGCAGCGGCTATCGATAGCGCTGGCGCTGGTAAATAATCCAAAGGTTTTGTTCCTTGACGAGCCGACATCGGGCCTTGATCCTCAGTCGCGGCATAACATCTGGAACATGATCGAATATGTTCGCAGTAAAGGGAAATCCGTGTTCATCACCACGCACTATATGGAGGAGGCGCAGCGTTTATGTGACCGCGTGGCGATCATCGACTACGGCAAGATAATAGCCACCGACAAGCCTGACAAGCTGATATCGCAGCACTTTCAAGAGGAAGCCATAGAGTTCGAACTGAGTCAGAAACTGGAAAACGATGTTTTGAGCGCCGTCGCCGGGGTCACCAACGTGGTGCAGGAAGACGGCAAGGTTATCGTGTACTCAAATTCGGTTCCTATTACCGTTTCGGCGTTATTGGATTTAGCTAAGCAGAGAGGCTTTGAGTTGACCAACCTTTACGTGCGTCGGGCTACACTTGAGGATGTTTTCCTTAAACTTACCGGCAGGAGAATCCGGGAATGAAAACATTCAATATGCTCCTGATGGCAAACGCCAAGCAGTTCGTAAGGGAGAAGGCGGCCCTATTCTGGACTTTCCTTTTCCCGATCTTCTTTATCCTCATCTTCGGTGCTGTGTTCAGCGGCAATATGGAAGATGTAAATTTCAACGTTGGCCTGGTGGTGGAGGACGATTCAGCTATGGCGCAGAATATGTCTGCGGCCTTGGGCCAGGTAAACGCGTTTAAGGTTACTGAAGGCCAGCGTGATGATGAGATACAAGCTTTACAGGATGGTGACCGCAGAGCGGTTCTGGTTATAGAGCAGGGTTTCGGCGCAACGATAGCTCAGGGGGGGACGGCTAATGTCAGTGTCTATTACGATCCGACACAGACCAGCTCTGTCCAGATATTATTGCCTATCGTCCAGAAAGTTGTAGATAACTTTGACCGCGCCCTGTCTGGTTCCATACCGCGTATTCATATCAATGAGGAGACGCTCCAATCATATAGCTTACGTTCAATAGATTACTTGGTTCCGGGTATTTTAGCTATGTCATTGATGCAGCTGGGTCTCTTTGGCGTGGCGCAACTAGTAGTCGACCGGGAGAATAAGGTGCTTAAGAGGCTTGGCGCCACGCCGCTGAGGCGCTCGACGATGATTATGAGCACAGTCGTCTTCAATTTAATCGTTGCTATGTTGCAGGCGGCGCTTATAATCATTATCGCCAGGCTGGTTTTTGGCGTACCGATCATGGGGAACTGGTTTTACCTGATAGGTTTCATCATTCTCGGAACGCTTACATTCCTTGCTATGGGATATATGCTTTCGGCCTTTGCTAAGAACCAGCAGACACTGATGCCCCTCATAATGGCCGTACAATTTCCCATGATGTTCCTCTCAGGGATATTCTTCCCTCTGGAGATGATGCCCGGATTCATGCGTCCCATTATGGATGCGATGCCTCTGACGTACCTTGCCGATTCCGTCAGGCAGATCATGGTTGAGTCCTCTGCTATGCACTCTCATATCATCAATCTTGCCGTGCTCGGCGTCTGGTTCGTTGTCTGTCTGGTTCTTGCGGTACGCTTCTTCAAGTGGGAGTAGATTCGATTCATCAGCCGAGAAGTGGTGTTCACTTCTTCTTTAATTGATAATCCGTTCTGATTTGCGATTTAAGTCGCTTACACAGTCGATTGATTGGTGTTACACTCGCTTTGTAGATATCGGATGGGGGAGTGACGTATGGCTAAAGACCCGATATGCGGCATGGAAGTTGATGAGAAGATCGGCCTCAGCATTGAATATGAAGGACGGAAGTATTATTTCTGCCATCCGCATTGCCGCGAAGAGTTCCTCAAGAGGAAAGGCGAGCCGAAATCTTCTGCCACGACATCCGCACATGAAATTGTGAGTGAGGCAGCGTCGCAGGAGAAGGTGACGCTCGATATCGCCGGCATGCACTGTGCCTCCTGCGCTCTCAATATAGAGAATTCGCTGAAGAAGGTCGATGGAGTATCCAAGGTAGCGGTCAATTTTGCCACGGAGAAGGCGTATGTGGAATACGATTCGTCCAAGACGGCGGTGAGCGACCTAGAACGTGTCGTGGCCGATGCTGGCTACAAGGTTGTCAGAGAAGCGACGCGGGGCGTCGGCGATAAACGAGTCAAGGAAGCAACCACGAATCGCGAGAAGGACGCCCGCAAGCGCGGCATCGATTTATTAAAGATCAAGCTCGCAGTGTCTGCTGCTTTCGCTATTCCGCTGCTATATTTTGCTATGGGGCATCATGTTGGTCTGCCGCTGCCGTCTCTCAGCGATACAGCGATGGCTATCATCCAGCTCTTGCTGACGATTCCTATCGTCGCAGCCGGCTACCAGTTTTATACAGTCGGTATAGGGGCGGTGGTGAAGAACCGCAGCGCCGGTATGGATACGCTGGTGGCGCTGGGCACGGGCACAGCTTTCCTGTACAGTCTGGCGATATCGATTCTGATCTGGAGCAGCAACGCGGGCTATGACATGAACGATCTGTATTTCGAGGTGGCCGGGCTCCTCATCGTGTTCATCCTGCTGGGGAGGTATCTGGAGGCGGTGGCAAAAGGCAGGACGTCGGCATCTATTCGCAAGCTGCTGGAGCTGCAGCCCAAGACGGCGCTGGTGGTTCGGGACGGCAAGGAGATTGAACTAGCCATTGGTGAAGTCGTGGTAGGGGATGAGGTTGTACTGAAACCGGGAAGCGCGGTGCCGGTGGATGGCATCGTCGAAGAGGGTGGTTCCTCTATCGACCAGTCGCTTCTTACAGGGGAGAGCATTCCGATTGACAAAGCTGTCGGCGACGAGGTGATCGCCGGGACTATAAACAAAAGCGGCTGGCTTAAATTCAAAACTACGAAGGTCGGAGCTGACACAGCGCTTGCTCAAATAGTGCGGCTTGTCGAGGAGGCACAGGGCAGCAAGGCCCCTGTGCAGCGGCTGGCGGACAAGGTGTCCGCCTATTTCGTGCCCATCGTGCTGGCTATCGGGGTGATTACTTTCCTCGTCTGGTATCTGTCTGGTTCCGAGCTGTCATTTGCCCTGACGGCCTTCATCGCGGTTGTCATCGTGGCGTGCCCCTGCGCGCTGGGGCTGGCCACGCCTACGGCGGTGATCGTGGGCACGGGTAAGGGGGCGGAGAACGGGATATTGATAAAGGATGCGGCTACGCTGGAACTGGCGTGCAAGGTTGATACCGTCGTCTTCGACAAGACGGGCACGCTGACGCGGGGCAAACCTGCGGTCACGGATATCGTTACACTATCGGAGTTGTATTCCGAGGATGCGATACTGGGGCTGGCCGCGGCGGTGGAGCAGCGTTCCGAGCATCATATCGGCGACGCTGTTGTCGCCAAGGCTGTTGATAAAAAAGTCTCGATTCCAGATGCAACTGATTTCTCAGCCATAGCAGGCAAGGGTGTCGAGGCTAAGTGCGATGGCAAATCCGTCCTTGTGGCGAATAGCAAGCTGTTCGCTGAGAGGGGCATCGATGTGTCAATGGTGGAGGCTGATGTTGCGAAACTTGAGGGACAGGGCAAGACAGTGGTGCTGGTTGGAGTCGATAACAAGGTCGTCGGCATCATTGCGGTTGCGGATACAGCTAAGGAGCACGCTGCCGAGACAGTCGCTGTGCTTAAGAAAATGGGGAAGAATGTTGTCATGATATCCGGCGATAACCGCCGCAGCGCGGAGAGCATCGCGCGTCAGCTTGGGATCGACAGCGTGCTGGCCGAGGTTTTGCCCGAGGGTAAGGCCGCTGAGATAAAGAAGCTTCAGATGGGCGGCGGCAAGGTGGCTATGGTGGGCGACGGCGTCAACGATGCGCCGGCGCTCGTTCAGGCCGATGTCGGCATCGCCATTGGCTCAGGTACCGACATAGCAATCGAATCAGGTGGAATTGTATTGGTTAAGGATGACATCCGCGATGTCGTGCGTACATTGGAATTAAGCTGTTACACCATGCGCAAGATAAAGCAGAACCTGTTCTGGGCTTTCTTCTACAACGCTGTTGCCATACCGGTCGCCGCCGGAGCGCTCTATCCTGCCACAGGATTTCTGCTGAATCCGATAATCGCAGGCGCGGCTATGGCCTTCAGTTCGGTGAGCGTAGTGACGAACTCATTGAGCATGAGAAGGTATCGTCTGCGTGACACATTTTATTAGAGTGGCTGCAGCAGCGAGAATCCCGACTTCACGTCCTTTACACGGCTCGCCTTGGCGCCGACGATCTCATACAAAATCACTTCACCCACAAGCCATGTCTTTACTCCGGGGCGCAGACATCCCGTTATCGTCTGTCCGGAGCGGCCCAGCGCAGCGTGGATGTGCAGCACAGGGTTTCCTTTTTCGTCAGGTGCGATGACGCCTACACCGGCTACCTCATGCGCGCCGTCCACGGGGAGCAGCATCGGCTCGGGGGGCATCTGCTCGGAGCGGCGGGGGCCTACTACTATCTGTCCGCTTCCGATCCCTCCCACCAGGATTACATGTCCCATAGTCACTTTATTTTTCTTGGCGAACCTCTCGATACATTCGGGGAGGATGTCACCATCCTCGAGTCGTATAACGAACACTCGTCCGATCTTGCCTTCCGTCGCCTTCATTACTGCTCCTTCAGGTGGTCTTTATGCTGACAGATAATAACATTTGTTGGGGAAAGCCAGCAAGTTTGCCTTGCCGATATTGACAAATACGACACGATATTTCATACTTCCATAACTCTTATATGTAGCAAGGAGGTGCATGATGCCGGCTGTAGTGAAGTTCAAGCGACTCCGGATATTCAATCTTGTCATGGGTTTTCTGCATTTGGCTCAGGCGATAGCTATACTTATCCTGAGCGAGGGCTATTCAGTAACCGGTACGACATCATTCCTTAAATGGAACGAGGCGATTGGAAAGCCAGTAGCAACAACAGGTGATCTGGTCGACTTTCCTATAGGGCCGATGGTTGCTGCTTTTCTGCTCATTTCATGTCTGGCACACTTTATAATGGCCTCGCCGCGCTTTTATCCCTGGTACGTACGTAACCTTAAAAAGGGCATCAACTATCTAAGGTGGTATGAATATTCTCTCAGCGCTTCGTTGATGGTGGTACTCATCGGCATGCTTTGCGGCATTTTCGATGTGCCTACGATGATCCTGCTGTTCGGACTCACCGCCGCGATGAACCTGTTCGGCCTCGAGATGGAACTGCGCAACCAGGGAGCGGAGAAAGTCGATTGGACCCCGTTCACTTTAGGCTGCATAGTCGGCATCATACCCTGGATCGTGATGGCGTGGTATTTCTTTGCAGCGCTGTCCAACTCTACGGACGCCGTGCCGACATTTGTCTATTTCATACTCGGAATCCTGTTCGTCTTCTTCTTCAGCTTCGCATTAAACATGTGGCTGCAGTACAAAAAGGTCGGCCCATGGAAGAATTATCTCTTCGGCGAGCGCGTTTACATGATACTGAGCCTGACGGCCAAATCGGCGCTGGCATGGCAGATATTCGCTGGTACGATGAGGGGTTTTTAATTCGTATCTGGTTTTCCCGTGTCAGGGCATGTCAATTTTCTATAGGTGAAGATGATATGTCCTTGGAGGCAGCTTAATGGCAGGAACTACATACTATGCTATAGCCCTTGTTGTAACTATAGCTGTAGCTTTGACGTTAGCGGGAGTAGCATGGCGCAGGCGCTCCATTCCCGGCGGTACTTATTTTGCCTTGATGATGCTGTCCGGCGCCTGGTGGGCGTTTGCATATGCTATGGAGGCGCTCACCAAGGACCAGTCCCAGAAGATTATCTGGGTACAGGTGTCTAACCTCGGTGACGGCACTATGCCCGTGTTTTTCATGCTTTTTGCGCTGAGCTATTGGCGCCCTGATATAAGTATACGTTTGCAGTATCAAATCCTGATATGGCTGATACCTGTGGCGACAATCATCATAGCCCTCACAAATGGATTGCATGGTTTCCTGTGGAGTGAGATCACGCCCAGTGTGGAGGATCCCAATATTCTCGTATACGAGCATGGGCCATGGTTCTATGTGTCCATGACTTACTATTACTTAACACTATGGATAGGCGTGGTGTTTCTGTTCAGGGCTGCGACGAGCCTATCCCGGATATATCGGCGACAGGCTCTGGTCGTGCTTGTGGCAGCAGTCCTTCCCTGGATAGTAAACGCACTTTTTCTTCTTGGTTTCAGTCCGGTGCTCGGTATGGATATGGCTCCTATCGCGGGTGCAGCAACGGGGTTGCTCCTAGCGTTTGGTATCATGAAGTTTCAATTGTTCAAGGTTCTGCCGATTGCCAAGGAAGTTGTATATAAACAGATAGAAAATGGGGTTCTAATTGTAAACTACCAAGGCATAGTTGTCGATGTCAATCCTGCTGCTAAGAACATGCTTGGCGCAGATGTGGAGGTGGGGCAAAACCTGGAAGAGGTTTTGAAGAATCGTCTTAAGATACCATTACCGCTACCTTCAGTTCATCAGAGGACGGAAGCCTCCTTGAATGATCGCGAGAAGCCGCTCTGGCTCGATGTAGTTATTGCGCCGCTATTTGATCGGCGCAACCAGCTCTCCGGCCACCTGATAATGCTGCATGATATATCGGATCGTAAAAGTGTTGAGGATCTGCTGCGCCATAGCGAGGAGCGCTATCGCCTGCTCGCTGAAAATGCGACTGATGTAATCTGGACAACAAATATAAATATGCAACTTACTTACATCAGCCCTTCCGTGAGGAGACTTCTAGGTTACACTGTTGAGGAGGCGATGGCTCTTCCAATGACGGAAGTGTACACCCCGGCTTCAGTTACAGCAATAATTGATGTTCTCAAAGAAGAGATGGCATTGGAGCAAACCGGTCTGGCTGATCCCAAGCGGTCGCGGATGGTTGAGTTGGAGTTGTATCGGAAAGACGGGAGCATTGTCCCCGTTGAAACCAATTTCAGCATCGTACACGATGCTGCGGGTAAAAATGTCGGAACACTCGCTATAGCGCGTGACATCACTGCTCGCAGGTGGGCGGAGGAAGCGCTGCGGGAGAGTGAAAGAAAGTATCGCTCTCTTACAGAGAAGATGAACGATATTGTGTGGATTATGGGTCTGGATTTGCGTATCACTTATGTCAGCCCCTCCGTATTCAAGGCGCTTGGGTTTACACCGGAAGAGCACATGAAACGACAGATTCAAGATCAGCTGACGCCGGAATCTTTACAGACAGTAATACAGACGTGGACTACCGAACTGGAGCAAGATGGAAAAAAGGGTTTGGATCCCAATAGAACTGCGGCATTGGAGCTCGAGTATTACCGCAAGGATGGCTCTACGGTATGGATGGAGAATGTGGTCAGTGCTCTCAGGGATGATCAGGGAAAACCTGTAGGCCTGCATGGGGTTTCACGTGATATCACCGAGCGCAAGCGGGCGGAGGATGGATTAAAGAAGAGTGAAGGTCAGGTGCGCCTTCTGCTCAACTCTACAGCAGAGGCTATTTACGGCATAGATCTCCAGGGCAACTGTACCTTTGCAAATCCATCCTGTGCCAAGATGCTTGGATATGCAAACCAGGAAGCTCTGCTTGGCAAGAACATGCATCGGCTTATACATCATTCATACAATGATGGACGTCCGATGCCAGTAGAGGTTTGCAGAATATACCAGGCGTTTCGCGAGGGCAAGGGCGTACACGCTGACGATGAAGTTTTATGGAGGGCAGACGGCACCTGCTTCTCTGCAGAATACTGGTCGTATCCTCAAAGAGTGGGCGATAAGGTGTATGGTGCGGTTGTTACATTTGTTGATATCACCGAGCGAAGAAAAGCAGAGGCAGAACTGGTAACGGAAAGGCGACGTCTTGCTGATATTCTCAGGGGTACACATGTCGGCACGTGGGAATGGAATGTCCAAACCGGGGAGACTGTATTTAATGAACGTTGGGCGGAAATTATCGGTTACACTCTGGAGGAGCTTTCACCTGTAGATATTGAAACATGGGCGAAGTTTGGCCATCCGGATGATTTAAAGAGATCCGGTGAACTGCTGGAGAAGCATTTTAGTGGTGAATTGGACTATTACGAGTGTGAAGCGCGCATGCGTCACAAGGATGGGAGGTGGATTTGGGTACTGGACCGGGGACGTGTTCACACCTGGACGGACGATGGCAAGCCTCTTCATATGTCGGGCACACATCAAGATATTACCGAGCGCAAGCTTATGGAGGAGGTACTGCGTGCCTCGGAAGAAAAGTTAAGGCTGACATTCGAGTCCATCGCGGATGGGATAATCGTAATTGATCTTGCAGGAAAAGTGGTGGATGTGAATGAGTCTACCGTTCGCATAGGAGGTTATGAAAATAAGAGCCAGCTCATTGGCAGAGATGCCTTTGATTTGCTTGCGCCTAAAGACCGCAAACTGGCCATGGATGATCTCAGAGATCGTCAGGAAGGACGTCCCAAGGAAAGGGTGGAGTATTCGATTTATCCAAAAGATGGCAGGGCTTTTGAAGGGGAATTGACGGCTTCAACGTTGCGTGATGAAAATGGCAACCCCGTAGGATATATAGCTGTAGTTAGGGACATTACCGAGCGCAAGCGGGCGGAGGAGGAACTGAGGAAAAGTGAAAAGAAATATCGAACTTTGTTTGATGATTCTATAGATGCGGTGTTGATCAGCACCGTTGACGGGAAGATTCTGGACTGCAATGATGCCATGTCAACTCTTACTTTGTATAGGAGAGACGAATTGCTTGGGCTCAATGCTTTAAGGCTTTATGTGAATCCGGCGGATCGTGAGAACTTTGTCAGGGAGATACAGAAAACCGGAGCTGTTAAGGAGTATGGGGTTAAGTGGCTTAGGAAGGATGGGTCTGAGGTAGATGTTGTGATGACGTTGACCGCGCGTCGGGATGCAGATGGCAATATCGCTGGTTATCAGGGTATCGTTAGAGATGTGACTGAGCGAAAAAAGATCGAACAGATGAAGACCGATTTCGTTTCGTTTATCTCTCATCAGTTAAGGACGCCTACCGCTGGTTTAATGGGGTATATCGATAACATGCTGGATGGGGTTACCGGCAAACTGAATAACAGACAGGTCGAATATCTGAATGAAATGCGCGATGTTTGTGCCAGGAACAATCGGCTGATTGCAGATCTTCTGAATGTTTCAAGACTCGAGCGGGGGGTGCTGGCAGTAAATATACAACCGCTCGATTTGAGGAGCGCGGTTGATATTGCTGTTAAGGAGTATAGAAAGGATATAAAAGAAAAGGGGTTGTCCCTGAATATCAGGGGTATGGATCGAGATATAATAGTCCTTGCTGACACTGATAAGCTGGTTGAAGTGCTGAAGAACGTTATACATAATGCCTCCAAATTTACCAGCAAAGGTTCGATAGATATTGAACTGACTACGGAAGGGCGACACGGTATTGTGAAGATAAGCGATACTGGTAAGGGGATGTCAGAGAAGGCATTGCAGGATTTGTTTAAGAAGGAAAGGGTGTTCGGTGGAGCTGTGGCTGTGGGAGGTGGCGCTGGCCTTGGGCTTTATATCGCCAAAGGCTTTATGCATCTGCAGCATGGTGATATTACAGCTGAGTCTGTTGAAGGTAGGGGTAGTACTTTTACCATAAACGTTCCAAAAAAATAATACGATACATCCAGATACTAAGGAGGTAGATATGGCTACTACTGATAAAGGGAAGATACTGATCATTGAGGATGATGCCTCATTCCGGCGGGTTTATCACGATATGCTTGAGACAGCGGGATATCATGTGCTGGTAGCTGATAATGGCGAGATGGGGTGGAATTTAGCAAAATCTGAGAAGCCTAGACTGATAATTCTGGATCTGGTCTTGCCGGGTCTTCACGGATTTGAAGTGCTGAAAAATATTCGTGGTGATAAAGAGACAATGGATATACCGGTTCTTATAACGACGGCGTTGGGCGAACAGGCGGATATCAAGAAAGGCCTTGAACTAGGCGCTACCGATTATATGGTTAAAGGATTCTTTACGCCCAGGGAAATACTGGCGAAGATTCGTTCTGTTTTCACTCAAGCCGATATGAGGAAGGGAGTGGCTTCTTATAAGCTGGCGGTGAAGGAGGGGAGAGCGGATGCGGCGCAGTTGGAGACGTATATGGGATTGACGAAGTTATTTACCTGCCCGCAGTGCAACGAAGATTTGTTATTAAATCTTATTCCAGACTATACAAGGACGGACAGCCACTGGTTCCTGTCTCATTTCGTATGTCCAAAGTGTCAGAGGTCATTCTAATTGGCTGCAAGCAAATCTGGCTCGATAATATCAGTGTCTTCGGAGGTTGCGTATAGCCATGATATGGTTAAGAAGAGCGTTCACACTGCCGTTGATTCTTCTCTTTTTTGCGTTAATAGTTGCAGCGGTTACTGTAACATCTATCAATAATACTGCTGCCAATTCTGATTTCTACAACGACCGAATGGTTCAGGCGGATGTGTATAACTACGTATACGATAGTATCCTGCCAGCAGCCCTCGATGAGGTTGACTCCGAGGATACAGCTGATACGCCGGTCGATATCGATAACCTCCACGATGCGATAGTTGCCGCCGCCGAGCAGGCATTTTCCGCTTCATGGCTGCAGCAGCAATTTGAATCTATTACTGATATTTTGATACCATACGTGGTCGATAATGAACCAGGGTTTACCTATACCTTTACAGTTAAGGACAGAATGGATGATGTAGGCCAGGCGATAAAGAACAATATACTCGACGGCAGCGCCTTCCTGAGCATATACGATGACGTAGTGTCATATATCGCTGAATATTACTATAAAAACCTGCCTGCATTGCCGTATGGTGTGGTTATTACTCAGAGTGATATCGAGGCGGCGCTTCGTGAGATGATAACGCCTGCCTGGCTCAGGGCTCAGCTAAGTGCGGCTGTCGATGAGGTCATACCATATCTCGCTGGAGACAGGAATTATTTTGAAGTGAATGTCCCGGTCCAGGAACTAGCGACCGATCGGGCATTGACGGAATTGCTCGGTCCGGGTAACGAGGCTTACCTGGACGAGGCGTGGGCGTGGCTCGACGGAGGATGGACCTATACACAGAACGATTTGTATGCCGATTTGAGCGCGGAGAGCGTGCAGGACCTGCAGGATGTTCGCGGCTGGATAAATAATGGCTATACGTTCGATCAGGACGATATGCGTGAAGCGATGTCGGATGATTCTGAAGGGATGCAGGATTTCGATGATGTGCGTTACTGGACAAGTGTAGTCCGAAGTTTGCTGTGGGTATTCTGGTTAGTGCCGTTTCTACTGCTTATCGGCATCGGCTTTCTCGGCGGCCGCGGCTGGAAGACCCGCGCGGCGGGGCCTCTGGTTATCCTGTTTGTTTTGTCGCTGGTCATGTTCCTGGGGGTGATGCTGACCTGGGGGCAGTGGGGCGAGACAGAGATGCGTAATGCTATGCCAGATTCGGCACAGTATCAAGGTGTCGAGGCGGCTATGTGGGATAAGTCCGATGATGTTGCTGTCGACGCGGCGGACAGCTTTATAGGCAATATACAGGATACGTACATGTACATGTTGATCGCGTCGGGTGTGGGACTTGTAGCCGTCGGGGTGTGGTGGCTGATAAGCTCTCGTAGCAAGAAGAGCGTCGCCGTATCAGACTAATAAGATTCTATCTCTGTGTGCTTTTCAGGTTTTCCCGAATTCTCGGCGGGAGCGGGCGCAGATTCTTTGTTAACAATGCCGTTGCCCACTAAAATTACTTTGTGTTTCTGTTTTTCAAGGTCTTTCTTGATATTTTTAATTATACGGCTGCGGTCTTCATCAGATAGAGGCTCTTCACTGTAAGGAGCATCCCAGGACTTGATGCTCTCGGCAAATATCGCGACTCCCAGAGATTCAGACAGCATCTCGGAATCAACTGTGAGTGTTTTTTCACTCTCTTTATAAAGGAGTCCGCTTCTTCCATTAAAGATTACTTTATATTTTTTCAATCCGAAAGCCATATTTACCTCGATGGATTCTTGCTTCAGCTCTTTTTCTTTGGTTTCTCGCGATTTCCACCCAGCCTCTTCAATTCGTCGTTAAGCCATTTTTTGAGGTCGGCGGTAGCGTATGAACTCACCTCGCCGGTAAGCTCGTCTCGCATATAAACTTTCTTTATCCCCGCGTTGAGTATTTCCTTCATGCAAAGGGCGCACGGGCGGTTGGTCTGCGACATCTTCTTGGGGCTTTCGGCGTAGGCGCTGCCGATTAGCTCACTCGATATGTACATCTCGCCGTCGAGGACTATAGCCCCCGTCCGCGCGGCGTTGATGATGGCGTTCTGCTCTGCGTGGACGCTGCGGCACAGCTCATAACGTTCGCCGGAAGGGGTTCCCAGCTCGATCCTGATGCAAGTCCCAAGGTCGATGCAGTTCTCGGTGTCGCGCGGCGAGCCCACATATCCTGAGCTGACCTCCGTGTCGTTTCTGATTATTACAGCTCCGACCTTTCTTCTCAGACAGGTGCTTCTCTCCGCGGCGACCCTGGCCCTGTTCAGATAGTGCTCGGTTTTACCCGGCCTCTTCCTTTTCAGATTATCCACAGATACCTCTCGTCAATAATATCGCGTAAAATCAACCCTTATTATACCTCGGCAGACCGAATCTGTCCCTTATACGGTCGAAGTCTTCCGTCGAAGGTCGCAGCAGGCTGTTGTACGGCAGACCGATGCTGGTGCGGAGGTCTGCGGCCATCTCGGCGGTCTTGAGTGCTATAAGCTGTGCATCAAGTATCGGGATATTGCGGTCGCCGACTCTGATGCTGTGCAGGCCGGCCAGGCTGCAGAATGGACCGATGCCGCAGCAGCCGATGACTATTACATCCGCGCCGTCTGCAACCATCTCCTTAGCCCTCTCGACTACGCCGTCGGCGGCGAATTTGGGGTCGACGAAGCTTTTAGTCCAGGTGTCCTCAAATTTGTGTATATCGGGTCTGATGCCGTTGGGGATAAGGCGGTCGTACAGGCCGTGGTAGCGCACCTGTTCCTCGTGGTCAGCGACAAGTCCTGGCATGTTGGCGCAGATGATGCCGAACTTGCGTCCCAGCTGGCAGGCGAGGAGCATTGTGGCCTCGGCCGGGCCGATAACAGGAATATCAACGGCAGCCCGTGCTTCTCTGACTCCAGTATCGCCGAAGCAGCCCACCACTGCGGCGTCGCAGCCCTGGCGCTCGGACTCGATTACAGCCTCCACTATGCTCGCGGAGTTCAGGAATGAGTAGTAGTGGTTGACGAAGTCTTTGGGGTCGGCTAATCCTACCTTTAACGCTTTTGGTATCACTTCGGTATCTGTCCTTAACGCTTTGCTGAAACTATTGCGCAGCATCCCGAACCATATGTCCTCAAAACCAGGCACCGATTGTGCCACTGTTACCAGCGATATCTTCATCTCAGCCCTCCCTGCAATTCGTTTCCTTTTGGTAGTGGTTAATACCTATACTCTATTACACGACTTAATGTCAATAGTCTTTGCGTATTTATCGAGCATAGTTTATCCATCATCGATGATTAGTCAGCCACAAAAGGGTCTATTTGGTAATACATAATATTATTATCTTGTGTTTGCTTTTGACAATGTAAAATCTATATCTGATATTGGGCTCTAAAATAGTATTCAATTTTAGTAAAACAGTATAAAATGAGAGATGGATTCTAGTTGTTTAAAAAGGAGATGGGGCTGAAGCGAGCGGCGGGACTTCGACTAATAACGATAAAAATCGCCGCTATTGATATCCCCGATTCGCAGCGTTATACTTCCTCAAGGGAATTTAGCTAGTAGTTGGTAAATCTATGCGTAAATATAAATTGCCATCACTTGTAATCGGTGGACTGGAGATCAACCCTCCTTTTATCCAGGGTGGGATGGGGGTCAGGGTGTCCAAAGCCAACCTTGCTGCCGCTGTGGCCAAAGAGGGTTGTGCCGGTGTCATTTCCACGGTTGGGCTGGGGGAATTCGAGAATCGTCCCGGCTCGGAGTTTGTGAAGCTAAATGAGCAGGCTCTGAGGGATGAAATAAAGAAAGCCAGAAAAATGACTGATGGAGTTATCGGCGTTAACGTGCTGGTTGCTCTTTCCAACTACGAAAATCTGGTCAAAACCGCGGCTGAAGAAGGCGCGGATCTGATTATATGCGGGGCAGGTCTTCCTCTCGATCTTCCCCTGATCACTGAGGGACATACCAGTAAACTGGTGCCGATTGTATCATCTGCAAGAGCGCTCAGCATCATATGCAGAAAGTGGAAACAATACAATAAGAAGCCGGATGCTGTGGTAGTGGAGGGAGCCAAAGCCGGTGGTCACCTGGGATTCGATTATGATGATCTTGTTAACGGCAAAGCCCGCGACCTTGATGAAATCCTAACCGAGGTGATCGCAGTCGCTAATTCGTTTGATAATCATATACCAGTGGTTGCTGCAGGCGGCATCTTTGATGGTAAGGACATAGCACGGGTCCTAAATCTGGGGGCTTCCGGCGTCCAGATGGCAACTCGTTTTGTCTGCACGGACGAATGCGACGTCCACCCGAATTTCAAAATGGCGTATATCAATTCCAAGAAGGAGGATATAACCATTATCAAGAGCCCCGTGGGCATGCCGGGAAGGGTTATCAATAACGCGTTTGTAGAAAGAATCAAGAAGGGGGAAACGGTGCCCTTCAAATGTGCCTTCAAATGTTTGAAGAGTTGCAATCCCAGGACCGCTCCGTATTGTATCGCAAAGGTGTTGTTGAGGGCGGCGGAGGGTCATCTTGAAGAGGCATTTGCATTTGCCGGCGAGAATGCCTACAGATGCAAAGAGATAGTCCCCGTAAAGAAGCTCATCAACGAGCTGGCTGAAGAAGCTGCCTATCACTTGAATAAGATGAAACCTGCTCAGGGTTTGGCGTAATATATATTAACCCCCCGGCATTGCGTCCAGATTCAACACCGATTTTAGGAAACGCTTTTCATCTTCTAAAAGCATCGTATTGAGATTGAACGTAAATCCTTCAGTGCATCATCCTCTGATGTTACTAAAGTCACATACTTAATCGCTGATTCTTGGTAAGATTGATTTATGTAATAGATTTAGGAGCGAGGGGGTGGTATTATGGTTTTCAGTTATCTTTTTGGACGAGGGGGTTGAGGATCACCATTGCGGCCCGTGTGTGCTGCAGAGGATGTAAATGCAATGAGTGAGGAACACGAGCTTCAATATCAGGATATACAATATTCCCGGGTGCCCGATGATCAGTGGCGGCAGGTGCTTACCACAGAGCAATACGTAGTCACCAGACGCGGGAAAACGGAGAGGCCTTTCTCCGGCAAATATCACGATTTCAAGGACGAGGGTATATATCAGTGTATATGTTGTGGCAGCGACCTGTTCAGCTCGCAGACCAAATTCGATTCTGGTACGGGATGGCCCAGTTTCAGCTCGTCGGTCTCGGATCGCAGTATCGAAACGCGTCCTGACAAATCGGAAGGGATGACCAGGGAGGAGGTACGCTGTAGGAAGTGCGGTGCGCACCTGGGACATGTGTTCGATGACGGCCCTCAGCCTACGAGCAAACGTTACTGCATCAATTCGGTGGCCTTGAAGTTTATCGAGACATAGGCTAGTCTCTTCCAACATTTGGTTACCTATCAACATTTATGAATTTGCCACAGCTATAACCATTCTCTTTAACCTTGTCACTGCGTCTATTTAAGTTATATAATTAGGCGCAGTCTTCGATTATAAGGAGTACAAGATGCCAGCATATGCTTTTTTTGATGGTAAATTTGTCCCGCTTTCAAAGGCGAAAGTCGGGGTCATGACGCATGCCTTCAACTACGGCACCGCCTGTTTCGAAGGAATACGCGGCAACTGGAACAAAGAGCAGGGGCAGATGTACATCTTTCGTATGAAGGAGCACTACCAGCGGCTGCTCGATAGCTGCGAGGTGCTGAAGATAGAGCTGCCGTACAGTATTGATGACATGTGCTCTCTAAATCTGGAACTGCTGCAGCGTTGCGGCTTCCGTAAAGATACCTATATACGTCCGATGGCTTACAAAAAGGAGGAAATTGTTGGCGTCAGACTGCACAATCTGGAGCCGGAATTCCTCATATACGCCACACCTTTCGGGTCCTATTTGGATATCGAGAAAGGGGCGCGGTGCTGCATCTCTTCTTGGCGGCGGGTTCACAGCACTATGATACCGGTGAGGGCCAAGATAAACGGCATATACATCAACAGCGCTCTGGCCAAGACCGAAGCACACGAAAAGGGTTTTGATGAGGCCATCTTTATCACGCAGGAAGGGCATGTCTGCGAGGGCAGCGGCGAGAACATCTTCCTTGTGACCGATGGCAAGCTGGTGACACCGCCGGTTTCCGATGACATTCTGGTCGGCATAACACGCGACACTATAATCAAGCTGGCGAAGAAAGAGTTCGGCATCGATACCGTCGAACGTTCTATCGATCCGTATGAGCTTTTCATCGCTGATGAGTGCTTTATGACCGGCACTGCCGCGCATGTTACTCCGATAATAGAGATAGACCATCACAAGATTGGCAGCGGTTCCATCGGCAAGACGACCAAGAAGCTCCAGTCCCTGTATTTCGATGTCATACTTGGCAAGAAGAAGAAATACATGGATTGGTGCACCCCTGTCTACGATGTCGCAAAATCTAGATGACTCCAGAAAGTAGCGTCACTTTATCAGCGACAGGAACTCGGCGCGAGTGACCGCCTTCGTTCGGAAGCTGCCTCGCATAGCTGATGTTACGATGTTTGATCCGGGCTGCTTAACCCCGCGCATGGTCATGCACATATGCTCGGCCTCAATGACCACTGCTACTCCCTGCGGCTGTAAAGCCTCGACGATAGTATTGGCTATCTGGGTGGTGAGCCGTTCCTGCAGCTGAGGGCGCTTGGCCAGTATCTCGACGACGCGTCCCAGCTTGGATGCGCCCACGACGCGCCCCTTGGGGATGTATCCTATGTGCGCCATGCCGTAGAACGGCAGCAGGTGGTGCTCGCAGATAGAATAGAACGGTATATCCTTGAGTATGACCATCTCGTTGTGGCCTTCCTCGAAGCCGACGCTGAGTACTTCCCTGGGGTCCTCTTTCATTCCCCGAAAGACCTCGGTGTACATCTCGGCTATGCGCCGGGGGGTTTCCCTGATCCCTTCGCGGGAGGGGTCCTCGCCTATGGCTACTAGTATGTCATGAACCGCTCTCTTAATCTTATCTTGGTCTATCATACTCGATGCTCCTTGTTTCATTCTATCTGCCGCGCTCGATTACCTTAACGTCAGCGCCCGATGGAATCGTGTATCTGTCGGCTCCCATATAGAGAATGGGGGATACGCGGTTCAGGTCGATTGTTTCATCGCTTGTGAAGAGCGCCTTATCGAAATGTGTGGCAACTACCTTGCCTATTATCCAGATGTGGTCGCCGCACTTCCTGCTGTCGATCAAACGACATTCGTATGTGGCATAGGCATCATTGAGGATCGGCGCAGTCGTTTTAATAGGCTTTTCCGTTTTGATTCCGAACTTCTTGTACTTATCCACCTCGGCTCCTGATACACTTCCCACCGATACCAGTAACTCTGCTTTGTCGAAAGATAAGAAATTTATGGCGAACTCCTTCGCTTTTTCGATCAGCTTGTATGTGTAGCGTTTTGGCGCCAGCGAGATGCCGAATAGCGGCGGAGTACGAGAAATGGGCGCGTGCCATGCGGCGGCCATGATTCCCTTCTTGCCCTCGAATTGCGCCGTTATAACGGCTGCGTGGCTCGGGTAGTGATGATAGAAATTACCACATCCAGATATACTAGACTTAACCATGCAAACCTCCTGATATCACTCTCAGGGCTGATGGTATTATACTAAAACCGGCAGGGGCTTCTCCTACAACCTCGCCATCCAGCTGCAGGAGCAACTTCTCGGACGTTTGTACATCGACGGTCTTCGCTTGATATGTACTGACTCTGGGATGCATAACATGTGTTCCCTTATACAGCCTGGGGAAGTTATACAGCAGTTTCAATTTATTCACGTCTCTTACAGTGACGATGTCCAATAGCCCGTCGCAAGTATCCGCATCGGGGGCGATCTTCATGCCGCCGCCGAAGTAACGCCCGTTGTTTACCGCAATGAGCAGGTTTCGCTCTTGCCGTATCTGTCCATCTATATTGATCACGATATTTTTAGCTTTGTACGTGGCAAATACCGTGGCGAAAGCTATCAGGAACGGTATCGTTCCGCCCATTTTTTTGAGACGCCTGGTCCGCTCGGCTACAGCGGCAGGGAATCCGAGTCCCGCCGTATTTATATAGTAGCGCCGATCCTTGCGGCCGTCGCTTATATATTCAGCGCGGCCGAGGTCGATATCGACGCAGTTGCGATTTGCAAGCACTTTACAAGCCTTGCTGAAATCATACGGTATATTCAGGCTTCGAATACAGTCTCTGCCGGTGCCGGTGCAGATAATTCCCAGAGTCGCTCTGCCCTTTCCATCCTTATCGATGATTCCGTTAACAACTTCGTTCACGGTGCCGTCGCCCCCGACTGCTACAACCACTTCATAATCTGCGTTCACCGCCTCTTTCGCCAGGACGATGCCGTGTCCCGGCCCTTCGGTGAAAGCGTGATCGAAAGTGATGTCATTTTGCTTGAGCAGTTCGCTGATGAACGGCCATTGCCTGGCTGTTTTGCCGCCTCTGGCGGCGGGATTTACTATTACCTTTGTGCGAAGGATAGAAACAAGTCCGGCGTGGTGTTGCACGTCGGTCATCAGGCTGTCCCGTGAGTCGTTTCTCTTTGGGATTTCACCTGGGTTTGGAGGATTAGGGCTGCGACCTCCAAAGCGGATGGTATTATCCGGAATACCGCCGGCGTTCGTCCGACTATCTCGCCATCGATCTGTATCGGGAGCCTCTGCGGGGAATCGACTATAATACTCCTCGCTTTCTGGAATTTAATCTTCTGCGGATCGGAATAGGTGCCGGTAAAGAACAGGGGGAAGTTTAACAATGCTTCTAACTTACTGAGGTTTCCAATTACCGCTACATCCAGCAGCCCATCATATGGCGTTGCATTGGGGAATGTCCTTCCTCCGCCAAGGTAGCGTCCGTTATTAACTACAACGCTGAAGTCGCGTTCCTGTCGTTTTTCACCGTCGATGCAGATTAATAAGTCTTTATTGTGGTAATCCAATACCTTTGGAATTACTCCTATAGCATAAGGTACACTACCGCCGATGACTTTGAGCCTGGTGTGGGGTATGGAACCTTCAATGACATCGGATACAAACCCGATGCCTGCGGTGTTGATATAATAGCGGCTTCTTACCTCATTACGAAGGGTATATTCTACAGCTCCGATATCGATACTGACCTTTTCGAACTGTCTGAAGAGCTGGCAGGCTCTCAGGTAATCCCTCGGTATGCCTAGCATGCGGGCGATGTCGTTCTGCGTTCCCGCGGCGATGACACCCAAGGTGGCCCTGCCTTTGCCGTGTTCATCCATCAGTCCGTTGGCCACCTCGTTCACCGTCCCGTCGCCGCCGACGGCGATAACAAGGTTATATCCTTTTTCGACAGCCTGTCTGGAAAGCTCAATTCCTTGTCCAGGAGCAGAGATAAACTCGTAGTCGAAGGGAAGTCCTGTGGTTCCGAGCAGCTTGTTAATAATGGGCCACGTTTTGCCCGTGGCTCCCCCCCGCGACATGGGATTTACGATTACCTTGGCGTAATACATCTATCCCCCCAGGCCCAGAGCTTGCTCGATCGCAGCCATATTTGCCGGCACGGGCTTTGGCGGATTGGCGCACTTTATAGCCGTATCCGGATCCTTAAGGCCGTTACCGGTGATGATGGCCACCGCTGTTTTTCCTTTTAAACTCAGGCCGCCTTTGGTCGCTTTTATCAGACCAGCTACGGATGCGGCGGATGCCGGCTCTCCGAAAACGCCCTCTTCCTGTGCCAGAAGGCGGTAGGCAGCGAGTATCTCTTCGTCGGTTACTGCGTCAATTATACCACCGGATTCATCCCGGGCGTTAGTAGCACTTTTCCAGCTTGCAGGGTTGCCGATGCGGATCGCGGTCGCTATCGTCTCCGGCTTCTCGATGATCTTGTTATACACGATGGGAGCGGCTCCGGCGGCCTGGAAACCCATCATCTTTGGTTTCCTGGTGGATTTACCGGCGTCGTAATATTCTTTGTATCCCTTCCAATAGGCGGTGATGTTGCCGGCATTTCCGACAGGTATAAAGTGATAGTCTGGCGCATCGCCCAGCACATCGATAATCTCGAACGATCCGGTCTTCTGTCCCTCGATGCGGAATGGGTTGACGGAGTTCACCAGCGTTATGGGGTGCTTTTTGCTCAGGTCGCGCACTATGTTGAGCGCCTGATCGAAGTTGCCCTCGATAGCGAGAAGCTGTGCGCCATGTATCAGGGCCTGCGCCAGCTTGCCCAGTGCGATTTTGCCTTCCGGGATGATGACGATAGTCTTTAGTCCGAATCTGGCCCCGAAGGCTGCTGCTGAGGCGCTGGTGTTACCCGTCGATGCGCAGATGATGGCTTTGCTCTTCTCTTCGACGGCCTTGGCCACGGCCATGACCATGCCGCGATCCTTGAATGAACCGGTGGGATTGCACCCCTCAAGCTTGAAGTAAAGCTTACAGCCCAGTTTCTTCTCGATCGATCGTGAGCGTACCAGGGGCGTATCGCCTTCGCCCAGCGTTATCATAGGAGTTTTTGAAGTGATCGGCAGATATTCGCGGTATCTCTCTAGAACGCCCGTTTTCATTGCTATTATCCCAACCTTTTTAGTACTACTGAATGCGGAGGCCAGTTCACTTTGCCGTCGTCTGCATCAGTTTCAACCTTTGACATCGTTATAAGAAGGTCGAAATCCATATCCTCGAATTTGCATTGTATAAAACGCCCGCCCATTAAATCGTTAGCATTCGCTAGCGGCAGCTCCGAACAGCTCTTTCTATGTACGATAAAGTTTACCACAAACGGCTGCACATCGCCTCCGAGCGCAAAATGGATGTCTAGTGGATCGCGGCCGTTTATATCAACCATCTTGGATGGATGCTCCGGAGCCACAGCTAGTATTGTGATATTTGCACCGGCTTGGGCCAGCGGATCGCCGTTTGCGGAATGCCGTATGCGTTTAATGATTTTGGATTGGGTCAATCTGTCATCCATAACCGATAGCCTGCCGCCTTCAAATGATTCCGGCTCGGAGTCGGGAAGCTGTATGCGGATGATGTCCGATTCCTCCGTTATATCGGGTGCTATCTGTTTTCTGTAAAGGCGGAAGTACAAAGCGTTATCCGTCTTGTTGGCTATAAAGCTCATGAATTTGTAGTCTCGACCCTGGTAGCCGAATAGTATACGTGTGTCGTGTGGTTTGACTGATTTTACTTTTTCCATTTGTATGCAGCCGGAGTCGGGAGCGGATAGTTCATCGCGGGTCTCCCGATATTCTATCGTTTAGTCTTCGACCCTGACGAAGTTGGAGATCTCTTTTATCACATCGAGGCGTGATATCTTGGCCATGGCGTCCTGCATGGCTTGCTCCTTCGCCGGATAAGTCATGAGAACGATCTCGGCGGCTTTCTTGGATATGTCGCTTTCCTTCTGAATTACGGAAGAAATGCTGACATTGTTGTCGGCAAGCGCTTTGGCGATCTTGGCGAGCACGCCGGGGCGATCTACGGCGTTCATTCTGAGGTAGTACCTGGTCTCTATTTCCGACATGGGCCTGATCTTCTTCTTCGGATCAAGGCGTAATGTTGGCGTCAGTCTGATGCCTCTGTTAATGCGTTGCGCCACATCAATGACGTCGGCGAGGATGGCGCTTGAGGTAGGGGTGGCACCGGCGCCCTGTCCGTAGAACAGTACTCGTCCTACTAAATCCCCCTCAACTTGCACGGCGTTGTAAACCCCGTCAACCTTGGCGAGAAGAAGTTCTTGTGGTAGAAATACAGGGTGTACGCGAACTTCGATTGAGTCCTTCTGTGCCTTGGCTATTGCAAGGAGCTTTATTTCGTAACCAAGCTCGTTAGCGTATCGGAAATCGCTGGCTGTGAGGCGGGAGATTCCTTCATGATATATGTCTTCCGGTTTTATCTTTACACGGAATGCCAGTGTTGCCAGTATCGCGAGTTTATAGGCGGCATCTACGCCCTCGATGTCGTTCTTAGGATTAGGCTCGGCGTAGCCCAGCTTCTGCGCCTGCTTTAAAGCTGTCTTGAAATCGATCTGTTCGGAGGACATGCGTGTAAGAATGTAGTTAGTGGTGCCATTGATGATGCAGTGTATCGCAGATATATTGTTAGCCAGCAGGTCCTGTTTGAATGGCGCTATTAATGGTATTCCGCCCCCGACGGTGGCTTCGTACATGATATCGACACCTTTTTCCTGCGCCGCGGACAGGAACTCAGGGAAGTGTTTTGCCATGACCTCTTTGTTGGATGTTACGACATGTTTTCCCTTGCCGAGGGCTTTCTTAATGAAGTCTGCCGCAGGATGTTCTCCGCCCATTACTTCAATGACGATGTCGATGTTCGTATCATTGAGAATATCGGCGGCATTTTGGGTAAAGAGAGACTTATCGATCTTGGCGGATTTGATCTTAGAGGTGTCTTTTTCGAGAATACGTATAATCTCTAGCTTGCACCCAGCCTGTGATGAAAGCGCCTTGGCCTTCTCAAGGAGTATCTTGGTCACACCACTGCCTATAACCCCGTATCCAAGGATACCGATACCGATTACGCTCTTCTTACCCAACCTCAGTATCCTCCGTTAGCTTAGCTGTTCGATAGCCCAGGCATATACTTCACTTAGATCGAGTTTGGGATTGCGTTCTACACTGGTTGCATACGCTTCGTTGTACCAGGTATCAAATTCATTATAACCCCATTGCTGTCTCATGCTGTCAGAAATTACATCGTCTTTCCGTTCCAAGACTTTAAGGACATAGTAGTATACTATTGATGTTTCATCGCTTGCATTACCAATAATGATAGGGTCGCTTACGTTCCCTATCTCAATTGTAGACACGACGTTTTTTATAGATTCATCGAGGGCATCTACTGCAACCCAGCCAGATTGGCTATAATCACTGTATTCCGCACTGAGTGCTGTAAATTCCATACCGCCACGCCACAGCAGCATTATGTTGTTGGCATCGCTTTCGTTGTAGACAATAAAACTTTCTATTGCAGCCTGTTCGCCGGATGTGGGTGTTTGGTTGACGAAATATTCTTGTAGCTTCGTATTTAGCAGTTGGGTTCCTATTATATCTCGGAACTCCTCATCGGAGATACTCCAATTACCAAGTGTATTCTGATATGCTTGCTGGAAATCTTGATCTGATATGGATTTGTTCTCCATGCCAAAAATAGACAGTAGTATGTTATCGATCTCGGTTTTGGAGACAGTCACCCCGACTTCTTCTGTTTTGTCCTTGACCAGGTATCTATCTTCAATAATAAGCAGTGGGGACTCATTGGTCATCGCTGAGGAATTATACATGCCCACCTGAAAGAGCTTCAATTCATCCGCGTAATCCGCTTTTTTGATGGTTATCATGCCCGAATCGGTTTGCACTTTACTGAGCCAGTCGCTGGAGCGGGTAGCGAGAACTCCGCCAGCAATAATTCCAAGCACTATTACGATTATAACGACCCCGGATAAAAATGTGATTCGCTGTCGGCGTTTCTCCCTCTGCCAGCGCGCCAAACGGCGCGTAGTTACATGCTTGGAGGCAACCTGTTTCTGCTGCTCTTTTCCCTTTTTTGCCATCGTCTTACAATTCCTACAATGACTTATTAATAACGGTCAAGGCGACCACGGAGCTCGTTAGGAGCATATAATTATCGGGGAATTGTCTAATCCCGCATGTTCCCTCTGCCGGACTCGCGAATATGGTCTTCAGTAAAAGGCAGCAGGGCGATGTGTCGCGCTCGTTTTATTGCTTCAGCTAATGTACGCTGATGTCTGGCGCATGTGCCCGTGCGGCGTCTGGGTTCTATCTTGCCTCGGTCTGAAATATAGCGCTGAAGCATTGGTACGTCCTTGTAATCTATTACGGCAATATGCTGAGCGCAGAAGGTACATACCTTACGCTTGGGTACGAATTTGCGGGACTTGCCCCTTACGTCCCTTCCCCCTTTAGTTTTTGATGTTGGTCGAGTTGGCTTCCTTCCCGGCATCTCTTATTCCTCTCTAAATTAGTTAAAATGGAAGTTCTTCTGGCGGGACTTCTTCCCCACCCTCCGCAGCTTCCTCTGGAAGCGGTGCTGCTCCTGAACGATCAAGGAAGATAACTTGGCTCGCGATGACCTCAGTTTTATAATGCTTTACTCCCTCTTTATCGTCCCATGAACGGGTCTTAAGTCTTCCCTCAACATATGCCATCCGGCCTTTGCTGAGGAACTGGTTACATAGCTCAGCGAGCTTGCTCCAGGCTACAACAGTAAACCATTCTGTCTCCTGCTTTTTCTCTCCCTCAGGGGTTGTGAACGTTCGCGAGCTCGCTATCCGGAAGGATGTTACTGGACTTCCACTGGGGGTAAAGCGCATCTCGGGATCAGCGCCGAGATTGCCGATGATCATAACCTTGTTAAGGCTTGCCATTCTTACTCCTTCCGTTAGGCGTCTAATCTAACCAGGATATGACGGATGATGTCATCCGATAATTTCAGGCTTGCCTCAAGTTCAGTGGCCAGTTTAGGATCAAAATTAAATTTAATGAGGGCGTAATTCCCTTCGGTGCATTTCTTTATGGTGTATGCCAGTTTCTTACGTCCCCACTGATTCACCTCGGCAACAGCGCCGCCGCGATCAGTTACGAAAGTCTTCAGCTTTTCTAATGTTGTAGGAACATCGTCATCAGCAACTGACGGATTAACTATAACCACGAGTTCGTAGTCGTGCAATACAATTACCTCCAGATTTTCTAGCCTTAACGCATTGGATTATAGCATGAAAATATTATAGCCACAACTAACTCAGCCCAGGCACAGGGAACCGGCTCGTAATGTCATCCACAGTATCACGCACTTCCCTGTAGATGCTATCGTTGCCGATGTTGGTCAACACCCTTATGATAAGTTTAGCTACTTTTCTTACCTCGGATGTATCAAGCCCGCGGCTGGTTACCGCCGGTGTGCCGATCCTTATACCGCTTGCAACCCTGGGTGGTTTGGTGTCGAAGGGGATGGCGTTGCGGTTAACAGTTATCCTGACGGAATCGAGGGCTTCCTCGGCCTCCTTGCCGGTAATGCTGATCGGAGTGAGGTCTACAAGCATGAGATGGTTGTCCGTTCCGCCGGAGACGAGCCTCAGCCCGCCTTTCTTGAACTCGTCCGCCATCGCTTTGGCATTCTCTACGATGGCCTTTTGATATGCAATGAATTCAGGTTTTAATGCCTCACCGAAGCACACCGCTTTGGCAGCAATGATATGCATGAGAGGTCCGCCCTGCATGCCGGGGAATACCGCTGAATCTATCTTAGCCCCAAGTTCCTGCTTGCATAATATGAAACCGCCGCGTGGTCCCCGGAGGGTTTTATGAGTGGTTGATGTGACTATTGTGGAGTACGGAACCGGTGAGGGGTGCACGCCGGCAGCAACTAATCCTGCTATATGCGCCATATCTACCATAAACTTGGCGTCAACAAGGTCGGCGATCTGGCGGAAACGCTTGAAATCGATTGTTCGGGGATAAGCGCTGGCCCCGGCAACGATCAGCTTGGGGCGGTGCTCCTTTGCCAGCTTTTCGACTGCGTCGTAGTCTATGCACTCCGTCTCTTGGCTGACGCCGTAGCTGACGAAATTGTATAGCTTACCTGAAAAATTTACCGGGCTGCCGTGACTTAGATGCCCGCCGTGAGCCAGGCTCATCGCTAGAACGGTATCTTTGGGACTGAGCAGGGTGAAATAGGAGGCCATGTTTGCCTGGGCGCCGCTGTGTGGCTGGACATTGGCATACTCAGCTTTATACAGCTTCTTCACACGCTCCCGTGCGATATCCTCTGCCATATCTACTGCTTCGCATCCGCCGTAGTAGCGTTTCTTGGGATATCCCTCGGCGTATTTGTCAGTGAGCACGGTGCCGGCTGCTTCGAGCACGGCCTTCGAGGCGTGGTTCTCGGATGCGATGAACTCGAGGTTGTGTACCTGACGTTCCGCCTCGCGACGTATCGCCGAACACACCTCGGGATCGGTCTTTTCTAGCGCTGTCCCTTTGAGATATTTCTTAGCTATGTCCATGTACAGTCCTCATGGGTCAAATTAAAAAGAAGGCCACGAAATCCTGTGGCGGTAGTAGTGTACTTCACGGCCTGTTTCCTGTCAATGGGCGATAGCTGTTCTCTGGCTTTGAGACAAGGGAGCGAAGCCCTATATTTCCTTGGCTAAAGTAAAGCCCCAGACCGATGCGGCGCCGGCTGATTTTAGTGAAGCGGCACATGAGTTTAATGTGGCCCCCGACGTACATACATCGTCAATCAGCAGAATTCGTTTGCCTGATATGTCATGATTGACACATCTGAATGCATTTCTTATGTTTTTCCTGCGCTGATCCACGCTATCGGATTTAGCTTGAGAAGGGGTGTGCTTCGTTCGGATAAGAACGTCTTCCACAACAGGTATGTTTGTCATGCGGCTTAATCTCTGTGCCAGCAGTGATGATTGATTATAGCCGCGCTCTCGCAGTCTTCTCTTGTGGATTGGTACAGGCATAATGATATCAAATGAGAGAAGGTGTCTTCTCAGATAAGCTGACATTAAATTGGATAGCGGATCAGCGAGCGCTTTGATATTGTGGTATTTGAATTGTAGTATAGCTTGTCGTATGGTTCCGCCGTATTTAAAAATAGAATATATGCCATCTATATCCCAGGTTTGCGATAGGCATTTCTGGC
The DNA here is from genome assembly GCA_041653935.1 of Dehalococcoidia bacterium. Classification (GTDB taxonomy): domain Bacteria; phylum Chloroflexota; class Dehalococcoidia; order E44-bin15; family E44-bin15; genus JAYEHL01. Next base: position 114,244 of record JBAZEO010000002.1, on the reverse strand, counting down.
AGATTGTCCCTGTGTGTATCGGTTTACTGCATCTAGTACAAAGCGGTTGCTGGAGGTAAATCAGCTTGTTGCGGCATTTTTGGCAGAGAAAACTCCCGCCCTTGCCACAGCTTACGCAGTGAGACGGGAACAGAAAATTAAGGACTTTCTGTTTAATGGAACTAAACAAACTATCCAGGTTCACCTCGTTTGTGAGCCTGCCTTCTTGCTTGATTTAGTAAGTGTACTGATGAACCCGCTGGTTAACGTATCTTGGCGTTATGTCCGACGCCGCTGACGATGGGCTCGTTAATATACAGATCACCGTTCCTGATCTTAAGGTTGAATCCGCAGTCTGGGTTAGTACAAACCCATGCTTTATAGTGAATCGGTGCTCCCTGGCTGCCAAAATCTGAAAGTGGTACTAAATCTCCGACGTTGCACTTGAGGCACTTGGGGAATGAATTACTATCCAACACGAACCTCCCATCCTAATATCAATATGTAGTATACACCGTCAGCCATTTATTGGCAACCCGAAATATTAATATTGAAGCTAAATATTATGGACTATTGCGATCCTTGGCGAGCAAGTCGGCGTTTCTCCCGCCATGAGTCGATCCATACGATCAGTGCCGGCAGCACTACCAAGGTGCTGATGAGGGCTAAGAAGACATCTATCATGGTAAGGAGTCCGAAAGATCTCAGCACCGGGAAATTCTGCGCTATGAGCAACGCACCGAACCCGCCGATTACCGTCAATCCTGAAGCTATGATGGCGCGGCCGATCCTGGTTATGGCGGTCTTCATTGCTTCCATGGGACTTATCCCTTTTTCGCGTTCTTCGTAGTAACGCATCATGAGCAGGATGGTGAACTCCGTCCCGATTCCTATTATCAGCGCTCCCATAGCGGCTGTTGCAGGAGTGTACTTGATATCGGCGAGCCACATCACGCCGCTGGACCAGCCGATTATAAGGGCAACAGGCAGGACAGCCATGCAGACTCGCAGGATATTGAATTTAAATAGGAACAGCAGTCCGCCGAAGATGAAGGCGATGCCGATGAGCGTCATCTCCACCCTTCCCCCGCTTAAGCCGTTGCCCAATTCACGCATCATTATAGGTAAACCGGTGATGGTGACTTCGACGTTTGCCGGATGGTCGGCGGTATACTCTTTGAGCATAGCCTCGAGTGCCGGAGTCTGGTCGCCGGTAATCTCTCCGATGGTAACTATTACGTTGGCGGCGGTATAGTCTTCATTGACGAGGTTGGCCTTCAACTGTTCCGGCAGACCTTGCAGTATATCTTTGGTTTCTTCGGCTGTCTGCGGCATAGATATATTCATTACTTCGGTCAGCTGTACCATGGCGCTGGCGTAGCTCTCGGTTCCGGATACCATATCGCTATTATTGGCGGCTATGCGATCTTGCAGTTGCAGTACCCAGCTTACTATCTGAGGGTCACTTACGTCGTTTGTTTCTAACAGAATGTTCATTGATACGAGTCCGCCGGCCACATCCTCTACTTGGCGCAGTTCTTGCATGACAGGCACATCTTGGGAGATCATTTTTAATTCGTCGGTCTCGGTTTGTATATGTGGGTCGGCGACCAGTCCCGCTACGGTGAAAGCGAGTGCGACGGGGATAATGATCAAAGGATGCTTGACTACCCACGGGGCGAGGTGATGGAGTGCGCTGTCAACGATATGTCTTCTTTTTATGGGCGCTTTGGTCGGCAGCGCTATCCCCAGTCGTTCGCGGTGCAGCTCTATTCCCAGGCTTATGGCAGAGGCCATGATGCCGAAGACCGTGATGCCGATACCTATAGAAAATCCTATATCGCCGAAAGAAGGCTCGCAGGCGATGAACACTATGCCGAGTCCTATTAGGCTCAGGGTGAGGACGGCAGCAGCAAGTTCGGGCCCCAGGGTGAATTTATTCTTGGGTTTTATGGTCCATCTGAACGAGCGGCCATTCGGCTTCTGGGTGTCGGATATACGGTCACGCCGGTACAAGGCGGCGAGCAGGACAAAGACCGACAGTATATAGCATATTATTACGCCTAATATCAATGTGTAGCCGAAGCTCTGAATCATAGGCACCGGCGAGAAGAAGAGCGCGGCAAAGCCGAGGCAGCCTGTCACTATTGCGATGCCGATGGCCGGGCCGATGTGGGTAACGGATTCTATTATGGCGCCGGCAACGGACTCGCTCCCCTTCGATTCCTCATCGTAGCGGTTGTGGAATTGTATGGCGTAGTCCACCCCCAATCCCAGCAGGATGGGGAATGCCGCCATGGTGACCATGGTTAGCGGTATGCTGAGTATGCCCATGACACCGAAGGTATAGATAATGGCGATTACCACTACGCCGAGCGGCAGCCAGCGCCAGGCGAAGAAGCCGCGCACATTAAATATGAGCGCCAGTATGAGCAGCATCATTACTACCGATAAGATCAGCATATTGCGCATATCTACAAGCATCAGGTCTTGGACGCTGCCGAAAACGGCGGGGTTGCCGCTGACAATTACATTGACATCCTCGAAGCCTGCCGAAGCTACTAACCCCTTAACTTTTTCCACCATCTCCTTCTGCTCATTCTGAGTTAATTGCCCGTTGAGTATCACGGAGATGAGGGCGTGCTGGCGGTCGGGGAATACGTTGGTCAGTTCGGATGCTATATCGTGCGTTTCGGGGTCTATTATCAATTCTTCAAGCTCGGCGGGGTCTGTAGGAAGATCCGCAGAAGAAGCGCTACCCGATAATGCTTTCTGTATCTGCACCATTTGCAGGAGGAAGACCGGACCTACGGTGGATAAAACTTCACTGGAGTTTTCTGTGGACACATTTTCCTCAACGTAGTCCATCGCCGCTATGTTCGCCGGCTGTAATAGCTGATTGAGGTTGTCTCCGGTTATCATTACTACTACGACATCGCCGCTGAAATACTGATTGAATTTCTGCATGTCCTTATAGGCCTGGGAGTCGCTTGAAACGTATGTGTCGAAGCCGGCCTTCATTTCGACGCCTTGCCAGGCGGCTATTATCGATGGGACTAAGAGCACGAGCCCGAGGATGAGGAAGAGGAGGTGTCTTTTCTCGATTACTTCCCCAAGCTTCCTAAAGATGTTTTTTACCCCGGTCGGTTTTGACGGCTTTCTAAGGATTCGTTTCATATGCGGCTCCGATATTTATTTAGCTTCCTTAAGATTGAATACGCGCGCCAGCTTGTCGAACACGGCGAGTACCACTGTCTGTTCCTCTTGGGTTAATAGCTCCATAGTTTCTCTAACACGTTTGATTATATGGCTTTCGATATACTCGTGAAGCTTGCGGCCTTCTTCGGTCAGGGTAACCCTGACAATCCTGCGATCATCCGGGTCTGACAGCCTGACGGCGTAGCTGTTATCCACCAGCCAGTTGACCATCCTTGTTGTGGAAGACATGGGGGCGGCGATGCTCTTGCTCAACTCACCCATGGTGAGGTTTGTCGTTCGGTATAGAGTACCGCTCGTGTTAAAAAAAGTGATGTCGTCCGGTATCGATGTTGGCATATCCGACGAACGTGTCTCGTTGTAATATTGCTGAAGCAGGGTCAGTTCGTCTTCCAGGTTGTTTTTTATGGTCACGATTACGCAGATGGCGTTTTGCACCACTGAGGATATCTGTTCGTCGGAGATTGGTTTGGGGTTATTTATCATGATATTTCAATATGGAATATTTCTAAATGGAAATATATACACAAATCATGCATTTGTCAACCCTCTGCTGTCCCCCTTGAAAGGGGGAAACAATAACCGAACCCCCTGTTAATCCCCCATACGTTGGGGGACTGAATAATTGGGGGACACCCCCAAACCCCTATCAGGAGATGAGTCTCCTGCACCTCTGTAAGCAGCTAACCTCTCTCGTCGAGAGATGGCTGTAGTAATATTCCAACCTAGCATCGCAAGAAAGCTTTAGGTACGTATTACAGCCATTAGCGAATCTTAATGTATGTGCACGGACGAAGTGCCGTGCACATACAAACAATTTCGCGCGCCGCAGCTAGAAAAGGGGAGGATAGCTAGCCCTCTCTTTAACTCAAAGAGAGGGCTAGGGTGAGTTCAATAAGTCCTCTCCCTCCGCAGGGAGAGGGTAAGGGTGAGGGCATATGTCTCACATCTGTCATTCTGAATTCTAGCGGGTAATGATGAAGAATCTCGGACCTTTACCTTGAACTAAGCCAAGGTAAAGCAAATTATCGGTGGAGATGTGTTGAATTTCCTAGGCAATGAATGGTGCGGAATCCAGTCGATTGTAGATAGCGCCTGTAGGTGTTAGTGTGCTCTTCATCAGGCTGATCTCTCTGAGTGTGAAACTCGCCTCGTAGTCGATCTTCTTCTCTTTCACTACGACGGCGATTTCCTTCCGATCGTCGGAGGAGGCGTTATCGCGCACACGTCCCAGCGTGAGGTGCGGCGTGAAGGCGCGGTTCTCAGGAGCAAAACCCAGCGGCTCCAGCGCCTTCTCTATCTCGCGCTGCATCGTCGCAAGAGGTTCGGTATTACCTTCAAGCGCCACCCAGATAACACGCGGGCGCTGTTCGTTGGGGAACATGCCCAGCCCCCCAAGCCGCAAATCCAGTGGCGGCACCTTGCCGGCGGCCGTTTTCATGATGGTTGTTATTTGTGATATTTGGCTAGAGTAAATGTTTCCCAGGAATTTGATGGTCATATGTGTTCCCTCGGGGGATACCCATTTGACATAGCGGTGTTGTGCCGGTCGCAGCCGCTTGATTATCAGTGCTACTGTTTCCTTGACATTGTCGGGCAGCTCGAGGGCGATGAATGACCGGATGGTCTCCATTTACAGCAACCTTTCGGCATTGCCGTGGAGGATAAGCGCCTTTTCCTTCTCGCTCAACTCCGTTGCGTTCATCTGTTTCAGCACCTTGCTCGGCGGCATCAGCGGAAAATCGCTGCCGAAGAGTATCTTGTCTGCTCCGATTATCCGGCTTACATGTGTGAATATCTCGGGTGTGTAGAGGTAGGGCGATGCCGAGGTGTCGACATAGGTGTTTTTCATCGCCGTCTTGACCTCCGGCATCAGGGCGTAGAAAGGCATGCCGCCGCCCCAATGTGCCAGGATCATCGTCAGTTCGGGATAGCGCAGTATCAGCCTGTAGATTTTCTCGGGCGTGAAAGTATACTTGCCGGGGTAGTCGTGCCCGACTGGCTCAGAGGCGTGGATGCAAAGCATAAGTTTGTGCTGCAGGGCGATTTTTATGACCGAATCGAGAACAGGCTCGTCGCCTTTATCCAGGCCCTGGAATTCCGGCCGCATCTCGCCGATGCCCCTGATGCCTGCGCGTACGCAGCGCTCCAACTCGGCGATCCTCTCCTTGTCGTTTGTCGGCGGGAGCGAGCAGAAGCCGACTAAGCGTTTGGGGTAGCGCGCGATGGATTCGAGTATGTAGTCGTTCGTTTCCTGCACCAGCCACAGGCTGCTCCAGTTGGCGTTCATGACCACGGCACGGTCGATGCCCTCCTCGTCCATCTTAGCGATGAGGCCGTCGCAATCGGCAATCTTGGCCTTGGGATTGGCGTAGATGCGCGCGAAGAGCGGGTCGCTGCCGATGTAGCGCTCGCGGTTGTCTCGCATTTGAGGCGGGAATACGTGTGTATGAAAATCGATGATCACGGTTAGATTGTAATGAACGGGGAGATTAAAATCAATACGAATGAAAGTTAGTGGAAAATGTTGCAGACCTTAGACATCCGAACCCCCTGCTAGTCCCCCACACGTTGGGGGACTAGCAGGGGGACACCCCCAAACCCCTGGCAGGAGATGATTCTCCTGCACCTCTTTATAAAGCTAACCTCTCTCCTTGAGAGATGGCTGTAGCAGTGTGTCGAACTCGGAATCGTTAGAGGGCCATGGAGAATTCACGTATTACAGCATTAAGGTTCACTTAGTGCCGTAATACGTACGGTTACACGGGAAGTTCCCCCTCTTTTCAGAAGAGGGGGTAAGGGGGAGTTCGTAAGTTACAGCATAACGTTAATCTGTCATTCTGAATCCTTGCTTAGAACGATGAAGAATCTCGAGATACTTCGGCGCTACCTCAGTATGACAGTGTCGCTTTTATCTGCTTTTCATCGTCCGTTTCCAAATGATGTATGGACAACTCAAGGCTGAAATGTCTATAATAATCGTGTTGTTCCCACCTTTGTGATGCGTTTTTACTTTGGATTCGATATGCAAATTTTATTTTAAGGATAGAGTTTAGTGTTATTGATGAACGAGATGCAGGATAAGGCCAAGTTAATACGCCGGCATATTATCAAAATGATCGCAGAGGCCAACAGCGGGCATCCTGGCGGCTCGCTGTCGGCTACCGATATTATTACCGTTCTCTATTTCCACGTATTGCATCATGATCCCAAGAATCCCCTGTGGCCGGACCGTGATCGTTTCGTTCTCAGCAAAGGCCATGCGGCGCCGGCGCTGTATGCGGCTCTGGCCGAGTCGGGGTATTTCCCGATTGAAGAGCTCATGACGCTGCGCAAAACTAACAGCAGGATGCAGGGCCATTGTGATGTCATGACCACCCCCGGGATTGAAACGTCTTCCGGGCCGCTGGGGCAGGGGCTGTCGTTCGGCATAGGTTGCGCCCTGGCGGCGCGCCTCGACGGTAAGAAATACTACACGTATGTTCTCCTCGGCGACGGCGAATGCGATGAGGGCCAGGTCTGGGAGGCAGCTATGGCTGCGGCTCATTTCAAACTGGACAATTTAATAGCCATCATTGACCGCAACGGCATCCAGCTCGACGGCTGGACCAAGGATATCATGAATAGTGAGCCTCTGGATGAGAAATGGCGCGCCTTCGGCTGGCATGTTATCGTCGTCGACGGGCATGATATCTATAAGCTGGAGATTGCGTTCGACGAAGCAAAAATGATCAAGGGCAAACCTGTGATGATAATAGCAAACACGGTTAAGGGCAAGGGCGTCAGCTTCATGGAGAACAAGGCCGAATTCCACGGCAAGCCTCCGACCAAAGATCAGGCGGAAAAAGCACTGAAGGAGCTTGAGTGATTATGTGCGCCGAGAGTTCTATGCGTGAAGCCTACGGTAAAACACTTGTCGAACTGGGCAGGGAGAACAAGGATATCGTCGTATTGGATGCCGATTTGTCTCAGTCGACCCAGACATTCATGTTCGCCAAAGAGTACCCCAATAGATTCTTCGATTGCGGCATAGCGGAGCAGAACATGATGGGCATCGCCGCCGGCCTTGCCGCATCAGGCAAGACGGCCTTCGCCAGCACGTTCGCCGTGTTCGCCTCCTCTCGCTGCTTCGATCAGGTGCGCTGGTCCATCGCGCAGCCGCATCGCAACGTGAAGATCGTCGCCACGCATGCCGGTATCACCGTGGGCGAGGACGGCGCCTCGCATCAGGCTATCGAGGATCTGTCGCTCATGTGCGCCCTGCCCGGGTTTACCGTCATATGCCCCGCAGATGCCATCGAGACCGCCCAGGCGGTACGCGCGGCAGCAGCCGATGTCGGTCCGTATTATATTAGGCTGCCGCGACTTAAATCGGCCGTTTTATACGGGGATGACTACCAGTTCGTCAAGGATAAGGCGATGATGATGCGGGAGGGTAAGGACGCGACGATTATCGCTATCGGCCTCATGGTGGAGCGGGCGCTGCAGGCCGCAGATGAGCTGGCCAAGGAAGATATCAATGTAGGCGTGATGAATATGCATACCGTCAAGCCGCTGGATAGCAAAGCGGTGATCAAAGCCGCAAGAGAGACGGGCGCCATCGTTACCGTCGAGGAGCATGTCAGGCAGGGTGGCCTGGGCAGCAGGGTGGCTCAAATCGTGGCGGAGTATGCTCCTGTGCCTATGAGCATAATCGCGATCGCTGATTGTTATTGCTCTTCAGGTAAGCCGGAGGAGCTGCTTGAGCTGCAGGGGCTTACCGCTGCGAATATCATAGAGAAGACGAGGAAGCTGGTTCAGAAGAAACCGAAACCGCGGGGAGCGTCCGGATGGGTTTTCTAGTCTCCTGACAGTGGTTTCTCCTGCACTTCTTTCAAATCACATCTTCCTGCTGAAGCTCAGAATCTCGATTATGGCGGGGATGACCACGATCAGCGGGGAGAATGCCAGCAGTATCACCAGCGCTGAAACTCCCGAGCTATTTTCGTCCAGCGGGATGAAGAAGGTCGCGATACTTATCAGCACCAGGAGCGATGACCAGACCATCAGCCGCTTGCCGCCGTAGGCGTTTATTTTATACCAGTTTTCTTCAGACTCGAAAGATTTGGGTATCCTCACACCGTACCAAGGGTTCATCTTCACCTTGCGTTTCACTAGAGGGATCGATATCGCGATGAAGAGTACGGCAAGTCCGAGGAGTATGCTTCCGAGATATATATTTTCGCTGTTCATAGTTTCTATACTATTCGCGGTTCAGGGAATCGATTCCCCAACCCCTAAATCCACCTACATTTGCTTTCCATGATAGGTGCTATATGGAAGATTTCAAAAACTCCTTCCCTCTGACTCCCTTCCCTTAAGGAAGGGAGGACTTACTTCCCCCTCTTTTTAGAAGAGGGGGCTAGGGGGAGATAGCCTTTAAAAATCTTCTCCCTCTCCCTCCGCAGGGAGAGGGTCAGGGTGAGGGCGTACCCGTCATTACGGTGAAAGCCGGAAGCCATAACAGGCGAGATGACCTCGCCCTACGATCATTATGGTCGCTTACGGTCGCACCTGGCCGCTGCCGAGTATGATCCACTTGTATGTCGTAAGCTCCCTAACCCCCATGGGCCCCCGCGCGTGCAGCTTCTGCGTTGAGATGCCCACCTCCGCCCCTAGCCCGAACTGCCCCCCGTCGGTGAAGCGCGTGCTGGCGTTGACGTACACGCACGCCGCATCCACTTCCCCGGTGAAGCGCATCGCCGCCGAGTAGTCCTCGGTGATTATCGCTTCCGAGTGACCGGAGCCGTACTTCTCGATGTGCTCGATGGCTTCGTCGAGCGAGTCGACTACCTTAACCGCCAGCACCAGCGCCAGGAACTCCTTGCCCCAGTCGGAGGCGACGGCCCGCTTGGCGTTGAAATCGGCTAGCATCTCAAAGGCTCTCTTGTCGCAGTGCATCTCGACATTGGCTTTGCTCAGTTCCTTGGCCATCATGGGCAGGAACTTTTTCGCTACCGTGCTATGAACCAGCACGCAGTCCAGCGCGTTGCACACGGTGGGGCGCTGCACCTTGGCGTTGTAGGCTATGGCCGCCGCCTTCTTCAGGTCGGCGCTGGGGTCAACGTACATGTGGCACACGCCGACGCCGCTGGCGAGCACGGGGATTGTCGCATTCTCGTGGACCATCGATACCAGGCCCTCGCCGCCGCGCGGGATGACCAGGTCGATGGTGTTCTTGAGTTTGAGCAGCTCGTACACCAGGGTGCGGTCGGTGGAATCGATGAACTGGATGGCGGCGCCGGGCACGCCGCTCGCCTGCGCCGCCTCTTTTATCACCTTGGCCAGTATGCTGTTGGAGCGCAGAGATTCCTTGCCGCCGCGCAGCACGACAGCGTTGCCGGATTTGAGGCACAGCGATGCGATATCGGATGTGACGTTAGGCCTGCTCTCGTATATGGTGCAGATTACTCCGAGCGGCACGCGGCGTTTCTCCAGCCGCAGCCCGTTGGGCAGCACCCGCGCCTCGATGGCCTCCCCCACGGGATCGGGCAGTGCGGCCACGGTGCGCACGTCGTTGGCCATGCCTTTGATGCGGTCGGGGTTCAGCATGAGCCTGTCCAGCATCGCCGCATCCATGCCGGATTTCCTGGCGTCGCTGCAGTCGAGCTTGTTGGCTTTGATTATCTCGGCCTGCTTTGCGATGAGCGCGTCGGCTATGCTGTGCAGCGCCTTGTTCTTGGTCTGTGTGGAAAGGCGCGCCAGCACCTTCGACGCTTTCTTCGCGGCGGTTGTTTTCTTTAGTAATTCTGCGCTGTCAGATTTCATAATATCAACCTCCTCGATCCCCCAATCATGGGGGAAGTGAAAAAATAGGGGACACCCCTAATACCCTGGCAGGAGAGGAATCTCCTGCACCACTCTTTTTAATTGTCGACGTTTGGGGCGGTCGATTAGCCGAACCCCCTAAATCCCCCATACGTTGGGGGACTTTAAAAAGTTAGGGGACACCCCTAGAACCCTGGCAGGAGATGATTCTCCTGCACCTCTTTATTATAAGCTAACCTCTCACTCAAGTGAGAGTGCTGGGGCGCTGATTGTAGCCGCCCGGCATTTTATTAGATGGTCGAACGCCCCCTGAGGCGGAGCCTCTTCCCCCTCTTTTTAGAAGAGGGGGTTAGGGGGTGATAGCTTTAAAATATCTCCCTCTTCCTCCGCAGGGAGAGGGTCAGGGTGAGGGCGCACTATAACACCACAATATTATCCCGGTGCACGACCTCGTCGCCGTAGCCGTGCCCCAGCAGGCCCTCGATCTTGTCCGAGCGGGCGCCCTTTATCTTCTCGATATCGGCGGCGGAGTAGTTGCTGATGCCGCAAGCTATCCGCTCGCCGGATTCCGTTGTAATATCCACTGCATCCCCGCGCTTAAAGCTGCCCTCCGCCCCCCTGATGCCGGCGGGCAGCAGGCTCTTGTTGCCCCTGCTCAGTGCGGCTGCCGCGCCGACGTCGACCACGAGCTTGCCCTTCGTCGCCAAGCCTGACAGTATCCAGCGCTTGCGGCTCTCTATCTTATCCGTCGCAGGCAGGAACATGGTGCCGATGGACTCGCCGCTCACCAGCCTGGGCAGCAGATCCCGCTCGCTGCCGTTGGCGATGACGACCGCCGTTCCCGAAGCAGTGGCCAGCTTGGCCGCCTGAATCTTGGTGGTCATCCCGCCGGTGCCGCGTCCGCGCGTCCCGCCCGCCATCTTCTCGATGCTCTTATCTATCTGTTTCACAACAGTTATCAGCTTCGCGTTTGTGTCGACGACAGGATCGGCCGTATATAATCCGGCGACATCGCTCATTATCACGAGCAGGTCGGCATCGACAAGATTGGCAACCATGCCGGAGAGATTATCGTTGTCGCCGAAGCGCGCCCCCTCCAACTCCTCTATGGCCACCACGTCGTTCTCGTTGATTATCGTCACCACGCCCAGATCGAGCAGCGTTAAAAGCGTGTTGCGGGCGTTGAGGTAGCTCAATCGATTGGCTAAATCCAGCTTTGTCAGCAGCGCCTGCGCCGTGACGATGCCGTGCCGGCGGAATAGCTCCGTGTAGGAGTTCATCAGTACGTGCTGCCCCACGGCCGCCATCACCTGGCGCGCGGGAACGTCCTTTGTGTCCCTGGGCAGCGTAAGCAGTTGCCTTCCCGATGCCACGGCCCCCGATGAGACCAGTATTATCTCCTTGCCTTCTTTGTGCAGCTGCGCCACCTGCTGCACGATGACGGAGAGCACGTTTGTATCGATTCGATCCGTTCCTGCGGTGAGCAGGTTGGTGCCGAATTTGGCAACTATTCTTTTGTATTGTTTTCCCTGTTTCGCCATATCTGGAAACTCCAAGTTGCACTATTATAACATAACGAGGAATAGCTTCAAGGGGACGATGGGGTTTATAGCCATTACGCATGATGGCGAGGACTCACTCTTTCTTGACTTCCCGCGTGACTGATTCTATTATTCAGACATCAAGTATTAAGCCATAGAGGTGAGCTATGTTAAGAACATCTAAAATATTGAGCATTATCATTTTGACATCGCTGCTGGTGATAACATCCATAGCCTGCGAGTCTACTCTTATACCAAAGTCTAATCAGACTCCTACCGGAACGTCTGTACCTACGCCTACCAAGAGCACAGCAGTCGTAAGGGACCCGTTCGGCGACTGCCAGGCCATGGAACAATTCATCACCCCGGATGATCCGGTGGTCATAGATACAATGAATGATATCCTCGATAGCGATTGGCGCTGGGCTTACAGCGACTTTAAAGCTCTGCAGGAATGGGTGGTCTGGCATGTAACCTATACCGAGGACATAGTCGCACATGGTCAGGACGAGTACTTCCAATTGCCGTCTGAAACTATCGCCCTCGGCACAGGTGACTGTGAAGATTTCGCTATATTGCTATGCTCGCTCCTCAGGGCGTACGGCGTACCCGCTGATGAGGTATATGTTGGCGTCGGATTTACCGAAGAGTTCGGGCATGCATTCCTGTTCGAACACTGGTACGAAGGCTATTGGCGTGCTGTCGAGCCGCAGGAGAGCACATGGATTTCATTGTTCCTGGGCGATATGGACATCAGCGAGTACAGCGACTTCCATTCTTTCAATGATCAGGACTGTTTCGAAGGAAAGCCGACCCTCCCGGCAGGTATATATGAAACCGAGGTCGGAGTTGCCTTTGGGACGTTGATAGATGGAACATGGGTAGAATATCAGCGGTATTTGAACGCCGGGCAGTCCGTAGCCGGATCGGCCGAATGGGACGGCAGTTCCGGAACAACCTTCGACTGGTATCTGTCCGTGTATAATCCGTCCGGCGCTCTTGTTGTTGACTGGTCGGGAACAGATCAGCATCATGATTTCAGCTTTACCGCTTCTTCTGCGGGAACATATAGGATCAGGATAACAAAGCAGGATATTCTGCCGAGAGTAGTCACGCTGGAACTGAATCCAACCGATTGGTATCAGAATTAAATCAGGCGTATATCTATTCGTGAGTGGAGCTATGTTTTCAGCTTGATCTCAGGGTGCCTGGCGGCTAGCATGCGCCGCATGCCGTCACGCCACTTGACTTGGCATCCCCCCACCAAATCCTTGCGCCGGGCATTATCAACTACCACTGTACTTGCTGCAAGAGGGTTGTCCGGGGCCTCCTGGAACTGAACCTTCAAACCCGTGATCTCCGCCATGTAGGAGCAATAGGTCCGCACATCCACGGCTTCGTCTCCACCCCAATTGATGATCACAGCCGGGACACTGGCTGCCATCAGGAGAGCGCCGACATGGTTGTTGATGTCCTCTTCGTGGATTGGGCTGCACACCGAAGCCCGGTTCGGCTGCACAGGCACAGGCCTGCCTGCCAGCATCCACTCAAACTGCCACGGCGGCAAGCCCCCATAGGCGCCATAGTACACGTTCATGCGGGCGATTATGGTAGATAGGCCCAGTTGGCGGGCAGCGGATCTAGCCACCGCCTCTTCCGCCGTCTTCGATACCACGTACGTAGGACAATGCGCCGCCTGCGGGCCGTTCAGGGGGTCCGTCTCCTTGACGGGGTGATTGGGATCCTGAGGCAGTGCGTAGACTGCACAGCTCGACATGACAAGGGCCGCTTTTGCCTTGCGGCAGTGCGCCATCAGCAGACCGGTGCCCTCGGCATTGACGCGCAAAGCTTCGTCGAAGTCCAGCCCTCCCTCCTGGTACACAGCGAAGTGAATCAGGTAGCTGAAGTCATCCGGCACGTTCCGATAGTCAGGCCTGCCCAAGTCCATGGTGCGCGTCTTCACTCCCGCCTGCTCCAGCTGTTTCCTCTTGCCTTCATCTTTGAAGAGGTCTATGCCCCAGACCTCATTCTCCTTGGCCAGATTTAAAGCCAGAGGGAAGCCAATCTGGCCTGTCAACCCTGTGAACAGAATCCTCTCATCTTTCATAGTCATATGCCTCCCGGCCGCGATTTCCTTGCCAGTATATTACAAATATCAAAAGAGGAATAGGGATTTATCTAATTGAGAAAATAGAACTTGCAAGAGGTATGTTTATCCTGGACGGAGCAGCGGCAGTATCTGCCTCCCGTGAGCAGGTTGGTGCCGAATTTGGCAACGATTCTTTTGCATTGTTTTTCCTGTTTAGCCATATCTGGAAACTCCAAGTTGCACTATTATGACATAACGAGGAGCGGCTTCAAGGGGACGATGGGGGGAAATTAGTTTGTTGTTAGACAAATATCGATATTAGCAGTGCTACGGCCGAAACAAACAACGAGACGATTGCTAAAGTTGTGGCAATACGATACTTCTTATTTTCCTCGCGCAGTTTAGAAAGGACGGATGCCATGTACGGGAAGTTGACACAGTTGTGGTCTTCGTTTAGCTGTCTCGCAAAGAAGTGGACAGTTGAGCCATCTGGTTGTTCGTACCTGTATTTTTGATCCAAGTCGTAGTATAGTCTACCGAAGATAATATCTGGATCGACTCCAAGGTCGTCAGCAATTATTTTCACATCTATTGGTACGTATATCTTGTTATTGCGGTTTTTAGCATCTTCTGAAAAGGAAGCGAAAGTTGTGTAATAGCGCTCGTAGATAGTATCTATTATTTTTAAATCTGTAGGTAAAGTCTTCATTTTCTTGTCTTTATGAACTGTCTTAATCAAGGTTTAGGGTTTGATTGCTGTCCGCTTTGGTTCAAGAGTTGGTTGGACAGAGATACAGTTTCTTTGCATTGATATTGCGGTTGTTTTGGAGTCTTCTTTGCCTTGTTATAGAACTTCTTAACCTTGGTCTGTGCTTTGGTGGCATCTTCACCTTCGATTACATCTCGCTTGATAACTTCATTTTTAAGAATATTGGAGATTTCTTCTGGAGCTACTAGCACACCATCGGATATTTTACGGAGTTCCTTACGTATTACGTTAACAATTTCGTCGCTGAGTATAAGCGCACCAAGAATAAATCGGTTAACCGTTAGAACCTTCTCGTGGAATTCCTCGCGAGCGTCTTTAACCAAGCCTTCTTTGCAGATAATATATAGCTTCTCCAAGTGGTCTGTATTCTTCGGTTCGAGTTCACTAAAATTGAATGAGCATACGAAATCGTAGTTGATTGGCTTCTCAAATCTGATTTTATATACTTGCCAAATCATGCCGTTAGTTAGGATTACCCACTGCACACCGTTGTTAGCGCCGTAATCAATAGCTTGACGTAAGTGTCCTTCTTTTAAATCAAGACCTATCGCTTTTGCTTCAAGCAAGAACTCAACTTTGTTATCAACTTTAATTGCTAAATCGCAGAATGTGCTTCGGACGGCAAACTCGCTGGTAATGTCTAGATATTTATCGTAGCCGAAGATTTCAGCAAGCATGTCCTTGATTATTGATACTGTGTCCGACTCGTTCACGTCGCGGTCTTTTGCAATTCTAAGAACCTGCTGGAACTTGCTGATTGATCGAGACAACCTTTCAGAGATACGCTTCGGCATTGTCATAAGACTTCACCTCTTGTTCTATGATGGCCCTATTATAGACACGCGTCCAACTTGAGTCAACGAACGCCCCCTTGGTTTTGTTGCTTCCCCCTCTTTAATCAAAGAGGGGGATAGGGGGAGTTCGAATGCATAGATGAGCTTAAACAGTATCGGAGTTTCTACCCTGGTAATACTTGACACCAGACCTTCTCCGCAGTAGAATCACATTTTCCAAACTGTCGTGTAGAAAGTATCCGATAAATAGAATATGGAGGAAAACGATGGAAAAGTTAGAAGTGTTGAAGAAAGCTACTGAGTTCTGGGTCAAAGCCGGTGTATTGCCGAAAGCCGATAAGGAACTGCTTCAGAAATTAGCGAGTTTGTGCATCCTTAAGACGTATGAAGCAGGGGCAATCATAGCCAAGGAAGGGAAAAAGGCTGACAATCTGTATTTGATCGCAGAAGGCACGGCATCGATCATTGTGGGACTTGGGAAGACCTACGAGCGGCAGATACAAACAGCTTCCCGATTTGAACTCGTTGGCTGGTCGGCTGTTGTTTCACCATATTCTTACAAAGGTTCAGTCAGGGTTGAAAAGAAGTTAACCGCACTGGTCTTTAATGGGCAAGCTTTACGTGATTTATCCCTTAACGACCCTGTTTTAGGTTGTGTAGTCTATCAATGGATAATTAGTGCCCTCTCACAGAGACTGCATAATGCATTTCTACAGCTTACAAATGTCACTTAATTCTTAATATCAGGCGGATGGGACAACGGGCAGGGCGGATAATAATCATATAGGCTAAAACGAAAGACTGCTACTAAACAAGTGGCAGTCTTTTTTATTGCTGCTGGTTAAAGTACTGTCCCAAGGTGATTTGAACTCCTAACATCAGAAAGCATGATCCAGTAGCTTTGTGCTACAATTTAGACAGGGCGGGTCAGCGGTGACCGGCCCTTAAGGCGTTTTGATTTTATGGAAAAGTTGAACCTGAAACAGCTATTGCCGCTCATCGACGGGATGCCGGAGTACGGGCGGCTGGCTGATGCGCTGGAGCGCGGCGGCGGGCACAGCGTCGTGGTCATCGATGCCGCCAAGCCGTATACGCTGGCGGCGCTGCATCGGCGTTTAAAGCTGCCGATGCTGGTGGTCGCGGCCAAGCCGGAGCGGGCGAGGTGGCTGCAGGACCAGCTTAAGTGCTGGGGCGCGGAGGCCGCGCTGTTCCCGGAGCCGGACTCGCTGCCGTATGAGCACATGGCCTCCGATCCGTATACCACCAGCCAGCGGGTGCGCGCATTACATTCTTTAAGTGTCGATAAGTCCGCGCTGGTGGTGACCTCGGCGCACGCGCTGGCGCGCAAGACGGTGGCGACGGACTGGTTCGGCGCGGCAACTCACGTCATCTCGCAGGGCATGAGCCTGGACCTGGAACGCACGCTGGCCCTGTGGGTGGAGATGGGATACGAGAACGAGCACATGGTGGAGACGCCGTGCAGCTTCAGCAGGCGCGGCGGCATCATCGATGTCTATTCGCCGGCGCACCCGATGCCGGCGCGCATCGAGCTCTTCGGCGACGAGGTTGAAAGCATACGTTTCTTCGATCCGGCGACACAACGGTCGATTGAGACCGTCTCCGAGATCACTATCGTCCCCGCCCGGGAGCTGTCGTTCGATGGCGTTGTAGCCGAGCGCGACGCTGGAACCATTATCGATTATCTTCCCGCGAAGGCGATCCTTGTCCTCGACCAGCCCGATGAGGTTGAGCGGTCGCTGGTGGATTTCGATGAGGAGTCGCGCCAGATACGGGCCGAGCAGACAGCGCGCGGCGATATAGAAAAGGATTTCCCTGTTACCTATTTCACCTGGGAGGAGCTGTCGGCGCGCTTCAACAAAGTCGATCGGCGGCTCGATCTGCTCTCGTGGCGCAGCGATGACGAGCAGGAGGCTTTGCAATTCGCCGCAGCCCCGATATACGGCGGCAGGCTGGAGGATTTCCTTGCAAGCGTTGGGCAGATGGTGAACGTCGATCGTAAACGTGTGGTCGTCGTCTCGCACCAGGCGCGGCGGCTGACTGACCTTTTCGAGGAGAAGGACATCATCGCGCCTGTGCTGGCCAGGATGGAGGGGCTGCCGCCGGAGGGTGGGGTAGCTCTGCTCCAGGGGTCGCTGGCGCAGGGGTGGGCGCTGGAAGCGACTGTCGTCCTTACCGATACCGAGATATTCGGCTTCACCAAGGTGCGGGGGCGCGAGCGGCGCGGGCCGCCGCGGAGGCTGGGGGCGCTCTCGGAGCTGGTCGTCGGCGACCACGTGGTGCACGTGGAGCACGGCATCGGGGTCTTCGCCGGGATGAGGACCATGGCCGTGGGTGACAGGGAGAAGGAATACCTCGTCCTCGAATATGCCTCAGGCGATAAGTTGTACGTCCCCAGCGACCAGATCGACCGGCTGGGGAGGTATATCGGCGAGGGGGAGGAGCCGCCCGCTCTGAGCCGCCTCGGGTCGCAGGAGTGGGCGCGCACGCGGCGCAAGGTGAAGCAGGCCGCCGCTCTCTTGGCAAGAGAATTGCTGTCGATCTACGCCGAGCGCGAGGTCGTCACCGGGTTCACCTTCTCGCCCGATACTGTGTGGCAGGGCGAGATGGAGGCCTCGTTCCCGTATGAGGAGACACCCGATCAATTGAAGGCGGTCGTGGCGATAAAGCATGACATGGAGCAGCCGAAACCGATGGACCGCCTCGTCTGCGGCGATGTGGGCTATGGCAAGACGGAGGTGGCGCTGCGCGCGGCGTTCAAGGCGGTGATGGACGCCCGGCAGGTGGCGGTGCTGGTGCCGACCACGGTGCTGGCGCAGCAGCATTTCGAGACTTTCTCCGAGCGACTGCGGGCTTTCCCGGTGAACGTGGCCGTGCTGAGCCGCTTTCTATCGTCCGGCGAGCAGAATAAGGTCGTCGCCAAATTGAAACAAGGCGGCGTCGATATCGTCATCGGCACGCATCGATTGTTACAAAAAGACGTCGCGTTCAAGAATCTCGGTTTGCTCATCATCGACGAGGAGCAGCGCTTCGGTGTGGCGCACAAGGAATATCTGAAGAAGCTGCGCCGCGAGGTCGATGTGTTGACGCTGACGGCCACGCCTATCCCCCGTACGTTATATATGTCTCTCTCCGGCGTGCGCGATATGAGCACCATGGAGACGCCGCCCGAGGAGCGGTTGCCGATAAAGACCTACGTCGGTGTCTACGACGAGAAGGTCGTCCGCGACGCGGTACTGCGCGAGATGGACCGCGGCGGGCAAACATTCGTCGTCCATAACCGTATCGATGGCATGCATCGCGTCGCCGCCGATATCCAGAAGCTGGTGCCGCACGCCGTCATCATCGCGGCGCACGGTCAGATGGAGCCGGAGCAGCTTGAGAAGATCATGTTTGATTTCTACCAGGGGCACATCGATGTGCTGGTCTCGACCACCATCATCGAGTCCGGGCTGGATGTGCCCAACGCCAACACGCTCATCGTGAGCGACGCCGACAGGATGGGGCTGGCGCAGCTGTACCAGCTCAGGGGGCGGGTGGGGCGCAGCGCCAACCGCGCCTATGCCTATTTCCTCTACGAGAAGGGCAAGCCGCTCACGCCGCAATCGTCGCGGCGGCTGGAGACCATCGCGGAAGCCACCGAGCTGGGGGCCGGCTTCCGCATCGCGATGAGGGATCTGGAGATCCGCGGGGCGGGGAACATCCTGGGCTCGGAGCAGAGCGGGCAGATAGGGGCGGTCGGCTTCGATCTCTATTGCCGCATGCTCACCGATGC
The DNA here is from genome assembly GCA_041653935.1 of Dehalococcoidia bacterium. Lineage (GTDB taxonomy): Bacteria > Chloroflexota > Dehalococcoidia > E44-bin15 > E44-bin15 > JAYEHL01. The sequence goes on along the minus strand of JBAZEO010000002.1, from coordinate 95,256 downwards.
CGTCGAGGAGCTGCGCACAGGGAAGATCAAGCCGGATATCGTTCAGCAGGGGCCTGCGATCGATATGCCCATCAAGGCTCGTATTCCCGAATCGTATGTTACCGACCTCGACGTACGGCTGGAGCTTTATCAGCGCATCTCCAAGCTCGCATCGCGGGAGGAGGTCGCGTCGATGCACACTGAGCTTATTGACCGGTTCGGGCCGCTGCCGCCGCAGGTGGTCAACCTGCTTTACGCCGTTGATATGAAGGCCATGGCTGTTTCCGCCGGCGTCGAGTCCATCGGAGTGGAAGATAGGCATATGGTCGTTAAAATGCTGCCAGAGCGGCAGCTAGAGAAGGCGAAGCTGCAGGCCAAGTTCGGCAGTGGGGTCAAGGTCGGGGCCAGCCAGGTTCGCCTGGACCTGGGGGCTTTAGGAGTAAGGTGGAGGGTGGTGCTGGAGGAGGTGCTCAAGGGGCTGGGTGGGGCATAGGGCGAATGATTATTCGCCCCTACATTCGGGCAGACACAGGGGTCTGCCCCTACATTGTGGATTGGTAAACGGGATATCTCATATCTGACCTCAGCCATCTCTCGGAGAGAGAGGTTAGCTTTTTACAGAGGTGCAGGAGAATCATCTCCTGTCAGGGTATTAGGGGTGTCCCCTAACTCTCAAGTCCCCCAACGTATGGGGGATTTAGGGGGTTCGGTTGTTGTTTCCCCCTTTCAAGGGGGACAGCAGGGGGTTGCATAATATTGACAGCGTAGATAAAGTAATGTAAATTACTCACCGCATATATCTAAAAATTAGGACCCAATAAGGCATAGAACGAAAGGAGAGTATGAAGAAGTACACTGGTTTGATCCTGATCGTTGCTGGCATATTTCTTGTGGCCCTGGCGTTGATATGGGGGTTTAAGAGCAGCGAGGAGGATTTGCTGGCCGAGGGATACACGTTTACCTATCATGTTACATATGATGAGGGCGCCGGAGAGATAATTGATACAAGCACATATACTATGGTTGTAGAGAGTGCGGCTCAGATTGATGGCAAGGATTGCTATTTTATAGATTTGAGCGTGCAGAATGAGGATGAGGGAAAGACAGGAGCCGTGCGTACAGCGAGGACCGGGGTTAATACGTCAATAAATACATCGGTGATCAGCGGCGACATGTGGGTTTTTGTCGACTCATTCGATCTTGCCAAGAAACAGCCGGTTTCTCTCATTTACGGCAACGAAACATATACCACTCTTACTTATACCTATAACGGCTCGCATGGGGCTCCATGGGAGGTAGGCAAGACGTGGACATATACCATAAATGTGAGTTCAACCACGGGACAGCAATATCAGATACCCGGCACCGCGACTGTTGTAAGCAAATCTAATGTCAGTGTCCCAGCTGGCACGTTTATTGGATGCTATATTGTAGAATATACTACCATTGGCAGTACCGCCCCGAGTTTGATCGAGTGGTGGTCCGATGACATCGGTATGTGGATAAAGATGGTAGATTACTCCAGCTACACCGGTATCGAGACGAGGGCGTTGGAATCTTATAATCTGGATTAATGGTTATAGCTAACGAAAAATTTTGATATAGGAGTGATGTACTTTACAAGTAATTTATATTGAGGTATAATAAGCAATCCCTACAATGGAAATACGACTGAAGGCCGTTTGCCTTCAGTCTTTTTTAGTAGAACTTAAAGGAGGGTTAGGATGTCTGAAAAAGAGATTTTCCTTACCCCTGAGGGACTGAAAAAACTAGAAGAAGAGCTGAACCATCTTAAGACTGTGAAGCGCCAGGAGATCGCTGAAAAGATCCAGGACGCTAAGGAGTCTCGCAGCGCCGTGATATCTCCTGAGTACGAGGAGGCCAAGAACGAGCAGGGCTTCGTTGAGGGCAGGATCCTCGAGCTAGAGATGATGATAAAGAACGCGGTAATGATCCACCACGAGGAAGTAAAGAAGAAGGGCAGCCATATTGAGCTGGGGACCAAGGTGGAAATCAAGTTCGCAGACGGAAAGAAAGAAAATTACACGATTGTAGGGAGCGCCGAGGCCAACCCAGGCGAGGGCAAGATATCCAACGAATCGCCGATGGGCAAAGCGTTGTTAAATAAGAAGGTGGGAGAAGAAGTTGAGTTTGATGCCCCGTCTGGAAAGCTCAAACTTAAAATAGTGGAGATAAAGTAGTGTCCCGCCTTGATGATATCACCAATCAGCGTCTCGATAAGCTTAAGAAATTACGAGAAGATAAGCAGTTAAACCCCTACCCGCAGCGTTATCACCGCAGTCATACCACTAAAGAAGCGATCACCCTTTTCGAACAGGGTCAAGAAGCGGAAGTGAGCCTTGCCGGCCGCATTATTGCTATTCGCAGCATGGGCAAGGCTATTTTTATGGATATGCGCGATGCCTCCGGAAAGATTCAGCTTTATCTCGGCAAGGGGCATCTCTCTGAAGATAAGGTCGAATTTGTCAAGCTGTTTGATATCGGTGACTTCATTGGCGCCAGCGGCAAGGTATTCAAAACGCGCACCGGCGAGATAACGCTGGAAGTGCACGATCTCACCATGCTCTCCAAGTCGCTGCAGCCTCTGCCTGAGAAATGGCACGGACTCCAGGATGTGGAGAAACGCTACCGCCAGCGCTACCTGGACCTGGTATCCAGCGAGGAGGTCAGGAACATATTCTTGGTGCGGAGCCGCATTGTCTCATCCGTGCGGCGATTCATGGAGGAGCGCGGTTTCATCGAAGTGGAGACGCCGGTGCTGCACTCCGTGCCGGGCGGCGCCAGGGCCCATCCGTTTACTACGCATCATAACGCACTCGACGAAGATTTATATTTGCGTATTGCACTCGAACTATATCTCAAACGGCTGATCGTTGGCGGGTTCGAGAAGGTTTATGAGATCGGGCGCGTCTTCAGGAACGAAGGTATCTCGACCAAGCATAATCCAGAGTTCACCATGATGGAAAGCTATGAGGCCTATGCAGACTATAACGATGTGATGAAGATGCTGGAGGAGATGGTCGCGAAGGTCGCTGTCGATGTCATCGGCACCACCGAGGTCAAGTTCGGCGAGCATGCCATCGATTTCAAGCCGCCGTGGAAACGGATGTCGCTCAGGGATGCCGTCAAAAACGAGTGCGGCATCGATTTTCTGGAGCACGGCGACAGCCAGTCGCTGCGCGACGCCATTAAGGCCAAGGGCTTGCAGACCGAGGAAACGCTGAGCCCGGCATATCTTATCGACAAGCTGGTCTCGGAGTATGTAGAGCCCAAGCTTATCCAGCCCACATTCCTGTATGATTACCCGGCAGAAACCTCTCCTCTGGCCAAGTGCAAAGAGGGGGATAACAGGCTCGTCGAGCGCTTCGAGGCTTTCGTCTCCGGCATAGAGATCGCCAACGCCTTCACCGAGCTGAACGATCCGCAGGAACAGGCGGCCCGTTTCAACTTGCAGGAGGAATGGCGCGTCAAGTTCGGCGACCAGGAGGCGGAGAGGTATCAGGAAGATTTCATCGTGGCCATGGAGCACGGCATGCCGCCCACCGGCGGGCTCGGCGTCGGTATCGACCGCCTGGTGATGCTGCTTACTGGACAACAATCCATCAGAGAAGTTATACTTTTCCCGCAGCTCAAGTCAAAGTAACAGCTTAAAAGCAGAAGCGATATGCTTGACATAAAATTCATCCGCGAAAATCCCGATGTGGTTCGGGAGGCCCTAAACAACCGTCATTCAGGTGATTCCATTGATGATATCCTTGCGTTAGACGAGCGTCGCCGCGTCTTGATCGTAGAAGTCGAGGGGATGAAGGCCAGGCGCAACGAGGTCAGCAAGGAGATCGGACGGACCAAGGAAAAACCACCTGCACTTCTCCAGGAGATGCGTCAGATCGGTGACCGTATCAAGGACCTCGACGGCCAGGTGGAATCTATAGAAAAAGACCTCAATGACCAGCTGCTCCGCATACCGAATATCCAGCACTCCAGCGTTCCCATAGGGGCCGGCGCTGAAGATAACAAAACCATCCGTCAATGGGGCGAGCAGAGAAAGTTCGATTTCGAGCCGAAGCCGCACTGGGATCTGGGCGAGGCGCTGGATATCATAGATTTTGAGAGGGGTGTCAAGTTATCGGGCACCCGTTTTTATGTGCTCAAGGGCAAGGGAGCGCAGCTGCAGCGGGCGGTCATCAACTTCATGCTCGACCTGCATGTGAAGGAACACGGCTACACCGAGATCATGCCTCCGTTCATGGTGAAGCAGGAGTGCATGTACGGCTCCGGCAACCTGCCCAAGTTCGCCGACAATCTTTATCACGATGCGGAGGAGGATTACTGGTTCGTGCCCACCGCCGAGGTGCCTCTGACCAACCTCTTCCGTGATGAGATACTTTCGCAGGATATGTTGCCTATTTATTATGTAGCCCATACGGCATGCTTCCGCCGCGAGAAGATGTCGGCGGGAAAAGACACCAGGGGCATCAAGCGCGGCCATCAGTTCGACAAGGTTGAGATGTACAAATTCACTTCTCCGGAAACGTCTTACGATGAGCTGGAGAAGCTTGTCGACAACGCCGAGGATGTATCCAGGCGTCTGGGGCTTACTTACCACGTGCTGTCGCTGTGCACCGGAGATATCGGCTTCGCCTCGGCCAAGTCCTACGATATCGAGATGTGGGCTCCCGGCTGCAAGGAGTGGCTTGAAGTCAGCTCCTGCTCCAACTGCATCGATTTTCAGGCGCGGCGTACCAACATCCGCTTCCGCCCGGAGCAGGGGGGGAAGCCGCAGTTCGTGCATACGCTCAACGGCTCGGGGATGGCGCTGCCGCGTGTCATGATATCGATAATTGAGAACTACCAGCAGGCGGATGGCAGCATAGTGGTGCCGGAGGCTCTGCGCCAGTACACGGGCTTTGATGTGATTAAGTAGAATAATTCAGTTTAGCGCCAATTCTTCAGTTTAAGTTCAAACGTGGGCCTGATACACCTTGCCGTCTTATTATGATCTATAGAGTAAGTGCCGAGAGAAGTTTATAATTGCCCATCTCTTCAATTATAGGCTACTGTAATAAACCGTGAAGGTAAAGGGAGGGCCTGACTCACTCTCCAATGACCATACAACATACCAAGTTTCAACATCTTCCATAGTTCGGGGGATACCAAAGCTAAGAGAGCCAGAGAACGAATTTTGTGAATGCACTAGATTTGAGCCGAACTCAGCAATAATCTCTGCATCAGTCGTACTATTCTGAAGTATGCCTGCACCATTGTAAAACTCCATTTTAGTAATAGTGATAGTTTCTGATGCTCCGTTCCCTAACGAGAATCCAAGGCTATAACAATAAGCCCCGATTTGCATTGAAGTATAAAGGAAACCATTACAGCTAGCTGCACTTGCTGGTACAAATGCTGCTGCTGTAGGGGTTGGTGGTATGGGCGTAGGGGTTGGAGTGGCACAATCGCTGCCGTCATAGTCGCAGGCAGCTACATTACAGGCGCTGTCGCAGTAGCCGTCGTTGATGTAAGCATTGGGGCAACCGGTGGCACAGTAGCCGGAGCTGGTGCAGTCGCCATCATCATAGTTGCAGGCGTAGACGTTGCAGGCACTGTCGCACATGCCGTCGCCGACCCAGGAGTTGGGGCAACCTGAAGCGCAGTAGCCGGAACTGGTGCAATCGCCACCGTCATATTGGCAGGCAGCGTTGTTGCAGGCGCTATCACAGTTGCCGTCACCGACCCAGGAGTTGGGACAGCCAGTGGCGCAATATCCAAGTGGAAGCGTAGGCGTAGGTATGGATGTAGGTGTTGGAGTATTACTAGGACAATCGCCAGCATCGTAGCCGCAGGCAGCGTTGTTGCAAGCGCTGTCGCACATGTGATCACCGAGATATGAATTTGGGCAATCGGTGGCACACCAGTTAGAGAAGATAGGTGTGGCTGTAGCATTAATAGTGGGCGTAGGTGTAGGTGTGGGAGTGGGTGTAGGATTTGGTGTGGGAGCGGGTGTAGGTATTTCTGCAAAGTGAGCTTCTATCGTTCTATCTGCACGCATCCGCAAATATACTGGATTCTCATTCCCACTAATAGAGCCTTCCCAATGATCAAACTGCCAACCGGCAGCGGGGACTGCCGCTATGGAAACTAATTCTCCATCGTCATAGGTTCCAGACGATGGAGATACGACTCCATCGCCGTCAGCCATAGTTTCTAGTTGATAGGTTTCTGGTTCACAAGCGATGCCAAATGTAGCAGAGATTACTAATATACACACTAGAAGTAACGGCAGCAGTACGATGTTCTTTGTTTTCATTTGCAGCCTCCTTCTAATGAACCTACCAGGGTCAAATTAAAGATGTATAAGGTGGTAATACTCTAATGCTGATGAGTGGGTCTGTCAAGCGTGGAGCCAAGCCAAAGACTATCAGTGAATCACTAGGCCGCAGTTCGGTAAAGTTTACAAGGGACATCTATTTGCATATAATTGGAGAACATACAAGAAGAAGCTATGGGGAGGGGTGTCCGAGTGGTTGATGGTAGCGGTCTTGAAAACCGCCGTTCTGCTCTGCAGGACCGTGGGTTCGAATCCCATCCCCTCCGCTTTTTTATCTTGCACTAGGCTCGATTGAAAATTATGGAGACACCAGTTCTAAAAGAACTTCGGCGAATCCCAGGCGTCGGCGTAAGCATTGCAGCCGATTTGTATAGTTTAGGCATTCATTCCACAAGCGATCTGCGCAGCGTAGACCCAGAAGAATTGTATCTTAAGCTGTGTTCGATTCGGGGCATGCACATCGACAGATGTGTGCTGTACGTTTTCCGCTGCGCCGTCTACTTCGCATCGCATGACAGACATGATCCGGAGTTGCTGAAGTGGTGGAACTGGAAGGATAATTCTCTCGCTGCGAAAAAGCAGATATACACATAGGTAAAACAGACAGAAAGGAGTTCACACTTGAAGATCCACGAATACCAGGCAAAGGAGATTTTCGCCAAGTACGGCGTGCCTGTGCCTAAGGGGAGGGTGGCTTCAACGCCTGCAGAGGCGAAGAAGATAGCCCAGGAGCTGGGTGGTCCGGTGGTGATAAAGGCTCAGGTTTATGCGGGCGGTCGCGGCAAGGCCGGAGGGGTTAAGATAGCGCAGAATCCCGATGAGGCTGAGAAGATAGCAGGCCAGATAATCGGGATGCGCCTGGTCACGCACCAGACATCGGCGGAAGGCGTGCCGGTGCACAAGGTGCTGGTTGAGGAGGCGATGGGGATCGCCAAAGAGTTATATTTGAGCATAGTAATCGATTCAGCGAAGAGGATGCCGGTGATCATGGCCAGCGAGGCCGGCGGCATGGAGATCGAAGAGGTAGCGGCCAAGACGCCGGAGAAGATACTCAAGGTGCACGTAGATCCAGCATCCGGTTACCAGTCCTACATCGGGCGCAAGATTGCATATGGGCTGAATATGCCGGCGGATCTGATGAAACCGGCCGGTCAATTGATAGAGAGCTTGTTCCGCATGTTCCGCGAGAAGGATGCCTCGCTTGCGGAGATCAACCCTCTGGTGATCACAAAGGACAACAGGATACTGGCGCTGGACGGCAAGCTGAACCTTGATGATAACTCGCTGTTCCGCCACAAGGATTATCCGGATATGCGCGATCCGTCGCAGGAGAACCCGCTGGACCTGGAGGCGGCCAAGGCGGGTGTAACGTACATCAAACTGGACGGAGATGTCGGATGCATGGTCAACGGCGCAGGACTGGCCATGGCTACTATGGATATCATCAAGCTCAAGGGGGGCAAAGCAGCCAACTTCCTCGATGTCGGCGGCGGGGCCAGCGATGAGCAGGTCATCAAGGCTTTGAAAATCATGCTATCAGATGCCAATGTGAAGGCGGTGCTGGTCAACGTCTTCGGCGGCATACTGCGCTGCGACATCATCGCGCGCGGCATGATCGAGGTATCGAAGCAGCAGGGGATAAAGGTGCCGATCGTGGTACGGATGCGTGGCACGAATAAGGATGAAGGCAAGAAGATTCTCGCCGATTCCGGGCTGCCGGTGATCCTGGCTAACGATCTGGATGAGGCTGCTACCAAAGTGGTATCTGCGGCCAAGGGCAAAGCCAGTTAGCAAGTGATGGAGGTGCAGGCATGACGCTCGAGATAATACTGCTGTTAATGAGTATTGCCTTGATGATCATACTCTGGGCGGGCTTTAACGGTGTTGAGGTCAGTGGGCCGCTCGCCGTAGGGCTTGTTTCTGTGGCTATTGGAGTGTTAGGCCTGTGCAATTTCCATGAGTTCGATGCCCGCTTCGGGGTCAGCATGGGTTTCCTTGTCGTTGGCGGGGCTGTGTTCTTCTCGGCAATGAGGAAAAATGAATCCTGGAAGGAGTTCGCTGCTGCGTTATGTGTAGCAGGTGCACTGGTTTGCGGAGTATACGCGATATTAAGTCTTTAGGCTTTCTTAAATATAATAGGGGGTTAGAATGAGCGTATTAGTAAATGACAAGACCAAGCTGCTTGTTCAGGGTATAACCGGCAACGAGGGCAGCTTTCATACCAAGAGGTGCATGGCTTTCGGCACCAAGGTGGTGGCCGGGGTCACACCGGGCAAAGGCGGGACCAAATTAGAAGAGGTTCCTGTATTTAACTATGTGGATCAGGCGGTGAAGGAGACAGGAGCCAACGCCAGCATGATATTCGTGCCGCCGGCCTTCGCCGCGGAGGCCATAATCGAGGCGGCTGATGCCGGAATAGCGCTTGTGGTGTGCATAACGGACGGCATTCCCACGGTGGATATGGTAACCGTGCTCAGTTATCTTAGAAATAAGAAGACGAGGCTTATCGGGCCTAACTGTCCGGGGTTGATAGCGCCGCGATACAAGTGCAAGATCGGCCTGATGCCCGGGGATATAAGCAAGCCGGGCAACGTGGGCGTGGTATCGCGCAGCGGCACGCTGACATATGAAGCCATAGCACAGCTGACGGATCATGGCATCGGACAGTCGACCTGCGTCGGCATCGGCGGCGATCCGCTGATAGGAACCACGTTCCTGGATATGCTGGAGCTGTTCGAAAAGGACAAAGATACGGAACTGGTGATCCTTATCGGAGAGATAGGCGGCGTTGCGGAGCAGAATGCTGCAGAGTTCATTAAAGCGAAAATGTCCAAACCAGTTGTATCGTTTATCTCCGGCAGCAGCGCACCTCCGGGTAAACGGATGGGGCATGCCGGAGCTATAATAACAGGCAGTTCAGGCACCGCGGCGGAGAAGATCGCTGCGCTTAAAGCTGCCGGGGCACATATCGCATCGAGCCCGGCCGAGATCGGGGCGTTAGCCAAGAAGGTTCTGAAGTCTTGAAAATACTGGTCACAAATGATGATGGTTTCTACGCCAGGGGGCTATGGTTACTTGCGCGTGAGCTGAGCAAGGTGGGCGATGTTGTAATCGTAGCTCCTGACCGCGAGCAGAGTGCTGTAAGCAGCTCAATGACGCTGCACCACCCGCTCAGGGTGAGGAAGGTCAGGTCTCCGCTCGAGGGAGTGCCAAGCTATTCAGTGGAAGGCACTCCCTCCGACTGCGTGATCCTGGCGTTAGGCCGTCTCCTGTCCGATAAAGTCGATCTGGTCTTTTCGGGGATAAATGAGGGGGCCAATCTTGGTGATGATGTGCTTCTATCCGGGACTGTAGGCGCCGCTCTGCAAGGATACTTTAAGGGCATTCCTTCGGTAGCCATATCTGTCGGAGCCATAAAGGATGTCCATTTCGATGTGGCCGCGAAGCTGGCGGGGGTTCTGGCCCGGCGGATGGGGGAGCTTCCCAGGGAGGTGTTGCTGAACGTCAATTTGCCTAATCTGCCCCTCGAAAAAATTCAGGGGATTGAGGTTACAAAGCTCGGGCGCAGGAGCTGCGGCGACAAGGTGGTCGAGGGGAATGATGGCAAGCGGGAGTACTACTGGATCGTGAGGGGGGAGCCGCAGTGGCAGCCGGAGGAAGGCACCGACGTGAAGGCATTTGTCGAGGACAAGATATCAATCACACCGTTATATACAGACCTGACCAGCGCTAAAGCGCTGGCCAAACTCAAGAAGCTTCCTCAGGAACTCTTAGATAAGCTCAAATAACCGCGAGCTGCTATTCGGCCGCAGGTAATTCCGACGTTTGTTTGTCTATTACCTTTGTACGGCGCTTGTCCCTGCGGCGCGCTTTCAGTTCCTTCCTGCTCTGCCATGAATCGATCCAGACGATAAGCGACGGCAGCACGAACAGCGTGCTTATAAGAGCAAAGCCGACGTTTATCATGGTCACGACGCCGAAGTCGCTCAATATTTTGAAGTCCCTGGCGATGAGCAACGCGCCGAAGCCGCCGATGACGGTAAGGCCGGAGGCAACTATGGCGCGGCCGATCTTGGTCATAGCGGTTACCATAGCTGTAAACGGCTCCTCGCCGTTCCCGCGTTCTTCGTAATAACGCATCATAAGCAGGATGGTGAATTCTACTCCTATGCCGATAATTAGGGCGTTGAGCGTGGAGGTAAGAGGAGTGTATTTGATGCCCAGCAGCCACATTACGCCGCTGGACCATCCTATTATGAGCGCTATGGGCAATGTAGCCATCAGGGCACGCAGTATTCTGAATCTGAACAGGATGAGAAGGCCGCCGAATACCATGCCTATGCCGATGAATGTCATTTCTATGCGGCCGCCTGTTAGCGCATCCCACATTTTCTTACCGATGACAGGCATACCGGTAACCACTCCGCTGACTCCGTCGGGCGCTGCTTCTACATAGCTCTTTAATGTTTTGATGAGAGAATCGGTCTCTTCATTGCCCATGAGCGAATCAAGGCTGACAATGATGTTGGCTGCTTTGTAGTCTTCTGTTATTAAGTTGCGTGATATCTGAGTCGGCAGTGCTGAGATCAGCCCTTTGATTTGCTGTGCGTCTTGGGGCATCTGTCCGCCGGCCATACCCGCTACGGTGTCGGCGATGCTGCTTGTGCCGAGGACGCTCTGCGAATTCAGGCTCATGATCTGCGCTTCGGTCTGCAGCATCCAATCCAGTGTTGCCGGTTGAGTTATATCATCAGACTCTATCAGGATGTTGGCAGAGAGGAATCCGCCGGATATATCCTGCAGCATTAGCATATCCTTAATTACGGGCACATCAGTTGAAATGAAATTCAACTCGTCGGTCTCGGTCTCGATTTGTCCGTCGGCGATGACGCCGGCAATGGTTAGAGCTAAGGCGATAGGCAGGATCACAGCTCGGCTTTTGATGACCCGCGGCGCCATCCTGTGTAATGCTTTCTCGACAAAACCCATGCGTTCCTTTGATGATTGATCCTTTCTCTTTTGGGAAAGAGGTCTGGTATTGCGGATGCGACGGTATATGGCCATCGCGATTGAGAATAATGCTACTATTATGGAAGCTATGGCGACGATCATTAATATATCCCTGTAATCGCCGAACGAAGTTTCGGTTGAGCACATTGCGGATGCAATGCCGATGTAGGCGGCGACCATTGCTATTAAAGCGCCCAGAAGCCCGCCCTTCCTGAAATTCCTCTTTTTGTTTTTGTTGTCTTCTTTGTAACGGTCGTGGTTATAAAGTATAGCCAGCAGGAAGAACATCGCCAGGACATAGCTGGCCGCCACGCCGATGATGAGCATTGAGCCGAAGTCCTGGATCATTGGTACGGGTGAGAAATACAAAGCGGCAAATCCCAGACAGGCGGTGATGATGGCTACGCCTATCGCCGGTCCTATGTGTGTCACGGCGTCGATGATGGCCTCTTTCACGGTCTCTCCGCGTCGTGACTCCTCATCGTAGCGGTTGTGGAACTGAATGGCGTAGTCCACTCCCAGGCCGATGATAATAGGGAAGACCGCCATTGTGACCATGGTTATCGGGATGCTGAGCACACCCATTATGCCGAAAGTGTATATTATGCCGATGAAGACTACTCCTAACGGGAGCCAGCGCCAGGCAAAGAATCCGCGAACGATGAAGATAAGGGCCAGTATCAGCAGCATAAGTCCGATCGATACCAGCATCATAGCCTTCATGCTGCTGATCATGAGATCTTCGATCTCAGGCCAGATGGTCGGTGCGCCTGTGACGAGAGCGTCAACTTCCTGCAGTCCGGCCTCATCGACCGCCGCGCGGGCGGCCTCCACTATATCTGATTCCTCCTCTGCAGTTAGTCCTCCCGCTAAAGTTACTGCGATCAGTGCGTGCTGCTCGTCAGGGAATATGCCTGAGAATTCGGGGCGAATCTGGCTAGTGTTGGGGTCTGTAACTATATAAAGCGCGGTTTGTGCATCGCTGGGCAGTGCAGGAACTCCGGTCTGCTGATAGACAGCTTGCTTTAAGAAGAAAGCTGGGCCTATGGTGCTCAGTACATTCGGGGTGCCGCCCATCTCGTTTTCGATGGTCTCCATCGCGGCTAAGTTCACAGGGTCTAGGAGATTGGTGATATCAACACCGGTGATCAAAACGGCGAGTACGTTATCGCTGAAATGGCTGGTAAACTTTTCATAGTCCTGGTATTCGGGAGAGTCCTCCGATATGAAAGTAGAGAAACCCGTCTCCATCTTGAGTTGCATTGCGCCCAGTGTCGCGGGAATAATCAGGACAAAGCCAAGGATTATAAGCAAAAGCCTCTTATTTTCTATGAAGACACCTAGTCTTCTAAATATTCGTTTCATTACAACCACCTTAAGTTAGATAGAATCAATCCATTGGGATTCATACTCACTGGCCTCGCTTACGTAACATCCACCGATAAGGCAAAACGTTTTAACGTGAATCGATTTCCCATCATGCGAACTTACTGTTGCCTTTAGAGAGCGGCCGATTCCTCTAGTGCCTCCGATAGATATGCCGGACATGGTAACCGGTATGCCAGGACTAACCACAATATTGACATCTCCCAATACAGAAGTTGCGTTGACCACTGTTATCCCTTCTTCAAGCTCGGCCTTCCTGAAATCTATTTCACAACCGCCCATAAATGCAACTGCGGTCACTTTTTTCCCTGGACGCCAGGGCTCTTTTCCCAGTTTAGAGGTTCCTATTATTGCCATGCTTCTCATAGATGCCCCTCTCTTTCACCTGTAAAACACAAACAGTGTTTATTGCAACTTAAGTCCCTGTGCCACTTTGCTAATCAGAGTCAGCAGGACAGTTTGTTCCTCGGTGGTCAGGCAGTTAAGGCATTGCCGTACGCCTTCCGATAGCGATTTCTCTAGCAGCTCATGCAGTCTTCTACCGGTGTCTGTAAGTGATACACGGACTACCCTGCGGTCTCCCGGGTCGTTAAGCCTCTGCGCGAACTCGTTGTCTACCCACCAATCCATCATGCGTGTCGCTGTCGATAATGGAACTGCAAGATTTTGGCTGAGCTCTCCCATAGTCAGGTTGCTGTTATTGTAGAGTGTGCTGCTGAGATTAATAAAAGCCCCGGGAGTTCCGGAGAAAGCTGGCACTTCCCTGGATAAAGCTTTTCCCAGCTGTTTTCTTATGTATTCGATCTCTTCGTCAGGTAGGGATATAAGCTTGGCGCTTATCTCGTTTATATACTTGAGGAAGATGGCCAGCTGTGAAGCTTTGTCTTGAGATTCGAGATTCTTGCCCATTATTTCCAACATTTCCAATATGAAATATTTCTACCGTGGAAATATATCACTAGCAGGAACGGATGTCAATAGATGGTTTGTATCGAGTACTATTTTCTGGTATGGATTTGAAACTCGTGGTATTTTATAAACTTACCGATGGCGCGGCTTGCCTGTTCCAGCGAGAAATAGGTGGGTATCCCCGCGTTTATCAGATCTATCCTAAGCTGCTCGCGCTGTCCCGGCAGGAATCGGATTAAACCGCCTTGAAGAACTACTACCAGCGGTTTGCCCGATGCATTCTCGCGGTCGAATTTAGTAAGGGTTTCAAGCACGAGCTTTGTGTGTTTTTTAATAGCTTCCTCAAAAGGGATATTTTCTTTCTTATTGTGTTTGCTGGCGCCCAGGAGTATGACCCCGGGTGGCAGAGCGAATACGACGAAGTCTATATTCGGATCGGTTGCGGATAGTTCCAGAGAGCGTATCAGCACATCGAGATCTACCATCGCAAATGCGATGTCGATGGGATTGCGGGTAATCGTTCCCTCTGCAACTATGAACTCGAGCAGTGACTTGCGCGTTTTTTCGGCGAATGCCGGCAGCACCAGTCCGTTCTGGTCGCAGACATCGGAGCAGGCTACGCTGTTACCTCCGCCGCCGGCGATTAATGCCAACCTGTTACCGGTTGGCTGCCGCAGGTGAAGGAATGTCATCACCTGGTTCAGCAGTTCTTCTATACCTTCTACCCTTACCGCTCCTGTCTGTCTGAAGAATGCGTCCCAAATTTGGACTTCTCCGCCGAGCGATCCTGTGTGTGAGGCTGCGGCTCGGGCGCCGCTTGGTGTTGCACCGCCCTTCCAGATGATGACGGGTTTGGCCTTATTCGTCTCTCTGACTAGCTTTGTGAGCTTGCCCCCGTTCTTCACTCCCTCCAGATACATGCAGATCATCTTTGTCTCAGGATCGCCGGCCAGATATTCGAGCAGGTCAACGCTGTCGATTACGGCGGCATTCCCGAAGCTCATGATCTTGCTGACGCGTATGCCGTAGTCGGCTGATTCGACGACAAAGGTCCCGGCATGTCCTCCGCTCTGCGATATAAAACCGACGCCGCCGGGCTCCGGATTGAGTGTCTCCCAGGTGGTTATCTTTGATGATGGGATGTGAAGCCCCATGCAGTTAGGCCCCAGTACGTTTATCTTCCCCCTTGTTGCGATTTCTTTAAGCTTTTCCTCCAGCGCTATTCCCTCAGCTTCGCCTGACTCTTTGAACCCGGCAGTAAAGATCTGGACGTTCTTTATATTGGCGGTGACACAGTCCTCCAACATAGGTATTATGTCTTTTGCCGGCACGGTAGCGGTTACCAGGTCGACGTGTTCAGGTATCGATATCAGGTCGGGATAAGATTTTAGGCCGTGTATCTTCTCACCCGCTGCCTTTGGATTTACAGGATATATATTACCGGGAAATCCGGCGCGTTGCAGGTTAGCTACAAAATCGCCAAATAAAAGGGGCTTTCTGGAAGCCCCTACAACGGCGATGGTTTTCGGTTTTATTGCATCCTCAAAGCCTGGATAAAGTGGCATATCGAGTTCCTTTATTAATAGTTACGATTGTTGAATATATTTATAGCGAAAGTTCACTTGGTGCCGAGGGCGGGACTCGAACCCGCACGAGCTAGTGCCCAAGGGATTTTAAGTCCCTCGCGTCTGCCATTTCGCCACCTCGGCGTGCGATCGATATCCGGTTGTTAAAGATAAAAATCGGGGTCACAATTATGTACCCCGATTTACCTGTATATATTCATAACGTTTGTGAAAAGGCGACGGGCAGATTCGAACTGCCGAATAGGGGTTTTGCAGACCCCCGCCTTAACCTCTTGGCCACGTCGCCAAAATAACCCCGTTATATCGGGGGATGATTTTTTGGAGCGGAAGATGGGGTTCGAACCCACGACCTTCTCCTTGGCAAGGAGACGTTCTACCACTGAACTACTTCCGCATATGGTGCCGAGGAGGAGACTCGAACTCCTAAAGGCTTTCGCCCACCACCCCCTCAAGATGGCGTGTCTACCAGTTCCACCACCTCGGCTTATGGCAGGGGCGGAAGGGCTCGAACCCTCGACCTGCGGTTTTGGAGACCGCTGCTCTACCAACTGAGCTACACCCCTATTATTTAAGCTGCTGAGGCCTTTACGGCCGGATATGCTGCAGCTTCAGAACCGAGGACACTGCGGCCTCTCAATCGCGTCTCAGCTCTCCATCCTCTTTCTTGAATAATACTAGATATTATTCCTTATAGTACTATACCATGTAAAATATGTATTATAAATAATTATCGCATTGATATTAGAACTTATGGTACTCTTTATCCTCAGGCTTATAGGACCATTCATCCTCGTATTCGCTGAATTCTGCTACGTAACATCCACCCAGTATGCAGGTTGCCCTTACATGGATGGACTTTTTCGCATTCAGGCTGGGAACCAGATCTTTCGTGCGTGAAATATTTCTCGATCCTAAGATCGATAGACCGGAGATAGTTACCGGGATATCTGGATTAACTACAATATTAACATCACCCAGTATAGAAGTTGCATTTACCTCTGTCACACCATCCTCAAGCTCAGCCTGTCTGAAATCTATTTCGCAACCACCCATGAACGCAATTGCGGTAACCTTCTTCCCTGGACGCCAAGGCCCTTTACCAAGCTTTGAGGCACCTAGTATTGCTGTACATCTCATATATTACCACTCCTATTATGGTACCTCCGAGTTCCTCTCAGACGACCCTGTTTACGATATTATTTTTTAAAAGTTTCATTAGGACTAAGTCTGCTTTCACTATTGCTTTTATGGTACCCCTGGGGCGATTCGAACGCCCGACAAACGGTTTAGGAAACCGCTGCTCTATCCATCTGAGCTACAGGGGCATTCCTACTGATCGGGCACGATCCCCAGTTTTACTGACTGCCACCTCCTAAGCTACGAGCGAAATATTTAATCCTGAGCGGTCAGCACTATATAAATTCTTGGTGGAGATAGAGGGATTCGAACCCTCGACCTCTGCGATGCGAACGCAGCGCTCTCCCAGCTGAGCTATATCCCCTCAGCACGAGTGATTATATCAACAGCCCTGAACACTGTCAAGGCAAATTGTATTACAATTTCTAGCAAGATTAACTTATTTACCGATACAAAAATTGCTGAAGATGATCTCTAATAGTTCGTCGTTAACAGTTTCGCCGGTTATCTCTCCAAGTGCATCCAGCGCGGAGGTGAGATCAATTGTCACAAAGTCGTCGGGTATTTGTGAATCAATGCTGGTAAGGGCTTGATCGAGATGCATTATCGCTTGCTCTAAGCATGCCTTATGTCTGGGATTGGAAACAAGGAGTGTGTCGCAGGATGAAGCTTTACCTCCCAGGACGTACTCGACCATTTTCCCTTCGAGCTGGTTGATTCCCTCTCCTGTCAGTGCTGAAATATAAACTATCTCATGAGGGATATTATCTAGGTCCACCCTCTTTTTGAGGTCGCTTTTGTTCGCGGCGATCAGCACGGACTTTCCTGCCAGCAGATCGATGACCTCTTTATCCGTGTTACACAGAGGGATGCTGGCATCGATAACCAGAAGTATAAAGTCAGCTTGAACTATAGCCTTGCGGCTGCGTTCCATGCCCAAAGATTCCACGAGTCCTTGTTGTTTGGCCATACCGGCGGTATCGATCAAAACGAACGGCAAACCCCGTATGTTTACGACCTCTTCAATTGTATCTCTAGTCGTACCTGGAATGGGGCTTACGATGGCGCGCTCCTGTTTTAGCAGGCGATTCAGCAGGCTGGATTTGCCTGCATTGCGCCGTCCGACAATAGCGGTCTTTATCCCTTGCCGGTATACCATGCCCTGGTCTGCGCTGTCAGCAATTTCTTGCAGTTTATCGCGAGCCTTTTTTAGTATCGGGTCTATATCCTGCTCATCGATTTCATCTTCAGGAAAGTCGATTCTGGCTGTGAGATAAGCCAGTGCATTCATCAGTTCGCCTCGGATGGCTTTGACGGCGCGTGATAGATTTCCTTCAAGTCCCTGCATGGCTACTCTTAGACTTGCTTGTGTTTTCGCTCTGATGATGTCGAGAACTGATTCCGCCTGAGCTAGGTCGATCCTGCCATTGAGAAATGCCCGCAGGGTGAACTCTCCGGGATTTGCCGGCCGCGCTCCATGCTTGATGACCAACCCCAATATCGCTTGCAGAGGCATGGGGCCGCCGTGGCAGTTTATCTCGACCACATCCTCTGTGGTGTAGGTATGCGGCGCGGCCATGTAGCAGGTTAATACTTCGTCGATGGTTTCTTTTGTATCGGGGTCAATTATATAGCCGTGAATAGTGCGGTGGTCTGCTAGCTTATCGGTGAACACTTTACTTGCTATCGATAGCGCTTCCGGGCCGCTAAGCCGCACGATGCCGATGCCGCCCTCGCCCAGTGGCGTGGCGATAGCAGCGATTGTATCGTTATACATAGCGTGGTAAGTATACAACCTGTATGTCGCACGGGCAAGATTTGAGCTTTAAGTCTTTATTATGTAGCTCTGCGTAGTGTATACTACTAAAATAGTTAAAGAAGCGGCACATGCAACAAATTTACAAGAAGCAGAGAGCAAACCTTGGGATTAACCGCAACGTCTTTGTCCTCGGCTGGGTGAGCTTCTTCACCGATGCTTCCAGCGAGATGATCTTCAGGGCATTTCCCCTCTTTTTATCCAGTGTGTTAGGACTGAGCTCGTCTATTATTGGAACCATTGAAGGATCGGGCTATAGCGCTGCCAATTTTATCAAGATAGCAAGCGGTTGGTGCAGCGATAAGCTGGGCGAACGTAAGTGGATAACCGCCTCAGGGTACGGCCTCTCGACGATAGTCAAACCATTCCTATTGATTGCCTCAGGCTGGGGATTGGCGCTTGTTATTCGTGTGCTGGAACGTGCGGGCAAAGGTGTACGCATCTCTCCTCGCGATGCATTGATCGCTGATTGCACAACCGATGGAACAGCGGGCCGCGGCTTTGGCTTCCAGAAGGCAATGGATAGCTTTGGAGCTATGGTGGGCATTGCCATTGCTGCAGTTGTAATATACTTTGTTCTTGGCCCTGATACTGTTCTTATCACAAAGGGGGTTTTTCACTGGCTGGTTATTATCGGGGTGATACCGGCGGCGATAGCGGTGTTCCTTATAATCTTTTTTGTTAAACAAACAAGGGCATCCCGCGCGGAACGTGAAGCTGCTAGCCATATATCTCAACCAAAGATATTGGACAAACGTTTTGTGATATTCCTTACAGTGATGGCTCTGTTCAACATGGGTAACTCTGCAGATGCTTTTCTCATTCTGCGGGCGAATAACGTAGGCGTGTCGGTTTTCTATGTTTTCCTTCTGCTTATTTTATATAATCTGATTTATGCGGTTGTTTCTTTCCCTGTAGGGAAACTATCAGATAAGATAGGGCGCAAAAAGATAATCGTGGTCGGGTGGGGTATATATGTAGCTACCTATCTACTTCTGGCTCTAGCATCTTCGGAATGGTACATGCTGATTATCGCTATTACATATGGCCTTTACGGCGGATTGGCGGATGGAGTGAGCAAAGCGTTTGTCGCTGATATCGTTGCAGCAAGGAGACGGGGTATAGCATATGGACTATATCATGGCATGGTTGGGTTTGCCTTGCTTCTCGCCAGCGTTATCGCCGGGGTGTTATGGGATAATATTAATCCATCGGCGGCGTTCTACTTTGGCGCTGCGATGTCCGGGCTGGCTATGGTTGGCATGATGTTCTTCGTCAAAGAGTTGCATACACCGGCAAAATAGTATAGCATCTTGTTTAGGAGGCAATTATGGAAAGTAGAGTGGCTATTTTCATTGACGGCAGCAATCTTTACCATGCGTTACGTTCTAATCTTGGACGCCACGACCTTAATTTCGCCGAATTCGCTAATAAACTGTGTGGAAATCGTTTCCTGTTCCGCACCTATTATTACAACATATTACAGAGTTCGAGTGGCAGAGCAGACGGAATTCGTGAGCAGCAAGATTTTCTGAACGCGCTGCGCGAAACGCCTTATCTGGAGGTAAGGTTGGGAAGCACAAAGTTATCGCAGGGGGTGGCGGTGGAGAAGGGTGTTGATGTAATGCTTGCGACGGATCTGCTGCATTTCGCATGGAACAATCTCTATGATGTCGCTGTGCTGGTGAGCGGGGATTCTGATTACGCTTATGCCTTACAGGCTGTAAAAAACATGGGTAAACATGTAGAAGTGGCATATTTTGAGAATAATATATCTAAGGATTTACTGGATATCTCAGACAAGAGGCATCCGCTTGATATGAAATTCTTTAAAGGCCTGTGGACGTCCCAAAAACCGCCGTATCATCGCAGGCGTAATAAGATACCTCCAATAATCCACAAGCCATTGCCTAATAATGGCCAGATATAGTGGATTATGAAATGGACCTTTGAATCGGGGATGGTGCCATCGGAATGGAGGGGTATATGAAAAATCAAGTACTGTCGGATAATTTGATAGTGAACAGGGGAGTTAAAGCTTTTAAACGACTGCAGTACTGGCTAGCAGCCGTTTCTTATTTGATCGTATTTGCTCTCTCGATTCTATGCCTTGTTGTTTATTTGCCGCATCTGTCTGATGCTGATGCATTGGATAAGAGCACCTTAAATATCCTTAACGCCATGTTGATTATTATGTTGATCGTTGGTACGGTAGCGTTCGGGTGGGAGATGCTCCAGTGGCGAAGGGGTCGGGTGAAGAAAGATCAACCCAGTATCGAGGACATTATCAAAGATGTCAATAAGGATTCAAACAATAACCATTAGGTGTGGGGTAGTTAGGGGGTATAAAGGATCTATCCCCCGATCAGGATATTATCTATAAGCCGAGTTTTGCCGATATTGACCGCCATGGAGACCAGTGCTGTACGATTAATCATATCCAGTTCCGTGAGTGTCTGCGGGTCCGCCACACTTATATAATCGATTGCAGCCAGAGGTTCCTTTTGTATAAGCTCTGTCATTGTATTCCGCAGATGGGAGGCATCCCTCTGACCGCTCTCCCACTGTCCCCGCGCCAGAGTGAGCGCATGCCATAGTACCACGGCGGCTTTACGTTCCTCGGGGTTGAGATGGACATTGCGGCTGCTCATTGCCAGCCCATCGGGTTCACGTGCGGTTGGGACCGCCACTAGTTTGATGTTCATGTTCAGGTCACTCACCATTTTCTGGATGACTGCGAGTTGCTGGGCGTCCTTCTGCCCGAAATAAACTTTATCGGGCTCTACGATATTAAACAGCTTCGCAACAACGGTTGTAACACCTTTGAAGTGGCCGGGGCGTGTCTTGCCTTCCAGCCTGTCGGTGATATCTTTGACCTCTACCCAGCTGTTAAATCCCTCAGGATATATATCTTCGGGAGCTGGCATGTAGACCAGATTCACCTTTTCCTTCTGCAGCATGGCGAGGTCGCGCTCAGTATCGCGCGGGTATGAGGCGAAGTCCTCATTAGGTCCGAATTGAGTGGGGTTTACAAATATGCTGACGACGACCGAGAGGTTTTCAGTACGGGCACGGCGAACCAGGCTCAGATGCCCTTCGTGGAGATATCCCATAGTAGGTACGAAGCCTACGGAACCTATCAACTTTTCGCGGTGCGCTTTTAGCTGTTGTGCTTTCTCTATTACTTTCATTTTAGTGATGGATGTCAGGTCTAATATTTAGATTCTAAGGATTATTTCTTTTTGGGTGCCTGAAGTGAAGTGATAAAATCGCCAAGCTTCATAGCTGGTACGGTTATGGTATCTAATGTTCCACGGGAACCCAGCTCTATCGCTACTTTAGACATAGTTTCATTATCCGGTGCTTCCAGGATATTGATGAAATCATATTCGCCGAGGGTGGCATACTGTTGCAGTATCTTGGCCCCCATGGCTTCTACTTCTTTGTTTACTTCCATGATTCTGTGAGGGCGCTCCTTGACCGTCTTCCTGCCCCATACCGTGAGCTTGCTTAACATAATATAAAGAGCCATTTCACCTCCTTTAAGATATGGTTGACTGAATAAAATTGCTCTTCAGCGAAGTATAATGTACCAATTCTACTGCTGTGCTTCAATTTGTGCAAGCACTGCTGCGTCCATTTCGTAACTCTGCTTGGAGGTGGGGAATTTACCAGTCTTGACTTCAGATATGTAATTTAAGACTGATGTAGAGATGGATTCATGAAGCTTGGCATATTGTTTGGCATGCTTGGGAACAAAATCGGTGTATATTCCCAGAAGGTCGTTGATTACCTGCACCTGGCCGTCGCAGTGTATACCTGCTCCAATACCGATGGTCGGTACAGATACTCGTTCGGTGATCAGCTTTGCCAGTGGTGTGGGGACACACTCTAGCACTATTGAGAAAACCCCAGCATCCTCGAGGGCTTTGGCGTCGTTCAGAAGTCGAGCTGCGACCTCGGCCGTTTTCCCTTGTACCTTGTATCCGCCCAGTTGATGTATCGATTGCGGCGTTAGCCCTATGTGACCTTGGACTGGAATTCCTGCTGCTACGATACGGCTGACTTTTTCAGCAACCGTCTCGCCCCCCTCCAGCTTTACCGCTTGGGCTCCACCCTCCTGGATAAAGCGGCCTGCATTGCGCATGGCGTCCTCTATTGATATCTGATATGTCATGAACGGCATGTCGCCGATTATTAAAGCGTGCTTTGTGCCGCGGACAACTGCTTTGGTGTGGTGGATCATTTCATCCATGGTGACCGGGATCGTGGATTCGTATCCCAGCATCACCATGCCGAGGCTATCGCCAACCAGAATTATAGGCATGCCAGCTTCATCGACGAGCTTGGCCATGGAATAATCATAAGCAGTAACCATGGCGATCTTCTCGCCCTGCTTCTTCATCTCTTTTACCTGGCTGGCTGTAACTCTCATGCCAGAACGGGTTCCTTCTGCACGATCCTGTTTTTCTCGTTGACAAAGACCAGCTTGGGCTTTACATGTTTTGCTTCCTCTTCGGTGACGATGTTGTATGCGATGATGATAACTTTGTCGCCGGGCTGTACAAGCCTGGCAGCCGCGCCGTTTAAGCAAACGACTCCGGAATTCCGCTTTCCGACGATGGTGTATGTCTCAAGCCGGGCGCCGTTGTCAACATCAACTACGTGGACCTTCTCGTAAGGCAGTATATCGGCGGCTTCCATAAGCGCCTCGTCTATGGTTATGCTGCCTTCGTAGTTCAGATTGGCATCAGTGACTCGCGCGCGATGGATTTTGCCTCTCAGCATCTCTCTCATTTTGTTTCTCCTTAAGTAGAGTTTTTAGCGTATCCGCTGTCTTTTTATCAATTTTGCCTTTTGCTAAAGCTAGAGGAATAGTCTGGAGTCCCATCTCCAAGTACGTAGACAGGGCTTCAGACGATGATTGTTCCAGTGCGGAGATATGTTTTCTTATGGTTCCTGTGTCCCCTCTGGCAATAGGGCCGGTGAGACATTCTGGTATACCGATATTGCTGATGTTGTTCAGGGTTCCTTGTAGCAGCGGCATCAAAGCCTGTGTCGCCTGTTGTGGCTCTACGCCGAACGATTTATAGAGGTCTGTGGCCAGCTTTACCAGCGTTATCAGGTAGTTGCAAGAGAGCACAGCGGCCGCATGATAGAGCACTTTGTCGCCCGGGCCGAGCTTGATCCAAGTCCCTCCCAGCGCCAGGGCCATATCCCGCAGCGTCGAGAATAGGGGTTCGTCAGCCTCTATGCCGAAGGTGGAGCCTGGTATGTTGTCGATTGCCTGGGACACGCCGGCAAAGGTCTGAAGGGGATGCATGGCGCCTGTGTTGGCTCCGTCTTCCCTGGCCGGGGCTAGGATATCAAGAGATGCTGCTCCGCTGCAGTGAACGACGCTGTGACCGCTGTGCCATTTCAGGCTGGCTGCTATCGGCGCGATGACATCGTCGGGTGAGGTGATGAATACGAGGTTGGCATTGTCCGCCACATCCTGGTTCTTCTGATATATCCTGCAATTCGGGACCATCTCCGCGAATCGCTGTGTAGAGGATGCGGTTTTATCGGATGCCGCGACCACGGCATATCCCTTCAAGCTCAACTGCACTGCCAGCGCCGTGCCCGTTGTGCCGGTGCCTATGAAGCCGATCTTCAGTTTAGAGCTGTTCTGCCTGCTCATCTCTGACACCTGCCGACTTTTTAGTCTAACTGTTTTGCTGAAGGCTTTCGCTTCATTTAAATAAGAAAGCCTTCGCGGTCGCAACCGAGAAGGCTAAACAGGCTAACCTTAATATTGCGTCTCGGTCGCGAACGATCCAAGCGATTTTGTATTTTTTAAATTTTTTTATCTACATCGACGCCTCAACAATAGAGGTCGCCGTGAGTTCAAATTACCATAAGTGGGCACATCTTGTCAAGATGTTTTTACGCAATTTTAATTAATTTTCTTCTGACATTTGGGGCAGAAATAACTGCCACGTTTGTGTATTGGAATACGCTCAATAGCTGTGTTGCACCTGTCACATTTCTTCCCTAATTGGTGCGCTACCTTGAAAACAAACTGCGCCTCGCCGGATTTTCCGTCAGGCCGCCGGTAATCGCTGATGCTGGCGCCGCCTTTTTCAATAGCTTTCTTAAGAACTTCAGAAATGGCATGGTGCAGTCGTCTTATTTCGTCCTGCGATAGGCTGTTTGCTTTTCTCTCAGGATGTATCCTGGCTTCGAACAGGGCTTCGTCAGCATACATGTTGCCGACGCCCGCGATGACGGTTTGATCGCAAAGGACGGCTTTAATAGGGGCCGTATGTTTTTTCAAGATCGATTGTAATCCTTTTGCTGTGAACGCTGGGTCCAAAGGTTCGGGGCCGAGCTTGCCTACGACCAGCTCTGCATCCTCGACAAGCCATATCATGCCGAACTTGCGCGGGTCGCGGAAATACAGCTTCGCTCCATTATCGAAACAGAAAACAGCCCTGATATAAGGATCGTCGCTGCAAGCGGGGTCCATACGCAGTGAGCCGCTCATCCGCAGGTGCAAAATGAGGGCATCTCCGTTCGAAAGCTGGAAAATGAGATATTTGCCACGCCTTTTTATTCCTTCTATACACTGGGATATCAGACGGCGGGTAAAAGCCTCTGGAGTCAAATTTTGCAGCATTTTCGGCCAATGCAGCGTCGCGCCGGTGAAGCATAATCCGACTATTTCGGTTTCGAGATCTCGCTTTATTGTTTCAACTTCGGGAAGCTCTGGCATATCGTTTAACTCCGTGATTTCCTGGGCAACCACAGGGGGTTGCCCCCACATAAGAACGTTTTGTAGGGGCGAATAATTATTCGCCCCTACTTATATCGAACGCCCCCTCGGATGTATTGCTTCCCCATCTTTATCAAAGAGAGGGTTAGGGTGAGTTTGTGCCCTACTCCATCTCTCCCCAGTTCGCTCCGATCTTTACATCGGCGACAAGAGGGACGTCCAGCTTTAAGGCTTTAGGCATGATCTCCAGCACGAGCTGCTTCATTTCGTCGATGGCGTCGACCGGAACCTCGAACACGAGCTCGTCGTGCACCTGCAGCAGCATGCGGCAGCCGCTGCCTTCCGGCCCCAGGCCTCGCCTCTCCATCTCGCGCTGCACCATTATCATCGCCAGCTTGGTGATGTCGGCGGCCGTGCCCTGTATCGGCATGTTTATGGCCATGCGCTCGGCTGCCATGCGTATCTGCCCGTTGGAATTGTTTATATCGGGTATGTAACGCCTGCGGCCAAGCATCGTTTCCACATATCCCCGCTGGCGCGCCTGCTGCTTGGTCGATTCCAGGTAATCGGCGACGCCTTTGTATTTGTCGAAATAGGTCTTGATGAACTGTGAAGCATCGGAGCGCGACAGGTCGGTGGCCTGTTCCAGCCCGTAGCCGCTCATGCCGTAGATAACGCCGAAATTTACCGTCTTGGCTACCCTGCGCTTATCAGGTGTCACATCGGATGGCGGTATGTTAAATATTTGGGCGGCAGTGGCGCGATGGATATCTTCGCCCCTGCGGAAGGCATCGAGGAGCTGCGGGTCCTGCGACAGGTGCGCCAGCACGCGCAGGTCGATCTGGGAATAGTCGCCGCTGAGCAGCACGCAGCCCGCGCCGGCGATGAAGGCCTTCCTTACCTGCAAACCCAGCTCGCCTTTTATCGGTATGTTCTGCAGGTTGGGGTCGGATGATGACAGCCGCCCCGTCGTTGTGCCCGTTTGATTGAAGTCTGTGTGTATCCTGCCGGTCTTCGGGTTTATCAGCGCGGGTAGGGCATCGGCATAGGTCGATTTCAGCTTGGAGAGCTGGCGGTACTCTAAGAGCAGCTCGACGATGGGATGGACTCCCTTGAGCCCCTCCAGAATCGAAGCGTCAGTGGAGTAGCCGCTCTTGGTCTTCTTGCTGCTGGGCAATCCGAGCTTTTCGAATAAGATCATTCCCATCTGCTGCGGTGAGTTTATATTGAATTGTTGTCCTGCGAGTTGATATACCTCGGCCTCGATGGCGCTCATGCGCTCCCCCAGGCTCTGTGACATGGCGCCGAGCGATTCCACGTCGAGCGCTATGCCGGCGCGCTCCATCTCGCGCAGGATGGGCACGAGCGGCATCTCGACATCGTTGAACAGCTTCCAGAGCCCCTGCTCTTTAAGCTCCTTTTCGAATATATGCGCCAGCCGCAGGGTCATATCGGCGTCGGCGCAGGAGTAGCGGGTGGCGTCGGATACGGCAACGTAATCGAACGTCTGCTGTTTGGCTCCTTTGCCTATTAAGGTGGTGATCGGCGTCATCTCCAGTCCCAATCGATTAAAGGCCAGCGCCTTGAGGCCTAGAGATTTTTCTCCTAGGAGGTATGCCGCGATCATGGTGTCAAAGGCCAGGTTGTCTATATCGATGCCGTTCTCTATAAGCACGGTCGAGTCGTATTTGCCGTTATGAGTGACCTTGGCCCTCTTCGCATCTGCGAGCACCGGCCTCAGCCGTTCGCTCACTTTATCGAAAGGTAACTGTGTCCCCGTGCGGTGACCCACCGGTACGTAATATGCTTTACCTTCCTCGATGCAGAATGACAGACCGACGATGCTGGCGAACAGCGGATCCAGGCTGGTGGTCTCCAGATCGACAGCGAACGATGCGGCTTTGCTCAGGGTCGCGATAAGCTCGCCCAGGGATTCGTCCGTATCGACGACGCAATAATCGGAGCAGGCTGCCTGCGTTTCGGGTCGCGTCTCCTGTTTTGACATCCCGATCTCGTCCAGCTTGGACATGAGCTTGGTGAACTCCAGCTCGCGGAAGAGGTCTATCAGCTTGGCGCGGTCGAAATCGGTCCTGGCGCAGGCGTCGAGATCGAGCTTGACGGGCGCGTCGGTGACTATGGTGGTCAGCCGCTTGCTGCGGTGCGCGTCCTCCTCCCCCTCGATCAGGGCTTTCTTGGCCTTCGCCGTATCGACCTCATCTATATGTTCGTATATGCCTTCGATGGTCTTGAATTGCTGCAGAAGCTTGGTCGCGGTCTTCTCGCCGATGCCGTGCACGCCGGCTATATTATCGGAAGGGTCTCCCTTGAGTCCTTTGAAATCGGCGACCTGCGCGGGTGAGAGGCCGTACCGCTCAACTACCTTCTCCTCGTCGTAGAGTATCGTGTCGCTGAACGGCTTGCCCGGTTTGGGCGTGAGCACCTTCACGTGCGGAGAGACGAGCTGCAGCGTGTCCATGTCCCCGGTGACGATTATCGTGTCGATGCCCTTTTCCACCGCCTGGCGCGCCAGCGTGCCCAGTATGTCATCGGCCTCGAACCCCTCCAGCTCTATGCTGGGGATGTTGAACGCGTCGACCAGCTGTCTTACCCGCTTGAACTGGCTCTTAAGCTCCTCCGGCGCCGGCGGACGGTGAGCCTTGTATTCGGGATATTCTTTATGTCTGAATGTCTTAGCGGGATAGTCGAAGGCCACGGCGCAGCAGGCCGGCTTCAGCTCGCCGAGCACCTTGAGCACCATGTTAGCAAAGCCGTAGACGGCGCCCGTGGCCTCGCCCGTCTTCCTCACTGAAAATGGCGGCAGTGCGTGGAAGGCGCGGTGGATCAGGGCGTTGCCGTCGAAGAGGACGAGTAGCTGTTTTTTCTGTTCTGCCATTGCGGATTCATTATAAGTCGATGAGATGAGTTATAGCAATCAATTTAGAATTGTTCTTACAGTCGTTACTTTGACAAAAAGTCGCTACCAATTTAAACTATACCCACCTTTATTACTATGATGTCGAGGTAGATACTTTGCACGGACTTTTATATCTGTTTTCAGAAACCGAAATCTTCATCTTTGTTTTTATGGAAATCATGTCAAGGCTTGATATCACCCGCAGGATGATACAGAAACGTGCGACCAAGGTGGATAAAAGCGTTATTATCTTACTCTTCGGCGCGTTTTCTATATTCGGCACCTATATCGGATTCGAATTGCCCTCAGGCGCTTTCAGCAATGTCAGGGATTTCGGCCCGATGGTAGCCGGGCTGATCGGCGGACCTTGGGTGGGTCTCGGGGCAGGCTTAATCGGCGGGGTGCACCGGTTTTTCTACGGGGGATTTACCGCAATCCCCTGTGGATTGGCTACTATATGTGCCGGACTTATCTGCGGCATGGTGTACCATTCCAGAAAAGGCCGCCTGATCAATATCTACCAGGGTGTCTTACTGGTTCTTGGAGTAGAAACCTTACATGCGATGCTCGTATGGATGATTGCACGTCCGCTGGATGCTGCTTTAGATGCTACTAAAGAAGCCATTCCTGCAATGATCATCGCCAATGGTCTGGGGCTAGTTATTGCCATACTGCTTTTACAATACCACTATGAACGGAAAGAAATTGGCGGTACGGAGAGTGAGCCGAAAGACTAAAATTAAGGGCTGAGTCCTCGTGGGGTGGGCTCGGCCCACCGCTTTTCGATTGTTCTAGTTTTGAATTCAAATATGATATACTAGTCCCATTCTAGGAAGCGTGATATGAAAGATTTAATATCTATAGCTGATTTATCGTCCAAAGACATACAGGGGCTGATAGAGAGCGCCGTTGAGCTTAAACGCAAGCGCATCGGCAAGCAGCTTGCGGGCAAGACGCTGGCGATGATCTTTGAGAAGCCGTCGCTGCGCACACGCGTCAGCTTCGATGTGGGCATGTTCGAGCTGGGCGGGCATTCGATATATCTCTCTCCTGCCGAGATCGGGCTGGGGAAGCGCGAGCCGGTTGATGACGTCGCGGCGGTGTTGTCGCGCTATGTGCATGGCATCATGGCTCGCACCTTCTCGCACGACAGCATAGTTCAGCTTGCCAAACATGCAACGGTGCCTGTAATCAACGGCCTGTCGGATGAGGAACACCCGTGCCAGATACTCGCCGACCTGCAGACGATTTACGAGAAGAAGGGAACGCTTAAAGGGATCAACGTCGCTTATATCGGCGATGCGAATAACTGCGCCAATAGTCTGCTCCTGGCCTGTGCCATTATGGGGATGGAGTTCCGTATCGCCTGTCCCGCGGGATATACTCCAACTGATGATATCATGCTCAAGGCTAGAGAGAAGAATGGTCGTATCGTGATAACTGACGATCCTAAGAAGGCGGTTCAGGGCGCCGATGTGATTTATACGGACGTATGGACCAGCATGGGGCAGGAGGCTGAGTCGGCTAAGCGCCGCAAGGCCTTCGCCGGCTATCAGGTGAACACCAAATTGATATCCGCGGCCAAGAAGGACGTCATCTTCATGCACCCGCTTCCGGCGCACTACGGCGAAGAGGTCGCCGACGGGATGCTGAGGAAGCCGCAGTCTGTAGTCTTCGATCAGGCGGAGAACCGCCTCCACATGCAGAAAGCAATCCTAGTAAAGCTGATGAAATGACCAAGCCTATAGTAGCCATTATAGGACGGCCCAACGTAGGCAAGTCCACACTGTTCAACCGATTAGTGGGCAAGCGGGTAGCCATTATTGAGGATGAGCCTGGCACCACCCGCGATCGGATCTACGCCGACATTTCCTGGAATGATAAAACTTTTTCTATTGTCGATACCGGCGGGCTTCTGGTTGATCCTTCAACTGGTATTGAACATCTGATAAAACACCAGGTGATAACTGCTATCGACGAGGCTGATGTTATAGTTTTCGTTTTGGATGTGTTAGACGGCATCACGGTGCTGGATAAAGAGGTAGCAGAGCTGCTGCGGCGCAGCGGCAAGCCCCTGGTTCTGGCCGCGAACAAAGCCGATAACGAACAACGGGGCTATGGCTCATCCCAGTTTTACGAGCTTGCCCTGGGGGACCCCGTTCCGATCAGCGCATATCATGGTAAAGGCGTCTCCGAATTGCTGGATAAAGTTGCTCAGCAAGTGCCTGAATTTCATTTAGAGCAAGAGCCGGATATCATGAAAATCGCTATCGTAGGCCGGCCTAATGTCGGGAAATCGATGCTGCTGAACGCTATCCTCGGGAAAGAGCGCGTCATCGTATCGGATAAGCCGGGGACGACCAGGGATGCTATCGATACGATATTCGAGAAAGACGGCGAACGCATATTGATAATCGATACGGCG
Source organism: Dehalococcoidia bacterium (assembly GCA_041653935.1). Classification (GTDB taxonomy): domain Bacteria; phylum Chloroflexota; class Dehalococcoidia; order E44-bin15; family E44-bin15; genus JAYEHL01. Next base: position 64,994 of record JBAZEO010000002.1, on the reverse strand, counting down.
GGCATACGGCGGCGCGGACAGATAGACAGAGGCATCGAACGCTACAGCGTGGACAGGGCGTCGCAAGCCATCGAGCGCTCCGATGTTACGCTCCTCGTTACCGAGGCTACTGATTTGCTGGCGGCTCAGGATGTGCATATCGCCGGTTTTGCATGTGAGTCTTATAAAGGGCTGGTCGTTGTCGTTAATAAGTGGGATCTGGTCGAAGAGACGGCCGACAGGCGGCAGTATCTTACTGATATCCGCAGTAAAATCAAGTTTCTGCCTGATGTGCCCATCGTTTTTATCTCTGCATTGCATGGCACGGGGATCAAGAATGTGCTTAAAGCGGCAAAGGAGGTCTACGAGGAGCGATTCAAGCGCATCCCTACCGCTTACCTGAACAATGCTGTCCGCGATATGATCGCCGCGCATTCTCCGCCGTCGGCCAGGGGCAAGAAGCTTAATATCACCTATGTAACCCAGGCGGAAATCAATCCGCCCACGTTCGTATTCTCCATAAACGACAGGTCGCTGCTGCATTTCTCGTATGAGAGATATCTGGAGAATCAGCTGAGACGGAACTTCGGCTTCAGAGGCACTCCGCTGAAACTCGTCTTCAGACAGAAGGGGGGTCAATGATCGTCGCCCAATTCATCGGCATAATAATCATAGGCTATCTTCTGGGAGCGATACCGTTCGGCGTTATAATCGGGAAGATACTGCGCGGTATCGATGTCCGCGAATATGGCAGCGGAAGCATGGGCATGACCAACGTGATGCGCACCGTGGGGGCCAAGGCTGGTCTTATCGTCTTAATCCTCGATGTATTAAAGGGGGCCGTGGCCGTAGCTCTGGCATGGGCTATTTTCCATTCTGCGCCTGACAGCACGGTGTACTGGGGTCAGATGGCGGGGGGCGCTGCCGCTGTGGTTGGGCACAGCTGGCCGGTTTACATCGGGTTCAGGGGCGGGCGCGGTATAGCTACGGCTTTCGGCGCTATCATGGTCGTTTCCTGGCCGATGGGCCTGATATGTCTGGCTACATTTCTATTAATGGTGGCGATATTTCGATATATATCTCTGGGCTCTATCATGGCTGCGATTGCGCTGGTAGTGGCAATGGTTATATCCTATGTAAGTGATTGGGAGCCCGTCGCCTATCTGACGTTCGCTCTCGTTGTTGCCCCAATAGTTATATTCCGCCATCGCGGCAATATAAAGAGGCTGCTGTCAAGAACGGAGCCCAAGATCGGGCAGAAAGTTAAAGTGAAATGAAAGTTGCCGTTATCGGTTCTACAAGCTGGGGCACGACCCTTGCGGTGATACTGGCCAGGAAAGGCATAGACGTAGCGCTGCTGGGATTCACAGCTGAGGAGGCGAAGAAGCTGGCGGCAGAGCGAGAGAACGCAGACAGGCTGCCCGGTGTGCGCTTCCCGCCGTCGCTTGTGCCGGTCGGCGGCATCGAAGAGGTGTTGAGGGGTGCGACACTTATCATAATCGCGGTCCCATCGCAGGATATGCGCAGAAATATACAGCAGGCGAAGCCCTATATCGCGTTGAAGACTCCAATAGTCAGCGGCTCCAAGGGATTCGAGGTGGACTCCGCCAAACGGATGACGGAGGTAATCATCGACGAGCTTGGCGCGAAATACAAGCCGTACGTGTGTGCCCTCTCCGGACCGAACCTGTCTAAGGAGATTGCGAAGGGTCTTCCCGCTGCGAGCGTGGTCGCGGCCTACGATATAAAGGCGGCAGAGGCGGCTCAGCGCATATTGCATTCCCCGTCATTCCAGGTGTATACAAGCAACGATGTCGTCGGCGTTGAATTGGGCGGTGCGTTGAAGAACATCGTGGCGCTTGGCGCCGGCATGGTGGATGGTCTGGGCTATGGCGATAACGCCAAGGCTGCATATATGGCGCACGGTCTCAGCGAGATCGCTGGTCTAGGAGTGGCGATGGGAGCTGATCCACTCACGTTCCTCGGCTTGTCCGGGCTGGGCGATCTGCTGGCGACGTGTGATAGCACTCTTAGCCGGAATCACACGCTGGGTGAGGGTATAGCGCGCGGGCGTTCGGTGAAGGAGATGATTGAATCTATTGGAAGTACGGTTGAGGGTGTTCCTACCACTGCGGTCGCATTGAAGATATCGAAGGAGCTTGGAGTGGAGATGCCTATTACCGAGCGTATTTACCGTGTCCTCTACGAAGGACTGAGCCCTGCGAAGGCCATGGCTGAATTGATTGGCGATTTAAAACCCCTATGAAGAATAACCAGCGGAGATTGCTGGGCTATTGCGTCCAGCGCGGGTAAACCTCTAAAAGATACTGATAAGTTAATCTCGTCAAGTTCTTTCCATCCGCGTCCATCGTATATATATCGAAGTTGTCATTGCGATATGAGGAGAAAATAATCTTCTTACCGTCAGGTGACCAGCTGGGATAGTCATCCCATGAGGATGGGCTATCAGTAAGATTGATAACATCGGTTCCGTCAATGTTCATTGTATATATTTCGTAATCGTCTGTACGATCAGACATAAAGACTATTTTTTCGCCATCAGGCGATATGCTGGCGTCGATGTCATTGCCGGGGCTGTTTGTTAATCTGACCTGGTTAGAGCCGTCGGTGTCCATAATATAGACTTCATTATCTCCGTCACGATTTGAAGAGAACGTGATTTTGCTGCCGTCTGATGACCAGCGAGGGAAGATATCTGCTGCGGAGTTATTCGTGAGGCGTGTAACCCCGGAGCCATTTGAGGACATTGTGTAGATTTCATAATTTCCGCCTTGATTGGAGTCAAAAACGATCTTATTGCCATCGGGCGACCACCATGGGTCAGATTCATTTGCTGAATTATTCGTAAGATTAATCTGATTCGATCCATCGGCATTCATTGTATATATTTCCCAGTTGTCGTCTCGATTTGACGCAAAAGCGATTTGATGGCCGTCAGGTGACCATGCAGGCGCTGTATTACTATGTGATGTGTTTGTAAGGTTAACAATATCGGAGTTGTTATCCGTCATAAGATAGATTTCTTGGTCAATTGCCGCGCTTGAGACGAATACTATCCTGCCGCTGAAAGTATGAAAGGTGTTCTCTTTGTTAGCTGCAATAACGATAATACTAACAATAATGGCGATAAGCAGTACTGTTAGCGCAAACTCCCACTTTCTGACGATGTTCATTGTTTTTATACGTTCGTACAAGGTCTTAATCCGCCTTCCTCAAAAAAGGGATTGCATCTATCATGGGGTTACTATTATATTAACACGGTTTACCGTTTAATATTTTGAGTATTATAGCTTAATATCTGTCGGAGGTCTATTTAACTCACCGTATTCGTAGAGAATTGCTGTGGATGCTACTAGTCCAGCAGTCTCTGCTCTCAGTACGCGTGGGCCGAGTGTTATTTTGTTCAGGCCACTTTTTTGCGCCAATTCTTCCTCGTCAGTAGCGAAACCGCCTTCCGGCCCGATAAATATATTGATTATCGAATGAGGAGTATTTGAACGTAAAACGTGGCTTAATTTAATCGAATCTGCTCCGACGCCTGCAATTAGGGATAATCCCTTCAAAGAATGACATGCATTCTCGAAAGCCGATGCTGGTTTCAAAATAGGCATCACACCTCTTCCGGATTGCTCGGTTGCCTCTTTGATAACCTTCTCCCATCGTTGTATTTTATTCACACTTGGTTTTTTGACGATACATCGCTCGCAGATAACGGGTACAAATACCGACACCCCGATCTCGGTGCATTTTTGGAGAACGAACTCGAAATGGTCTGATTTCAATAACGCTTGATATAGGGTAATTTTAATACACGGCTCGACAGTTTGTCTTGTATGGCATATGGTGCCTTTGACCTGTTCCTTCTCTACTTTATCGATAATGACCGTATATTCCAAGCCGTCTTTATCGAATGCTGCAATCCGATCGCCGCTTTGCAATCGCAGCACATTTCTGATTTGGTGAACAATATCACCTTCGAGGATGATGCTATCACGATCGATACATTGCCTGTTTACAAGAAAGCGCTGCATTTATCAGGTCCCTTAACGAGCATCAGGATTCAAACGCGTCTTTGATCCGGTTGAAGAATCCTTTGCCTTTCTTTGGCATCGTTGCCGGGCCCAGTGTCTTAGATAGTTCGTTCATCAATTTCTTTTGCTCGTTTGTTAATGATTCAGGGGTGACAACATATACTACTACCAGCTGATCGCCGCGGCCTCCGCTACGGAGATGTGGCACGCCTTTGCCTTTGAGTTGCATAACCCTGCCTGACTGGGTCCCAGGCTGGATCTTCAGCGGCACCGCGCCGTCAACTGTTGGTATCTCGATTTCATCACCCAAAGCTGCTTGAGGGAAAGTGATAGGGACTTCATATAAAATATCGTCACCGTGACGTTTGAACAGCTTATGCTCCTTGACGGAGATAGTTATGTACAAATTACCGGGGCCGCCACCGTTATTTCCAGCATCACCCTCACCGCTGATGCGAATTTGAGCTCCTTCATCCACGCCGGCGGGGACAGAGACAGAGATTCGGCGTGTTTTTTCTTCATGCTTGGCACCCTTACAAACGGGGCAGGGGTCAGAGGTAATCTGTCCGGTGCCGCTGCAGCGCAGGCAGATAGTGACATTTACGAATTGACCAAAGAAACTACGCTGTACCTGGCGAACTTCACCCGATCCATTACATTCGGGGCATTTAACCGGATTGCTGCCTGGTTTACATCCGGTACCTTGGCATTTAGAACAGCGTTCCGTTCGATGTATCTCAATTTCCTTCTCGCAACCGAAGACCGCTTCTTCGAACTCTATGGTTAGATGATGACGCAGGTCACTACCGCGCTGTGGTCCGTTCCTGGTCTTTCTGCCGGCAGTGCCGCCAAAGAACGTTTCAAAGATATCTCCGAAACCGTGGAAGATATCATTGTCAAAACCCTTCCCGAATGTTTCGCCAGTATGTCCAAAACGATCGTACGTCTCTCTGCGCTCCGGGTCTGAAAGCACTTCATACGCTTCATTAATTTCCTTGAACTTTTCTGCAGCGCCGTTGTCACTGTTTTTATCAGGGTGATATTGGTGTGCAAGCTTTCTGAACGCCCGTTTAACATCATCGGCCGACGATGTTTTTGGAATGCCCAGTACTTCGTAATAATCCCTCTTTTGCGTAGCCATTACTTCTATAACTCAACTTTTCATTATAAGTCACATAGTATGGCATTACAAGTTTATTGTTACGGTGTTAGCTATAGATTAAATTATAATACCTCTTGACAACTTTGGATAAAAGGTAGTAGATTAGATATGGTTAGCACTCGGAAGTCGAGAGTGCTAATTGGTGAGTGAAATGTTATCTGAACGATCCGCTAATATACTGAAAATCATAATTGATGAATATGTATGGACAGCAATGCCCATAGGATCCGAGACGATTGCGAATAAATATAATCTCGGAGTCAGCTCTGCGACAATTCGCAATGAGATATCGCGTTTGGAGCGGGATGGGTATGTTGTCAGGAGACATATTTCGGGCGGCAGCGTACCTTCAGACAAGGGCTATCGATACTACGTTGAACATTTGATGCAGAAGGCTGACATATCCACGGATGAGCAACTCATGGTATCGCATTTATTCCATCAGGTTGAACGCGAGCTGGAACAATGGACGCGTTTAGCCGCAACTTTGCTTGCTCGAATGGGACATAATTTGGCACTGGTAACATTCCCTAAGGCGATGTATTCCAGTTTCGGCCGTGTGGAACTTGTGTCGCTGCAGGAATCTACGGCACTTCTCATATTGCTGCTTCAAGAAGCGAGATTGAAGCATCAACTTGTTGCTTTCGATAAAATGGTTACACAGGAGGACCTGAACGCTGTTTCACGTGAATTGAATGATCTCCTTTATGGTTTGACCTGGTCTCAGATATTAGCTTATAAGGGAAGCCTTACTCCACTTGCTGTTGAAGTGAAAAAGACGGTAGTTGAGATAATGTCAGTGGAGGATGAAAGAAGCTATGAGGAGCCGTATATAGAAGGGTTAAGGAATATAGTGACTCAGCCGGAGTTTTCCGATAGCAAGGAGATAATCGGTATCGTAGACGTGCTGGAAAATAAAGATGCCCTGAAGGCGCTGTTGCCTGAGGTGCCTAATTGGGATGGAGTACATGTACTTATCGGGGGGGAGAACAGGGAGGATACGATGAGGGGCTGTAGCATGGTTCTGACCTTATACGGCATCCCGGGTGAGGTGAAGGGAGCGCTAGGCATTATAGGCCCAACGCGTATGCAGTATAGCAGGGCGGTATCTTCGGTACGATATTTAAGTTCGATAATGAGCAATCTTGTAGGTGAACTGCATAAAGGCAAGCAATGATATATTTATGAGCGCGAGAATGGATGACAATCTAATTATGCCTGAAGAGGGGGATGAAGGGACTGAATCGCCCTATATGGCAAATGGGCAAGGGGAAGTGATTGGGAAGGGAGAATCGGAGGATGTGGAAGCGCTGAAGAAAGCATTTGCTGAAGAGGAAGCGAAGGCCGAGAAATACCTGTCGAACTGGCAGAGATCTCAGGCCGACTTCGCCAATTATAAGAGGCGCACGGAGCAGGAAAGAGAGGCCATTATCAAGCTGGCCAACGCCGGGTTGATTCTGAACCTTCTGTCGGTGGTCGATGATATGGAGCGGGCATTGGATCACGTCTCTGGCAAGACAGCAGGGGCTAAATGGGTGGATGGAATAGTTCTTATATATCGTAAGTTTATGGCAATACTGGAAGCAAACGGCGTCAGCGAGATAAAGGCGCTCGAAGCGCAGTTCGATCCGAATCTGCATGAGGCTGCGGCACATGTCGAAGGGGAGGATGGGAAGGTTGTCGCTGTCATCCAAAAAGGATACATGTTGAATGACAGGGTCCTTCGCCCGGCGAGGGTGACGGTGGGCAATGGTCGGAGCGCTGCCGCAGACGACGATATCGCTAAAGACGAATAAGGAAATCGTTTATATAGAAAAAACAATTGTTTATATCATGGAGGTGCAGAAATGGGAAAGGTCATAGGGATAGATTTAGGGACAACACTTAGCGAGGTGGCGGTGATGGAGGGTGGGGAGCCGACTATCATAACAAACGCTGAAGGATCGCGGCTCACGCCGTCCGTTGTAGCTGTGAGTAAGTCGGGGGAAAGACTTGTAGGCCAGATAGCAAAGCGTCAGGCGATTACAAACCCCGAAAATACTGTATATAGCATCAAACGTTTTATGGGGCGAAAATTTGGAGAACCCGCAGGTCGTGAATTGCCTGTCGAGGAGGATGCCCGCCGTAAATCATACAAGGTAACTAAAGGCCCGAATAATGAAGTTCGCGTATTGATTGGGGGCAAGGAACATAGCCCGCAGGAGATTTCGGCTATGATACTGCAGAAGTTGAAGCAGGACGCCGAGGCCTATCTTGGCGAGAAGGTAAACGAGGCCGTTATTACTGTTCCCGCCTATTTTAATGACAGCCAGAGGCAGGCCACCAAGGATGCCGGTGAGATCGCCGGGCTGAAGGTGCTCAGAATAATCAACGAACCGACGGCTGCGGCCCTTGCGTACGGTTTGGATAAGAAGAAAGATGAAACTGTTGTCGTATATGACCTGGGCGGAGGTACGTTTGATGTATCCATTCTGGAACTGGGAGAGGGTACATTCCAGGTTAAATCCACCAGCGGAGATACACACCTTGGCGGAGATGACTTTGATCAGTGCATCATGGATTGGCTCTGCAATGAATTTAAAAAGGATCAGGGCATAGATTTGAGGCAGGATAAGATGGCGCTGCAGCGGCTGAAGGAGGCTGCTGAGAAGGCCAAGTGTGAGCTTTCCACAGTAATGCAGACCGAGGTCAGCCTTCCGTTCATCACAGCTGACGCAACGGGGCCCAGACATTTAAATATAACCCTGACCAGGGCTAAACTTGAGCAATTGGTGATGGAGCTGGTGGAAAAGACCGCAGGTCCATGCAAGCAGGCGCTTTCCGATGCGGGGCTCACTGCAAAACAGATACAAGAGGTGATACTGGTCGGCGGCCAAACCAGGATGCCTCTGGTGCAGCAGAAGGTTAAGGAGATCTTCGGCAAGGAGCCCAACAAGAGCGTCAATCCAGATGAAGTTGTGGCTATGGGTGCGGCGATACAGGGAGGAGTGCTTAAGGGAGAGGTCAATGACGTTCTTCTTCTCGATGTTACACCTCTGACACTGGGTATCGAGACGCTTGGCGGGGTAATGACACCGCTAATACCAAGGAATACCACCATTCCAACGGCTAAGAGCCAGGTATTTTCGACCGCATCCGATGGGCAAACGGGTGTGGAGATACACGTTCTGCAGGGCGAACGCGCCATGTCAAACGATAACAAGACGCTGGGCCGATTTATGCTCGATGGAATAGTGCCGGCTCCGCGCGGTATGCCTCAGATTGAGGTTTCGTTCGATATTGACGCAAACGGTATTGTAAGCGTGAAGGCGCATGATAAGGGTACCGGCAAAGAGCAGAAGATAGTGATAACTGCGTCGAGCGGGCTCTCCAAGGATGAGGTGGAAAAAATGAGGAAGCAGGCTGATATGCATGCTTCCGAGGATGCCAAACGGCGCGAAGAGGTGGAGACTAAGAATACTGCTGATACCATGGCCTACACTGCCGAGAAAACGCTGAAAGAGCAGGGGGACAAAATACCGGCGGATCTAAAGCAGAAGGCTGAAGATAAGATAAAAAGTGTTCGTGATGCGATCAATGCAAACAACGTCGATGATATAAAGAGAACCATGCAGGAGCTCTCGGATATACTGCAGCAGATTGGTGCCGCAATATACCAGCAGGGACAGGGACAGCAGCAGGGGCCAGGTGCGGGGGCGCCGCCGCCACCTCCTGGAGGTAATAAGCCTCCGGACGATGGGACCGTAGAGGGCGAGTTCCGCGAGGTTTAATAGACATACGATGTGGATAAAGGGCAGGGTGCATGTACTCTGCCCTTTTCTATTAGGGATAGATGATTTTACTAACGTTTATTCGTGTTGACTGCATAGTAGCGCTTTGATATACTTCAGGCAGCTTGAAAAAGGATAGGATTTAATGGCGTACGCAAGTATCACAGGGTGGGGAAAGTATCTGCCGGAACGCGTGATGAAGAACAGCGAACTGGAAAAGCTGGTGGATACTTCGGACGATTGGATTGTGACACGCACAGGCATCAGAGAACGGCATATTGTAGGCGATGATGAATCCACATCGACCATGGCTGTGGCGGCGGGGAAGAAAGCCCTGGCAGTAGCCGGGCTTCAACCGCAGGACCTCGACCTGGTCATCCTGGCCACATGCAGCCCTGACAGGATAGTGCCAGCCTCAGCGGCATATGTTCAGCATGCTCTCGGAGCCAGCAAAGCCGCTGCTTTTGACGCTATGGCGGGTTGCAGCGGTTCGCTGTATGCTTTGGTCACTGCCTACCAGTTCATCGCTTCGGGAGCTTACAAGAACATACTGGTAGTCGGCAGCGAATCGCTTACCAGGGCTATAGATTGGACTGACCGTTCCACCTGTGTGCTTTTCGGCGATGGGGCCGGTGCTGTTGTAGTGCAGGCCAACGATAAATCGACCGATATGCTTAGCTTTGTACTCGGGAACGATGGAAGTGGCGCGGATCTGCTTTACGCGCCGGGTCCCTGCGGCAAGCGCATAGACCCGACCAGCAATGGGCATTACTATCTGCATATGGATGGGAGTGAGGTGTTCAGATTTGCGGTAAATACACTTGCCGATGTAGCGAAGCAGGTTGTAGCTGCCGCAGGGCTTAAGATATCCGATATTGATTTGCTTATCCCGCATCAGGCCAACCAGCGTATAACCAAGGCTGCGATGAAGACATTACATCTTTCCAGCGAGAAGGTTTTTGTGAATCTGGACCGCTATGGTAACCTGTCAGCGGCATCGGAGATGGTGGCGTTGTGCGAGGCTGCGGAGCAGGGGAGAATCAAGAATGGCGACCTGGTCGTCCTGGTAGCCTTTGGCTCCGGATTGTCCTGGGCTTCCATGGTATTGCGCTGGCAGCCAAAGAGCTAATACTACATAGTTAGTTTCGCACCTGCTGTTTTTACTTCTTGGTTTATCCTTTGTGATTATCTCATAGAAAAGACTGTTGTATATTTACGTTGTTCCATTGTCAACCTTAAATATGCAAGTGGTTGACAAGCAGCTATTTGCTCGTATAAAGTATTGGGAGTTGTGTCAGTTATGGATGCCTTTTCCTGCCAGGTAGAGAACTATGCATAAAAGAGAAATTTTGGAGCGGTTACGCAATGGTGACCCCGTCTCAGGGGAGGAACTGGGCCGGGCAATCGGCATATCCAGAACTGCGGTGTGGAAACATATCAATGAACTGAAGAGTGAAGGATACGTGATTGATTCCGTGCCGGGCAAGGGCTACTGTTTTGTAAGCGCGCCCGATGCCCTGCTCCCCGAAGAGATCAGAGCGGGGCTCAAGACACAGGTCATGGGCCGGGATATCGCTTATCAAAGGGAAACTCCATCGACGCAGGAAATTGCCAAGGCTCTGGCGGCGCAGGGTGTGACTGAGGGTACTATCGTAGTTGCTGAGACGCAGAGCAAAGGCCGCGGCAGGGTCGGCCGGCAGTGGTCGTCGCCTGAGGGAGGTGTTTACTTTTCCATTGTTCTACGTCCGGATATGAAGCCCAGCGAGGCCCTGCGCTTGCCCCTGGTGGCAGGGGTTGCGGTAGCTCAGGCGATAAAGCGGAATACTAAACTCGATCCAAGGCTGAAATGGCCCAATGACATCATGCTCCATAGCAAAAAGGTTGGCGGAATACTCACCGAGATGAACGCGGAGATGGATCGACTTGACTGGGTTATTGTCGGTATAGGATTGAATGTGAACACATCGCGCAAATCCTTCCCGAAAGGCGTCGAAGGGCTTGCCACATCGTTAATGGAAGCGGGCATGAAAAGCATCCCTCGCGTCAAGCTCCTCCAAGGCATTCTTGCCGAATTCGAATCGCTCTACGACGAACTGGTGAAATCCGGATTTGAATCAATCCGTGCCAAGTGGAAGGCTTTGAGTAATACCATCGGTGAAAACGTAGTCGTGAGTATGCCGAAGGAGAATGTAACAGGGCTGGCCGTAGATATCGACTCGGACGGAGCGCTGATTCTGGAAAAAGAAGATGGCAACTTGGAAAAGATTATCGCAGGGGTCGTCAGTCTGAGAAAATTACAGGAGTAGGTAATGCTAGATGGATTTATAATTGGCTTTTATTTCTTGCTGATGCTGGCCATCGGAGTGTATTCCTTTAAGAAGAAGGAGGCTGCGGGCAGCAGCGGATTCTTCGTGGCTGGGCGCAAGGCGGGGATTTTCCTTGTGGCCGGCTCTCTCGCCGCCACTTTCATAGGGGCTTCCATTGTGTTGGGAATGGTAGGGAGGGGTTACAGGATGGGGCTTCCTGCCGTATGGTGGCTTCTGGTGGGAGCCATCGGCCTGGTCATACTGGGCCTGTTCCTGGCCAAGAGGGTGCGAAGGGTGGGCGTCTATACTCTGCCGGAACTGGTGGAGAAGCAATACGGCGGCAAAGCGGGACTGGCGGCATCGTTAGTCATAGTGGTGGCATGGATTTCCATATGCGCGGCGCAAATAGTTGCTGCCGGCACGGTGATGAGAGTGCTTCTTCCGACATGGGATATCAATGCATTGATGGCTATTTGCGCCGCAGTGTTTGTGATATATACGGTGCTGGGCGGGCAGTATTCCGTCATCCGAACAGATTTACTCCAGCTTATTATTGTAATAGTAGGTATCGGAGTGACGCTGGGTCTGGTTATGCATGAAGTCGGCGGCATCGGCGGCCTCAAGGATTCCCTTCCATCAGGGTATTTTTCCTTTCCTGTGAACGACAGCCCAGGACCTGTGCCTGCGCCTTTCGGATGGTATGATTGGATTGTTCTGCTGGTTTTAACCGGCTCTGTCTACGTAGTGGGTCCCGATATGTATTCCCGTCTGTTCTGCGCCCGCGATGAGAAGGTGGCAAAGAAATCGGCATTTACGGCTGCGCTTGTGGCGGTGCCCATAGCTTTTATTGTTGTTCTCATAGGTATGGGGGCTAGGGTTCTTTATCCAGACTTGGCTTCTTCCGAAAACGCTTTCCCCGCGATAATTCAAAATCTTCTGCCTGCAGGTGTCAGCGGTCTGGTAATAGCTGCCCTGCTGGCAGCTATTATGTCCTCCGCGGATACTCTCTTACTCACCACCAGCACTATATTTGGGGTTGATATCTGTGGCAAGATTTCCCCGCGTATCGATGAACGTCGGCAGCTTTTGATTTCCAAGGCGGGGGTGGTCATTATCGGGATATTGGCGTTTTTTGTGGCTACACGATCAACGGGTATAATTAACTCTTTATACAATTCCTACTACATATTTACCAGCGGCATTGTGATTCCCGTTGTAGCTGGATTCTATAAGGACAAGCTCAAAGTGAATTCGTGGGGGGCGCTGGCGGCTATTGTGGGTGGGGGCGGCACTGCACTGGGCATAAAGCTGGCAGGGAATATGACGCTGGCAGATGGTACTCTGATTAAAAATGCACATCTAGACCTTGTTGGATTCTGTGTTTGTGCTATACTTTTATTCAGTGTAAGCTGGCTGACAGGAGGAATGAAGAATAAAAAATGGAAATCACATGGCTCGGACATTCCTGTTTCAAAATAAAAGGCAAGAAAGTTACCATAATAACAGATCCATACGATGATTCTATTGGTTATACGCTTGGCGAGCAGAAGGCGGATATAGTGACGGTGAGTCATTCTCATCCGGGTCACTGCTTCGCGAAGGGTATTTCCGGATCACCCAGGGTCGTAAGCGGCCCCGGGGAATATGATGTGTCTAATGTGCTGATAACTGGTATTAGGACTTTCCATGATGCTGCCAAAGGTGAAGAAAGAGGGAAAAATATCGCATATCTTTTCGATATAGAAGACGTACGAATCTGTCATTTAGGGGACCTGGGTCATGTGATGGATGCTGAGAAGGCATCCGGCTTATCTGATGTAGATATACTTATGATTCCGGTCGGCGGTGTCTCTACTATCGGCGCATCAGATGCCGCTGAGGTGACTAGATTGCTGGAGCCAAAGATTGTAATTCCCATGCATTACAAGACAGAAGATCTCAAGTTTCAACTGGATTCAATTGATAAATTTCGCAAAGAAATGGGTGTTAAGACTGATATCAAGCCGGAACCGAAACTTGTGATAGGTAAAGCGGGTTTACCGCAGGAGACGCAGGTCTTTGTAATGAATCATAAACCCACAGATTGAAAGCAAGTCGAGACAGAGGCTTATTATCCAATCTCCTGTAGTCCCCCAAATTTGGGGGACTTTTAATTTAAGTTAGGGGATCTAAATACCTTGGCAGGGGAAACCTAGCCTTTATTCATAATCTACGGTGCTAGTTATCCTCCCGTTAGATCCTGTCATAGTTAGCATTGACGGAATGATTAGGGCAGAGTCATGTGCTCCTCTTCGAAAACTATCATGTAAATTGATGGTGAAATAAAAGAGCCCCTCGCAATTGCGAGGGGCTCTTTGTTATCTGGTTAGTAGTCTAAGCTTAAAGCGCTTAAACTGGTCGTCTGGTCCTGATGATGAGGACTACAACACCGACCAGGAGAACCGCGCTGAGTGCGATTACAACCCAGACCCATATTGGAGTACCTTCATCTTCTTCCTCAGGTGTTACTAAAGTAGTGAATGTGCCGGTGTCACTCCAAGGTGACATTGTATCGGTATCGCTGTTCACAGCGCGTACCCTCCAGCAATAGTTTGTGCCTTCCTGCAACGCCTGTGTAATCGCGTAGCAAGTGTTGTCACACCCTTCAATGGCGCTGGAGCCGGTCAGGTTAACTATCGGATTTGACCAATCGCAGTTTGCTGCGACCATAAGCTCGTATCCGGTGCACGCAACCGTGCTGGTCCATGTCAGAGACGGGGTCAGCTCTATATTGTTGTGAGAGTCATCCCCGCCTGGATATGTAATAACGGGTTTGGCGCTGGCAGGACCGAGCGGTGTGGTGAAGCTACAGATTTCAGACCACTTGCTGAAAACGCTGCCATTAACCCTAACACGCCAGTAGTACTGTTCGCCGAGGAACAGGTTTACGGAAGCCTGGGTGCCCTCAAGCCAACCGCTGGACGCAATGCTACCAAATCCATCGTCGTAGGCGACCTCATAATCGTAGTATTGCGCCTTGGCCAGATCATCCCACATCAGGCTTACGCGGGCGGTGCTTGTTCCTTCAATGATGGTGCCTGCAGCGGTGGTGCCGCAAGCAGGTGAGATCAGGGTGGGCTGAATCAACGTGTCTATGTAAGCCCAGAGCTCAGTGCCGTAGTAGTGATAGTCCCATGCGAATGGGGAAGCGGTACTAGTTCCGCCGATGGCGAATACGTATGTCTGCGTCGGCGCTGTCTCGAGGTCTTCCCATAGATCGCTCGTTAACCCAGTCGTAACGTACTCGAAAGCGATGTCATCGATTGGAGCAGTAGGGTTGACCTCACGAACAGCTACTGAAGCTACGCCGTCATCTGCTATAGCCCAGAGTATGCCGTTGCCGTCGCATGAGATGGAGTAAATATCCTCTGGTATTAGAGGATCGTATATCTGTGTCCATTGGTCGCCGGAATTGACATCTATTCTGTATATGCCACTGTTGGTGCCCCACACTCCGGCGTAAATTATGCCGTTGTCATCAAAGTTGGTGTCGAAAGCTACGTATGCCCAGTCACCGGCAGCGTTGTTGCCAGGGCCTTTATCTACCTGTACAAAGCTGAAGTCTGTTTCCCAGTTTGTACAAATGTAAACATTACCCATGTCCGTGCTGACGATGATTGTGGTATCGTTAAATATCTGCATTTCTATTATCGTCTCGGTTGCACTGATGTCGCTAGCGTCAGTCTCTATCCAGTGTGCCGCCATGTCGGTGGTTTTCCATATACGGTTGCCGATACCGGTTGAGCTGCCACCGGCAACGATGAGGGTGTCCTTATCAATTGCAACCCATGCGTTAATTACCTGCGGGTCGGCACCATCGTATGGTCCTCTGATAGTCGTTGCCCATAGGTTGCCTTCATCTGTTGAGCGAACAAGGGTCGAAGCAGCGGTACCACCGATATTGGATGCGCCAGTTACGAAGATTGATGGCTCGTCGGGATAAGTAGAGGGTACTTGAACTGTCTCCTGATTCAAACCAGGTAACGGTATCATAAGTGTCATGGCTAGTATCAGTTCCCAACTGGAGCCGCCGTTCGTGGTCTCCCACAGTAATCCGAAGTACGGAGGGAAATTAGGGAGAGAAACAACAGAGTCGTGGTAGGTTGTTATGAATAGAGTTGAATCGTTGTCATAGTCAGGTGATGGTACTACATCGGTGATTGCATCGATGGTGTGATCGAGAAGACCACGTCCGTTGAATGTAGTGCCCTGCGTGGTGCTGACGTAAAAACCGCTGAAGATCAAATCGTAAAGGGGGTTCGTGCTTATGAATCCGTTGCCACAGTAGGCAATTCCGCTGTCAGCGAAGTCCGGGGCCATGACTACTATAGGAGCAGTATGTTGGCTCATAATAAGGCCTGATGCCGGCTTATAGCATTGCATCCAGGATTCTCCGCCGTCGATGCTGTAATGTATTTGCGCCTGCCAGCTGCTCATCGGTCCTGTATTGCTCAGGTCGCTAAGTCCAGCCAGTATGAAAGCAGAGGATGCTGAGCCTGAAACTGCAATACTATTTACATTGGTCCTCTTGTATACGGAGGCAGTGCCTCTGATATTTAGGTCAACAACGCTTGATGTTCCCATAGCACCCGTTACCAGGTCCACGCGGAAAGCATCTCCTCTTGCATCGGTTGCAGGATTCAAGGGAGTCAGGTAGGCTGTGAGGCCTACAAACACAGATGCCTGGCTGTTATAGTCATCCGCGAAAGCCATATAAGCTTTGTCACTGGCAAAACGAGTTGAGGTCTCCTCATCAATGAAGTGACCATCGGCGATGTATGCGCCCCAGTTGTGAACAGTAGTGTCGCTCTCGGCCCTGATGTGTGTCCCGTCAGTAGTTTCTGTTATAGCTCGGCCGTTTAGCACTGCAAAGATCACGCCGTCTTCGCCGTAGTTCGGCGAGAAAGCAACATCTATCACGCCGTCCACGCCGGCGCCGTTGTGGTTATATCCGCCGGTTGATGCATCATATATAAGCTGTGCCTCCCAACCGCTGAAACCACTCAGTAGGTAAACGTCTGAGTTGCTTCCTAATACGTAGGTAGCATCTCCGTCATTGTCGCGTCCGATATCAAAGCTTAAAATCGTTCCAACGCCGGCTGCAGCAGCACCCATAGATTGGAAATCAATCCCGCGCTTTTCGGAGATGTAGGCATCTGCTGCAGTAGTTACAACTATTATGCCATCGTCTTCCCATGCCGGGGAGACCTCAACGGCTACGATTGGCTCCGTAGGAGTGCCGTCACCTACGTATTCAGTATTCTTCCATGTATAGCCGCCGTCAACTGACTTAACTACATACCAGTTGAGACTCGTATATGGCGATGGTAGAAGAGTATCGTCAAATACATATAAGGCGGCAAAAAGAGTCCCGCCATCAGGCGTGACCGCTATATCTCCGACATCCGTGCCGGGTGCCAATTGCATATCATCTGTACCTGGGATGCTTATTTGCGTCCATTTCTGGGTCCCTGCAGAGACTGTGCTTGATACTGAGAATGTCGCTGCAAAGGAAAATACCAGAAGGAGCGCCATCACAACCCCAAATACCTTTATTCCTTTTCCTTTCATTTCTCCTTCCTTTCTTAAGGAACCTATACGCCCCCCGTCCCTATGTTTATTTTGGAATTGACAATGCCGCGAGGGGGGGCAGATTCCTCGTGGTCCTTATCAACCAGTTACTTTATTCGATACACATCCCCCCTTTCAATTTAAAATTTAAAATATAGCAAAGATGAGCAGGGAACACCCCCAACTCATTTTATGTAACTTAAATATTCTATCTAAGAAAAATACACAATTACACATTTGTATCACATTGGCTATGCAATGTCAAGTCCTGCGTAGCTACCGCGGCGCTAATATTATGATAATAGCATCCGAAACTCCTGCTACCCCCGGTTCAAAGGGTAAATAACAGCCGAACCCCTTGTAATCCCCAATACGTTGGTCCCTCCATGATAACACTATTTGGAAGGATTCTTCGTAAGGGAATCTCTAAGGTTGGGGACGCCACCAATTCTTCCGCGGAAGGACCGCCAGGAGAGAGATCTTCTGAACCTTTCTGTTAGCTGGTAAGCGCGGAAGAATTGGTAGTAGTCAGTCTCCTGAGCTCTCCAACAGTGGGGGCTCTTGGTTATCGGGTCCTGAAGTGGGCGGTGTTTCAACAGGGCGTCTGGTTCTCAGGATGAGAACGATCACGATAATAGCCAGCACTATGCCGACGATTATCAATATCCAGACCCATATCGGTGTACCAATGCCTTTTGTGTCAAGAGTGAAGCTGCTGAAGCTCCAAGGAGATTCTGTGTCTGTTGTGGGGTTGACGCCCCGTACCTGCCAGTAATAGGTGCCGTTCACCAGCTCCTTATCCGCCTCGTAGGCAGATACGTCGCCGAGCTCTTCGTCAATGACGATGTTTGCAGCGCCGAAGCCCGGGTCAGTCGCTACCTGTATGTTGTAGTTGGTGGCAGAAGCGATCTTCGCCCAGGTGAACAAAGGAGTGGTGTCCGTGATTGTGCCACCGTTTTCAGGCTTGCCCGTCGCGGGTGCGCCGCTATAGCCGCCGATGACGGTGGTGAATTGCTGAGCGGTGTTCCATCTGCTGATCATGGGCTCGATGGATCTGCAGTGCCAGTAGTAGCTGGTAGCAGGCTTGAGACCAGACACTGTTACACTGAGGCCTGAGGTGTTGCCGCTCTTGGGAGAGGTGAACGTGTTGTCCTCAGAGACCTGCCATTCATAGAGGGAGGTGTTGCCATTGACCTGCCAGCTGAGCGGTACGTTGACGCTGGTATTGGAGACAAGAACGCCTACGCCAGTGGAACCAGCCAGAGGTGAAGCAGGAGCCGGGCCTGCGCCTGATAGGGTATCTTCATAAATAGCCAGCTTGAAGCGCCATTCCTTCCAGTCAAAGGTTAAGGAAATAGCGATGTTGGTTCCGGGTACAACGCGGCCCAGGTACAGGCCATCCCATGAGCCGAGACCATCATTCAGGAGTTCAAACTCGGGTGTGTCCAGAGTGCCGTCAAGGCTGCGCAGGACGCCGCCGAGGGAGTAGCGTCCGCCAAAGTTAGGAGACGGGTCATCGCCGGGTCCAAATGAAGCGTGTATACCGTTGTTGTAGCTTGAGTCGTAAACGGAGAAGGCTATATAGACCGTGCCGTCAGGGCCTATCTGTAGGGCGCTCGGGGTTACTATGCGGTAGACCGAATCGCCGATTGCCATAGCAGTGATTGGCTGCGGTTTGGGGGAGACGTTGCTATAGTCGTCGGCAATCCAGAGGTCTTCCCATGTGCTGGCAGAAGGATCGGTCAGGTCAACTACGGTGCGGACAATGCTGGCATCGGTGTAGTCGATGCGGTTAAGGTCAACGGTGCCGCCCGCGCCCAGGCCAACCATCTGCCATCTATCCAGCCAGCCGCTGCTTGCGGCATAGAAGATGTGGTTTGTAGCCCACTTCTTATCGAAGTTCACAACTGTGCCGCCGAGGTCGTCATCCGCAATTCCCGTCCAGTTAGGGCTGGCGTAAATCTCGTCGCCGACGTTCTCGAGGTCCTTGATGCATCCGTCCTGGGAGAGCCAGACCTCGTTCGTGTGACCAGCCTGGTCATAGGTGCCGACGAGGACACACTTGTCTGTACCTACAGTGCCGGACTCGTTATATATGGGTGACGCAATGATACTGTCGATTTCGAGGCCGGTTCCGGTGAGGGCGCCTTCTGTCCAGCTGGCGCCGCGGTTGGTGGTCTTGTATATCCAGCCGGCGATATCGCCTACGAACAGGGTACTGGAACTTACAACGCACCAGCCGCTCTCGCTAAGGCCTGCGCCCAAGGGGGCTGCGCCTATGGGCATCTGAGGCAGCGGGCTCCAATCGTTGCCTTTATCGGGCGAGTACCATATCGTCTCTGCGTAGGACGGTCCGGATCCGCTTGCGCCCATAAGGAATATTGAACCGTCGCTGGAGAACTGCGGTACGACCTTGGGCCACCATGTCATGTCATCGACAAATATATACTGGCCGATGTTGGTTAGCGTTTCCTTGCCGGCGAACTCAGAGCCGTCAGAGAGTATTATATTCTCATACATCACGCGTTCCCACTTGCCGTCGGTGAGACGCCACAGGCTGAGGCCCTCAACCCAGTCACTCATGGTGGAAACGTAGATAATGCCGTCAGTAGCGTAGGTTGGAGAAACCTCCTCGGCGACTGCCTCCACAAGGCACCAGGTTCCATTATATGGGCTTGGATATCCCGGTATGTCCTCGCTGACGGCGATGTCATCCATAAGACCCACACCGTTGAAGGCTGTGCCGCGAGACGTTTGCACCATTTTATGTACGCCGCTGCTGCTTGCGCCATCGCCGCCGCCCGCGCCCATCACGGTGCCGGCCATGTTGGTCACGAATACAGGCCATGCGCCTGAGGCGGGTTTCAGGGACGGGATTGGGCTGGGCCATGTCAGACCTGCGGTGAGGCACAGGAATTGCGCCTGTCCGGCCGGAGCCTCGCAGCCCACATATATCGCGGTATTAGCATCATCAGGTATCATGATGTCAGAGATGCGGATGCCACTGAAAGCCACGCTACAGCTTGTGACTGTTGAAGGACCAGTGACTGTGGCCAGGCCCTGGATGCGCCAGACATCGTTGTTTAAGGGATTAGTACAGCCGGAGAGCCCAACAAAGACGTAGCAGCCGGTTTCATTATTGAAATCGGTGCCTGTATCCATACAGGCGGCACCGGCGTAATCAGGGGTCAGCCATGACGCGGTATTTGCGTTGGTGGGTGAGTCAATATCGCCGCCCCAGATGCCGTCGTTAGCATCATAGAAGCAAACATATATCCCGGCAGGCTCGCCAGCGGGATCGCCGCCAGCGATATCGTTAACCACGGCGCAAATCAGGCCGTCTGTTGTGTAGTTGCGGGAGCCCATTATCTGTATGACATCCAGACCGTTGCCGGCGGGCATTGTACCCGGTGTTGGCGGAGTGCCAGGTCCAGGCATAGCATCCGATATCTGCAGGTCGTTCCAGATGGATATGCCATCCTGGTTCCAGGTGTAAACACCCTCGCCGAGCCCGCTGGTGCTCAGGCTCGATACGCCTACTACGGCCATGTATTGATTCTGGCATCCGGAAACGCAGACCGCACTCTCTACGACATCCAGAGAGGTGATCGTGCCTCCGTCGACAACGCCTGGACAGCTCGGCGTGACGCAGGTGAAGGTGGAGCCGCCGTTGGTGGAACGGTAGATATTGCCCTCGCCGAGTCCTCCGGCATAACTGGCAGGCAGTGCCGGGTTTCCGCTGATATAGCGGCTGCCCATAGCTACGAACACCGTGTCACTGGCCCCGGAATTATCGCTGTAGCCGGGCTGGGGGATAACCGCTATCGGGGCGCCGGTCTCGGATGAGGGCACGTGCCACATTAGAGACCAGGTGTAGCCGCCATCTGTAGACTTGAACATTGCGATGTCCGAGTGGGCGGGATAGACAGCCCATCTCAGTCCGTCCCAGCGCATAGCTCCGCCATCCATGACATCCTTATGCGCAGCTTCAGGGACGCCACCTATCAACTTGGTGGTGGTATCCTCTACCAGGGCGAACAGCGTTCCGTCGTCTCCGGCGGTCAGGTCCCAGATATTGCTATCCGGCAGCATCTGGTAATCCGATGTGGTGGGCAAGTCCATCCGTGACCAGCTATCAATAGCAGCTGAAACGGTGGTTGTGGAAGCTGTCAGAACTGTGGCCGTAAGGCCAGCCACCGTGACTAGTATCATTGCCACCATAATTAATTTTGTTAACAGCCCTTTCATCTAGGCTCCTTCCATCATGCACTGTTTAAAAATGTGGTTTGGGATAAACAGGATAGCCAAGCATTTTTAGCATATCGGCTATTTAATGTCAATATGAATGCGGTTATGGGAAGAGGGTCGATTTATTGTATCTATTCCCCTGCTGTCCCCCTTGAAAGGGGGAAACAATAACCGAACCCCCTGTTAGTCCCCCATACGTTGGGGGACTTAAGAGTTAGGGGCCACCCCTAATACCCTGGCAGGAGATGAGTCTCCTGCACCTCTTTACTTAGTTACTTTCTCCCACTACGGTGGGAGAAGGCTAGGGGGAGTTGCTAACCTCTCCTACCGTTGAGGGAGAGGACTATAGCAGGATTCCGTATCCGGCTACTCATCCCTTCAAGAGATAGGGCTGGAATAAAAGAACCGCTGCTACCCCTCTTTATGAAAGAGGGGCCAGGGGAGTTTTTAGCTGTCATTCTGAATCCTTGCGGAGAATGATGAAGAATCTCGACGAGATCCTTCGGCGCTCCCTCAGGATGACATTGGACATTAATCCCCCTGATATGGGATAGAGGGCGAGGCTCACCTCGCCCTCTACGTGGGTGGGTATGGATGTAGGGGCACGGCATGCCGTGCCCCTACCGGGAAACCATAATGAATTCGGGGGTAAATAAAAGAGCCCCTCGCTATTGCGAGGGGCTCTCTGTTATCTGGTTAGTGGTCTAAGCGTAAAGCGCTTAAACAGGGCGTCGGGTCCTCAGGATGAGAACAAGCACGACAATACCCAGCACAACGCCGAGTACGATCAGTACCCATACCCATACAGGTGTGCCAGTGCCTTCAGCCTCTGTATCGAGGGTGAAGCTGCCGAAGCTCCATGGAGATTCGGTGTCTGTTGCGGGGTTGACACCCCGTACCTGCCAGTAATAGGTGCCGTTCACCAGCTCCTTATCAGCCTCGTAGGCAGATACGTCGCCGAGAGACTCGTCAATGACGATGTCAGCAGCGCCGAAGCCAGGATCTGTCGCTACCTGCAACTCGTAGTTGGTGGCAGAAGCGATCTTATCCCAGGTGAATAAAGGAGTGGAGTCTGTGATTGTGCTGCCGTCCTCAGGCGTGCCAGCAGCGGGTGCACCGGAGTCTCCACCGGGTACGGTGGTGAACTGCTGTACGGTGCTCCACTTGCCGAGCATGGGCTCAATAGCTCGTACACGCCAGTAGTAGGAAGTTTGAGCCTGGAGACCAGGTACCGTTGCAGCGGTTCCGGAGGTTGTGCCGGTCTTGGGAGAAGTGAATGCGGCATCCTCAGAAACCTGCCACTCATAGAGGGTGGCGCCTGTCTGTGCCTGCCAGCTTACTGGTGCGCTTATGCTGGTATCAGCCATGATTGAGCCGATACCGGTAGCGCCGTCAGCAGGGCCGGAAGCAGCCGGGCCTGCTCCTGAGAAGGTGTCTTCCCAGAAGGCCAGTTTGAATCTCCATTCCTTCCAGTCGAAGGTCAGGGAGATAAGGTGGGTTGAGCCGGGGACAGCGCGGTTCAGCCAGAGGCCGTCCCAGGTGCCACGCCCGTCCTGGCATACTTCAAACTCGGCATTCGTCGCTGTGCCATCAAGGCAGCGCAGGAGGCCGCCCATGGTGTAGCGCCCGCCGTAGTTAGGAGACGGGTTATCGCCAGCTCCAACCCAGAAAGAAACCGCGTTATTGTTGTAGCTCGAATCCCAGATGGAGAAGGTCACATAGACCGTCCCGTCGGGACCGATAGACAGCATGCTCGGTGTTACAGAGCGATAGAGAGAATCGCCGACTACCATAGCATCGAGAGGCTGTGGTGCTGGGGCGATGCTGCTATAGTCGTCAGCAATCCAGAGGTCTTCCCAGGTGCTGGCGGAAGAATCGAGAAGGTCGACCTCGGTGCGCGCGACTACTACATCGGTGTAGTCGATGCGGTTCAGGTCAATGGTGCCGCCCGCGCCCGTGCCTACCATCTGCCATCTGTCCAGCCAGCCGCCGCTTGCGGCGTAGACTATGTGGTTTGTGGCCCAGTTCTTATCGAAGTTGACGACTGTGCCACCCATATCAATAGAGGAGACGTCCGTCCATCCGGGGCTGGAGTAAATCTCGTCGCCTATGTTCTCGAGGTCCTTTACTGTTGCTCCGTCCTGGGAGATCCAGACCTCGTCTGTGAAGCCAGCCTGGTCATAGGTGCCCGCGATGAGGCACTGGTCGGTGCCGGCAGCGCCGGTGAAGCTGAATATCGGGGATGTGCGTATCATGTCGATCTCAAGGCCGAAGCCGGTGAGGACGCCTTCCGTCCAGCTTGCGCCGCGGTTTTTGGTCGTGTAGATCCAGCCTCTATCATCGCCCATGAACAGCGTATTGTTGTCCTGTACCCACCAGCCGCTCTCAACAAGGCCGATTGAGCCGGTAGAATAGTTGTAAGCGCCGATAGGCATCTGAGGCAGTCGCCTCCAGTCGTTGCCCTTGTCGGGCGATGTCCAGATCATCTCGTTAAAGCCGCCTCGGCTCCAGTTGTTTACTCCGCCCAGCACGAACATGTTCTGGTCGGTGGAGAACTGGGGTACTACCCTGGGCCACCAGGTCCAGTCATTAACAAAAGTATGCTGACCAGCGTCGAGCAGCATTTCCTTTCCCCAGAAGACAGTGCCGTCGGGGAGTGAAATGTTCTCATACATGATGCGTTCCCAGCAGCCGTCAGTGAGACGCCAGAGGCTGAGTCCGGTCATGTTCCCAAGAGCGATGCTCCTGTTCCATTCGCTGAAGGTGGCTACGTAGATCAGGCTGTCGCTCTCATAGGTGGGAGAGATTTCCTCGCTGACAGCCTCGACAAGGCACCAAGTGCCGTAATAAGAGCTTGTGTATCCGGGGATGTCCTCGCTGACCGCGATGTCATCCATGAGGCCAACGCCGTTGAAGATTGGTCCGCGCGTGGTCGGGTACATCCTGTGCACGCCGCCGGTGGTTGATCCGTCGCCACCGCCCCCGGCGAACACGATTCCGGCCGCGTCCGTGACGTACACGGGGAATGCGCCGGAGGTTGGCTTAAAGGAAGGCACAGGGCCTGGCCATACAAGCAGGTTGTAATGGCTTAGTATCTGCGCCTGTCCGTAAGGAAACTCGCAGGCAACATACGCTGCCGTCTGCGGGTTGCTGACATCTCCGTTGATCATGACGTCGGAGATGCGGCCGCCGACAGGAGCGCCAGGGAATAGAAGAGAGGCGGTGTTGCATGATGCAGTGGTTGAAGGGCCTGTAACGGTTGAAAGTCCGCGGATACGCCAGAGGTTGTTGACCAGAGGCATTCCGACTCCGTCAAGCCCTACAAATATGTAGCAGCTCCCCAGACTGTTGAAGTCTGTGCCTGTGTCCATGCAAGCAGCGCCGGCAAACTGGCCAACCCAAATCGCGCCAAGGGGGTCAGTTGTGCGCTGTGTGTTGGTCGGGGAATCTATGTCGCCGCCCCAGACGCCGTCGTTGCGATCCCAGAGGCAGAGATAGATACCTGCCCCATAGGGTCCGGGGTTGAGGACGATATTGCTAAGGTCGTTGACCACCACGGCGATAAGGCCGTCGGTGGGATAGTTGCGTGAGCCGTAAACCTGCAGCACATCCAGGCCGCTGCCGGCTGGTAGAGTGCCGGGATCAGGCGGGTTGCCAAACGAGGGCATGGCATTGGATACCTGCATGTCGAGCCAGATGGCCACGCCGTTGTCGTTCCAGCTGTAAACGCCCTCGCCATGACCTGGGGCCATAAGGCTGGATACGCCTACGATGGCCATGTTAGCATCCTGGCACCCGCTGGCGCACACCGCGCACGTGACAACGTCGAGACTGGTGATTGAGCCGCCGAGCATAACGCCCGGGTTGCGCGGGGTAATGCGGGTGAAGTTGTTGCAGCCGTCAAGGGAGCGGTAGACGTTGCCCTCTGCGTAGGCGAGGCCGTCAATTCCTCCGGCATAGTTTGGTTCAGCCCCGCCTATTCCGGTGATGTAGCGGGCGCCCATGGCCACGAAGATCGTGTCCTTGGAGCTGTCGCTATCAACATAGCCGGGCTGCGGGACAACAGCTATCGGTGCGCCTGTCTCTGAAGCGGGCACATGCCAGCAAAGAGTCCAGGAGCAGCCGCCGTCGGCGGACTTGAACAGCGAGATGTCCGAGTAGGCAGGATATACAGCCCATCTCAGGCCATCCCATATTACGTTGGTGGTGTTCGAGATATCGACTAATCCCGTAGTATCCTCCACCAGGGCGAACAGTGTGCCGTCATCGGCACCTGTCAGGTCCCAGATTTGACTATCTGGTAACATCTGGTAATTCAATGTGGTTGGCAAGTCCATCCGGGACCACTTATCAACCGCAGCTGACACTGTGGCCGTGGATGATACTGTCGCCAGCGAGGCCGCAAGGCCGAACACTGTGACAAGCATCATTGCCACCATCATAAGTTTCGTTAGCTTTCCTTTCATTAATCCTCCTTGTGAATCATTGAGACCCTTTTCAAATCTGTTTAGAGTAATTGTACAGGGTCTCCAAAACCGCCTTGCGTTTAATTATCTTTCTATCACCCCCTTTCAACTATAGATTCTTTATGAAGTACTGATGAATATATTGCTGTTATTATGTGGGCGAGACGACCTCGCCCCTACATTAATTATATTTATTAAGGTTCCCTGAAATAAGTCGCTCTTGCCTTTTTAAAAAACAGAGAAAGCCAACCTTTTATTAGGTTAGCTCTCACTGACCCGTTTGATATTTCTGCGGTAATACATATATATACATAAGATCCTTCACCGCAAGTGAAAAATAAACCTTTTCTATACAGCTATTCTGCAATTAAATCGCAAGGGCGTTGGGATATATTACCTTGTGGAAGAGGGTTTGTCAATACCCTTAAGGCGGTTTCAGATATAGTTACTCAGGGTATTAAAGTTATGACAAATAGAAATGAACGTTTCAACTCTCCCTGCGGCTCAACTCACCCAGCGGCGGGTTAATGGTCTTCGCCGCGTCCCTCTCTTTCACAAAGAGAGGGATTATAGGGTGAGTTCTAAATATCCTTGGTTAATGTCTTCAGGAACTCGGCGTTGTTGGCGGTCTTGGCGAGCCTTTCCAGGATGCGCTCCGTGGCCTCGGTGGGGCTCTGGGAGTTGGCGGCAACAAGATTTGCCACGCGGCGCATAAGCCATATCTTCTGCAGGGTGCCTTCATCAAAAAGGAGCTCCTCGCGCCGGGTGCCGCTGCGGACCAGGTCCATGGCTGGGAATATGCGGCGCTCGGCCAGCTTCCGGTCCAGGTGCAGCTCCATGTTGCCGGTGCCCTTGAACTCTTCGTAGATCACCTCGTCCATGCGGCTGCCCGTGTCCACAAGACACGTTGCGATGATCGTTATTGAGCCTCCCTGCTCTATGTTGCGGGCGGCGCCGAAGAAACGCTTGGGCGGGTACAGCGATACCGAGTCGATGCCGCCGGAGAGCGTGCGTCCGCTGGGCGGCAGGGCCAGGTTGTAGGCGCGCGTAAGGCGCGTGATGCCGTCTAGCAGTATCAGCACATCCTTGCCGTTCTCCGCCAGCCGCTTGGCGCGCTCCAGGGCCAGCTCAGCCACCTTGGTGTGGCTCTCCACCGGCTCATCGAAGGTGGAGCTTATGACCTCGCCTTTCACCGAGCGCTCCATGTCGGTGACCTCCTCAGGACGCTCGCCGATGAGGCATACCATGATATGGATATCGTTATAGTTGGTCGCGACGCCGTTGGCTATATGCTTTAGGAGCATGGTCTTGCCGGCCTTGGGCGGAGAAACGATGAGGCCGCGCTGGCCCCGTCCGATGGGGGCTATCATGTTCATGAGCCGCGTGGACAGGTTGTTCTGGGTCGTCTCAATATTTATTAATTTATTCGGGAAAATCGGCGTCAGCTGGTTGAAGAAAGGCCGCCCCTTGGCCTGTTCAGGATCGATGCCGTTCACGGCTTCGATGCGCAGCAGGCTGTGATATTTCTCGCCGTTCTTGGGCAGCCTTACCTGACCTGTGATCATGTCGCCGGTCCTCAGCCCGAAGCGGCGTATCTGCGATTGGGAGACATATACGTCGTTAACGCCGGGCTTGAGCTTCTCCTGGTGCAGGAAGCCGTAGCCCTCGTCCATGGTCTCAAGGACGCCGCCGCCGAAGATGTTGCCCTGCAGCTCGGCGCTGGCCTGCAGCAGCTTAAGTACCAGGTCCTGTTTCTTCAGCCCTGTGTAGCCGGTCAGGCCCAGGGTCTTGGCTATCTCCATCAACTCTTCGCGCGTTTTTGACTCGAGCTCGCTGATATTCATCGCGTTCGATGTGTTCATCGGGTTCGTTGTATTCATTGTCATGGTTTCACCTTCTTCCAATCTTCTATAAAGCGTGCAATGCCGATATCGGTGAGCGGATGCTTCATCATCTTCATCAATACATCGTAGGGCACGGTTGCGATGTGAGAGCCGGCCTTTGCCGCTTCCAGGACGTGAAGCGGATGCCTTATGCTGGCGGCTATCACCTGTGTGTTTAAATTATATTTTGTGAATATCTCAACGGTTTCTGACACTACATCCATGCCGCGGTGGCCTATGTCATCCAGCCTGCCGACGAAGGGGCTGACGTATGTAGCTCCGGCACGGGCGCCGAGCAGCGTCTGGGTGGGGGAGAAGCACAGGGTGAGGTTCGTCTTGATGTTCTCCCTGGACAGGACGCTCACGGCCTCGTATCCCGCCTCTGATACCGGTATCTTTACCGTAACGTTCCTGTGCCACGCAGCGATCTCTCTGGCCTCTCTTATCATTCCCTCTGCATCCAGACTCAATACTTCAACCGAAACCGAGCCGTCCACAAGGGAGCATATCTCCAGTATCCTCGATTTAAGGTTCGATGATCCTTCTTTGGCGACCAGACTGGGGTTTGTGGTCACGCCGCTGATGAGCCCCAGCTTGGCGGCCTGCCGTATCTGCTCGATATTAGCTGTATCCAAGAATATGTGCATTTCTGTTTTTCTCCGTTTGATCATTTGTGTAGGGGTAAGGTAACCTCGCCCTCTTATTGTCGAAATGTCGCGGAGCTATTCTCCGAACCCCCTGTTTGTCCCCCATACGTTGGGGGACTTATGAAATTGGGGGACACCCCCAAACTCCCGCCAAAGGGTGTTCCCTCTGGACTTCCCCGTTCCTCACTCTTGCGGGAGATGGTCCTATATTAATAATGTTAAGGAGCATTGCTCAGAAGAGGGGGCGATTCATGAATCGCCCCTATGAGATTGTGGGCTCAGCCTTCCATGATATTAAGGTATATGGAAGGATGCCCCTACATTTAAATAGGCAGGGAAGGTTGCGCACCTTCAACTAGAACGTTCTTCGCTATCGCTATGAATTCGCGGAACAGCGGGTGCGGGCGGGTAGGACGTGACCTGAATTCCGGGTGGTACTGGCAGCCGAGCATAAATGGGTGTTCTTTGAGCTCGCAAATTTCCACCTGCTGGCCATCTGGAGACAGGCCGCTGAAAACCATACCTGCGTTCTCGAAAGTATCACGGAAATTAGTGTTGAATTCGAATTTCTGGCGGTATCGTTCCTGCACAGATTTCTGATTGTAAATAGCAGCGGCCTTAGTTCCCGGCACTAAATTTAATGGGAACGCTCCCAGCTTGATAGTCTGTGAACAACCTGCTGAATCGCGCCGCTCCTGCAATTGATCGATCACCGGATACGTTGTTCCCGGGTCGAACTCCGTTGAATTCGGTTTTTGTGAGCCGAGTATGTGTCTGGCGAGCTCGATAATCATGGCATGCATTCCTAACGATGATCCCAGGTAGGGGATATTATGCTCTCTGGCATAGCGGGCGGCGATAATCATGCCTTCCACTCCGCGGGGGCCTACACCGCCCGGTACGATAATGCCCTGAGCAGAATGCAGGGCATTATCGCCATTTTTCTCCAGGCTCTCCGCCTGAATCCACTGTATATTGACATCGCGATTATTAAAGACCGCAGCATGACGCAAGGACTCTTTTATAGATAGGTATGCGTCCCTCAGTTCTACGTATTGACCGACCAGGGCTATGGTCACCGATTCCTTGGGCGCCTTCATCCGCTCTACCAGGTTTCTCCATTCGCTGAAGTCGGCCGGGGTTCGTGGCAGGTCGAATCTTTCAACAATGAGTTCTCCCAGTCCGGCTTCCTCCAGAACAAGAGGTGTTTCATAGATGACGGGTAGCGTTGGTAATGGCATCACGGCCTTGCGGTCTACATCGCAAAACAGCGCTATCTTGTCTCTGATATCTTCGGTGATGGGCAGGTCGCTTCTCAAAATGATAACATCAGGCTGAATACCGATGCGTCTCAGTTCGTTTACGCTGTGCTGCGTTGGCTTCGTTTTCAGCTCCAGCGTGGACTGCAGGTAGGGCAGGAGCGTGAGATGTACATAAAGCACATTCTTTCGTCCGACCTCGCTCCTCATCTGGCGTATGGCCTCAAGGAAGGGAAGCCCCTCTATGTCTCCTACCGTGCCTCCTACTTCGACGATCACTACGTCGGCGCCGCTTTCCTGAGCTACTTTGCGGGAACGGCTTTTTATTTCGTTGGTAAGGTGCGGTATCACCTGGATTGTGCCGCCGTTGAATTCTCCACGACGTTCCTTGGTTATAAGTTCACTGTAGATTTGTCCTGCCGAAACGCTGGATGAGGCATTCAAGTCGGTATCGATGAATCTTTCGTAGTGGCCCAGATCAAGGTCTGTCTCGGCACCGTCATGTGTCAGGTACACTTCACCGTGTTGATAAGGAGATATCAAACCAGCATCGGAATTTAAATAAGGATCTAATTTTTGAACTGATACTGAAATATTGCGACTCTTTAAGATTCTGCCGATTGAGGCGACAGCGGTGCCTTTTCCTACTGAACTAACTACGCCGCCAGTCACAAAGATGTACTTCGCCATCAGTTCAATTCCTTTCAGTGAGAGGGTAGGTATAGATATATATAATGAGAAGAACTACCTTCTCGTGGTATTAAAAAATGCGAAGAGGCAACGAGGGAATTGGGGAATTGCTCTTCTGAGGTCTAAATTATAGGGGATAAATGTTGGGATGTCAACACTTTGCATGATGTTAGTGGTGGGATAATAAGCATCCAAGTTCCTTTGTGATCGAATTCTACTCTACAATTAGTAATAGCCTGTCACCGCCAGACTTTATTTTCTTCTATTAACTAATATGACTATGTTATAATGTGCTAACTCGAAAAGGGATGAGAGGTGCAATCGAATGCGGGTCGCGATAATCGGGTTGGGTCTGATCGGCGGATCGATGGGATTAGCCTTGAAGGCAGCCGGTGCGGAGGTAATAGGATACGCAAGACGTCCAGAAGTAGCCTCTGCAGCCATGGAACGCGGGGCTGTGAACAGGTGCGGCAGCGATCTGCCAGCGACGATAAAAGGTGCGGAAATAATAGTTATCGCAACCCCGGTGCTTGCTATAAAAGATGTGTTGGCCAATATAGCTAAAGATGTCCCTAAAGGTGCAATTGTCACTGATGTCGCAAGCACAAAGGTAGATGTTCTGAGCTGGGCTGGGAAATATCTTCCTGCCAAGGCGTGTTTTATCGGCGGACATCCCATGGCCGGGAAAGAGGTCTCCGGCATAGCTGCTTCTGATGTCAACCTGTTCCGCGGCTGTACATATTGTTTAATCCCTGGGAAAAACTTTAATGCTGAATCGCGAAAAAAGATGGAAGATATAGTTAAGGAGATAGGCGCCAGGCCGTTTTATTTAGAAGCGCAGGACCATGATACACTGGTCGCGGGCGTCAGCCATCTTCCGCATCTGTTATCTGTTGCGCTTGTAGCGACAATGGTTAATGATCCTCGCTGGTCCGACATGGCTAAGCTGGCAGCGTCAGGATACAGGGATACTACACGGCTGGCCTCAGGGGACCCGAGAATGAGCCGTGATATATGCCTTACGAATAAAAAGCCCATCTTGGATGCTATAGATAACTATATCAATAGTCTTAATGAGCTACGTCGTTTGATTAATGATGGCGATGAGAAAATAGAAGATCATTTTATACGTGCTAGGGAAGCGAGAGAGGACTGGCTGCGCCAGAAATGATGTGTTATGGATAAATGTTTGACGAGCCGCAAATGCCTGCGGGGAGATATTATAACTCCCGGCGACAAATCAATATCGCATCGTGCACTTATTTTAAACAGCATTGCCAAGGGCAAGGCACGTATAGATAATCTGGCCTCCGGTGATGATGTGCGTTCGACCATGTCCTGTCTCAGGGCGCTGGGTGTAAATATAATCGGGCAGGGTGATGTGTTCACTGTCAACGGTGTTGGGCCTGAGGGATTCAGGTCGCCCGACAATGTGCTTGATGCCGGAAACAGCGGCACAACGATGCGTCTCCTCGGCGGGCTTCTGGCAGCTCAGCCGTTCTTCTCAATTATCACAGGGGACGATTCTTTGCGCTCGCGTCCCATGGATCGCTTGATTCATCCATTGCGTCATATGGGCGCGGATATATGGGGACGAAGAAATGATTCACTCCCGCCGCTGGCGATAAAAGGTCACAGGTTAAAGGGTATAACATACAAGCTGCCGGTTGCCAGCGCCCAGATCAAGTCAGCGGTATTGATTGCCGGCCTTTTCGCCGAGGGGAAGACCACGATTATAGAGCCTACGGCTTCCAGGGATCACACCGAGCGCATGATCAGCGCACTGGGAATAAAAATCAACCGTGATGATAAGACCATAGAATTAACTCCTTCTGCACCGCGGGCACCTGTTGATGTGTCGGTGCCGGGCGATATCAGCTCAGCGGCTTACTGGCTTGTTGCCGGTGCTGTACATCCTGATGCCAAACTGCGAATTTTAAATGTAGGTATCAATCCGACAAGGGCCGGGATAATCGATGTCCTTATGGAGATGGGGGCCAAACTGAAGGTGGATCGTGTTGTCAAGGAGGGTGGCGAACCCGTCGCCGATGTTTCAATTGAGACAAGTCAATTGATGGGTATAAGGATTAAAGGCAACATGATCCCGCGGATAATTGATGAGATTCCGCTCATCGCCCTGGCCGGTGCGTGTGCTACCGGTACCACGGTGATACGTGGCGCACAGGAGCTGCGGGTAAAGGAATCGGACAGGATCCGTACGACGGTGACCGAGTTATCCAAGCTCGGTGTCGACATAGAGGAACTGTCTGACGGCATGGTGATAAATGGGGGTGGGATTATCAAGGGGGGTGATTGCGAGAGCCATGGTGATCACAGACTGGCTATGACACTGGGAATAGCGTCTCTGGTGTCTCAGGGAGAAGTGATAATCCATAACGCAGAGTCGGTGTCTGTCTCTTATCCTGGTTTCTGGGATGAGCTTGAGAGGATTACCGGATAGAAAATTGAGAAAGGCTAGGCATTAGAACGAGGGATGAATGCAGAATTGGTGCATGTTGGATTCGGCAACATCATCGCTATAAATAAGGTTGTTGCTATCGCGCATCCGAATTCGGCTCCGATGAAACGGATGGTGCAGGAAGGCAAGACGGATGGCTTGGTGGTGGACCTCACCAGCGGCAGAAAAACAAAGGCAGTAATAATAATGGATAGCGGCCATATAGTACTGGCGGCCATAGCTCCGGAAACCATTTCCGGCAGGGTGACGGTGAGTAGAGGAGAGTAATCCTGAAAGCAGAAGCTTCTGTTACCAAACGGCCTTCATTATTTGTGCTCTCCGGCCCGTCCGGGGTGGGCAAGGATGCCGTGCTGGCGCGAGTAAAATCGATAACAATATCGATGCACTTTGTTGTGACGACAACTACCAGGCCTAAACGCAAGATTGAATCCAATGGCATTCACTATAATTTTGTCTCACGGGACAAATTTGAGGGCATGATTAGGAAAAAGGAGCTTTTGGAGTGGGCGGAGGTATACGGCAACTACTATGGAGTGCCGCGGGATCAGGTGGAACGGGCATTTAAGCAAGGGCATGATGTTATGGTGAAGGTGGATGTGCAGGGTGCTATGACGATAAAAAAAGTTATGCCGCAGTCTGTGTTGATCTTCCTGGCGCCGCCTTCGATAGTAGAGTTGCAAGACCGCTTGATGAAAAGGAATACTGAGGCATCCGCCGACCTGAATAGACGTATCGCTACTGCGAAGGACGAAATGTCTCAGGCGGAAACGTTTGATTATATAGTAGTAAATCATAAAGTAGAAGAGGCCGTAGCTGAAATAATGGATATTATTGCTGCCGAAAACGTACATAACAAGACTAATGTGAAGAAACGATAGAATATCGGCCTATGATAATACCTCTAGTCGTTATTACAACGAGTTGTAAGTCTTCTGCATGATGAGAGCGTCACTCTCCAGGCTCGGGCTTTCGCAGATCACCAGTCCTTTGATATCGAATTCCTTCCATGCCTTGAATAGATCGATATAGTTCATGTCCGATTCATCCAGGTTCAGGTGGCTGAGCTCGCCTTTGCCGCTGTACTTAATTCCGGACAGGTGGATGTGCATATCGTTCAAAGCGCTGCGTCCGAGGTTGTCCTCTATTTGTTTTAAGATCGATTTGAATTCTTTGTAAGAGTTCGACTTGCTTTCTCTGGCATGCAGGTGTGCAAAGTCTATGCACGGTGCGACGCCGTCGATCTCGGCGCTCAGCCGCAGTACCTCCTCAAGGCTGCCGAACTGGCTGCCCTTGCCCGTTGTCTCAGCCCTGAGCGTGACATGGATGTCTTCATCCTTAATTGCGCTTACGATATCTTCAAGCTCTTTCTTTACCCTGGCGTACACCTCGTCCGGTGGGTCTTTGAGGTAGAAGGCGGGATGAAAAACGATGCCCTGCGCACCTATCGTCGACGCGATGCGCGCGGTCTGCAGCAGCCGCTTCTTGCTGGCGCTGAGCTTCTCTTCTTCGTGCGCGTTCAGATTGATATAATACGGGCCGTGCGCGCTGAGCTTGATGTTGAGCGCCTTAGCCGTCTCGCCTACCTTGCGCGCCATGGCCTGGTTCATATTGGCGCCGTATACGAATTCGACCTCCATGCAGCCGAGCCCCAGCTCGGCAACGCGCTCAATGCCATGCGCCGTGCTTTCGGATTTAGAGCTGTGCGGTGTGCCGCCGGTGCCGAATAATAGTTTGTCGTACATCGTTGTCTCTCTTATCAACCCCCTGCTGTCCCCCTTGAACGGGGGGAACAATATCCAAACCCCCTGTTAGTCCCCCATACGTTGGGGGAATCTAAATTAGGGGACACCCCTAAAACCCTGTCAGGAGAAAACTCTCCTGCACCTCTTTTTCAGTGTGTGGGGGCGAGCTGTTTTCCAAACTCCCTGAATCCCCCGTACTTCATGGGACTTAAAAGAATCTTGGGAACACCACCAGATTCCCTGTCAGGAGAGAAATCTCCTGCACCTCTTTTGTTAATATCGACGATCGGGGACAATTAGTTGTCCGACTTATAAAAACCCCTCAGTTTGTCGAGACGTTGTATAGCTAGATACAATTATAGCTGCATTCTAATTACCGAGCTAACGTCTGTCAAGAATTCGTCTTGATACACAGTGCCGGAGGTGATATTGTGCTTTGGGCGATATTAATCTAGAATGCTTTATTTGTGGACAATGAATCTGGAAGGGCGAGAGGTAAGCTAACCACTTTTACCTCGCTGAAGAATCCTCATTATCGATGGTTCTGGCTGGGGATGTTCATCTCGTTCACGGCGATAAACCTGCAACTGGTGGCGCGCAACTGGCTCGTATATGAGATGACCGATTCACAGAAAGCTGTCGGATGGGTGTCGTTTGCCTATGGTTTGCCCATATTGTTCCTCTCCCTTTATGGCGGGGCTATGGCGGAGCGCGTCAGTAAGCGCAGCTTGTTGATCTGGACGCAGGTCGGTAACGGGGTAATCGCGCTTATAATATCCATTCTTATAACTACCGGCAATATTCAACTCTGGCATCTGATTGTGGCGGCAGCGTTCACCGGCATACTCTTCGCCTTTCATATACCGGCGCGGTTCTCCATTATTCCTGAGCTGGTGCAGGAAAGGGAGTACATGAACGCGGTAGCCTTAAACTCCTTCGGCTGGAACCTCTCCGTGCTTTTGAGTTCCATGGGGGCGTTGCTATTGCCGGTCATCCATGTGGAGGGGATATTCTGGATCACTGCTGTTTCACTTTTTATATCAATAGGTTTGTTGCTCAATCTTCCTGTGGTCGGTGGTGTGAGGCGGGAGGCGCAAACATCGATATTGCTGGAGCTCATCGAAGGGTTGAAGTATGTCCATCACAATGTTGTATTACGCTCTCTGCTTGCAGTGGCTTTTGTGTGTATAGTCTTCGGCCTGCCGTACGGGAACCTGATGCCTGACTTTGCCAAGAAGGTCTTTAATGTCGGAGAGGTGGGTTATGGTTTTCTGCTCAGCGCTCCGGCGGTTGGCGCACTGGTGGTGTCTCTCGTCGTCGCGTCTCTCGGGGATTTCAAAAGGAAGGGTGCTGCTGTCATGACGCTGGCATTTTTCTTCGGAATCGGCCTGATATTATTCGCTGTCTCCGGCAACTACTATCTGGCGCTGGTCTTTCTCATCGCCGTCGGCGGCGTCAGCGCTGGCTATTTTTCGCTGAACAATACGCTGATGCAAATCATAGTTCCCCCTACCATGTTAGGCAGGGTGATGGGCGTATATGTTATAACGCTGTCCTTTATGTCGCTGGGGACGCTGCCTTTAAGCTACGTGGCTGATGCCAAAGACGCTTCGCTGGCTATAGGGCTTGGCGGCGCCGCTATCGCTCTGGTCGCGGTTGCAGTTATGCTGGTGATACCTAAGGTAAGACGAACGCAGTGAGGTTACTCGTCTTCTTCGTCCGGCTCTTCGTCTGCGACGGGCGCGGCAGGTGCGATTTGCGGTATAGAGACGTTGGTTTTCGAACTTCTTTTCCTGCGTGAGGCAGGAAGGTCATCGACAGCTTGTCGCAGCGCTGCGAGGCCTTTTTTAGCATCGCCTGTAACGGGTACGACAACTCCCGTCATGCCTATTTCCCATATCTCTCTCAGTTCATCCCCGGATATTTCCAGCGGGATGCGTACTATCAGATACTTGCCGATCATGTTTGCTATGTGCTGGCAAGCGATCAATCGTTTCATTGATATAGAAGTATCTCCTGATATGAGCGCTATGTCTACGGGCAGTTGATTTGTGGCTCGTATCAGGCCGTCGGGCATCGCGGGATCGATCTCGATAATGCGGCAAAGCTTTTCTTCTTGAAGCAGGGCGATGGGCGAATCATCTGTGTTGAGCAGTATGAAATCGCAGCCGCTCTCTTTGATCGCTGCTAGTTCGCTTATTGGAGCTCCCCATGGGAGTCCGCTCTTCGATGCGATGTTTTTAACAGCGATGCTATTAACCAAAATGGCATCCGCGTATTCCTTGGCCGCGGTTACCGCCGCCTTGTCGTTGTCGTCCACGGCGGCGATGATGACCATATTCACAGGCTTGGATTTGGCGGCTGCGGCTGCGAAGCCCAATGGTTTGGAATTGCCTTTCGATATGTGCTCCAATTTTTCTAAAAGTTTGCTCACTGATTCCTCCGTAACTGGAGCCAGCGGTCGGAATTGAACCGACGGCCGGCGGTTTACGAAACCGCTGCTCTACCGCTGAGCTACGCTGGCTTTTCGCGTAAAGTATATCATAGGATAGAGGCGGTTGAAATAAGTGCTTCTATGAATTGTATATTAAGAGTTGGTGCGGTTATACGGTTTCAATCTTCCTGCACCTCTTATAGTAACTCGCGATTCGATTTACAGATAGTTGAATGGCAGATATAGAAGGGGTATCATAATGTAAGGATTTTGGAGGAATGTTCCTTGAACCTGAAAGTGCAGATAGCGCCAAAAAATAAGCATGGGCTCGAAATCAAGAATCCTGTGATCGCCGCTTCCGGCACTGTGGGTTACGGCATGGAGTATGCCAAGCTCATCGATATCGATAAGCTTGGCGCCGTCATCTGCAAGGGCACTACGCTGAAGCCCAGGGCGGGCAACGAACAGCCGCGCATATTCGAAACCGCGTCAGGCGTACTGAACTCGATAGGGCTTGAGAATATCGGCATCGATGCTCTAATTAAGGAGAAGGCGCCGCTGTGGTCGAAATGGAAGGTGCCGGTGATCGTCAATATCGCCGGAGAGAGCGTCGATGAGTATGCGGAGCTGGCTTATAAGCTTGATAGTGTTAAAGGCGTCAGCGGCATCGAGGTGAACATCAGCTGCCCGAACGTGGCGCGCGGCGGCATGGAGTTCGGCACCAATACGCGCGATGCGGCTGCGGTGACGAAGGCCGTCAAGGGGCATACCAGTTTACCTGCCATTGTGAAACTCAGCCCGAACGTGACCGACATCGTCGAGATCGCGTCCGCAGTGGAACAGGCGGGCGCGGATGCCATATCGCTGATCAATACGCTGCGCGGAATAGCTATCGATATCAAGGCTAAGAAACCGTTCCTTGGGGGTGTGACGGGAGGGCTTTCCGGCCCGGCTGTCAAGCCGGTCGCTCTTTATATGGTTTATAGGGTATCGAGCGCGGTGAAGGTTCCCGTCATCGGCGGCGGCGGCATCGCTTACGCGAACGATGCTATCGAATTCATCATGGCCGGAGCCAGCGCGGTATGGCTGAGCACGGCGATAATGGTCAATCCCGAAGCACCTCTTGAAGTCATCGATGGGATCGCGGGCTATATGAAGAAGGAAGGTCTGAAGGATATATCCCAGCTGGTCGGCGTAGCCAAATCTGCTTGACAACAGATTGGTGCTGTGATACCTTTTGCGAATGATTCTCTGTTATACTATTTACATTGAATTTGAGAGGATAGCAGATATTGAGAAGCGACACAGTTAAAAAAGGATATGCACGTGCCCCGCATCGTTCTCTGTTCTATGCGATGGGGCTGACCGACCGCGAGATAGGGCAGCCTTTTATAGGCGTCGTCAATAGTTTCAGCGAAGTCATACCGGGGCATATTCATCTGCGTCAGATCGCCGATGCGGTCAAAGGCGGTATTCGCAGCGCTGGCGGCACTCCTTTCGAGGTCAATACTATCGGCGTGTGTGACGGCATCGCCATGGGGCACATCGGCATGAAGTACAGCCTGCCCAGCCGCGAGCTCATCGCCGACTCGGTGGAGACCGTGGCCCAGGCGCATGCCTTCGATGCTCTGGTGTTCATCCCCAACTGCGATAAGATCATCCCCGGCATGATGATGGCGGCGGTGCGCCTTAATATCCCGTCGATATTCATCAGCGGGGGGCCGATGCTGGCCGGACGCCTCAGCGGCAGGCAGGGCGAGAAGATTGATTTGAATACAATATTCGTCGGCGTGGGGCAGGTCAAGTCGGGCGAGATGAGCGAGGAGGAGCTTCTCGAACTCGAACGCATCGCATGCCCCGGTTGCGGCAGCTGCGCCGGCATGTTCACAGCCAATACGATGAACTGTCTTACCGAGGCGCTAGGTATGTCGCTGCCCGGCAGCGGCACCATACCCGCGGTCGAGGGCAGACGCATTGCGCTGGCGCGCGAGACCGGCAGGCAGATCGTCGAGTTGCTGAATTCGAACGTACGTCCGCGCGATATCATTACAAAGAAGGCGTTGCAGAACGCTTTCAGGGTCGATATGGCCCTGGGCGGGAGCACCAACTCGGTGCTGCATCTGATAGCTATTGCTCACGAGGCGGGCATGAAGTATCCGCTTGAGGATATCAACGAGATCAGCGAGAGCACGCCGCACCTGTGCAAGATCAGCCCGTCCGGCGAGCACCGCATCGAGGACCTGGATCTGGCGGGCGGCATTCCGGCAGTGATGAAAGAGATCGAGCCGCTGCTGAATAAAAGTGTGAAGCGTGCCTCGGGTAAGACCATAGGGCGCGAGCTTGCGAAGACGCGTGTGCTGGATTCGGATGTGATAAGGTCGTTCTCCAAGCCGTATTCTAAAACGGGCGGCCTGGCGATACTGTTCGGCAATCTGGCTCCCGAAGGAGCGGTTGTCAAGCGCGGTGCCGTGTCGCCCAAGATGATGAAGCATACTGGCAAGGCGAAGGTGTTCGACGGCGAGGAGGAGGCCACTGCGGCCATCCTCGGCGGGAAGATAAAACCCGGGAATGTCGTCGTCATCCGCTATGAAGGGCCCAAGGGCGGGCCGGGCATGCGCGAGATGCTGGGGCCGACGTCGATAATAATCGGCATGGGTCTGGGCGAGAGCGTCGCGCTCATCACGGACGGTCGTTTCTCAGGCGCGACAAAGGGCGCTGCCATCGGCCATGTTTCGCCGGAAGCGGCTTCCAAAGGGCCTATCGCCGCTCTGAAGGACGGCGATACAATTATAATCGATATACCTAATCATCGCCTCGACGTTGAGTTAAGCGATAAGGAGATAAAAGCTCGGCTGGTCAAACTGCCGAAGTTCGAGCCGAAGATCAAATCGGGATATCTGCTGCGTTACGCCGAGAAGGTGACATCGGCGGGCAACGGGGCAGTTTTTAAGAGTTAGGGGGCACAGATGAAGCTGACGGGAGCACAGATAGTATGCGAGAGCCTTCTCAAGGAAGGCGTTAAGGTCATGTTCGGCATACCCGGCGGCGTCTTATTGCCCTTCTACGATACGCTGCCGCAGTATCCGAAGATACAACATATCCTTTGCAGACATGAGCAGGGCGCGGCGCATGCCGCGGAGGGCTACGCCAGGGCTTGCGGCAAGGTTGGGGTGTGTCTGGCGACCTCGGGGCCGGGGGCGACCAATCTGGTAACAGGCATCGCCTCTGCATATTTGGATTCGGTGCCCATGGTGGCAATTACGGGGCAGGTGGCGCGTCCGTTCATCGGGAAGGATGCGTTTCAGGAGATAGATATAACCGGTATCACGCTGCCGATAACCAAGCACAACTATCTGGTGACGTCGGCGCATGAGCTGGCGGCCGTGGTCAAGGAGTCTTTCCATATCGCCAGCACAGGCAGGCAGGGGCCGGTTCTCATCGACATACCGCGTGATGTTTTTGTCGAGGAGGCGGAGTACCTTTATCCGGAGAAAGCGGATCTGCCGGGCTATAAGCCCACCCTCCGCGGGCATCCGGCGCAGATCAAGAAGGCGGTTAAGTTCATCAAGGATGCGAACCGGCCGCTGATCATCGCAGGAAAGGGCGTTATAAACTCCGGCGCCTGTGCCGAACTGAAGGAGCTCGCTGAGAAGGCGCAGATACCCGTGGTGAACACGCTGCTCGGACTGGGCTCATTCCCCGGTACGCATGTGCTGTGTCTCGGCATGCTCGGCATGCACGGGCTGGCTCATGCCAATATGGCGGTGAGCGCTGCCGATCTAATTATCGCTATCGGGATGCGCTTCGATGACAGGGCTACGGCCAGCGTGGCCGGTTTCGCGCCCAAGGCTCAGGTCATTCATATCGATGTCGATCCGGCGGAGATCGGAAAGAATGTCAAGGTCGATGTGCCCATAGTCGGCGATATCAAGCATGTTCTCAAGGTGCTGAACGCTCAGATCGAGCCGCAGAATCATGTGGAATGGATATCTCAAATACAGGAGTGGGAAAGGGAGCATCCCCCGCTGTCGATAAGGGATTCGGATAGTGTGCTTCCTCAGTATGTGATTAATCAGATATATGAAGTTACGAAAGGCGATGCCATAATCGTCACCGGCGTGGGACAGAATCAGATGTTCGCATCTCATTACTTCAAGTACGATAAGCCGAATCAATTCCTTTCGTCGGGAGGGCTTGGCC
The DNA here is from genome assembly GCA_041653935.1 of Dehalococcoidia bacterium. Classification (GTDB taxonomy): domain Bacteria; phylum Chloroflexota; class Dehalococcoidia; order E44-bin15; family E44-bin15; genus JAYEHL01. Next base: position 24,067 of record JBAZEO010000002.1, on the reverse strand, counting down.
CCATGGGGTTCGAACTGCCCGCCGCTATGGGGGCAAAGGTGGCGTGTCCCGACGATGCCGTGTGGTGTGTCGCCGGAGACGGCGGTTTCCAGATGACGATACAGGAGCTGGCGACCATCGTTCAGGAGAAACTCGCGGTCAAGATTGCGATTATGAATAACGGTTATCTGGGCATGGTGCGGCAATGGCAGGAGCTGTTCTATTCACGCCGCTACGTTGCTTCGCCGCTGTATGGTCCCGATTTTGTAAAGGTCGCAGATGCTTACGGCATAGCGGGCGAGCGGGTCACGGACAGGCGTATGGTGAAGGGTGCGATACAGCGTGCCATGCAGCACGACGGGCCGTTCCTGATCGATTTCAGGGTAGAACCTGAGGAGAATATCTATCCCATGGTGCGCCCGGGCGCGTCCCTGTCCGAGATGATAGAGGCGCCCAGGGAGAAGGCCAGGAGAAAGTAATGTCTAAACATACTTTGATAACGTGGGTCGAGGATAAACCCGGCGTTCTGAACCGGGTGTCCAGCCTCTTCCGCAGAAGGCAGTTCAATATAGACAGCATCGCCGTCGGCCATACGGAGGTCGCAGGGATATCACGCATGACCATCGTGGTTGATGGCTCAACTGTTTTGGTGGAGCAGGTGCGGAAGCAGCTCGACAAGCTGATCAATGTCCTGAAGGTTCTGGATATCACGGAAGAATATATGGTGGCGCGGGAGCTGGCTTTGATCAAGGTCAAGGCTACGCCTGAAACCAGGAGCGAGATCATGCAGGTGGTCGACATATTCAGGGCCAAGATCGTTGATGTTGCTGCCGACTCCGTGGTTGTTGAGGTCACCGGCGATGAGAATAAGCTGGAATCGCTGCTGCGCCTGCTGGATGAATTCGGCATCAGGGAGATGTCCAGGACCGGCAGGATAGCCATGACCCGCGGCGTTGCCGGCGATCACCACGATACTAATAAAATAGTGGCGAGAAGCGCTCGCCCGAAAAAGTCTGATGTAACAAACTGGTAAGGAGATATGTAAATGGCAAAGATGTACTATGACAAAGACGCGAAGCTTGAGCTTATCAAAGGGAAGACGATAGGGATTATCGGCTATGGCAGCCAGGGGCATGCACACGCGCAGAACCTGAAAGAGAGCGGATGCAAGGTCATCGTCGGCGAACTTAAAGGCAGTCCCGCGTGGAAGGCGGCGGAGAAGGCCGGACTCAATGTCACCACTGCCGATCAGGCTGCCAAGGCCGCCGATATCATCGTGATACTGGTGCCGGATCATTTACAGAAGGCGATATATAATAATTCCATCGAAGCCAACCTGAAGAAGGGCAAGGTGCTGATGTTTGCCCACGGCTTCAATATCCATTACAACCAGATAGTGCCACCGGCGAATGTGGATGTCACCATGATCGCGCCTAAGGCTCCCGGCCCCATGGTGCGGCAGCTCTACACCGAGGGCTCGGGCACGCCGGCCATCGTGGCGGTGTATCAGGATGCGTCCGGCAAGGCCAAGCAGCTGGCGCTGGCCTACGCTAAGGGCATAGGCTGCACGCGTGCCGGAGTGATCGAGACCACCTTCGCGGAAGAGACCGAGACCGATCTGTTCGGCGAGCAGGCGGTTCTCTGCGGCGGCGTCACATCGCTGATTAAGACGGGTTTCGAGACACTTGTCGACGCGGGCTATCAGCCGGAGATCGCCTACTTTGAGGTGTGCCACGAGCTTAAGCTCATCATCGATCTTATCTACCGGGGCGGTTTCGAGTTCATGCGCAAGTCGGTGAGCGATACGGCGGAGTACGGCGATTACACCCGCGGGCCGCGCGTCATCAACGAGTGCGTGCGCGAGGAGATGGAGCAGGTGCTGGCCGAGATTCAGGATGGCTCCTTCGCCCGCGAGTGGATACTGGAGAACCAGGCCGGACGTCCTGTCTTTAATGCAGCGCGCCGCAATGAGGCCGAGCATGAGATCGAAGAGGTCGGCAAGAAGCTGCGAGGCATGATGACGTGGCTTAAGGCCAAGTAGTTTTCAATCGTAATGCGGAGTGAAATATTCGAGACGTCGAGATATCCGTAGGGGCACGGCATGCCGTGCCCGTACAAGTTTTCGAAAATTGAGCGAGGAAGTGCTTATTGCACTGTTGAGATAAAATGAGCGCTAAGAAAAAGCAGGATAGCAAAAAAGAGCGTGTAGTCATCTTCGATACTACGCTGCGTGACGGGGAGCAGGCTCCCGGCGCTACGCTTAATCTTGAGGAGAAGCTTGAGATAGCGCTGCAGCTGGAGAGGCTCGGCGTGGATGTGATCGAGGCTGGGTTCCCTATCGCCTCGCCCGATGATTTCGAGGCGGTGCGCCTCATATCGGAAAAGGTCAAGAAGTCGTCGGTATGCGCGCTGACCCATGCCAACGCTGAGGCGGTGGATCGCGCATGGAAAGCAGTTAAAAGCGCGAAGAAGCCGCGGATACATGTATTCCTTTCCACCTCGGATTATCATCTTACCTTTCAGCTGAAGATGAGCCAAGGCGAAGCCTTGAAGCTGGCCTGCGATATGGTGAAGCGCGCCAAAAAGTACACCGATGATGTCGAGTTCTCGCCTATGGATGCTACGCGTACACAGCCGTCCTTCCTCTATAAAGTTGTGGAGGCGACGATCGCTGCCGGCGCTACGACGGTGAATATCCCGGATACGGTCGGCTACACCACGCCGGAGGAGTTCGGCGGGCTTATCGGCGGCATATTAAAGAATGTTTCCAATGTCGGTAAGGCGGTGATAAGCGTGCACTGCCACGATGATCTGGGGATGGCGGTGGCCAACAGCCTGGCTGCGGTTAAAGCCGGGGCGAGGCAGGTGGAGTGCACCGTCAACGGCATCGGCGAGCGCGCCGGTAACGCCTCCATGGAAGAGATCGTTATGGCCATCAAGACGCGGTACGATTTCTTCAATACGGCGACAAATATCGATACTAAACAGATATATAAGACCAGCCGGCTGGTGAGCGAGATCACCGGCTTCCTGGTTCCGCCGAACAAGGCGATAGTCGGTGGGAACGCCTTCCGTCATGAGTCGGGCATACATCAGGACGGAGTGATAAAGAAGGCTATAACTTATGAGATCATGGACCCGCAGACGGTGGGCTGGCCGTCGAGCAAGCTGGTGCTGGGCAAGCACAGCGGCCGCCATGCACTCAAAAAGAGGCTTGAGGAGCTGGGCTACATCTTAAGCGATGAGGAGCTGGCCCGCGCCTTTATCGTCTTCAAACAGCTTGCCGACAAGAAGAAGGAAATTACCAACAGGGATCTGGAATCCCTGCTGGCTGAGGAGAAGCGCGCCATATCGGAGACATATCGTCTGGAGCAGGTGCAGGTCTCATGCGGCGACCGCAATATCCCTACGGCTACGGTTAAGCTCGTGGCCCCGGACGGGAAGATAGTGGCCGACGCCGCGCTAGGCACCGGTCCGGTTGATGCCATCTACAAGGCGATCAACCGCCTTGTTGGCGTGCCCAACAAGCTGATCGAGTTCAGTGTCAACTCGGTTACCGAGGGCATTGATGCTATGGGTGAGGTAACCATCAGGATAGAGAGCGACGGTATGGTTTATACCGGCCGCGGCGCCGACACTGATATAATAGTGGCCTCCGCCAAGGCTTATATCAACGCTCTGAACCGGCTCATAACAGTGAAGGGCATATAGCAGGGGGAAAAGATGGACGAACAGAAGACGGAGAGTCGAATCCAAGCCTTGGAACATACTCTCAAATTAGCTATGATATTAGTAGTCGTAAACATGACTATCAGCTTCGCCGCTCTGGCGATAACCTTTGTTGTTCTGCTTACAAAATAGTAGCCGCTTTCAAGCGATAGGCAGATAGTCTGTTAGAGACTGCATCTGAACTCCTCGATGGTTGTTTCTTTTATTAGAACTATCCCGATTAGAAAATTTAGTATTGTGCGAACTATATTTTTGTTCTAGACTACTGTTACATATTTGGTTTTTATGGTCGGAGTCGATAAGGGTAGAGAGTGTAAAGAGATGAGCGGATCAAATATAGCAGAAAAAATACTGGCGGCACACAGCGGCAGGAAGAAGGTTGCCCCGGGCGAGTTTCTGAACGTCAGGGTCGATCTCGTGCTGGCTAATGATATCACTGCGCCTATTGCCATCAAGGAGTTCGGGCGCATCGGCGTATCCAAGGTTTTCGATCCTAAAAAAATTGTGATGGTGGCTGATCACTTTGTACCCAACAAGGACATTGCCTCCGCCGAGCAGGCCAAGATGATGAAGGAGTTCGCCCGCGCGCAGGGGGTGGTCTATTTCGAGGTTGGGTGCGGAGGCATCGAGCACGTGCTGCTGCCGGAGCAGGGGCTGGTGCTTCCCGGCGATGTCGTGGTGGGTGCCGATTCGCACACCTGCACATACGGCGCGCTGGGCGCGCTGGCTACTGGCATGGGCTCGACCGACATAGCATGCGCCATGGCTACGGGCGAGGTGTGGATGAAGGTCCCGCCGACGATCAAGTTCGTTTTCAGCGGCCGGCTTCAGAAGTGGGTCGGCGGCAAGGATTTGATACTGTACACCATCGGCAAGATCGGCGTTGACGGCGCGCGCTACAGCGCTATGGAGTTCTGCGGCGAGGCCATTGATTCGCTGTCTGTCGAGGGCCGTCTCACTATGGCCAACATGGCCATCGAGGCCGGCGGCAAGGCGGGCCTGTTCCGTGTTGATGATAAAACGAAGGCTTATCTGAAAGGGCGTACAAAACGTAAATATCGCACATATGAGCCCGATGAGGACGCGGACTATGAACGCGTTATCGAATACGATGCGTCCAAAATCGAGCCGCAGGTGGCCTTCCCACACCTGCCTTCGAAGACCAAGCCGATAAGCAAGGTCGGCAACGTTAAGATCGATCAGTCGGTTATCGGGAGCTGCACCAACGGCCGCATCGAGGATCTGCAGGTGGCTGCCGATATCATAAAGAAGCGCAAGGTTCATCGCGACGTCAGGCTCATTGTCATCCCCGGCACGCAGGATGTCTATCTTGAAGCCATGCACCGGGGGTTGATCGAAACCTTCATCAACGCGGGCGCGGCGGTGAGCACGCCTACGTGCGGCCCGTGCCTTGGCGGTTACATGGGGGTGCTGGCTGCCGGCGAGAAATGTATATCTACTACCAATCGCAATTTCGTCGGCCGCATGGGCAGCAACAAGTCTGAGGTATATCTGGCGAGCCCGGCTATAGCTGCCGCCAGCGCGATAGCAGGAAGGATAGCGAGTCCGGAGGAGATAAAGTAGAAGAGGTGCAGGAGAATAATCTCCTGCCAGGGTATTAGGGGTGTCCCCTATTTTTTCCTTCCCCCAAGATTGGGGGATATAGGGGGTTGATAAGTTTATAGCATGTCATCGTGAGGGAACTAGAGCGACTGAAGTATATCGACGAGATTCTTCGCTTCGCTCAGAATGACAATTAAAGGATTATTGCAGTGGCTAAACCTGTACAGAAATCTTTAGAGCAACTCAAATCGAGAATCGATAAGCTGGTTCCCGATAAGACTTATCCTCACGACCCGTTCGTGATAATCACACTTCAGGAGGCGATAGCGGCTGCGCTGGAGGGGAATTTCGGCGTGGGCGCCGTACTTGTGCGCAATCGCAAGGAGATCGTGCAGAGGGGCCGCAATCGTGTGTTCTCTCCGCATTTCCGCAGCGACATGCATGCTGAGATGGATGTGATGACAAAGTTCGAGGAGCGCCACAAGAAGATCGAGCGTATGAATGTATACACGCTGTTCTCCTCGCTTGAGCCGTGCCCCATGTGCCTGGGGCGGCTGATCACATCGGGGGTCAGGAAGGTTTACTATGCCGCGATCGATCAGGAAGGCGGCATGGCTAACAGGCTGGCCTACATGCCTTCCGAGTGGAGGGAGCTGGCTGAGCGGCAGGATTTCCGCCTGGCCGATTGCTCACCGGAGTTGTCCGAGATCGCGCTGCGGGTTTTCATGAGCACTGTGGAGACTAATGATAACAGGCTGCGGCAGAGATAGCCTCTCGCCGAATGTTGATTGCGATGAGTAACGTCGATAGTAAGATAATCTATGAGGAGAAGGTGAGATTCCCTCTGATCAGGGGGGTTGTGGCATTGTTTGCCGTTCTGACGATAATTTTCCTGGTAATGTATTTATATCAGAGAATAACCGGGCAACTGGGCCTGAACCCGGTGCCGCTGTGGTTTGCCGTGACCATTTTGTCAGCTCTGGCTCTATTCACAGCCTTTCTGGCGAATCTTACTACGCTTTCAATTAAGATGACGGAAGAGTTCGCGGTTGTGGCATTCGGTATTTTCCGGATACGGGTAAGGTGGGAGGACGTTCGCGGGTGCGATCTGGATAAGCTCAGCCCATTTCTGTCCTCTGCCAACTGGGGTGTCAGCATGGGATTCGTCGGGGGGCGGTGGAGGCGGATGTACAATGTTATGGGCTATCCGCGTGTCGAGCTGGAGATGAAGAGGGGCAGGAAATCAGTCGTCTTCTCAACCAAGAATCCGGATGCGGTTATTGATGTGATAAAGAGTCGGATTCAGTCGCAGCAATCGGTATGATAATGTGGGGCGAGTAATATCTAGGTTGTGTAATGACTAAAGATGATATGCGGAAAATGATAGCGCAGGCAATCGAGCCTGAGATATATAGCGAATTTATAGTGTTCACACTGGGCAGAGCGATCATCGCTGTGTTTGTCGTTTTAGCCGTCTTTTTCCTCGCTATGTTCGTTCAGCAAATCGTGGCGGAGCCGCTGGGCGATAAGCCGGCGCCTGACTGGTTCTATGCGGCTATGTGCCTGTTCTTTGTATTCATGACGTTTATCATGGGCAACTTCACCAAGCTTATGGTAAAGGCTACTTCTAAATCCCTGACCGTGAGCTATGGCATATTCAAGCGGGTCATGCCCTGGGAGGATATCGCTGACTGCTATCCGGACGAATCTTCGTCCCTGGGCACATACGGCGGCTACGGCATACGTATATCGCAGGTCAACGGCAAGTCGCGGCTGGTGTACAATGTGCTCGGCAGCTCGTGCGTGGTGCTGGGGTTGAAGAAAGGCAGGTTCAACGAGTTCGTGTTCTCGACTAATGATCCGGATGCGGTAATGGCTGTGATAAAGGAGCGGATTGGGAAGCAGGAAAAACAGGAGACTATCGCATGAAACTGAAAGGTAAAGCACATAAATACGGTGCGAACGTGGATACGGATGCCATCATCCCGGCGCGCTATCTGAACGTATGGGAGCCGGCGGAGCTGGCGGCGCACTGCATGGAGGATATAGACGAGGAGTTCCTCAAGCGCGTGAAGAAGGGGGACATGGTCGTGGCCACCACTAACTACGGCTGCGGCTCGTCGCGGGAGCATGCTCCGATAGCGCTGAAGGCTGCGGGCATATCGTGCGTCATCGCGCAGAGCTTCGCGCGCATCTTCTTTCGCAACGCGATCAACATCGGACTGCCGCTGCTGGAGTGTGCCATGGCGGATCGCATCGATGCGGGGGACGAGCTTGAGGTGACGCTGGAGACGGGCGAGATAAAGAATATTACTAAAGGGAAGACTTATAAGGCTGAGCCGTATCCCGATTTCATGATGGAACTGGTCTCCGCGGGCGGGCTCATCGAGTATACTAAAAAGAGAATCAAGACAAGGGGTGCCAAGTGAAATTCAATATTGCTTATATACCGGGCGACGGCATAGGCCCTGAGGTGGCTTCAGAGGCCTCCAGGGTGCTGCAGACGGTCTGCGAGAAGTTCGGGCACAAGGCCATAATGGAGTACGGCGATGTCGGCGGGATATCCATCGACAGGCACGGCACGGCGCTGACGCCCGAGACGCTGAAGATGTGCCGCAAGAGCGACGCGGTGCTGCTCGGCGCGGTGGGCGGGCCCAAGTGGGACATCCCCGGTTCGGACGTGCGGCCGGAGGACGGCCTTCTCGCTCTGCGTAAGGGGCTCAAGCTGTTCGCCAATCTGCGCCCGGTTAAGGTATTTCCCATGCTGGTAGACCATACGAATCTTAAACCTGAGGTCGTACGCGGCGTCGATCTCATCGTGGTGCGCGAGCTTACGGGCGGGCTGTATTTCGGCAAGCCGAAGAAGCGCTGGAAGACGGAGAAGGGGCGCAAGGCTATCGATTCGATGGTCTATACCGAGCAGGAGATCGAGCGCATACTGCGCGTGGGCTTCGAGATGGCGCGCAGCCGCCGCAAGAAGCTGGCCTCCGTCGATAAACAGAACGTGCTGATGACCTCACGGCTGTGGCGCGAGATGGCCATCGAGATGTCCAGGGAGTATCCCGATGTGGAGCTTGAACATCATCTGGTGGATGCCTGCACCATGCGGCTGATACAGAAGCCGTCCTCATACGATGTGCTGGTCACCGAGAACACCTTCGGCGATATCATCACCGATGAGGCTTCGATGCTTGCCGGCTCGATGGGCATGCTGCCCTCGGCGAGCCTCGCCGATATTCCCCGCGTTGGAACCAAGGTCTACGGACTGTACGAGCCGATACACGGCAGCGCGCCGAGCCGCGCCGGGCTGAATATGGCCAACCCCATCGCCACAATAATGAGCGTGGCCATGATGCTGCGCTACTCGCTGGGCATGGTTGCGGCGGCCGATCTGGTGGAAAAGTCCGTGCTGCGCGTTCTCGAAGACGGCTACCGCACCTACGATATCATGAGCGAAGGCATGACCAAGGTAGGCACGCATGAGATGGGCGATTCGATAGTTAAGAAGGTATCGGTAACTAAGTAGGTTTCCCCACAGGTATTTTAACAATGTACTTCGTTTTCGGCGAGGTGTTCTTCACTTCGCCGAGCGAAGGATTGTACCTAAAATCTGTTTTTAGCGTGTGCCGATCTGCCTTACCGGTCTAGCCTCAATGTAGCCGCGGTAGCCCTGGGGCTCGAGCTGGAAGCGGGGGCCGTCTTCATCCGCCCACATAAAGCCGTACAGCTCCGGATTGTAGGTCTTCATCACCGCCCAGAGGTCGCCGATGGCCTGCTCGAACTTGGCGTCATCGTAAGGCTGGCCCTGGAAGACCATCATCTTGCACGGCTTGAGGCCGATGATTTCGTAGCCTTCCGGCGCTGGTCCTTTATAGCCGGCGGGCATTTCCACGCCCATGGCGTATTCCGATGTTCCCGGCTTACGCAGGTTCTTCGGCAGCCACATCCCGATAGGCTCGTAAAGGGCTTCCTTCACATCCTTAAGCTCCTGGTAGACATCGCAGCCCAGCTCCTCGCAGTAGGCGAAGTAATCTTTCGCCGTCTCCCCTCTTTTCAGAATCAGCTTACGCGCCGGTCGGTCGACCACCTGAACGAAAATAGTATTGGGTTTTGTGCTTTTAGGCATATTGTCATCTCCTTTTTGCATTTTGAGGTAGTAATCGCGGATCTGGGCGGGCATAAAGAGTTTCAGCGGCGGCGTATTCTTGCGGTAGCTATTTGGGGTCATGCCGAATTGTCTGGAGAATGCCCGCGTGAAGCCCTCGTGTGAGTCGAAGACAAAGTCGAACGCCACGTCGATTATCTTCACATCCGCGTCCCTCAGTTTTGCGGCTGCCCGGGACAGCCGGAGAGCCCGGATGTATTCGAACGGCGTCTTGCCTGTCAGCTCTTTGAAAAGCCTCGCGGAGTGCCAGGGCGAATACTCCGCTGCGTGTGCAAGCATATGAAGGGTGATCGGCTCGGTCAGATGAGCCTCGATATAATCCTGCATATGCTGGACCGCAGCAATCTTTTCCCAGTGTTCCACGCTTCAACCTCTTGCATGAAGGATACATGTTATAAGCGGTATCTTCTTGACTTGAATTGCTGAGAAATCGGAGAATATTCGATCGAGAGGAGAAGTTAGAGAGATTGCCCCTGCTTTCCTACTGGTATGATATAAAGAGGCTTCAACTCTTCGCCGAGATTCAGTATCTCGCCGACTTTCTTATCCTCGAAGGCTCCGACCATCACGGTCGCCAGCCCAAGCGCCACAGCCTGAAGCGCTATGTTCTCCGCGGCATGGCCGGTATCGATGTGAACGTATCTCTCGCCCCGCTTGCCGTAGGTCTTCATTGTGCGTTCGTAAACAGCGCATATCGAGATGCAGGCAGGGGCCTCCGAGATGCACTTCTGATTGAAGGCGGCGGTGGTTCCGAGCTTCTCTTTGATGTCGCCTTTAATATGCAGGCTCAGCGAGTGCTCCTTGACGTTGTAACGATATACGCCGGCATCGAGTCCTTTGACGTTGCCCGCTATAACGAATAGCTCCAGGGGGTAGCTGGCCCCGGCACTGGGGGCGGCGCGGAAGAAGTCCATGGCGGTGATGCCCTGCCCTGACCATAATAGCTGAGACAATTGTTCAAGGGTAATCGCATCGCTCTTGTAGTCGCGCACCGACCTGCGTTTGAAAAGGGCTTCCTCAATGGATGTGTCGCCTTTAAGTTTTGGTGCCGGCAGTTTGATTTCGTTCATATGATTACCTCTTGTTCAACTTCTGGGGTCAAGTGCATCAACCCCCTGTATCCCCCACTCATGGGGGAACAAAAAATAGGGGACACCCCTAAAACCCTGGCAGGAGAGAAATCTCCTGCACCTCTTTATTCGGGATTTCCTTCGTCGGATTTGCGTTCGACCCTGGGTATCGCCATCCTTAGGGCGTCTTTGAGCGATGACGCCTGAAGCAGCTCTATGCCTCTGGGGGATTTTACATCTTTGGTTTCCGGCAATATAAAGCGCTTGAAGCCCAGCTTGGCGGCTTCGCCGATCCTTCTATCCATTTGCGGCACGGCCCGCAGCTCGCCCGACAGACCTATCTCGCCCACGGCCGCCAGGTTGCGGTCGACGGGGGCGCTGCGCAGGCTGGAGGCGATGGCGATGGCAATGCCCAGGTCGGCGGCAGGCTCGCCTACCTTGAGGCCGCCGGCGACGTTGACTATGATATCCTGGTTGCCGAGCCCCAGGCCGGCGCGCTTGGTCAGCACGGCGGTCACGAGAAGCAGACGGTTAAAATCGATGCCGTTGGTCGTGCGCCGCGATGGTCCGAAGCTGGCATTTGTCGTCAGCGCCTGAATCTCCACGAGCAGCGGCCTGGTGCCCTCCAGCGTCGGCACCACGATTGAGCCTATCGTTTCTTTGGAACGCTGGGACAGGAAGGCCTCCGACGGGTTCGTAACCTCCATCAAGCCTTTCCCCGTCATCTCAAATACTCCGACCTCGTTGGCGGAGCCGAAGCGGTTCTTTACGCTGCGCAGCAGGCGGTAGGAGCTGAACTGTTCGCCCTCCAGGTAGAGGACTGCGTCGACTATATGCTCCAGCGCCTTGGGACCGGCGATGAAGCCGTCCTTGGTGACGTGTCCGGATATGAGCAGCGGTATATTGTTATCCTTGGCCCACTGCATGAGCCTTACGGTGCATTCGCGTATCTGCGCGATGCTGCCCGCCGATGAATCGATCCCGTCCAGATATACGGTTTGTATCGAATCGACTATGGCGATGTCCGGCGGCTCTTGGGTCAGGTGTTCCAGTATCACAGAGAGGTTAGTCTCGGCGAGCGTGAATATGCGTTCGCCCGGTGTGCTCAAACGGTTGGCTCTCAGGCGTATCTGGCTGAGTGATTCCTCCCCGGTGACATAGAGCACCTTCTTGCCCGATTTTGCGGCGTTTGCGGAGATTTGCAGGAGGAGCGTCGACTTGCCGATGCCGGGGTCTCCGCCGATGAGAACCAGCGATCCGGGGACGATGCCTCCGCCAAGCACTCTGTCGAATTCCGCGATCTTCAGCGAGAACCGCGGTTTCTCTTCCTTGGATACATTACATAATTCCTGGGGGGCGTTCGCGGAGCAGGCGCTGCCGGAGCGCTTGGAGGAGACGTGCAGGGTCTCGACGTAGGTGTTCCAGCCCTCGCAGGCGGGGCAATGCCCCAGCCACTTTGCGCTTTCTTTCCCGCATTGCTCGCAGACGAAGATCTTGCGTCCTTTATCCATGGGCCCATTATACATTAGCCGTCGGCCTGTCTCAACGCGAAAATAAAATCAGCTTTGAAAGCAACGCCTCCAAAGCTGATTGATCGTAAGTGTATCGTATTTTATTTTATTGACTTTGCAGGCTGTCGTATATGTGTAACGATCCTGCCATCCTCGGCGTCGAGGACGATAGTGTCTCCCGGACAGAACTCACCGCGCAGAAGCTGCTCTGATAGCGGGTCTTCCACAAGATCCTGGATTATACGGCGCAGTGGACGCGCGCCGAATACGGGATCGAACCCTTTTTCGCCGAGGAGGCTCCTGGCCGCATCTGTGGTTTCAAGCTTCATGGACTTGTCGGTAAGCTCTTTCTGCACATCTTTGAGCATAAGGTCGACGATCTTATTTATATGATCCTTGTTCAGGGCATGGAAAACTATGGCTCCGTCGATGCGGTTGAGGAACTCGGGCCGGAAGAATCGTTTCATTTCCTCCAGTACTTTATCCTTCATCCGCTTATATGATTGCGCCTGGGTTTTGGACTCGTCCGCTTTTGTAGAGAATCCCATGGTGGAATCGCGTCTTATCAGCTCAGCTCCGATGTTGCTGGTCATGACAATGATCGTGTTGCGGAAATCGACACGCCTTCCTTTGGCATCGGTGAGATGACCGTCGTCGAGTATCTGCAATAGCACATTGAATACATCAGGGTGTGCCTTCTCGATCTCATCGAGAAGTATGGCGGAGTAACCCTTGCGTCTGACAGCCTCTGTGAGCTGTCCGCCTTCATCGTATCCGACGTATCCCGGAGGCGCGCCTGTGAGACGGGCTACGGCGTGCTTCTCCATGAATTCAGACATATCGAGCCTGATAAGCGCATCCTGGCTGCCGAACATGAATTCCGAGAGAACTCGCACGAGCTCGGTCTTACCTACGCCGGTGGGGCCGAGGAAGATGAAACTTCCTATCGGATGTCTCGGGTCCTTAAGGCCGGCCCTGGCGCGCCGCACGGATTTAGCTATTGCACTGATCGCCTCATCCTGCCCTACGATGCGCTGGTGCAGCACCTCTTCCATCTGCAAAAGCCTGGTAGTTTCGTCTTTAGCCATGCGCGTCACCGGTATGCCGGTCCACATGCATACCACCTCGGCGATATCGTCCTCTGTGACTACAGGCTTCTCCTGGGCGGCCTGCTCCTGTTCCCATTGGCTCTGTATAGTGCTTAACTTGTCAGTGATATCAAGCTCGCGGGAACGGAGTTCCGCGGCCTTGTCGTACAGCTGAGCTGCTATAGCTGATTCTTTCTCCTGGCGCAGCGAGTCCAGCTCCTTGGTCGTTTCTTTGACCTTGGGAGGCAAATTGAAGTTTCTTATGCGCACCCTTGATGCGGCTTCATCGATCAGGTCTATCCCCTTATCGGGGAGATGGCGATCCGGTATGTATCTTGCTGATAAAGTAGCTGCAGCATTTATCGCTTCGTCGCTTATAATCAGCTGGTGATGATCTTCATAACGTGATTTTATCCCCTGCAGAATTTTTATAGTTTCTTCTACCGATGGCTCCTCAACCTTTACAGGCTGGAACCTGCGTTCGAGCGCGGCATCCTTTTCCAGATGTTTTCTATAATCATCGGCCGTGGTAGCCCCGATGCATTGCAGTTCGCCTCGCGCCAACGGCGGCTTGAGTATACTGGAGGCATCGATGGCGCCCTCCGCCGCTCCGGCACCGACTATCGTATGTATTTCGTCGATGAACAGGGTGCAGTTGCCGGCGGTTTTTATCTCCTCGATGACCTTTTTCAGCCGCTCCTCAAATTCACCTCGGTATTTGGTGCCAGCCACCAGCGAACCGATGTCAAGCGCCAGAAGCCGTCTGTCACGTAAAGTAGCCGGCACTTCATTATTGGCGATGCGATGGGCCAAACCCTCTACTATAGCGGTTTTGCCAACACCCGGCTCACCGATGAGGCAGGGGTTATTCTTCGTACGCCTGCTAAGTATCTGGATGACACGCTCTATCTCTTTATCGCGCCCGATGATAGGATCCAGTTTATCGGCACGGGCCGCAGCTGTGAGATCACGGCTCAGTTGGTCCAGAGTAGGAGTTCTTGTTGCAGGATGAGCAGCGCCAGCCTGGGCTTGCTGCTGCGGCATGTTCTGGCTCAGGATGCGCACAACCTCAGCGCGTACTTTTTCTAACGTTACGCCCAATCCTTCCAGTGCGCTTGCGGCTATGCCTTCGCCTTCACGCAACAATCCCAGAAGGAGATGTTCAGTTCCGATGTAGTTATGATGGAGGCGCCTGGCCTCATCTACTGCCAGTTCGATGACACGTTTTGCCCTCGGAGTTAGGCCGACCTCACCGGAGACCGTCCTCTCTCCCTTTCCCATAGATGATTCAACAGCCTGGCGTACCCGCTCCAATTCCAGACCAAGGTTAACAAGAACCTTGGCGGCTACGCCATCACCCTCTCTCACTAGGCCGAGCAGTATATGTTCTGTGCCAATGTAGTTGTGGTTAAAACGCTGCGCTTCCTCTTGGGAGAGGGTTAAGACTTTTCGGGCTCTTTCGGTAAATTTTTCGAATCTGCTGGACATCTCTCTCTCCAGATATATATGAGGGTTAAATATTTATTATGTTTATATTTTAACATATGGCTATGTAAAAGGAAAGGCAAGCATTCGTAACAAAATCCGGGACATCTTTACATACATCCGCTTTGGTAATAAAATACAACTCGTCTGCGGGTGTAACTCAGCGGTAGAGTGCTTGCTTCCCAAGCAAGGAGTCGTGGGTTCGAATCCCATCACCCGCTCCACCTCTTTAGCTTCAGAAAGTTCACAAAAGAACTGCTTGAAAGCTTCCTCAAAGTCCAGGTCATCGGGAATAAGCACCAAGACGGGGACCTTGTATCATTTTGCTTTAAATTAATCCTTATCTATTAACTACTTTTTCTATTTCTCTTCACTATCGCTCTGACTAGTGTCGCCAACAGTAGCGCGCCTCTGCAGTACCAACCCAATTATTACTATTAGAGCAAGTATTACGATGAAGACTATTACAATCCAGATCCACAGCGCAATGCTCTCATGCCCAGCCGGCGTCACTGAATGGCCCATCAAGGCGTAGATACTAAAATGTGCTACTGAGAAAATGATTGTGCCGGTGACGGTGTCCACATCGCCTATAATAAATCTCCATTCTCCTGCGGCTTCATCGTAATAGGTGACTACCGGTTCCTGGCCCGCCGGCAACTGGCTCAGGTCGTATGCCAGAGTTATCTGCAAGGCTGAGGAGAAGGTCGTACCATCAGGTCCGAAGTTGAAAGCCTGTATCAGAAAATAACCTTCCGGAACAGGCGGGATTGTTGTAGCTGCTTCCATGGTGATTTCATCCACCGGTTGTCCCGAAGGGTTCGTTATTTGTGTCCCGGCGGATATCTTGGCAGTAGTTTTTCCATCCAGTGAGCGGGCGGCGATATCTTGCAGCAGTACTCCGGAACTGTTGGTGACGCCATTCCCTAAACCGATTTCAAGGTTCAGTTTACTCGTTGGAGCGGGGGTAGATGTCAGAATGAGTGTTGACGTCAGATTTGGAGTAGGAGTAGCCGTAATTGTGCTTGTTGGTGTAGAAGTAGGTGCTGGGGTAGGAGTAGTCGTGGCTGTGCTGATCGGCGTAGGAGTAGGTGCTGGAGTAGGAGTAGTCATAGCTGTGCTCGTCGGTGTAGGAGTAGGTGCTGGAGTAGGAGTAGTCATAGCTGTGCTCGTCGGTGTGGGATTGACGATAATCCCCGAGGCTCCCACGGTAACGCTTCCATTGGTCAGGCTGATAGATACTGCTGAGCCATTTGGATCGCCTACCACAACATTTGACATATTAAGTAAAGATATACCATACACAGTTCTTGAGGTGAAATTAATATTAACAAACGTCCCCGGGTTTGAAACATTACAACCAGGTGTGGTGATGGCACCGACAACGCCGATGATCGTTCCTGCGATATTGTTTATCGTTCCGGAAACGAAGTACGTGCCACAGCCGCCCTGGTTAAGCAGATTCCCCTCCGTCACACTATTGGCCTGAAGTAGTGTGGTGTTAAAGCTCAGGTCGAACTGCACACCGGCTATCGACTCGCCAGGGGTAACATATACACCTACAGTAAACGTTTGACCGGAATTAACGGTCTGACTGGATGGTGAGATACTAACTGATGTCGGCGATTGAGCTCGTGATGGACCAGCAGCGACCAGGCAGGATCCAATAATCAGTAGGAATAACCCGACAACTATGCTCCACTTCATATCTTCACCACTCTACAAAACCCTACACAGGTATACAAAAGGTTCAAACCTAGCCAGTCCAGTTCTGGCCTACAAGTATCATATCCAATACATTAACAGTCCCATCGTTGTTGACATCCTCGGGAATCCAGCCAGCAGACTCCTCTTGGTCCCAGTGCTGACCGATGAGTATCATGTCCAAGACATTGACAGAACCGTCGCAGTTTGTATCCCAAGGTGTAAGAATGAAATTAGCTTGAATGGTTTTAGAGCTGTTCATAAATATAGTAGTAGATGCGGCGTTGGGATTAGTGATAGAGGCGGTATCGCCGGTCCAGTTAACGAAATCGCAGCAGGTATCAGCTATTGTGGTGAGGTTGACAGTGGTACTGCAAGCGTAAGGACCGAATATGCCTTCACCAGGGAAGGACACGTTCCCATATTCACTGCTGTTTACAGTGAGGTTATAGGTTGCGCCGGTCAGCGTGTAGTTGGCAGTTATAGTTCTGTTCTGGGTCATTAGTACGGTAGTGTTTTCAGCGCTGGCGTTTGCAACACCGTCAGTGGGAGACCAACCTGTGAATGCATAGCAGGGGCTGGTGTTGGCGTGGATGGTGGCGTTGACGCTGCAGTTGAAGGGGTTGAAGCCGTCGAAGTAAGGGGAGCCTCCAGAACCATTGGATGTTGTTGCCAAAGTATAGGTATCGATAGTGAAGTTGGCGGTGATCGAATAGCTGTCGTTCATGGTGATAGTGGTTGAGAGAGAACTGACGTTTGCGATTGTAGAAGTATCGCCAGACCAGTTGGCGA
Source organism: Dehalococcoidia bacterium (assembly GCA_041653935.1). GTDB lineage: Bacteria > Chloroflexota > Dehalococcoidia > E44-bin15 > E44-bin15 > JAYEHL01. Next base: position 6,981 of record JBAZEO010000002.1, on the reverse strand, counting down.
AATGGTAACAGGAATTTGGAATAGCAGAGATGTTCACTATTTGTCCGATATATGGATGGAATGTACCAACTCCTGGAGTTGTGACCGTCCCGCCGCTGGAAGAAGAAATATTCAATGTAAAAACAGTAGAATTCACTGCGGCAGAAGCATTGGCACGCCCCCAACCAGAGTTGTAGTCAAATCCTGCGGTTGATAAGTCCACTGCAGTTGATGTTATAGCGCTGCGAACCTGGCTTGAATTAAGCGTTGGATTGGCATCCCAGACTAGAGCTGCGATTGCTGCAATATGTGGTGCAGCTGCCGATGTTCCGTAGAATGGATTAGAGAAATAGCCTAGAAACCCGGTTACGGTCTGTACACCATCAGTGCCGGTGATATTGGGGACCTGCCTTTGCTGATATGATGGGAAGTATATGGTGCCTGGCCCACAAGAGCTATAGCTTTCCACAGTGCTTGGTGTAGCTGCATCCACCGCAGCTGTGGATAATATTTCCTCCACAGCTGCATGCCCGATAACGCTATCGCTAGTGGTGTTATATTGTAGGGAAGGCGGATAAAAATTGTTATATACAGTGTAATCCAGCATAATTGAGGATGGATCACTAGTTAATGCATATTCCAATATAGCTACGAATACAGATACGCTATATCCTGTATCGTTAGACCAATAGAACCCTTCCCATGGATCGTCATCGCCGTCCTGCGTATCACCGCTTCCTGTTATCAATGACCCGTTTGATGACCAGAGTAAAGCGAGATCAAAATCATCTCCTGATAGTCCCCACTGGTTATTCCATTGCAAGACGACTATGATGTAGCCCCCATTAGGTATAGTAAAAGTATTACCTAAATCTCTGCTGCCATAATTGTGGGCGTAGGTATAGCCCAGAGTGCCTGTTGCTCGTACATATTGATGGTTATAATGTCCCAATCTACTGTTTCCTGCAGAAGTTACATATACTCCACCTTCATTGACGAATTCACATGCCCTTTGGGCAATAGGACCATCCTCGAATTTAGGTTCGTCGAGGAATGTAATATCGTCAACTATAATGTTGCAGCCAGCAGCTTCTAAAACGCCTATTCCAAAAATCATATCTGAGCTAGTATTGGGTCCGTAGAAAGCTAAATTAGCTCCTGGTGCTAGATCATAAATTATCTCCAGCATCGCGGTACCTTCATCGCCGCTGCCATTTTTCACTACATCAATGTTGGAGGGGAGATCACCGCCGGGACTATTAACTGAAGCAGCCAGATGATCAACTCCGTCTGACATTACGCCAATTTTCGAGCCGCTGCCGTTGATGCCAAAGGTGCTGCGGGCTGTATCTGCTTGGAGAACGGAATCGCCTGTAGATGTAAAAAAGCCGGTATTGTAAATAGGGTATCCGGGAGTGCCAACATGCTTAACGAAATCGAGGCTGGCAACAGTTTCCACTATATCGTATGGCAGATCGCCTTCCACTATTCCATATTCGGGCAAGATGATTTGAATATTCATGCCGAGGGATTTTAACTGGTTAATTTGCTCTTCGGATACATTATCAGATACGGTCAGCTTAACTTTCAGCACACCTTCGTTGTTTATCTGGAACATAGATGTAGAAAAGTTTTGAAATAGGAGGCTATCTTCTATGGGTGCACTGGAGCCTTGTTCATTGATTTCCTGCAGTGTTTGCAGGAGGTTCCAATCGATTTTCTGTTGAATAGGAGTCAGGGATTGTTTCTGCAGAAATATTTCTGCGATTTGGATGTTTAAGCCTTCCAGAGTTTGGCTTTCGTTGTCGGTCTTGGCTTCATCGGAGGAGGCTGATTGAGGACAATATGAAATACCGCCTACAGTTAGAACTATTACGAGAACAATGGTCAGTATTCTGCAATAAGTTTTACCACGTGTGTATTTTTTCATACCGAGCCTCCTTATTGGAGCTGTGTATGAATTGTATTTTCATCTCCTCATTCAATATTTAATTACTTCTTACCGGTGTCCTTTGGTTTCCGCTTAAAACCTTTAACTGCAAAGAACCACACGATGATGCAAAGGATGACGACAATACCTATTGCTATCCCGATCCAGATACCCGTGTTCGATCCGCCGGACTCCGCAGGCGTCGGGGTGGCTGTTGGCATTGGGGTGGGGGTGGACGCTGCCTCAGTGGCCATGAGTGCGAATTCAGTAAAGTGCTCCATAGTGAATACGGCCTGACCATCCTCAGTTATCGTGCCCTCTATGAAATTCCAAACGCCTGTGCTTTCATCATAATAAGCGATGGACACGGTCTGTCCGGGCTCCAACTCATTAGGATCGAACTTCATATTGATTCTGATACCCGGATCGAATGTCGCGCCATCGGGGTTGAAATCGAAGGCCTTGAGAACCACATAGCCTGTGGGAGGGGCTGGGAAAGTATCGATTTCCTCAATATTTATTCCCGCTAAACGCTTGCCGTCCGCACCCTTCATCTCGGTGTATTCGGCAATATATACTGTTATAGCTCTGTCGTCGAAGGACGCTGTAAAATCGTCCATAATTTTGCCCAGGGAGTTCACCTCTCCTTTAACGCAGTTGTCTCCCATGCATATTTCCCAGTTCTTCACAGAGGAACCACTCCCACCACCGCCACCACCTCCACCTCCGCCTCCACCAGATTCCCTATTAGTCACGCTGACATCGGTCGCATCCATGCCGTTGTAGCCAGAGTCAGCGGAAGTGGCAGCCGCGGTCACGATGGTATATACAACAGCACCGTCCGACTCGTTATCACTGGCCCCGGTTACGGTCACCGTCTGCTGGGCATTCCAGTTGGTGGTGTTGAAGGTCACACCTGATGGAGAGACCGTACCCTCTGTGGTGTCGCTGCTGCTTAGATTGATAACCACGTCAGCTGTTGGTATCGCGTTGAGGACAATAGTGAATGTTGCGGTGTCTCCGGCCTCGGTGGTAATCAGCCCCGAAGTAGGATTAACGGTGATTCCCGGAACATCGTTGTCGTTATTGGTAGCGCTGACATCGGCAGCGTTTAAAGTATTGTAGTTGGGGTCGGTGGAAGTAGCGGCTGCGGTGACGATGGTATATGCAATATCACCGTCCCATACTAGATCATCAACGCCGGTGGCGGTAACCGTCCGCGATGTACTCCAGTTAGATGTGCCAAAGGTCACGCTGGCCGGTGAGACTGTGCCCTCGGTGGTGTCGCTGCTGGTCAGGCCGATGACCACATTAGCCGTCGGCTGGGTGTTGAGCACGATGGTGAAGGCGGAAGTGCCTCCGGCCTCACTGGTGACAAGGCCTGAAGTAGGGTTGACGGTGATCCCTGGAACATCATTATCGGTATTTGTTACGCTGACATCGGCTGCGTTCAAAGTATTGTAGTTGGGGTCGGTGGAAGTAGCGGCTGCGGTGATGATGGTATATGCAATATCGCCGTCCACCAGGGCATCATTAACGCCGGTGGCGGTGATCGTTCGCGGCGTGCCCCAGTTGGCGGTGGTAAAGGTCACGCTGGCCAGAGAGACCGTGCCCTCGGTGGTGTCGCTGCTGGTCAGGCCGATGACCACATTAGCCGTCGGCTGGGAAGTAAGCACGATGGTGAAGGTGGCAGTGCCCCCGGCCTCACTGGTGACAAGGCCTGAAGTAGGGTTGACGGTAATCCCTGCAACGTCGTTGTCGGTATTGGTTACGCTGACATCAGCAGCGTTACGACCACTGTAGCCGGGGTCGGTGGAAGTGGCGGCTGCGGTGACGATGGTATATGCAATATCGCCGTCCATAATGAAATCATTAACGCCGGTGGATGTGACCGTACGCGGTGTATTCCAGTTGGCGGTGGTAAAGGTCACGCTGGACGGGGACACTGTGCCCTCTGTAGTGTCGCTACTGGTCAGGCCGATGACCACATTAGCCGTCGGCTGGGAGGTAAGCACGATGGTAAAGGTGGCAGTGCCTCCAGCCTCTGTGGTAACCAAACCCGAGGTGGGATTAACGGTGATCCCTGCAATATCGTCATCGTTATTGGTCACGCTGACATCAGCAGCGTTACGACCGCTATAGTCAGGGCCTCCGGAGGTAGCGGCTGCGGTGACGATGGAATATGCTATATTGCCGTCCATGACGAAATCATTGACGCCGGTAACCGTGACCGTCTGTGGTGTAGACCAGTTGGAAGTGGAGAAAGTCATGCTGGATGGAGAGACCGTGCCCTCGCTGGTATCGCTGCTGCTCAGGCCGATAGTCACATCAGTCCAAGGGTGGGTGTTAAGCACGATGGTGAAGGTAGTGGTGCCGCCGGCCTCTGTGGTGACCAGCCCTGAGGTAGGATTGACGGTGATCCCCGCAACGTCGTTATCCATATTGGTCACACTGACATCAGCAACGGTACGGCCGCTATAGCTGGGATCGGTGGAGACGGCGGCTGCGGTGACGATTAGATAACCAGCATCGACGTCATCTATATCATCATCAACACCGGTCGCAGTCACCGTCTGCGGCGTGCTCCAGTTGGCGGTGCTAAAGGTCACGCTAGATGGGGACACCGTGCCCTCGGTGACAACATTGCTGCTCAGGCCAATAGTAACATCAGCAGTCGGCTGGGAGGTAAGCACGATGGTAAAGGTGTCAGTGCCTCCGGCCTCGGTGGTAATCAGCCCTGAAGTGGGTGTAACGGTGACCCATGCAACATCGTTGTCGTTATTGGTTACGCTGACATCGGCAGCGTTCAAAGTATTGTAGTTGCCGTCGCCGGAAGTGGCAGCTGCGGTGACTATGGTATAGGCGATATTGCCATCCGCCACGAGATCATTAACGCCGGTGGCGGTGATCGTCCGCGGTGTACTCCAGTTGGAAGTGGAGAAAGTCATGTTGGATGGAGAGACCGTGCCCTCGCTGGTATCGTTGCTGCTCAGTCCTATGCTCACACTGGCGGTCGGCTGGGTGTTAAGCACGATGGTGAAGGTGGCGGTGCCCCCGGCCTCGGTGGTGACCAGTCCTGAAGTAGGATTGACAGTGATACCTGCAACGTCGTTGTCGTTGTTGGTAGCGCTGACATCGGCAGCGTTTAAAGTATTGTAGTTGGGGTCGGTGGAAGTGGCGGCCGCGGTGATGATGGTATATACAATATTGCCGTCCACCAGGGCATCATTAATGCCGGTGACGGTGACCGTCCGTGGCGTATTCCAGTTGGCGGTGGTAAAGGTCACGCTGGCCAGAGAGACCGTGCCCTCGGTGGTGTCGCTGCTGGTCAGGCCGATGACCACATTAGCCGTCGGCTGGGAAGTAAGCACGATGGTGAAAGTGGCAGTACCTCCGGCCTCGGTGGTGACGAGCCCTGAAGTGGGATTGACGGTGATCCCCGGAGCTCTAACGGTAACGCTGCCATTGGTCAGATTGAGAGGTACTGCAGAGCCATTTATGTCACCCACTACGACATTGGACATGTTAAGTAAAGATATACTGGAAACATTTTTCGCCGTGAAGCTGATATTGACAAATGTCCCAGGGTTTGAAACAGTGCATCCAGGTGTGATAATGGCACCGGAGACACCGGTGATTGTACCTGAAATGTTGTTTATGGTTCCAGGCTGAAAGAACGTACTGCAGCCGCCTTGGTTGAGAAGATTTCCTTCCGTTACGCTGTTCGCCTGAAGCAGCGTGGCGTTAAAGCTCAGGTCGAACTGAGCACCGGCTATCGGTTCGCCAGGGTTAATATATATACCCACGGTAAACGTCTGGCTGGCATTGACGGTCTGGCTGGATGGAGAAATACTGACCGCTGTCGGCGGCTGGGCCTGTGACGGCTCCGCAGTAATCAGGCACAATCCAACAGCTAATAGGATGATTCCGACAAGTAAGCTCCACTTCATTTCTTCGCCTCTCTCTTAAGCTCTATCGAAGATATCTTACGATACTTAAACATAAAAAGCTTGCTATTAACCTGTCCAGTGCTGGCCTATAACTATCATATCCAGTACATTAACAGACCCGTCGTTGTTGACATCCTCTGGGATCCACCCCGGAGACCCCGTCTCGCCCCAGTGCTGACCAATGCGTATCATGTCCAGGACATTGACATGGCCGTCGCCGTTTATATCCCCAAGGTTAACAACGAAATTAGCCTGAATGGTTTTAGACCCGTTCATGAAGATAGTGGTAGACGCGGCGTTGACGTTGGAGACAGAGTCAGTGCTCGGGCCGGACCAGTTTAAAAACTTATAGCCAGAGTTGGCAGTGGCGATTATGGGAACGCTGTCGTTGCAGCCCTGGAATGTTTCTCCGGATGGAGCAGCTGAGCCGTTGCCGCCGCTGCTGATGTTGAGGGTGTATTGGATAAGCGAGAAGTTAGCGGTAACGGACTTAGCGCCGTCCATAGTGATTGTAGTGTTGGCTGATGAGTTAGTAATGCTGCCGGACCATCCGGAGAAAGTTGAGCAGGCGTTTGGAGAAGCGTTAAGGTTTACGACCGTACCGCAGGGATACGAGGTACCGGAAGCGGGTGTAAAGGTGCCGCTGCCGCTGCCTGAGGTAGTGATAGTCAGTGTGTAATTATTCAGCGAGAAGTTAGCGGTAACGGACTTAGCGCCGTCCATAGTGATTGTAGTGTTGGCTGATGAGTTAGTAATGCTGCCGGACCATCCGGAGAAAGTTGAGCAGGCGTTTGGAGAAGCGTTAAGGTTTACGACAGTACCGCAGGGATACGAGGTACCGGAAGCGGGTGTAAAGGTGCCGCTGCCGCTGCCTGAGGTAGTGATAGTCAGTGTTGTGTAATTATTCAGCGAGAAGTTAGCGGTAACGGACTTAGCGCCGTCCATAGTGATTGTAGTGTTGGCTGATGAGTTAGTAATACTGCCGGACCATCCGGAGAAGGTTGAGCAGGCGTTTGGAGAAGCGTTAAGGTTTACGACCGTACCGCAGGGATACGAGGTACCGGAAGCGGGTGTAAAGGTGCCGCTGCCGTTGCCTGAGGTAGTGATGGTCAGTGTGTAATT